>NZ_AP028666.1:0-187500 GCF_041154465.1 Variovorax sp. V35
ATGTCGACTGACGGCATCGGCGAAAGCCTGTGGCAGGCCTGCGTCGACCAGCTCGCGCAGGAGCTGTCCGAGCAGCAGTTCAACACCTGGATCAAACCCCTCACCGCGCAGGTCGCCGACGACCTTTCGCGCATGACGGTGTTCGTCGCCAACCGCTTCAAGCTCGATTGGATCCGTGCTCAGTACGCGGGCAAGATCGCGGCCATGGCCGAGAAGATGTACGGCCAGCCGGTCACCATCGAGTTAGCGCTCGCTCCGCGAGAAACCCCCGTCCGCGTTGCGCCCATGGCCATCATGGCCGAAACGGATGTGCCGCGCGACGTGGCCGGCCCGGGCGAGGAACCGGCCGCCGCCGGCTTCAAGAACCGGCTCAATTCGGGGCTCACGTTCGACACCCTGGTCGAGGGCACGGCCAACCGCATGGCGCGCGCCGCGGCCATGCACGTGGCCGGCATGCCGGGGCACCTGTACAACCCGCTTTTCATCTACGGCGGCGTCGGCCTGGGCAAGACCCACCTGATGCACGCTGTGGGTAACCGGCTGCTGGCCGACCGGCCCGATTCCAAAGTTCTCTACATCCACGCCGAGCAGTTCGTGTCGGATGTGGTCAAGGCCTATCAGCGCAAGACTTTCGATGAGTTCAAGGAGCGCTACCACTCGCTCGATCTGCTGCTGATCGACGACGTGCAGTTCTTCGCCAACAAGGACCGCACGCAGGAAGAGTTCTTCAACGCCTTCGAGGCCCTGCTGGCCAAGAAGTCGCACATCGTGATGACCAGCGACACCTACCCCAAGGGGCTGGCCGACATCCACGAGCGGCTGGTGTCGCGCTTCGATTCGGGCCTCACGGTGGCGATCGAGCCGCCCGAGCTCGAAATGCGCGTGGCGATCCTGATCAACAAGGCCCGCGTCGAAGGCACCGAAATGCCCGAAGAAGTCGCCTTCTTCGTGGCCAAGAACGTGCGCTCCAACGTGCGCGAGCTCGAAGGCGCCCTGCGCAAGATCCTGGCGTACTCGCGCTTCAACCAGAAGGAGATCTCGATCGCCCTGGCGCGCGAGGCGCTGCGCGACCTGCTGTCGATCCAGAATCGGCAGATCTCGGTCGAAAATATCCAGAAGACGGTGGCCGACTACTACAAGATCAAGGTCGCCGACATGTACAGCAAGAAACGCCCGGCCAGCATTGCGCGGCCGCGGCAGATCGCGATGTACCTGGCCAAGGAGCTCACGCAGAAGAGCCTGCCGGAAATCGGCGAGCTGTTCGGCGGTCGCGACCACACGACGGTGCTCCACGCAGTGCGCAAGATTTCGGGCGAGCGCCAGCAGCTCACCGAACTCAACCAGCAGCTGCACGTCCTCGAACAGACCCTCAAAGGCTGAAGCCGAATGTCATCAAGAACGCCCCTCGCGACAGCGGAGAATGGCGTCCTGAAAGCTGATTCAAAGAGATAAGAGAAGAGGAAGAAGACATGATCGTTTTGAAGGCAACCCAAGACAAAGTTCTTGCCGCGCTGCAGTCGGTGGCCGGCATCGTGGAGCGGCGTCACACCCTGCCGATCCTGGCCAATGTGCTGATCCGCAAGACCGGCGGCCAGTTGCAGCTGACCACCAGCGACCTCGAGATCCAGATCCGCACCACCGCCGAGCTCGGTGGCGACGAAGGCAACTTCACGACCACCATCGGCGCGCGCAAGCTGATCGACATCCTGCGCACCATGCCGGCCGACCAGACCGTGAGCCTCGAGTCGAGCGCGAGCAAGCTCGTGCTCAAGGGCGGCAAGAGCCGCTTCACGCTGCAGTCGCTGCCCGCCGAGGATTTCCCGCTGGTGCAGGAAGCCGCCAATTTCGGCCCCGTGTTCAGCGTGCCGCAAAAGACGCTGAAAGACCTGCTCTCGCAGGTCTCGTTCGCGATGGCCGTGCACGACATCCGCTACTACCTGAACGGCATCCTGTTCGTGGCCGAAGGCAAGCAGCTGAGCCTGGTGGCCACCGACGGCCACCGCCTGGCGTTCTCCTCGGCCATGCTCGACGTCGAAGTGCCCCGCCAGGAAGTGATCCTGCCGCGCAAGACCGTGCTCGAAATGCAGCGCCTCCTGTCGGACGCCGAAGGCGCCATCGAGATGCAGTTCGCGAACAACCAGGCCAAGTTCAGCTTCGGCGGCATGGAGTTCGTCACCAAGCTGGTCGAGGGCAAGTTCCCCGACTACAACCGCGTGATTCCGAAGAACCACAAGAACACCGTCACGCTCGGCCGCGCGCCGCTCCTGGCCAGCCTGCAGCGCACCGCCATCCTGACCAGCGAGAAGTTCAAGGGCGTGCGCCTGAACATCGAGCCGGGCACGCTGCGCATCGCATCGAACAACGCCGAGCAGGAAGAAGCCCAGGACGAGCTCGACATCGACTACGGCGGCGACAGCATCGAGATCGGCTTCAACGTCACCTACCTGATCGACGCGCTGTCGAACATGGACCAGGACATGGTCAAGCTGGACCTGGCCGACTCCAACAGCTCGGCCTTGTTAACCATCCCCGAGAACGCATCTTTCAAGTACGTCGTGATGCCGATGCGCATCTAGACCCTGGAAAACACAGCGCCTTGCGCACACGACCCGCGGCCCCCCGCGGGTTTGCGCTTTCAAGAGGCGGCGAATTGAGCTTTTGAGAGCCCGAAAAATCACGGGAAACCCGTGAGAGACAGAGGAATATCCGAATGAGTGCAGAAGAGAACAAGCCCGACGTGCCGCACACCGAGCCGGTCTATACCCCCGAAATCCAGATCGTGGCGCCCGAAGGCGTCCCCGCCGACTCCAGCTACGGCGAAGGTGCGATCACGATCCTCGAAGGTCTGGAAGCCGTGCGCAAGCGCCCGGGCATGTACATCGGCGACACCTCCGACGGCACGGGCCTGCACCACCTCGTGTTCGAAGTGGTGGACAACTCCATCGACGAAGCGCTCGCGGGCCATTGCGACGACATCGTCGTCACGATCCACTCCGACAATTCGATCTCCGTCACCGACAACGGCCGCGGCATCCCGACCGGCGTGAAGATGGACGACAAGCACGAGCCCAAGCGCTCGGCCGCTGAAATCGCGCTCACCGAACTGCACGCCGGCGGCAAGTTCAACCAGAACAGCTACAAGGTCTCGGGCGGCCTGCACGGCGTGGGCGTCTCCTGCGTGAACGCGCTGAGCGTGAAGCTGCGCCTGATCGTGCGCCGCGAAGGCAAGATCCACGAGCTCGAATTCAGCCGCGGCTTCGTGCAGAACCGCCTGCTCGAAACCGTGAACGGCTTCGAAGTCTCGCCCATGAAGGTCATCGGCGACACCGACAAGCGCGGCACCGAAGTGCACTTCCTGCCCGACACGGAAATCTTCAAGGAAAACAACGATTTCCACTACGAGATCCTGAGCAAGCGCCTGCGCGAGCTGAGCTTCCTGAACAACGGCGTGCGCATCCGCCTGCTCGACGAGCGCACCGGCAAGGAAGACGACTTCTCCGGCGCCGGCGGCGTGCGCGGCTTCGTGGAGTTCATCAACAAGGGCAAGACCGTCCTGCACCCGAACTCGTTCTACGCCGCGGGCGAGAAGCCGGCCGACACCTACGGCGGCATCCCCGGCACCCACATCGGCGTCGAAGTGGCGATGCAGTGGAACAGCGGCTACAACGAGCAGGTGCTGTGTTTCACCAACAACATCCCCCAGCGTGACGGCGGCACCCACCTCACGGGCCTGCGCGCCGCGATGACCCGCGTCATCAACAAGTACATCGAAGAGAACGAATTCGCGAAAAAGGCGAAGGTCGAAGTCACCGGCGACGACATGCGCGAAGGTCTGTGCTGCGTGCTGAGCGTGAAGGTGCCCGAGCCCAAGTTCTCCAGCCAGACCAAGGACAAGCTGGTGTCCAGCGAAGTGCGCGCGCCGGTGGAAGACATCGTCGGGCGCCTGCTCACCGACTACCTGCAGGAACGCCCGAACGACGCCAAGATCATCTGCGGCAAGATCGTCGAAGCCGCGCGCGCCCGCGAAGCCGCCCGCAAGGCCCGCGAAATGACGCGCCGCAAGGGCGTGCTGGACGGCATGGGCCTGCCCGGCAAGCTGGCCGACTGCCAGGAAAAGGACCCCGCCCTGTGCGAGGTCTACCTGGTGGAGGGTGACTCCGCCGGCGGCTCCGCCAAGCAGGGCCGCGACCGGAAGTTCCAGGCCATCCTGCCGCTGCGCGGCAAGATCCTGAACGTCGAGAAAGCGCGTTACGAGAAGCTGCTCACCAGCAACGAAATTCTCACGATGATCACCGCGCTCGGTACCGGCATCGGCCGTGCCGGCGCGACCACGGCGGGCGGCGGCGCGGACGACTTCAACGTCGCCAAGCTGCGTTACCACCGCATCATCATCATGACCGACGCCGACGTGGACGGCGCCCACATCCGCACGCTGTTGCTCACCTTCTTCTACCGGCAGATGCCCGAGCTGGTCGAGCGCGGCCACATCTACATCGCGCAGCCGCCGCTGTACAAGGTGAAGGTCGGCAAGGAAGAGCAGTACCTCAAGGACGGCCCCGCGCTCGACGCCTTCCTGCTCAAGGTCGCACTGAAGGACGCGAGCATCGAAACCGGCGGCGCCGCCTCGACCACGCTGTCGGGCGACACCCTGGCCGAGCTGGCGCGCAAGCACCAGGTGGCCGAGGCCGTGATTGCGCGCCTGCGCAACTTCATGGACGCCGAAGCCCTGCGCGCCATCGCCGACGGCGTGGCGCTCGACCTCGACACGCCGGCCGCCGCCGAGGCCTCGGCCGTGGCCCTGCAGGCCAAGCTGCGCGAGCTCAACACGACCGGCGTGCCGGCCGAGGTGAGCAGCGAGTTCGACGCTCGCACCGACAAGCCGCTGCTGCGCATCAGCCGCCGCCACCACGGCAACATCAAGTCCAGCGTGATCTCGCAGGACTTCGTGCACGGCGCCGACTACGACGCGCTGGCGCAGGCTGCCAACACCTTCCGCGGCCTGCTGAGCGCCGAAGGCGCGCTGGTCAAGCGCGGCGAGGGCGAACGCGGCAAGGAAGAAAAGGTCGACGACTTCCGCCAGGCCATGAAGTGGCTGATCGGCGAAGCCGAACGCGCCACCTCGCGCCAGCGCTACAAGGGTCTGGGCGAGATGAACCCCGAGCAGCTGTGGGAAACCACCATGGACCCGACCGTGCGCCGCCTGCTGCGCGTGCAGATCGACGACGCGATCGAAGCCGACCGCGTGTTCACGATGCTGATGGGCGACGAGGTGGAACCGCGCCGCGAGTTCATCGAGCAGAACGCGCTGCGCGCGGCGAACATCGACGTCTGATCGATCGATGGCGCGGCACCGGCGGTGTCGCGCTGTTCACCAAAGGGGGCGCCTGCAAGCGCCCTTTTTTTTTGCCTCCTCCTACTGCTTGCGCTGCACGAACAGGTTGCGCTTCGCGTCCTCCGGGTACGCGAAGCTGATCTGCCCGTTGCGCACCACGCCCATCACCAGCATGTTGGGCGACAGCGCGTCCTTGTCGTTTTCCGAGAACGACTTGTCGTAGGTCGTGACCACGCCGTAGTAGGGCCGCTTGGGCTGCTCGAGCGCGGCCTTGATGAACGGGCCTTCGAGCTTGCCGCTGGGCACGTTGAACATCGCGTGGGCCAGCAGGTAGGTGGCGTCGTAGGCCTGCGCGGCGGCCATCGGCACCGGGATGCGCTTGGTGTTGAATTTGCGCGCGTAGTTGGAGAGAAACGACGAGCGGCGTTCGTTGCTCGGCTCGGCGATGAAGCTCTGCGCCATCAGCGCGCCTTCGGACGCTTCGCGGGCGCCCTCGATGAAGGATGGGAAGGACAGCGTCCAGGCGCCGACCTGCGGCACCTTCCAGCCAATGGCCTGCCGGCTGCGTGCGATCACGGCGTTCTCGGGGCCCACGGTGTAGCTGAAGATGACGTCCGCGCCGGCCGCCTTGGCCTCCGACAGCTCCTTCGTCAGGTCTTTCACCCCAAGCGGAAATCTCCCCACGTACACGGGCTTGAGGTGCTTGGCCGCCAGCGCCTTCTCGACATCCTTGGCGCCCGCCTCGCCGTAGCCGGTGCTGTCGTGCAACACGGCGACCCGTTTCCAGCCGCGCGCCAGCAGGTCGTCGACCACGAAAGGGGCCTGGATGCTGTCCTTGGGCGAGGTGCGAAACACATAGCTCGTGGCCGGCGGATAGGTCGACGTCAATGGCGAGCCGGTGGCGCAGGGCACGATCAACGGCAATTTCGCGTCATTGAAAACCGCCAATGAATTCATCGCCACGCCGGTGTTGCAGAAGCCGATGGTGGCGACCACTTTTTCATTGACGAGGGCCTGGGATTGCGAACGGCCGGTGTCCGGATTGGCTTGGTCGTCCTTGATCACCAGTTCGAGCGAGCGGCCCAGATACCCGCCCACGGCATTGATTTCGTCCACGGCCATCTTCACGCCGTTGAGCATGGGCAGGCCGAAATCGGCCGACGGCCCGGTGAAAGGGCCGATGACGCCGATGCGGATCGGCACCGGCTGCTCTGCGCTTGCCTGGATGGCCAGTCCCAAACCCATCAGCAAAAAAACGAATCGGCGATTTGAATGAAGCATTTGGTTTGCGCGCTTTGAAAGGAAGCGCCGAGCCTAATTTCTTTGCGCGCCCGCCAATAGCTAGGGAATGCCCAGTCAATTGCGCACCAATTCCGTCTTTTGTTGCCAATTCAGCACAGGCCGCGGGGCCGGCGACGGACCGAAAAGCGCTCGTTCGCGGCGCGCCCGCGAGCCCCGTCTCAGGGTTTCCGATGAAAGACTCCCGAAAAGCGGGACCGGCGCCCGTCACACGGGCGTCACCAGCTATGAAAACAATAGCATTCACCTGCGCAACGCAGAAGCTTCCTCGTAAACGCTATATCTAGCCCGACTCTTGCTAAGCAAAATTCCTGACGGATTTCCTGTCACGCAAGATCGAGGACACACAGAGCAATGAACCCCAAGCGTTTCCAACAGCCCGTGGCTGCACTGGTTCTGGGCGGCGCATCGATCGCCGCGGCCTTCCTCGTGGCCGTGTCGCCGGCCCATGCGTTCTCGAACCCGCCGATCCAAGTCGCGCAGGGCATCGAATACATGTGCGGCGGCGCCGCCAAGGGCGAAGCCGCCTTCCTGGAAATGGTGGCGCCCCGTTGGGCCGCGACCATCGACTTGCGCGTGAACGACGGCAAGGGCGCGCAGCAGGCGGGTTTCCCGGCCAAGGCGTCGATCCAGGTGCGCCAGAAGTACACGGGCCAGACGGTGATGCAAGTGCAGACCCAGGCGCCCTACATGCTCGCGCGACTCGAACCGGGCGCCTATGACGTCGACGTGACGCTGGGCGGGCTCACGCTCACGCAGCAACTGGTCGTGATCGCCGGCATTCCGGCGCGCGCCTCGTTCGTCTGGCCGTCGAACTTCGACATGGCCTCGGTCGCGCCACCGTTGCCCCAGGCGCTGGCACAAACCGCCGCGCGCTGACCCGACGCGGGCCGCTGCGGCCCGCGCGCAGTTAAGTCTTCCTTAAGTCGTGCCCGGCACAGTGCCTTCCTGCGTGGCGTGTCGCCACCACCGCCCGGAAAGGAAGGCTCCGATGTCTCTCACCACCAACCCCCTGTTTCTGTTCTCGCACGCCCGGCCCGTGGCTGCGGCGGCCGGCGCCGCCTTGCTGGTGCTGCTCGGCGGCGCGCTCTCGGCGCAGCCGGCCCAGGCCGCGATGAACCCGCCGATCCTCATGGCGCACGGCGTCGAGTACATGAGCGGCGGCATCGGCCAGGACGAGGCGCAGCTGATGGAAACCGTGTCGCCGCGCTGGCCCGCGAGCTTCGAATTCGCGATCAAGGACGGCCGCCGCGCCGATTTCGCGGCCGGCGTGCACGTCACCGTGCGCGACAGCCACGGCACGGCGCTGCTCGACAACGTGGTCTCGGGCGGACCGTTCATGGTGGCGCGGCTTGAGCCGGGCCGCTACGAAGTGGAGGCTCGCATCGGCGGCCAGACGCTGAAGCAAACGCTGCTGGTGTCGCCCGGTGCGCCGGCCAAGGCGCTCTTCGAATGGCCGGCGGGCACCGACATGGCATCGGCCGGCACGCGCACGGTGCGGTAAGCGCGGCGGCGCCGCGTCGCAGCCGACACCGAAACGTCACGCCCGAGGCGCCATAACGCCCGCTATCCGGTTGCCCTGCGCTATAGAAAAAATAGCGACCCAGGCAGCTTTCGACGCCTTGAATGCGCGGCATGCGCCTTGCAGATGACGTGTCCCGGGCAATGCCCGCGTCCCCCCAGTCCTCATGCCGATCCGTCCCCTGAGCGTCCTGACCGCGCTGCTGCACGTCTACATCGCGCTGCGCCTGCTGCCTGCGCTGGCGTCGCTCACGCCTGCGTGGCCGTTGGCGCTCGTGCTGCTGGCGGTGTCGGCGGTCACGATGCCGCTGCCCTTCGTGTCGCGCAGCCACCGCGCCGACCGCAAGGCGAAGCCCGCGGGCGAGACGCTGCACTGGATCGGCCTGATCAGCATGGGCTGGTTCTCCTCGCTGTTCGTGCTCACGCTGGTGCGCGACCTCGGCCTGCTGCTGGCCTGGCTGGCCAGCGCTATCGGCGGCCTGCAGGTGCCCTGGGACCGGGTGACGCCCTGGAGCGCGCTGTCGGTGCTGGCGCTGGCCACGGGCGTGTCGCTGGTCGGCTTCGTCAACGCGCGCCGCACGGCCGGCGTGAAGCAGGTCGACGTGCCCATTCGCGGCCTGCCCGCGGCGCTGGCCGGCTTCACGATCGCCCAGCTCAGCGACATCCACGTGGGCCCGACGATCCGCAACGGCTACATCCAGCGCATCGTCGACGCGGTGAACCGGCTCGGCGCCGACGCCATCGCGATCACCGGCGACCTGGTGGACGGCAGCGTGCCCGAGCTGCGCGAGCACATCGCGCCGCTGGCAGGGCTGCGCGCACGCCACGGCACCTTCGTGGTCACGGGCAACCACGAGTACTACGCGGGCGCGCACGCCTGGATCGACGAGCTGCGCCGCCTCGGCCTGAAGGTGCTGCTGAACGAGCACGTGGTGCTGCAGACGCGCAACGTGCGCGGCGCGCAGACCGACGAAGAGCTGTTCGAAAGCGCGCTGGTGCTGGCCGGCGTGACCGATTTCACCGCCGGCCACTTCGACGCCGCGCACGCGAGCGACCCGCACCTGGCGCTGTACGACGCGCCGCCGCTGGTGCACACGCGCGTGCTGCTGGCGCACCAGCCGCGCAGCGCGCCGGTGGCGGCCGCGGCCGGCTACCAGCTGCAGCTGTCGGGCCACACGCACGGCGGCCAGTTCTTCCCGTGGAACCTGTTCGTGCCGATGCAGCAGCCGTTCACGGCCGGCCTGCACAAGCTGCACGACATGTGGATCTACGTGAGCCGGGGCACCGGCTACTGGGGGCCGCCGAAGCGTTTCGGCGCGCCATCGGAAATCACGCTGGTGACGCTGGTCCCGGCGCCACCCTGAAACGCAGCGGCGTCAGGCCTGCAGTTCGGCCAGCAGTCGCCGCGCGTTCGACGTGGCGGCCGCGTGGATCGGCTTCAGGCCTTCGCGCGCAATGCGCACCGCCACCCCCGTGAGCTGACCCGCCGTGCTGGCACCGCGCGCCGTGGCCTGCACGAGCGCGTCGCCATGCGTGGCCGCCTGGGCCGGCGTGAAGCTGCCGGCCAGCGAGAAGAGCGCCGTGGCGCCCTGCAGCCATTGCTGCCATGCGCGCTGGGCCAGCGAGGCCTGGCTGCTGTGCCACTGCCGGGCCATCGCCAGGCCCGACTCGCTCGCCGCGGCGAGCTTTTCGTGGCCCATCAACTGGAACTCCGCGAGATCGGCGGCGCTGGGCGTGAGCCCGGCTTTCGCCATGCGCTCGGTGCGCATGCGGATCACCGTGCCGGACGACAGCAGGGTCTCGTGGGTCTTGAGGGCCAGGTCGACCCATTGCATCAGCGGGCTGGCCACGCGGGCGGTGGTACTGAAGGACGACATGGGAAGAGGGCACGTAGGGGAACAGAGGGCCACTATAGGCCTGCAAAGTGAAAATTGTTGCAGCGCAACAATTCCTGACCGTCATTTCACCGATCGATTGCTTTCTGCGGGCAATATTTAACGTTTGTTGTGGTTGTTGCCGGCATCTGCGCGCAAGCGCCGTGCACGCGCCTCGGTGACGAGGTAGGCGACCAGCGCCACGGCCAGCGGCAGCAGGTAGTACAGCGCGCGGTAAGCCAGCAGCGCCCCCAGCAGCCGGGTGCTGGGCACCTCGTGCGCCAGCAGTGCGACGAACACGGCCTCCAGCACGCCGAGCCCCGCCGGCACGTGCGTGACCACGCCCGCCACGGCCGCGACCAGCAGCACCGCGAGCACCTGCGGATATCCGACCTCGCCCTGCAGCAGCACCCAGATCACGCCGCCGATGAGCGACCAGTTGACGCACGACATCGCCAGCTGCAGCAAGGCCATCGGCAAGCTCGGCGTGCGCAGCGCATGGCCGCGCACGCGCCAGACGTGGCCATCGGAGAACGCGCACAGCGCCAGGTAGGCCAGCGACACCATGAGCAGCACCGCGCCGAGCATGCGCAGGCCGCCGCCGTCGATCTTCCAGTCGGGCGGCAGCGCCATCGGCCAGAAGCAGAACGCCGCACCCGCCACCACGAGGTAGCCGAGCCAGTTGGTCAGCATGCTGAAGCCCAGCACGCGCGTGATGGTCTCGTTGCCCAGCCCCAGGCGCGAATACAGCCGGTAGCGGAAGGCCACGCCGCCCACCAGCGAGCCGAAGTTGAGGTTGAAGGCGTAGCTGATGAAGGTCACGCCGACCACGGTGCCCGCGCCGAGCCGGTGCTTTGTGAGGTGGCGCCCCAGCAGGTCGTAGGTGCTGTAGAGCCCGAAGCTGGCGGCGGCCAGCGCGCCGGCCGCGAGCAGCGTGGGCGCCGGCAATGCGCGCAGCGCGGCGAACACCTCGGCCCAGTCGATGGTGCGCGCCTGCTTCAGCAGCAGCCAGGCGATGGCACCGAAGAAGGCCCAGATCGCCACGCGCCGCGCCCACGGCCACCAGGGCCGGTGCGTGAGGGCGAGGGACGCGCTCATGCCGTCTCCGTGCGCGCCGTGCCCTCGTCGCCGCGCTTCTTCTGCTGCGCCATGAGGTCGGTCGCCTCGGCCGGCGTCAGGCGCGGTGCGTGGCGCGGCAGGCGGTTCAGCCACGACGGGTACCAGCGCAAGAAGTGAAAGACGAAGAAGCTGCGCACCAGCCGCCAGCCGCTCCATTCGCTGGCCAGATCGTGCGTGCCGATCTGCTTGCAGCTGTGCTGCATGAGATGGTCCATGCGCTCCCACAGCACCTTGTTGAACGCGGTGTCGCGCACCACCACGTTGGCCTCGAGGTTGAGCGAGAGGCTCAGCGGGTCGAGGTTGCTCGAGCCCACAGTGCTCCAGCGGTCGTCCATGAGCGCGACCTTGCCGTGCAGCGGGCGGTCGCAGTACTCGTAGATGCGCACGCCCGCGTGCAGCAGGTGGTGGTACAGCATGCCGGCGGCCGTCTTCACGATGGGCATGTCGGGCTCGCCCTGCAGGATGAGCCGCACATCGACGCCGCGCCGTGCCGCGCGCCGCAGCTCCTTGATGAGCCGGTAGCCCGGAAAGAAATACGCGTTGGCGATCACGATGCGCTCGCGCGCGGCGCGGATCGCGGCGCGGTAGTGGCGCTCGATGTCGTTGGTGTGGCGGCGGTTGTCGCGCGTGACGAAGATCGCGTCGGCCTCGCCCGCCGCGGCCTGCAGCTGCGACACGGGCGGTGCCTGTTTCAGCCGTCGCCGGAACCAGCCCACGCCCTTGCCGCCGACTGCAATCGCGCGCAGCACGAACTGGTGGATCTCCGCCACGATCGGCCCGGCCAGCTCGACCGCGTAGTCCTGCTTGGCCTTGGGGCCGAAGTCGAGCAGGTGGTCGGCCGAGTAGTTGATGCCGCCCACGAAGGCGCGCTCGCCGTCCACCACCACGATCTTGCGGTGCATGCGGCGGAACACGTTGAGCCGCTGGCCCAGGAAGCGCTGGCCCGGGTCGAACACGCGCACCTTGACGCCGGCCGTGGCCAGGCTTTCGAGGTACTCGTGAGAGAGGTCGGGCGAGCCAAATCCGTCGATCATCAGGTCGACCTTCACGCCGCGCTGCGCCGCCGCGCGCATGGCCGCATGCAACGCCAGGCCCACCTTGTCCTCGAACAGGATGAAGGTCTCGATGATCACTTCGCGCCGCGCCGCGCCGATGGCTTCGAACACGCGCGGAAAGAATTCCTCGCCGTTCTCCAGCAGGTCGATGCGATTGCCGCCGGTCCAGTGGCCGGCGCGCTCGGTGGTGTCGCGCATGGGGGCCTCGCTGCTCACAGGTCGATGTCCGCCACCAGCGGGGCATGGTCCGACAGATGCGACCAGGGCCGGCGCGGCAGCACCACGGGCGCGTGCGCGCCCGCGTTGCGCACGTAGATGCGGTCCAGCGGCAGCAGCGGCAGGCGCGCCGGAAAGGTGCGCGCGGCGCGGCCGTGAGCATGCACGAACACTTCGCGCAGCGACGCGCCTTCGGCCAGCACGTCGTGCGCGCGGGCGCGCCAGTCGTTGAAGTCGCCCGCCACGATCAGCGGCGCATCGGCCGGTACTTCGTCGCGCACGATGTGGCACAGCAGCTCCAGCTGCTGCTGGCGGTGCGTCTCGGCCAGCCCGAGGTGCGCGCAGATCGCATGCACGTCGACCGTGCGCCCGGGCAGGCGCAGCACGCAGTGCAGCAGGCCGCGCTTCTCGGGGCCGCTCACCGACACGTCGTGGTTGCGGAAATGCACGATCGGAAACTTCGACAACACGGCGTTGCCGTGGTGCCCCTTCGGATACACCGCGTTGCGCCCGTAGGCGAACTGCGGCCACATGGTGTCGGCCAGGAATTCGTAGTGCGGCGCCTCGGGCCAGTTGTTCACGGTGCGCGAATGGCGCGCGTGCGTGCCCATCACCTCCTGCAGGAACACCACGTCGGCGCCCACCGTGCGCACCGCGTCGCGCAGCTCCGGAAGGATGAAGCGGCGGTTCAGCGCCGTGAAGCCCTTGTGGGTGTTCACGGTCATGACCTTGAGCGAGGCCGGTGCGGCGGCGACAGCGGCCTCGGGCAGCGGGGAAGTGATGGGGGAGGACATCGGTGTTCCCGTTGTACGTGGCCGCGCCCGCGCCGACTGTAGGAACGCGCCACCTTCTTCGCGTGCCTTTCACGCAAGGGCGGCGGGCTCCTACAGGCAGGCCTGCCGCACCCCCACACAGCGCCCGAAACGAGGCTCCTACGGTGGTTTCAAAGCCGATGCCGACGCGCTCGTGCTTTGTGCCTTTTTCCATCTGCAAAGGAGCTTTCCATGATGACCACCCTGCAACGCCTGACGATCCCCACCGCGCTGCTCGCCGCCCTGCTGGGCGCGGGCGTCGCCCAGGCCCAGAAACCGGCGCCCGTCGAACCGATGGCGGGCGACAGCTCGATGCCCGTCTCGCGCGAAGCCGTGAAGGCCGAGGCCCGCGCGCAGAACCGCAACAACGCCAACAGCGTGGTACCCAAGGGCGAGGCCAGCACCACCGTGAACCACCAGCCCAACGCGATGCCGTCGCCCACCGGCGAGCGTTCGCGCGCCGAGGTGCGCGCCGAGACGCAGCACGTGAAGCCGCGCTTCGGCCAGCCGGGTGAACGCCCGGCGGTGCCGACCAACCCGACCGAGAAGACGGGCACGCCGCAGTAACGTTGACTGCGCGCGCCCACGAAAAAGCCCGCGATGCTTCACGCATCGCGGGCTTTTTTCCTGCCCTTTCCTGGAGGCCGGCTCCCTTCAGCCGGCCACCTGGTCAGCCTCAGCTCTTGGCAGGGGCTGCACCGTGGTGGCCTTCATGCCCACCGCGATGGAAGCGATGGCCGTGGCCCGCGAACTTCGCGGTCTCGGCGTCGAAGGTCTTCTGCTGCTCGGGCGTCAGCGCGGCGTAGAAGGTCTTGGTCGCTTCGGCGCGCTTGGCGAACCGGGCGCTGCGCTCGGCCTGGCGGGCCTGCATGTGCTCCAGGCGCTGCGGCGTGGTCAGCTTGGCGAACTCGGCGCGGTCCATGCGCTGCGGGCGGGCGGCACCGGCCGGCGGCTGGCTGGCCTCGGTGAAGCTGCTCCACGCGCCTTCCTGGGCGCTGGTGAGCTTGAGCTTGTCCTTCAGCGCGGCCAGGCGCTTGGCACGGTGCTCCTTCATGCGCTCCATGCGCTGGGCCGGGTCCATGCGCTTGTGCTGCGCCTTGGGTGCGGCGGTGGCATCGGCGGGGGCCGTGGCGGCCGTGGGTGCAGCGGTCGACGGCGTGGTGGCGGCCGGCGCCTGAGCGAAGGCACCCGAAGAGGCGAGGGCGGCCGAACCCAGCAGGCTGGCCCAGACGATGCGTTGGCGAAGAGAGATCATGAGAGTCGCTTCCTTTCGAAGAAGTCCGCCACCAAAGGGCAGCGGGTGAGACGAAGTGTGGAGCGCCTCTGTAACGCGTCCGTGAGCCGAACGTGAGCGTGCGTAAAGAAGCATGAACCGCAGCGCGGGCCTGCCGCCTGCAGCGTGACTTATTTGGGCCGGGGCGCCTTCAACCCGCGGTCGGGCACCTGCAGCTTGCCGGCGCGCAGCGCGGCCACCGCGAGCACCACGGCGCGCGCGACGTTGCGCACCTCTTCCTGCACGTCGGCATCGGCATCCAGCGCCTCGTGGCTGGTGGCGTAGGGCGCGTAGTAGCCGATGTAGCGATCGAGCCGCGCCTGCGCGCCGGCGTCGACCAGGCCCATCCAGTCGAGCCAGTCCGTGAGGTTGCGGCGCAGGCCCTCGGGGCCGGCCACGTCGCCATGCACCACCACGCCGTAGACGCGGCCTTCCAGGTGCTTGGGGTAGCCCCAGCTCCAGCGCCTTGGCCTCGTCGGGCTTCTTGCCGTGCGTGCTGGTGGGGTCGGGGTTGCCGCCATCGGCGCACACGAGGCGGTCGATCATGAGCTTCAGCGGGCTCGCGGCCTGGTACCAGTGCGTGGGCGTGAGCACGATCACGCCGTGGGCGGCCACCCAGCGTTCGTAGATCTCGTTCATCCAGTCGCCGGTCTGGCGCAGCGCGTGGTTGGGGTAGCAGCTGCAGGGCCAGTGGCACAGCGGCATCGCGGTCGAGACGCAGCCCTTGCACGGGTGGATGTGGCGGCCGTAGTCCGAGGTGAGCCGGCTCAGGTCGAGCACGTCGACCTCGATGCCGCCGCCTTCGAGCACCTCGCGCGCGCACTGCGTGAGGCGCCAGGTCTTGGAGATTTCGCCGGGGCAGGTGCCGTCGTTGCGCGGCGAGCCGTTGACGAGCAGCACGCGCGAGCGCGTCTCGGGCCGGCCCCAGGCGTCCTGCGCCGCGTCGATGCGCGCGCGGGCGTCGAGCCAATCGACCGAGAGTTCGTAGTCGGGGTCGGCATAACCGGGCCCGGCGCGGCGCGTGACGGGCGCCTTGCGGCCTTCGTCGTAGGCTTTCCAGGCGATGTCTTCCAGGCGCCGCAACGCCTCGGACTCGGCCCGGAACGCCGGGTCGTGGAAGCTCTGCATGAAGCGGTCGTGGAACTCGGCGCGCTGCAGCATCGGCGGCGCCTGTCCCTTGCGTATCGTGGGAGGCATGACCGCAATCTAGGCCGCGCACCGGCCGGCGCGAACCGCACGCGACGCCGACTTGCGGTAGGCGAGCGACTACAGAGGCTTCGGGCTCAGCCCAGCTTGCCGTTCTGGAAGTCGTGCACCGCCTGCTTGATCTGCTCGGGCGTGTTCATCACGAAGGGCCCGTACTGCGCGATGGGCTCGTTCAGCGGACGGCCCGCGATGAGCAGCGCGCGCGCCGGGCTGTGGTTGCTGGCGCCGGCGCGCAGCACGGTGCCGTCGCTGCCGGGGTCGTTCGCCAGGATGGCCATGCGCCGCGTCGGCACCTCGCTGCCCGCGATCCACAGCGATTCGCGGAACACGTAGACCAGCGCGTTGTGGTCAGGCGGCAGCGGCTGCGCGAACTCGGCGCCGGGCGGCAGCGTGATGTCCAGGTACAGCGGGTGGGTGTGCGCGCGCTGCTCCGCGCCCACGACGCCGTGGCTGGTGCCGGCGATCACGCGCACATGCGCGCCGCCGGCGGTCGTGAACTCGGGGATCTCGCTGCTGCGGATGTCGCGGTACCAGGGCTCGCGCATCTTGTCCTTGGCGGGCAGGTTGAGCCACAGCTGGAAGCCTTCCATCAGGCCTTCTTCCTGCTCGGGCAGCTCGCTGTGCACGAGGCCGCGGCCGGCCGTCATCCATTGCACGCCGCCGTTCTCGAGCAGGCCTTCGTGGCCCGCGCTGTCGCGGTGGCGCATGCGCCCGGCGATCATGTAGGTGACCGTCTCGAAGCCCCGGTGCGGGTGGTTCGGAAAGCCGCCGATGTAGTCGCCCGGGTTGTCGCTGCCGAAGGCATCGAGCATCAGGTAGGGGTCGAGCCGCTTCTGCAGCGGCTGCTGCAGCACGCGGGTGAGTTTGACGCCGTCGCCGTCACTGGTGGAAACACCGGCCACGATGTGGTCGATGCCGCGCGGGGTGGCGACGGGATCGGTGGGGTGGTGGTGGGCGTGGACGTTCGTCATGCCGCCCATGGTGGCACCAAAGCCCCGACCGCGCCACCGGTGGGGGTGCCCGCCGCCCGGAGCCGTTCAGCTCAGCGCGGCCACTGCTGGCGCTGCCAATAGCAGTACTGCCAGCGCGTCTCGAAGCCCGCGCGGCGGTACAGCGCCAGCGCCGGCTGGTTCTGCGCATCGACCTGCAGGAACACCCGTTCGACGCCGCGTGCCAGCGCCGCCTGCGCCAGGCCGGCGAACACGCGCCCGGCCAGGCCGCGCCCGCGCTGCGACTGTTCGGTGCGCATGCCGTGCACGCTGGCCCAGCCGTGGCCGAAGGCCATGGCGCCGGCCGCCACGGTGGCGCCGTTTTCGCGCACGCTGGCAAAGAGCGAGCCCGTGGCGCGCGACAGCGAACGCACGCGGTGCACGCCGTCGACCGGGTCGAAGCCTTCGCCCAGGAACAGCGCGGCCCAGTCCGGATCGGGCGTCGCGTCGACGTCGGCCAGCCGCGCGTCCGCCGCGACGAGGTCGCGCATGCGCCGCGCCGAGCCGGTCTGCACGCAGGTCGGGCTGTCGGCCATGTAGTGCCGGCGCGCGAGTTCGGCGCGCAGCGTGTCGAAGCAGGCGGCGTCGGCCAGCCGCAGCGCGGGCGCGACCTGGCGGCTGTCATACCGGTCCTCGATGCGGTCGAGCGTGGCGGCCTCGACCGGGTCACGGTGCAGCGGCACGGCCGAGCGGGCGCGCTTGACGGTGCCGCGGTCGAAGGGCAGCAGCCAGCCGTCGAGTTCCTCGCAGGCCTCGGGGGCCACCGCGGCAACGGTGGCGCGTTCGATGGCCTCGATGTCGGGCGGGGCCACGTTCATCGTCACTGCACGGCCTCCGGTGGCGCGTACTTGGCGGCGGCCACGCTCTTGAGCAGGGCCTCGCGCTGGTTGCGGCTGATGCCGCGCACGCTCTCGGCCACCCACTTGGTGCGGTCGGCATCGATGTGGCCGTCGCGCCGCCATTGCTCGAGCACGGCCTGCGGCTTGTGCAGCATGGCCGCGAGCCAGACCGCCTGCGCCGGTTCGAGCGTGCGCGCGCTGCGCTTGAAGTAGCGCCGCGCCGCAGCCTCGCCGCCACAGAGGTTGCCGCCCCACGGGGCGTTGTCGAGGTACAGCTGCAGGATGCGGGCCTTGCCCAGCGTCTGCTCCATCTCGACCGCATAGAGCAGCTCGCGCAGCTTGCGCTCGGCCGTGCGGTCGCTGCCGGTGACCAGCAGCTTGGCCAGCTGCTGCGTGAGCGTGCTGCCGCCGCGCCGGGTCTGGCCGGGCTTCTGGTTGTGGTCGATCGAGGCGAGGATTTCGGTCAGGTCGTAGCCGGCGTGGCTGAAGAAGCGCTGGTCTTCCGCCGCGATGACGGCGCGCGCCAGCCAGCTGTCGTTGGCCAGCTTGGCCGACGGGCCGCAGCTGGTGCGCGCGCCCAGCATGGCCTCGGTGCCCAGCCCTTCGACCGTGAACTGGCCGATGGTCGGCTGCACCGCGAAGGTGGCATCGGGCAGCAGCAGCTGCGCCTGCAGCGCCAGCGTGCCGCCGATGCGGGCGCGCTGCAGCTCGGGCAGGGCCGGCACCAGCACGGCATACCAGCGGGCGATGGGCGCGTCCTGCACGCGAACGTCGAGCTGCAGGTTCTTCGGCGCGAGGCGGCCGGTCCAGGTGCCCTGCAGCAGGGCGTTGCTGTCGGCCGCCTGGGGCGTGGCCTCGAAGGTGCCGGCCAGCGTGTTACCGTCGCGCCGCACGGTGGCCACCAGCCGCTCGACCTTGATCGGCTGCGTGCCCAGCGCCGGCACGTCGGCACTGCACGGCGCGCAGCGCATCTGCTGCTGGCCGGTTTTCTCGTCCCAGGTGAAATGCACGGTGCCGAAGCGGGTGTCCAGCGCGTGGCCGTTCAGCCGCGGCGCGAACCAGGACGAGGTCGCCAGGCGCACCGCGGTGGGCACGCCGATCTCGAACGAGAGCGGGCCGGCCTTCACCGTGGTGCTCCATTCGCCCGCCGCCGGCGCAAGGGCGATCTTGGCGATCAGGAAGATGGCCACCAGGGCGGTCAGGACGAGGGCCAGCAGCCCGAAAAGCACGAATCGCAGGGTCTTCTTCACAAACACGTTCTCATCACATCGGTCTTGCCACGGTGACAGCTTGCCACGGACCGTGCGACTGGCCGCTGGCCGCCGCCCAGTACCAAGCCGAAGTGTCGGTGAAAGCCGTGCCTTGGGCATCGACGATGCGCTCGCAGACGCGGAAATTTGCCGTACCGTGCCGTTGCGCCACAAAACAGCGCCACATCCGCGCCTGCGCGTCGCGTTCCAGCCGCGCCTGCTCGATGCGGTAGCCCAGCGCGCGGTAGCAGTCGGCGGCCGGATGCAGCATGCGCGTGGGCCGGTTCACGGCGCGCATCACCAGCGTCTGGTGGCCGTCGGTCATGCGGCCGATGGCGCCCGGGAAGCGATCGGCAAAGCGCTGCTCCACCTCGCTCAGCGCCAGCGGGCGCAGCGGCACGCCGTCCCACTGGCTGGGCCATTCGTGGGAACCCACGGCGTCGGCCTCTTCAGCGGGCGCGCGCAGCGCCGCGGCGGCCGACCAGAGCACGCACAGCAGCATCGCCAGCGCGAAGGCGCTCTTGTGGCCCACGCGGTTGATGAAATGGTTGGCGAACCAGCGCTCAACGAACGGTATCGACACGGCGGCCTCCTTCGGCGGTGATCAGGCCCGGCAGCGGGCGGTCGAGTTCGATGCGCGGTGCGGCGCGCGCCGGCACCATCAGGCGCGCGATGGCGCCGCACACCACGGCCAGCAGCACCAGCCCCAGCGCGTTGTGCGCCCAGGGCGCGAGCGCATGGCCGGCGCCTTCGCAGGCGATCAGCACGCTGTTGCGCACGATGTTGCCGGCCAGCACCAGCAGGCCGACGGCCGGCAGGCGGCGCAGGAAGGCGCGGTCGCCGCGCCGCGCCCACAGCGCGACCGCGCAGGCCGTGAAATAGCCCAGCCACACCATCTGCACGCCCGAGCAGGGCGCGTCGACGATCACCAGGCGCCCGTCGACCACCAGCGTCGCGCCTTCGCGCGCCACCTCGAAGCCCGGCGCGAGCAGCCAGCGGCTGGCTTCGGCCGTCACCACGCGCAGCGGGTAACCGGCATAGAACTGCAGCGACGACAGCAGCGGCAGCGCCAGCACCGACAGCCCGGCCACCGGCAACGCCGCCACGCCGCGCGGCAAAAAGGCCAGCAGCCCGGCCGCGAGCGACAGCACCGCCACCAGGCCCGAGACCAGCGGCGGCAGCGCGGGCAAGCCACCGAGCCCCGTGCGCAGCAGCGTGGCGAGCACGGTGCCCGCGCCGGCCAGCGCCAGCCAGCCCAGGCGCGGCGAGGCGCGCAGCTCGCGCCGGCACTGCCAGGCGAGCGCGGCCAGGGCGACCAGCGCCACGAGCCCCAACGGATCGTCGGAACCGTCCTGCAGGCGGCGCGCCATCCAGGCCCAGGTGGGCGCGAGCGCGGCGCACTGCAGCGCGAGCCAGCCGAAGGCCGGCGTGCGGTCGATGCGGATGGCCCAGTCCACGACGCGCGGATGGTGGTGGGCCAGGGTTGCCAGAGACATGGTCGTGCGTCCTGTGTTCAAGCCGTGAAACGACGGGGGTCGTTGCGGCGCGCGCGGCGGCGCAGCATGGCCAGCATCGACAGCACCACGGCGATCGCGCCCAGCGTTTCCGGTTCCGGCGTGCTCGGCACCTCGGCGCCCAGTGCCAGGTCGCTCACGCCCTGGGGCATCGGCAGCGGCTGGTTCACGTCCACGCTGTGCTGCGGCGCGACGTTGCGCACCACCTTGTCCACCGCGATGAAGCTGGTGTACTGCGTGAGCAGGCTGTACTTCAGGCCCAACTCGGTGATGCGGTCCTTGAAGGCGGCGCTGCCCTCGAGCGCTTCCTGGTCGCTCAGGCTCTGGATGCGGTGGCGTGCCCACAGCGTGCGCAGCGCGGCGGTGTCCTGGCGCGTCTGCGGCGTGATGCGCACTTCCTCGCGGTACGGGCCGGTGGCGGCCTGGCCTTCGATGATCACGCGGCCCTTGGGTTCGCCACGCCACTTGCCGAACACGATCACCGGGCGCTCGCCCAGCACGTCGGGCAGCGCCTGCGGCTCCACGTCGTACACGTCCAGGCCGCCGAAGGTGGCCTTCACGTTCGTGAGCACGGGCGACTCCACCATGCGGCGAAAGCGCGCGGCCTGCTCGGGTGCCTGCACCGGGTCGGTGATGATGAAGGGCTCGCCCATGCCGGCGCGTGCAATGCCTTCCATGAGGCTGCGGTTCACCGACGAGCCGATGCCGAAGGCGAACACGTTGGCCTTCGACAGGTTGTTGCGCACCAGCTCGAAGGCTTCGCGCTCGACCGTCACGTAGCCGTCGGTCACCACCACCACGGTGCGCGACACGTTCGCGGCCTTGGGCTCGGCGTACACGCGCTTGAGCGCGGGGATCAGCTCGGTGCTGCCGCTGCCGCTGTAGTTCTTGATCGTGGCGAGCGCCTGCTCGATGTTGGCGCGCGTGGCCGGCACCGACTGCGGCGACAGCATCTTGTTGCTGCCCGAGAACAGCAGCACGTTGAAGGTGTCGCTGGGGCGCAGGCCGCCGATCAGGCGTTCGAGCACGGTCTTGGCGGTATCGAGCGGAAAGCCGTGCATCGAGCCCGAGATGTCGACCACGAAGATGTAGTCGCGCGGCGAGATGGCGCTGGCGGTCACGGCCTTGGGTGGCTCGACCATGGCGAGGAAGAAGTTCTCGGCGTTCTCTCCCTGGCCCTTGTAGAGCATGAGGCCCGACTCGATCTTTTCACCGGCCAGGCGGTAGTCGAGCACGAAGTCGCGGTTGTCGGCGGGGCGGCCGTCGGCGCTCAGCGTGATGTCGGCGTGCTGGTCTTCGTCGCGCTTCTTCACGTCGATGGTGTGCGTGGCGGAGCGGATTTCCTTCAGGCCCATCGGCGTGTCGATGCTCGCCGTGAGCTTGAAGCTGGTGCTGGGTGCCACGCCGGCGCGCAGCGTGGGCTGCGCCGGCCATGCGGCCTTGGCGTTCTCCGACTGCGGCGAGTTGTAGCGCGGCCCGACCACGGTCGGGAACACGAACTGGTAGTTGCCCGACTGCGGCACCAGCAGTTCGGTGTAGCGCAGCTCGACCTTCACGTCGTCGCCCGGCAGGATGTTGGCGACGTTCATCTGGAACACGTTGGGCAGGTGCTGCTCGAGCAGTGCGGCGGTCTTGCCTTCCTTCTTGGCGGTGTCGTATTCGATCTTGGCCTGCTGCTTCTCGCGGATCTGCGCCGTGATGAGCCGGTCGGCCAGGCGCACGTTCAAGCCGCTCACCGCCGCCTTGGTGGAACCGGGGAACACGTACTTCGCCTCGATGGCGCGCTGGCCTTCGTTGCGGTAGGTCTGCGTGACCGTGACATCGGCGATCACGCCCGAAATCTTGACCGAGACCTCGGTGCCCTTCAGCGGCAGGCGGTCGACCGAGGGGTCATCGCTCTTGACGAAGAAATACGGGCTCTCGGTCTTCAGGCGCGGACCGGCGGGCGCTTCCTGCGCGTGGACCGGGCGGGCGCCCATGGCGATGAAACCCACGGTGGCCAGGCTCACGGTGGCGAGCCAGAGCCAACGGCCGGGGCGTGGGGTGGTGGGGGTGTCCATGGCGGGTGTCCTTCTGCGTGCGAACTTGCACGGCCCTCACTGTCGTGAGCGTGCGAGAAGGCAGTTGGAAGGCGCGTTGAAGTCGCAACCCCCGCAGGCGCCGCTGTGTGAAGTCTGTGTGAAGTGCGCGGCGCCGCGGCTTCATACGGCCTTCGGATCGGCCGGAGAGCATCGGCGCCTCATCACGACAAAACCCGGAAAAGAGGGGAGAAACCCATGCTTCAACTGTTGAAGGCCCTGCAGGCTTCGGTGCTGGTCAAGGTGGCCGGCCTGTTCTTCCTGCTGCTGGTGCTGTGCATTCCGCTGGCGCGGATCGACGACCTGAACCACGCCCGCGGCGAAAGCCAGCAGGAGGCCGCGCGCGAACTGGCCGAGTCCTATGCCGGGCCGCAGGCCATGGTCGGCCCGCTGCTGCTGGTGCCGTACGTGGAGCGCTGGATGGAGCCGCTGCGCGACGCGCAGGGCAAGGTGATCGGCCAGGCCCCGCAGAGCAAGGAGATGGTGCACGCCGTGTTCCCCGACAAGCTGCACATCGAGGGCGACATGGCGCCGCAGGAGCGCTACCGCGGCATCTTCCGCATTCCGTTCTACACGCTCACGGCCGCGCTCGGCGGCGGCTTCGCGGGCTTCGACCCGCAGGCCGTGCCGCACAGCGAGAGCGGCTCGTCGATCGAGTTCCGCCCGCCGTTCGTCGCCTTCCACGTGAGCGACCTGCGCGGCCTGGACGGCTCGCCCGCGCTCACCGTCAACGGCGAGGCGCTGCGCTTTCGCCAGCGCGTGCCCGGCCTGCCCGACAACGCCACGTACGCCGACGGCATCCACGCGCCGCTCACGGGCGCCGCGCTCGCGGCCTGGCAGACGGGCAAGCCGCTGGCCTTCGACATGAAGCTCTCGCTGGTGGGCCAGGACACGCTCTCGATGGTGCCGATCGCCGAGGAAACCACCGCGCACCTGCGTTCGCCGTGGGCGCACCCCAGCTTCGGCGGGCGCTTCCTGGCCACGCAGCGCGAGGTGACGCCGCAGGGCTTCGACGCGCACTGGCGCGTGTCCTCGCTCGTGACCACGGCGCGCGAGCAGGTGCGCGCCGGCCTGTGGGGCGGCGAAGGCGATGCCGCGCAGAACGCCGCGGCGGCCGTCGTGCGGACGGCGCCCTCGGCGTCCATGTCGCGCCATGCCTCGGGCCCGCTGCAGACCTTCGACGTCTCGCTCGCACAGCCCGTCAACGTGTATTCGATGAGCACGCGGGCCGGCAAGTACGGCGCGCTCTTCATCGGCCTGGTGCTGATGGCAGCCTTCATGTTCGAGCTGTTCCGCAAGCTGCGCCTGCACCCGGTGCAGTACGGGCTGGTGGGCCTGTCGATCGCGCTGTTCTTCCTGCTGCTGCTCGCGCTGTCGGAGAAGTTCGCCTTCTGGATGGCTTACGCGGGCGCGGCCGGTGCCAGCGTGGCGCTGCTGGCCGTGTACTTCAGCGCGGTGCTCGAAGGCTGGCGCCGCGGCCTGTCGTTCGCCGCTTTCGTGGCGCTGCTGTACGGCGCGCTCTACGGCCTGCTGGCCTCGGAAAGCAATGCGCTGCTGCTGGGCGCGCTGCTGATCTTCGGCATGCTGGCCACGCTGATGCTCGTGACGCGCAAGGTCGACTGGTATGCGCTGTCGCGTCGCAGCGAACCCGCCCCGGCCACCCCGGTGGCCACGGTGGACGCATGAGACTGCTGCGCGCCATCCCCGGCGTGCTCGGCTGGCTGCTGCTGGCCGTGCTGTGCGCCTGGGCCTGGCACCTGAAGGACCCGCACCTGCGCTTTCTGCGCGAGGAGGAGCTGCCGCTGCTGCTCGCCGCGCTGTGCGCCGCCGCCGCGATCGCCTGGCGCAGCGCGCGCGGCGCACGCCGAGTCGTGGCGCTGGCCCTGACGGTGGGTGCGACGCTGACGGCGCTGGGCCACGAGCTGGCCTCGCGCCAGCACCGGCTGGAAGTGAATCCGGCCTCGGGCCCGGTGGCGCAGGCACTGGGCGCGCGCTTCATCGTCGGCTACGACGACGCGAACGACCTGCGCGAGCTGGCCCGCCGGGGCCTGATCGGCGGCATCTTCGTCACCGGCCGCAACGTGAAGGGCCGCAGCGCCGACACCCTGCGCGCGGAAATCGCCAGCCTGCAGGCGCTGCGGCTCGCGGCCGGCCTGCCGCCGCTGGTGGTGGCGACCGACCAGGAGGGCGGCGGCGTCTCGCGCCTGTCGCCGATGGTGCCCCGCCAGCCGGCACTCGCCAGCCTGCTGGAGGCCGACGTGCCCGCACACGAACTGTTGCAACGTGCCCGCGCCTACGGCGCGCAGCAGGGCGGGGCGCTCGCCGCGCTGGGCATCACGCTCAACTTCAGCCCGGTGGTCGACCTGCGTCCCGGCCGCGCCCCGGGCCGCTGGGACCTGCACACCCGCATCGAGGAACGCGCCATTTCGAGCGACCCCGACGTCACCGCGCAGGTGGCGCTCGCTTACGAGCAAGGCCTTGAATCGGCTGGCGTGCGCGGCACGCTCAAGCACTTTCCCGGCCTGGCCGGCGTGACCGAGGACACGCACCACATGGGTGCCGAACTGCGCACGCCCGTGGCCCGGCTGGCCGCGCACGACTGGAAGCCGTTTCAAGACGTGTCGAAACATTCGGATGCCGCGATCATGCTCGGCCATGTCATCCTTCGGGAACTCGACGCGGACGCGCCGGTCTCTTTCTCACGCAAAATCGTGCGGCAGGTGATTCGAGGCGAATGGGGCTTTCAGGGCCTGCTCGTCACCGACGACCTCACGATGGGCGGGGCCTACAACCGAGGTCTTTGCAACGCCACGCTGGGCGCACTCGACGCCGGGGTGGACCTGCTGCTCATCGCCTACGACCACGACAAGTATTTCGATGCCATGCACTGCGCGCTGGAAGGCGTGCGGCGCGGCGCGCTCGATCCCCGGGTGACGGAACGCCCGCGCGCGCCACGGCTCCAACCTCTTCGCTAGCCCCCATCCCATGTCCCAAGAACCTCGCCCTTCCCAACCCGCCGGTGCGCTGCGCCAGCTCCCGTGGAAACGCATCGCCGGCTGGAGCGCCATCGCGGCCGGTGCCGGCGCCGTCGCGCTGCTGGGCGCCGCCATCGTGGGGGTGGTCGCCATCTACCCGAAGCTGCCCGACATTTCCGAGCTGGCCGACTACCGGCCCAAGCTGCCGCTGCGCGTGTACACGGCCGAGGGTTCGCTGATCGGCGAATTCGGCGAAGAGCGCCGCAACCTCACGCCCTTCGCGAACATTCCGAAGGTCATGAAAGACGCCGTGCTGGCCGTGGAAGACGCGCGCTTCTACGACCACGGCGGCGTGGACTACAAGGGCTTCGCGCGCGCGGCCGTGGCCAGCTTCAAGGGCGGGCGCAAGCAGGGCGCCTCGACCATCACGATGCAGGTGGCGCGCAACGTCTACCTGAGCTCGGAGCGCACGCTCAGCCGCAAGGCCTCGGAGATCGTGCTGGCCTTCCGGCTCGAGCAGCAGCTCAGCAAGGACCAGATCCTGGAGATCTACCTGAACCAGATCTACCTGGGCAACCGCGCCTACGGCTTCGCCGCCGCCTCCGAGGCCTACTTCGGCAAGCCGCTGCAGCAGGTGACCATCGCCGAGGCCGCCATGCTCGCCGGCCTGCCGAAGGCGCCCGGCGCCAACAACCCGGTGGCCAACCCGCGCCGTGCACGGGCGCGCCAGCTCTATGTGATCGACCGCATGCACGAGACCGGCTTCATCACCGCCGAGCAGGCGGCCGAAGCCAAGAAGGAAGAGCTGCACCTGCGCGACGCCGCCGACCCGAACCGCCTGCACGCCGAGTACGTGGCCGAGACCGTGCGCCAGATGATGTACGCGCAGTACGGCGACAGCATCTACACCAGCGGCATGAAGGTCTACACCTCGCTGGTGGCGGCCGACCAGGCGGCGGCGTACAAGTCGCTGCGCAAGGGCATCATGGATTACGAGCGCCGTCAGGTGTACCGCGGCCCCGAGAAGTTCGTCGACCTGCCGGCCAGCGGCCAGAAGGAGATCGACGAAGCGGTCGACGAAGCCCTGGCCGAGCACCCCGACAACGGCGACGTGATCTCGGCCGTGGTGCTGGAAGCCAGCGCGAAAGAAGTGACGGCGGTGCGCGCCAACGGCGAAGCCTTCGAGATCTCGGGCGAGGGCCTGAAGCCCGCGCAGTCCGGCCTGGCCGCGAAGGCGCCGCCGAACATCAAGATCCGTCGCGGCGCCGTGATCCGCGTCGCGAAGACGCCCAAGAACACCTGGGAAATCACGCAGCTGCCCGAGGTGGAGGGCGCCTTCATCGGCATGGACCCGCGCACGGGCGCCATCACGGCGCTGGTCGGCGGTTTCGACTTCGGCAAGAACAAGTTCAACCACGTGTCGCAGGCCTGGCGCCAGCCGGGCTCGAGCTTCAAGCCCTTCATCTATTCGGCCGCGCTCGAAAAGGGCTTCACGCCCGCCACCGTGGTGAACGACGCGCCGCTGGTGTTCGATGCCGCCGCCAATGGCGGCCAGCCCTGGGACCCGAAGAACTTCGACGGCGGCTTCGAAGGCCCGATGCCGCTGCGCAACGCGCTCATGAAGTCGAAGAACCTGGTCACGCTGCGCGTGCTGCAGTCGATCGGCGCGCCCTACGCGCAAGACTGGGTCACCAAGTTCGGCTTCGACAAGGACAAGCATCCGGCCAACCTGCCGATGGGCCTGGGCGCCGGTTCGGTCACGCCGATGCAGATGGCGGTGGGCTATTCGGTGTTCGCCAACGGCGGCTACCGCGTGAACCCGTACCTCGTGACCCGCGTGACCGACCTCAAGGACAAGGTGCTGATGGAAACCGAGCCCCCGGTGCTCGACGAAAGCCGCCGCGCCATTCCCGCGCGCAACGCGTTCATCATGGAATCGCTGCTGCAGAGCGTGGTCAAGGGCGGCTCCGGCTTCAAGGCCTACCAGGCGCTCAAGCGCGACGACCTGTACGGCAAGACCGGCACCACCAACGACTCCTTCGACACCTGGTTCGCCGGCTTCCAGCCCACGCGCGTGGGCATCGCCTGGGTCGGCTACGACACGCCGCGCCAGCTCGGCGTGCGCGGCGAGACCGGCGGCAGCCTGAGCCTGCCGATCTGGATCGGCTACATGCAGTCGGCGCTGCGCGGCGTGCCCGTGACCCTGCCGGCCGAACCGCCCGGCGTGGTGAGCATCGACGGCGAGTGGTACTTCGACGACTTCACGCCGGGCCACAACGTGGCGAGCCTGGGCCTGGAAAGCGCCGAGCAGCCGATCCAGCCGGTGGAGGTGCTGACAGGCGCGCCGGTGGGTGCGCCGCCACCGCCTGAAGAGCGCAACCGCATCCTGGACTTCTTCCGCTAGAAAACAGCGAGAGCCACCCAAAGACGCGGGGGACGCGCGGTGCCTACACTCGGTGCCGCGGCCCCCGCTTCTTTTTTGTCTCTTCTCTTTTCTCCCCTTTTCTCGCATCCATGGAAATCCTCACCCTGGTGGCCCTGATCGCCGCCGGCTTCTACATCCTCAAGTCCAAGGAACAGCGCCAGCGCATCGCGCTGCTCGGTCGCCATCTGGGCCGCTACCAGATCGAGAAGCTGATGGAGAGCCTGACCCAGGGCTACCTGCGCTGCCTCGGCGAAGACGACGCCGAGCGCCGCCAGCAGATCTGGCACCTGCTCGACGCCACCGAGGAAAAGCTCGCGGGCCAGTTCGAGACCTTCGCCGCCGAGCTGGCACGCGAACCCGAAGCCGACACGCGCGTGAGCCGGCTGCCGGTGGCCCTGCCGTTCGCCACCACGCTGTTCCCCGCCGCCAGCTTCGACCTGCGCGAGGCACTGCGCATTCATGCGCGCGGCATCGCGGGCGTGGCGAAAAATGCCGCCGGCCGCTCGCCGAAGTCGAAGGCCTTCACGATGTCGGCCGAGCTGTTCCTGATGCAGCACACCTGCCACTGGTTCTGCAAGTCGAAGGCCGTGGCGTCGGCGCGCATGCTGGCGCGGCATCAGACTTCGTACGAGCAGCTGCTCGACGCTGTGAGCCCCGAGACGCGCGAGGCATATCGCGCGCTGGTCGGGACCTGAGGCTCTGCCATGCTGCTCGCGGGCCTCGATCACCATCGTGTCCATGCCGAGCAAGCAGCCTTCGTTCTTGAAGGGGACGTTCGCTACGCCCCCGGAAAATCACTCTGGTTTTCAAGCATGGCTGTGGCCGCGCTGGTCGGCGGCAGCCTGTTCTTTCGCTGGGATGCGGTGGCGCTGTTCGTTGTCAGCACCGGCTTCGTGCTGCTCTTCGGCCACTCGCTGGGCAGCCATCGCCAGCTGATTCACCACAGCTTCCAGTGCCCCCGGTGGCTGCGCCTTGCGCTCATCTATTGCGGGGTGCAGGTCGGCCTGGCCGGACCGCTGGGCATTCTTCGCCAACATGAGTTGCGCGACTACGCGCAGCGTCTGCCCGTGTGCCACGACTACCTGCGCCACGGGCGCGGTTTCTGGACCGATGCGTGGTGGCAGCTGCATTGCGAACTGCACCTGCACCGGCCGCCGCATCTGGAGATCGAGCCACTCATCGCGAACGACCGCGTCCTGCGGTGGCTGGAAAAAACCTGGATGCTGCAACAGCTGCCGCCCGCCGTTCTTTTCTACCTCTGGGGCGGCTGGTCGTTCGTCTTCTGGGGCGTGTGCGCACGCGTCACCGCCGGTGTGCTCGGGCATTGGCTGATCGGCTGGTTCGCGCACAACCACGGCGCGATGAACTACGAAGTGCGAGGCGCCGCGGTGCAGGGCCGGAACATTCCCTGGACCTCGCTGCTGACGATGGGCGAGAGCTGGCACAACAACCACCATGCCTTTCCCGGTTCCGCCCGGCTGGGGCTGGCGCCCGGCGAATGGGATCCGGGATGGTGGATGCTGAAGCTGCTCGAACGCTGCGGACTCGTGTGGAACCTGCGCTTGCCCGAAGCGCTGCCGCCGCGCCCCGAACTTGCGGTGCTCGCCCTGCGTCAGTGAGGTGACAGCAGCGGCAGCGTGAGCGTCGCCACGGCGCCGCCGCGCGTCGCGTTGCCCAGGTCGATGCGGCCCCGGTGCAGGGTCGCGATTTCCTTCACGAACGCCAGGCCCAGCCCCGTGCTCTTCTTCTGGCTGTGCGGCCGGGCGAGCGAATAGAACTTCTCGAAGACTTTTTCCTGCGCGTAGTCCGGAATGCCCGGGCCGTGGTCGCGCACGTTGATGCGCGCCAGCCGCGAGGTGGTTTCCAGCGTCAGCAGCACCTCGCTGTCGGGCGGTGAAAAGTCGAGCGCGTTGTCGAGCAGGTTGCTGATCGCGCGGCGCAGCAGGAACGGATCGCCTTCGACGCGCGCAGGCTCGCGGATGTTCACGATCAACCGGATGTTGCGTCGCGACGCAGCGGGTTGCGCGCTGGCGGCAATGTCCTCGATGAGCGGGCCCAGCGCCACGGGTTCGGTGCGGTCGAGGGTGCGCCGCGTTTCGAGCGCGGTGAGCTCCATCATGCGGTCGACGATTTCCTGGATGCGCTGGGTTTCGCGTTCGATGTTCTTCAGGAAACGCTCGCGCTGGTCGTGCGGCATCTGCGGTTCCTGCAGCAACTCGGCCGCGCCGCGAATCGCCGACAACGGGCTCTTCACTTCGTGCGTGAAGGTCTGCACGTAGTCGGCCACGTAGTTGCGCCCGGTGAGCGCGTCGCGCATTTCACCGAAGCCGGTGCGCACGGCATCGACCGCGCGCCGCGCCATGCGCGACAGGCTCAGGCTGCGCTGTGCGCGCACCCAGGTCCAGTAGTCGCGGATCAGGCCGAAGGGCCGCACCAGCCAGACCGAGACGATCACGGTGAGCAGCAGCAGCGCCAGTGCCGAGCCCACGCCGACCCAGATGGTGCGCACACGCGCGTCCTCGACGAACTGGCCGAAGCTCTGCACCGGCTTGCCGACGCTGACGACGCCGACGATCTCGTCGTTCCAGCGGATCGGCGCGCCGACGTACATCACGGAAGTGCGCGGGTCGCCGTCGACATCGCGCGAGGTGCGCGCGCCGTACAGGCCGCCGAGCGTGCGTTTCACGTCGCTCCACTGCGAGTAGTCGTTGCCCAGGTGGCGGCCGAGCGAATCGAACATCACGCGGCCGGTGCGGTCGGTGACGTACACGCGCAGCTCGACCCGGCTCTTGTGCAGGTTGTAGATCTGGGCCGAAAACTCGCGCGTGTAGACGCTGCGAAAAAGCGGCTCCAGCCGCGCGGTGTTGATGGCGCCGGCGATCACGTCCTGCTCGACCAGGCTGGCCATGAGCTGCGAGGTTTCGACCAATGATTCCTCGGCCGACTCGCGGTAGCGCGGGTCGATGTCGGAAACGACGCGGTACAGCAGGAAGGCGATGCCCGCCGTGTAGATCAGCAGGATGCCGATGAAGATCCGTGTCCGGCGCGTCATTCCCTGCTGGCGGGCAGATCTTCGTGCAGCGCGTAGCCGGTGCCGCGCAAGGTGCGGATCGGCTCCACCTCCGGCGCGATGGTCTTGAGCTTGGCGCGCAGCGTCTTGATGTGCGCGTCGACCGTGCGGTCGAAGCTGTCGCTGGCGTCGTCCCAGACGAGTTGCAGCAGTTCGTCGCGCGTGAACACGCGCCCCGGGCGCTGGACCATGAGTTTCAGCAGGCCGTATTCGTAGCGCGAGAGTTCCAGCAGCCGTCCGTAGTAACGGATTTGCATGCGTTCACTGTCGAGCGAAAAGGGCGTTGCAGGGGTCTGTGGCGCCGCTGGAGGCGGCGCCGGCGCGTTTTGATGGGGTACCCCATGAATCGGCGCTGCGGCCGCTGGCGGGCTTCCTGGGCCGTTTCTGGCGCTGCGCCGCAGGATGGTCCGCACGCGGGCGACCAGCTCGCGGGGTGAAAACGGCTTGGCAATGTAGTCGTCCGCACCCAGTTCGAGGCCCACCACGCGGTCTATTTCGTCGCTGCGGGCCGTCAAAAAGACCATCGGTACCTCCGGGCCGCCCATCGACTGGTTCAGCGCCTGGAGGCGTTTGAAGAGCTCGAAGCCGTTCAGGTCGGGCAATCCGATGTCCAGGATCGCGAGCGCGGGGCGCTCCTGCGCGAACTGCGCGATGGCTTCTTCGGCCGTGGCGCACCAGATCGGCTGGAAACCGTCGCTGCTCAAAACGTACTGGAGCGTGTCGGCGATGCCCGATTCGTCTTCGGCAATCAGGATCCGGGGTTTGAAGCTCATCCGGCGATGTTAGCGAGGGCCACGGACCACCCGTGCCCGGTTTTTCGCCCGAGGCGCCGGCGACCGGCGCGGCCTTTCGCGGCCTTTTTTTTCGGGCGCGGCTTTTCCTCTTCCTGTCTTCTTATTCTTCTTATTCAAATTAGTAGTAGTAGATAAGGGTCGCACCCGTCTGTGGAAAGGTCGCTTTTTCCTTGACGTGACAACGACTTGTCATGCCCGCGTCACTGTGCGCACCCGCGCTTCCGTGGTGTACCCGCAACTTGGACAACATGGGGTAACCCGCCGGCCCTGTGGATAACCGATGGCTTGTGCAAAAACTCTCCCCAGGGTTGTCCTTTGACAGCCTTCCGGAATTCTGCGAAAGACGGTTTTCGGGTCGAGAAATTCATTGCCTGTTAATTGAGCAGGTTGTAGATTTCCCTTGAAAATCAATGACTTGCAACGCCCCTACAGAGCAGTGCCGGGGTTATCCACAGAGTTGCCCCAGTTTTGTGGGGAGAACGCGTGGAGGAACCTTCGGGCGCCGCGCGGACCCAATCCGCTCCTTCACATGACGAAAAAACTCGAACATGACACCTTCTGAAACAAAAGCGATCGTCACCCTGAGCCTGCTGGCGGCCTTCGTCGACGGCGAGAAGCACGAACGCGAGCGCGCCGAGATCAAGCGCATCGCCGAGGGCCTGTCGCAGGCCGACGGCGTGAACCTGCCGACGATCTACCAGGACGTGCTGATGAAGCGGGTGTCGCTGGCCTCGGTGGCCGGCGAGCTGAAAAGCGCCGAGTCGCGCCAGCTGGCGTACGAGATGGCGGTGTGCATGTGCGACGCCGACGGCGTGCAGTCGGAGCCGGAGCGGCTCTTTTTGATGGACGTGCGCAGCTCGCTCGGCCTGGACGCCTCGGCGGCGCAGTTCTCGCAGCGGGCGGAAGACATTGCCGCCGCGGTGCCGGCGGCTGTGGCGGTAACGGCTGCAACGGCGGCGACCCCCGCGGCGCCGCAGGCGCCCGACAGCACCGAGCTCGACCGCGCGATCCTCAACGCCGCCATCCTCAACGGCGCGCTCGAGCTGCTGCCCGAGACGCTGTCGACCATGGCCATCATTCCGCTGCAGATGAAGCTGGTCTACCGCATCGGCCAGGCGCACGGCTACCAGCTGGACACCGGCCACATCAAGGATTTCCTGGCCACCGTGGGCGTGGGCCTGACCTCGCAGTACCTGGAGCAGGCGGGGCGCAAGCTGCTCGGCGGCCTGCTGGGCAAGGTCGGCGGCGGGTTGCTGGGCGGTCTCGGCAAGCAGGCCGTGAGCTCGGGCATGAGCTTCGCGTCGACCTATGCGCTGGGCCACGTGGCCAAGCGCTACTACGCGGGCGGGCGCACGCTCTCCACGCAGATGCTGAAGGACGCGTTCTCGAACGTGGTGAAGGAAGGGCAGGGCCTGCAAACGCAGTACCTGCCGGCGATCCAGGAACGGGCGCGCACGCTGGACACGAGCCAGGTGCTGTCGCTGGTCAAGAACGCCTGATCACAGGCTCGCCCCCAGGCTTCGCGCACTTCGTGTCGCTTCTCCAACCCCCTACCGGGGGCAACACCTGAGGCCCGGCAAAGCCGGTTCCTCGGTGTTCCACGAAGGGACCGCCGGCTAGACCTGGCTGAGGTCGTCGAGGATGGGGCAGTCGGGCCGCGCATCGCCGTGGCAGCAATGCACGAGGTGCGCGAGCGTGCTGCGCATCGACTGCATGTCGGCGATGCGCTGTTCCAGTTCACCCAGGTGCTTTTGCGCGATGCGCTTGACGCTCGCGCTGGCGCGGCGGCGGTTGTGCCACAGGCCGACCAGTTCGGCGATTTCTTCCATCGAGAACCCCAGGTCGCGCGAGCGCTTGATGAAGCGCAGCGTGTGGATGTCGGCGTCGTTGTACTGTCGGTAGCCGCTCTCGGTGCGTGCCACCGCGGGCAGCAGGCCCAGGCCTTCGTAGTGGCGCACCATGCGCGCCGACACGCCCGACAGCCGCGCGGCCTCGCCGATGGCCACCTGGCGGCCGTGGGCCGTGGTCGCCGTCATCATTGAACGGTGTAGCCGGCGTTCTCGATCGCGACCACGATGTCCTGGCGCGGCTGCTGGCTCAACACGTCCACGTGACCGGTTTCGAGATCGACCGTGACCTGCGCATGCGGGTCGACCGTCTGTACCGCGTCCTGCACCGCCTCCACGCAGTGGTTGCAGCTCATGCCGGAGACCTGGAATTTCTGGCTCATCGTCGTTGCTCCTTGTCGGAATGAATGAAGGGTGGAAGGATTGAACACCCGAATCGGGGACAACGCCAGTTTCAACCCTCTCACGATGTCAACGTCCAGCCAAGGGCTTTGAAGCCACCGCGCTTGACCTTGCCATGGTGTCAGGCTTTAGCCTCGGGACCATGGAACACATTCAGCCTCAACCTTCCGCGGCCGCCGCCACGCTGGACCTCTCGGTCGGCGGCATGACCTGCGCCTCGTGCGTGATGCGCGTGGAGCGCGCGCTCAAGAACGTGCCCGGCGTGCAGAACGTGAGCGTCAACCTCGCGACCGAGTCGGCCCGCATCGTGGCCACAGGCGGCGAGGACATGGCCCTGCTGCTGCGCCGCGCCGTGCGCGCCGCCGGCTACGAGCCGCGCGCCGAAAGCACCGCGCAGGACGAGGCCGCCGCGCTGTCGCCCTGGCACGGCTTCATGCCCGTGGCCATCGGCCTGGCGCTGTCGATTCCGCTGATGGCGCCGATGCTGGGCGACCTGGTCGGCCAGAGCTGGATGCTGCCGCCCTGGGTGCAGCTGCTGCTGGCGACGCCGGTGCAGTTCTGGCTCGGCGCGCGCTTCTACCGCGCGGGCTGGCATGCGGCCAGGGCCCGCACCGGCAACATGGACCTGCTGGTGGCGCTGGGCACCAGCGCCGCCTTCGGCCTGTCGCTGTGGCTGTGGTGGCGCGCCGCCACCGGCGAGCATGCGGGGCACGGCATGGTGCCGCACCTGTATTTCGAAGCCTCGGCGGTGGTGATCACGCTGGTGCTGCTGGGCAAGTGGCTCGAGGCGCGCGCCAAGCGCCAGGCCACCTCCGCGATCCGCGCGCTGCAGCAGCTGCGGCCCGAAGTGGCGCACCTGATCAATGCACGCGGCAAGGAAAGCGACGTGCCGCTGGCCGAGGTGATGGTCGGCGACCGGCTCGCCGTGCGCCCCGGCGAACGCGTGCCGGCAGATGCGCGCGTGCTCGAAGGGCAGTCCGAGGTCGACGAATCGATGCTCACCGGCGAACCGCTGCCCGTGGCCAAGAACCCCGGCGACAACTTGACCGGCGGCGCGGTGAACGGCGACGGCCGCATGGTGATCGAGGTGCGCGCGGTCGGCGCCGAGAGCGTGCTGGCACGCATCATCCGGCTGGTCGAGGACGCGCAGGCTGCGAAGGCGCCGATCCAGCGCATGGTCGACCAAGTGGCTGCCGTGTTCGTGCCGGTGGTGCTGGTGATCGCGCTCGTCACCTTCGCGGGCTGGATGGTCGCGGGTGCCGGCGTCGAGACCGCGCTGATCCATGCGGTGGCGGTGCTGGTGATCGCCTGTCCCTGTGCCTTGGGCCTCGCGACGCCGGTGGCGGTGATGGCGGGCACGGGCGTGGCCGCGAAGCACGGCATCCTCATCAAGGACGCACGGGCCTTGGAAATTGCACACCGCGTCGACACCGTGGCTTTCGACAAGACCGGCACGCTGACGGTGGGCCGTCCGGTGCTCACGGCACTGCTGCCCGCGGCCGGCGCGCTGGCGAAGGAGAACGACCTGCTCGCCACGGCCGCGAGCCTGCAAGGCGGCAGCGAGCATCCGCTCGCACGTGCTGTGCTCACAGCCGCCGCTGAACGCGGCGTGCAGGCACCGCCGCTCGGTGCGATGCAGGCGATGCCGGGCCGCGGCGTGCGCGGCGAAGTGAACGGCGCGACCTGGGCCATCGCCAGCCTGCGCTGGTGCCGCGAGCTCGACGCGATGCCGGCCGAGGCCGACATCGAGCGCCTGCAGTCGCAAGGCGCCACGGTCTCCGCGCTGCTGCGTTTCGATGATGCGGGTTCCGCGCATGTGCAGGCCCTGTTGGCCTTCGCCGACGAGCCGAAGCCGCAGGCCGCCGAAGCGATCCGCACCTTGCGCGGGCGTGGCCTGCGCGTGGTGATGATCTCGGGCGACAACCTGCGTGCAGCGCAGGCGATGGCGGCGCGCCTGGGCATTCCGGCCGAGGACGTGCGCGCCGACGTGCTGCCCGCCGACAAGGCCGAGCAGGTGAGCGCGCTGCGCAAGAACGGTCATGTGGTGGCGATGGTCGGCGACGGTGCCAACGATGCGCCCGCGCTCGCCGCGGCCGATGTGGGCATCGCGATGGCGCCATCGGGCGGCGGCACCGACGTGGCGATGGAAGCGGCCGGCATCACGCTGATGCGTGGCGACCTCGCGCTCGTGGCCGAAGCGCTCGAGCTCTCGGGCCGCACGGTGGCGAAGATCCGGCAGAACCTGTTCTGGGCCTTTGCCTACAACGTGGCCGGCATCCCGCTCGCGGCCTTCGGTTTGCTGAGCCCGGTGGTGGCCGGCGCGGCGATGGCGTTGTCGAGCGTGAGCGTGATGGCCAATGCGCTGTTGCTGCGGCGCTGGAAGCCGAAGCACCAACAACATTGATCCGACAGCGGATCAGTCGAACAGCAGCGCCATCAGGTGCTCGTCGACGAAGTCCGCTTCACCGGCCCGGCGGTAGAACTGGCGCAGCGTGCCTTCCTGCACGAAGCCCAGCCGGGCATAGAAACGCAGGGCCGTGGCGTTGTCGCTCTCGGCCATCAGCTCGACGCGGCGAACGCCTTCGGCCTTCAGCCGCGCGAGCACGTCGGTCACCATGGTCTGCGCGATGCCGCGGCCATGCAATGCGGGATCGACCGCGAGCGTGCCCAGGCTCGCCACATGCTGCGCACGGCCCGGGTAGCGCGTGACGCGGTAGAAGCCGGCGAGCTGACCATCGACTTCGAAGATGAAGAACGCACCGCTGTCGAGCAGGCCCTGGAAGATCGGGCGAAAGTCGTCGCGCGGCATCGGGTCGTAGCCCAGGTAGGGCACGACCCGCTCATGCATGTAGAGATCGAAGACGGCGTCGAAATCGGAGGGGGTGGCGAGGCGGTGCAGGGGCATGTCGCGCTTCTTCTATGAGGTCCGCAAGGATGGATGCGGCCGAGCATAGCCATGGCAAGGCGGTGCTGACAACCGCCCCGCTTTTTTCTCCCCCGAAGTTCAACCCTCCGGGAAGCGCCGGCTCGCCACGATCACCGCGTTGGTGCCGCCGAAGGCGAAGGAATTCGACAGCACATGGCGCAGCCCCCGCGCCTCGCGCGCCGCGCCGCGCACGAAGTCGACGTTGCCGAACGCGGCGTCCGGCGTGCGCAGGTGGGCGATGGGCGGCAGGGTCTCGCGGGCCAATGCGCGCAATGCGGCCACGAGTTCGATGGCGCCACCGCCGCCGAGCACGTGGCCGTGGATCGCCTTGGTCGCGCTGACGGGTGCCGCGTCGCCGAAAAATTCGCCGATCGATGCAGCCTCGGCGGCATCGCCGGCGCTGGTGGCCGTGCCGTGGGCGTTGATGTGGCCGATGTCCGAGGGCACGAGCCCGGCGTCGCGCAGCGCGGCACGCATGGCGCGCACCTGGCCGGCCGGGTCGGGGTTGGTGATGTGCGTGCCGTCGCAGTTGCTGGCGTAGCCGCTGAGCACGAAGGGCTGGGCGCCGGCGCCACGGGCGCGCGCATGGGCTTCCGATTCGAGCACCAGCGCGGCCGCGCCCTCGCCGATGGCGAAGCCCGTGCGGTCGCCCGAGAACGGACGGCAGGCGGTGGCGGGCGCATCGGCCGGCGGTGGCGCCATGACGCGCATCGCGTGCCAGCTGGCCATCACGCCGGGCGTGAGCATGGCGTCGTGGCCGCCGACGATGGCGATGTCGATCCAGCCGCCGCGGATGGCGCGCATGGCCTCGCCGATGGCCACTGCCGATGAAGCGCAGGCGCAGGCATAGGCCAGCGCTGCGCCGCGTGCGCCGAAGTGCAGCGCCAGTTCAGCGACCGCGGCGTTGGGCATCACGGTGAGCACGGTGGTGGGGCGCATGCGGCGCTGTTCGCCGTAGAGCGCGCGCGTGGTGGCGTCGAAGGTGCCGGCGCCGGCCAGGCCGCTGCCCCAGAAGATGCCGAGGCGGTCGCGGTCGAGGGCGTCGAGGTCCAGACCGGCATCGGCCGCAGCATCCTGCGCAGCGGCCAGGGCCATCGCGGTGCCACGGTCGAGCGGCAGGCGCGAGGCGCTGCGCACGCTGCTGGCATCGAAGTCGCAGGTGGCGGCGGCGATGGCCATCGGGTCCATGCCGGGAATCTCGAGGGTCTGCGCGCGCACCGCGGAGCGGCCGGCGAACAGTGCATCGTCGAAGGCTTCGATGCTGCGTCCGAGCGGCGTGATGAAACCGAGCCCGCTCACGTGCACGGGTGCGGCGGCGGTGTGGGCCGTGGCGGTGGCCGCCAGCACGGCATGGGCGGCGCCGCTGCTCATGCGGCCGCTGCCATGGGTTCGGCGCGTGCGGCGGCGGCTTCGCCTTCGGCATCGATCACCTCGCACAGCCGCTGCAGCGTGATGCCGGCTTCGCGCGGGTCGAGCCGGTCTTCGGGAATGCGCAGGTGGAAGGCGTCTTCCACGGCGAAGACGAACTCCATGAGCGCGAGCGAATCGAGGCCGAGGTCCGACAGCGCGGTGGCCGGCGAGATGGCCGTGCGCGCGACGCGGAAGTCGGTCTCGAGGATGGTGGCGATGCTGTTGAAGGTGGGAGAGGACGACATGAGGAGGTTCCTTTCTTTCAGGCGTGAAGAGCAAGTCCGCGGACGCGGAACACGGGTTCGGGCACCGGGCCGTGGGCCACGGTCTCGGCGAAGGCGAGGGTCTCGCGCACGACCTGCTGGCGGTCGTTGTCGATGCTGATCATGTGGTAGCTGTTGTTCAGGACCACGGTGCGCAGCGAGGCGCAGCGCAGCCCGCGCACCAGCAGGTCGAGGTTGGACAGGCTGGCCACCTCGTCCTCGCGCGCATGCAGCGCCAGCACCTGCTCGCACTGCACGTCGTTCAGGCGCCGCCGCACGTGGCAGATCAGCCGGTCGTGCTCGCGCAGGTGGCTCACGCCGATCACCGCGCTGCCGGCGCGCGAGACCTGGCGATGGCGCAGCTCGCGCTCGATCCAGGTGCGCACGCGCTCGTTCTTCACGCCGTAGGGCGGGCGCTCGCGGTACTGCCAGAAGCGGCCCAGTGGCGTGTAGAAAGCCAGCGGCAGCAAAAAGCGCGTGCGCGGCACGGCCCAGCCGTCGAAGCGCAGCGTGGTCGACATGAGCACCAGCGCGTCCACCTCGCGCCCGCAGCGGATGGCGCCGCCCAGGGCCAGCGAGGCGCCGGCCGAGATGCCGACCAGCATCACGCGGTCGTGCGTGCGGCGCAGCGCCTTCACGTGCGCCTCGAGGATGTCGAGCCAGCGCTCGAAGGGCACGGCCTGTTGCAGCGGCGCGGCGGCGTCGAACGAGTAGCCCGCGATGCACAGCGGCTGCACCGCATACCCGTGGCGCTGCAGGGTCGATTGCACGGTCAGCAGCTCGTCAGGCGTGCTGCATAAACCATGCAGCAGAACCACCGCGGTGCGCTGCACGGCGGGGGACACCAGGCTCAAGGGATCGGAGGGATCGCGTGCACTCATCGGGAGGTGTGTCGTATGCTCATGTCGCGTTTATCGCGGTGAGCGACTGACCGGCCGCTGACGCGTCCATCGCCAGGGCAGACCCACAAATCACCCACCACTCATTCACTCACCATGCGAATCCTGCTTGTGGAAGATGACACCGTGCTGCGCGACGTGATGCTGCGCAGCCTCGCCGACGCGGGCCATCGGGTCGACGTGTCGACCAACGTCGAAGATGCCGACCACCTGTGGCGCGTGCAGCCCTTCGATGCCGTGCTGCTCGACCTCAACCTGCCCGCCACCGCCAGCCCCACCAGCGGCCTGGCGAGCGGCCTCACGGCCTTGCGACAGGCGCGTGCGCGCGGCGACCGCACGCCGGTGCTGGTGCTCACGGCGCGCGGGCGCACCGAAGAACGCATCGCCGGGCTCGACGCCGGCGCCGACGACTACCTGGGCAAGCCCTTCGACCTCGCCGAGGTGGAGGCGCGGCTGCGCGCCCTGGTGCGGCGCGCCAAGGGCACCGAAGACATCGTGGTACTCGGCCAGCTCAAGCTCGACCGCAAGGCACGGCGCTTCGCGGTCGCGAACGCGCCGCTCGACCTGCCGGCGCGCGAGTTCGAGGTGTTGTGGGAACTCATGAGCCCGCCGGGCCGCACCGTGAGCAAGCGGGCGCTGTCGGACAAGCTCTCGGGTTTTGACGAATCGCTGGGCGACAACGCGCTCGAGGCCTTCATCTCGCGCCTGCGCAAGAAGCTTCTCGGCTCGGGCGCGGGCATCCGCACGCTGCGCGGCATCGGCTACCTGCTCGAAGCCGAGGTGTGAGAAGCGACCCGTGAGCGAGGCCACCACCCCACCGGTCACGCGCACTGCACCTTCGCTCACGCGGCGCGTGCTGCGCAACGTGCTGGTGCCGCTGGCACTGACCTGGATGGCTGGTGCGGTGATCGCACTCGTCATCGCCAACTATTTTTCGGAACAGGCCTTCGACCGCGGCATGCTCGACGACGCCTATGCGCTGTCGGCCAACGTGCAGGCCGGCGAACGCGGCATCGAGCTGCTGCTCACGCCGCGCGAGGTGGCGACCGTGCTGTTCGACCAGACCGACAAGGTCTACTTCTCGGTGCAGCGGCTCGACGGCACGCCCATCTCGGGCAGGGTCGACCTGAAGGCACCGCTGCCCGACGAAGGTTCGCGCTACCGTTTTTCCGACATCGACTACGACGGCAATGTGCTGCGCGCTGTGGTGCTCGACCACGACGCCGAGCCCGGCCTGCACATGCCCTACCGCGTGATCGTGGCCCAGACCACGCTGAGCCGCGCCGCGCTGGTGCAGCGGCTGCTGTTCTATGCCATGGCGCCGCAGGTGCTGCTGCTCGTGCTGCTGGCCGTGTGGCTCTGGCACGGCATCCGGCGCGATCTGCGACCGCTCGGCGAGTTGCAGCGCGCACTCGACACCCGCGACGTGCGCGACCTCTCGCCGGTGGCCGTGGCGCAGACCTCGAAAGAGTTGCAGCGCCTGGGCGATGCCGTCAACGCGCTGTTCGACCGGCTGCGCCACAGCGTGCGCGCGCAGCGCGAGTTCGTGGGCAACGTGGCGCACGAGTTGCGCACGCCCCTCGCGGGCATTCGCGCCCTGGCCGAGTACGGGCTCGCGCAGCACGACACCGAGGTGTGGCGCGAACAGCTCACGCGCGTGTCCGAGCGGCAGGCGCGTGCGAGCCATTTGATCGACCAGTTGCTTGCGCTCGCACTGGCCGACGAGGCGCGCACCGACCTGCAGCGCACGCCCGTGTCGCTCGACATGCTGGCCGAGCAGACCGTGCTGCGCCACCTGGCGCGCGCCGATGCGCGCGGCGTCGACCTGGGCGCGCGCGGCCTCGACGACGGCGTGACGGTGCTCGCGAACGAAGCGCTGGTGGAGGGCATCCTCGACAACCTGATCGACAACGCGCTGCGCTACGGCGGACGCACCATCACCGTCGAACTCGCGGGTCGCACGCTGAGCGTGATCGACGACGGACCCGGCATTCCGCTCGAAGCGCAGCGTGACCTCATGCAACGCTGGGCACAAGGCCCCGCGGGCCAGAAGCTGGGGCAGGGCGCGGGGCTGGGGCTGTCGATCGTGGCGCGCTATGCCGAGCTGCTGGGGGCAGAGCTGCGGCTCGATGCCGCGGAGCCCACGGGCCTGCGCGTGAGCGTGACCTTCGGGGACGACGCTTGACCGTTCACGCGCGTGTCAGTGGCTTGCGCAGATAGACGCGTGTGCGCCCGTCGAGGGATTCGCGCCGGAACTCGACATAGCCGATGCGCTGGTAGAGCGCGAGGTTCTCGGTCATCTTCTCGTTCGTGAACAGGTAGATCGATGCGTGGCCCTGGCGCAGCGCTTCGCGCTCGGCCAGTTCGAGCAAGGCGCGACCCGCGCCGCTGCCCTGGCGGTCGGGGTGGACCGCGATCACGTCGATGAGGAAGCCTTCGTCGGTGACGTCGAGCAGCAGCGCCGCGCCGATCTGTTGCTCCGGCCGCTCGGCCACCCAGACCTGCAAGTGCGCGATGGCCTGCGCGTAGTCGCGCGTCATCGGCCGCGGCGTGAGGCTCAGGCGCGGGATGTAGGTGCGGAAGGCCTCGACCGCGCATGCGGTGACAGTCGCCACGTCGTCGGCGGTGGCGCGACGCAGATGCCAGGGTGCAGCGTTGTCGCTCACGCGTCGAACTCGACCTCGCCCTCGATCTCCACCGGGATGCCGAAAGGCAGCTCGGCCATGCCCACGGCGCTGCGCGCATGGGCGCCGACCTCGGGACCGAAGAGCTCGAGGATCAGATCGGAAAACCCGTTGATGACCGCCGGCTGCTGTTGAAAGCCGGGCGCCGAGGCCACCATGCCGAACACGCGCGTCCATGCGGTGATGCGGTCCAGGTCGCCGAGCGCGCGCTGCAGGCTGCCGAGCATCGCGAGGCCGGTGAGGCGCGCGGCGGTGTAGCCCTGCTCGACGGTCAGTTCGGTGCCGAGCTTGCCCAGCGGCGCGGCGATGCGGCCATCGGCATCCAGCGGGCCGTGGCCCGAGACGATCGCGCGCCGGCCGATGAGACGGACGAACTGGAAGGGGAGGATGACGCCGGGAGGTGGCGTCACGGCAGGAGGAAGGACGAGGCCCAGGGCGTGGAGGCGTTCGGCAATGCGCGTCATGGTGAAGATGCGTGCGGCAAATGACCAAGGGTACGCGCGGCGTGCTGCGAAGGCAATTTGGGCGTTTTGCGGCTCACGGCGGGGAGACACTGCCGTGGGTGCGGCCAAGAGCACCGGCTATCGAGTGCCCATCCAGTTGCTGCCGAGTGACAGGTCCTTGCTGAAGATCAGGAGGGTGCCCCAAAGAAGAAAAGAGGCACAAAGCAGGCAGATGATGAAGATCAGAGCGCCTGCGAAGCTCGCAAATCCTGTCTTGTCTCGTGCCATCTTGAACCCGAGCACGATGCCACCCACTAGCAACCCAAGAAGAAGCCATGGGATGCCGCATAGAAGAAGGAAAAATGGATCTGCAAAGCAGCCAGTCATGTCGATTCGATGTGGCAGCCGTCGAGCTTGCACATGCCTATTCTTTTGGCGTGGGGGCGGTTCATTGCGGCAGCTTGATGTTGGAGCCGTCGAGCTTGAGACCGCTCAGCTTCTTCAGGTCGGTGCCACCGGTTTTCTTGAATTCATGGACCTGGGTGTTGGACAGGTCCAGGGTCAAGGCAAAGGCGGCCGAGCTCAGTTCCAGCTTGCCGATGCGGGCATCGTTCAAGCGCACGGAGTTCGCTTCGAATTCCTCCATAAGCAGATGCGCCGCATGGGCGTACTGCAGGTCAAGCCGGGTGAACTTGCTCTTTCGAAAAACAAGGGACTCGGTATGTGGGCCGCCGCCGATGTCCACGAGGATGTTGTCGCCAAGGATGGAGGTGTTCTCGATCAGAACCTCCTGGGCGTCATTGCTGGCGAGGGTGAAAGCGAACTTTCCGACTAATGCGGGAGGCGTGAACTGGCTATCTCGCACGGCGAGGCGTTTGGCGCCTTTGACTATCGCCTCGACGGTCCCGCCACGCACTCGCTCCATCGAGAGTCCCTCCTTGATAGTGGCGCCGGTCAAGTCGAGCGTGTCGATGACGGTGTCACGGATGATGAGAGATTGGATTGAACTCGCGACCATATTGAAGGTGCCGCGCAACTTGCTGCGTTCTATCAAAACCGGCGCATGCACATTGGCCACCTCTCTAGGGTCATGCTTGCTCGAAACGGCTTCGAATTCACAGTCCCGAATCATCAACTTGGTGAGTCCGCTCAAGTCAAACCATTTGCCCTTGCATCTCACGAACTCTGCTTCTCCATAGCCGCCCACTGCACCCCAGTGATTGCGGTTGCTGTCCGTACCGACGAAATCGCATCCATCGAACACTAGGCGCTTGCTGTCCGAGTAGCCCATCACATAGGTTTCTCCGCCAAAGGCACAGCGATGAAGGGTCACGTCCACCATGTCGCCAAAACCGTGGATGCCGACAAACTTGCAGTTCTCGAAAGTGCTCTTCTCGAGTCGATCGAGCTTGATTTCATAGGCACCCGCAAAGTCGCAGTTCACGAATTTCACATGGCGCCACACCAGTCCTTGAAGATTGAGTCCACTGAACTCCGCGCCTTCGATGGTCAGCAGCGTATCGCCCGTTTCACGAGTGCGTAGAGCCGGATCCTGCAGATAGCGGTAGATCCTGCTGAAATTCTTGATGTTGGGTTTGCTGCTCATGGAGCATCCGGTCAAAGGGAAGAAAAGGGAGGTTGCGGTCAAGCCGAAGGTAGAGAGGAAGTCGCGTCGTTGCATGGGCTATCTATCGCACGGGGTCCTTGTTGACCCAGATGGCGGACTTCTTGTCGACATATCCTTTGCTCAGGAAGTTATCGGACAAGAAATCCCAATCCGGCACTTCCCCACGCTCTCCCAACGGTCGTCCAAAGTGCCACACCGCGTTCTTCGGACGCGCCGGGTCCGACTTGTCCAGGCTGAACCCGCCCATGTTCACATTGCCGTCGATGAGTGCGATGTCCAGAGGAAACACCCACGGGTCTGCATGGAGCACGTCTTTGCCCCAGTTTTCGCCCGCGTCGGTCAGGCTGGGTTCTTTCAACGTCACTTCACAGAAGGCCTGAACCAGTCGCTGACGGAGCGTCACGTACTCGGTGTTGGGGTAGTTCTCGACCACTGATCGGGGACTCCACGCCATTGCCAGGGCACCGTTGGAACTCACAGTCTTGGAGCTCATCATCGACAACAGCATTGCCGTGTCTTCATCCTTGAAGCTCAGTGTGGTGCCGTTCAAGGTGGGCGCGATGGGATGCCAGGTCTTGGTTTCGCCGCGCGAACCATCGGGACGCTTTGGATTGTTCTTCTCGAACACCCACAACTTCACTTCTGTCACACACCCCAGCTTGCGCACTTGCTCGCTCAAGACCAGTTCCAGCTGACCGCTCTTGCCGAAGTACCCAGGCTTGAAGCGCAATGGCACACGGATGTTGCCTTTCTTGGGCAAGCCGCTCATGGCGTGCAGGTAGTCGAGTGCCACCGCCAACCGCGGCTTTTCATTGAAGCCCTTGCCCTGGAACTCGCTCTGGACATGACACCGATCGGTCTTCACCTGCCGGATCTCGCCCGTTGTGGGGTCGAGCGCGGTCCCCGCGGGCGGCCGGCCGGTCCAGGCGCTGAGTTCGCCGTCCAGGTTTTGGTAGCCGATGGGCCCGCCACAACTGGAGACGATCAGCGCCGTCACGGTGTTCGGTTTGACTGTTTGCGTGTTGTGGATGCCCGGGTCCTTGGCTTCTCGCACCTCGACGCGCCAGCCATCTGACGCATAGATGCCACGGGGGTCCCAACCGAGCTTGTAGACGCCCGAGCGATGGCTGTGGCCCGACAGGTGCCAATCCACCTTGGGGCGGCTGGGACTGGTCTTTGCCTGATCCATCGGCTGAACGTATTGGGCCAGGTAGGTGGCCTGGTTCTTTTCGCAAGTGCCCACGTTGACGTGGTTCAGCGCAGCCTTCATGCCCCAGACACCGGTGGCGCCATCGCGGGGGTGGAAGAAGACGCGTTCCTTCTTCTTGGCGAGGTTGCTGTAGGGCTCGGGCTCGTCGAAGCTCACGATGGTGAAGTGCGTGGCAACGGTGAGGGTGCTCTTGCTCGCGGCCTTGTAGTTTCGGGCCTGTGTCAGAAGCTTCAGCTGGTCATGGCTGAAGGACTCGGTGGCACGTGGAAGTATTCCCGACCCTTGGCGGTCTACCCCCGCCTCTGCAACGCCCAGCAAGTTCTTGAAGTTCTCGTCGATGCCCCAGCCCAGCGCGGCAATCACCTGTCCGGCTTTGACGCCCGGCTTGTCGGTGCTGTCCGCGCCGTAGGCAGCCATGGCGCCACATCCGCTGCATCGGGCATGAATGGCAATTCGACCAGCCAAGGTCCGATGCCAGCCGCGGCGGCTTCAGGTGTGTGAAGGAACAAAGGTGTTGCATCGAGTTGGTATCGCGCCACCAGACGCGCCACCCATCCGTCTTCCTGCCTGTCTTCTTCGACCCCCCCGCATCGGCTGGCGTCCACCAATGCGTGACAACGTTGACCGTTCTGGCGCGAGAGGCGGGCGAAAGTACCGATGTCTTGTGCGATGGTCTGCGAGATCTCATGCTCGACCGCCTCACGTTCGTACGCTTGAATTGCCATCGGTACTGGCCCTGTCAGATCCGGGGAGCCACAGGCGAGGCCTGACGTGCAGCGCGTGCCAGGCATTCCGAGCACACGCTCTGTGCCGTGGGCCCTGGCTTCTTGTCGGGGCCCGGCGTTCCGTGCATTGCCGCATGCTCGATCCACGTGCCCAACGTGCCATGTCGGATGCCGCCTTGGCTCCATTCGCTGAAGCTGGTACCGCCGTTGATCGTGACCTTTTTCTTGGCGGTGATATAGACGGTGTCTTCGGTGCTCACGATGTCGATGTCTTTCAAGGCGGTGGCCTCGATGGCGTCGCTTTGGGCTTCGATGCGGATGTCGCCCTGCGATGCAAAGGCCTTGATGCCGCTCTTGAGCGTGAAGATGCGCATGCCTTCCGCCACGCTGGCGAGGATGCGTTGGGCGGCGCTCAGTGAGGTGTGGCCGGCACTGGTGAGCTGGATGTGCGCGCCGGTGTGCGCATGCAGGTGCGTGGCGGTGGTAGCAGCGATGCCTGCGGGGCTGGCGAGCGCGAGATGCGGTGTGGCCAGTTCGGGAAAGCGGCCTTCGGTCGATGGGCTGCCGTGGCCCCGGAGGTCTTCGTTCTGCTGCTTGATGGCATGGGCGACGGTGGACTGGTCGTCGTTGTCGTCCTGGGCCTCGGCTGTGCGGGCCGCTTCGGCCAGGCCTTCGATCTGGTCGCGTGCGCTCGTCAGGCACTGGATGGTTTCGCCCATGTCCTTGGCGTGGCGAGCTGCATCGGGGCGGCCTTCAGTGGTGATGAGCATGCCGTCCTGCGCCCTGAGCACGCCGTGGGCATCAGTGCGCAGCTCGAACCCTTCGCCCCTGGGGTCCTTTCTGCCCGCGTTGTCCTCGATGCGCGTGATCGCCCCCAGGCTCAGGCTTGAACTCTGGTGATCACTCTTGAGCTGCGCCTGGATTTTCTCGGCCGTGTCATCCAGGATCAGGTGGTTCGACCTGCCCGCCGCACTGTTGCCTCCGCCCTCGGTCAGCTCCCGGCTCCTGAACCCGCTCAATGCGCTCTGGCCAGGGAGTTGCCACGGCGGCAGGTTCACCTGGTTGTGCACCCTGCCCATGCAGATCGGCAGGTCCGCATCTCCCGCGATGAAGCCCACGATGACTTCCTGCCCGATGCGCGGGATCTGGATGCCCCCGAGCTGGTTGCCCGCCCAGGGCGAGCTCACCCGCACCCAGCAGCTGCTGTGCTGGTTCTTCTGTCCCTGCCGGTCCCAGGGGAACTGCACCTTGATGCGCCCCAGCTCGTCCGTCCACAGGTTCTGGCCTTCGGGGCCCACCACCAGCGCCACCTGCGGGCCGACCATGGCGGGCTTGGGCTGGGTCGGCTCGGGTCGCAGGGGCTCTGTGACCGGGTGGGCTGTGAAGTCCACCTGCACGCGCCATTGCTGCTTGCGGTCAGGACTGGCTTCGCGGTTCTGGCTGTCTTCAGCCACGTCCTCGATGAGCAAGCGGGTGTCCAGGATCAGGTACTCGGCGTTGGCCGACTCCCTCGGGTGTTTCTTCAGCTGGAAGGTGCATCCGGGCACCATGCCTCTGAGGTTGCCACTGGCCTGGGCGCGGGCTCCGTGGGTGCGCAGTGCCTGCATGCGCAGCAGGGAGAGCAAGTGGCCTTCGCTGTGAGGATCAGTGCTTGCATCAGTTCCCGCATTGGGCTGGGCGTAGTGACTGCCCCCCGCTCCCGAGGCATGCCACTGGTAGACCTCGCCCTCGGCCTGCCCGGGCGGGCGTGGGTCGCTTCGAGAAACACTCAGATCAGCCCTGGGCCGGGTGTAGTCGTAGTCCCGGGTGGCGTACTTCCCACTGGTGAGCTGGTGCTGGGGAACGAAGCTGTGGATGTACTCGGCATCGATCTTCCAGCCCGGGGCGTGGTATTCCACATGCTCGTACAGCGGATCGCCAGCCGCATAGGCGCCCATGGCGTCCGAGAGCACCAGGCGGTGCTTACCGTCCGAATGTTCGAAGTGGTAGCTGATGCCCCATTCCTGGCACAGGCGGGCAAGGAAGGCGAAGTCGCTCTCGTTGAACTGGGTCTGGTAGTCGCGCACGGGGTAGTGCTCGATCAGGCGTTTGTCCACGGGGAAGGCGTAGCCGCCCAGGAGTTCGTCCAGGATCTGGACGACGCTGAGGTTCTGGAAGATCCTGCAGTCGGTGCGCAGGGTGGCCAGGTGCAGCCAGGGGCGCAGGGTGAGCTTGTACTGGGCGTGGCGCCCTTCCTCGCCCCACAGGGCCGCGTCAGTGATCAGGGCGTTGAGCTGGCGAGGCGAAGAGCCATCGAGTTCGATCTCGCAGCTGATCTCCTGGCCGATGAAGGCATCCAGGTCGAAGTCGGCGCCGGAGGAGACGCCGGACAGAGCCAGGGCATCCGGGGTCTTGAGAAAGAGTTCGTAGGCAAAGAGGCTGTTGACCCCCTCATGCCCTGACAGCCGCACAGGCGACAGCGCAGCCTGACCAAGAACAACAGGGATCGCAGCAGAAGAAACAGACAGCGTGCGCGGCATCGACGACTTCCTTGAAAGAAGGAGGAGAGGTCGGCGCAGTCTGCAGGGACTGCGCGGCGCACACTGCGAACAATCGTCACCTCACGCGCTGCCCGCCAAAAAGGGCGAAGCAAGCGCGAAGAAGTTGACGCTGAAGGGCCCGCTCAGCCCAGCGCCGGATAGTCCGTATACCCCTTCACCCCACCCCCATACATCGTCGCCTTGTCCAGCTCGTTCAGCGGCGCGTGCTCGCGCAGGCGGCGCACGAGGTCGGGGTTCGAGATGAAGGGCTTGCCGAAGGCCACGAGGTCGTCGCCTTCCTTCACGGCTTCTTCGGCCAGGGGGCGGTCGTAGCCGTTGTTGACCATCCAGGCGGCCTTGCCGCCGGCGGCGCGGTAGGCGGCCTTGAGGGCTTCGTAGTCGAAGGGGCGGTCGGCGATTTCGCGCGGGCCGCCGGTGGCGCCTTCGATGATGTGGATGTAGGCCAGGTTCAGCGGCGCGAGCTGCTGCACGACGTAGGTGAACAGCGGCTGCGGGTCGCTGTCGTGCGCGTCGTTGGCGGGCGTGACGGGCGACAGGCGGATGCCGGTCTTGCCGCCGCCGACGGCATCGACCACGGCGCGCGTGGACTCGAGCAGCAGGCGCGCGCGGTTCTTGATGGAGCCGCCGTAGTCGTCGGTGCGCTTGTTGCTGCCGTCCTTGAGGAACTGGTCGAGCAGGTAGCCGTTGGCGCCGTGCAGTTCCACGCCGTCGAAGCCTGCGGTCTCGACGGCGTTGCGTGCGGCTGCGGCATAGGCGTGGACGATGCCGGGCAGTTCGGCCGCGTCGAGCGCGCGCGGTTCCGACGTTTCAACGAAGGTGGGCACGCCGTCCTTGATGAGCACGGTCTTGGTCTTGGCGGTGATGGCCGAGGGCGCCACGGGCTTGCCGCCACCGGGTTGCAGTTCGGTGTGCGAGACGCGGCCCACGTGCCACAGCTGCACGACGATCTTGCCGCCCTCGGCGTGCACGGCGTCGGTCACGCGCTTCCAGGCGTCGAGTTGCTCGGTGCCGTAGAGGCCGGGCACGTCGGCGTAGCCCTGGCCCTGGTGGCTGATGGCGGTGGCTTCGGTGATGAGCAGGCCGGCGCTGGCGCGCTGGGCGTAGTAGGTGGCGGCGATGTCGGGCGGGATCGCGTTGGGCGAGCGGTTGCGCGTGAGCGGCGCCATCACGATGCGGTTGGCGAGCTGGAGGTCGCCGGCCTGGACGGGGTCGAAAAGGGTGGACATCGTGGATTGAGGGGGCAGAGTTGAAACAGGCGCAAGGCTAAGCCGCCCGTCTCAACCCTGCTGTCGCACGGTTGTCCCGATTGGTGCTAAGGAAGCAACCGCGCCAGCAGCGCCGGGCTCACGCGCACGGGCAGCGCCAGCAGGATCTGTCCCATGCCCTTGCCGAGCGGGTCGTTGCGCAGCGAGGCCATGCCGCCGCCGCCCAGCGCCTGCTCGCAGACGAAGTTGAAGGCGTGGATGCCGGGCACCTCGTGGCGCGTGACGCGGCCCTGCACCAGGTGCGCGAGCCATGCGGCCACGCGCGCCTCGGTGAGTTGCGCGCGCAGCAGCGGCAGCAGCTCGGGATGGCGCGCGATGACGCCGATGTTCGAGGTGTCGCCCTTGTCGCCGCTGCGGGCCCACGCGAGGCGGATCAGCGGGACCTCGATGGCGTCGTCGCCGGGCGTGGCCAGGGGCAGTGTGTCGATGACGCGCACGGCGGGCGGGCCGTCGCTGGTGGCGTGCGTCGCGGGCACATCGACGGCCTGCCCATCGACGCGCACCTGCGGGCTCACGCGCGCCTTGTCGAGCAGGAATGCGTACTGCCGGATCGACGGCGACACCGAGGCGCGCCCGCCGCCCGCGCCCGTGGTGCCGGGCGCCCACGAGGTGCCGGCCGGTGCGACCTCGCGCGCGAACAGCTCCAGCGCGTCCTTGCGCGGATGCGTCACGGCGAGCCGCAGCACGGCCTCGCGGATCTGCTGCGCCTGCGTCTGCGCGTGCGGGCCGTAGCAGGACTCGGCGCCGAGCACTTCGAGTTGCGTGCCGCTGTAGGGCCCGAGGCCCTGCTGCGCGAAGAGGGCGCCGGTGCGCGCGAGGATCGCTTCGCCGGTGCGCCGCGCCTTGGCCACCGCGTCGAAGCCGACGATCGTGAGCTGCGCCGCGGTCTTGAAGCCGTCGACGTAGGTGGCGCAGACCTTGTAGCTGCCGGTGGGTGCGCGGCCGCGCGCGCCGTGCACGCGCACGCGGTGTTCGCCCGCCTGTTCGATGCGCACCTGCGTGAAGTCGGCCACCACGTCGGGCAGCAGGTAGGCGGCGGGGTCGCCGATTTCGTAGAGCATCTGCTCGCCGACCACGGCGGGCGTGAGCTTGCCGCCGGTGCCCGCGGGCTTGGTGACGACGAAGCTGCCGTCGGCGGCGCATTCGACGATGGGGTAGCCGATGTTCGGCCAGTCGGGCACGGTGTCCCAGTCGGTGTGCAGGCCGCCGGTGGCCTGGCAGCCGCACTCGATGATGTGGCCCGCGAGGCTGCCCGCGGCGAGCAGGTCGTGGTCGCCGGGCTGCCATTGGAATTCGTGCATAAGCACGCCGAGCGTGACGGCCGAGTCGACGCAGCGGCCGGTGATGACGACCTGCGCGCCCGCGTCGAGCGCGGCCTGGACCGGGCGCGCGCCCAGGTAGGCGTTGGCGCTGAGCACGCGCTCGGGCAGCGGCGCGCCGCTCTGCAGTTCGCGCACGGGCGGCTGCGAAGCGCGCAGTTCGGGCAGCAGCGGCGACACGTCGTCGCCGCTGACCACGGCGATCTTCAGCGAGACGCCTTGCTCGGCGGCCAATGCCGCGAGCGCATCGGCGCAGCCTTGCGGGTTGACGCCGCCCGCGTTGCTCACGACGCGGATGCCTTGTTTCACGACGTCTTTCAGCACGGCCTTCATCGCGACGGAGACGGAGTCGGTCGCGTAGCCCAGCTCGGGCTTCTTGAGCCGTGCGCCCGCGAGGATCGACATGGTGAGCTCGGCGAGGTAGTCGAACACGAGGTAGTCGATCTGCCCGCTGGCCACGAGCTGCGGCGCGCCCACGCTGCTGTCGCCCCAGAAGCCCGAGGCGCCGCCGATGCGCACGACGCGATTGTTGTTGTGGTTGCTGCTGTTCATCGGCCACTCCATTGCGGTTTGCGCTTCTCGCGGAAGGCGAGCTGGCCTTCGGCCGCGTCTTCGGTGAGCGCGAACAGGCCGATCTGGCTTTCGGTGAACGCCATCGATTCCTCGAAGGCCATGGCCTCGATCTTCTTCATCGTGTACAGGCCGCGGCGGATGGCGGCGGGCGACTTGTCGAGCAGGCGACCCAGCAGCCAGTCGACGCTGTCGTCGACGTCGTCGCTCACGCGGTTGACCAGCTTCAGTTCGAGCGCCTGCGCGGCGTCGATCGGCTCGCCGGTGATGCACATCTCGGCCAGCACGCGGCGCGGCAGCAGGCCGCCGAGCACGCTGAGCACCTGCGCGGGAAACACGCCGACCTTCACCTCGGGTAGGCCGAACACGGCCTGGCGGCTGGCCACGGCCAGGTCGCACATCGCCATGAGGCCCATGCCGCCCGCCATGCAGGCGCCGTTGACGCGCGCGATCAGCGGCACGGTCGATTGCCGCGCCTGGCGAAAGAGGTTGGCCATGCCCTGGTAGGGCGCGGCGTAGTCGAACTTGAACGAGGTGCCGCTTTGCAGGTCGGCGCCGGCGCAGAAGGCGCGCGTGCCGGCGCCCGTGAGGACCACGGCGCGCACGGCGGTGTCGCGGTTGGCGCGGGCCAGCGCATCGGACAGGCCCTCGAGCACGGCCGCGTTGATGGCGTTGCGGCGTTCCTGGCGATCGATGGTGAGCCACATGACGGGCCCGCGCATCTCTTCGCGCAGCTCGACGGGGGACGGGGAAGAAGGGGGAGGGGATTCGGACATGGGCGGCTCGGCTTCCTGGTGACGGATGCCGTAGCGTCGCCCGAAAAAAAAGCCGCGGCATGCGGCTTGTGGCTGCGGTGATCCGGGTTTTCCCTGGGGTGGCCCGGATCGTCGCTGGCGTCGCGTTCTGCGCGCTTCGGCTTACTTCAGCAGGCCTTCGGCCTTCATCGCTTCCTGAACGGCGGGGCGGGCGGCGACGCGGGCGTGCCAGGCCAGCACGTTGGGGAAGTCCGAGATGTCCACGCCGGTGGGCTTGGTCCAGTTGGTCACGGTGAACAGGTAGCCGTCGGCCACGCTGAAATGCTCGCCCATCAGGTACTGCTTGGCGGCGAGTTCGCTGTCGAGCCACTGGAAGCGGGCCTTCAGCTTGTCCTTGGAGATGGTCTTGGCTTCCTCGGGCATGGCCGGGTTGAACAGCGGGCTGAAGCCCTTGTGCATCTCGGTGCCGATGAAGGTCAGCCATTCCTGCAGGCGGTAGCGCGGCATCGTGCCGTTGGCGGGCGCGAGGTTCTTGGTGGGGGCGAGGTCGGCAATGTATTGCACGATGGCCGGGCCTTCACGCAGGCGGGTGCCGTCGTCGAGCTCGAGCATCGGCACGTAGCCCAGCGGGTTGATGCCGTAGTAGTCGGTGCCGTCCTGCAGCTTGTGGCTCTTGGTGCTGGCCAGCACGGGCTCGAAGGCGATGCCCGCTTCGTGCAGCGCGATGTGGGGGGAGAGCGAGCAGGCGCCGGGCGAGTAGTACAGCTTCATTCGAAAAAACTCCAATGGATAGAAGGAAAAGATCTGTGCGACCGCAGGGGATGCTAGCGGGTTTGGCCGCATCGCGTTTTTGTCCTACGGCGGCTCGCGCGCGCCGACTATCGGGCGGCACGGTGGGCCTTCCTACAGTCCGGACACGGCGGCGCATGCCCGCCGCAAAGCAACCAAGGAGTGGTTCACCATGCTCAAGTACGCGATCATTTTTGCGGTCATCTCGCTCGTGGCGGGTCTGCTGGGCTTTGGCGGCGTGGCGGCCGGCGCGGCGGGCATCGCCAAGCTGCTGTTCGGCCTGTTCCTCGTGCTGGCGGTGCTGTTCGTGGTGCTGGCCGCACTTGGCGTGGGCGCGGTGAAGAAGGCGCTCGATTGACCGCCTTGCCCCATGCCATGCATCTGTCGCACGTCGACCTGCGCCTGGACTACGAGGTGGACGCTCCGGCGCACCTGCGGCTGAACATCGAGGCCGCGCGCACAGGTGCGCAGGCGGTGCTGGCCGAGACGCTCACCGTCGAGCCGCCCGCGCGGCTGCGGGTGGGCTGCGAGGCCGACAGCGGCAACCGCTTCGTGCGTTTCGACGCGGCGCCCGGGCCGCTGACCATCGCCTACCGCGCGACGGTGCGGCGCCCGGTGGTGCATGTGCCGGCCACCTTGCCAGAGGTGCCGGTGAGCCAGCTGCCCGACGCGGTGCTGGGCGACCTGCTGCCTACGCGCTACTGCGAGTCCGACCTGCTGGCGCGCTGCGCGCAGCAGCTCTTCGGCGACCTGCCGCCGGGCATCGGGCGCGTGCAGGCGATTGCCGACTGGATCCACGACAGCATCGTCTACGTGCCGGGCAGCAGCGACTCGACCACCACGGCGCGCGAGGTGTTCGTGCAGCGCGCGGGCGTGTGCCGCGACTTCGCGCACCTGGGCATCACCTTCTGCCGCGCGCTCAACATTCCGGCGCGGCTGGTGGTGGGCTATGTGTGGTTCGACGAACCGCCGCAGGACTTCCATGCCGTGTTCGAAGCGTGGCTGGGCGGGCAGTGGGTGCTGTTCGATCCGACGCGCATGGCGCCCGTCGACCGGCTGGTGCGCGTGGGCACGGGGCGCGACGCGAAGGACGTGGCCTTCTCCACAATCTTCGGCGCGGTGCGCATGACCGACAAGAAGCTCGCCGTGCGCGAATTGCAGGACGAGCGGGTCATTGCGCCGCGCACGCCGGCACCCAGTGGCGAGCTGCGGGGCATCGAGAAGCCCGAACCGGTGCTCTGACCCTCCGAAGTGACCGCCCGATGCGGGTTGTTTGCTATTAAATATATAGCATTCTGCGCAATGCCGACAAGGCTCCGGGCCGATTTTGGCGCGGCTCCCTAGCTTGTCCACACAGGGGTTGCGGCAGGGCATCGCCGCTTAAAATTAGTGCCCTTTTTTGCGCCGCGCACGCGTCTGTGGTGCGCCCCCTTTTTCCAATGCTGTACCCCGAAGAATTCGATGTGATCGTCGTCGGCGGTGGCCATGCCGGCACCGAAGCCGCGCTCGCTTCCGCACGCATGGGCGCCAAGACGCTTCTGCTCTCCCACAACATCGAGACGCTGGGGCAGATGAGCTGCAACCCGTCGATCGGCGGCATCGGCAAGGGCCACCTCGTGAAAGAGGTCGACGCGCTCGGCGGCGCGATGGCCATTGCCACCGACGAGGCGGGCATCCAGTTCCGCATCCTCAATTCGAGCAAGGGCCCGGCCGTGCGCGCCACGCGGGCGCAGGCCGACCGCGTGCTGTACAAGGCCGCGATCCGCCACCGCCTGGAAAACCAGCCGAACCTGAGCCTGTTCCAGCAAGCCGTCGACGACCTGATGATCGAAGGCGATCGCGTCGTTGGCGCCGTCACGCAGGTGGGCATTTCTTTCCGCGCGCGCACCGTGGTGCTGACCGCGGGCACTTTTCTCGACGGCCGCATCCACGTCGGCCTCGACAACTACCAGGCCGGCCGCGCGGGCGACCCGCCGGCGATCAGCCTGTCGGCGCGCCTGAAGGAACTCAAGCTGCCGCAGGGTCGCCTCAAGACCGGCACGCCGCCGCGCCTGGACGGGCGCAGCATCGACTTCTCGAAGTGCACCGAACAACCCGGCGACGGCATGCCCGGTGGGGCAGGGCCGATGCCGGTGTTCAGCTTCATGGGCAAGGTCGAGATGCACCCGCAGCAGATGCCGTGCTGGGTGACGCACACCAACCAGCGCACGCACGACATCATCCGCTCGGGCTTCGACCGCAGCCCGATGTTCACCGGCAAGATCGACGGCGTCGGTCCGCGCTACTGCCCGAGCGTCGAAGACAAGATCAACCGCTTCGCCGACAAGGACAGCCACCAGATCTTTCTCGAGCCCGAAGGCCTGACGACCAACGAGTACTACCCGAACGGGATCTCGACCAGCTTGCCGTTCGACATCCAGTACCAGCTGGTGCGCTCGATGCCGGGCCTGGAAAACGCCCACATCCTGCGTCCGGGCTACGCCATCGAGTACGACTACTTCGATCCGCGCGAGCTCAAGAGCAGCTTCGAGACGCGTGCGATCCGCGGCCTGTTCTTTGCCGGACAGATCAACGGCACCACCGGCTACGAAGAGGCGGCGGCCCAGGGCCTGTTCGCCGGCATCAATGCCGCGTTGCAGTGCCGGGGCGAAGACGCCTGGCTGCCGCGCCGCGACGAGGCCTACCTGGGTGTGCTGGTCGACGACCTGATCACCAAGGGTGTGACCGAGCCGTACCGCATGTTCACCAGCCGCGCCGAGTTCCGGCTGCAGCTGCGCGAGGACAATGCCGACATGCGCCTGACCGAAGCAGGGCGCAAGCTGGGCCTCGTGGACGACGCGCGCTGGGACGCTTTCAGCCGCAAGCGCGACGCTGTTTCACGTGAAACAGAGCGGCTCAAGTCGATCTGGGTGAACCCGCGCAACCTGCCGGCGACCGAGTCGGCCCGGGTGCTGGGCAAAGCCATCGAGCACGAATACAACCTGGCCGACCTGCTGCGCCGGCCCGACGTGAACTACGAAACCCTGATGTCGCTGGACGGCGGCAAGTACGGCCCGTCGTCGGCGCTGAGCGCTTCCGAGATCGAGCAGATCGAGATCTCGGCCAAGTACTCCGGCTACATCGAGCGCCAGCACGACGAAGTGGAGCGCGCCGCCCACTTCGAGAACCTGAAGCTGCCGGCCGACTTCGACTACGGCCAGGTCAAGGCCCTGAGCTTCGAGGTGCGCCAGAAGCTGGACAAGCACCGGCCCGAGACGCTTGGGCTGGCATCGCGCATCTCGGGCGTCACGCCCGCCGCGATCTCGCTGCTGATGATTCACCTGCGCAAGGGCGGGCACAAGGCCTTCGCCCGCGACGCCGCCGATACCGCCACAGCCACAGAAACCACCGAAGCTGCTGCCACCGAGCCGCACACCGCACCATGAGCGCGACGCCCCTCGACACGCTGCGCGCAGGCGCAGCCGCCCTGGGCGTGGCCCTGTCCGACATGCAGGGCGAACAGCTGCTGGCCTACGGCACGCTGATGCTCAAGTGGAACAAGGTCTACAACCTGACGGCCGTGCGCGACCCGGCCGGCGTCATGACGCACCACCTGCTCGACAGCCTCGCGGCCGTCGCACCGCTGCAGCGCGAGTGGGCAGGGAAGGGCAGGCTGCTCGACGTCGGCTCCGGCGGCGGCCTGCCGGGTGTGGTGATCGCCATCATGCGGCCCGACATCGAGGTCAGCTGCCTCGATGCCGTCGCCAAGAAGGCGGCCTTTGTGCAGCAGGTGGCGGCCGAGCTGGAGCTGCCGAACCTGCGTGGCCTGCACGCGCGGGTCGAATCGCTGGCCGGCAGCTACGAGGTGATCAGCTCGCGCGCCTTCGCGTCGCTGCCCGATTTCTTCAACGGCTCGGTGCATCTGTTGGCACCGGGCGGCGTCTGGCTGGCCATGAAGGGCAAGGTGCCGACCGACGAGCTGGCCGTCTTGCCGGCGGGCGTCGCAGTGTTTCACGTGGAACAACTGACGGTGCCGGGCCTGGACGCCGAGCGCTGCATCGTCTGGGCGCGCAAAGAGGCCGCCTGATTTCGTAAAAGATGCGACGGCGCCGGCAAAAGCCGGTGCCGGAGCAATCTTCCCGGCGCTGGCCTGCCTTAGACTCGAAGCCTCCCCCTGGCTCTCTTTTTCGAGGCAAATCCCATGTTCGGCATCGCTGACTACGGCGCATTCGTCGCCGCCATCGTCCTGTTCCTTCTGATTCCCGGTCCGGGCAATCTGGCGCTGATCACCTCGACCAGCAAAGGTGGCATTCGCGGCGGCCTGGCAGCGACCTTCGGCGTGATCCTGGGAGACCAGGTCCTGATGTGGGCAGCGGTGGCGGGTGTGTCGGCCGTGCTGGCCGCCTACCCGGCCGCCTTCAAGGCCGTGCAGTGGCTGGGCGCCGCCTACCTGGCGTGGCTCGGTCTCAAGATGCTCCTGGCCAAGCCCGGCGCGGCACCGATCCTGAACATCCGCCCGAGCCATTTCCTGCGCCAGGCGCTGACGATCACCTTGCTGAACCCCAAGGCGATCGTGTTCTACATGGCCTTCTTCCCGCTGTTCGTCGATCCGGCGCGCCACCAGGGTGTCATCACCTTCGGTGCCATGGCCGTGACCATCGCCGCGCTGACCTTCCTGTACGGCCTGACCTCGACGCTGCTCACGCACTTCCTGGCCGAGCGCATCCGCGCCAATCCCCGCATCTCGGCCACGCTCGAAAAGCTGGCCGGCACCTTCCTGATTGCCTTCGGCATCAAGCTCGCGATCTCGCGCTGACCGACCCCGACGACCCGCACTGACGACACATGGCCAAGATTTTCTGCATCGCCAACCAGAAGGGCGGCGTCGGCAAGACCACCACCACCGTCAATCTCGCCGCCGGCCTGGCCAAGGTGGGCCAGCGGGTGCTGATGATCGACCTCGACCCCCAGGGCAACGCCACCATGGGCTCGGGCATCGACAAGCGCCAGCTGGAGCTCACGGTGTACGACGTGCTGCTCGAATCGGCCTCGGTGGCCGAGGCGCGGGTGAAGTCCGACAAGCTCGTGGAGGCCGAAGCCAGCTACGACGTGCTGGGCGCCAACCGTGAGCTGGCCGGTGCCGAAGTCGAAATGGTGGCGCTCGACCGCCGCGAAAAACGCCTGCGCACCGCGCTGGCCGCGGTCGGTGCCGAGTACGACTTCGTGCTGATCGACTGCCCGCCGAGCCTGAGCCTGCTGACGCTCAACGGCCTGTGCGCGGCCCACGGCGTGATCGTGCCGATGCAGTGCGAGTACTTTGCGCTCGAAGGGCTCACGGACCTGGTCAACACCATCAAGCAGGTGCACGCCAACCTCAACAAGAACCTGCAGATCATCGGCCTGCTGCGCGTGATGTTCGATCCGCGCATCACGCTGCAGCAGCAGGTGAGCGAGCAGCTCAAGTCCCACTTCGGCGACAAGGTGTTCGACACCGTGATCCCGCGCAATGTGCGCCTGGCCGAAGCACCGAGCTACGGCCTGCCGGGCGTGGTGTTCGACCCGTCCGCCCGCGGTAGCCAGGCCTTCATCGCCTTCGCGGAAGAGCTGGTCGCCAAGATGCCGCCCGCGAGCGCCTTTGCCTCGGGTGCGGTGGCACCGCCGGTCACGCCCGCACCACGCGTGGTGCCCGACCTGCCGATTCCCGACGATGTGCTGGCCGCTGCGCCTTCTACCTCTGTCGCCGATACCGACCAAAACCCCGTCTGACGCCCGCCCGAAGGGCGGCAGGCGCTATCAAGTTCGTAGCAATCAGCCATGAGTGAACCCCGCATCCTGCTGCTGCCCGGATGGCAGAACAGCGGCCCCGGCCATTGGCAGACCCGCTGGGAGTCGGTCTACGGCGACCACCGCGTCGACCAGCACGAATGGATGCGCCCGCTGCGCGGCGACTGGTCGATCCGCCTCGAAGAAGAAGTGCTGGCCGCGCCGGGCCAAGTGGTGTTGGCTGCCCACAGCCTCGGCTGCATCCTCACCGCAGCCTGGGCGGCCCACTCGCGCAACACGCACAAGGTGCGCGGCGCGCTGCTGGTGGCGCCCGGCGACCTGGAGCGCGACGACCTGCGCCAATTGATTCCCGGCTGGGCGCCCATCGTGCGCCAGCCGCTGCCGTTTCCGGCCGTGCTCATCGCCGCCAACGACGACCCGTACTGCGAAGCCTCGCGCTCGAAGCAGCTGGCCAGCGACTGGGGCGCACGCTTCATCGATGCCGGCACCGGCGGCCACCTGAACGCCGAATCCGGCCTGGGCGACTGGCCCGAAGGCCGGAAACTCCTGAACGACCTCTCGAAAGACACGCACTGATGGCGACCAAGAAACCCAAGGGCCTGGGCCGCGGCCTCGAAGCGCTGCTCGGCCCGACGGCCGCACCCTCCGCCGATCCGCTCGGCAATGGCGGCGACCGCGCCACGGAAGAGGGCGGCGCCCCGCAGAACCCCAACACCCTGAAGCTCGACCAGATGGTGGCCGGCGTCTACCAGCCGCGCACCCGCATGGACGAGGGCGCGCTGTACGAGCTGGCCGAGAGCATCAAGGTGCAGGGCATCATGCAGCCGATCCTGGTGCGCCGGCTCGATGCCGAATCGGCCGCGGCCAAGAACGCCGAGTACGAAATCATCGCGGGCGAGCGGCGCTTCCGTGCCGCCCGGCTCGCCGGCCTGGACACCGTGCCGGTGCTGGTGCGCGACGTGCCCAACGAGGCCGCGGCGGCCATGTCGCTCATCGAGAACATCCAGCGCGAAGACCTCAACCCGCTGGAAGAGGCCCAAGGCCTGCAACGCCTGGTGACCGAGTTTGGGCTCACTCACGAAATGGCGGCCCAGGCTGTCGGTCGGTCGCGCAGCGCCGCCAGCAACCTGCTGCGCCTGCTGAACCTCGCCGAGCCCGCCCAACTGATGCTGATGGCCGGCGACATCGACATGGGCCATGCGCGTGCGCTGCTGTCGCTCGACCGCGGCACGCAGATCACCGCCGCCAACCAGATCGCCGCCAAGAAGATGTCGGTGCGCGAAGCCGAGGCGCTGGTGAAGAAGCTCGCGGCCGAGTTCACGCTCACGCCCTCGCGGCGCGGCAATGCCGGCGAGAAGTCGCGCGACCTGCAGCGCGTGGAAGAAGAGCTGGCCGACCTGCTGACGGCCGAGGTCGAGGTGCGCATCAAGAAGCGCACGAAGCGCGGCGAAAGCGGGGAGCTGGCGATTCACTTCGGCTCCATCGAAGCACTCAACGGGCTCATCGAGCGCATCCGCCGAACGGCCTAGTTCGGCTTGCGTTGCGAAGACGGACCCCAGCGTTCGTTTGATTGATTCCTGCAATCCTTTGCGCGTATCCTCGATCGCGGTTTTTCTTTCAGCCCTGCAAGACCACCACCATCGAAACGAGGGAGTCGACCATGCCGTTCTTCGCCACCAAGTTCCCGCTCGCCGCAGTCGCCGTCGGCGCACTGCTGCTCACGGGCTGCGCCACCACCGACATGCAGATGGGCAGCCCCTCGGCCAAGACCATGGCCACCGGCAGCGCCGCCGGCGGTGCCACCTCGGGCGAGAGCAGCCAGCTCGAGCGCTGCGAATCGCCGCTCGGGACCGTGTCGCTGGTCGAGAACGTCAACGCCGGCTGGTACACGATCCTCACGGGCGAGTACCGCCTGCCGCCTACTGCAAATCTGTTGCGTTTGCTGGTGCAGCAATCGAACTGCTTCGTGGTGGTCGAGCGCGGTGCAGCCGGCATGAACGCGATGACGCGTGAACGCGCGCTGCAGCAGTCGGGCGAGATGCGCGGCGGCAGCAACTTCGGTCGCGGCCAGATGGTGGCCTCCGACTACGGCCTGTCGCCGGAGATCGTGTTCAGCAACAGCGATGCCGGCGGCATCGGCGGCGCGCTCGGCGGCCTCGTGGGCGGCGGCCGTGGCCGTGCCATCGCAGCCGTCGGCGGCAGCCTGCAGACCAAGGAAGCCAGCGCCTTGCTGACGCTCATCGACAACCGCTCGGGCGTGCAGGTCGCAGCAGCCGAGGGCAGCGCCTCCAAGACCGACTTCGGCGCCTTCGGCGGCCTGGCCGGCCGCAGTGGCGCCGGTGGCCTCGGCGGCTACACCAACACGGCGCAGGGCAAGGTGATTGCGGCCGCCTTCATGGACGCCTTCAACCAGATGGTTCGCTCGCTGCGCAACTACAAGGCGCAGACGGTGCGCGGCCAGGGCCTGGGCGGCGGTGGCCGCTTGGGTGTGGATGGGGGCGCTGCGCCTTCGCAGACCTACGTGCCGCCGGAGCCGGCACCGGCACGTCGCCGCAGGTAGGAACAGGACGCGGGCCTTCGGGCCACGAAAAAGCCCGGTGCTCTTGCGAGCCGCCGGGCTTTTTCATTGATGCGTGATCGCGAGGGATCAGAGGCTGAAGATCTTGCCCGGGTTCATGATGTTCTTCGGATCGAGCGCGCGCTTGATCGTGCGCATCATGTCGATCGCGCCCACGCCGGCTTCGGTCACCAGGAAGTCCATCTTGTGCAGCCCCACGCCGTGCTCGCCCGTGCAGGTGCCTTCGAGCGCCAGCGCACGGCTCACCAGCGCGTGGTTCAGTTCTTCGGCCTTCACGCGCTCTTCGGGGATGTTCGGGTCGAGCAGGTAGCCGAAGTGGAAGTTGCCGTCGCCCACGTGGCCGACGAGGAAGTAGGGGATGCCGCTGGCATCGGCTTCGGCCACCGAGTCGAGCAGGCAGTCGGCCAGGCGCGAGATCGGCACGCAGGTGTCGGTCGAGATCACGCGGCAGCCCGGGCGCGACTGCACGGCTGCGAAGTAGCTGTTGTGCCGCGCGGTCCACAGGCGCGTGCGTTCTTCCGGCGTGCTGGCCCATTCGAAGGCGTTGCCGCCGTGGCCGCTCGCGAGTTCCTGCACCGTCTCGGCCTGCTCTTTCACACCCGCGGGCGAGCCGTGGAATTCCATCAGCAGCATCGGCTCTTCGCGCAGGTTCAACTTGGCGTAGGCGTTCACCATGCGCACCGTGTTCACGTCGATGAGCTCCACGCGCGCGATCGGCACGCCCAGCTGGATCGTCTCGATGGTGGTGCGCACCGCGGCCTCGATGCTCGGGAACGAGCAGATCGCCGCCGACACCGCCTCGGGCAGCGGGTAGATGCGCAGCGTGACCTCGGTGACCACGCCCAGCGTGCCTTCGCTGCCCACCATGAGGCGCGTGAGGTCGTAGCCGGCCGACGACTTCTTGGCGCGCGTGCCGGTGCGGATGATGTCGCCGCTGGCCGTGACCACCTCGAGCGCCAGCACGTTCTCGCGCATCGTGCCGTAGCGCACCGCGTTCGTGCCGCTGGCGCGCGTGGCCGTCATGCCGCCGATGGAGGCGTCGGCGCCCGGGTCGATGGGGAAGAACAGGCCCGTGCTCTTGATCTCTTCGTTGAGCTGCTTGCGCGTGACGCCCGGTTGCACGGTCACCGTGAGGTCGTCGGCGTTGATCGACAGCACCTGGTTCATGCGCGACACGTCGATGCTGATGCCGCCCTGCACCGCGAGCAGGTGGCCTTCGAGCGAAGAGCCCACGCCGAAGGGAATGACCGGCACGCTGTGTTCGCTGGCGAGCTTCACGGCATCGGCAACATCCTGCGTGCTTTCGGCGAACACCACGGCCGCGGGCGGCGGTGCGTCGAACGACGACTCGTCGCGCCCGTGCTGCGTGCGCACCGCCATCGCCGTGGAACAGTTGTCGCCGAAGCGCGCCTTCAGCCCGTCGATCAGGGCTGCGGGGACATCGCGCAGATGAAGCGCCGGCATCAGGTGCGAGGTGGAAGTCGGGGCGTTCATCGGGCGTCTCCTGGAGGGGCTGAGGGGGATCGGTCATTTTACGGAGCGCGCACCATAATGCGCTTCGGTAAAAGACATGAACCCCACGACCCTTGCAGCCCTCGCGGCCTTTCCCTCGCAGCTCGAAGCCCACTACGCGGCCATTCCCAAAGCCTTCCGGCATTGGGCGCCGCCTTCGTGGGAGGGCGTGCCCAGCGAAGCCTTCACCGCCATCGAGCAGCTGTGCCATGTGCGCGACATCGAGATCGAGGGCTACCACGTGCGCTTTCTCCGCACGCTCGCCGAAACCCATCCGACGCTCGCATCGATCGACAGCGAGCCGCTGGCCATCGAGCGCCACTACGGCGCGGCCGACCCTGCAGCGGTGCTCGCCGAGTTCCGCCAGGCGCGCGTGCAGACGATGGAAATCATCTCGCAGCTGAGCGACGCGCAGCTCGCGCGCACGGCCGTGTTCGAGGGCTACGGCCCGCTCACGATGCGCAGTCTCATCCATTACCTGTGCAGCCACGACCATCAGCATCTGGCCGGACTGCAATGGCTGGCCGGCAAGATCGACGCCGCCGGCCTTTCGACCTGAACCGAGGAGCGCCCATGGGCAACCGACTTTCCCAGATCGCCACCCGCACCGGCGACGATGGCACCACCGGCCTGGGCGACAACACCCGCGTGCCCAAGGACCACCTGCGCGTACACGCGATGGGCGACGTGGACGAACTCAACTCGCACATCGGCGTGCTGCTGTGCGAACCGCTGCCAGAGACCGTGCGCGAGTTGCTGGTCGACGTGCAGCACCAGCTCTTCAACCTCGGCGGCGAACTCTCGATGCCCGGTTTCACGCTGCTCAAGCCCGAGGCGCTGCTGCAGATCGACAACGCGCTGGCCGACCACAACGCCGCCTTGCCGCGCCTGGCCGAATTCATCCTGCCCGCCGGCACGCGCGCCGCCTCGCTGGCGCATGTGTGCCGCACCGTGGCGCGGCGTGCCGAGCGCGCCGTGGTGTCGCTGGGCGCCACCACCGAACTCAACGATGCGCCGCGCCAGTACCTCAACCGGCTCAGCGACCTGCTCTTCGTGCTTGCACGCGTGCTCAACCGCATGAACGGCGGCGACGACGTGTACTGGAAGAGCGAGCGCATGGCCCGCGCGGCCGCCGCCGAATCCGAAGACCACTCCCAGGGGACGACGCCATGAAGAAGCTTCACATCACCACCGCATCGCTCGCCGCCATCGCCGCCGCGCTCTGGCTGCCCGTCACCGCGCAGGCGCAGAGCGCCGACAACCCGCCCCAGGCCGAACGCGCCCACACGATCAAGTCGCCCTCGCGCAGCGGCAAGGTGGTGGGTAGCGTGCAGCGCGGCACCAACGCCGCCGGCCGCGGCGTCAACCGTGCCGATGCCGCCACGCGGCGCGGCGTGAGCAACGTGTCGGAAAAAGCCAGCCGGCCCGTGCGCAACGTGGGCGAGTCCTTCGGACGCAAGCTGGCACCGGGCTCGAGTGGCCGCGCGGCACCGCCGCCTGTGGGGCCGCAGGGCAACGCGCCCTGATTCACTGCTGCTGCTGTTCGTTCAGGGCGACGCTCCCGCCGACGCGGTACCTTGCTCCGCGAATGTCCCCCGGCCTGCGGCCTCCTCCTTGATTTCGCTGCGCAAGGCACCGCATCGGCGTGAGCGTTGGGCAGTGCAGTCGTTGATCGGCCGCGCACCACCGCCGCTTCCCGTGCGCAGGACACTGGGTGCTTCCCGCAGCGAAATCAAGGAGGAGGGCGAAGCCCGGGGGACATTCGCGGAGGGAAGTACCCGGTGGCCTGTGCACGCACCCCGAATCCCATCTCACAGAAGCCCACAGACATGGCAAGAAACATAGAGATCAAGGCCCGCATCGACAGCGTGGACCGCATCGCAGAAATCGTTGCAACGCTCGCCGACCAGGGCCCCATCGAGATCGCGCAAGACGACACCTTCTTCCGCTGCGAGCACAGCGCCGACCGCCTCAAGCTGCGCACCTTCGCCCCCGACCGCGCCGAGCTCATCTTCTACCGCCGCGCCGACAGCACCGGCCCGAAGGAATCGTTCTACCTGATCACGCCCACCGCCACGCCCGACGCGCTGCGCGAATCGCTCACGCTCGCCTGGGGCCAGGCCGGCCGCGTGCGCAAGCAGCGCCGCCTGTTTCTCGTGGGCCGCACGCGCGTGCACCTCGACCGCGTCGAAGGGCTCGGTGAATTCCTCGAACTCGAAGTGGTGCTGCAGGACGGTGAGCCCGCCGACGTCGGCGTGGCCGAAGCCCATGCGCTCATGGCCCGACTCGGCGTGGCCGAGAGCCAGCTGGTGCAGGGCGCCTACGTCGACCTGTTGCGCGCACAGGCCGCCTGAGCCATCGGGCAGCCGGCGGGCACACGCGCCAGCAGGTCTTGCCGCAGCGCGTTCAGCTCGGCGATCTTCTGGTCGATGACCGCGACCTTGTCGGCCAGCAGCGCCGCAATGGCATCGTCGGGCGCCGCCGACTCCCACACCGCGGGCAGGTTGTCGCCGATCTCGTGGAGGCTGAAGCCCAGCTTCTGCGCGGTGCGGATGTAGCCCACCATCTGCACGGTTTCCTTCGCATAGACCCGGTAGCCGTTGCTGCCACGTTGCGCGCGGATCAGGCCGCGCTCTTCGTAGAAGCGCAGCGTGTCGCGGCTCAAGCCTGTCGCCGAAGCCAGCTGGCCGATCTGCATGGTCGTGGTTCCTTCGCCGAAGAATGTGCTTGACCCTGGAGCGTACCCGAGGCTTTAGCTTCCGGGGCTTCTTCACTCCCTGCAGGGCTCTTCTTCATGATCGCGCTTCCCACCTACCAACGCATCGTCCGCGCCAGCGCCTGGTACGACCTCGTGGTGACCATCGGCTTCGCCACGCCATGGACCTTCGCCGCAGTGCACACCCTGCTGCTGTGGACCATCCAGACGCTGCAGCTGCCAGGCAGTTTTCCGGCCTTCGACCCCGTGCACATGCTGATGGCCAACCTGCTCGGCTCCGTGGTCACCGTCTGGGCCGTGCTGCGCATCCGCGATCCGCGCCTGCGCTATGGCCGCTACGACGCCGTGGCGCGCTTCCTGTTCGCGACCTGGCAGGTCTACGCCGTGACGCAGGGCGCCAGCCTGATCATCCTCGGCTTCACCGCGATGGAGCTGTTGTTCGGCGTGCTGGAGAGCCTGCCGGTGCGTGGTGCCACGGCGCGCGCATCGATGCGCGCCGACGACCGCGCCACAGGCCTCAGCGCCAGCCCGCAGTCTTGAGCTGCGCGGCGAGCTGCTCCGCCACCTGGGCGTAGCCCTTCGCGTTCGCGTGGATGCGGTCCGAGCGCAGGGCCGCATCCGACAGCACGCTCGAATACACACCCGCGACCAGCAGCGCCTGGCCCGACTTCCCCACGACCTCTTCGTAGAACGGCGCGTCGCTGAGCGAGCCGACCACCGCGCGCATCGCATCGGGCGCCGGCGTGGCCAGCACCGCCACATGCGGCGTGTGCGCACGCGCCTGCTCGATCAGTGCCGTGAGGTTCTCGCGCGTGCTGGCGGGCGACACGCCGCGCAGCATGTCGTTGCCGCCGATGCCGATCAGGATCGCGTCGTAGCTGCCGGCGGACAGCAGCGCGGGCAGGCGCTCCAGTGCACCCGCCGATGTGTCGCCGTTGACGCCCGCGTTCTCGACCTGCCAGCCTGTGAGCTCGCCCAGCTTCGCGGGCCATGCCGTGTCGGGCGATGCACCGTAGCCGAAGGTCAGGCTGTCGCCCAGCGCCAGCACGCGGGCATCGGGCTTCAGCGCGTTGGCTGAGGCCTTTCGTTTGCCGCACGCGGAGAGCAGCAGGGCGGTGGCCGGCACGCCGGCGAGCATCTGGAGGAGGTGGCGTCGCTTCATGTGGCGCGCAGCTTAAACGAGGCCGCGCGGCCGTTGGCGCTTGCCCCTTCGCTTGCTCGGAAAGCGCATAAGCCTCTCCGTTTTCGTTCCTTCCCGGCACGAGGACAGCGGCGAAGAATCGCGGCCCTGCACATCCCTTCACTGCCACCGAGGTCCGACGCCATGCTGCCGCCGCTGTTCACCCGCCATCGTTTCTTGCGCCATGCGGTCGCACTGTCCGCCGCCTTGCTGGCCGCGCCGCTCGCGGCCTGGGCCGCACCCGCCAGCGGCGAGCCCGTGTGGTTCGGCGTGAGCGGTCCGCTCACCGGACAGAACGCGCAGTACGGCGCGCAGTGGAAGGCCGGCTTCGACCTCGCGCTGGAGCACATCAACGCGCAAGGCGGCATCCACGGCCGGCCGCTGGCCTACAACTTCGAGGACAGCCAGAGCGACCCGCGCCAGTCGGTCGCCATTGCGCAGAAGCTCGTGAACGACAAGCGCGTGCTCATCGAGCTGGGCGACTTCTCCAGCCCCGCCTCGATGGCCGCCTCGCCCATCTACCAGCGCGCGGGCCTCGTGCAGCTGGGCTTCACCAACTCGCACCCCGACTTCACCAAGGGCGGCGACTACATCTGGAGCCCCTCGATCAGCCAGGCCGACGCGCAGCCGCTGCTGGCCGACCTGGCCGTGAAGACGCTGGGCTTCAAGCGCATCGCCGTGCTCTTCCTGAACACCGACTGGGGCCGCACCAGCAAGGACGTGCTCGTGAAGGCCGCGCAGGAGCGCGGTGCGCAGCTCGCCATTGCCGAGGGCTACCAGCCCGACGAGAAAGACTTCCGCTCGACCCTGGTGCGTGTGCGCGACGCCAACCCCGACGGGCTGGTGCTCATCTCGTACTACCCCGACGGCGCGCTCATCGCGGGCCAGGTGCGCAGCGTGGGCCTGAAGCAGCCGATCGCGGCCGTGGGCTCGGTCTACTCGCCCAAGTTCATCGAGCTCGGCGGCGCGGCCGTGAACGGCATCCACACCAACACCGCCTTCTATCCCGACGAGCCGCGCGCCGAAGTGCAGGAGTTCGTGAAGACCTTCCGCGTGAAGTACAGCAAGGAGCCCGACGCCTTCAACGCCTACGCGTATGACGCCGTGGTGTACGCCGCCGCCGCGCTGCGCCAGGCCGGCCCGAAGGCCGACCGCAAGGCCGTGCGCGACGCGTTCTACAAGATCAAGGACGTGCCCAGCGTCATTTTCGGCAAGGCCACCTTCGATGCGCAGACGCGCCGCGTGATCGGCGTGAAGAGCGTCAACCTGGTGGTGAAGGATGGCAAGTGGGCGCAGATCGACGAGAAGGCGGCGGCGCTGGCATCGGCCAAGTAGATGAGCTTCACCTCCTTCTTCGACCACACGGTCAACGGCCTGATCATCGGCAACATCTATGCGTTGCTGGCCGTCGGGCTCGCGCTGATCTTCGGCGTCTCGCACCTCATCAACTTCGCGCACGGCTCGGTGTACACCGTGGGCGCGTACATCGGCTGGGCGAGCATCACCTACCTGCACACGCCGTTGCCGATCACCATCGCGCTGGTGGTGCTCGGCTCGGGCGCGCTCGGCATGCTCATCGAGCGCGTGGGCTTGCGGCCATTGCAAGGCGCCGCGCGCATCGCACCGCTGCTGGCCACCATCGGCATCAGCTTCGTGCTCGACATCCTCGTGCAGCTGGTCTTCAGCCCCGACCCGCGCGCACTGCCCACGCAGCTGCCCGACTGGCGCCTGCAGATCGGCACCGGCACCATCGGCGCACTCGACCTGCTGATCGCCGGCATCGGCATCACCAGCGCGGCCGTGCTGTTCGGCTTCCTGCGTTTCACGAAGCTCGGCTGGGCCGTGCGTGCCACCGCGCAAGACCGCGACGCCGCGCAGCAGATGGGCGTGGACGTGAACCGCGTGAACCAGACCGTGTTCGCCATTGCCGCCGCGCTGGGCGGACTCTCGGGCCTGCTGGTGGGCATGTACTACAACAACATCAGCCCGGCGATGAGTTTCCAGGCCACGCTCAAGGGCGTGGTGGCCACGGTGGTCGGTGGTGTGGGCAACGTGCCGGGCGCCATCGTCGGCAGCCTGCTGCTGGGGCTCATCGAAAGCTATGGCGTGGCCATTCTCGGCACGTCGTACCGCAACCTGTTTGCGTTTGCACTGCTGCTCGTCATTCTGGTGTGGAAGCCGAACGGCCTCTTCGGTCGCAAGCGTGCGCTGCCGCCCGAGCCGCTCACCGGCACCTTCATCGCACCGAGCAAGCCGTGGCGCGTGCCGCCGCGCGTGTTGCTCGCGCTGTTCGCCGCGGCCGTGCTGCTGCCGCTGTTCGACCCGTCTCCCTACGTGCTGCAGACGCTCACCAACGCGTGGCTCTACGGTGCGCTCGCATTGAGCCTCACGCTGGTGGCCGGCACCATCGGCCAGATCTCGCTGGGCCATGCGGGGCTGCTGGCCATCGGTGCGTATGCCTCGTCGCTGCTGGTGCTCGACCTGCACCTGCCCGTGGGCACGGGCATCGTGGTCGCGGGCGTGCTCACCTCGCTGATCGGCACGGCGCTCATCTTTCCGGCCTTCCGCCTGCGCGGGCACTACGTGTCGATCGCCACGCTGGGCATCGGCGAGATCGTGGCGCTCACCATCCTCAACTGGGAAAGCCTCACGCGCGGGCCCATCGGCGTGTCGGGCATTCCGCCGCTGTCGCTGTTCGGGCGCGATGCGTCGTCGAACGAGGCGATCTACTGGGCCTCGTTCGGTGCGATGGTGCTGTTGGCTTTGCTGCAATGGCGCCTGTTGCGCTCGCACCTGGGCCGCACCTTCCGCGCGGTGCGCGAAGACGAAGTCGCTGCGCGTGCCTACGGCGTGAGCCCCGACCGCTACAAGGCGCTGGCCTTCGGCTTCGGCGGCTTCGCGGCGGGCGTGAGCGGCGCCTTCACCGCGCACATGTACTCGTACATCAACCACGAGACCTTCGGCTCGCAGATCTCGATCCTCGCGCTCACGATGGTGATCCTTGGCGGGCTCGGAAACATCAGTGGCGCACTGCTGGGTGCGGTCGCGCTCGTGAGCCTGCCCGAGCTGTTCCGCGTGACGGCCGAGTACCGCATGTTGATTTACGGCGTCGCGCTTCTGCTCCTGATTCGCTTCCGTCCCCAAGGCCTGCTCGGCACTGTCTGAAAGAACCACACACCATGAGCCACCTCAACGACTACCTCGCCGAGAAACGCACCGCCGTGCTGGCACGCAACGCCGCTGTCGCGGCCGGCACTGCGCAGCCTTCGCAGCTCAAGGCCAGCGTGCGCGCCGAAGGCCGCAGCGGCGTGCGCCGCCTGCGCATTCGCGAGCACCAGGTCATCAGCGACAGCCCGCCCGATTTCGCGGGCTACAACCTCGGGCCGAGTTCACCCGAGCTGCAGCTGGGCGTGCTCGGCACCTGCGTGACGCACATCTTCCTGATCCAGGCGGCCGAACGCCAGGTGCCGCTCGAAAGCCTCGAGGTCGAGGTGACCGGCGTCATCGACCCGCGCGGCGGCAAGCCGGGGCACGAGCAGACGCCGATCTGGCCGCACGAGATCGGCTACACGGTGCACATCGATTCGCCCGCGAGCCGCGAGGAGATCGACGCGCTGTTCGAAGCGGTGGAGCGCAACTGCCCCATCCTCAACCTGCTGCGCAATCCGCAGGCCATCCGCGCCGAGGTGAAGCTCGTGAACTCGAAGGCCGCCCTCACTTCCGATCGCACCGACGATGCGCTCGCCACTGCTTGAAGTGCGCGGCCTTGTGCGCCGCTTCGGCGGGCTCACGGCCGTCAACGCCGTCGACCTGCACGTGGGCGAGGGCGAACTGCTGAGCGTGATCGGCCCGAACGGTGCGGGCAAGACCACGCTGTTCAACCTCGTCACCGGCCTGGACAAGCCCGACGCCGGGCAGGTGCGCTTCGACGGCCACGACATCACCGGCCTGCCCGCGCAGCAGCTCGCACAGCGCGGCCTCGCGCGCACCTTCCAGCACGGGCGCGTGTTCGCGAACCTCTCGGTGCTCGACAACGTGCTGGTCGGCGCGCACACGCGGCTGCGCGCCGTGAAACCGCGCGTGGGCGGCGTGCCGGGCCTCGGGGCGCTGGCCGAGCTGGCGCTCGCGCTGGTGCAGCCAGGGGCGGTGCGGCGCGAGGAAGAAGCGCTGCGCGACGAGGCGCGCGAGATCATCGCGCTCTTCGGCGAACGCCTCACGCCGCGCACCGACCATCCGGCCTACAGCCTCTCGTACGCCAACCGCCGCCGCGTGGAGATCGCGCGTGCCCTCGCATTGCGACCGCGCCTGCTGCTGCTCGACGAGCCCACGGCCGGCATGAACGAGAGCGAGACGGCCGAGATGCTGGAGATCATTCGCGGCCTCAAGGCGCGCGGCCAGACCATCCTGCTGATCGAGCACAAGCTCGACCTCGTGATGCAGCTGTCCGACCGCGTGGCCGTGCTCGACGATGGCCGCAAGATCGCCGAAGGCCTGCCCGACGACGTGCGCAACGACCCCGCGGTGATCGAGGCCTACCTCGGCCATCGCCACGTGGGCGAAGCGCAGGAAGAAGCGGTGCCCGCATGATCGCCACCGTCGCGCGCACCGGCCTGTCGCCTTCCTCCCTCTGGGGAGAAGGGAGAAACGACGATCTGCCTGAACGCGCCGTCACGCAGGCGCCGGCGAGTGCGGTTGCGCCCCTGCTGCAGCTCCAGAAGGTCAACAGCTTCTACGGCCCCGTGCAGGCGCACTTCGACCTCGACATCGAAGTGCGCAAGGGCCAGATCGTCAGCCTGCTCGGCGGCAATGCGAGCGGCAAGTCGACCACGATGAAGATCGTGCTCGGGCTGCTCAAGCCGCGCTCGGGCGAGGTCAGGTTCAACGGCGAATCGACGCTGGGCCTGAGCACGCCGCAGATCATCCGCAAGGGCATCGGCTCGGTGCCCGAGGCACGTCGCCTGTTCCCCGCGATGACCGTGCGCGAGAACCTGCTCATGGGCGCCTATGCGCGCCGCGACCGCGCGGGCGTGGCCGACGACCTGGAACGCATGCTCGAGCTGTTCCCGCGCGTGGCGCAGCGCCTGGGCTTCCTGGCCGGCACGCTCTCGGGTGGCGAGCAGCAGATGGTGGCCATGGCGCGCGCGCTCATGGGCCGGCCGCAGCTGCTGTGCATGGACGAGCCCACCATGGGCCTGTCGCCGCTGTACGTCGACAAGGTGCTCGAGCTCATCGCGCGCATCAACGCGCAGGGCGTCTCGGTCTTCATGGTCGAGCAGAACGCCAGCCTCGCGCTGCAGATCGCGCACCACGGCTACGTGCTGCAGACGGGCCGCATCGTGCTTTCGGGCCCGGCGCGCGCACTGCTGGCCGACGCGCGCATCCGCGACGCCTACCTGGGCGGCGAGGGCGCCGCCCGCACCGCCTCCTGACCACGACGACCCCTTTGCCGCGAGGAAGACCTTCACCATGCCCCTGACCCTCGACCACGTCGTGATCGCCGTGCACGACCTCGAACGCGCCATCGCCGACTACGCCGCGCTCGGCTTCCACGTACTGCGCGGCGGCGACCATCCGGGCCGCAGCACGCACAACGCGCTCGTCGTGTTCAGCGACGGCAGCTACTTCGAACTCATCGCGTGGCGCGAACCGGCGCCCGCCGAGCGCTGGTGGCAGTTGCTGCAGCGGCACGGCGAAGGCATCGTCGACTTCGCGCTGTTGCCGCGCGACACGGCCGTTACCGTGGCCGATGCGAAGGCGCGCGGCCTCGTGCTCGAAGGCCCGCTCGACGGCGGGCGCGTGCGCCCCGACGGCGAACACCTGCGCTGGCAGACCGCGCGCGCCCCGTCGGCCGACCTGCCGTTCCTGTGCGGCGACCTCACGCGGCGCGCCCTGCGCGTGCCCGAGGGCGCCGCGCGCGTGCATCCCAACGGCGTGCTCGGCGTGGCCAGCCTGGCCATCGCCGTGCGCGACCTCGACGCCACGCTGGCGCGCTACCGCGCCTTGCTGGGCACGGTCTCCGACGACACGAGCACGCACATCGGCGAGCCTGTGGCCGTGCCTGCCAGCCAGGTGCGCGTGGCGGTGATCGCCCTGGGCAGCAGCGTGCTGGTGCTGTCGTCGCCACGCGACCGCGCCCCGGCGGCGGAACTGGGCGGTGACGCGCTCGCGCAGCGCCTCGCCGTGCGCGGCGAGGGCCCCTACGCGCTGGTGCTGCATACCGACCGGCCGCAGTCGACAGGCACCTTCGACCTCGCACGCGCGCACGGCGCGTGGATCGAACTCGACCTGCCGCCGGTGGACGCGCTGGAGGCGCAGGGCCGCGTGCGCGCCGATGCGGCGAACAGCACGGTGGGCGGGTAGGGTGCAGCCTCAGCGGCCGCCCAGGTGCGCCTTGTGCAGCGCGGCTCCAGCGCGGCCGCGGGCGCGCGTGCAGGACAACACGCCGTGGAGATACCTGCGCTTACCGGATTTCATCTGACGGTGACCTGACGCACCCGAAGCAGACACACGCGCTGCACAGAATGGAGGCGTCATCACAGACACACCAAAGGAGTTCCAGATGATCTTCCGTACCAAGCGCTTCACCACTGCCGCCGTTGCGGCGCTCGCAATGTCCCTGGCAGCAGGCAGCGCGCTGGCGCAAGATCGCCGGGGCGACGACCACCGCCCGGGCGGCGGCCGCTACGAGCAGCGCGATGACCACCGTCCTGGCGGCGGTCGTTATGACCAGCGCGACGACCATCGCGGGCATCGCGGCCCTCACGCCGGCTACCGCGGCGACCAGGACTTCCGCGACGGTCGCCAGTTCGACCGCCGGGGCTTCCCGCAGCCGCACAGCGAGTGGCGCCGTGGTGGCCGCGTGCCGACCGAGTACCGGGGCCGGAACTACGTGGTGAATGACTGGCGCGCCTACCGCCTGCAGCAGCCGCCGCGCGGCTACCAGTGGGTGGGCGTGGGCGGCGACTACGTGCTCGCGGCCATTGCCACCGGCCTCATCGCGCAGATCATTGCGGGTCAGTAAGCCTTCGCACCGCGTTCACGTCACGCACATGCAAAAACCGCCACAGGAGACTGTGGCGGTTTTTCTTTGGGGAACTGGGGGAGGGGCTTGTCAGGCCACCGCGGTGGCGGCCGATTGGGCGCACACGTTGCGCCCGGTGATGGTGAGGCGCAAACCGCCGCCATGCCATTCGAGCCAGTTGAGATCGACGTAGGCGTCGATGTCGCGATCGTCGATGCGATCGGCCTGGCGGCTTTGCAGCAGCTCGACCGTGGCGGGCAGGGCACGTTTCAGGCGTTCGCGCTTCTCCGCTGCATCGGCCGCCTTTTGGGCGGCCCGGGTGGCCTGTAGTTGCTGCTGCTGCGAAGTCGATGCCATTGCTGATCCGTTCCGGAAGCCAAGGAATTAACCCGAATGTACGCCGCTTGTGTGAAGCTGCGCGCATTCTTTTCAACCCTGGAGCCGGAAGTGTCGATTTCGTTGCGCTTGAGCTAAATCTCGTAGTGAGACACCTTGACCTCGTCGCCCAAGGCCTTCTCGACAATCGCGCGCGTCAACGTCGGCGCGAACGACTCGATGAACGCGTAGACATATTTGCGCAGATAGGTGCCGCGACGCACCGCGAGCTTGGTGAGGTTGATGCCGAACAGCCGCCCCGCGTCGAGCGCGCGCAGCTGCGTGTCGCGCTCGGCCTCGTAGGCCACGCCGGCCACGATGCCCACGCCCAGGCCCAGCTGCACATAGGTCTTGATGACGTCGGCGTCCATCGCGGCCAGCACGATGTTGGGCTGCAGGCCGCGCTGCTCGAAGGCCTCGTCGATGCGCGAGCGGCCCGTGAAGCCCGTGTCGTAGGTGATCAGCGGATGCTGCGTGAGCGCTTCGAGCGTGAGCGGCGCGTCGAGCAGCGGATGCCCCGGCGGCACGATCACCGAGTGCGTCCAGCGGTAGCAGGGCAGGGCGACCAGCTGCGGGTAGTCGCCCAGCGCCTCGGTGGCAATGCCCACGTCGGCCTCGCCGTCGAGCAGCATCTGCGCGATCTGCTTGGGTGAGCCCTGGTGCAGGTGCAGTTTCACGTTCGGGAATTGCGCGCGGAATTCCTGCACCGCCACCGGCATCGCATAGCGCGCCTGCGAGTGCGTGGCCGCCACCGAGAGCAGGCCGCTTTGCTGCGCCACGAACTCCTGGCCCGCGTGCTTGAGGTTGCTGCTTTCCATCAGCATGCGCTCGATGATCGGCAGCACGTGGCCGCCGGGCTCGGTGAGGCCCGTGAGCCGCTTGCCGGCGCGCACGAAGAGCTCGATGCCGAGTTCTTCCTCGAGTTCGCGGATCTGCCGGCTCACGCCGGGCTGCGAGGTGTGAAGGGTGTGGGCGACCTCGGTCAGGTTGAAGCCGCAACGAACGGCCTCGCGTACCGAGCGCAGTTGTTGAAAGTTCATCGGGCGCGCAGGAGGTGAAAAGAGGTCCGGACCCCGGGTCGGGGCCGACCGGCGATTCTCGGCAGAAGCGCTTATGCAGGGAACGATGCGTTTGTTGGTTCCACATGAGCAAAACATCTATGAGGCCCTTCTGCGTGGGGAGATTGATATTTCGCACGACTGTGCTAAAGTCAGCCGCATGGACGCCAAGACCCAGAAAAGCGAACTCACCCGCGCCGCCATCGTCGGCGCGGCGATGCATCTCGCGCTGGCCGAGGGGCTGGAGGCGATCTCGCTGCAGGCCGTGGCGAGCCGGCTCGGGCTGTCCAAGAGCGGTGTGTTCTCGCGCGTGGGGTCGCGCGAGGCGCTGCAGAAGGCCGTCATCGAGGAGTACGGCCGCGGCTTCCTGGCCGAGGTGTTCGTGCCCGCCATGCAGAAACCCAAGGGCCTGCCCCGCCTGAACGACATCGTCGCGCGCTGGATCGCCCGCACGCGCGACGTCGAAGCGCAGAACGGCTGCCTCTACGTGGCCGGGGCCTTCGAGTTCGACGACCGCGAAGGCGAGCTGCGCGACCTGCTGTTCGACGAGATCACGCGCTGGCGTGCCGCGCTGCGCCGCACGGTGCTGCAGGCGGTCGAAACCGGCGAGCTCCAGGCCGACACCGATCCCGCCCAGCTCGTGAGCGAGATCAGTGGAATCATGATGAATCAGCTGCACGACGCGCGCTTCCTGCGCGACGGGCATGCGGCCGAGCGCGCGGGCCAGACCTGGCAGCGCCTTCTTTCCAGCTACCGCGCCTGAGGCGCACCCGCAGACGACGGCCACCGCCTCTTCGTTTGCCTTAATTTCGCACCACTGTGCGATAAAAAAGGAGAAGCACCATGCTGATCATTGCCCTCTTTCTCGCCGCCTACGCGGTGCTCCTCGGTGTGCGCGGCGTGCAGGACACGCTGCGCAGCCTGCCGCGCAGCAACCAGGACTGGGTCTGGTACTGAGCCCCCCGAACGAAAGCCTTCCCCATGACCACCACCACCCACACCACCGCCCCCGTGGGCTACTACAGCGCCAGCCCGTTGATGCGCGCGATGCGCTTCGGCCTCGGCGCCTCGCAGCGCCTGTGGCCCGCACTGGGTGTGCGCGCGGCCTACCGCGTGTTCGGCACGCCGCTGCCGCCCAAATGGCTGTACCGGGGCCAGCAGCCCGGTGCCGACTGGCGCCGCGAGGCCTGGTCCTTCGAGGACGCGAACCTGGGCATCTACCACCTCGCCGCGCAGGACTCGGGCGCCGAGTCGGCGCCGGTCGTGCTGCTGGTGCACGGCTGGGGCGGCCACGCGGGCCAGATGCTGCCGCTGGCGCAGGCCGTGGCAGCGCAAGGCCTGCGGCCCGTGCTGCTGGAGATGCCGGCCCACGGCCGAAGCGCGGGCACGGCCAGCAACCTGCCGCAGTTCGCGCGCGCCATCGACTACGTGGCGGCGCGGCTCGGTGCCGACGGGCACGTGCTGCGCGCGGCGGTCGCGCATTCGCTGGGGGCCAATGCACTGGCCTATGCGGCGGGGCGCGGGCTGCCGGCGCAGCGGCTGGTGCTGCTGGCGCCGCCCGCGTCGCCGCGCGAGTACACGCGCTACTTCGCGCAGGTGTTCGGCCTCAGCGAGCGCACGCGCGCGGGCATGCAGCGCCTGATCGAGGCGCGCGAGGGCATCCTGATGCAGCAGCTGGAGCCCGCCGCCGTGGGCCCGCGCATCGCGCAGCCGACGCTGATCGTGCATGACCGCGACGACCGCGTGAACCGCTTCGCCGACGCCGAGGCTTTTCGCGACGCGATCGCCGGCGCGCGGCTCTTTCCCACGCAGGGCTGGGGCCATCGCCGCATCCTGAAAGAGCAGGCCGTGCTCGCGCAGGTCACGCAGTTCCTGGCGTAGCGGCCGGCGGTCACGTGCGCGTGAAACGGCGCCCCTAAACTGGGCGCCACCCATGGCCTTCGCCATGGACGACACACGCACCGACCACACATGGGCAATCGTTCCTGGCTCTATCTCGAACACAGTCTTCCCGACACCGAAGAAGCATCGGCCGACGAAATCGCCGAAGCCAACAACAACTTCCCCGTGCTCTGGCAGCTCCTGCTGGCCGATGGCGCGGCCGGCGACGCCATCGACCACCAGCGCGTCTTCGGCGATGCCGGCACCGACAACCTCGCCAGCGACGCGCACGCCGCGCTCGCGCGCATCCGGCAGCTGCACGCCTTTGTCGAGCGGCACCCGATGCTGCACACGCTGCCGCAGATCGCGCTGCAGTTCGAAGCCGTGGCGCAGCACCTGGCAGAGCTGATCGACGACACGCCCGACGACAGCACTCCGCGCTTCTCGGCGAACCTCGACGAGTTGTCCTGGCTGGGCGGCGATGCCGACGGCGAAGGCTTCATCGAACGCAACCGCCGCGAGTGCAATGAACTGTGGGCCGAGGTGCGTCGCTGCATCGACAGCGGCAACCACCCGGGCGTGGACGCGGCGCTCGGCGTCCAACGTTTCGCCGACTGGGAGTCCTGGGCGTGGCAGTTCGGCTTCGGCAGCCTGTCGCATCCGTACTTCGACGGCTACGAGGCGCCGCGCGACGAGCGCTTTGCCGATTTCGAACCCGAGGAAGAAGACGAAGACGACGGCGAACGCCCCGACTACGACAACCACCTGGGCGAGGACCTCTGGCGCTTCGAGGTCGACGGCCGCTGGGGCGTGATGCGCGTGGTGTACGACGACGACGGGCGCAGCCAGCGCACCACCGTGGTCGAGCCCGCGTGGGACGACATCCGCTACGCCGGCGGAAGCGACCGGCGCCTGCTCTGGATCTCGCAGGGCGAGCGCTCCGGCCTGCTGCATGCCGACGCCGAGGCACCGCGCGTGCTGCTCGACCCGCAGCTCGACGAGGTCTGGGCCTTCGAGGGCGACGTTGCCACGGCCCTGGTCGGCGACCACGTCGGCCTGCTGCGCACCGACGGCAGCTGGCTGCTTGCGCCCTCGGTCGACGAGGTCTGGAGCTTTGTCGAAGGCCGGGTGCGTGCCCGCGTGGGCGAGCGCATCGGGTATGTCGACCTGCAGGGCCAATGGACGATTTCGCCCCGGTTCGAAGAAGCCGAAGATTTCACGCCTTTCGGCCTCGCCCCTGCGCGCGGCGACGAGGGCGGCTGGGGGTTGGTGCGCGCGGACGGCGAATGGGCCGTGCCGCCGGATTTCGAAAACCTCCAGTGGCGCCACGACTGGGAGGGCTTCGAAGCCACGCGCGGCGGCAAGAGCGGGCTGCTCGATGCGCAAGGCCGCGTCGCGATCGAGCCGGTGTACGAACAGGTCGACCTGCTCGAGGAATACCCGATCGAGATCCTGACGACCGAAGACAACGATCCGTCGAACGAGCGCGGCACGCCGGCCCGGCCGAAGCGCTTCGCCGTGGAACGCGCCGACGGCCTGTGCGGCCTGATCGACGGGCAGGGCCGCGTGCTCGTGCCCTTCGACTACGGCCGCTTCGAGACCCTGGAGCCGCTGACCGGCGAGGAGCGCGGGCACGCCATGGTCCGGCGCGACCTGGTGCGCGTGGCGTCCAAGGGCGGGCGCACGGCGAAGAACGCGCCGTGGCTGCGCGGCATCTACGACGTGGCCGCCGGCCGCGAGCTGGTGCCGTGCCGGCACCGCACGCTCCAGCCGCTGGCCTGGGGCACGCACGACTTCGGCTGGCTGGTCGCCGATCCGGTGCCGCGCGCCGCGAAGGTCGAGAAGGGGCAACTCGCCGTGGGCGTGCTGCGTGCCGATGGCACCGTGCTGCACCCGCAGGCCTACCCGTGGATCACCGCCGCCTTGTCGGTCGCCGACGGCTGGATGGCCGTCGCGGTCCGCTCGCAGCTGTGCAAGCGCTGGAGCGCGGGCGAGCCGGTGCAGGCCGCGCGCAACGACTCCGGCCTGTACGTCTGGCTGCATGCCGACGGCCGCGAGCAGGCGCACGCCGAGCACATGGCCGCGCGCCATGCCGCCGGCGACCTGCGGGCCGCCTACGAGCTGGCTTGCCACCTGCGCGACGGCGAGGGCATCGAGGCCGACCCGCGCGAAGCCCTGCGCTGGATGGCGCACGCCGCCGGCGTGCGCGCGCCCGGCGACGCTCCCGCGACCGCCTCACCCGATGGCCTGCCCGTGGCGATGTGCGAGCTCTCGAAGATGCTGCGCTGGGACACGGCAGGCCTCGGCGCCGAACCCGCCCTGGCGCGCGCATGGCTGCTGCATGCCATCGCCCACGGCGGCGAGGACGACGCCGCCACGCACGCCCATCTCGGCTACATGCTGAGTGAAGGCGAGGGGGGCGAGCGCGACCTGGAAGGCGGCATGCGGCACTACGAACGGGCCGCCGAGCACAACCACACGATGGCGCTCTACAACCTCGGCCTGGCGCACAAGCTCGGCGAACCCGGGGAGCCCGACCTGGCGCGTGCGATCGGCTACTTCCGCCGTGGCCACGAAGCCGGCGACGTCAGCGCCACGATGCAGCTTGGCCGCACGCTGTGCCGGCACGCCGGGGCGCTGGCCGAACAGGGCCAGGGAGAAGCGGAAGTGAACGTCCTGTACGCCGAAGCCCTCTACGCGCTGCAGAAGGTGGCGGAAGACGGCACCCAACGCCAGCAGGGCTGGGCCTGCTACGAGCTGGGCTGGATGCGCATGCAGGGTCAGGGCGCGCCGGAAGACGCGGCAGCCGCAGAGCGCTGGCTGCTCACCGGCGCCGCGCTCGATGACTGCGAAGAGAACCTGGAGAGCCAGCGCGCCTGCGTGGAATCCCTGGCGGCGCAGTTCTACGGCGACCGCGAAAGTCCGCTCTTCGACGAGGACAAGGCCCGTGAGTGGGCGCAGCGGGTGGAGGCGCTGCCCGCTGCGGCCCCGGATCAACCGGAGTGAGCCGGTCGATCGGGGTTCTGGCGCTCAGCGCGCCGGAACCGGATCGGGCAGTTCGATCTTGATGTCCAGCACTTCGAGGTTGTCCTGGGTTTCCAGGTGCACCTTGATGTCGTCGGCGTTGATCGACACGTACTTGGAAATCACCGCCACCAGCTCGCGCTGGAGCTCGGGCAGGTAATCGGGGCGCTTCTTGCCGCTGAGGCTGGAGCGCTCGTGAGCGAGGATGATCTGCAGGCGCTCCTTGGCGACGCTCGCAGTCTTCTTCTTCTCACCAAGCAGGAACGAAAGAAACGACATGCCTACTTGCTCCCGAAAATCCGTTTGAAGAAGCCGGGCTTCTCGGCGTCGACAAAGCGCATCGGCTTGTCTTCGCCAAGGAAGCGCGCGACCACATCGCTGTACGCCTGGGCCACGTCGGTGTCCTTGTCGTGGATGGCGGGCACGCCCTGGTTGGAGGCGTGCAGCACGCTTTCCGACTCGGGGATCACGCCGATCAGCTTGATGCGCAGGATGTCCTGGATGTCTTCCAGCGAGAGCATCTGGCCGCCGGCCACCCGGTTCGGGTTGTAGCGGGTGATCAGCAGGTGTTCCTTGATCGGCTCGCCGCCGTCCTTGGCGCGCTTGGTCTTGCTGCTGAGCATGCCCAGGATGCGGTCCGAGTCGCGCACCGAAGAGACTTCGGGGTTGGTGACGATCAGCGCCTCGTCGGCGAAGTGCATCGCCATCATGGCGCCGGTCTCGATGCCCGCGGGCGAGTCGCAGATGATGTAGTCGAACTCCATGGCCGACAGGTCGTTCAGGATCTTCTCGACGCCTTCCTGCGACAGGGCTTCCTTGTCGCGCGTCTGCGAGGCGGCCAGCACGAACAGGTTGTCGCACTGCTTGTCCTTGATGAGCGCCTGGCTCAGGTTGGCCTCGCCCTGGATCACGTTGATCAGGTCGTACACCACGCGGCGTTCGCAGCCCATGATCAGGTCGAGATTGCGCAGGCCCACGTCGAAGTCGATCACGGCCGTCTTCTTGCCGGCGAGCGCAAGGCCCGACGCGAAGCTGGCGCTCGTGGTCGTCTTGCCGACGCCGCCCTTGCCCGAGGTCACCACCACAATTTTGGCCATCGCCATTCCTTCTTGTTTCGATTCAGTTGTCGATTGATGCTCAGCGCTGCCGCGTTCCTGGTTTTTCATCAGGGAATCGCGTCGATCGCTATTTTTTTGCCGTCCAGGCGCACCTGGGCGGGCTTGCCCAGCACGGGCTCGGGCAGCGGCACTTCGTTCGTGCGGTAGATGCCCGCAATGGCCACCAGCTGCGCTTCCATGCAGGTCGAGAAGATCCGCGCCTCGGTGTTCCCGCGCGCGCCGGCAATGGCCTTGCCGCGCAGCGGCGCGTACACATGCACGTTGCCGTCGGCGATGACTTCGGCGCCGAAGCTCACGATGGCCGTCACCACCACGTCGCCGCCACGCGCATAGATCTGCTGGCCCGAGCGCAACGGCTTGTCGATCAGCAGCGTGCCGTTGGCCGGCACCGGCAGCTCGCGCACGATCTGCGGGGCTTCCGACGGCGCGGGCGCCTCGGCGGGCGGGGCCGGCGGGCGGGGCGCGGGGGCCGCGGGCATGGCGGCCACCGACAGGCCGGCTTCACGTGCCGCGGCATGCTGCTCGGGGCTGCCGCCGCGCACGGCGATCGGCTGGGTCTGGTGGCGCGCCAGCAGGCTGCGCAGGGCGGCAAAGTCGATTTCGGGGGCGTCGGTGCCGCCCTCGGCCGCCTGTTCCTGCAGCAGCGAGAGGTCGATCACCACCGGCTCCTGCTCGAAGAAGTCGGGCGAATCCGCCAACTGGGCGTCGAGCGCCTCGGCCAGCACGTCGAGGTCGGCTGTCTTGAGGATCACTGCGATCAGCGGCAGTGTGGCGCTCTTGAATTCGAAAACCGCCTTGGTACGAGCGGCGGAAACATCGGCCATTGGAAAACGTGTGTGAACGTCGGTGCGAAAAGCGTTGGAGTCTAACGGGCGCCGGCCAAAGCCCGGTGGCCGGCGCTGTGTTCACTGACCCCGCACAACAGTTATTGCACGAGGTTTCACTTTGTCTGCGCTCAGGCGTTGCGCGAACGGCCCAGCAGGGCGTAGAGGATGATGGCGCCGAAAGTGGCGGTTCCGATGCCGCCGAGGGCGAAGTCGCCGAACTTCAGCGTGAAGTCGCCGGTGCCGATGATCAGCGTGATCGCGGCCACGATCAGGTTCTTGTTCTGCGAGAAATCGACCTTGTTGTCGACCCAGATCTTGGCGCCGGCAATGGCGATCAGGCCGAACACCACGATGCTCACGCCGCCCATCACCGGCAGTGGAATGGCCTGGATCAGCGCGCCGAACTTGGGGCTGAAGCCCAGGATGAGCGCAATGAAGGCCGCCACCACGAACACCGCCGTCGAGTAGATGCGCGTGGCCGCCATCACGCCGATGTTCTCGGCGTAGGTGGTCACGCCCGTGCCGCCCGCGGAACCGCTGATGACCGTGGCGATGCCGTCGCCGATGAAGGCGCGGCCCATGTACGGGTCGAGGTTGCGGCCCGTCATGGCCGTCACCGCCTTCAGGTGGCCGAGGTTTTCCGCCACCAGGATGATCGCCACGGGCGCGATCAGCAGCATCGCGTTGGCCGTGAACACCGGCGCCGTGAAGGTCGGCAGGCCGAACCAGGCCGCGTTGGCGATGCCGCTCAGGTCGACCGGCTTGCCCAGGCCCATGCCGTTGGTGAGCGCGGCGTACACCAGCGTGGCCAGGATCAGGCCGATGAGGATCAACAGGCGCTGCACCATGCCGCGCGTGAACACCGCCACCAGGCCCACGCACAGGAAGGTCACGGCCTGCATCCACGAGTCGAAGTTGCTGGCCGCCATGTTCTTGATGGGAATGCCCGCCAGGTTCAGCCCGATCACCGCCACCACGGCGCCCGTGACCACGGGCGGCATGAAGCGCTCGATCCAGCCCGTGCCCACGGCCTGCACGATGGCCCCGATCAGGATGTAGACCACCCCGCAGGCCACGATGCCGCCCAGCGCCACCGCGATGTTGGCGTTGGCCCCCTTGCCCGCGTAGCCGCTGGCCGCGATCACCACGCCGATGAAGGCGAAGCTCGAGCCCAGGTAGCTGGGCACCTTGCCGCCCGTCACGAGATAGAAGATGAGCGTGCCGATGCCGCTCATCAGGATCGCGATGTTGGGGTTGAAGCCCATCAGGATCGGCGCAAGCACCGTGGCGCCGAACATGGCGATCACGTGCTGGATGCCCATCGCGCCGGTCTGCAGCCAGGGCAGCCGCTCGTCGGGCGCGATGACGGCGCCGTTGGCCAGTGTGGACACCGGCTTTTCAGTCCAGTTGAACATGTGTTTTCTTCTCCTCGGTTGGTGTGTGTTTGGGGGGTCGACGCGCTCCCTGGGGCGAGATTGTGGTCGATCCACCCCGTGCTGAACACGGGTGCCACCCGCAAGAGGCGTACCAGCGGGAGAAGAAAAAGAAGAAGCGCCCGGAAGGCGCGCCCGCGCTCAGCGCGGCTGCAGCACCGCCATGGTGATGCGCGAGACGCAGGTCAGCTCGCCCGCCTCGTTGGTCAGGTCGATCTGCCAGACCTGCGTGGTGCGCCCGCGGTGCACCGGCCGCGCCGTGCCGATGACCCAGCCGCTGGTGGCCGAGCGGATGTGGTTGGCGTTGATGTCCAGGCCCACGGCGCGGTCGCCCTCGGGGGCCGAGTAGTGCGCGCCGCAGGAGCCCAGCGTCTCGGCCAGCACCACCGACACGCCGCCGTGCAGGATGCCGTAGGGCTGGCGGGTGCGCTCGTCCACCGGCACGCGGGCGCGGATGAAGTCGTCGCCCACCTCCAGGAACTCGATGCCCAGGGCGGCCACGGCCGTGCCCACGTGGTTGGCGGTCAGCGATTCGACCGAGATCTCTTTCTTCCAGATACGCATGCAGGGGTCTCCGATACAGGGGGTGCGAGGGCACTATAGCGACGACGGCTGACAACCGCAGTCGCCTTTGCGTGCTACCTTGGGTCGATGACCTTCCCTTCGGTGCGGCGGTGGCTCCTGGGCTCGGCGGCGGTGCTGCTGCTGGGCATCGGCGCGCTGGCGCTCGTGGTGGCCGCACGCCTGCCCGACGACGAGGAGGTGGCGGCCCGCATCGCCGCCGGCTTCTCGCAGCGCTACGGCGTCGAGCTGACGGTGGGCGGTGCCCACTGGTCGCTGTGGCCGGTGCCCGTGCTGGCGCTGTCCGAGCTGGCGACCGACCAGCCCCAGCCCATCACCCTGCGCCGCGTGAGCGTGCGGCTGCACCTGTGGCCGCTGCTGCTGCGCCGCGAGGTGGCCATCGACGAGATCGCGCTCGAGAGCCTGGTGCTGCCGCGCGCCTCGGTGCGTGCCTTCCGCGACAAGGGCCCCGAGCCGCAGGAAAGCGAGCGCATCGTGCCGCTGCCCGCGCCCTGGACCCTGGCGCCCGTGCCGGTGGAGCGCGTGCGCTGGCGCGACGTGGTCTGGATCGACCGCCGCGACATCGCGCTGGCCTACGACGGCGAGGTGACGTTCGACGACCACTGGCGCCCTCGCAACCTGCGTCTGGAGCGCGCCGGCGCGGCCTCGCCCGTGCGGCTGCGGCTGGACCGAGAGGGCACGGAAGACCGCTGGCGCACCCGCATCGACGCCGGGGGCGGCACGTGGAACGGTGAATCGCGGCTCGAGGTGCTGCCTGAAGGGCGGGGCTTGCGCGTGTCGGCCGAGCTCGACCCGCGGCAGGTCGACATCGAAGCGCTGGTACAGGCCTTCGGGCGCCGCTCGGCGGTGGCGGGCAAGGTCTCGGGCCACACCTCGCTGGTGGCCGAGGCCCGCGAGGTGGGCGCGCTGGTGCGCGGCCTGCACACGCGCACCACCTTCTCGGTGCAGCCCGCCACGCTGACCCGCCTCGACCTGGCCAAGGCCGTGACCACCGCCGGCATCAGCCGCGGCGGCACCACGGTGCTGGACGAACTCACCGGCACGCTCGACACCCAGGGCACCGAAGACGGCATCGTGATGCGCTACACGAACCTCAAGGCGCGCTCGGGGGTGCTCACCGCGAGCGGCAACCTGCGGCTGTTCAACCGGCAGATGTCGGGCGAGATGGCGGTGGACCTGGTCGATGGCGTGGTCGGCGTGCCGCTGAAGATCGGCGGCAGCGTGGCCGAGCCCGAGGTGTCGATGACCGGCGGCGCGCTCGCGGGGGCGGCGGTCGGCAGTGCGGTGCTGCCGGGGGTGGGCACGGCGATCGGGGCGCGTGTGGGGCAGCAGGTGGAGAAGCTGTTTGGTGGGGATGAGCCGGCGAAGAAGACGGCGCCGAAGCCGCCTGCATCGCAGCGCTGACTGGCTGGCTGCCGGCGTGTTCAGGGCGTGTGCCCAGGCCACCGGGTACTTCCCTCCGCGAATGTCCCCCGGCCTGCGGCCTCCTCCTTGATTTCGCTGCGGGAAGCACCCAGTGTCCTGGGCACATGGACGCGCTGCTGGTGTGCGGCCGGCCGATCAGGAGAATGCCTTGATCACCGCCGGCACCGTCAACACCGCCGTGTAGTAGCCCATGAACTGCACGCCGGTGTTGAAGCCGATGGCGCGCGACAGCAGGCCGCCCAGCAGGCCCATCGTGAGGATCACCAGGAGGCCGAGCAGTTGGCCTTCCCACACGCTGATCACCACGATCAACCCGACGAAGGTCGCGATGATCGCCTCGTGGCTCACCTTGCGCGAGACGAACAGCGCCGCGCGGCGCGCGAAGTTCATCGTGAAGGGGTAGGCCACCAGCGCCGCGAGCACCACGGCCAGCATGCCGTAGCCCAGGAACTCCCAGTGGTTCAGCAGGTTGTGCAGGTTGTGGGTCTGGCCCGTGGCCGAATCGATGGTGAACACCGGCGGCGCATTGAAGAGCGGCGCAGCGGGGCCGGCCGCCACCGGGCTCAGCGGCAGGCCGATGGCGATCAGCGGGATCAGCGCTTCGGCGATGTAGGTGGCCTCGGTCACGCCGTTGCGCGCGGCCAGCGTGGTGGTGAGGCGGTGGTACGCATGCTTGATGCGCGAACCCACCAGCTCGCCCAGCACCACCGTCATCGCGACCGGGCTGAACACGAAGGTGGCGCTGGAGATCGCGGCGGTCGCGAAGGTCCACTTCACCTGGCCGCGGTCGAGCACCTTGAACGGGTTCGGGAAGTAGCCCGACCAGCCCTTCACGTCCGGCGCGAGCGAGAAGGTGCGGACCTTGTCGCGCTTCATGCGCGCACGCGCCGCTGGCGAGATCACCGAGAACAAATCGGCCACCAGCGGCCCGATCGCAATGCCCAGGAAGTAGCTGATGCTGAGCTTCACGCCGTACTTGCCCGTGAGCGCCTGCAGCGCCACGATCACCATCACGAACGGCACCAGCGTGGCCACCGAGGCCCAGCGTCCGCTCGAGAAGTAGGCAATGGCCACGGCCGCCACCACGAAGATCCATGGTGCCGCCTTGGTGATGGCCGCACCGTACGGTGCCAGCAGCACCGCGAACAGCACGGCCAGCGGCACCGCGAGAAAGGCCGCGATGATCGCGCCCGACACCATCTTGCGCAGCGCGATGTGCGGCACGCCCAGGTTGCGCAGCACGTTGGCGTCCTGCAGCAGCGGCGTGGCCATGGTGTCGCCCGGAATGCCCAGCAGCGCGGTGGGCACCGCGTGCGTCATGTGCTTGGCCACAGCGGCGGCCAGGAAGAAGGTGAACACGCCTTCGGGCGGCACGCCCAGCAGCACCACCAGCAGGGTGAGCGGTGCGAGCGTGGTGGTTTCGTCGGTGCCCGAGACGAGGCCGATGGCCGCGAACACGATGGCGCCCACGAGGCCCATGCCGGTGGCGACGAGGATCTGGTTGAACAGGGCAGCGTCGATCACGAGGCGGCTCCTTCGGCGGCCTTGGCGGCCTGGGGCTTGTACGACGCGAACAGCTCGTAGATCTCGAGCTCCTTCATCTCGCGCACCACCACCGGCGGCAGGTCGTCCACCGAGCCCAGGTCGCCGTGCTCGGCGGCCAGCTCGGCCAGCACCTCCTCGCGCCAGCGCGGATCGGCGGCGGTGCCTTCGACCACTTCGCGCTTGGGCGTGAAGAGCTTCGCGCAGATCACGCCCGAGACCACGCAGCCGCCCAGGCCCGCGAGCATCGCGTAGGCGCGTGCCAGTTCGGGCGTGCTCACCACGCTCGCGAGCACGCGGCTCGCGACGAGATAGCCCGTGAGGCTCACGGCGACGCCGATCGCGATCGACCACGCGAGGTGGCCCAGGTCGGCCGTGTCGCCCCATATCTCCACCAGCCGCCAGCGGGCGGGCGTTGCACTGTCTGCGTTCATTCGAGTTGTCTCCGTCTGTGGTTGTGTGACGGCCGCGTGCGTAGCCGCGGACCGTGGTGCGGGCTGCGCCCGCGTTGCTTACTTCTTGCGCAGCGCGTCGAGCAGCGCCACGGCGCGGTCGGTGCGCACGTCGTGCTCGGCGGCCATCTGTCTGGCGATGGCGTCGATCTCGTCGCCGGTGGCGCCCGCGACGAGCGCGATGTTGCGGGCGTGCAGCGCCATGTGGCCGCGCTGGATGCCTTCGGTGGCCAGCGCGCGCAGGGCGCCGAGGTTCTGCGCGAGGCCCACGGCCACGGCGACTTCGCCAAGCTCCTGCGCCGACTTCACGTCAAGGATCTTCAATGCGAGCCGCGCGAGCGGGTGCGTCTTCGTCGCGCCGCCGACCAGGCCCACGGGCATCGGCATCTCGATAGTGCCGACCAGCGCGCCGCCCGCGTCCTTCTCCCACGTGGTGAGCGAGGTGTAGCGCCCGCTGCGGCAGGCGTACGCATGCGCACCGGCTTCCACCGCGCGCCAGTCGTTGCCGGTCGCGACGATCACCGGGTCGATGCCGTTCATGATCCCCTTGTTGTGCGTCGCCGCGCGGTAAGGGTCGATGGCTGCGAAGGTGTAGGCGTCGATCACGCCCTCGATCACCTCTTCGCCGCTGCGCTCGCGCGTGGCCAGCACGGCGGGTGCGAGCCGCACGCGCGCGCGCGACAGCCGCAGGTCGGCCAGGTTCGACAGGATGCGCAGGCGCACCGTGCCGCCCGTGAGTTTTTCGACCAGCGGCGACACCGCCTCGGCCATCGTGTTGACCGTGTTCGCGCCCATCGCGTCGCGCACGTCGACGATCAGGTGCATCACCACCATCGCGCCGCGCGGCGTGTCGCCGAACACATGCACCTCGATGTCGCGGCAGCCGCCGCCCAGGCCGATCAGCACCTTGTCGCGGCTGTTCGCCACGGCCAGGATCTCGTCGCGCGCACGCAGCAACGCCAACCGCGCACCGTAGGGGTCGGTGATGCCGATCACCTGCACCTGCGCGCGCATCAGCGGCCCGGTGCTCGAGGCCTCGAAGCCGCCGCCTTCGCGCGCCAGCTTGGCCATGAAGGAGGCGGCGGCGACCACCGAGGGTTCTTCGACCGCCATCGGCACGAGGTAGTCGCGCCCGTTCACGGTGAAGTTGCCGGCCACGCCCAGCGGCAGTTCGAAGGTGCCGATCACGTTCTCGACCATGCCGTTGGCGCGCTCCACGCCCAGCGCGCCGGGTTGCGCGAGCAGCGCCACCTCGTCGTCGGTGAGCGCGGCGGCCTGTGCGATGTGGGCCAGGCGTTGGGCGGGCGTGAGTGCGCGGAAATTGGGAATGCGGGAATCGGCGGCCATCGGTGCGTGTCTCTTCGGAAGGTGAATTCGGGAGCAGGCAATTTAGGCCGGCTGTACCGCCCGCGGAAGGCACAGTTTGGCGGGACAGTGCGGACAGTGGTGCGCCGCCACGCCTCGCTGTGTCACAGTCCAAACCCATGACCACGATCGCCGATTCGCTCGCCGACACCCTCGCGCGCCAGATCGCGAGCGGCGCCTACAAGGCCGGCGACAAGCTGCCCTCGCTGCGCGAACTCGCGCAGCTGCACGGCTACGCCAAGAACACCGTGGTGGCCGCCTTCGAGCTGCTGGTGTCGCGCGGCCTCGTCGAGCCGCGGCGCGGTTCGGGCTACTACGTGCTGGCACAGGCCACGGCCACGCCCAAGCCCGCCGAGGACGATGCCGGCAGCCTCGGCCGCGCGATGGACATCGTGTGGCTCATGCGCGAGCAGCTCAAGACCCAGCCCGATGCGGTCGCGGTGGGCGACGGCTTTCCGCCCGTCGAATGGCTGGCCGACGTGCGGCTGGACAAGTACCACCCCAAGGTCGTGCGCACGGGGCTCGGCGCGCTGTTCCGCTACGGCAGCCGCTTCGGCTATGCGCCATTGCGCGATCACCTCGTGCGCAAGCTGGCCGACTTCGGCATCGGCGCCGAGCCGCGGCAGATCGTGCTCACGCACGGCGCCAACGAGGCGATGGACATCGTCATCCGTTATTTCGTGCCGCCCGGCGGCAAGGTGCTGGTGGACGACCCGGGCTACTACCCGCTGTTCGGCAAGCTCAAGCTCGCGGGCGCGCAGATGCTGGCCGTGCCGCGCCTGGCCGACGGGCCCGACCTCGAGGTGCTGGAGCAGCTGCTCATCGCCGAACGGCCGCGCCTGTTCTTCACGCAGTCGCTCGCGCACAACCCCACGGGCTCCGACATCTCGCCGGCCAAGGCGTTTCGCGTGCTGCAGCTGGCGCAGAAGTACGACCTGCTGATCGTCGAGAACGACCCGCTGGCCGACTTCAAGCCCACGGCGCTGCCGCGGCTCTCGGCACTCGACCAGCTCGAACGCACGATCTACATCGGCAGCTTTTCGAAATCGTTCTCGGCCGCGCTGCGCGTGGGCTTCATCGCCTGCGGCGCCGACCTGGCGAGCGACCTCGCCGACCTGAAAGCGCTGATCCACGTGAGCAGCTCGGAGTACAGCGAGCGCACGGTCGACGTCATCCTGAGCGAGGGCCACTACCAGCGGCACCTCAAGCGCCTGCAGCAGCGATTGGGCGAGGCCACGCGCGACGCGCTGAAGCTGTTCGACGCCGTGGACGCCGAGGTCTTCGCGCGCAGCCCGCAGTCGCTCTACATCTGGGCTGCGCTGCCCGGCGTGGACGACTCGCTGGCCTTCGCGAAGGAACTGCTGCCGCGCAAGATCGTGATGGCGCCGGGGCGCATCTTCAGCGTCGACTCGACGCAGGTCTCGCGCTGGTCGCGCTTCAATGTGGGCGCCATGGCCGATCCGCGCTTTGCGAAGGCGCTGCGCACCGCGTTGCGGCGGCGCGCTTGAATCAGCCGGTGAAGGTGCCGTGCCGGCCCGCACCGCCGGCAAAGCGCGCGGCGCCGGCTTCGCCTTCGGCCGCGACGATCGGCACGCCCTGCGCGCCTTCGCGGCGCAGCGCCTCGGCCAACGGCAGGTCCCACTGCTCGAAGGCGGAGCGGCGGTCGGCCAGCATGCATTGCTGCGGAAAGGCGGCGATCTGCCGCGCCAGCTCCTGCGCGGCGGCCAGCGCGCCGCCCGGCGGCGTGGTGCGGTTCACCAGGCCCATCGCCAGCGCCTCGGCGGCGGACACCGACCGGCCCGTGAGGATCAGGTCGAGCGCGCGCCCCATGCCCACGAGGCGCGGCAGCCGCACGGTGCCGCCGTCGATCAGCGGCACGCCCCAGCGGCGGCAGAACACGCCGAACACCGCGTCGTCGTCGGCCACGCGCAGGTCGGCCAGCAGCGCCAGCTCGAGCCCGCCCGCGACCGCGTAACCGTTCACCGCCGCGATCAGCGGCTTGGACAGCGCCATGCGCGTCGGGCCCATCGGGCCGGCGCCGCCGCCGTCGGGGTCGAGCTCGTTGCGGCGCGCCGGATCACCGACCGCGCCCAGGTCGGCACCCGCGCAGAAATGGCCGCCCGCGCCCGTCAGCACGGCCACGCGCAGCGCGTCGTCGGCCTCGAAGCGTTCGAAGGCCGCGCGCAACGCGGCGGCCACCACGCCGTCCACGGCGTTGCGTTTGTCGGGACGGTTCAGCGTGAGCGTGCAGACGGGGCCGTCCGCTTCGAAGGTCACGCAGGGTGGGGTGGACATGGGCGGCGTCTCCGGGAAGTTGAAATGACGGGTGGCCCGGCCATCGTAGAAAACATTCCCGGGTTCTCCAACCCCGCCGCGTTCAGGTGGCGCGGATCACGTCCGCATCGCCCGGCGTCGGCGCATGCAGCCGCGCCACCTCGGCCGCGCGCCGCGTGAGCACCGCGCGCTGGTTGATGTAGCCCTTGTCGGTGATCTCGCCCGCGTCGAGGCTGGGCGGTTCGGCCAGCACCAGCGCGCAGGCCGGGCACTGCGACGAGCCCGCGCCTTCGTCGCGCAGGGCGCGCAGCACTTCGGCGATGCGCGCAGCCAGCGCCTCGGGCGCGAGGGCCGCGCCTTGCGGGCTGGCGAACACCAGCATGCCGATCGCATCGCGGTCGTGGCCCGTGAGCACGATGTCCTGCACATGCGGCGCCAGCAGCGACACCAGCTTCACGCGCAGCGTGCCCACCGACACCCAGGTGCCGGTCGAGAGCTTGAAGTCTTCCGCCACGCGGCCGTTGAAGATCACGCCCCGCGTCGGGTCGCCGGGGTTCGCGAGGTAGCCCGCGTCGCCGATGCGGTAGTAGCCCTCGGCGTCGAAGGCCTCGGCGGTCTCGCGCGGCGCGTCGCGGTAGCCGGGGAACACCGAGACGCCCTTGACGCGCATCTCCAGTTTCTCGCCGTTGGGCACGAACTTCAGCTCCAGCCCCGGCAGCGGCGCGCCGATGCAGCCGGCGCCGTCGAGCTGCCAGTGCGCCGAGGTGATGGCGGGCGAGGTCTCGGTCGCGCCCCACGAGGTCGTGAGCCACAGCGGGCGCGCGGGCCGCACGCGCCGCGCCACGGCTTCGAGCCGTTGCCAGGTCGAAGGCGCGAGCGCGGCCGCCGCGTAGAAGGCCAGGCGCAGCCGCGAGAGCACTTCGGTGGCGAGCGTGTCGTCGGCTTCGAGAAAAGGCAGCAGCATGTCGAAGCCGCGCGGCACGTTGAACAGCAGCGTGGGTTTCACCTCGCGCAGGTTGCGCACGGTCTTCTCGATGAGGCCCGGCGCGGGCCGGCCTTCGTCGATATAGAGCGCGCCGCCATGGCACAGCACCATGTGCAGGTTGTGGTTCGCGCCGAAGGTGTGGCTCCATGGCAGCCAGTCGACGAGCACCGGTTTTTCTTGCGCGAGGAAGCGCCAGGTCTGCGCCATCATCTGCTGGTTGGCGCACAGCATGCGGTGCGTGTTGATCACCACCTTGGGCTGGCCGGTGGAGCCGGAGGTCAGCAGGTACTTGGCGTGCGTGTCGGGGCCCACGGCGGCGAAGGCCTGCATGACGGCGGGCGTTTCCTTCGTCGCGCGCAACCGGTCGAAGGGCATCGCGCCGGGATGCGCTTCGGCGTTGCGACTGAACACGGTGACCGCGTCGACGCCGCAGCCGGCGAGCGATGCGCCGTACACCTTCGCGTCGGAAGCGTAGATCAGCCCGGGTTGCAGCGCCTTCAACATGCCGTGCAGCCGCGACGGGTCTTTCGCCATGCGCGAGTAGGCGCTGGACAGCGAACAGGCCGTGCGGCCGATGTGCATCGTCGCGAGCATCAGCACGGCATGGTCGATGGCGTTGTCCGAGAGGATCACGACCGGTCGGCCTGGTGGCAGGTCCAGGTCGAGCAGGCCCTGCGCCACCGCGCCGACGGCGGCGCGCAGCGCGCGGTAGTCGAGCCTGCGCCAGCCTTCGCCCGTCTCATCGCGCTCGGCAAAGGCCAGCGCGTCGGGCGTCTCGCGCGCCCAGCGCTCGATCCATTCGCCGATGCAGCGCGCATGCGGCTGCAGCGCCGTCGGCGAGCGCAGCACGAACGAGCCGTCGTCGAAGTCGATGCGCACCGTGCGGGGCGGCGCGACCAGGGTGTCGTCGAGAAGGAAGTCGGTCATGTCAATCCAGCGTACCCGTCTCGGCCTTGGCGCGAATCAGGTTCAACAGCAGGGTGTCGCGCGCGGCTTCGAGGTCGGCGGTGTGGCGCGTGCCCAGGGCTTCGTCCACGCCTTGCACCACCTGCTGCTTCAACGCGTCCGTCATCGACGGCGCGCCCAGGTCCTTCCACCAGTCTTCGATGGGCCCGCCCAGGTGCGCGAGCAGGTGCTCGATGCCGCCCGCACCACCCGAGAGGTGCAGGTTCATGAACGGCCCCATCACGGCCCAGCGCAGGCCGGGGCCGTGCGCGATGGCGGTGTCGATGTCGGCCACGCTCGCCACGCCTTCGTTGACGAGGTGGAAGGCTTCGCGCCACAGCGCGGCCTGCAGGCGGTTCGCGATGTGGCCTTTCACCTCGCGCTTCACGTGGATCGGCCGCTTGCCGATGGCCGCATAGAAGGCCATCGTGCGGGCGATGGTGTCGGGCGAGGTCTGCTCGCCGCCGATCACCTCGACCAGCGGAATCAGGTGCGGCGGGTTGAACGGATGCCCCAGCACCACGCGCTGCGGGTGCGCGCAGCCCGACTGCACGCCGCTGATCGCCAGGCCCGACGAGCTCGACGCGAGGATAGTCTCCGGCGGCGCGGCCGCGTCCATGCGGCGGAACAGGTCGATCTTGAAGTCCATGCGCTCGGGGCCGTTCTCCTGCACGAAGTCGGCCACGGCCACGGCGTCTTCCAGGCTGTCGTGAAAGCGCAGGCGGTCGACCGAGGCGCCCTCGGCGAGGCCGAAGCGTTCCAGCGTCGGCCAGTGCTGCGCCACGGCGGCGCGCAGCCGGTCTTCGGCGCCGGGCGAGGGGTCGGTCGCGTTCACGTCGAGCCCGTGCGCGAGGAAGTGCGCGGCCCAGCTGGCGCCGATCACGCCGGTGCCGACGACGGCGACGCGCTTCACGTCGGTGGTGAGGTTCATGCCGATTTCCACCGCGCGCAGCGGCTCTCCGTCTTGGTGGTCCACGCGGCTTCGCCGGGGATGTTCTCGATCACCTTGTAATAGTCCCACGGCTCCTTCGATTCGGCCGGCGCCTTCACCTGCATGAGGTGCATGTCGTGCACCATGAGGCCGTCGTCGCGCAGCCAGCCGCCCTTGACGAACATGTCGTTGAACTTCGTCTTGCGCAGCTGAGCCATCACCTTGTCGGCGTCGTCGCTGCCCGCGGCCTTCACGGCCTGCAGGTACTGCAGCGCGGCCGAGTAGTCGCCGGCATGGAAGGAGGAGGGCATGCGCTTGTGCTTGTCGAAGAAGCGCCGCGCCCAGGCGCGCGACTCGGGGCTCTGGTTCCAGTACCAGCTGTCGGTGAGGTACATGCCCTGCGAGGCCTTCAGGCCCAGCGCGTGCACGTCGTTGATGGTGATGATCATGCCGGCGAGTTTCATGTTCTTGCTGATGCCGAACTCCGCCGCCGACTTGATGGCGTTCACCGTGTCGCCGCCCGCGTTGGCCAGGGCCAGCACCTGCGCCTTCGAGCTTTGCGCCTGCAGCATGAACGACGAGAAGTCGCTCGCGCCCAGCGGGTGCTTCACCGAACCCGCCACCGTGCCGCCGCTGGCCTGCACGGTCTTGGTGGCGTCGCTTTGCAGCGCGGCGCCGAAGGCGTAGTCGGCCGCCACGAAGTACCAGCTCTTGCCGCCGGCCTTGACCACCGCGCTCGCGGTGCCGCGCGCCATGGCCACCGTGTCGTAGGCGTAGTGCACGGTGTAGGGCGAGCAGTACTCGTTGGTGAGGCTCGACGCGCCCGAGCCCACCACGAAGTACGGCCTCTTCTTGTCGGCCGCCACGCCCGCCATGGCAATGGCCGCGCCCGAGTTCACGCCGCCGATCAGCATGTCGACCTTGTTCACGTCGAACCATTCGCGCGCCTTGGCGGCGGCGATGTCGGGCTTGTTCTGGTGGTCGGCCGTGACCAGCTCGATCTTCTTGCCATTGATGGCGCCGCCCATGTCGGCGATGGCCATGCGGATGGCTTCGGCGCCGGCCGGGCCGTCGTAGTCGCGGTACAGGCCCGACATGTCGCTGATGAAGCCGATGCGGATGGTGTCGTCGGACACCTGGGCGAAGGCGCTCGATGCAAAGAGGGCGCCGAGCGCGAGGGCCAGGGCGGTGCGGGGAATGTTCATGTGGGTGTCTCCGTTCGTTGTTCTCGTGCGTCTTCAGCCCAGCGCGAACTCGGGCCGCGGGCCGCCCACGCGCGGCAGGCCCATGATCTGGCGCGCCTCGGCCGGCGTGGCCACTTCCATGTCGAGCTCTCGGATCACGCGCACGATGCGCTCGGTGAGCTGCACGTTGGTGGCCAGCTCGCCGTGGCGGAAGTAGAGGTTGTCTTCCAGGCCCACGCGCGCATGCCCGCCCAGCAGCAGCGCAGCCACGTTGGCTTCGAGCTGCGACATGCCGATGCCGCTCACGCCGAAGATGGCGCCCTTGGGCAGCGTGTCGACCATCATCTGCAGGTTGCGCGGCGAGTACGGCATCGCGTTCTGGAAGTTGCGGTGCACGTTCATCACCAGGTTGATGAAGTAGGGCTCGTCGTCATGGCCTTCCTCGATCAGCGTGGTCGTGTCCTGCAGGATGTGCGTGGGGCTGAACACCTCCCACTCGGGCTTGATGCCGCGCGCCTTCATGCCGGCGGCCAGTTCGCGCCCGCGCGTGATCGGCGTGTCCATCAGGATCTGCTTGCCTTCGAAGCTCAGGTTGAGCGTGGTGGCGTCCAGCGTGCACATCTCGGCGCCGGCGTCCATGCCCTTGATGCGCTCTTCCCACGCGATCTCCCAGCGATCGCCCGCCAGCGGCTTCACCATGTCGCCGTGCACGCCGCCGCCGGTGGAATTGTTCAGCACGATGTCGCAGCCGGCCGCGCGGATGCGGCTGTTGATGTCGCGGTACACCTCGGCATTGCAGGTGGCACCGTCGTCGGGGCGGCGCGCGTGGATGGCCACCACGCTGGCGCCGGCGTTCCAGCAGCGCAGCACGTCGGCGGCGATCTCGGCGGGCTGGGTGGGGAGGTGGGGGTTCTGCGACTTGTGCGCCATGCCGCCGGTGGGGGCGATGGTCACGATCACTTTGCGCTTCGACATGCTCGGGGCTCCTGGGGTCGGTCGGTCATTCAGTCAGTCAGGGGGGCGCGCCATTATTTTTTGTGATGCGTTCGTACTCAGTCATCGCGACGACATTCAGGGGCAGGGTTTACGCGGCGCCAGCCGCTAAAGTTGCCCCTGCGCCGTTGCGCACACAAGGAACCTCTCCATGAAATTTCTGCCCCTCGTGCTGGCCGCCGCGGCCGCGTTCACCACCCTCGGCGCCGCCGCGCAACCCGCCGGCCCCGCCACCTGCGACGCCAAGCGCGAGGCCATCGGCCGCGACATCGAGATGGCCAAGTCCAAGGGCCAGAAGCAGCGGGTTCGCGGGCTCGAAACCGCGTTGGCGGAAGTGAACCGCCATTGCACCGACGCCAAGCTGGCGGCCGAGCACCAGAAGCGCATCCGCGCCCAGGAGCGCAAGGTGGCCGAGCGCGAACGCGACCTGCGCGCGGCCCAGGAGAAGGGACGCGCCAGCAAGATCGCGGACCGCGAGAAGAAGCTGCACGAGGCGCAGGCCGAGCTGCAGCAGCTCAAGGGCGCGCAGTAAACAAAAAAGACAGCATGCCCTCGACCAAGCCGGCGATCCCCGCGGCCTCCCTGACCATTCCCCAGCTGCTGCAGGGCTCGGCCTGGTTCCCGCTGCTCGACGTGGGCGCGGGCGAGCGCGTGCTCGACGAGATGCGCGAGGTCGAGGTGGCCGCCGGTGCCGCGCTGTGCCGGCGCGGCGACACGCCGCTGCACTGGTACGGCACGCTCGAAGGGCTGCTCAAGTGGTCGATCACCTCCAGCGACGGCCGCTCGGTCACGCTGGGCGGGCTGTCGGTGGGCAGCTGGTTCGGCGAGGGCACGCTGCTGCGCGCCGTGCCGCGCTCGGCCGACATCATCGCGTTGCGGCCCAGCCGCGTGGCGCAGCTGCCGCTGGAGACCTTCGAGTGGCTGCACCGCACGCAGCGCGGCTTCGATCACTTTTTGCTGCAGCAGATCAACGAGCGGCTGCACTGGTTCATGGGCAGCTACGCCGCGCACCGCCTGCTCGACGCCGACAGCCAGGTGGCGCGCGCGCTGGCCGGCCTGTTCCACCCCTGGCTGCACCCGGGCAGCGAGCCGCACCTGCAGACCTCGCAGGAAGAGATCGCCAACCTGTCGGGCGTGTCGCGCCAGCGCTGCAACGCGGCGCTCAACCGGCTGAAGGAGGCCGGGTTCCTGCACATCGAGTACGGCGGCATCACCGTGACCGACCTCGAAGGCTTGCGCCGCTTCATCCAGGAGTGAATGACTCCCTCTCCCCGAGGGGAGAGGAAGCGCCAGCCGCTCAGCGCTTGTGGTGCGACGCCGCCAGCTCGTACACCGGCGTGTCGATCCCTTCCATGCGCGCCTTCAGCTGCAGCGCCAAAAACTGCGAGTAGTGGCGCGACTGGTGCAGGTTGCCGCCGTGGAACCACAGCTGGGGCACCTGCGTCGGCTTCCACATGTTGCGCAGCTCGCCCTCCCACGGCCCCGGGTCCTTCGGCGTGTCGGAGCCCAGGCCCCAGCACTTGCCGACCTTGTCGGCGGTCTCGGGCGAGATCAGGTCGGCCAGCCAGCCGTTCATCGAGCCGTAGCCCGTGGCGTACACCAGCAGGTCGGCCGGCAGCTCGGTGCCGTCGGTGAGCGTGACCGAGCGCGCGTTCACGCGCTCGATGTTCACGCCGCTCTTGAGGTGGATGCTGCCGTTGGCCACCAGCTCCGAGGCGCCCACGTCGATGTAGTAGCCCGAGCCGCGCCGCAGGTACTTCATGAACAGGCCCGAGCCGTCCACGCCGAAGTCGAGCAGGAAGCCGGCCTTTTCCAGCCGCGCATACAGGTCGGCGTCGCGCTTCTTCATCTCCTCGTACACCGGGATGTGGAAGGTGTGCATGATCTTGTAGGGCACCGAAGCGAAGATGAGGTCGCCCTTGTGGTGGTCGATGCCGCTCTTCACCGCCTGCTCGGAATACAGCCCGCCCAGTGCCAGCTCCATGAGCGACTGCGAGGGCGCGATGTGCGTGGACGAGCGCTGCACCATCGTCACGTCGGCGCCGTGCTCCCACAGCGCCGCGCAGATGTCGTGCGCCGAGTTGTTCGAGCCCAGCACCACGCACTTCTTTCCCGCGTAGGCCTCGGGCCCCGGGTGCTGGCTGGAGTGGTGCTGGTCGCCCAGGAAGTTCTCGGCACCCGCCACCTTCGGCACGTTCGGGTAGCCCGACACGCCGAGCGCGAACACCAGCTGCTTCGGGCGCAGCGTCACGGGCTTGCCCTCGCGCTCCACCTGCACCTCCCAACGCTGCGTGGCTTCGTCGAAGCGCGCCTTGGTCGCGTTCGTGGAGCTCCAGTAGTTGAGCTCCATGATCTTGGTGTACATCTCGAGCCAGTCGCCGATCTTGTCCTTGGGCGCGAACACCGGCCAGTCGTCGGGGAAGGGCATGTAGGGCAGGTGGTCGTACCAGACCGGGTCGTGCAGGCACAGCGACTTGTAGCGCTTGCGCCAGGAGTCGCCGGCCTTGGCGTTGCGCTCCACGATGATCGTCGGCACGCCCAGCCGTCGCAGCCGCGCCCCCAGCGCGATGCCGCCCTGGCCGCCGCCGATGATCACCACCTCGGGCTGCTCGGTGTAGCCCAGCGCGGCCTCTTCGTCGCGGCGCTTCTCGAGCCAGTTCTTGCGGCCCTTGTGCACGCCGTGCTCGGCGCCCTTGATGCGGTTGTCGCCGGTCTTTTCCTCGAAGCCCTTCAGCTCGGTCATGGTGGTGAGCAGCGTCCAGGCCTTGCCACCGCCGTCATGTGAACGCAAGCGCAGGTGGCCGCGTCCGCGCGCCACGCGCGTCTCGAAGCCGAACCACGCATCGACCACGCCGTCGGCCTCGGTCGCTTCGCCCTCGAGCGCGAAGGCCGTGGGCTGCGTGTCGGCCAGGCGCGCCTGCAGCATCGCGCGGATGGCGCCCGCGCCTTCCTGCGTGCGGAGGTTCCAGGTGAAGGCGACGAGGTCGCGCCAGTAGCTGTCGGCCTCGAACAGCGAGACGGCCGCATCGATGTCGCCGCGTGCGAGCGCGGCGGCGAAGTCGGCCAGCCATTGGGCGGCGGCCCGGGTGGGGCCGGTGGTCGGGTCTGTCATTGCATGTCTCCGTTGTGTCGTTGAACGAATCGAATCGAATCGCGGCGCGGCAAGGCGCACGCGAAGGGCGTGGCGCAGCTTTCGTGCCGTGCGGAGGGCGACGAAGAATCAAGGGGTTGGTGGTGGTTTTGTCGCAGGCACCTGTCGCTGTCTCACCGAGACTGAGACGATGCATGAGAATTTGAACGACGTATAAAATTGGACGACGTTCAAATTCAAGGGCCCCGAACCGTGACCGAACCAGAACCGCCAGGCCGCCGCGAGCGCCGCCGCACCCAGACGCTCGACCACGTCGCGTCCACCGCCATGCGCCTGTTCGAAACCCAGGGCTACGACGCGACGACCATGGAGCAGATCGCGCAGCAGTCCGACGTGGCCAAGGGCACGCTCTACAACCACTTCCCGACCAAGGAAGCGATCCTGGCGCACTGGGTGCACCTCGAGCTCGTGGTCGATGCGCAGCGCCTGCACGAGGCCATCGACCCGAAGGCCGGTTTCACGGCGCAGCTCACCGGCCTGCTCGACGCCTCGGCCGAATGGTCCGAGCGCTACCGGGCCTACCTGCTCGACTACTTCCGCTTTCGTTTTCTCAACATCGAGAGCGAGCTCGGCGGCGGCGACCGCAGCACGCCGCGCGACCTGTCGGGGCTGTTCGAGGCGCTCATCGCCGCTGCCCAGCAGGCCGGCACGCTGCGCACCGACGTGTCGGCCGCGCACCTCGCGAGCCTGCTGCACCACCTGTACTTCGGCGCGCTGATGCGTTGGCTCACGCTGCCCGGCCTCGTGCTGCGCGACGAGTTCGCTGTGGTCGTCGACCTCTTCGTCGGCGGCGCGCGCATGGCCCCGAAGCCACCCGCTGCAAGGAGGCGCACCCCATGAAACTCGCCGTGCTCACCTACGGCACCGAGGGCGACGCCCGCCCGCTCGCCGCGCTGTGCCGCGCGCTGGACGACGCGGGCCATGCGTCGGTGCTGCTGGCGGACGCGACCACGCTCGGCGCGGCCGAACGGCTCGGCGTGCGCTCGCAGCCACTGGCCGGCGACATCCGTCAGGCGCTCGGCGGCGTCATCGCGCAGGGCGACAAGCCGGCCGCCGCCGCGAAGGCGCTGGCGGACATCGCCAATGCCAACGCCACGCCCTGGCTGCGCCAGACCGTCGAGGCCGCGCAGGGCTGCGACGCGATCGTCTGCGCGGGGCTCGCGGCCTTCGTGGGCCTGTCGGCGGCCGAGGCGCTGGGCGTGCCGGCCATCGGCGCGGGCATGTTCCCGCTCACGCCGACGGCCGCGTTCGCCTCGCCCTTCCTGCCGCCCGCCCGCGTGCCGCGCTTCTTGAACCGCGCGAGCCACCACCTCGTCAACGGGCTGCTCTGGCGCGCCTTCCGGCCGGCCGTGAATGCCGCGCGCGCCGAGGTCTGCGGCCTGCCGCCGCGCCGCCGCCTGTGGACCACGCACCCCGCGCTCTACGGCTATTCGCCGAGCCTGCTGCCGCGCCCCGTCGACTGGCCCGCCAACGCCGCCGTGTGCGGGCAGTGGCTCGCGCCCGCGCCCGACTGGCAGCCGCCGGCGGCGCTGCGCGACTTCCTCGCGGCCGGCGAGGCGCCCGTCTACATCGGCTTCGGCAGCATGACGGGCTTCGACAAGGCACGGCTGCTCGCGGCCCTCGTCGACGGCATGGCCGGCCGGCGCGCGGTGCTGCACCCCGGATGGAGCGGACTCGAAGTAGGGCAGCTGCCGCCGAACTTCCACGTCATCGGCGACACGCCACACGACTGGCTGTTTCCGCAGATGGCGCTGGTGGTGCACCACGGCGGCTCGGGCACCAGCCACTCGGCCGCGCGCGCGGGCGTGCCCTCGGTGGTCGTGCCCTTCGCGGGCGACCAGGCGTTCTGGGCGCACCACCTCGCGCAGGCGGGCGTGGCGCCGCCTGCGGTGGCCGGCGGCCGGTTCGGTGCCGACGACCTGGCGCGCGGCATCGCCTTCGCGCACGACCCGCAGGTGCGCACGCGGGCACGGGCATTGGGCGAACGCATGCGCGCGGAAGACGGCCTGGGCACGGCCGTGCGCGCGATCGAGCGAATCCTGAGGCGTTAGCCGCGCTGCGGCGCCACGATGCCGAAGCGCTTCATGTGGCGGTACGCCGTGGCGCGGCTGATGCCGAGCGCCTGCGCGGCCCGCGCCACATGCCAGCGGTGGCGCTGCAGCGCATCGAGCAGGCGCGTGGCGTCGGCGGCGCTGTCTTCAGCGTCGACCGTGGAAGGCATGGCGTCGCGGTGATCGAGTGACGGCCGATGCGGCGCCAGACGCAACTCCTCGGGCGTGATGCTCGCCCCTGTGCAGAGCGCCAACGCCAGCCGCAGCACATTGCGTAACTCGCGCAGGTTGCCCGGCCAGTCATGCGCCATCAGCCGCAGCATCGCCGCCTCCGACAGCCGCGCCGTCGAGCCCATCGCCGCCGCCTCTTCATGGAACATCGCCTCGATCAGGTAGCGCCGGTCGCGCCGCGCGCGCAGCGGCGGCAGCTTCAGCACCGCGCCGCACAGGCGGTAGTACAGGTCCTCGCGAAAGCGCCCGGCCGCGACCAGCGCCGACAGGTCGCGGTGCGTGGCCGCCACCACCGCAAGGTCCACGCGCTGCGGCGATTCTGCGCCCAGCGGCAGCACCTCGCCTTCGGACAGCACGCGCAGCAGACGCGTCTGCAGCGCCATCGGCATGTCGCCGATCTCGTCGAGAAACAGCGTGCCGCGGTCGGCCTGCGCGATCAGCCCTTTCATGCCCTTGGCGCGGCCGCCCGTGAAGCTGCCGGGCGTGTAGCCGAAGAGCTCGCTCTCGATCAGCGAATCGGGAATGGCCGCGCAGTTCACCGCCACGAAGGGCAGCGCCGCGCGCCGGCTCGCGCCGTGCAGCGCGCGCGCCAGCACCTCCTTGCCGCTGCCGGTCTCGCCCTCGACCAGCACATGGATGCCGCGGTCCACCAGCCGGCGTGCCTGCGCGATCAGCTGCTGCATCGCGGGGTCGTCGTCGCCCGCGATGCGTTCGAGCGGTGGCAGGCGGTCCGAAGGCTGGGGCGCCGGCGATGAGGGCGCGGTGGCCGGCGAGCGCCGCAGGCGCGGTGCGATCAGCGAGGCGTGGTATTCGCCGCCGCCGGGCAGCAGCACCGTGTGCGCGAACGGAAGGGCCGACGCGCCGCCGTTGCCCAGGCGCCAGATCGCATCCATCGGCAGGTGCAGCAACTCCGACACCGCGCTGCCCAGCAGTGGCTGCTGGCGTCCCGAGAGGACTTCGCGCGCACCGCCGTTGGCACCCACCACCGTGCCGCCCTCGTCGAAGGCCAGCATCACTTCGCCCGCCACGTCGACCAGCCCGAAGGCGCTGCCCAGCCGCAGGATCCAGTGGCCGCGAAAGTGCCGCAGGAAGTCGGCGTCCTCGATCATCCGCGCGTAGATCGACACCAGGTGCCGCACCAGGTGCTGGCTCTCGCGCGCCTCGGGCGAGCGCAGGGCCGACACGTCGAGGATGGCCGTGAGCTTGCCGCTGTGGTCGAACAGCGGCGCCGTCGTGCAGGTGAGCGCGATGTGCGTGGCGTCGAAGTGCTCGGTCTGGTGGCAGGTCATCGGCTGGCGCTCGACGAGGCAGGTGCCCACGCCGCAGGTGCCGGCGTGCGCCTCGTTCCAGTCGGCGCCCAGGTACAGGCCGGCGCGGCGCAGCTGGTCGTCCCAGGCCGGGTTGCCGATGTAGTCGACCGTGATGCCCTCGGCATCGGTCAGCAGCACCATGTAGCCCAGCTCGGCCACGCGGCGGTAGATGTCTTCCATGCCCGCGCGCGCGGCGCGCAGGAAGTGCTCGAGCTGCTGCTGGTGCACGCGCACCTCCTGCGCCGGCAGGATGCGCGCGGGCGTCGGCCGCGACGGATCGAGCCCGTGGTCGCGCACGCAGCGCGCCCACGACTTGTGCACCAGGCTCGCTGCCGGATCGGCCCGCAACGCCGTGCCGGTGGCGATCGAATAGACGTTGTCGATGTGGCGCGATTGCAGGGACGTCATGCGCAGCCTCGTGCGTGGGTGGGCGCGGCACGGGGAGGGGCTGCGCAGCCGGACATGATTCGGCTGTCGCGCTGTCGCAGGACAGAGGTGAAACCCGGTGGAACGGACGTGTTACTCCCCCTCACATCGAGGGAAATGCGGCCCGATCCGGCGCCATTCCGTCACTGCGGCGGCTTCGCACGGTCGGCCAGCCGCTTGCGGTACTCGGTGGTCGTCAGGCCCGCGAAGCCCCAGTCGTCGGTGTCGATTTCCTCGATCACGATGTGCGTCCATTCCGGCGGCTTCTTCAGCACCCGTTCGAGCGTTTCCGTGAACTCGGCAATGACCTGGGTTTTCTGTTCGCGCGTGACGCCGTCGCGGGTGATCTTCAGGTTGATGAAAGGCATGGTGTGCTCCTTGGGTGAATGACTGAGGTGATTACCACTTGCCGGTGCTCATGCCGCCATCCACGGGCAGCACGACGCCGGTCGTGAAATCGGCGCTCGTGAGGTAGAGCACCGCATCGGCGATCTCCTGCACGGTCGCGATGCGGCCGGCGGGCGCCAGGCCGTTGAGGAAGCCGTGCTGCTCGGGCGTGTACAGCGGCGTGTCCACGATGCCGGGTGCCACCGCATTCACCTTGACGTTGTGCGGTGCGAGTTCGAGCGCCAGCGCGCGCGTCGCGGCATTGATGCCGCCCTTGATCAGCACCGGCAACACGGCCGGCACCTGCTGGTTCGGCTGCAGCGCGATGCTCGCCGTGATGTTGACGATGTGTCCCTGGCGGCGCGCGACCATGTGCTTTGCCGCGGCCTGCGAGGCGTAGACGAAGCCCTTGAGGTTGGTGGCGACCATTTGCTCGAGGTCGTCTTCGGTGTAGTCGACGAAAGGCTTCGCGTTGAAGATGCCCGCGTTGTTGACGAGCACGTCGACCTGGCCGAAGCGCGCCACGGTGCGGTCGACGAGCTGCTGCGCGGTGTCGCGGCGGCCGATGTCGCCCGCGACGCCGAGAAGACGCGCCGGATTGCCGAGCTGCTTCGCGGCGGCTGCGAGCCGCTCTTCGGTGCGCGCATTCGCGACCACGTTGAAGCCGCGCGCGAGGTACGCCTGCGCAAGGCCCAGGCCGATGCCGCTCGAGGCGCCGGTGATGACCACGGTGGGGGATGTGTCGTCCTGCATGTCGGTTCTCCAGGGAAGTTGATGACGTGGGGAGAACTGTATTGATGACGAATCAATAGATAAATCACTAGACTCGCACTTCACTTGATACACAAGGTAATCAATCCATGCAGCGGCAGTTCGGCGACATCCTCCTGGGCAGCATCGAGTTGTTCTGCCTCGCGGCGGAGAGCGGCGGCTTCACCTCGGCGGCACTCGCGGCCGGCGTGACGCCCGCGGCCGTGAGCCGATCGATCTCCCGGCTCGAGAAGCGGCTGGGATTGCGGCTTTTCGTGCGCACCACGCGCAGCGTGCGGCTCACCGACGCGGGCCGCTCCTACTTTGCACAGTGCCAACAGGCGCTGGCGCAGCTCGCCGAGGCCGAGCGCGAGGTGATGGGCCAGCAGGTGCTGCCTTCGGGCACGCTGCGCATCAGCGTGCCGACCACCTACGGCCACCACCGCATCCTGCCCTTGCTGCCGGCGTTTCGCGAACGCTTTCCCGACATCCGGCTGCACGTGCACCTGAGCAACCGCAACATCGATTTCGTGGAAGAGGGCTACGACATGGCGGTGCGCGTGCGGGCCCAGCCCGACTCCACGCTGATCGCGCGGCACCTCGAGGATGCGGACCTGGTCGTGGTCGCCACGCGCAAATACCTGAGGAAGGCCGGCACGCCGCGCACGCTGGACGAGCTCGCCGCGCACGAGTGCATCCAGTTCGAGCTGCCCAGTAGCGGCCGCCGCATTTCGTGGCTCTTCAAGGAGAACGGCAAGGACCGCGAAGTGTTCGCGGACGGCGCCTACAGCTGCTCCGACGACGTGCTCGGAGGCGTCACGCTCGCGAAAAGCGGCGCTGGGCTGTTCCAGACCTACCGCTTCGTCGTGGAGAAGGAACTGGCGGACGGCTCGCTCGTCGAGGTGCTGAAGCCCTTTGCGGGCCGTTCGCGGCCCTACACGCTGCTGTACCCGGACGGGCGCCACGTGCCGCTGCGCATGCGGGTGTTCATCGATTTCCTGATGGCGCAGCGGACCGGGTGACGCACGCCACGCATGCTCACACGCCCAGCAGTTCCTCCAGCACCGTCGGCTCCGCCAGCAGATCGGCCGACGCTCCATGCCGCACGATCTGCCCCTTCTCCATTACCACCGCCAGGTCCGTGTGCGCGAGCACCTTGCGGTAGTCGCGGTCGACGATCAGCGTGGCGATGCCCGTCGCACGGATTTCGCTGATCACGCGCCAGATCTCGGCCACGATCAGCGGCGCAAGGCCTTCGGTGGCTTCGTCGAGGATCAGCAGGCGCGGGTTGGTCATGAGCGCGCGGCCGATGGAGAGCATCTGCTGCTCGCCGCCCGACAGCTGCTGGCCGCCGTGCGTGAGCCGTTCCGACAGGCGCGGGAAGGTGGCCATCACGCGGTCGAAGGTCCAGGCGCGCTGGCCGTCGATGCCGGCGCGTTCGCTCATCACGAGGTTCTCGCGCACCGACAGGTTCGGGAAGATGCCGCGCCCCTCGGGCACGTAGCCGATGCCCAGGCGTGCCATCTTCTCGGGCGGCAGGCCGGTGACGGTGCGGCCGTCGACCTGCACCTCGCCTGACGCGGGGCGCACGTAGCCCATGATGGTGCGGATCAGCGTGGTCTTGCCCATGCCGTTGCGCCCGAGCAGGCCGACGGAGGTCGCCGCCGGAATGCCGGCGTGCACGCCGCGCAGGATGTGGCTGTTGCCGTAGTAGGTGTTGAGGTCGCGAACGATCAGCATCAGTGTTGCTCCTCGCCGAGGTAGGCCGTGCGGACCTCGGGGTTCTCGCGGATCGACGTCGGGTCGCCCGTGGCGATGACGGTGCCGTTCACCATCACGGTGATGCGGTCGGCGATGCGGAACACGGCGTCCATGTCGTGCTCCACCAGCAGGATGGCGTGCGTGGCTTTCAGCCGCGCGAGCAGCGTGAGCATGCGGTCGGTTTCTTCCGCGCCCATGCCGGCGAGCGGTTCGTCCAGCAGCAGCACGCGCGGGTGGGTGGCCAGGCACATCGCCACTTCGAGCTGGCGCTGCGCGCCGTGGCTCAGCGTGCTGGCGACGCGCCGGGCTTCGGCCGCGAGGCCCGCCGCTTCGAGCGCGGCGTCGGCCGAGGCGTTGCTGGTGGCGCAGCGCTGCGACGACTGCCAGATCGCCCACGGTTTTGCCGTGGCGGCCTGCGCGGCGAGGCGGCAGTTCTCGTGCACCGTGAACTCCGGGAAGATGGTGGTGCGCTGGTAGCTGCGGCCCACACCGTCGCGGGCGCGGCGCGACTGCGCGCGCGCGGTGATGTCCACGCCGTCCAGGGCGATGCGGCCTTCGGAGGCCTCGATCTCGCCCGAGAGCATATTGATGAGCGTCGACTTGCCGGCGCCGTTGGTGCCGATCACCGCATGGACTTCGCCGATGTGCAGGTCGAGCGTGACGGCGTTGACGGCCGTGAGGCCGCCGAAGCGGCGCGTGAGCTTGTCCACGGACAGCAGTGCGGTGGTCATGCGCCTCCCTTCGGCGACAGGCGCTGCACCAGGCCGATCAGGCCCTTGGGCAGCAGCGCCACGAACACGATGATGGCGATGCCCAGCGTGAGCTGCCAGTGGTCGGCCAGCGGGCCCATCACGGCGTGGGTGGAGAAGATTTCCTTGAGCAGCGTGAAGGCCACGGCGCCGATCACCGCGCCGCGCAGGTGGCCGAGGCCGCCCAGGATCACCATCAGCAGCACCTCGCCGGAGTTGTGCCAGGCCATCAGCTCGGGGTTGACCACGCCGTCGCGCGAGGCCAGCAGAAAGCCCGCGAGCCCGGCCAGCGCGCCCGCGAGCACGAAGGCCGCGAGCTTGTAGCCGTACACCGCGAAGCCCGCCGCGCGCATGCGCTGCTCGTTCACGCGGATGCCCGCGAGCGCGGCGCCGAAGCGCGAGCGGCGGATGAGCGCCAGCAGGCCGTAGGTGAACACCAGCGCCGCCAGCACCACGTAGAACAGCACCGTGCGGTTCTCCATGTCGAGCGCGCCGAGGGCCGGTCGCACGTACAGGTAGATGCCGTCGCTGCCGCCGCCGACCTTGGTGTCGTGGAACACGAAGAAGGCCATCTGCGCAAAGGCCAGCGTGACCATGATGAAGTACACGCCGCGCGTGCGCAGGCTCAGCGCGCCCACGAACAGCGCATACAGCGCCGCCGCGCCCATCGACAGCACCAGCAGCAGCGCGAAGTTGCCGCCGTCGTTGCCCGAGGCCAGCACGGTGACGTAGGCGCCGATGCCGTAGAAGGCCGCATGGCCCAGGCTCACGAGCCCGGTCATGCCCACCAGCAACTCCAGGCTGAGCGCGAAGATCGACAAAATCATCACCTTGACGATGAAGTCCGACGCGTAGTTGCCCAGCAGCGGGCCGGCCACGGCGAGCGCGATGGCGCACAGCACGGGCACGATGAAGGCACCACGCCGCGGCGACGAAGGTGCGGACGCAACCACGGGGCTCATGGCCGCCTCCCCATCAAGCCTTCGGGCTTCCAGATCAGCACGATGGCCATCAGCAGGTAGATGCCGATGCCCGCCAGGTCGGCGAAGAACACCTTGCCGAAGGTGTCGACGAAGCCCACCAGCAGCGAGGCCACGAGCGCCCCCGTGATCGAGCCGATGCCGCCGATCACCACCAGCACGAAGCAGATGATGAGCACGCTGGCGCCCATGTTCGGGTACACCGAGGACATCGGCGCGGCGATCATGCCGGCCAGCGCCGCCAGCGCCACGCCGGCCGCGAACACGATGCGGTACAGCCGCTTCACGTCGATGCCCAGGCCGCGCACCATGTCGCGGTTGCTGGCGCCGGCGCGGATCATCATGCCCAGGCGCGTGCGGTTCACCACGTAGTACAGGCCCACGGCCAGCACGATGCAGGCGGCCGAGGCAAACAGGCGATACCACGGGTAGCTCATGACATTGCCCAGCGCGAAGCTGCCGTCCAGCCACGCGGGCACCTTCACGCCGTGCACGTCGTTGCCCACGAAGATGGAGCGCAGTTCCTCGAACACCAGGATGAGCCCGTAGGTCATGAGCACCTGCTGCAGGTGGTCGCGCTGGTAGAGGTAGCTGAAGAAGGCCCACTCCAGCACGTAGCCGAAGATCGCGGCCAGCACCACGCCGGCCACCAGCATCAGCAGGAACTGGTCGCCGAACAGCGGCGCCAGCGAGAACGCCATGTAGGCGCCGATCATGTAGAAGCTCCCGTGGGCGAGGTTGATGACGCCCATGATCCCGAAGATCAGCGTCAGCCCCGAGGCCACGAGAAAGAGCAGCAGGCCGTACTGAACGGAGTTCAGGCACTGCACCAAGAAGGTTCCGAAATCCACCGTGTGATCCCAGTTGGTTGTGGTTGCCGCAAGGCGGCTCGCAGCCCCGTGAACTTGATCGGGGGCCGCGAGGGAACGAGAGAGAACCGAAGGCCCGTGGCCCTGCTTACATCCGGCAGCCGCGAGCCGGATCGGACAGGCCCTTGATCGCGGTGCTCACCAGCTTGTTTTCCTTGCCCTCGACCTTGCGCAGGTAGATGTCCTGCACCGGGTTGTGCGACTTGCTCACCGTGAAGGTGCCGCGCGGGCTGTCGATCTTCGCCTTCTCGATCGCGCCCGTGAACTCGGCCTTCTTCGAGATGTCGCCCTTGGTGGCATTCAGGCCCACGCCCAGCATCTGCGCGGCGTCGTAGCCCTGCACCGCGTACACGTCGGGCTGCAGCTTGAACGACTTGGCATACGCCACGCGGAAGGCGTTGTCGCGCGGGGTGTTCAGGCCGTCGGCGTAGTGCAGCGTGGTGAGCATGCCTTGCGCCGACTCGCCCTGCGCGTCGAGCGTGCCGTCGGTCAGGAAGCCGGGGCCGTACAGCGGGATGGTCTTGTTCAGGCCGGCGGCCTGGTAGTCCTTGACGAACTTCACCGCGCCGCCGCCCGCGAAGAAGGCGTACACCGCATCGGGCTTGGCCGCGGCGATCTCGGTCAGCAGGGCCTGGAACTCCACGTTGGGGAAGGGCAGGGTGAGCTGCTTGTCGACCTTGCCGCCGTTCTTCTCGAAGCCTTCCTTGAAGCCGTTGACCGACTCTTCACCGGCCGCGTACTTCCAGGTGATGGTCATGACCTTCTTCTTGCCCTGCTGCTTGGCCGCCACTTCGCCCATGGCGAACGCCGGCTGCCAGTTGCTGAAGGAGCTGCGGAAGATGTTGGGCGCGCACATGGGGCCCGTCACCGCGTCGGCGCCGGCGTTCGGCACGATGAGCACGGTGCCGCTTTCCTTGGCGGCCTTGGCCATGGCCATGGCGACGCCCGAGTGCACGGTACCCACGATCACGTCGACGTTGTCGCGCTTGATGAGCTTGTTGACGTTGTCGGTGGCCTTGGCCGGGTCGGACTCGTCGTCGACCTTGAAGTATTCGATCTCGCGGCCGGCGAGCTTGCCGCCCTGCTGTTCCACGTAGAGCTTGAAGCCGTTTTCAATGGCCACGCCCAGGGCGGTGTAGGTACCGCTGTAGGGCAGCATGAGGCCGACCTTGAGCTTTGCCGTGCCCTGTGCGCCGGCCGCGGAGGCCAGGGCGGCGAGGGCGATGGCCGTGAGCGCCAGGCGCGCGGTGCGAAGGTTCGTCATGGTGTCTGTCTCCTGTTGTTGGTGATGAAAGAAGCGGTCGCGACGATGACACGATCCGGCTGATCGCGATGCGGGGAATGCCCGCATTCAGGGATTTCGAGCAGCTCGCAAATCCCACCGACGCGCGGTGCGATGTCGCGGATCTGCGCGAGCGTGCCGTACGCGTCGTCGATGCCCTGCACCGCAAGCACGGGGCAGCGGATGGTGGCCAGCTCGGCCTCGATGTTCCAGTCGCGAAAGGGCGGGTGCAGCCAGATGCGGTTCCAGCCCCAGAAGGCCGAGTCGGCGCTGTCGTGGTAGCGGCCGAGCTTGGCGGGCAGGTCGCTCGTGCGGTAGGCGGTGCGCGCAATCTCGATGTTCGCGACGGTCTTGTCTTCCACGAAGATGTGCGGCGCGAGCACCACGAGGCCCGCGACCTTGTCGGAAAAGCGCGAGGCGTACAGCAGCGAGATCGAGCCGCCGTCGCTGTGGCCGAAGAGCCACGGCTTCTCGTCGCCGAGCTTCAGCGCGGCGAACAGCGCGGGCAGCACCTCGTGCGCCTGGCGGTGCATGAAGTCGACGTCCCAGATCTCGTCTTCGGCGCGCGGCGTGGAGCGCCCGTAACCGGGACGCGAGAACACGAGTCCGCGCGCGCCGGCGGCTTCGCAGACCTGGGCGGGGAAGTCCTTCCACATCGCGACGGAGCCCAGGCCCTCGTGCAGGAAGACGATGAGCGGGGTGTCGGCGCCGCGTTCGGGGGCGATCCACCGGCACTCGATGCGCACGGTGCGCCCGCGCCAGTCGATGGTGGCGAAGTCGGTGGCAACCGTCGGCGTGCTCATGCCTGCTTCTCGCGTTCGCGCAGCCGGAAGCGCTGGATCTTGCCGGTGGCCGTCTTCGGCAGCTCGCTCACGAACTCCAGAAAGCGCGGGTACTTGTAGGGCGCCAGGCGTTCCTTCACGAAGGCCTTGAGCTCGTCCTCGGTGGCGGCGGCGCCGTCCTTCAGCACGACGAAGGCCTTGGTCTTCGTGAGCCCGTCGGCGTCGTCCTTGCCGATGACCGCGGCCTCGAGCACGGCCGGGTGCTGCATCAGCGTGGCCTCGACCTCGAAGGGCGAGACGTAGATGCCGCTGACCTTGAGCATGTCGTCGCTGCGCCCGGCGTACGTGAAGTAGCCGTCGGCGTCGCGCGTGTACTTGTCGCCGCTCTTGGTCCAGCCGCCCTGGAAGGTGTCGCGCGATTTCTCGCGGTTGCACCAGTACATCAGTGCCGAGCTCGGGCCGCGGATGTACAGGTCGCCCACCTCGCCGTCGGGCACGGGGCGGCCGTCCTCGCCGCGCAGCTCGACCTCGTAGCCGTCCACCGGCTTGCCCGTGGTGCCGTAGCGCACGTCGCCGGGGCGGTTGGAGATGAAGATGTGCAGCATCTCGGTCGAGCCGATGCCGTCGATGATCTCGCAGCCGAAGTGCGCCTTGAAACGCTGCGCGATCTCGCCGGGCAGCGCCTCGCCGGCCGACGAGCACATGCGCAGCGCCACGGCCTCGCGCGCCGGCAGCTTCGGCGAGGCGAGCATGCCCGCGAAGCCCGTGGGCGCGCCGAAGAACACGGTCGGCTTGTGCTCGGTCCAGCGACGGAAGGTGGCGTCGGGCGTGGGCCGCTCGGCCATCAGCACGACGGTGGCGCCCACCGACAGCGGGAAGGTCAGCGCATTGCCCAGGCCGTACGCGAAGTACATCTTGGCGGCCGAGAAGCACACGTCGCCTTCGGTGAGGCCGAGCACGGGCTTGCCGTAGAGCTCGGCGGTCCACCACAGGTTGGCGTGCGTGTGCACCGTGCCCTTGGGCTTGCCGGTGGAGCCGGAGGAATAGAGCCAGAAGCCCGGGTCGTCCGACGCGGTGGGCGCGGGGGCGGGCAGGGGCTTGGCGGCGGCGAGCGCAGCCTCGAACTCTTGCGCGCCTTCGGGCAGCGGGCCCGTCGGTTGCGACACGAACAGCGTCTGCACTTCATGGCCGCCGCGCGCCATCGCATCCTGCAGGGTCGGCAGCAGCGCACCCGACACCAGCACCGCCTGCGCGCGGCTGTGGTCGAGCATGTAGGCGTAGTCGTCGGGCGTGAGCAGCGTGTTCACGGCCACCGGCACGATGCCCGCGTAGAGGCAGCCCAGGAAGCTCACGGGCCAGTCGTTGCCGTCGAGCATGAGCAGCAGCACGCGCTCTTCGCGGCGGATGCCCGCGGCCTTCAGCGCGGCGGCCAGGCGGCGCGCGCGGTCTTCGAGCTGGCCGTAGCCCAGCGTGCCGCGGTCGTCGATGTAGGCGGTGCGTGCGGCGCGGCCGCGGTTGAGGGCGAACAGGTGTTCGGCAAAGTTGAATCGTGCGGGCAGGCTGCTGTTCATCGTGTGTCTCCTTGGGGCCTGTGCGTGGCGCTAGAGGCCGAGGGCGGCGAGCACGCCGGGGCTCGCCTGCACCGCGCTCCTGCGGTGATAGAAATCGAGCGCGCGCAGGCCGCCCAGCTCGGCGCCGCCACCCGCGCGGCCGGGGCCGCCGTGCAGCGACATCGGCATCACGTTGCCGTGGCCGGTGTGGGCCTGCGCCACCTCGGGCGTGATGACGTGCACGCGGCCATGGCTCGGCGCGACCGACAGCGCAGCCTGGGCGAGCGCGGCATCGTCGCTGCCATACAGCGAGGTGACGAGCGAACCCTGGCCACGGTGCGCGAGCGCGATGCCGTGTGCCAGGTCGTTGTAGGGCAGCAGCGTGGCGACGGGGCCGAACACTTCGACGTCGTGCACGCGCTGCGCCGCGTCGGCGTCGCGCGCGCCCAGCAGCACGGGGCCGATGCAGGCGGCCACGGCGGGGTCGGCGTCGATGAGGGGCTTGTTGCTGCTGTCGTGCAGCACGGTGGTCTGCGCGGCCAGCGCGTCGAGGCCGTCGCGCACCGCGTTCAGCTGAGCGCGGCTCACGAGCGAGCCCATGCGCACGCCCTCGTTGCGCGGGTTGCCGACCGTGACGCCCGCGAGCTTCGCGCCGATGGCTTCGGCGGCGGCGTCGTACACCTCGGCCGGCACGAGGATGCGGCGGATGGCGGTGCACTTCTGGCCCGACTTCACCGTCATCTCGCGCACCACTTCGCGCACGAGCAGGTTGAAGGCCTCGCTGCCGGGCGCGGCGCCGGGCAGCAGCAGGGCGCTGTTGAGGCTGTCGGCCTCGATGTTCACGCGCACCGAGCGCGCGGCCACGGCCGGGTGCGAACGGATCACGGCGGCCGTCTCGGCCGAGCCGGTGAACGAGACCACGTCGAAGGGCTGCAGCTGGTCCATCAGGCCGGCCGAGCTGCCGCAGATGACCGACAGCGCGCCGGCCGGCAGCACGCCCGCATCGACCACGTCTTTCACCATGCGCTGCGTGAGCCAGGCGGTGGCCGTGGCGGGCTTGACGATCACGGGCACGCCCGACAGCAGCGCGGGCGCGGCCTTTTCCCACAGGCCCCACGAGGGGAAGTTGAAGGCGTTGATGAACAGCGCCACGCCGTGCGTCGGCACCTGCAGGTGCTGCGACTGGAACACGGGCTCCTTGCCGAGCTTCACGGCCTCGCCGTCGCGCAGCGCGCGCACGTCGCCGAGCGCATCGCCCCACTTGGCGTACTGGCCGAGCGTGAAGATCGCGCCGTCGATGTCGACGGCCGAGTCGTTCTTCACCGTGCCGCAGTTCGCGGTGGCGATCTCGTAGTACGCGTCGCGGTTCGCCTGCAGCACCTTCACGAGCGCGGCGAGCAGGCCGGCGCGCTGGCGGTAGGTGAGGGCGCGCAGCGCGCGGCCGCCTTGTTCGCGTGCAAAGGCAAAGGCCTCGGGCAGGTCGAGGCCGGTGGCGTCGACGCGCGCGAGTTCGGTGCCGAGCACCGGGTCGAACAGGGGCGTGCCGGCGCCCGTGCCGCTTTGCCAGCGGCCGGCGACGTGGTTGGCGAGAAGGTCGGTCATGAAGTGAACTTGATCTGCCCTTCGGGCAGGAGGTACAGGACGAGCGCGCGGCCTTGGGCCACGGTCGGGCGGTGTGCGGTGCCGGGCCCGTAGACGCACCAGCCCGCGGGCCGCCCGTCGAAGGTGGCGGCGGGGGTGCCGTCCAGCGGCATGATCAGGTCGATCTCGCCGTTCGGATGCGTGTGGTGCGGGCCGGCGAGGTCCTGCATGTCGACCACGTCGACCGAGAAGCGATGCAGCGCGTCCTCGGCCTTGAAGACGCGGCCGTACTTGATGCCGCCGCCTTCGCGGTCGCACAGCCAGCCCTCGGCGACGCCGCCGATGCAGGCCTGGCGCAGTTGCGCAAAACGGGCGCTGCCGGCGCCGTGGGTGGCGTTGAGCCACTGGTCGAGCGCGGCGTCCAGCGGCTGGCCGGCGATCTCGGCGGTCAGGTCGGCGATCAGCTGGTGAAATGCCGCCTTGCCGGTGGCGGGCGTGGGGGTGTCGGACATCGTGGGCCTCGAACGGATGAACTATCGACTTCTTGCAGGAAGTCTGCGTGTGCAGTATCTTGCGTGTGATCGAACAATAAGCAGCGAGACAACAGGTGTCAAGCAATATAGTGCATATATGGTGTTTACCCTGAGCGCGCACAATCCCGGCGAAGAACGAGGAATGGCATGAACGAGCATGTAGACGCGGTGCTGGCCACCGCGCCCGAGGGCGGCACCGGCAACAACCACGGCGCCGCCGTGGCCGGGGAGGCCAAGAACCCGCTGCTGGTGGCACTGGGCGACCGCGTGCGCAACCTGCGCGCGCAGCGGGGCCTCACGCGCAAGGCGGTGGCCCTGGCGGCCGACGTGTCGGAGCGCCACCTGGCGAACCTGGAATACGGCATCGGCAACGCATCGATCCTGGTGCTGCAGCAGGTGGCCGGGGCGCTGCATTGTTCGCTGGCCGAGCTGGTGGGCGATGTGACGACCAGCTCGCCCGAGTGGCTGCTGATCCGCGAACTGCTGGAGCACCGCAGCGAGGCCGACCTGCGCCGCGTGCGCGTGGCGCTCGGCGAGATGCTGGGCACGGCCTCGGTCGACCCGGCGCGGCACCGGCGCATCGCGCTGGTGGGGCTGCGCGGCGCGGGCAAGTCGACGCTGGGCCAGATGCTGGCCGAAGACCTCGAAATTCCGTTCATCGAGCTGAGCCGCGAGATCGAGAAGCTGGCGGGCTGCAGCGTGCGCGAAATCCACGACCTGTACGGCACCAACGCCTACCGCCGCTACGAGCGCCGCGCGCTGGAAGAGGCGGTGCAGATCTACAGCGAGGTGGTCATTGCCACGCCCGGCGGCATCGTGTCCGACCCGGCCACCTTCAACGAGCTGCTCGCGCACTGCACCACCGTGTGGCTGCAGGCCGCGCCCGAGGAGCACATGGGCCGCGTGGCCGCGCAGGGCGACACCCGCCCGATGGCGGCCAGCAAGGAGGCCATGGAAGACCTGCGGCGCATCCTGAACGGGCGCGCTGCCTTCTATTCGAAGGCCGATCTGTCGGTCGATACCAGTGGGAAGACGTTGCCGCAGAGCTTCCAGGCGCTGCGTGCGGTCGCCCGGCAGTCGATGGGGTTGGCCTGAGTTTCCGCTTGCTGGCGTTGGGGCGTTCGCTGTTCAGGGCGACGCTCCCGCCGACGGGGTACCTTGCTCCGCGAATGTCCCCCGGCCTGCGGCCTCCTCCTTGATTTCGCTGCGCAAGGCACCCCATCGGCGTGAGCGTTTCAGAGCGGTGGTTGATCGGCCGTGACCCGACCGCGTGCCCCGTGCGCAGGGCACTGGGTGCTTCCCGCAGCGAAATCAAGGAGGAGGGCGAAGCCCGGGGGACATTCGCGGAGGGAAGTACCCGGTGTCCTCCGCACGTACCCCTGATCCCTCGTCTGCCTGAAAGCTGAAAAAAAGCACAACAGGCATTGACTTGCCTGTTTGCATGCAGCATGATGCATGTCATCGGAACAAGGAAGTGCATTATTATTCCTGTTCACGGTTTTCTGAACACAGCCCCACAGGAGACTTCCGCATGACCGACACCACGCTCCAGGCGCCCCAGCGCGTCGACTACCGCATCGAACCCGCCCAGTACCGCCACTGGTCGCTGAGCTTCGACGGCGCCATTGCGCGCCTCACGCTCGACATCGCGGAAGACGGCGGCATCCGCCCCGGCTACAAGCTCAAGCTCAACAGCTACGACCTGGGCGTGGACATCGAGCTGAACGACGCGCTCAACCGCATCCGCTTCGAGCACCCCGAAGTGCGCAGCGTGATCGTCACCAGCGGCAAGGACCGCATCTTCTGCTCCGGCGCCAACATCTTCATGCTCGGCGTTTCCAGCCACGCCTGGAAGGTGAACTTCTGCAAGTTCACCAACGAGACGCGCAACGGCATGGAAGACACCTCCAAGCACTCGGGCCTGAAGTTCCTCGCGGCCGTGAACGGCGCCTGCGCCGGCGGCGGCTACGAACTGGCACTGGCCTGCGACGAGATCCTGCTGGTCGACGACCGCTCCTCGTCGGTCTCGCTGCCCGAAGTGCCGCTGCTCGGCGTGCTGCCCGGCACCGGCGGCCTCACCCGCGTGACCGACAAGCGCCACGTGCGCCACGACCTCGCCGACATCTTCTGCACCAGCGTCGAAGGCGTGCGCGGCCAGCGCGCGGTCGACTGGCGCCTGGTCGATGCCGTCGCCAAGCCCGCGCAGTTCCCCGCCGCCGTGCAGGAACGCGCCACGCAACTCGCCGCCGGCAGCGACCGCCCCGCCGGCGCCAAGGGCGTGGCCCTGACCCGCGTCGAGCGCACCGACAGCGCCGACGGCATCGCGTACGCCAACGTCAACGTGCAGATCGACCGCAGCAAGCGCACCGCGACGATCACCGTGAAGGCACCCACCGGCGCGCAGCCGGCCGACATCGGTGCCATCGAAGCCGCCGGCGCCGCCTGGTGGCCGCTGGCCGTGTGCCGCGAACTCGACGACGCCATCCTCAACCTGCGCACCAACGAACTCGACGTCGGCACCTGGCTGCTCAAGACCGAAGGCGACGCCGCCGCCGTGCTCGCATCGGATGCCGTGATGTTCGCGAACAAGGACCACTGGCTGGTGCGCGAAACCATTGGCGCGCTGCGCCGCACGCTGGCGCGCCTCGATGTGTCGTCGCGCAGCCTGTTCGCGCTGGTCGAGGCCGGCTCGTGCTTCGCCGGCACGCTGGCCGAGCTGGCCTTCGCGGCCGACCGCACCTACATGCTCGCGCTGCCCGACGACGCCACGCGCGCGCCGAAGCTCACGCTCAACGAATTCAACTTCGGCTTCTTCCCGATGGTGAACGACCAGAGCCGCCTGCAGCGCCGCTTCTACGAAGAGGCCGCGCCGCTCGAAGCTGCGCGCGCCGCCGCCGGCCAGGCGCTCGACGCCGACGAAGCCGTGAAGCTCGGCCTCGTCACCGCCGCGCCCGACGACATCGACTGGGACGACGAGATCCGCATCGCCATCGAAGAGCGCGCCGCCATGTCGCCCGACGCACTCACCGGCCTCGAAGCCAACCTGCGCTTCGCGAGCAAGGAGAACATGGCCACCCGCATCTTCGGCCGCCTCACGGCCTGGCAGAACTGGATCTTCAACCGCCCCAACGCCGTCGGCGAAAAGGGCGCGCTGAAGGTCTACGGCACCGGCCAGAAAGCCGGCTTCGACCTGAACCGCGTTTGAGCACAGAGCAGTCCGCACAACCCAAGGAACAACGATGAGCACGATCAACTACAGCGAGAAGATCCCCAACAACGTCAACCTCGGCGAAGACCGCACGCTGCAGCGCGCGCTCGAAGGCTGGCAGCCCAACTTCATCAACTGGTGGGACGACGTGGGCCCCGAAGGCTCGACCAACCACGAGGTGTACCTGCGCACGGCCGTGAGCGTCGACCCGCAGGGCTGGGCGCAGTTCGGCCACGTGAAGATGCGCGACTACCGCTGGGGCATCTTCCTGAACCCGGGCGACGCCAACCGCGAAGTGCACTTCGGCGACCACAAGGGCGAGAAGGTCTGGCAGGACGTGCCCGGCGAACACCGCGCCAACCTGCGCCGCATCATCGTCACGCAGGGCGACACCGAGCCCGCGTCGGTCGAGCAGCAGCGCCACCTGGGCCTCACGGCGCCGTCGATGTACGACCTGCGCAACCTGTTCCAGATCAACGTCGAAGAAGGCCGCCACCTGTGGGCCATGGTCTACCTGCTGCAGAAGCACTTCGGCCGCGACGGCCGCGAGGAGGCCGACGCGCTGCTGCAGCGCACCTCGGGCGACGCCAACAACCCGCGCATCCTGGGCGCCTTCAACGAGAAGACGCCCGACTGGCTCGCGTTCTTCATGTTCACCTACTTCACCGACCGCGACGGCAAGTTCCAGCTGGCCGCGCTGGCCGAGAGCGCGTTCGACCCGCTGGCGCGCACCACGAAGTTCATGCTGACCGAAGAGGCGCACCACATGTTCGTGGGCGAGAGCGGCGTGTCGCGCGTCATCGCGCGCACCGCGCAGGTGATGAACGAGCTCAAGACCGACGACGCGCAGAAGATCCGCGCCGCCGGCTGCATCGACCTGGGCACCATCCAGCGCTACCTGAACTTCCACTACTCGGTGACCATCGACCTGTTCGGTGCCGACCAGTCGAGCAACGCCGCCATCTTCTACAGCTCGGGCCTGAAGGGCCGCTACGAAGAAGGCAAGCGCGACGACGACCACGTGCTCAAGGGCCAGACCTACAAGGTGCTCGAGGTGAAGGACGGCCAGCTCGTCGAGAAGGACGTGCCGATGCTCAACGCCCTGAACGAAGTGCTGCGCGACGACTTCATCAAGGACTCGGTGGCCGGCGTCGGCCGCTGGAACAAGGTGCTCGAGAAGGCCGGCATTCCCACCCGTCTGGTCGTGCCGCACAAGGCCTTCAACCGCCAGATCGGCGCACTCGCCGGCATCAAGATGTCGCCCGAGGGCCGTGTGGTGAACGACATCGAATGGGCCGCCAAGCGCGACGAATGGCTGCCGAGTTCCGAAGACTTCGCTTTCGTGGCATCGTTGATGGGCCGCGTGATCGAGCCGGGCAAGTTCGCAGGCTGGATCTCGCCGCCGGTGATGGGCATCAACCGCCAGCCGGTGGACTTTGAATACGTGCGTTTCGGCTGAGCGTCTGGATATGAAGCCCTCGTCCCCACGGCGAGGGCATGGAGAACAACATGGACATGGTCGTTGAAGCCGGGGTCATCAAGCAGCACCTGATCGACCCCGAGATCTGCATCCGCTGCAACACCTGCGAGGCGACCTGCCCCGTGAACGCGATCACGCACGACGACAACAACTATGTCGTTCGCGCGGACGTCTGCAATGGCTGCATGGCCTGCATCTCGCCGTGCCCCACGGGCTCGATCGACAACTGGCGCACCATGCCGCTGGTGCGCGCGTACACCATCGAAGAGCAGCTCACGTGGGAAGAACTCCCCGCCGAGCTCTCGCCCGAGGAACTCGAGGCGGCGGGCGTGTCCGGCGCCGCCGCCGAGGCCGCGGAAGTGCCTGCCCAGACGCAGGCCCAGGCCGCCGTGCAGGGCACCGAGCCCGCCTTCAATTCCGCGCAGTACGGCGCCAGCGTGCCGCCCTGGTCGGCCGCGCACGCCTACACCAACCTCTTTCCGCCGAAGACGCCGACCACCGCCACCGTGGTGGGCAACTTCAACTGCACCGAGGCCGGCTTCGACAGCGAGACCCACCACATCGTGCTCGACTTCGGCGTGGTGCCGTTCCCCGTGCTCGAAGGCCAGTCGATCGGCATCGTGCCGCCGGGCGTCGATGCCATCGGCAAGCGCCACCATGCGCGCCAGTACTCGGTGGCCAGCCCGCGCAACGGCGAACGGCCCGGCTACAACAACGTCTCGCTCACCGTGAAGCGCGTCACCGAGGACCACGAGGGCGACCCCGTGCGCGGCGTGTGCTCCAACTACGTGTGCGACCTCAAGGTGGGCGACACCGTGCAGGTGGTGGGGCCCTTCGGTGCGTCGTTCCTGATGCCGAACCACCCCAAGTCGCACATCGTGATGATCTGCACCGGCACCGGCAGCGCGCCCATGCGCGCCATGACCGAATGGCGCCGGCGCCTGCGCAAGAGCGGCAAGTTCGAAGGCGGCAAGCTCATGCTGTTCTTCGGCGCGCGCACGCAGCAGGAGCTGCCGTACTTCGGCCCGCTGCAGTCACTGCCCAAAGACTTCATCGACATCAACTTCGCGTTCTCGCGCACGCCGGGCCAACCCAAGCGCTACGTGCAGGACCTGATGCGCGAACGCGCCGCTGACCTGGCCGCGCTGCTGAAAGACGGCGCCAGCCACTTCTACGTGTGCGGCCTGAAGAGCATGGAAGAGGGCGTGGTGCTTGCGCTGCGCGACGTGGCGAAAGAAGCAGGGCTCGATTGGGACACCGTCGGCGCTGCATTGAAGCGTGAAGGCCGTCTGCACCTCGAAACGTACTAAGCTGCGGCGGATGCAGTTCGCCGACTTCCACGCAGGCCAGGTCATCGAGGCCGGGCCGTATGTGCTCACCGAAGCCGAACTCGTGCAGTTCGCGCGGGCCTACGACCCGCAGTGGTTCCACACCGACGCCGAGGCGGCGGCAGGCAGCCCCTTCGGCGGGCTCATCGCGAGCGGCTGGCACACCTGCTCGATCGCGATGCGGCTGGTGGTCGAGGCGGCGCTGGCCGGTTCTGAATCGTTCGCGTCGCCCGGGCTCGAACACGTGCGCTGGCCAAACCCCGTGCGCCCCGGCGATGCGCTGCGGCTAGTGGCCGACGTGATCGAGGTGCGCCGCTCCGAGAAGCGCCCCACGCTCGGCATCCTGCGTTGGCGCTGGCGGCTGTTCAACCAGCGCGCGCTGGTGGTGCTCGACACCGAAGTCACCAGCCTCTTCAAGCTGCCCGCACCCGACCTTTGAACGACACAAGCCCGCAACGCTTTAGCGCTGCGGGCTTGATTTCTTCTTGCGGAGCGATGCGCTGCAGCCGCCGCGTCCGGCCGCTGCAGCGATGCGGGGTGCGACTTACTTCTTGTGCAGGTCGACCGCGCCCGAGCCTTGGGCCTTGCCGCTCGCCTTGGCGCCGGCCGTAGCCGGTTTCACGGCGCCGCCCACGGCGCCCGCGGCACCGGTCGCGCTGTTCACGGTGCTGCCTACGGTGTTGGTCACACCGCCGACAGCCTGCGTCGCGCCGCCCACGGCGCCGGTGGCACCGCCGACCGCACCCGTGGCCGTGCCGAGCACGCCACCGACGGCATTGCCCACGCCGCCGGTCGCGCGGGAGGTGGAGGTGTCCGCGTTGGCATCGGCCGACGCACCGGTCTGCGCGCGAGCGCCTGCTGCGCCGCCTTGTGGCGTCGCGCCGGTGCTGCCCGAGGCCTTCACATCGGCGTTGACCCCCACGCCGACCCCGACGCCTTGCGCCTGGGCCGTCCCGCCGAGGGCCAGCAGGCCCGCCAGCATGGCGCCGATGAAGATGCGGTTGGTTGCATGTGTAGTCATGAGTGACAGTTCCTTTCGTTGCTGAGTCACGGTTTGCAGAACCGACCGGGGTTCGATCGATTCGGGGGCAACCATGACGGGCCGGCAGGTTGTCGCCATGTGCGGCGCGTTCGCTCGACGCTGTGGGAATCGGCCGTCGGCGGAATCGGGGGCTCGTGCGTTAGGGCGGCGTTTGCAAATCCCCGCCCGATCCGGGGTTTCTTGGCGCGATGCGCCGTGTCATCGAAAACATGCAACTCATAATGTTGCATGAAACGAGACAGCAAGCTTTCCGGCGTGCTCCACGTGCTGCTGCACATGGCCGAGTTGAACGCCCCCATCACCTCCGAGGCGCTCGCCGCGGCGATGCAGACCAACCCCGTGGTCGTGCGCCGGCTCATGGCGGGCCTGCGGCAGGCCGGCTTCGTCAGCTCGGCCAAGGGGCATGGCGGCGGGTGGGTGCTGTCGTGTTCGTTGAGTTCGGTGACGCTGGGCGACATCCACAACGCCGTCGGGGCGCCCGCGCTGCTGGCCATGGGCAACCGCACCGAGAGCCCGGGCTGCATCGTCGAGCAGGCGGTGAACGCGGCGCTCGACGGCGCCTGCCAGGAGGCCGAGGCGCTGCTGCTGCGGCGGCTCAACAGGATCACGCTGGCCGATCTTTCCAGGGACTTTCATCGCCGCATGACGGGTGGCGGCTTCACCGCGAAGGACATCGCACATGCGCTATGACGCACTCATCGTGGGCGGCAGCTTTGCCGGCCTCTCCGCTGCCATGCAACTGGCGCGCGCACGCAGGAAGGTCTGCGTGGTCGACGCGGGCGCGCCGCGCAACCGCTTCGCCGCAGCCTCGCACGGCTTCTTCGGGCAGGACGGCATGCCGCCGCTGCAGATGATTGCCGACGCACGCGACAAGCTGCTCGCCTATCCGTCCGTCACCTTCGTCGAAGGCACGGTGACTGCGGCAATGGCCGATGGCGCGGAGGGCTTCACAGTCTTGTTGAACAGCGGGGAACAGTTGTCGACGCGCAAGCTGCTGCTGGCCTTCGGCGTGCAGGACGGCCTGCCGGACATCGCGGGCCTCGGCGAGCGTTGGGGGAAGAGCGTGCTGCACTGTCCTTATTGCCACGGCTACGAGTTCGGCGACCGTCCGCTGGGCGTGCTCTTTCACAGCGCGCACCCGCCGGACCACGCGCTGCTGATCGCCGAGTGGGGCCCGACCACGCTCTTCCTGAATGGTGAGGAAGGGCCAGATGCCGAGGCACGCGCCCGGCTGCAATCACGCGGCGTGACTCTCGAGCCCGGACGCATCGCCGGCGTCGAAGGGCAGGGGACGGACCTGGCGGCCGTGCGCCTGGACGACGGCCGGCGCGTGCCGATCGAGGCGCTGTTCGTGGCGCCACACACGCGGCCGACCAGTCCGCTGGCCGAGCAGCTGGGCTGCGCGTTCGACGACGGCCCCACGGGCCCGGTGCTGCGCGTCGATGCGATGAAGACGACCACGGTGCCCGGCGTGTACGCGGCGGGCGACGTGGCGATGGCTTTTTCCAACGCCACGCTGGCCTCGGCCGACGGGCTGTTCGCCGGGGTGTCGATGCACCGCGCGCTGGTGTTCGGGGCCTGATTTCAAATTTTTTCGGGGGAGGATGGCAAACCGCCTCAAACCACCCTATAATCTGAGGCTCACGCGGGAATAGCTCAGTTGGTAGAGCGCAACCTTGCCAAGGTTGAGGTCGAGAGTTCGAGACTCTTTTCCCGCTCCAAATCGCATGAAAAAGGCCACCTCACCAGGTGGCCTTTTTCATTGGCGCGTCGCTTTCAACCTCGCGCCGGCAGCACGGTCCCCCGGCTCTCGCCGAAACCGATGCGCGCATGGCCGGGCTTCTCGCACCAGCCGCGCAGCAGCACCGCATCCCCGTCTTCCAGGAAACCGCGCGTCTCGCCGTTGGCCAGCGTCACCGGGGTTTGCGCCGCGCGCGTCAGCTCGATGATCGCGCCGGCCTCGCCCTCGCCGGGGCCCGAGATGGTGCCGCTGCCGAACAGGTCGCCCGGGTTCAGGCTGCAGCCGCCCACCGTGTGGTGCGCCACCATCTGCGCAATGCTCCAGTACTGGTGCTTGAAGCTCGTGGCCGACAGGCGCGATGGCCCGGTCTTCTGCGCGCGCGCCTTTTCGCTTTCGAGCCAGACCTCGAGCCGGATGTCGAGCGCGCCGCCTTCGCGGTTCGCGCTGCCCTCCAGGTAGGCCAGCGGTTGCGGCTCGTTCGCGGGCCGCGTCCACGCCTGGCGGTAGGGCGCCAGCGCTTCCATCGTCACGATCCACGGCGAGATCGTGGTGGCGAAATTCTTTGCAAGGAAGGGCCCGAGCGGCGCCATCTCCCAGAACTGGATGTCGCGCGCCGACCAGTCGTTGAGCAGGCAGAGGCCGAAGATGTGGTCTTCCGCGCGCGCGAGCGGAATCGCCTCGCCCTGCGCATTGCCTTGGCCGATCCACACGCCCAGCTCCAGCTCGTAGTCGAGCCGCGCGCAGGCCTGATACGTCGGCGCCTTCGCACCGGGCGCCATGGCCTGGCCCATCGGCCGGTGAAAGCGCTGGCCGCTCACGCCGATGGTGGACACGCGCCCGTGGTACGCCGTCGGCACCCAGCGGAAGTTGGGCGTGACGTCGCCGTCGGGGTTCATTAGGCGGCTGATGTTCAGCGCGTGGTCGATCGAGGTGTAGAAGTCGGTGTAGTCGCCGATGCGCGCGGGCACGGTGTATTCGACCTCGGCCTGCGGCACGAGGCAGCCGCGCAGGTCGTCCGCCGTCGCGGCCGGCGCATCGCTGTGCAGCAACGCGAAGACCGCATGGCGCAGCGCCTGCCAGGCGGGCGGGCCGAGCGCGAAGAAATCGTTCAGCGCGGGCAGGGCGGCGGCGCGCGCCGCATCGAGCGCCAGGCCGTCGACGTGCGAGCCCGCGGCCAGCGCCGCGAGGTCGAGCACCTGGTCGCCGATGGCCACGCCGCCGCGAAACGGCTCGGGGCTGCCGGTGCGACGGAACATCGCGTACGGCAGGTTCTGGATCGGAAAGTCGCTGCCCGCGACGTTGGCCGAAGCGACCCAGCTGCGGGCGCCAACGTCGTGCGTGTGGTTGAGTTCGATCATGTTCACACCGACGCCATCAGCGCGTCGTCGAAGATCGCCACCGCGCGCGTCCAGCCCGCCGAGGCGCCGCGGATCTTGTGCGGGAAGCAGCTGATGAAAAAGCCCGTGGGCGGCAGCACCTCGAGGTTGTGCAGCTTCTCGATGTGGCAGTAGCCGATGTCGCGCCCGGCCTTGTGGCCTTCCCAGATCAGCGAGGCGTCCTGCGTCTCGCCGTACTTCTTCGCGGTGTGCACGAAGGGCGCGTCCCAGCTCCACGCGTCGGTGCCCGTGAGGCGCACGCCGCGTTCCAGCAGGTACATGGTGGCTTCGTAGCCCATGCCCGCGCCGGCCGACACGTAGTCGGGGTTGCCGTAGCGCGAGCCGGCGCGCGTGTTGACCACCACGATCTCCAGCGGGCTCAGCGTGTGGTTGATGCGCTTGAGCTCGGCCTCGACATCGGCGGCCGTCACCACATAGCCGTCGGCGAAGTGGCGAAAGTCGAGCTTCACGCCGGGCTGGAAGCACCATTCGAGCGGCACGTCGTGGATGGCGATGGCGGGCTTCTTCTCGCCCAGCGCCTTGTCCATCGTCGAGTGAAAGTGATAGGGCGCGTCGAGGTGCGTGCCGTTGTGCGTGGACAGCTGCACCAGCTCCACGGCCCAGCCTTCGCCGTCGGGCAGGTCTTCCTTCTTCAGGCCGGGAAAGAAGGGCTCGATCTGCTCGAAGGTGTGCTCGTGCGTGAAGTACTGGATCTTCGGCGCGAAGGCCGGCGGATCGGACAGCACGTCGTTTTCGAGAAAGATCGACAGGTCGACGAACTTGCGTGGCATGGCGAGGCTCCTTGTGGGGTGTTGGGTTTGATGGAATTGGTCAGGGCTGCTGCCAGCGCAGCAGGCGCTTTTCGGCAAAGGCCAGCAGCGCGTTGCTCACGAAGCCGATGAGCCCGAGCAGCACGATGCCGGCGAACAGGTCGCTGGCGCGGAAGGCGCGCGCCGCCAGCAGGATGGCTTGGCCCAGGCCGCTTTGCGAGGCGATCATTTCGCCCACCACTGCGACGATCAGCGCGATGGTCAGCGCCAGCCGCATGCCGGCCAGGATGTCGGGCATGGCGTTGGGCAGGCCCATCTTCCAGATGTACGCGGTGCGCGACATCTGCAGGCAGCGCGCCACCTCCGACAGGCGCGGCTCCACCGCCGCGAAGCCGTGCACCGTGGCCAGCAGCACCGGCCACATCGCGCCGAAGGCGACCACGAACAGCACCATGCCGGGGTTCAGCCCGAAGATCGAAATGGCCAGCGGCAGCAGCGCCGAGGCGGGCAGCGGACGGATGAATTCCAGCGTCGGCTGCACCCATGCGCGCACTGCGGGCGACACGCCGATGGCCGCGCCCAGCAGCACGCCGAAGAGCGATGCGAGCAGCCAGCCTTCGACCATGCGGCCCACCGTGGCCTGCGTGAAGGCGAGCAGTTCGCCGTTGCCGTCGTTGCCCGCAGAGAGGTTGAGCCCTTCGAGCAGGCTCGCGAAGGTGGCCTGCGGCGTCGGCAAGAACACGCGGCTGACCCAGCCTGCGTTGCTTGCCACCCACCACAGCGCGACCAGTGCGAGCAGCACGCCCACCGAGCCCAGCCACCCCAGGCCGAACCGGCCGTTGCGGTTGTTCATGGCTGCACCCCCATGCGGCGCGCGACCCAGGCCTGCAGGCGCACCATGCCCGCATTGACCGCGAAGCCCACCACGCCGATCCAGCCCAGCCACGCGAGCATCAACGCGGGGTCGAAGCTCTGCTGCGCGATCATCATCGCGTAACCCATGCCGTGCGGATTGGCGGCGATCTCGACCGTCACCGCCACCACCAGCGCCACGGCCACGCCCAGGCGCAGCGCGACGAACAGGCGAGGCACGATGGCCGGCAGCACGATCTTGAAGGCACGTTCGCGCGCCGACAGCCCGAGCACGCGGCTCACCTCGAGCAGCCGGGGCTCGATCTGCTGCACCGCCGACTGCACCAGCACCAGCAGCGGCCAGAAGGTGGCGAAGGCGACGATCGCCACTTCCATGCGCACGCCGAAACCGAAGCCCAGCATCGCGAGCGGGATCAGCGCGACGGAAGGCACGGGGCGCAGCACCTCGATGGAGACGGCGCCCAGTTGCGCCGCGCGGCGCGAGAGCCCGAGCACCAGCCCGAATGCAATGCCGAGCACTGCACCCAGCAGCAGGCCCAGCGCCGCCGTGCCGAGCGTGAAGCCCGTGGCCTGCCAGAGCGAGCCGTCCATCGCCGCGCCGACGAAGGCCTTGGCCGCCGCGCTCGGCGGTGCGAGCGCATCGCTGCCCAACGCCGCCGCACGCCGTGCGTACCACTCGAAGGCACCGACCAGCAGCGCGGGAAACACCCACGGCCGCAACCAGCGAAAGAGACGGCCTTCAGTCATGGCCCTGCTCGATGAAGGCGAACAGCTCACGCCGCAACTGCAGGTATTCCGGATGCTCCTTGGTCGTCAGCTGGTCGCGCGGGCGCGGGATCTTCACGTCGATCATCCGCGCCAGGCTCGGCCGCCCCGGTCCGGGGTTGGCCTGCAGCGCGATCACGCGGTCGCCGAGGTAGATGGCTTCTTCGAGGTCGTGCGTGACGAACAGCACCGTGAGCCCGTCGTCGCGCACCAGCCGCGCGAGCTCGTCCTGCAGGCTCTGGCGCGTGAGCGCGTCCAGCGCGCCGAAGGGCTCGTCCATCATCATCAGCTCGGGCTTCTGCGCGAGACAGCGCGCAATCTGCGCGCGCTGCTGCATGCCGCCCGACAGCTGCACCGGAAACTTGTGCGCGTGTTTCGCGAGCCCGACCTTGCCGAGCACGTCGGCAATGCGCGGCGCGCGCTCGGCCGCGGGCACGCCGGCCGCTTCGAGCGCCAGGCTCACGTTGCCTTCCACCGTGCGCCACGGCAGCAGCGCGCGGCCGTAGTCCTGGAACACGAAGGCCACTTCGCGCGAGGGCGCCGTCATCGGCACGCCTTTGCGTCGCACTTCGCCGGCACTCGCGGTGACGAGGCCGCTGGCTGCGCGCAGCAGCGTGGTCTTGCCGCAGCCGCTCGGGCCGACGATGCAGACGAACTCGCCGCGCGCCACGTCGAACGAGGTGGGCGACAGGATCTCGCGCCCGCCGAGGCGGATGGTGACGCCATCGAAGCGCAGGAAGGAATCGGCGGCCGCGCTCACTTGGCGATCAGCTTCGCAACGTCGATGTTCGTCTTGAGCATGTCCTGCTCCTTCATGAGCCCGGTCCAGTAGCCCAGCTGCTTGTCGGTGACGACGGGGCCGGGCGGAGAGACCTGCACCTTGGCCAGCACCTCGGGCGGCAGCTTGATGTACTTGCCGATGGCCGTGCGCACCTTCGCGTCGTTCTTCGCCTGCTGGATGAAGGCGCCGGCCTCGACCAGTGCCTCGCGGAAGGCGCGCGCGGTGGCGGGGTTCTTCGCCACCCACTCGCGCTTGGCCGCGTGCACGATGGTCTGGTTGTTCTCGGGCAGGAAGGTCGAGTAGTACGAGGCCACGTAGCCCGCGCCGCTCTCGGTGATGCGGCTCATGAACGGGTCGGCCGACACCACCGCGTCGACCGAGCCGCCGCGCAGCAGGTCGGCATGCTGCGGGAACGCGGCCTCGATGAAGTTGACCTTGCGGTAGTCGACGCCGCTGTCCTTCAGCCACGCGCGGAAGGTCACGTGCAGGAAGGCACCGAGCCCCGGCACGCCGATCTTCTTGCCCACGCAGTCCTGCGCGCTCTTGATGCCCGAGCCCGCGCGCGCCACCAGGCCGAAGCCCGTGATCGTCTTCGAGGTGAGGCCGCCGCCGGCCACCAGCACGAGGTCGAGCCCGCCGTCCACCGCCTGCAAAAACACCGAGGGCGTGGGCCCGCCGATCTGCAGCGAGTCGGACTGCAGCGCGGCCGGGATGGTGGAGTTCAACGGAATGAACTTCAGCTCCACGTCGAGACTGCGCTTCTTGAAGTAGCCCTCTTCGGCCGCCACGAAGACCGAAGCGAAGTCGGTCACCGCCGTGTAGCCGAACACGATCTTCGGGTGCGCCTGCTGGGCGCGCGAAGGCAACGAGGCGGTGGCCGATGCGGCCGCGAGCGCCGACAGCAGGGTGCGTCTTTTCATCATGGCTGGGGTCTCCTGGGGATGGTCTTTTTCGTGCGTGAGGGCTTGGCGGCGGCGGCCTTGGCGGCCGCTTTCGGTTTCGGCAGCGCGGCGCGCAGGCCGCCGGCGATGAAGTTCACGAGCATCGGCGCCACGGCCGGGTCGGCGCGTGTGTTCTCGCCGCGCGAGAGCCGTTCGATGCGGCTGTCGGTCAAGTGGTGCAGCAGCGCGCCCAGCGCGAACTGGTAGCCCCATGCGACCTGGCTGCGCGTGGCATGCGGCAGTGCCACATGCAGTGCGTCGATGTAGGCCTCGGCCAGCGGGTCGAAGTAGCCGCGCAGCACGCGGTCGGCTTCCTCGGTGGCGTGGTACAGCTCGCGCGCCACCAGCAGCGCGTAGTACTCGCCCTCGGTGCTCGCGCGCAGCGCCAGCACGGGCGCGGTGAAGGCTTCGATGATGCGCGGCAGCGTGCGCGCGTCGTCGGGGTCGATGGTCACGGCCGCGAGGCGCGCCAGCCGCTCCTCGATGCTGTGGCTCCAGTGTTCGAAGATCGCGTGGAACAGCTCGTGCTTCGGGCCGAAGTAGTAGCCCACCAGCGCGAGCGGCACGCCGGCTTCTTCGGCGATCTGGCGGATCGTCACGGCGTGGTAGCCGTGCTGCGCGAAGAGCTTCTCGGCCGCCAGCAGGATCGCCTGGCGGCGGTCGGGTCGCGCGGGCTCGGGCGCGACGGTCGGGGCGCCTGAGGTGCCTGAGCCTCGAGAGGCGCTGCGTTTGCGGGCCGGCGGTGTGCGAGCGTTCATGGGGGCGTATTGAACGGCTGTACAAAAATGTTGAACACACGTACAAACCCTGAGGTCAACCCTCATTGAGCACGGCCGTTCGCGGCGCTACGCTCGTGGCATGCCCGCTCCCAACATCCCCCAGATCCGCCTTTATCAGAACTGGCTGCGCGACACGCGCGGCCTGGCCTTCGACAGCTACGACGCGCTGTGGCGCTGGTCCGTCACCGACCTCGATGCCTTCTGGCAGAGCATCTGGGACTACGCCGGCCTGCACTCGCCCACGCCGCACACCGCGGTGCTCGCCGAACGGCGCATGCCCGGCGCGCGCTGGTTTCCCGGTGCGCAGGTCAACTACACGCGCGAGGTGCTGCGCCACGCCGATGCGGCCCATGCGGCCGGCCTGCCCGCGATCGTGAGCGACAACGAACGCGGCGAGGTGCGCGAGCTGTCGTGGCCCGAGCTGCGCCGGCAGGTGGCCGCGGTGGCGCTCACGCTGAAGTCGCTCGGCGTGCGCCGCGGCGACCGCGTGGCCGCCTACATGCCGAACGTGCCCGAGACCATGGTGGCGTTCCTCGCGTGCTCCAGCATCGGCGCGGTGTGGAGCGTGTGCGCGCCCGACATGGGCACGGCCGCCGTGGCCGACCGCTTCCGCCAGATCGAACCCACGCTGCTGATCGCGGTCGACGGCGTGCACTACGGCGGCAAGCCGCTGGACCGCAGCACCGTGCTGCAGGAGCTGCGCGGCCAGCTGCCGAGCGTGCAGAAGCTGCTGCTCGTGCAGACGCCCTTTGCCGCGAACGCGGTGGCGCACGACGTCGAATGGCAGCAGGCCATTGCGCGCGACGACGCCGAAGTCGCAGCCTTCGAGCCCGAGTGGCTGCCCTTCGACCACCCGATCTGGATCGTCTATTCGAGCGGCACCACCGGCCTGCCCAAGCCCATCGTGCACGGGCAGGGCGGCATCCTGCTGACCATGCACGCCTGCGGCCTGCACAACGACGTGGGCGCGAGCTACGGTGCCAACAACTTCGGCGAGCGCTACCACTGGTACAGCTCCACGGGCTGGGTGATGTGGAATTCGCAGCTCTCGGGCCTGGCCTTCGGCGCCACCATCTGCATCTACGACGGCAACCCGGCGGGCAGCAAGGAGAAGCCCGACTGGGGCGTGCTGTGGCGCTTCGTTGCGAAGCACCGCGTCACCTTCTTCGGCGCGGGCGCGGCCTACTTCACCAACTGCATGAAGGCGGGGCTCGTCGCAAAAGACTGCGGCGACCTGTCGCGCGTGCGCGCGCTCGGCAGCACCGGCTCGCCGCTGCCCGACGAGGTGCAGCGCTGGGGCTCGCAGCAGATCCTCGACGCGGGCTCGAAGGGGGTGTGGTGGTGCAACATCTCGGGCGGCACCGACTTCTGCGGCGCCTTCGTCGGCGGCAACCGCGAGCTGCCCGAAGTGCCGGGCCAGATGCAGTGCCGCGAACTCGGCCACGCGGTCGAGGCCTGGAACGAGCAGGGCCAGCCGGTCATCGGCGAGGTCGGCGAGCTGGTGTGCACGCAGCCCATTCCGTCGATGCCGCTGTACTTCTGGGGCGACGAGGGCAACGCGCGCTATGTGTCGAGCTACTTCGACACCTACCCCGGCGTGTGGCGTCACGGCGACTGGATCAAGGTCGGCAGCGACGGCGGCTGCATCATCTACGGCCGCAGCGACGCCACCATCAACCGCCAAGGCCTGCGCATGGGCACCAGCGAAATCTACAGCGCGGTCGAAGGCCTGCCCGAGGTGCTCGACTCGATGGTGGTCGACCTCGAATACCTGGGCCGCGACAGCTACATGCCGCTGTTCGTGGTGCTGCGTCCCGGCGTGGCGCTCGACGACGCCATGCGCACGCGCATCAACAGTGCGATCAAGACCTCGCTGTCGCCGCGCTTCGTGCCCAACGACATCTTCCAGGTGGCCGAGATTCCGCGCACGCTGTCGGGCAAGAAGCAGGAGCTGCCGATCAAGAAGTTGCTGCTGGGCCAGCCCATCGAGAAGGTCGTGAACCGCGAGGCGATGGCAAACCCCGGCAGCCTGGATTGGTATGTGGCTTTCGCCGCGCAGCGGGCCTCCGCATAATGGGGCGATGAAAAGACGCACCAGCCTCCTCATGCTCTCCGCCGTTGCCGGCGCTTCCGTCCTGAGCGCTTGCGCGGGCGGCTCGCCGGGCACGCCGGCCCAACCCGCCGCCGCACCGCTGCGCGTGACGGGCACCGTGGCCTACCGCGAGCGCATCGCGCTCGACCCCGCAGCCGAAGTGCGCGTGCAACTGCTCGACGTGTCGCGCATGGACGCGCCCTCGGTCGTGCTCGCCGAGCAGCGCATTCCCGCCAACGGCAAGCAGCCGCCCTTCGCCTTCGAACTCAGCGTCGATGCCGCGCGCATCGACCCGCGCATGCGCTACGCCGTGGCGGCGCGCATCACGCGCGGCGAGCAGCTGCTGTTCATCAACGACACGCAGTATTCGGTGCTCACGCAGGGCAACGGCACCACCGCCAACCTGATGCTGGTGCGCGTGGCCACGCCACCACCGCCGCCGCGCCCCTCGCGCTGATCGATGCCGACCCGCGCGACAGGCTCGCGCGGATCAGGTCAGCAGTTCGTGCAGCACCATGCGCGTCTGCCGGCCGCGCAGCTCCACCAGCTCTTCGATGCGCCGCGTGGCCAGCCGGCCGTTCAGGGCCGCGTAGGTGACCTCCGAGATCAGCATGCGCGTGCCCAGCTGGCGGTTCGCGCCTTCGATGCGGCTCGCCACGTTCACCACGTCGCCGAACGCCGTGTACGACAGCCGGTCGTTCGAGCCCAGCACCCCCGCCACCACCACGCCCGTGTGAATGCCGATGTGCGTGCGGAACTCGGGCAGGCCCTGTTCGGCCCACTGCCGGTTGAGCTGGTGCATCTCGGCGTGCAGCTCGAGCGCGGCGCGGCAGGCCTTGTACTCGGCGTCTTCCAGGTCGGCCGGCGCGCCCCACAGCACCATGATGCCGTCGCCGATGAACTTGTCGATCACGCCGCCGTGGCGCGCGAACACCGCGGCCGCGAGGTTGAAGTAGTCGGTCAGCTGGCGCACCAGCACGTCGGCTGCGATCGATTCGGAGATCGAAGTGAAGCCTTCCACGTCGGTGAACATCACTGTCACCTGGCGCGGCGAGCCGTTGGGTGCGAGCGCGTGGCCCTGCGCCACCAGCTGGTTGATCACATCCACCGGCACGAACTTGCTGAAGGCCTTGAGGCTGCGCGCCGAATCGTCGAGCGCCTGGTCCAGGTGCTGGATCTCGAGCACGCGGCTGGGCTCGCGCGGCAGGTCGTCGAGCTCGAGGCGGCCGATGCGGTGCGCGATGCGCGAGAGGTTCTCGACCGGCGCCGTCACCAGCTTCGAGAGCTTCAGCGACATGTACAGCGCCAGCCCCAGGAACACCAGCGCCAGCAGCAGCGACCACGCCACCGCGCGGCGCAGGCCGCCCAGCAGCACGTCTTCGGGCACCCAGCTGACCAGCTGCCAGCCGGTGGCGGGAATGCGCGAGGCCTGCACCAGGTAGCGCCGCCCTTCGTGGCTGAAGGCGAAGGCCTTGTCGCTGCCGCTGCCGGCGATGCCGTCGGCCACCATCTGCGCGTTCAGTGCGCCGAGTGCGCCCGTGGGCGCCTCCAGCGTGTGCAGCACGCCCGGCATGTCGCTGCGCGCGAGCACCTTGTGGTCCGCGCTCAGTAGGGCGCTGTTGCCGTTGCCGTTGCGGCTGAACAGGCGCACGAACTCCGACAGCCGGCCCAGCGACACGTCGCCCGCCACCACCATCGCCTGCGGGCTGCCCTCGGCCTGGCGGCGCTGGCTGGGCAGCGCGTAGGTCACGCCCAGCTCCTGCGCGGCGGCGAACACGTAGGGGACGGTCCAGACCGGACCCTGCGTCTTGCGCGCCTGCACGAACCAGCTGCGCTGCGTCGGGTTGTAGTTGCTGCGGTAGGCCTCCACGCGCTGCGTGGCAAAGCGCTGCTGCACGTCGGCCTCGGAACCCAGCGGCAGCTTGTACTGCCAGGTCTCGGTGGTGAAGTCGGCGCCGCGCGCGATGTGGCGGATCGCCGGCACCGGGTAGCGCAGCGCCATCAGCATCTTGCCCTCGACGTTCGCCACGTACACGCTGTCGAGTTCGGGCGACTGCTGCAGCAGCGTCCACAGGAGCTCGGCCGTGCGGTCCACGTTCTCGCCCGCGGGCGTGAGGCTGGGCGAGCTGCCGATTGCGCCGACCGCCGACTCGGCCTTGGCCAGGAAGGCCAGCACCTTGTCTTCAGTGCGGTCGTGGTTCGACTTGTGCGCCGAGGTGCCGATCGTCGTCACCAGCCGCTGCGAGCCCCAGTAGCCCAGCGTGACCAGCAGCAGCGACTGCGCGAGCGCCACGGCACTGACGATGGAGCCGACATCGACCCGGAAGCGACGCGGGCGTCGGGGCGGCGGACTCTCGGCGGTGGAAGGGGACGGGGATGGTGGCACCGGCGTGGTGACGTGCGCGAAAGACGGGCGACCCGTCCCATCCGGAGGCCCGGACGATTCCTTGTACATACAGCTCCCTGACGACAACTCGGAACGGACCCCGGCTCCTCCTCACGAGGTCGTGGTCCGGCGTCCGGAGGGTGTTGCGGGGCCGATCGTGTGCGCCGGCCATCCTGGCAATCCCCCGGATGCGCGCGGGATTTTCGCCTGTATTTGGTACATGTGTGCAACTTTGCACGCTTGGTGCGATGTTGCTGCGCCCGAGGGCTTGCTTGCGAACGGACGTTCGTTCTATTCAGCGCGCGTCGTGAAAGATCAGGCCCAGCGTGTGGCGCTGTCCGCTGCGCACGCGGCTCACGCCGTGGCGCATCGTCACGCGGTAGCTGCCGCGCGTGCCCGCCACGGGCCGCTGGTTCACCGCGAAGATCACCGCCTCGCCCTGCGCGAGCGACACCACCTCGGCGCGCGACTGCATGCGCGGGCGCTGCTCGGTCAGCACGAACTCGCCGCCCGTGAAGTCTTCGCCGGGCCGGCTCAACAGCACCGTGAGCTGCAGTGGAAATTGCAGGTCGCCGTACAGGTCCTGGTGCAGGCAGTTGTAGTCGCCCTCGCCGTAGCGCAGCAGCAGCGGGGTGGGGCGCAGCTGGCCCGCCGCATGGCAGCGCGCGAGGTAGGCCGCATGGTCCGGCGGGTAGTCGGCCGGCTGGCCCATGGCCGCGGCCCAGGCATTGGCCAGCGGCGCGAGGCGTTCGTACAGCGCGCTGCGAAACGCCACGAGTTTGGAAGGCAGCGGGTTCGCGAAGTACTGGTACTCGCCCTGGCCGAAGCCGTGGCGCTGCATGACCACGCGGCTGCGAAAGCGCGCGCCCTCGTCGTACATGGCTGTGAGCGCGGCGCATTCCGCGGGCGTGAACAACGCCCCGGTGACGGCACAGCCGCGCGCGGCGAGGTCGGCATCGATGCGGGGCCAGTCGAGGGCGTGGATGCGGGCGGCGACGGAAGAACTCATGCGGGCAGTGTCGCGCGGCCGCCGGATGCGGGCTCGCCGTTTTCGGACGCGGGTTTCGGTGGGGCAGGGCCCGGCTTGAGCGATCATCCTGAAGACCCAGCCTGAAAGCATTCACATTCAATGAGCACCCAGAACCACACCCCCCAAGACACCGCCAACGACTGGCAACTCCCCTGGACCGGCGGCTGCCGCTGCGGCCAGGTGCGCCTGCGCATCACCGCACCGCCGCTGCTGGCCATGGCCTGCCACTGCACCGGCTGCCAGCGCATGAGCGCCAGTGCGTTCTCGCTGTCATTGGCGATCCCCGCGCCGGGCTTCGAAGTGGTGTCGGGCGAACCCGTCATCGGCGGGCTGCACGGCGAGGAGTCGCACCACTTCTTCTGCCCGCATTGCAAGAGCTGGATGTTCACGCGCACCGAAGGCATGGACTATTTCGTCAACCTGCGCGCCACCATGCTCGACCGGCACGAATGGGTCGCGCCCTTTGCGGAAACCTGGACCGACGAGAAGCTGCCGTGGGCCACGACGCCCGCGAAGCACAGCTTCGGCACCTTGCCTGCGATGGACGCCTTTCCGGCGATGATCGAAGCTTATGCGCGGGAAGGCGCCCGGCCCGCGAAGGGCTGATCGCGCCGCGCTGGCCAGTTGCCGTCCCGCGCCTTTCAGAGCGGCGCGATCGGAATGCAGATGTCGCATTCGAACGCGTTCGTCTTCTCGTCGAAGGCCATGTCGGGGGCGTAGTACTCGAACGCGGGCCGGCTGTCGAACTGGAAGCCGCTCGCGGGCAGCCAGTCGCGCATGAGGCGCGTCCATGCGTCGTTGATCTCTTCGGGCAGGCCCTGGAACCTCAGCGCGGCATAGCGTCCGCCCGGCAGCACCGTCTTCTGGAAGCCGCCATCGGGCACGAAATCGTCGGGCACTTCCACGCAAGCGTCGTAGCGCGAGTGCTCGGGCGCGGTGATGCTCGGGTCGTCGTGGCTGATGCCGTAGCGCGCATGCGACCACAGCTTGTGCGCGCCGATCCAGGGCGCGGCCTTCTCGGCCCAGAACGCGCCCACCGGCGCGCCGAACGGACCGGTGTAGCGCAGGTAGGCGATGGTGACGGGAGAGCGGGTGATCAGCTGGACATTCACAGGTGGCTCCTCGTGCGCAGGATTGCGCGTTGGAGATCCATTCTTCGTGAAGCCGTGCAGGGCGATCTGATCAGGATTGCTCTTGCGTGCGGGATCGTCGCAGGGCAGCGCCCAGTCGTGCGATGCACGCCACGCGCTGGGCGCGCTGCCGAAATGCGCGCGGAACGCGCGGGTGAACGCCTCACCCGAACCGAAGCCCACCGACACCGCCGCCTCGAGCACCGACAGGCGCGGCTGCGTCGCGAGCCGCAGCGCGCCCACCTCCACGCGGCGGCGCCGGATGTAGTCGCCCAGCGTCTCGCCGGCCCAGGCTGCGAAGAGGCGATGGAAGTGGTACGCCGAGAAATGCGCCACGTCGGCCAGCGCCGCGAGATCGAGTGCTTCGTCCAAGTGGTCGTCGATGTGCGTCAGCACCTTGTGCATGCGCCATTCGTACTCGGAGCGGCTGTCGCGCGGCATGGCGCGCATTCTCAACCTTGGCGGGCCTGCGCGAGCAACCAATCACTGAACAACTTCAGCAACGGCCGCTGATCCGCCCGCTCCGGCGTCACGAGGTAATAACTGCGCTCCGCCGACAGCGCCCGCGGGCAGGCCACCACCAGCTCGCCGCGCGTCAGTTCGTCGGCCACCAGCATGGTCGGCATCAGCGCCACGCCCAGGCCGTGTGAGGCCGCCGCAGCGAGGATCGAGAACAGCTCGTAGCGCGGGCCGCCACGCGCGGTGGGCGCGTCGACCTGCTGCGCGTCGAACCACTGGCGCCAGCCGTCGGGGCGTGTGCTCTGCTGCAGCAGCGGCATCTGCGCGATGGCGTCGGGCGACACGGCCTTGCCGTCGGGCAAGAGAGAAGGGCTGCACACGGGCACCACGTCTTCATGCATGAGCAGCAGCGCGCGCGTGCCGGCCCAGTTCTCGACCTGCGCGGGCGTGCCCGCGTACAGCGCGGCGTCGAACTCCGCGTCGGCGAAGAGGAAGGGGCGGGTGCGCGTCTCGATGTGCACCACCACGTCGGGCTGCAGCGCCGCAAAACCGCGCAGGCGCGGCACCAGCCAGCGCGTGGCGAAGGTGGGCACCGCCGCCAGCGACAGCGACCCGCCTTCGCCCTGGTGCGCCATGGCGTCGAGCGTGTCGCGCTCCATGGCCTCCAGGCGGCGGGCGATCTGGCGCGCGTAGGCGGTGCCGCTGGCCGTGAGTGCCACGCCGTGCCGCGTGCGGCGGAACAGCGCCACGCCCAGGAAGGCCTCGAGCGCGCCGACCTGGCGCGACACCGCGCTCTGCGTGAGCGCCAGTTCCTGCGCGGCGCGCGTGTAGCTCTCGTGGCGCGCGGCGGCGTCGAAGCACACGAGGGTCTGCAGGGGCGGGATCTTGCGGCGCATGTATGCCGGGAGTGTATGACTGGCGGATTGGTTTCACCAGTAAATCAACAGGATGTATCTCTCAAGATGTGCGTCAGACGCATATCTGGGTGAGGATTCATCGTTTGCGCCGGGCCTCCTGCGTGGCTACGATCGACCGCATTCCCCTTCTTTTGTTTCTTCTTCCTTTTCCGGAGACATCCACATGGCCGCCAAAGCGCAATTCCACTGGGACGACCCCCTTCTTCTCGACCAGCAACTGACCGACGAAGAACGCATGATCCGCGACGCGGCCAACGCCTACTGCCAGGAGCGCCTGGCGCCCCGCGTCATCGAAGGCTTCCGCACCGGCGAGACCGACCCCGCGATCTTTCGCGAAATGGGTGCGCTCGGCCTGCTCGGCCCGACGATCCCCGAGCAGTACGGCGGCCCCGGCCTGAACTACGTGGCCTACGGCCTGATCGCCCGCGAAGTCGAGCGCGTCGACTCGGGCTACCGCTCGATGGCCAGCGTGCAGAGCTCGCTGGTGATGGTGCCGATCTTCGAATTCGGCACCGAAGCGCAAAAGCAGAAGTTCCTGCCCAAGCTCGCCACCGGCGAATGGATCGGCTGCTTCGGCCTGACCGAACCCGACCACGGCTCCGACCCCGGCAGCATGGCCACGCGCGCCAAGAAGGTGCCGGGCGGCTACTCGCTCAGCGGCTCGAAGATGTGGATCAGCAACTCGCCCATCGCCGACGTGTTCGTGGTGTGGGCCAAGGAAGTCAGCGAAAGCGGCACCGTCGGCCCGATCCGCGGCTTCGTGCTCGAAAAGGGCATGAAGGGCCTGACCGCCCCGGCCATCCACGGCAAGGTCGGCCTGCGCGCCAGCATCACCGGCGAAATCGTCATGGACGGCGTGTTCTGCCCTGAAGAAAACGCCTTCCCCGAAGTGCAAGGCCTCAAGGGCCCGTTCACCTGCCTGAACAGCGCCCGCTACGGCATCTCGTGGGGCGCCATCGGTGCCGCCGAAGACTGCTGGCACCGCGCCCGCCAGTACACGCTGGACCGCAAGCAGTTCGGCCGCCCGCTCGCCGCCAACCAGCTCATTCAAAAGAAGCTGGCCGACATGCAGACCGAGATCACGCTGGGCCTGCAAGGCAGCCTGCGCCTGGGCCGCATGAAGGACGAGGGCATCGCCGCGGTCGAGATCACCTCGATCATGAAGCGCAACAACTGCGGCAAGTCGCTGGACATCGCCCGCATGGCGCGCGACATGATGGGCGGCAACGGCATCAGCGACGAGTTCGGCGTGGCACGCCACCTGGTGAACCTCGAAGTGGTCAACACCTACGAAGGCACGCACGACATCCACGCCCTGATCCTGGGCCGCGCCATCACCGGCATCGCCGCTTTCGCGAACTGATCGGACGCATGACCACCAAGCCCGCAGCACTCGACGGCATCAAGGTCCTCGATCTGTCCCGCGTGCTCGCGGGCCCGTGGTGCACGCAGATCCTCGCGGACCTGGGCGCCGACGTCGTCAAGATCGAACGCCCCGGCGTCGGCGACGACACGCGCACCTGGGGCCCGCCCTTCGTGAAGGACGCGAACGGCCACGACACCGACCAGGCCAGCTACTTCACGTCCTGCAACCGCAACAAACGCTCGGTCACCATCGACATGGCCACGCCCGAAGGGCAGGCGCTGCTGCAGCAGATGGCGGCGCAGGCCGACATCGTGGTCGAGAACTTCAAGACCGGCGGCCTCAAGCAGTACGGCCTCGACCAGGAAAGCCTGCGCGCGGCCAACCCGCGCCTCATCTACTGCAGCGTGACCGGCTTCGGCCACGACGGCCCCTACGCCGAGCGCGCGGGCTACGACCTGATGATCCAGGCCATGACCGGAATGATGAGCATCACCGGCCGCCCCGACGGCGAACCCGGCGGCGGTCCGCTGCGCGTGGGCGTGGCGCTCACCGATCTCTTCACCGGCGTCTACGCCAGCACCGCCATCCTCGCGGCGCTGCAGGTGCGCGACCGCACGGGCGAAGGCCAGCACATCGACATGGCGCTGCTCGACGTGGGCATGGCCATCCTCGCCAACCAGGCGAGCGCTTTCCTCAACACCGGCAAGGCGCCGGGCCGCCAGGGCAACACGCACCCGAGCCTCGCGCCTTATCAAGACTTTCCGACGCAAGACGGTTCGATGCTGCTGGCCATCGGCAACAACGGCCAGTTCGCGCGCTTCTGCGAAGCCGCCGGCCACGCCGAATGGGCCGCCGACGAACGCTTTGCGACCAACACACTGCGCGTGAAACACCGCGGCGTGCTGATCCCGATGATGGAAGAGCTCACACGCACCCGCACCACCGCCGACTGGGTCGCGCTGCTCGAAGACAAGGCCGTGCCCTGCGGCCCCATCAACGACATCGCGCAGGCCTTCGACGACGCGCAGGTCAAGTCGCGCGGCCTGGCCGTCACGCTGCCGCGCGATGCCGGCGACGGCATCGCCAGCATCACCGGCGTGGCGAGCCCGCTGCGCCTCACGGCCACGCCGCCGGTGCTGCGCCGCGCACCGCCCGCGCTCGGGCAGCACACGCAGGAGGTGCTGGCCGAGATGGGCGTCGACGCCTCGCGCTTCGAGGCATTGCGCGCGGCCGGGGTGGTCTGACACACTGGCGGGCATGACGCGCCCGCCTGCTTCGTCTCCAGCTTCTTCCATGGCCGATGCGCCGCCGTTCGCGGTGCTGCGCATCGACCACGTCGTGCTGCGCGTGCGCGACGCCGTGCGGTCCATGGCGTTCTACTGCGACGTGCTCGGCTGCACGCTCGAGAAGCGCCGCGACGACCTCGGCCTCGTGCACCTGCGCGCCGGCAGCAGCCTCATCGACCTCGTCACGCACGACGGCAAGCTGGGCCGCCAGGGCGGCGCGCTGGCCGGGCGCGAGGGGCGCAACGTCGATCACCTGTGCCTGCGCATCGAGCCTTTCGATGAAGCCGCGATCCGCGCGCGCATGGCGCGGCACGGCGTGCCGGTGCAGGGCGAGGTGCAGAACAACTTCGGGGCCGAGGGCAGTGGTCCTTCGATCTACATCGAGGATCCCGATGGCAACGGCGTTGAGCTGAAGGGCCCTGCGGCCTAGCCGCCGCGCCCGATCACCGCCACCGCGAACACCACCACGCCCAGCGCGAGGTTCAGCGTCACCAGCTGGCGCACGGTGTTCAGCCGCGCCGCCGCCACGGGCCAGGCGCTGTCGTCCACCGCGCGGCGCAGCGCGCGGAACACTGAGGCGCGGATGTAGACGTAGACCGCCGCCATCACGAGCGCGATGCCCATCATGGCCTCGACGCGCCAGTGCACCGCGCGAAAGCCGCCGGTCGCGAGGATCATCGCGAAGCCGCTCACGAACAGCAGCGTGACGGACGCGTCCACCCCGATGAAGAAGCGCCGCAGCGTCGCGGCCATCATGCGCAGGCGCAGCGGCGGCTCCAGCGTGGCGACGGCGGCGGGGCGCACCGCAAAGTGCATGACGGCCATGCCGCCGACCCAGAAGGCAGCGCACAGCAGGTGAATGAAGAGGGGAGCGAGGTAGGACATGGGGTCCGATCAGAACACCGAACCGTGCGCGCACGCAACGCAAGCCCCCATGCCCTTCAACCCGTCGCGCCGCGCCCGCGCGTGCTCGCACGGGGCTTGCCGATGCCCGTGCCCGCGATCGAATCGGCATAGCGCTTCATGTCCGCCACCACCTGGCGCAGCAGCGTCGCCGCGGCCGGCGGCAGCAGGCGGCCGTGGCGCGACACGATGTGCGAGCGCCCCTGCGACAGCAGCGGGTTCTTCATCGGCAGCTCGACCAGCGACGGGTGGTCGGCATTGGGCGTGAGCGAGATGCGCGTGCCCAGCGTGTAGCCCAGGCCCGCCGACACGAAATGGCCCAGCGCGCTGAACGAGGTGGTGGTCAGCAGCGCGGGCAGCCGCACGCCCTCGCTGATCTCGGCCGCCTCGATGTGCTGGCGCACGCCGAAGTTGCGGTGCAGCGTGGCGCCGGGGTAGGGCAGCAGGTCGGCCAGCTTCAGCGGGCGCTCCAGCTGCGCGAGCGGGTGCGAGGCCAGCACCATGGCCTGGATCGGCTGCGCGTGCGACTGGTGCGAGGTGAGCCGCTCGTCCTTCGGCGGCTGGAACAGCATGCCGATGTGGGCACGTTCCTCGATCACGCGGCGCACGATCTCGTCGGTGCTGGCCACATCGAGGTTCACCGTGATCTTCGGGTGGCTGGCCATGAAGATGCGCAGGCTGTGCCGCATGAGCCAGTCGACATAGCCTTCGCCGGCCACGATGTCGATGTGGCCGCTCTCGATCTTGCGGATGCTGTCCATCTGCGCCAGCAGGTGCTGCTTCTGCCCCTGCTGCCTTCGCACGTAGCCGGCCAGCAGCTGGCCCGCGTCGGTGGGCACCACGCCGCGTCCGTGGCGCTCCAGCAGCGGCAGGCCGCACTCGGTCTCCAGGATGCCGATGGCGCGGCTCACGGCCGACGGGTCCATGTCGAGCACGTCGGCCGCACCGCGCACCGAGCCGCTGTCGAGCACCTGCATGAAGTAGCGCACCCGGCGGGTGTCGAGCTTGTCGTCCATGGCGGTCGTCTCCGAGTGTTGCATTCAATGCAACGAATATCCTTATTTGCGGTCATTGATGCAAGAGGCTCGCCGCCCGAAACTCGCCGGCACCCCTCGAAAACGCCCCATCCCGCCCCACCCATGACCTCCGCCGCCTCCACGATTGCAGCCGTCGCGCCGTCCACCGCCGCCGGCAAATTCAAGCTCCTCGTCGTCACCCTGGTCCTCGTGGCCGTGGCTGAACTCATCGGCCCGACGCAGTTCAGCGTCGGCCCCGGCAAGGTGGTGCTGCTGCCGATGCTGTGGGCGCTGCTCATGGCCGCCGCCTGGGGCATCGCGGACCGGCGCGTGCCGGGCGTGGTGCGCGTGGCCACGGCGCAGCAGTCGCTGGCCGGCGGCCTGCTCAACGCGGGCCTGCTGCTGTTCGTGGTGAAGCTGGGCCTCACGGTCGGCGCCGCGCTGCCGCAGGTGAAGCAGGCCGGCTGGGCGCTGCTGTTCCAGGAGTTCGGCCATGCGCTGGGCACCCTGGCGCTGGGCCTGCCGCTGGCGCTGCTGCTGGGCATCAAGCGCGAGGCCGTGGGCGCCACCTTCTCGGTGGGCCGCGAGGGCAACCTCGTGATCATCGGCGAGAAGTACGGCATGGCCTCGCCCGAAGGCCGCGGCGTGCTGGCCGAGTACATCACCGGCACTGTGCTGGGCGCGCTGTTCATCGCGGTGCTGGCGGGCTTCATTGCCAGCCTGCACATCTTCGACCCGCGCTCGCTGGCCATGGGCGCCGGCGTGGGCTCGGGCAGCCTGATGGCGGCGGCGCTGGGCGCCATCGCCGCGCAGAGCCCGCCCGAGATGCTGCCGCAGCTCACGGCGATTGCCGCTGCGTCGAACCTGCTGACCACCGTGGCCGGCTTCTACTTCACGCTGTTCCTGTCGCTGCCGCTGTGCTCGTGGCTCTACGGCAAGCTGGAGCCGGTGCTGGGCCGCTTCTCGAAGCATGGCGCACAACAAGGCGCCGCCGTGGACGCGGGCGCGAACGTCTCGAGCGCCGACGTGGCCCACGCCGCGCCGACCTCGCTGCGCGACACGCTGCTGGCCTGGCTGGTGGTGGGCGGCGGCGTGCTCATCGGCAATGCCGTGACCTACAAGGTGCCGGTGCTGGTGTCGCTCGAAGGCGTGCTCGCCGTGGTGGCGATTGCCGGCGCCGTCGAAGCCATCAAGCGCTTCGTGCCGCGCCTGCCGATGGTGCTGGTGCTCTCGGTGGTGGCCACCGTGGTCGGCATCCCGGGCCTGTTCCCCTTCTCCGACGCGCTGATCGCGATCACCGCCAAGCTCAACTTCCTGGCCTTCACCACGCCGGTGCTGGCGCTGGCCGGCTTCTCGGTCGCCAAGGACCTGCCCGTGTTCCGCCGCCTCGGCTGGCGCATCGTGGTGGTGTCGCTCACCGCGACGGCCGGCACCTTCCTCGGCGCCACGTTCATCGCCGAGTTCTTCCACTGATTTCATCCCACGAGAGATACACGCCATGTACCGCGACCCCGAGATTGCCGAAGACACCCGTGCCCGCATGCTCAGCTGGCGCCGCGACATCCACGCCAACCCCGAAACCGCCTTCGAGGAACACCGCACCGCCAACGTGGTGGCCAACGCGCTGATGCTCATGGGCCTGCCCGTGCACCGCGGCCTGGCCGGCACCGGCGTGGTCGGCACGCTGAAGAACGGCGAGGGCCCCAGCATCGCGCTGCGCGCCGACCTCGACGCGCTCAACATGCAGGAGCTCGGCACGCAGGCGCACGCCTCCAAATGCGCCGGCAAGATGCACGCCTGCGGCCACGACGGCCACACGGCCATGCTGCTGGGCGCGGCCGAGCACCTGTCGCGCCACAAGCCCTTCCAGGGCACGGTGCACTTCGTGTTCCAGCCCGCCGAGGAAAACGAAGGCGGCGGCCGCGTGATGGTGGAAGAAGGCCTGTTCGACCAGTTCCCGGCCGACGCCGTCTACGGCATGCACAACTTCCCGAGCCTGCCGCGCGGGCGCTTCGCGATCCGCAAGGGCACCATGACGGCCTTTCTCGACACCTTCGAGATCGTCATCACCGGCAAGGGCGCCCACGGCGCCATGCCCGAGACCGGCATCGACTCGGTGGTGATCTCGGCCCAGCTCATCAACGCGCTGCAGACCATCGTGAGCCGGCGCACCGGCGCCACCGACGCGGCCGTGGTCAGCGTCACGCAGATCCACGGCGGCGACACCTGGAACGTCATTCCCGAGACCGTGGTGCTGCGCGGCACCGTGCGCACGCTCGACGCCGCCATTCAGGACAAGACCCAGGCGGCGATGCAGCAGATCTGCGACGGCGTGGCCGCCACGCACGGCGCCAAGGTGGCGCTGGAGTACCGCCGCGGCTACCCCGGCGTGGTCAACACACCGGCCGAGACCGACGCGGCCATCGCGGCAGCGGCCAGCCTGGTCGACATCGAGCAGGTGCACACCGACATCCCGCCCGCCATGGGCTCGGAAGACTTCGCCTTCATGCTGCAAAAGCGCCCCGGCGCCTACATCGGCATCGGCGCGGGCGAGGGCCCGAACGACCCGAACGTGCACAACCCGTACTACGACTTCAACGACAACATCCTGCCGCTCGGTGCGGCCTACTGGGTGGCGCTGGTCAAACAGCAGCTTCCGGTCGCATGATGCGCTGATGCTCTCCGCCTTCGACATCTTCAAGATCGGCATCGGGCCGTCCAGTTCGCACACCGTCGGCCCGATGCGCGCCGCGCTGCTGTTCGCGCAATCGCTCGAACGGCGCGGCTTGCTCGCGCAGGTGGTGCGCCTGCACGTCGACCTGTTCGGCTCGCTCGGCGCCACCGGCCACGGCCACGCGACCGACCAGGGCGTGATCCTGGGCCTCTTCGGCGACGCGCCCGACACCGTGCGACCCGAGACCGTGCAGCCGCGCCTCGAGGCGCTGCGCCGCAGCGGCCAGCTGAGCCTGCTGGGCACCACGCCCATCGCCTTCGATCGCGTGCGCGACATCGCCTTTCGCGGCGAAGAGTCGCTGCCCGAGCACCCGAACGCGATGCGCTTCACCGCCTTCGCGGCCGACGGCGCCGTGCTCGCCGAAGGCACCTACTTCTCGGTCGGCGGCGGCTTCGTCGTCGAGGGCGGGCAGGCGGTGGCGCAAACGGCCGCCGCGGCGGCGGCCGTGCCGCATCCCTTCACGACCGGCGACGAACTCATGGCGCAGTGCCGCGCGCACGGCATCTCCGTGGCCACGCTGGTGCTGCGCAACGAATGCGTGTGGCGGCCCGAGGCCGAGGTGCGCGCGGGCCTGCTGCGCATCTGGGGCGTGATGCAGCAGTGCGTGCAGCGCGGCTTCGGCATCGACAACCCGCTGGCCGCGCAGGCGCTGCCCGGCCCGCTGCGCATGCGCCGCCGCGCGCCCGAGCTGCACCGCGAGCTGCTGGCGCAGGCCGGCGCCGCCGATCCGCTCGCGGCCATGGACTGGGTCAATGCCTTCGCGATGGCGGTGAACGAAGAGAACGCGGCCGGCGGCCGTGTCGTCACCGCGCCCACCAACGGCGCGGCCGGCGTGGTGCCCGCCGTGATGCATTACTACCAGCGCTTCGTGCCGCAGGCCAGCGACGAGGGCATCGTCGACTTCCTGCTCACCGCCGCGGCCATCGGCATGCTCTACAAGACCAACGCCTCCATCTCGGGCGCCGAGGTCGGCTGCCAGGGCGAGGTCGGCGTGGCCTGCTCGATGGCGGCCGGCGCGCTCGCCGCCGTGCTCGGCGCTACGCCCGCGCAGGTCGAGAACGCGGCCGAGATCGGCATGGAACACAACCTGGGCCTGACCTGCGACCCGGTCGGCGGCATGGTGCAGATTCCCTGCGTGGAGCGCAACGCGATGGGCGCCGTGAAGGCCATCAACGCCTCGCGCATGGCGCTGCGCGGCGACGGCAGCCACTACGTCTCGCTCGACGCCGTGATCCGCACCATGAAGCAGACCGGCGAGGACATGAAGTCCACGTACAAGGAGACCTCGCTGGGGGGGCTTGCGGTCAACGTGGTGGAGTGCTGAGGCAGCAAGGCTGGCGTCGCTGCGTCAGAATGCGAAGCTCGTCGCGCCGGGCCCCGCAGCCCCCAGGTTCCCACGTCGTTTCCAAGGCGCACGACTTTCAGGAGTCGAGATGCCCATGGCCGGTCTTCCGCGCAGTCTCTTGCCCGGCGTGTTGCGCACCGCGCTGTCTGCCGTGCTGCTGCTGTGCGCCGCGCACGCCGTGCCCGCGGCCGGCGTGTTCCCCGCCGCGCAGTGGGCCACCCCGAGCGCGGCTGAACCGAGCCACTGGTCCGAAGCGAAGCTCAAGGTGGCCGACGCGTTTGCCGCATCGATCAAGTCCGACGCCTACCTCGTGCTCGACAAGGGCGTGCTCGTGCATGCCTACGGCGACATCGACAAGCCGATGAACCTGGCCTCGGTGCGCAAGAGCGTGCAGAGCGTGCTCTACGGCATTCACGTCGGCCGCGGCGAGATCGACCTGGACCAGACGCTGGGCCAGCTCGGCATCAGCGACAAGGACGGGCTCAGCGACACCGAACGCATGGCCACCGTGCGGCAGCTGCTGCAGCTGCGCTCGGGTGTCTACCATCCGGCCGCCTACGAGACCGCCCAGGCCAAGGCCGAGCGACCGGCCCGGGGCAGCCATGCGCCGGGCGAGTTCTGGTACTACAACAACTGGGACGCCAACGTGCTGGGCACCATCTTCGAACGCCGCACCGGACGCAGCGTCTTCGAGGCGCTGAAGACCGACCTGGCCGAACCGCTGCAGTTCCAGGATTTCCGCTACCCGCAGGACACCGAGTCCCGGCTCGAACGCAGCTCCGAGCACCCGGCCCAAGTGATGCATCTGTCGGCGCGCGACCTGGCCCGCATCGGCCTGCTGATGGCGCGCGACGGCATGTGGCACGACAAGCGCATCGTCCCGGCCGGCTGGGTGACTGAAAGCACCACCTCGTACACGACCGTCGGACCCGGCTGGAGCGGCTATGGCTATCTGTGGTGGGTGCCGCTCAAGGGCTTCCCGTTCTGGCAGCGCGGGCCCAACCAGCTGCTCCTGGCCGTGGGCGCCGGCGGCCAGTTCATGATGGTCGATCGCAAGCGCGACCTCGTCGTGGTGCACCGTGTCGACAACAGCAAGGGCTGGCTGCGACGCAGCGAGGTCCGCACCGACCAGTTCGCCGTGCTCGCGGCACACATCCTCGCGGCTGCACCGGTGCCCGCACTTGCGGCCGCCACCCCTCCCTGAACCCTGAAGGAAAGATGAGGCTCTCATGACCCGCTCCATCGCGCAGAAGCGCGCAGACTTTCGCGCGCTCCACACCCAAGGCTGCTTCGTCATTCCCAACCCCTGGGACACCGGCAGCGCGCGCTACCTCGAAGGCCTGGGCTACCAGGCGCTGGCCACCACCAGCTCGGGCTTCGCGTGGTCGCGCGGCCATGCCGACGGCGCCATGTCGCGCGACCAGATCCTCGCGCACCTGCGTGAACTCGTGGCCGCCACCGACCTGCCGGTGAACGCCGATTTCGAGAACGGTTTCGCCGCCGACGCGCAGGGCGTGGCCGAGAGCGTGCGCCTCGCGGTCGAGACCGGCGTGGCGGGCCTGTCGATCGAGGACTCGACGGGCAACCCCGACGATCCGCTGTTCCCCATCGACGTCGCGGTCGAGCGCCTGCGCGCCGCGCGCCGGGCCATCGACGCCGCGGGCGGCGACACGCTGCTCGTGGGCCGCGCCGAGAACTTCTTTGCCAACCGCCCCGACCTGGACGACACCATCGCGCGCCTGCGTGCGTACGCCGAAGCCGGCGCCGACTGCCTCTACGCGCCCGGCATCAAGACGCGCGAGCAGATCGCCGCCGTGGTGGCCGCCGTCGCACCCAAGCCGGTCAACCTGCTGGTCGGCGCGACCAGCGAGCTCACGATGGCGGACATCGCCGCGCTCGGCGTGCGCCGCGTCAGCGTGGGCGGCGGCATGGCGCGCGCGGCCTGGGGCGGCTTCATCCGTGCCGCGCGCACGCTGGCCGAAGAGGGCCGCTTCGATGGCTTTGCCGATGCCACGCCGGGCACCGAGCTGAACGCCTTCTTCCGTCCGTTCGCTGACTAGCTCCAACGTCGTGGATGCGCTGCTCGCCGAGATCCGCGCCTGCCGCGCATGCGAGGCGCATCTGCCGCTGGGGCCGCGCCCGATCGTGCAGGCCAGCGCGAGCGCGCGGCTGCTGATCGTCGGCCAGGCGCCCAGCCTCACGGTGCACCAGACCGGCGTGCCGTGGAACGACAAGAGCGGCGACCAGCTGCGCCGCTGGCTCGGCATCGACCGCGAGCTGTTCTACGACGCGACGCGCATCGCGATCGTGCCCATGGGCTACTGCTACCCAGGACGCGGCACCAGCGGCGACCTGCCGCCGCGCAAGGAATGCGCGCCGCTGTGGCACGACCGCCTGCTGGCACAGATGCCGCACGTCGCGCTGACCTTGCTCATCGGCCAGTACGCGCAGCGCCACCTCCTCGGAAAGACCGCGCGCGGCGGCGTGACGGAAACCGTCGAAGCCTTTGTGGACTACGCGCCGCGCTTCGTCCCGCTGCCGCATCCGTCGCCGCGCAACACCGCGTGGTTCCAGCACCATCCGTGGTTCGAGCGCGACGTGCTGCCGGTGCTGCGCGAGCGCGTGCAGCAGGCGCTCAGCGCGCCTTCTTCCTAGGGGCCGACGGCCTCCTTGGCGGTTTGGCTTCGAGCACCAGCTCGGCCGGCAACGCATCGTTCCACGACTCGGTGAAGTAGGCGCGGTCGCTCGGCACCAGCTGCGGCAGCACCTCGCGCAGCAGGCCCAGTGAGCGCTCGGCCGCCTTCAGGTCGCCTGCATGCGCCGCGTACCACGCGTGCTCGAACAGCAGGCTGCCTTGCTGAAGCCCGGGGTAGCGGCGTCGCCCGGCCTGGTGGTCGGCCAGCCGCGCCTGCGCCACGTCGACCCAGCGCGCGGGCCAGTTCGCGGTGTCGAAGGCGTCGGCGAGTGGGCCCGCGAGCTTCGACATGGCGGCCGGGTCGAGCGGCTTCTGCGCGCGGAACTGCGCGAGCGTGGGTTGCGCGTCGGGCCGGCAGTGGCCGCGCGCGATGCGCATCAGGTAGATCGCGTTCCATGCCGAGCGGCCCTGGCCGTCGGTGTGGCCGCACAGCCATTCGCTGAAGGCGATCCACTGCACCGCGCGGCGCGTGGTGTCGGCCCGGTGGCCGTCGTGCGCGAGCGCCGGCAGGTCGCCCAGGCCCACGCGGTCGAACAGCCACGCGGCCATGCCCATGTTGGCCGCCACGTGCTGCGCGGCGTCGAAGGAGTGCGACTCGAAGGCCGCGGCCAGCGCTTCGCCGAAGCGCTGCAGCGACTCTTCGGCCAGCGCCGCCGCGGCCGGGCGGTCGTCGGCGGCCAGCGCGAGGGCGCGCGAACGGCAGGCCAGCGCCCACAGGTTGCACCACTCGAAGCGCACGTCGGGGTGGTGGCGCAGCACCAGTGCGCGCGCCGGGTCTTGCGCCATGCCGCCCAGCAGCGACTGCGCCAGCGGCAGGTCGCGCGCGGTGTAGGCGCACCAGGCCGAGACGATGCACTCCATCGCGCCGAGGTAGTCGTTGCCCGCCACGTGGTGCGCGAGCCGCTGCTTCTTGAGCGCCTGCAGCCGCCGGCGCGCCTGCTCGTTGTCGCCGAGCCGGCGCCACAGCATGGCCTCGTTGAGCGTGACCAGCGCGCGCTGGAAGTCGCTGGCAGCCAGCGTGCCGGCCAGGCGGATGGCTTCGAGCGCGCTGCCGCCGGTTCCGCCCGCCACCGGCGACATCAGCCGGCCCTGCCGCGCGGCCTGCTGCGAGGCGACCAGCTGCTTCCAGAAGGCGGCGTCCTGCAGGTGCACGGCGTCGGGCGGCGTGATCGTGCCGGCGGCCTGCGCCTTGCGCGAACGCAGGCCGAGGAACGACGCCACCTCGGCGGCGGTGGCCGGGCGGTTGTCCACGAGCAGGCGCAGGCGCTTCGCCTGCGCGGACGGCAGCCAGAACGGCCCCTGGCTGCGCCGCTCGGCGTTGAGAAAGCGCGGCTCGCGCTGCAGGTCTTCGCCCCAGCCGACCTCCAGGCCCCAGGCCTTGAAGTCGCGGAACGCGCGGCTCACGACCATGCGCAGCGTGCTGGCGTCGGACACCTCGCCGCGCAGGTCGGCCAGCCGCACGACACCGCTGCCGCCGCCGTGGGCATGGGCGTGTTGCATGCGCACCAGCAGCCACAGCGACTGGAAGGCCGCGCGCCGTCCGTCGACGGACTGCGGCGAGGTGAGTTCGATGGAAAGAAGGGCGGGGGAGGCGGTGGAGGGCACGCCCCGGATTGAACCTCAAATTGCCCGCGGCTTCCTGAAGAAACCGCAGGCGAGGTCCAGCGGGTCAGTAGCGGCTGCGGTCGACCAGCTCGGGCACTTCGCTGCGGCCGATGCCCAGGTCGCGCAGGTCGTGGTCGCTCATGCCGGCCAGCAGCAGCACGTCGTCGCGGGCGCGGCGGCGTGTCACGGCGCGGCGGCGCCAGTCGTGCAGGGCGTGCAGCAGGCGTTGATGAAAAGACGGTGGCTTCGGCGCGGTCACGGTGGGCTCCTGGTAGGGGAGCGCTCATCTTCCGGCGGCGCGTGCTATTGTGGAAGTTGAGATTTCTGACACCTTCAATCAGCATTCCTGATGCGACAGCTCAACCTCGACCAACTGCGCACCCTCATCGCCATCGCCGACCTGGGCACCTTCTCGGCGGCGGCGCAGGCGCTGCACCTGGCGCAGCCCACCGTGAGCCTGCACATCAGCGAGCTCGAATCGCGCCTGGGCGCGCAGCTGGTGGTGCGCGGCAACCGCCGCGTCACGCCCACCGCGGCCGGCGCGGCGCTGGTCGAGCGCGGGCGCAAGCTGCTGCGCGACACCGACGAGGCGGTCGAGGCCGTCAAGCGCCAGGCCGAGGGCCGCACGGGCCGCGTGCGGCTGGGCACCTCCACCGGCGTGGTGGTCGACCTGCTGCCGCAGGTGCTCGAGGCGCTGGGCGTGGGCCATGCGGGCATCGACGTCGAGGTGAGCATCCTCGGCTCGGCCGAGGCGATGGCGCGGCTGGCGGCGGGCACGCTCGACATCGGCCTGGTGGCGATGCCGCAGCCGCCGCAGCGCGAGCTGGTGGTCACGCCGTGGCGCACGCAGCCCATGATGGCCTTCGTGCCGCCGCGCTGGAAGGCGCCCAAGCGCGCCACGCCGGCCTGGCTGGCGACGCAGCCGCTGATCTTCAACGACGCGACCACGCACATGTACCGGCTGTCGATGGAGTGGTTTGCCGCGGCCGGCTTTGCGCCGCGCGCGCGCATCGAGCTCAACTACGACGCGGCGATCCGCAGCCTGGTGGCGGCGGGCTATGGCGCGGCGCTGTTGCCGCTGCAGCAGACCACCGACGCGGCGCTCAACGAGCGCATGCAGATCGTGCCGGTCACGCCGAAGCTCACGCGCCGCCTGGGCATCGCGCACCGCCCGCACGCCACGCTCGACGGCGCCACGCAGAGCGTGCTGAAGGTGCTGACGGCGTTCCGCCAGCTCTGAGTACGGTCAGCCTGGCCCGGGCTTGTTACTGCGGGTGCCCAGCGAGAGGATCTCGTTGGCGTTGACGATGGCCGCGGCGATGTCTTCCATGGTGGTGCGCTTGCTCATGGCCTGTTCGCGGATCAGGTCGTGGGCCTGGCCTTCGGACACGTCGTGCGTCTTCATGAGGATGCTCTTGGCCTCGGCCAGCTGGCGCACGCCGAGCAGCTTGGCTTCGGTCTTGCGCAGGCGCCGCGCGAGCGAGCGGCTTTCCTTGTGCGCTTCGCGCGCGACCACCAGCGCCGACAGCAGGCCGAACGAGCGCACCGGCGACGGCAGCACGGCCTTGGCGCGGATCTCGAGCACGGCCTCGACGATGGTCGGGTTCTCGTAGGTCACGACGGCGATGACGGCAGGGGCGTCCTCGCTCTGGGTCCATTCGAAGCGCAGATTGATGAAGTCGGGCTGCACGGCCATGAAGGCCACGTCGATGCCCTCGGGCAGGTGCTGCACGGGCGGCCAGAAGGCCTGCACCTGGCAGCCGATGCGCTGCAGTTGCTGGGTGAGCTGCCGGCCGTCTGCGTCGTCGGGGTGGATCACCGCGATCTTCAGCAGCCGCAGCTCCTTGAGCTGCGGTGGCGTCACCCGCAGGGTGTGTCGCTTGGGGGCTGTGCTGTCCACGGTCAGGTCTTTCGCGGGACGCGCCTTGAAGCCTCGCCGGCAACGGGAAGAAAGCAGCGCGACCTCATCCTAGAGCTCCAGCGCATCGAGCCGCGCCGTCCAGTCGCCCAGCGAGTGGGTGACGAGGTACGGGTCCGGGTACACCGGGCGCGTCGCCTGGCGCACGATGGTGAACTGCCCGTGCGCGTCGACGCGGCCGATGCGCGGGTACAGGCAGGTGTGGTGGTTGGTCGGATCGATCTTCACGCGGCCCTGCGGTGCATCGAACTCGCTGCCCAGGATGTGCGGCAGGATCTCCGCGATGCCATCGGTGCCCGCCTGCCGGAAGGCGTTGGCGAAGATGTGCATCTGGAAGTACGACGCCTCCCAGCACAGGTTGGGCACGCAGCCGTCGCCGAAGCGAGCGCGCAGCCGCGCCAGGCAGCGCTGGTTGGCGGGCGAATCGATCGACTGGAAATACGGCGCCGCCGTGAAATGGCCCGTGGCCACGCCGGGGCCCATCTGCGAAATCTCGGCCTCCGAGGTCGTGAGGCTCGAGATGGGCATCGTCTTCGGGTCGAAGCCGGCCTCGGCATAGGCGCGGTACAGGCTGGCGGTGGAATCGCCCACCACCGTCGAGAAGATGAAGTCGGGCCGCTTGTCGCGGATGTCGTCCATGATCGCGCGGTAGTCCTTCTCGGTGGCGTCGAGTGCCACGTAGCGCTCGCCGAGTTTTTCGCTGCCGGGGCGCTGCATCACCAGCTCGCCCATGATGCGGTTCGACTCGTAGGGGTAGATGTAGTCGGAGCCGATCAGGTACACGCGCGCGCCGAAGTTCGTGGTCATGAACTCGGCCAGCTGCACGCTGTTCTGGTTGGGCGCCGCGCCGGTGTAGATCACGTTGCCCGAGTACTCGAAGCCTTCGTACAGCGTGGGGTAGAACAGCAGCTTGTTCCACTTCTCGATCACCGGGATCACGGCCTTGCGGCTGCTCGACATGTAGCAGCCGAAGAGAACGTTGACGCGGTCCTGCACGATCAGCCGCTCGGCCAGCTGGGCGTAGCGCACGGGGTTCGATTGCGGGTCGTAGCGCACGGCCACGAGTTCGCGGCCGTCGACGCCGCCGGCCGCGTTGATCTCCTCGATGGCCAGCAGCGCGCCCTGCAGCTGCGACAGGCCGATGGTCGAGGTGACGCCGGTCTCGGAATACAGAATGCCGACGCGAAGAGGGTCCCTGTCAGCCACTGGGGTGTCTCCTGGATGTGTGGGCCCTCATTGTGTGCTCCTCCCTGGCTTTCTTCATTCGGTCGGTCAATGGGCGGCGGCCAGCCGCGTGCTCATGCGGGCCAGCCGCGCGGGCAGGCTGCGCGCGTCGTCGGCGATGCAATAGTTGCGCCAGCCGAAGATGCGCCGCACGTACGCGTCGGCCGCGCCGTCCACCGCGATGCAGGCGCTGCGCACGCCGGCGTCGCGCGCTTCGGCCACGGCCTGGCGGGCGTCTTCGATCAGGTACTTCGGGTCGTGCACGTCGATGTCCGAAGGCGCGCCGTCGGTCACCAGCAGGATCGCGCGCGGCCCGGCCGGCTCGGCCTGCAGGTGCGAGGCCGCATGGCGCAGCGCGGCGCCCATGCGCGTCGAGTAGCGCCCGCGCACCGCGCCGATCATCGCGCGCGAGGGCGCAGCCAGCGGTTGGCCGAACTCGAGCAGGCGGTAGTAGTACACCTCGGCGCGCGTGTTCGACGAGAAGCCGTGGATGGCGAGCCGGTCGATGCCGCGCGCGTTCGAGGCGGCGAGCAGCAGCGCAGCCTGCTTCTCCAGGTCGAGCAGCGACACGGCGCCATCGCCGTGGCCCGCGTCGTTGGCCGACTCCGACAGGTCGAGCAGCACCAGCACGCTCGAGGGGCGCGGTCCCTTGCCGGGGCGCATGAACAGCCGCGCATCGGGCCGCAGGCGCAGGCGGCGATCGACCAGCACCTCGATGGCCGCGTTGAGATCGATGTCGTCGCCTTCCCACTGCCGGCGCAGGCGGTGCGTGCGGTCGAGGTGGCGTGCGCGGGGCAGGGCGAGCGGCACGATGCGCTCGTTGCCCGCCGCTGTTGGAGTGCCCGCCGCACCCAGGCCCTGCCACGCGGGCAGCTTCTCGATCACCGTGCACCATTCGGGGCGCAGGCGCTCCTGCGTGCGGTCCCATTCGGGGTAGGTGAAGCGGCCGAGTTCCATGTCGGCGATGCCTTCGGGCGGGGCTTCGCTGCCTTCGTTCGGTGCATCGGACGAAGGTGGCGGTAGCCGCACGCCCGTCTGCTGCAGCGCGATGGCGTCGTCGGGCGGCGTCTCGGCCTCGCCGAAATCCCACAGGTAGCTGTTGTCGTCGCGCCAGGGCGCGGGCACGGCGTAGTCCTGCGGCTCGAAGCGCACGCGCATCTGGCCCAGGTCGTTGGCGAGGATCGAGGCGACGGCACGGAAGGCGTCGTAGTCCTCCAGCCCCGCGCGCGCGACGGTCTCGTCGAACAGGCGGCGCGCCTTGTTCACCCAGTGGTTGTCGTCCTGTGCCTCGGTGAGCAGCAGCACGCGGTCCATGCGCGCGACCAGCGCGGCAAAGCGCAGGTCGAGCGGATCGGGCGCGGGCGGCAGCGCGGCGGTGAACCAGCCGTGCAGGCCGGGAAAGTCGCGGCACAGCAGCCGCTCGACGCGCGCATCTTCCAGGGCCGAGACCACCGCGATGCCCATCGGCTTGAGCGTGCGCGCCGGCCGCGCGGGCGTCGAGTGGCGCAGGTGCGCGACCGCATGCGCGACCATCGCGCGGTGCAGGCGGACGGCCTCATCGCCCTCGGGCAGCAGCAGCCGGCGCCCCGCGAGGACCGCACGCGCGCCGGCCAGCGGCTGCACGTCGACATCGACGCCGGCCAGCCCGCGCGCCAGCAGCGAGAGGGCGCCGTGCCCGTCGTTCATCCGAACTGCGCCTCGACAAAGCCCTGCAGCGCGCTCGCCATGTCGGGGTCGTCGGTGAGGGCGCGCGTCATCGTCATGTCGCAGCTGTCGCGCGGCGACACGCCGTCGCGGATCAGCACGCCCGCGTAGATCAGCATGCGCGTCGACACACCCTCGTCGAGCCCGCGGTGCTTGAGCTCGCGCGAGCAGTGCGCAATGGCCACCAGCTTCGTGGCGAGCTCGATGCCGACGCCGGCCTCGTGCGCGACGATCTCCGCTTCGAGCGCGCCGTCGGGGTAGTCGAACTCCAGCGCGGCGAAGCGCTGGCGCGTCGAGGGCTTCATGTCCTTGGCGCTGCTCTGGTAGCCGGGGTTGTACGACACCACCAGCTGGAAGTCGGGGTGCGCGTGCACCAGCTCGCCCTTCTTGTCCAGCGGCAGGATGCGGCGCGCGTCGGTCAGCGGGTGGATCACCACGGTGGTGTCCTGCCGCGCCTCCACCACCTCGTCGAGGTAGCAGATGCCGCCATGGCGCACCGCGAGCGTCAGCGGCCCGTCGTGCCAGGCCGTGCCGTTCGCGTCGAGCAGGTAGCGCCCCACGAGGTCCGACGCCGTCATGTCCTCGTTGCACGCGAGCGTGACCAGCGGCCGCCCGAGCGACCACGCCATGTGCTCCACGAAGCGCGTCTTGCCGCAACCGGTCGGCCCTTTCAGGATCAGCGGCATGCGGTGGCGATAGGCGTGTTCATAGAGCGCCACTTCGTTTCCAGCGGGTCGGTAGAAGGGCTCGGTCTCGATGCGGTAGCTGGCGAGCGGATCGTGGACGGGGGCGTTCATGGCGTGGCGAGCAGTTCCTTGAGGGCGTTGTCGATGAAGCGGGTGTCGACCGGGCTGCTGCCGCCGCCGGCAAAGTGGCCCCACACGCCCGGGATCGGGCGGCACTCGGCGTTCGGCATGTGCGACACCTCCCATTCGTTGTCGGCCACGGGAAAGTACAGGTCGCGCTCGGCCGGCATCACGAGCGCGCGCGCCTGGATGGCGCCCAGTGCTTTCTTGATGTCGCCCTTGAACACCGGGTTGTCGCTGATGTCGCCGTGCTGCCACGACCACAGCATCGCGAGCAGGTTGTTCGCGTCCTTCTGCAAAAAGAAGCCTTCCCAGTAGCCGACCAGGAAGTCTTCGAGCGAGCTGAAGCCCAGCTCACGCCACAGCTGCTGCATGTAGAAGGGCTGCGACAAACCCCAGCCCGCGTACACGCGGCCCACCGCGCGCAGGCCCTTGCTCGGCTGCGTGGTGTACCAGCCGCCGTTCCATGCCACGTCGGCCGTGAGCGCGGCCTTCACGCCTTCGAGGAACACGATGTTGTGCGGTGCTGTCTTCGCCGAGCCGCAGAAGGGCGCGATGCGCTTCACCATGTCGGGGTACAGGCAGCCCCACTGGTTGGTCTGCTGCGCGCCCATCGACCAGCCGACCACCAGTGCGATGCGTTCGATGCCGAATTTCTCTGTCACCAGCCGGTGCTGCAGCGTGACGTTGTCGTAGAGCGTGATGTCCGGAAAGCGCGACAGGTTGTACGGCTCGGGCGTGTTGCTCGGCGACGAAGAGAGGCCGTTGCCCAGCATGTTCGGCACGATGATGAAGTACTTCTCGGGGTCCAGCGCCATGCCCGGGCCGATCAGCCATTCGTTGTCGTAGTGCTGGCCCGAGTACCAGGTCGGGTAGACGATGGCGTTGCTCTTGTCGGCGTTGAGCGTGCCGTAGGTCTTGTAGGCGAGCTTCGCGCCGCGCAGGGTGGCCCCCCGCTGCAGCGCGACATCGCCGAGTTCGAAGATGTCGTGGTCCATGGGGCGGTGCTTCAGCGGTGCTTGGCCGGTTCGTTCGGAATGCCCTCGATCGGGCACTCGGGCGTGCCGACCGTGCTGCGCGTGAACGACTCCACCCTCTCGCGCGTGCCCTCGGGGTCGTTGATCCACTGCGTGTAGAAGTTGTAGGGGCAGGCCGCCACGCCTTTGTCGCCGTCGCCCGAGTTGATGGTGCCGGTGTAGCCGCGGTGCACCAGCTTGAACAGGTGGTTCTGCGACTGGCCGTTCTTGCGCGCGTCGCGGATCAGGCCCATCGACAGCTCGGCGTAGTTGATGCCCATCTCTTCCTCGCCGCATTCGCCGAGCGTGCGGCCGTCGAAGCCGATGAGCGCGGAGTGGCCGAAGTACGAGTACACGCCGTCGAAGCCGGCCGCGTTGGCCACGGCCACGTAGGTGTTGTTCATGAAGGCCATGGCCTTGGAGACCATGATCTGCTGCTCCTTGGCCGGGTACATGTAGCCCTGGCAGCGGATGATGAGCTCGGCCCCGCGCATCGCGCAGTCGCGCCAGATCTCGGGGTAGTTGCCGTCGTCGCAGATGATCAGGCTCATCTTCATGCCCTTGGGGCCTTCGCTCACGTAGGTGCAGTCGCCCGGGTACCAGCCCTCGATGGGCACCCACGGCATGATCTTGCGGTACTTCTGGACGATCTCGCCCTGGTTGTTCATGAGGATCAGCGTGTTGTAGGGCGCCTTGTTCGGATGCTCCTCGTGGCGCTCGCCGGTGAGCGAGAACACGCCCCACACGTTGGCGCGCCGGCAGGCGTCCGCGAAGATCGCGGTCTCCTCGCCGGGGATGGCCGACGCGGTGTCGTACATCTCCTTGGCGTCGTACATGATCCCGTGCGTGGAGTACTCGGGAAAGATCACCAGGTCCATGCCCGGCAGGCCTTTCTTCATGCCAACCAGCATCTCGCCGATCTTGCGTGCGTTGTCCAGCACCTCGGCCTTGGTGTGCAGGCGGGGCATCTTGTAGTTGACGACCGCGACGCCGACGCAATCGTTGCTGCTCGAAATATCACCATGTCTCATGACGCTGCTCCTGAAGGGGTGGTTGAAGAAAAAGAGGAAGGGCTCACACGGTCAGGAAAGACCTGACCTTGTCCTGGTCGAGCGTGGCGCGCGCTTCGTCGTGCACGATGCGGCCGCGGTCGATGACGAGAAAGCGGTCGGCCAGGTCGAGCGCGAAGCTCAGCACCTGCTCCGACACCACGACGGCGAAGCCGCGCTCGGCGCGCAGCACGTTCAGCGTCTGCGCGATCTCCTTGATGATCGAAGGCTGGATGCCCTCGGTGGGTTCGTCGAGGATCAGCACCTTCGGCTCCGAGATGAGCGCGCGCGCAATCGCCAGCATCTGCTGCTGGCCGCCCGAGAGGTTGCCGGCCTTGCGCTGCTTCATGTTCTTGAGCACGGGGAAGAAGGTGTAGAGGTACTCGGGCACCGTGCGGTGGCCCGACCTGGCGGCGCCCGACAGGATGTTCTGCTCCACCGTGAGGAACGGGAACACCATGCGCCCCTGCGGCACGAAGGCCAGGCCCTGCGCCACGCGCTGGTAGCTGGGCAGCGTCGTGAGCTCGGTGCCGCCCAGGCGGATGTGGCCACCGCGCGCGGGCAAGAGGCCGATGAGCGACTTCAGCAAGGTGGTCTTGCCCATGCCGTTGCGGCCCATGATGGCGACCGCCTCGTCGGGCGCGACGCGCAGCGACACATCGCGGATGACGTGCGATTCGCCATATGCCACGTTGAGATCGGAGACTTCAAGCATCTGGGTTTCTCCTTCTTCTCAATGGCCGAGGTACACGTCGATCACGCGCGGGTCGGCCTGCACTTCGGCGGCCGTGCCTTCGCTCAGCAACTTGCCCTGGTGCAGCACCGTGACGCGGTGCGCGATGCGCTTGACGAAGTCCATGTCGTGCTCGATCACGACCACCGACTTGCCGGCCGAGATGCGCCGCAGCAGGTCGCCCGTCTGCTCGCGCTCGCGTGGGCTCATGCCGGCCACGGGTTCGTCGAGCAGCAGCAACTCGGGCTCCTGCATCAGTAGCATCCCGATCTCGAGCCACTGCTTTTGCCCGTGGCTGAGCTGCCCGGCGCGGTGGCCCAGGCGATCGGCCAGGAAGACCTGCTCGGCCATCGCGTCGATGCGCGCACGCACGGCCGGCGTGCGGCGGAAGGTCAGCGACTGCAGCAGGCCGTGCATGCGAGGCAGCGAGATCTCGAAGTTCTCCAGCACCGTGAGGTCTTCGTAGACCGAGGGCGTCTGGAACTTGCGGCCCACGCCGGCGCGCACGATCTCGTACTCGTTCAGCCGCCCGAGGTCCTGGCCGTTGAAGAGCACGCGGCCGGCGCTCGGCTTCGTCTTGCCGCAGATCATGTCCAGCAGCGTGGTCTTGCCCGCGCCGTTCGGGCCGATGATCACGCGCAGCTCGTTGCGCTCCACCGAGAGGCTCAGGCCGTCCACGGCCTTGAAGCCGTCGAAGGAGACGGTGAGGTCCTCCACGCGAAGGATCTGCTCGTTCGAGTGCGAGAACGCCGCGGCCGCTTGCGGCAGGCCGCCGTTGGGCATCGTCATCGTGGCATTCATGGCGTTGCCTCCGCGCTGCGGCGGCGCAGCAGCTTCTCGCCCAGGCCCGCGAGCCCGTTCGGCATGGCCCACACCACGAGGATGAACACCGCGCCCAGCACGTACAGCCAGCCTTCGGGGAAGGTCTCCGACAGGTACGACTTGAGGAAGCCGATGAGCAGCGCGCCGATCACCGCGCCCGGGATCGACAGCCGCCCGCCGACCGCTGCGTAGATCACCATCTCGACCGAGGCCACGACGCCGATCACGCCCGGCGCGATCAGCCCCACCTGCAGGCTGTAGAACGCACCGCCGATGGCTGACAAGACGGCGGCCACCGCGAACACGAAGGCCTTCATGTGCGCCGTGTTGTAGCCGCTGAAGCGCACACGGTCTTCCTTGTCGCGGATGGCGATCAGCAGCTTGCCGAAGCGGCTGCGCACGATGGCGAGCGACACCATCATCACGAGCGCAATGGCCGCCACCTCGACGAAGTACATCGTGCGCTTGGCTTCATCGCCCGCGATGTCCCAACCCAGCAGCGTGCGGAAATCGGTGATGCCGTTGGCACCGCCGGTGTCGCCCTGCTGGCCGACCACCACCACCGTGAGCGTGAGCGCCAGCGACAGCGTGACGATCGCGAAGTACACGCCGCTCACGCGCCGCTTGAAGATCGCGTACGAGAACACGTAGGCCAGCACGGCGGGCACGACGAGGATGCCCGTCACCGTCCAGCCCAGCGAGTGGAAGGGCTGCCACCACGCGGGCAGCTGCTCGACGCTGCTCCACACCATGAAGTCCGGCAGCTCGGGCGCCGAGGCTTCGAGCTTGAGGAACATCGCCATCATGTAGCCGCCCAGGCCGAAGAACATGCCCTGGCCCAGGCTCAGCACGCCGCCGTAGCCCCAGGTGAGCACCACGCCCACCGCGACGAACGCGAAGGCCAGGTACTTGCTCACGAGGTTCAGGCGGAACGGGTCGAGCGAGAGCGGCAGCACCACCGCCAGCAGCACCAGCACCGCGAGCAGCGCGCCGATGTCGCGCTTGCGTTGAGGAGAAAGACCGTGCATGCCTCAGCTCCTCGACCGCGTGGCGAACAGGCCGTTGGGCCGGAAGTACAGCACCGCGATCACCAGCAGCAGGATCGTGGCCTTGGCCATCGAGCCGCTCATGAGGTACTCGAGCCAGGTCTGCGACTGCGCGATGGCAAAGCCCGAGAGCGCGGTGCCGATGAGGCTCTGCACGCCGCCGAACACCACCACGATGAACGAGTCGACGATGTACAGCTGGCCCGTGCCGGGGTTGGTCGAGCCGATCATGGTGAACACCGCGCCCGCGATGCCCGCCAGGCCCGAGCCCAGCGCGAAGGTCATCGCGTCGACGCGGTGCGTGTCGATGCCCACCGCGCCGGCGATGGCGCGGTTCTGCGTCACCGCGCGCACCTTCAGCCCCCAGGGCGTGCGGTACAGCAGCAGGTACACGCCGACCGCCACCAGGGCCGTGAGCCCGACGATGAAGATGCGGTTCAGCGGCAGCTGGATGCCCGCCGTCGGCTCCCACGCCCCCGCCAGCCACGAGGCCAGCGGCACGCTCACTTCCTGCGCGCCGAAGATCGAGCGGTAGGCCTGCTGCAGCATGAGGCTCAGGCCCCAGGTGGCCAGCAGGGTGTCCAGCGGGCGGTCGTAGAAGAAGCGGATGAAGCCCCGCTCCAGCACATAGCCGAACGCGAAGGTCACGGCGAACGCGAACGGGATCGCGGCGAACAGGTACAGGTCCATGAAGCCCGGCGCGTAGTGCGCGAAGAAGCGCGCCGCCAGGTAGGTCATGTAGGCGCCCAGCGCCATCAGCTCGCCGTGCGCCATGTTGATGACGCCCATCAGGCCGAACACGATGGCCAGCCCGATGGCCATGAGCAGCAGGATGGTGAACAGGCTCACGCCGTTGAACACCTGCATCACCGCGATGTCGAAGTTCATCGCGTTCAGACCTTCGGGAAGGGGTTGGGCTCGACCAGCTGCGGCGATTCCCACACGATGTCGAACTGCCCGTCGGGCCGCGCGCGGCCCACGCGCACCTTCTTCCACACGTGGTGGTTGGTGGCGTGCACGCGCACCGTGCCCTCGGGCGCCTCGATCTCCACGCCCGCGGCGGCGGCCGTGACCTTGTCGACGTCGAAGGACTTGGCCTTTTCCACCGCCAGCTTCCACAGGTAGACGCTGTTGTAGGCCACCTCCATCGGGTCGCCGATCACGCGGTCCTGCCCGTACTTCGCCTTGAAGGCCTTCACGAACTTCTCGTTGGCCGGCGACTTGATGCTCTGGAAGTAGCCCATGCAGGCGTAGTAGCCGGCGGCGTTGTCGCGGCCGATGCCGTCGATCTCGTTCTCGGACACCACGGTCGACAGCAGCACCTGCTTGGCACCGTCCAGGCCCGCCGCGCGCAGCTGCTTGTAGAAGGCCACGTTGGAGCCGCCCACCACCGTGCTGTAGATGCAGTCGGGCTTGGCGGCCTTGATCTTGTTGATGATCGACGAGAACTCGGTGTGGCCCAGCGGCGCGTATTCCTCGCCGAGCACCTTGCCGCCGGCCTTCGCGATAGCGGGCTTGGCGATCTTGTTGCAGGTGCGCGGGTAGATGTAGTCGGAGCCGACGAGGAAGAAGTTCTTGCCCTTCTCGCGCGCCATCCATTCCACCGCCGCGATCACCGACTGCGTGGCTTCCTGCGAGGGGTAGAACACGCGCTTGTCCTGCTCCTGGCCTTCGTAGTAGGTCGGGTAGAACAGCAGGCCCTTGGCCTGGTTGAGCACCGGCAGCAGCGCCTTGCGCGAGGCCGAGGTGTAGCAGCCGATGATGGCCGCCACCTTGTCGCGCTCCAGCAGCTTGCGGGCCTTCTCGGCGAACACCGAGTTCTCGCTCGCGCCGTCTTCGACCACGGCCTCGATCTTCTTGCCCATCACGCCGCCGGCGGCGTTGATCTCCTCGATGGCCAGTTTTTCGGCATCGACCAGCGAGGCCTCGGCGATGGCGATGGTGCCCGAGAGCGAATGCAGCAGGCCGAGCTTCACGGTGGCGCCGTCCTGCGCGCGGGCCAGGCCGGCCACGCCGGAGGCGGCGCCCAGCACGATCATCGAGCCGCCGGTCTTCACGATCTGGCGGCGGTTGAAAGCGTTCGTCATGTCAAATTCCTTTGCTTTGGTTTTGTGCGAGTCATCAGGAACATCCGACCTTCGGAACCGCGTGGTGGGTGTCTCCTCCCGCCGCGCGGCCCCTGCAAACGAGCGCTGTGCTGCCAGTGCGTTTTCTTCGGGCAAAGCTGCGCCACCGGATGACGCGCATCCGTTTTGAAAAGGCGTTGTTGCGACCGAAAAAACAAAAAAGCCCGAACCGGTGGTGAAACCGATTCGGGCTTAATTGCCCGACACCTCGCTGGCAGCACTGGCAGCGGGCGTCGTATGACTGGGAACGATTGCTCGTTGGGGCGGATTCTTCTCAACTCACCCCGGCGTGAACATACGCTCTTTCGCTAATTGGCGAAAGTGCGGCGCGTGTGCTATTCGCGCGCAGCGCCTGAACACATCAGCTGCGCGGGCGTGCGTAGTCCGACTCGATCCACGCGGTGGCGCTCGAGGTCGTGAGCCGGAACGCGGGCGACACGTTCACGCTCGCCAGTTCCGAATCGTCGGCATCGTCATACGCCGTGAGCGTGGCCGAGGGGTTGTCTTCGTCGGGCACGATCGACAGCGCCACGCGAATGCGCTGGTCGTTGCGCGCGGTGACCGTCACGCTCTTGTTGAGCGTGGCGTGCAGCTGCTGCTCGTGGCGGCGGATCACCTCGGCGGCGGTCTTCACCAGCGTGTGGAAGGCGGGGGTGTCCAGCGGCTTGGGGTTCTTCTTGTCGCGGCCCATGGTCCAGGGGCCGACGAGCGCGGGCTCGGGGTCGCCGTGGCGGGTCATCTCGACGGCCCAGCCGTCGTCTTCCTCGTTCTTGATGATGCGGGCGGTCCAGAGGTCGTCGCGCCAGAGGCGGGGTTCCTGCAGGGGGAGGTGGTCGGGGGAATCGGTCGTCGTCGTCATTCAGGGAGAAGCGTTGGGTCTTGCGCGGGGCATTGTCGCCCGGGGCGCGGGGGCCGCCGCCGTGCCAACGTACTGTTGCAAGCCCTCGACCAGCGCATCGAAGGCCACGCGGCAGCGCGGGCTGTGGCGCAGGTCCTCGTGCATCGTGACCCAGGTGTCGAGCTTCAGCGAGAGCGCGCGCGGCAGCAGGCGCACCAGCGCGGCGTCGCGCTTGGCCAGGCCCACCTGGCACACGCCGATGCCCGCGCCCGCACGGATGAGGGCCAGCTGCGCGAGGTCGCTGTCGGTGCGCAGCGCAAAGGCGTCGCGCGTGAAGCCCGTGACCGACTTGAACGACTTGATCGCCTCGCGCACGAAGGCCGAGGGCTGGTCGTAGCCGATGAGCGCGTGCGCCGCCAGGTCGTCGGGTGTGCGCGGCGTGCCGTGGCGCGCGAGGTAGCTGGTATGCGCGTGGAAGCCCAGCTCGATGTTCCCGATGCGGCGCGCCACCAGCTGCGCCTGTCGGGGCCGCACCATGCGCACGGCGATGTCGGCCTCGCGGCGCAGCAGGTCTTGTACGCGGTTGGTCGACACCAGTTCGACCTTCAGCGCCGGGTGCGCCTCGCGCAGCCGCGCCACGACGGGCGGCAGCACCTCCACCGCGACCACCTCGCTGACCGACACCCGCACCACGCCGCGCACGCCGTCGCCCTGGCTGCTGGCCGCGCGCTGCAGCGAGGCGGCGGTGCTTTCCATGGCCTCGGCGTGCGTGCGCAGCGCCAGCGCCACCTCGGTGGGCAGCAGGCCCACCTGCGAGCGGGTGAAGAGCACCACGCCGAGCGCCTCTTCGAGCGCCGCCACGTGGCGACCGACGGTGGGTTGCGTGATGCCGAGTGCGCGCGCCGCACCTGAGAGCGAGCCTTCGCGCAGCACGCCGAGGAAGGAGCGGTACAGCTCCCAGCTGATGTTCCAGGTCATACGGAAATGTATGGTCGGTGGTGCATGTTCGGCAATTCCATTCGAACCCCATCCTGCCCAGAATTCGTCCATCGATCACTGTTCAGGAGCATTTCATGGCACGCAACGACAACACGGTTCTGGTGCTCGGCGCCACGGGCGGCATCGGCGGCGAGGTGGCCCGCCAGCTGTGCGATGCGGGCTGGGAGGTGCGCGCCCTGAAGCGCGGCGCGGTCGAAGGAAAGCGCGAGGGCATCACCTGGCTGGCCGGCGACGCGATGGACGCGCAGGCCGTGCGGCGGGCCGCGAAGGGTTGCGCGGTCATCGTGCATGCCGTCAATCCACCGGGCTACCGCGGCTGGTCGGAGCTGGTGCTGCCGATGCTCGACAGCACCCTGGCCGCCGCGAAGGCCGAGGGCGCGACCGTCGTGCTGCCCGGCACGGTCTACAACTTCGGCCCCGATGCCTTCCAGCTGCTGGCCGAAGACTCGCCGCAGCGTCCGCTCACCGCCAAGGGCGCGATCCGTGTCGAGATGGAAAGGCGCCTCGAACAAGCCAGCCGCGAGGGCGCGCGCGTGCTGATCGTGCGCGCCGGCGACTTCTTCGGCCCGAAGGCCGGCAACAACTGGTTCTCGCAGGGGCTGGTGAAGGCGGGCCAGCCCGTCCGGGCCGTCAGCCGCCCCGGCGACCCCGGTGTGGGCCACCAGTGGTCGTACCTGCCGGACGTGGCCCGCACCATGGTCGAGCTGCTGGCGCGGCGCGACCGGCTCGCGCCCTTCGCGCGCTTTCACATGGCCGGCCACTGGGACGCCGACGGCACACGCATGAGCGACGCGATCCGCAAGGTGGTGGCCCGGCGCACCGGCGCCCAGGTGCGCGTGTCGGCCTTTCCCTGGTGGCTGCTGGCGCTGGCCTCGCCCTTCGTCGTCACTTTTCGCGAGCTGCGCGAGATGCGCTACCTGTGGCGCACGCCCGTGGGCATGGACAACGCGAAGCTGGTGGCCTTCCTGGGCCGCGAGCCGCACACGCCGCTCGAGGAAGCGGTGGAGGCCGCGCTCGACGGCATGGGCTGCCTGCCTGTGGCGCCGGTGGCCGTCGCGGCCTGAGCGGGGGTCAGAACACCGACAGGCCGGTGCGTGCCACGAACATCTCCAGCGCCTTCATGCCCAGCAGCGAATTGCCGGTGGCATCGAGCGCCGGCGACCACACGCACAGCGTGAGCTGGTCGGGCACCACCGCGACGATGCCGCCGCCCACGCCGCTCTTGCAGGGCAGGCCGATCGAAAAGGCCACGTCGCCGGCCGCGTCGTAGGTGCCGCAGGTGAGCATGAGCGAATTGATGCGGCGCGTCTGCCGCTCGCCCGTGACCTCGGGCTCGCCGGGGATCGGGTGCGCGCCGTCGCGGCACAGGAAGGCAGCGGCGCGCGCGAGCTGGCGGCAGCTCATGCGCAGCGCGCACTGGTGAAAGTAGGTGTCGAGCACCTCGGCCACGTCGTTGTCGATCTTGCCGAAGCTCTTCATGAAGTTGGCCAGCGCGACGTTGCGAAAGCCCGTGTCGGCCTCCGACTGCGCCACCTCGCCGTCGAAGTCGATGCGCTCGCCGCACAGGCTGCTCATGAGCGCGAGGATGTCGGCCTTGGCGCTGCCGCCCTTGGCCTTGGCCTGGCTCACGAGCCGGTCGGCCACCGCGATGGCGCCGGCATTGATGAAGGGGTTGCGCGGCTTGCCCTGCTCGTTCTCCAGCTGCACCAGCGAGTTGAAGGGGTTGCCCGAGGGCTCGCGCCCGATGCGCTCCCACAGCGCGTCGCCCATGCGCTGCATGGCGAGCGTGAGCGTGAAGAGCTTGGACACGCTTTGAATGGAGAAGGGCGTCTCGAAGTCGCCCGCGCCGGCTTCCTCGCCGTCGCAGGTGCGCAGCGCGATGCCGAACTGCCGCGCATCGACGCGCGCCAGCGCCGGGATGTAGCTGGCCACGGTGCCGCCCTGGCCGAGCTGCAGGCGCAGGGTGGCGACGATCTCGTCGAGGACGGGCTGGAACCGGTGGAGTTTCTTGCTCATGCCGGGCGTTGTACCGCAGGCCGCCGGTTCACCAGCACGATGCCCAGCGCCACGCCGATCAGCGCCACCACCAGCTGCAGCGTGAGCGGCTCCTTCAGCAGCGCCACGCCGAAGATCAGCGCGAACAGCGGCGTGAGAAAGGTGAAGGACGACATCTGCGTGGCCGGGTAGTGCCGCAGCAGCCACATCCACGTGAGGTAGCTCGCGAAGGCGCCGACCACCGTCTGCAGGCCGATCGAGGTCCAGGCCCAGGCGGAGTACGAGAAGCCCCAGGTTTCGCCCAGCGCGAGCGACAGCAGGGGGCACACGGCGGCGGTCACGGCCACCTGGTAGAAGAGCGTCTTCTCGGCGCTCGCCGTGGCCAGGCGCGTGGTGCGCAGCGTGAGCGTGGTCAGGCCCCAGAGCATGCCGGCCGCCAGCGCCATGCCGTCGCCGATGAGCTGCGACGAGCTCATGTGGCCGAAGCCCTCGCTGAACGCCAGCACCACGCCCGCGAACGCGATGAACAGGCCCAGCCACTGGAAGCCGCGCAGCCGCTCGGCCGGCACCCAGCGCGGCAGCAGCAGCGAGACCCAGAAGGGCGCGGTGTAAAGGAACACCGTGAGCCGCGAGGCGCTGGTGTGCTGTAGGCCTAGGTAGATGCCGGCGAACTCGCCCGCGAACAGCAGGCCGGCCAGCAGCCCGGGCCACAGCGTGCCGTCACGCTCGAACAGCGGCACGCGCCGCACCGCGCACCACAGCCACAGCAGCGCCACCGCGCCGACCATGCGCACCGTGGCCTGCCACAGCGGCGGCACCTCGGTCACGGTGGTCTTGATGAGGATCTGCTGCAGGCCCCAGAACGCGCAGCAGACGATGAGCAGGCCGATGGCCAGGGAGTCGAGGTGGGTCTTGCGCTGGATCATTCGCGGTCAATCGGTGGCGGCACGGGCCGCCGAATTCATCCGATGATCGTATCGTGCCGGCGAAGAAACCGTGCGGCGCCGCTCAGTGCCCGGCCAGCGGGTAGGGCGGTTTGCCGCGCGTGCCCACCATCAGGTCGGGCACCACGGTCTCGACCTCGGCCACGGTGCGCGCCGCGCGCTCGAGCTTGCGGGCCAGGGCCGCGTCGGGCACGCAGCCCTGCAGGTAGACCCAGCGGCGCTGCACCGTGACCCACACGCTGCTGCGGCGCACGCCCGGCACCGCGAGCAGTGCGGCGCGCACCTTGGGCGCGAGGGGCTTGTCGTAGCGGTAGGCGTTGCTGTCGGTGCACTTGCCGGCGAGCCAGCAGCTGGTGCCGCGCTCCAGCCGCGAGTGGGTCTGCGCGCGGCGTTCCTCGGCGGTGTAGTAAGGGCCTTGCGGCATGGGGCAGGCCGGCAGACCCGCGGCGACCTGGAAGAAGGGGTCGTCGAACCAGTTCTGCCGCAGCGGCGGCGATGGCGATGTCGGCTCGGGCGTGCCCTGCGCCGTGGCGATCCGCGCGGCGAGCAGCAGGACGGCCAGCAGCGCGGGGTGTTTCACAACGGGTGCTCGGTGTAGAAGCGCCCGCCGTGGAACAGCAGCGGCGAGGCGTCGGGGTCGTGCGTGCAGCGCTCCACCTCGCCCACGAAGATCACGTGGTCGCCTTCGTCGTAGCGGCTGCGGTTGAAGCACTCGAAGCTCGCCGCCGCGCCCTGCAGCACCGGCGCGCCGCCCAGGCCTTCGGTGTAAGCCACGTCGGCCCAGCGGTCGATGTTCTTGGTGGCGAAGCGCTCCGCCAGCGCCTTCTGGTTGGCGGCCAGGATGTTCACCGCGTAGTGCGAGCCGGCGCGCAGTGCCGACATCGACGCCGCCGCGCGCGCCAGGCTCCACAGCACCAGCGGCGGCGCGAGCGACACCGAGTTGAACGAGTTGGCCGTGAGGCCGACCAGGCTGCCATCGGCCGCGCGTGCGGTGACGATGGTCACGCCGGTGGCGAACATGCCGAGTGCCTTGCGGAATTCGCCGGGCGAGAAGGAGGGGGGCTGGGCCCGGCGGGAAGTGGTCACGGGAGAACGGACGGCAAGGCGGTGAGCGGCAGAGAAGGGGCCATTTTGGCTCAGGCCCCGGTGGCCTGCTTGGCGGGCCCGAGCAACTCGGTCACCAGCCGGGTATAGACCGTGGCGGCGGCCGAGGGCGTGCGGCCCGCCAGCGTCACCAGGCTGTAGTGGGTGCGCATGCGCGACAGGCCCGCCACCGGCAGCGGCGCCAGCGTGGCGGTCTCGGGCGTGAGGCCGGGCGCGTGGGGCGCGAGGATCACCGCGTGGGCCGTGAGCGCGAGGTGCCGCAGCGTGTCGGCGTCGTCGCAGGTCACGTTGAACACGCCGCGGTCGGTGCGGCGGATCTGCCGGTCGAAATACGCGGCCACTTCGCTGGGCAGATGCGGGCCGGCCACGGGGTAGTCCATGAGCTGTTCGAGCGTGAGCGGCGCCGGCTGCTTGAGCAGCGGGTGCCCGGGCCGCACGAAGAAGGACACCGGCACGTTGGGCAGCCGCACGAGCTTCAGGCCCGAGGGTTTCTTCAGGTCGCGGGTGTCGGCGATGAAGAGGTCGATCTGGCGTTTGTGCAGCCGTTCGCAGAGCGTGACGGTGTCGGCCACTTCCATGCGCATCAGCAGCTGCGGGTGGCGCTGCGTCATGAGCGACAGCGCCGCGCGCCCCAGCAGGCCGGCCGCGAACGGGCCCAGGCCCACATCGAGGCTGCCGAGCGTGAGGCCTTCGAGCTGCTGCACCTCGCGCTGGATCTGCCGCGCGTCGGCGACCAGCTCGCGGGCCCGCGCCAGCACCAGCTCGCCGGCCTGCGTGAAGCGCACGGTGCCGTAGGCGCGGTCGACCAGGCGCGCCTTCAGCGCCTGCTCCAACGCGTCGATGCTGCGCGAGAGCGCGGGCTGCGACAGGTGCACGGCCTGCGCGGCACGCCCGAAGCTGCCTTGCTCGGCGAGGGCGATCAGGTGCTGGAGGTGGCGCAGCTGCATTTTGCGTTTCGGTTCAAAAGCAAGCGCACATTTTGCATTTGCCAAGGGGTTGGGCGCTTCCGAAAATCGGCCGCTGCCTTCCCGTGCCCCCGTCGTTCGACAGACAACAACCCCGAGACATCGATGACCCGCATTGCTTCTGCCGCTTCTTTCGCGCCCCGCCGCTTCTCTCTGGCCCTCGTCGCCTGGGCCTGCGCCTTCACCGCCACCGCGCAACCGATCGTGGCGCCCAAGGCGGCCGAGCCCGTCACGCTGAAGGCCAACGCCGACATGGCGAAGGCGCTGCCCTTCGCCAACAAGCAGGACTTCGAGGACGCGATGCGCGGCTTCATCGGCACCGTGCCCGACGCACTGGTGAGCGGCAGCGGCCCGCGCCCGGTCTGGAACATGAAGCCCTACGACTTCCTGAAGGCGAACGAGGCGGCCGACACGGTCAACCCGAGCCTGTGGCGGCAGGCGCAGCTCAATGCGATTCACGGCCTGTTCAAGGTGACCGACCGCGTCTACCAGGTGCGCGGCTTCGACCTGGCGAACGTCACCATCGTCGAAGGCGACACCTCGCTGATCGTGATCGACCCGCTGCTCGCCGCCGAGACGGCACGTGCCGCGCTCGAGCTGTACTACCAGCACCGCCCGAAGAAGCCGGTCGGCACGGTGATCTACACGCACGGCCACGCCGACCACTTCGGCGGCGTGAAGGGCGTGGTCAGCGAGGCCGACGTGGCCGCGGGCAAGGTGCAGGTGATCGCGCCCTCGGGCTTCATGGAATCGGCGGTGGCCGAGAACATCCTGGCGGGCAATGCGATGAACCGCCGCTCGCAGTACCAGTTCGGCACGCTGCTGCCGCCGGGCGCGCGCGGCCAGGTCGACACGGGCCTGGGCAAGGCGCTGGCGCGCGGCAGCGTGACGCTGATCGCGCCCACCTCGACCATCGAGAAGACCACCGAGGAGCGCACCATCGACGGTGTGCAGATCGTGTTCCAGCTGGTGCCGGGCTCGGAGGCGCCGTCCGAGATGCTCATGTACCTGCCGCAGTTCCGTGTGCTCAACATGGCCGAGGACGTGACGCACAACATGCACAACCTGTACACGATCCGCGGCGCCGAGGTGCGCGACGGCAACCTGTGGGCCAAGTACATCGACGAGGCCCGCGTGGCCTTCGGCGACAAGGCCGACGTGCTCATCGCGCAGCACCACTGGCCCACCACGGGGCGCGAACGCATCGTCGACCTGCTGAAGAAGCAGCGCGACATGTACAAGTTCATCAACGACCAGTCGCTGCGCCTGCTGAACCACGGCTACACGGCGTCCGAGATCGCCGAGACGCTGCGCATGCCCGCGAGCCTGGAGCAGGAGTGGTCCACGCGCGGCTACTACGGCACGCTGCGCCACAACGCGAAGGCGGTCTACCAGAAGTACCTGGGCTGGTACGACGCCAACCCGGCCAACCTGAACCCGCTGCCGCCGGTGGCGCAGGCGAAGAAGACGGTCGAGTACATGGGCGGTGCCGACGCGGTGGTGGCGCGCGCCCGCGAAGACTTCAAGAAGGGCGAGTACCGCTGGGTGGCCAGCGCGATGAGCCAGGTGGTGTACGCCGACCCGGCGAACCGCGCGGCGCGCGAACTCGGCGCCGATGCGCTGGAGCAGCTGGGCTACCAGTCGGAGGCAGGCACCTGGCGCAGCGCCTACCTGGTGGGCGCGATGGAACTGCGCAACGGCGTGCCGAAGATCCCGGGCGGCAGCAGCGCGAACGGCGACACGCTGAAGGCGGTGAGCAACGAGCTCTTCTTCGACTTCCTCGGCGTGCGGCTCGATGCGGCCAAGGCCGAAGGCAAGACGATGGTGGTCAACTGGAACTTCACCGATTCGAACCAGAAGTTCGTGCTGACGCTGGAGAACTCGGCGCTCACGCACGTGAAGAACCAGCAGGCGGCCGGCGCGGACGCCACGGTCACGTTGAGCCGGGCGACGCTCGATGCAATCACCTTGAAGCAGACGACCTTTCCGGAAGCGGTGCAGTCGGGGCTCGTGAAGATCGACGGCAACCGGGCGAAGCTGGGCGAGCTGTTCGGGATGCTCGACAACTTCGACCTGATGTTCCCGGTGGTCGAGCCCCGCAAGTAAGCGGGCTCAGCCGAAGAACCAGTAGCAGACCGCGATCGCAGCCACCACCCCCGCCAGCTCCGCCAGCAAGGCACAGGCCACGGTGTGCCGGGCGCGCTGGATGCCCACGGCGCCGAAGTACACCGCCAGCACGTAGAACGTGGTCTCGGTGCTGCCCTGGATGGTGGCGGCCACCAGCGCGGGGAAGCTGTCGACGCCCTGGGTCTTCATGGTCTCGATGAGCATCGCGCGGGCCGCGCTGCCCGAGAAGGGCTTGACGAGCGCCGTGGGCATGGCGTCGACGAAGCGCGCGTCCCAGCCGCCCGCCTGCACCAGCCAGCGCAGGCCGTCGAGCGCGAAGTCGAGCGCGCCCGAGGCGCGCAGCACGCCCACCGCGCACAGCATCGCGACGAGGTAGGGCAGCAGGTGCTTCGCGATGTCGAAGCCTTCCTTCGCGCCTTCGACGAAAGCCTCGTAGACCTTCACGCGCCGGATCGCGCCGGCCGCCAGGAACACGATGATCACGCCGAACAGCGTGAGGTTGCCCAGCAGCGACGACAGCGAGGCGATGGCCGCCGCCGACAGCGTGCCCAAAAGCGCCATGAAGCCGCCCAGCAGCAGCGCGCCGGGCACCAGGTAGGCCAGCACCACCGGGTCCCACAGCCGCAGGCGCTGCACCACCGCCACCGACAGCAGGCCCACCAGCGTCGAGGCGCTCGTGGCCAGCAGGATCGGCAGGAACACCAGCGTCGGGTCGCTCGCGCCCTGTTGCGCCCGGTACATGAAGATGGTGACGGGAAGCAAGGTCAGTGACGAGGCGTTGAGCACCAGGAACAGGATCTGCGCGTTGGTGGCCGTCACGGGGTCGGGGTTCAGGCGCTGCAGCTCGCGCATGGCCTTCAGGCCGATCGGCGTGGCGGCGTTGTCCAGCCCCAGCGCGTTGGCCGCGAAGTTCATCGTGATGAGCCCCAGCGCCGGGTGCCCCGCCGGCACGCCCGGCATCAGGCGCCGGAACAGCGGCCCGAGCAGGCGCGCGAGCCAGCCGACGAGGCCGGCGGTTTCGGCGATGCGCAGGAAGCCCAGCCACAGCGTGAGCGTGCCGAACAGCAGCACCATCACCTCGACGGCCAGCCGCGCCATCGCGAACAGGCTTTCGACCAGCGCCGCGAACACGGTCGGGTCGCCGCCGACGAGCCACCGTCCCAGCGCTGCGAGCGCCGCCATCCCGAAGAACCCCAGCCACAACCCATTGAGCACGCGTTTTTTCCTTCTTTTCGTTGGCTGCCGTGTGTGCCGTTGATCATAGGGCGGCATGCCGCCCCGGCCGGGCTCTGCGGCGCTACAGTGCGACCCATGGCCGCCGCCCTGTTCCGCCTTCGTCGCTTTGTCGCCCTGGTGTCGAGCGGGCTGGCCCTCGCCTGGCTCGCGGGCTGCGCCAGCCTGCCGCCGCCGCAGCCGCACCCGGTGCTCACGAGCGCGATCACCGACGTGGCCGACACCGACCTGGGCCGGCTGGCCGCCCAGGACGCGCCGCAGGGCGGGGCGGCGGGGCTGTCGGGCTTCCGGCTGCTGCCCGAGGCGGCGTTCGCGTTCGACGCGCGCATCTCGCTGGCGCGACATGCGCAGAAGTCGCTCGACGTGCAGTACTACCTGATCAGCAACGACGACGTCGGCCTGCTGTTCCTCAAGGAGCTGCGCGAGGCCGCCGCGCGCGGGGTGCGCGTGCGGCTGCTGGTGGACGACCTGTACACGGCGGGCGAGGACGAGGTGTTCAGCAGCCTCTCGGCCTTCCCGAACATCGAGGTGCGGCTGTTCAACCCGCTGCCCTCGCGCGCCGGCTCGCTGGCCGCGCGGCTGCTGTTCTCGCTGGGCGACTTCGGGCGCATCAACCACCGCATGCACAACAAGCTGCTGGTGGCCGACAACAGCTTTGCGGTCTCGGGCGGGCGCAACATCGCCAACGAGTACTTCATGCGCAGCACGGCGGCGAACTTCATCGACATGGACGTGCTCTCCAGCGGGCCGATCGTGCGCCGCATGTCCGAGGGCTTCGACCGCTACTGGAACAGCGAGCACGCCTGGCCCATCGAGCGCATCGCGCCGCGGCGCGTGCCGGTGGCAGAAGCCCAGCGGCGCTTCGACACCCTGGCGCGCGCGGCCGTGCCCGACGTGCCCATGCGCCAGCGCGACATCCTGAACAAGTCGCCGCTCGGCGAGCAGCTCACCACCGGCCGCATCGACCGCTACTGGGCCCCGGCCACGCTGTTCGTGGACGACCCCGACAAGATCACGCGCAAGGCCGAGGCGGCCTACGGCGGCAGCGTGACCGAGGGCGCGCTCGGCGTGATCCAGGCGGCCAAGCACGAGGTGAAGATCGGCTCGCCGTACTTCATTCCGGGTGCGCGCGGCATGGCGATGATGAAGGCGACCATCGAGCGCGGCGGCCGCATCACGGTGGTCACCAATTCGCTGGGCGCCACCGACGAACCGCTGGCCTATGCGGGCTACGAGCGCTACCGCGCCGACATGCTGAAGATCGGCGTCACCATCTACGAGATCGCGCCCACGCTCACCGGGCGCTCGGGGCGCTTCGGCGACTTCGGCAAGTCGATCAGCCGGCTGCACGCCAAGCTGGCCATCGTGGACGACGAGCGCTTCTTTGTCGGCTCGATGAACCTCGACCACCGTTCGGCCGCCGTCAACACCGAGATGGGCCTGGTGATCGACAGCCCGCGGCTGGTGCAGGACTACGACAAGCTCATGAACGGCGAGCGCGTCAACCTGGGCTACCGGCTGCGGCTCGCGCCGGGCGGGCGGCGTGTGCAGTGGCTCGAATACGACGACGCCGGCGGCGACATCGTGCACGAGGACGAACCGGGGGAATTCCTCTGGCTGCGCTTCAAGAACTGGTTGCTTTTACCCATCGTGGGCGAGGAGCTGCTCTAGGGTTTGTCATGACCGATCCAGTGAGGTGCGTTACATTTCTGTTTGAAATGTGAACTTTTGTCACCGACTATTGGAGGCTTTGATCATGACCGTCCCCGTGCCGCGCGAGTCGACCGCGCCGCTTTCCACCAGCCGCCGCCGCGCTCTTTCCGGGCTGGCCGCCACGACGGCCGCCGCGGCCGGCGTCGGGCTGGGATTTCCGGCGTTCGCGCAGAACCGTGCGATCCGCATCGGGACGACCTTCGACAACAGCAGCGTCGAAAAGGCCAACGGCCAGGGGCTGTACCAGGGCTCCACCGCGTTCTTCAACGCGCTGAACAAGGCCGGCGGCATCCACGGCAGCAAGGTCGAGCTCGTGATGGCCGACGACACCTTCAAGCCCGAGGTGGCCAAGGCCAACGCGCTGGCTTTCGAAAAAGACGGCTCGGTGCTCGCGCTGGTGCACCCGCTGGGCACGCGCCAGACTGCCGAGGTGATGGACGCAGTGCCCGGCATGGCCGTGGTCGGCCCGATCACCGGCACCATCGCGCTGCGCAAGAAGACCTCGCCCAACACCTTCTGGGTGCGCGCCAACTACGACCAGGAGGTCGACAAGCTGGTGAGCACGGCCGCCGTGCTGGGCCAGACCCGCATCGGCCTCGTGCATTCGAACGACCCGCTGGGCCAGTCGGTGCTGGCGGCGTTCAAGAACGCGCTGGCCAAGGCCAAGCTGGAACCGGCGGTGATCGCCACCACGCCCAACACCACGAGCATGGAAGTGGGCCCGGCCGCCGAGGCCATCGCCAAGGCCAAGCCGCAGGTGGTGGTGGTCGGCCTGGCCGGCACGGCGCCGGTGTTCCTGAAGGCGCTGCGCGGCGCGGGCAACAGCAGCTCGGCCTACGGCCTGTCGATCACGGCCAGCGCGCTGTCGGCCATGGGCGACCTGGCACGCGGCCTGGGCTTCGTGATCGTGGTGCCGTCGCCGTACTCGACCAAGTTCGAGATCGTGCGCCGCTACCAGGCCGACATGGTGGCCAACGGCACCAAGGATTTTTCGCTCACCAGCCTGGAGGGCTACATGAACGCCGCCGTGCTGGCCGAAGGCCTGCGCCGCGCCGGCCCCGCGCCGACGCGCGCCGCCGTGCTCGGCGGCATGGCGAGCATCGAGAACTTCGACCTGGGCGGCGTGAAGATCAACTACGGCCGCTCCAACCGCGAAGGCGGCCAGTTCGTGGACGTGGCCGTGATCGGCAGCCGCGGGCAGATGCTGAGCTGATGCGGTCGAGGCGTACCGCGCGCTGCGGCGCACGGTAGCGCCTGCCGGTACGCCGGCGCACGCGCGGCCCTGTCGCGGGTCGGCGTGCTTACAGTGCGGCCATGACCCTCGAACTCATCCTGGGCCTCGGCCTGCTGGCCCTGGTGCTGCTGGACCTGGCCCTGTTCTTCCTCGTGCGCTGGGCCGTGCTGCGCGAGCACCTCGGCCCGCTGGTGGCCAGCCTCGTCTACGGCCTGTGCCTGGCCGTGCTGCCGTACTTCGTGTGGTGGGGCCTGGGCACCCATGTGCTGTTCGGCAAGGACACGACCTTCCTGGCGCCCGTGGTGGACGTCGGCCTGGCCTTCATCCTCTACACCTGCGTGTGGCTGTCGTGGGGCGTGAGCCTCATTGCCGGCGGGCTGGCGTCGTGGCGTTTCTTTGTCGGCGCCCGGCGGATCGGCCTGCTGGCCTGACGGTTCAGCCGGCCGGCGCTTCGGCGATGCCGACGCCCAGCAAACCTTCGAGCAGTTCCTTGTCGGCCGCGAGTTCTGCGCTCGGGCCGGCGTGCACGACGGTGCCGCGCTCCAGCACGATCGCCTGGTGAGTCATGTCCAGGGCCAGCACCGGATGCTGCTCCACCACGATCGAGGCCAGGCCTTCCGATTCGCACAGGCGCCGGATCGCCGCGGCCAGCTCTTCCACGATGATCGGCGCGAGGCCTTCCATCGGCTCGTCGAGCAGCAGCAGCTTCGGGTTGGTCATGAGCGCGCGGCCGATGGCGAGCATCTGCTGCTCGCCGCCCGAGAGCTGGTTGCCGTAGTTGCCGCGCCGCTCGCGCAGGCGCGGAAAGAATTCGTAGACGCGTTGCAAGGTCCAGCTGCCGGGACGGGCGATCACCGTGAGGTTTTCTTCCACCGTGAGCGAGGGGAACACCTCGCGCTCCTGCGGCACCCAGCCCAGCCCCGCGCGCGCGCGCTGGTGCGCGGGCCAGCGCGTGATGTCGGCGCCCTGCCAGCGGATCGCGCCCTGCATCACGCGGGTGTTGCCCATCAGCGTTTCGAGCAGCGTGGTCTTGCCCACGCCGTTGCGCCCGAGGATGGCCAGGCTTTCGCCGGGCCGCAGCGAGAAATCGAGGCGGTCGAGGACCACGGCGTTGCCGTAGCCGGCGGTGACGCGGTCGAAGGCGAGTGCGGCGGATTCAGCCATGGTGGTGCGAGCTTCCCAGGTAGACCTCGCGCACGCGCGGGTCGGCGCCGATCTCGGCGGGCGTGCCTTCGGTGAGGATGCGTCCGCCCACCAGCACCGAGATGCGGCGCGCGAAGCGGAACACGAGCTTCATGTCGTGCTCGATGAAGAGCACGCTGATGTCGGCCGGCAGCGCCGCGATGGCTTCGAAGAGTTCGCCGCTCTCGTCCTCCGGCACGCCGGCGGCGGGCTCGTCGAGCAGCAGGATGCGGGGCTTGGCGGCGAGCGCCAGCGCGATCTCGAGCAGCCGCTGCTTGCCGTAGGCCAGCTCGGCCACGGGCACGTCGGCCAGGGCGTCGAGCTTCAGCGTGGCCAGCAGCGCATGCGCTTCGTCGAACACGGCGGTGCAGCCCTTGAGCGGCCGCCACCAGGTGGCGCCCAGGCCTTCGCGCTCGCTGATGGCCAGCACCACCGACAAGAGCGGCGTGAGGCTGGGGAACAGCGTGTTGATCTGGAAGGTGCGCGCCAGCCCCATGCGGGCGCGCTTGTCGCCGGGCAGGCGCGTGATGTCGCGCTCGCCCAGGCGGATCGATCCGCTGGTGGGCTTGAACACGCCCGTGAGCAGGTTGATGAGCGTGGTCTTGCCGGCGCCGTTGGGGCCGATCAGCGCCTGCCGCGCACCGGGCTCGAGCGACAGGTTGACCTCGCTCACGGCCTGGAAGGCGCCGAAGCGGATGCCCAGGTTCTGCGTGCGCAAGGCGTGCGTGGTGGTGGTCGTACTCATCGCGCCTTCCCCGTGCGCACCACGCGCGAGAGCGCGCCCATGATGCCGCCGCGTCCGAGCATGACGGCCGCGATCAGGAAGATGCCGAGCCAGAACATCCAGTACTGCGGGTTCATGTCGGCGAACCAGTCGTGCACCAGCATGTAGACGATGGCGCCGATGAGGCCGCCATACAGCCGCCCGGTGCCGCCGAGCACGAGGATGATCAGCACTTCGGCCGAGCGGTTGAAGCTGATCGATTCGATGCCGACGAACTGCGTGGTCTGCGCCAGCAGCGCGCCCGCCACGCCGGCCACCGCGGCCGACATCGCGTAGGCCATGCGCAGCCGCGCTTCCACCGGCGAGCCGATGGCCGTCATGCGCTTGCGGCTGTCGTGGATGCCGCGCAGCGCCAGGCCGAAGGGCGAGCGCAGCACCAGCCGCACCAGCAGGAACATCGCGAGCACCACGCCGAAGGCGTAGCCGAACGCGGTCTTGCCGTAGAGGTCGAAGTCGAACAGGCCCAGCACGGGCGCGATCACCACGCCCTGCAGGCCGTCGGTGCCGCCCGTGATGCCCGAGAGCCGGTTGGCCAGCTCGAACAGCAGCACGCACACGCCGATGGTGATCATCAGCCGCGTGAGGTCGGCGCCGCGCACCACGAGGTAGCTCAGCACGTAGCCCAGCAGGCCGCACACGGCGAGCGCGAACGCCAGGCCGGTGAAGGGCTCGCTCCAGCCGTACTTGGCGAGCAGGCCGGCCGCATACGCGCCCGCGCCGAAGAAGGCCGCGTGGCCCACGGTGAGGATGCCCGCGTAGCCCAGCGCCATGTCCAGCGACACGGCAAAGAGCCCGAAGATCATGATCTGGCTCATCAGCGTGAGCTTGTCGGGCAACAGGAAGAAGCTCGAGGCGAGCGCGAGCCAGAAGGCGATTTCGGCCACGCGCAGTTGTGCGGGGGACAGGCTCAGCGGCTTCATGCGAGCCCCTTCTTGGCGACGATGCCGTTCGGGCGCACCAGCAGCATGACGATCATGAACACGTAGATGAGAAAGGCGCCCGTTTCAGGCAGGTAGTACTTGCCCGCCACGTCGACGATGCCGACCAGCAGCGCCGCGATGAAGGGACCGGTGACGGTGCCCGCACCGCCCACGCACACCACCATCAGGAAGTAGACGAGGTACTTGAGCGGGAACGACGGCTCCAGCCCCAGCATGCCCAGGCTCAGCGCGCCGCCCAGGCCCGCCAGGCCGCAGCCCAGCGAGAAGGTCAGGAAGAACAGGCGCTGCACGTGGATGCCCGTGCCGCCCGCCACGCGCTGGTTGTCGACGGCGGCGCGCACCATGGCGCCGTAGCGCGTCTTGCCCAGGCCCAGCAGCAGCGCGACCAGCACGGCCACGCCGCAGCCGATGAGGAACAGGCGGTAGCGGCCCACTTCGAGGCCCAGCAGCGACACCTGGCCCTCGAGTGCCTTCGGCAGCGTGAAGGGCTGCATCGTCGGGCCGAAGAAGTAGGTGAAGGCGGCGATCGAGACGAACACCACGCCGATCGACAGCAGCACCTGATCGAGGGGGTGCGCGCGGTACAGCCGCCGGTAGAACACGAACTCCAGCACCGCGCCCACCACCGCCGCCGCCACGAAGGCCGCCGCCAGCGAGAGCCCGAAGCCCAGGCCCCACTGGTTCATGAGCACGCTGGCCGCGTAGCCGCCGACCATCGCGAAACTGCCGTGCGCGAGGTTGACGAAATTCATGAGTCCCATCGTGATGGACAGGCCCACGCCGATGAGAAACAGGAGCATGCCGTAGGCCACTCCATCGAAGATCACGATACCCATGAATTTCCTGCTTGCTGCTTGCTGCTTGCTGCGTGCTGGCTGGCGTTGGCTTACTTGGGAGCGGCTTCCTTGGCCGGGTCCTTGACGCGCTCGAACTTGTCGAACTCCACGTTCACCAGCTGGCCGTTGGCGCGCTCGGTCTTGCGGATGTAGACGGTCTGCACGATGTCGCGCGTGGCGGCGTCGATCTCGATCGGGCCGCGCGGGCTCTCGAAGCTCAGGCCCTTGAGCGCGTCCATGAACTTGTCGCCGCCGGTGTCGCCCTTGGTCTTGGCCAGCGCCAGGTCGATGGCGGCCATGGTGTCGTAGGCGGTCACGGCGAAGTAGCTGGGGCGCAGCTTGGTGCCGTTGTCGGCGGCGAAGTCCTTCACGAACTTCTGGTTCTTGGGCGAGTTGTGCGCGAACGAGTAGTGGTGGCTGGTCACGAGGCCCAGCGCCACGTCGCCGGTGGCGTCCAGGTAGCTGTCGTCGGTGGCTTCGCCGGTGGCGAACAGCTTGATGCCGGCCTGCTCCATGCCGCGCTCCTTCCACACCTTGAGGAAGGCCGGCGGCATCACGCCCGAGGGGAAGAAGAAGAACACGGCCTGGGGCTTGGCGTCCTTGATGCGCTGCACGTAGGCCGAGAAGTCGGGGTTGTTCATCGGCGTGCGCACCTCGCCCGAGACCTTGCCGCCGCCGGCGGTGAAGGCCTTCTTGAACGCGGTCTCGGCATCGACGCCCGAGGCGTAGTCGGCAACCACGGTGTAGGCGTCCTTCACGCCCTGCTTGAGCATGTAGCGCGCCATCGGGTCGGTGACCTGCTGCACGGTGAACGACAGGCGCGCCACGTAGGGCGAGCTGGTGGTGATGGCCGAAGAGGCGGCGTTCATCACCAGCGTGGGGATCTTGGCCTGCGTGGCGATGGCGCCCACGGCGTAGGCGTTGGGGCTGAAATCCAGGCCGGTGAGCACGTTCACCTTGTCGCGCACGATGAGCTCCTGCGCGATGCGCTTGGCGGCGTCGGGCGCGGGGCCGGCGGTGTCTTTCTTGATGATCTCGACGGTGCGACCGCCCACCTTGCCGCCGTGCTCCTTCAGATAGAGCGCGATGCCGGCATCGAACTGGCGGCCGTAGTCGGCGTAGGGGCCGGAGTAGGTCGCGATGAGGCCGATGCGCAGCGGCTCCGTGGTCTGGGCTTGAGCGGCTCCCGCCATGCCGAGGCCGGCGAGCAGCAGGGTCGAGAGGAGGGTTCGCTTGGTCATCGTCGTCGTCATGAAAAAACGCCTTTCAGTGGGAGTGGAATGCGCCGCACGGGCGCCGCTGGCTTGTAACCGGATGTTTGGCAGCGGGCGATGATGCCCGACGCGTTGGTCAGACCTGTGTATCGGGCACACGCACCGTGAGGCCATCGAGGGCGGCGCTCACGCTGAGCTGGCAACTCAGGCGCGAACCGGGCCGGCGCTCGGACGCGACGGCATCGAGCAGCGCGCTTTCCATGTCGTCGGGCGGCGGCAGCAGTTCGAGGAACGCGTCGTCGACGTAGACGTGGCAGGTCGCGCACGAGCAGCAGCCGCCGCACTCGGCATCGATGCCGCGCACGTTGCCGCGGATGGCGGTCTCCATCACGCTGGCGCCGACCTTGGCGTCGACCTCGCGCGTGGTGCCGTCCTTGAGGATGTAGTGGATCGTGGGCATTGAAGGGTTCAGAACATGTCGAAGTACTCGCGGTGTTCCCACTCCGAGACTTCGAGGTTGAAGCGGGCGATTTCCGCTTCCTTGATGTGGCACAGGTAGTCGACGAAGGTCTTGCCCATCTGCGTGTTGAGCATCTCGTCGCGGCGCAGGCAGGCGAGGGCGTCGCCGAGCGATCGCGGCAGTTGCTCCGCCGGTGTTTCGTACGGCGCATCGGCCGAGGGGCCGGGGTCGGTCTTGTTGCGGATGCCGTCCAGGCCCGAGAACAACTGCGACGCGAGGTACAGGTACGGGTTGGCCGTCGGCTCGCCCACGCGGTTCTCGATGCGCGAGGCGTTCTGGCCCGGGCCGCCGAGCACGCGCAACATCGCGCCGCGGTTGTCGCGGGCCCAGATCGCGCGGTCGGGCGCGAGCGAGAAGGGGCGGTAGCGGCGGTAGCCGTTGATCGTCGGGCTGGCCAGTGCCGCTGCGCCGCAGGCGTGCGCCTTCAGGCCGCCGAGGTAGTGCATGCCGATCTCGCTGAGGTCGCGCCCGCCGGCCTCGGGCATGAAGGCGTTCACGCCGTCGCTCTTGCGGCGCAGCGACTGGTGCAGGTGCCAGCCGCTGGACATCACGTTCGGGATCTTCGGGCGGCACATGAAGGTGGCGTGCAGGCCGGCGCGCTGGCAGATCTGCTTGATGGCGCTGCGCAGCAGCACCATGGTGTCGGCGGGCGTCACGCCGGCCGTGGGGCCGAAGGTGAGCTCGAACTGGCTCGGGCCGAACTCGATCTCCAGCGAGCGCAGCGGCAGGCCGAGCGCCACGAGCTGCGAGCGCAGCAGTTCCATGAGGCCGTCGACGCGGTCGTAGCGCAGCTCGGTCAGGTACTGGTGGCCGTGCGAGAGCAGCGACACGCGCGGCGGTTCGCCGGGCTGGCCCGAGTCGGGCAGGCCCATGCGCGCGTCTTCGAGCTTGAACACATGGAACTCGACCTCGAGGCCGGCGATGAAGTCCAGCCCGAGTTCGTCGAGTTGGGCCACCGCGCGCTGCAGGATCTGCCGCGTGGCGAAGGGGCAGGGCCGGCCGTCGGCCATGTAGGCGTCGCACAGGATCCAGCCGGTGCGCGGTGCCCAGGGCAGCACCTTGAAGGTGGCGGGGTCGGCCACGATGGTGAAGTCGGCGCCGCCCTGCAGGCCCTCGATGGCGAAGCCGCCGCCCTGCGTGAACACGGGGAACACGGTCTTGTGCGAGGTGTCCTTGGCCAGCAGGGTGGAGGTGAGGTTCACGCCCTCCCACAGGGCCGAGCGCGCCTCGCCCGCGACCAGGGTCTTGCCGCGCAGCAGGCCGTGCTGGTCGGGCCAGGCGAAGCGGACGGTGTCCACCTCGCCGCTGTCGATGCGGCGCACGAGTTCGCGCGCCTGCGCATGCTGGTCGGCCGACCAGAGATCGAAGCGGTCGACGAAGGTGTTGGTGCTGCTCATGGCGGCGTGCTCAGGCCGTGGCGGCCAGGCGTGCGGACGCCCAGTCGGACTTCAGGCGGCGCGCGCGGTCGGCGTCCTGCCAGTAGGCCTCGGTGGCGGCTTCATCGACCACCTTGCCGATGCCGTCGATCGACGGCGGGCCGGTCATGGCGCTGGCCTGTGCGGCGTCGATGAGCATCGGCGCGGTTTCGCCGGCGAGCGTGGCCTCGATGGCCTTCACCAGCACGCGGCGGTAGGCAATGATCCCCTTGTCGGTGCTGCCCAGATGCTCGCGCGTGCGGTCCTGGATGGCGCCCTGCGACTCCACCGCCCACTGGTCGTGCACGTTGATGTCGTCGCCCATGCCGGTGTAGGTCTCGGTCAGCTGCTCTTTGATGCTGTAGCCGTAGTTGTTGCGCTTGTTCTTGCGCGAGGTGTAGTCGGGCAGCTCGTACAGCTTCAGGCGCTGGTCGCGCATCTGCTGCTTGTCGACCGGGCCGGTGAAGCTGGTGAACACGGCATACCAGTAGCAGTGCGTGTCGTCCACGGGCACATGCCACTGCGAGATGGTCATCTCGGCGCTCATGGGGATCACGAAGGCCTGCGGGAACACCACGTTGGTCACGCGCACGTGGGTGGTGTCTTCGGAGAGCTTGCGCAGCGCCTTGAGGCGGAAGCCGTAGTCGGTGGGCTCGACGCTGATGTCGGGCCGGTCGTACTCGCGCAGCACCTTGGTGATGGGCATGTCGGAGTCGGCCGAGGCGCCGCGGAACTGCTTGCCGTAGCTCTCGGAGGTGTCTTCGTCCTCGAAGAAGCGGTGCAGGTACGAGGCGTGCGCGGGGTCGATGCCCACTTCGAGCGCCTGCAGCCAGTTGCATTCGAAGAGGCCCTTGAACGCGAAGGTGTGGCTGTCGGGCGCGACGTAGCAGTCGAAGTCGGGGAAGGCCGGGGGCTCGCCCTCGCCGATGTACGCGAAGACGATGCCGGCCTTCTCGACCACCGGGTAGGCCGACTGCTTGATGCGGCTGCACAGCTTGCTGGTGGCCGGCTCGGCGGGGGTCTCCAGGCAGTTGCCCTTGGCGTCGAACAGCCAGCCGTGGAAGGCGCAGCGGATGCCGCCGTTTTCCAGCCGGCCGAAGGCCAGGTCGGCACCGCGGTGCGGGCAGTCGCGGTCGAGCATGCCGAGCTGGCCGCTCTCGTCGCGGAACAGCACGAAGTCCTGACCCATGAGCTTCACGGGCTTGACCGGGCGCGGGCCCGCCAGTTCGTCGGCCAGGGCCACTGGCTGCCAGTAGCGGCGCAGCAGCTTGCCGGCGGGGGCGCCGGGTCCGACGCGGGTGATGAAATCGTTTTGCTCGGCGCTGATCATCGTGCGGGCTCCATCGAGAGGTCTTTGTCAGAAGGCCTGCAGGCATTGCATGCAGTTGTATGCATTGTCTTGGTGATTTTTGACAAAGGTCAAACTTTCATCGTCTGATTCGCCCTGTTTTGGGGCTTGAAGCGGCCATATATAGGGTTAACTCTGAGGTGATTGTGTGTTTTTGACACACTTCTGTTTGCAGTGCATGCAACAACCGCGCCCGTTTGGCTATGCTGCGTGCAGTGGCGGGCGGGTCTCCTAGAATCCGCCCATTCATCCCTCTCCTTGTTGCCCTGGCGCCTCCCGATGGACTCCCAACAATCCCGCGTGCTCGTGCAACTGCGCGACCTGATCCTCAAGGGCGAATTCGTGCCTGGAGAGCGGCTGGCCGAGATCCCGCTGGCCGAGAAGCTCGGGGCCTCGCGCACGCCGGTGCGCCTGGCGCTGGCCAGCCTCGAGCACGAAGGCCTCATCGAGCAGTCGCCCAGCGGCGGCTACCAGATGCGCCGCTTCACCTCGCAGGAAGTGGCCGACGCCATCCGCGTGCGCGGCGTGATCGAGGGCTTTGCCGCCCGCCTGCTGGCGGAAGACGGCGTGTCGCGCCAGTTGCTGCGCGACCTGAAGGACTGCCTGGAAGACGGCGACCGCGCCGTCAACAAGCCCAGCATGGAGATCGACGACTACGCGGCGTACGTCGAGATGAACGACCGCTTCCACCGGCTGATTCTCGAAGGCTGCGGCAACCTCGCGCTCAAGCGCGTGATGGACATGCTCGGCGGCCAGCCCTTCGCCGCGCCCAGCGCGATGCTGCCCATGCAGTCGTCGATGGAGGAGGGCCAGCAGTGGATGCGCCAGGCGCACCGCACGCACCATGCGATGGTGCAGGCCATCGAGCGCGGCCAGGGCTCGCGCGCCCAGGCGCTCGGCGAGGAGCACGTCGAGATCGCGCGCATGAACCTCGACTACGCGCTGGAGCGGCCCGAACTCGCGGCCGAGCTCATGCCGGGCATCCGGCTCGTGGCCAAGGGGCGCACCGCCTGAGCGGCAAAACGGCCGGTCAGCGGATCTCGATCAGCAGCTGGGGCTGGTAGCCCTCTTGCTCGCCGTTGCTGCGGTAGCCCAGCGGATTGGCGACCACGCGGCAGCCGTCCTTCACATAGTCGAACGGGCAATGCAGGTGGCCGTGCAGCCACAGCTGCGCGTGCGGCAGCAACTCGTCGAGCGAATTGCAGAAACCCGCGGTGCCGGGCGTGAGCCCATAGCGGGGATCGGCGCTCGCCAAGCTGGGCGCGAAATGGGTGATGGCCACCGTCGTGCCGTCGTAAGGCTGGGCCAGCGCATCACGCAACCAGGCCTGGCAGGTGAGCGCTTGCTCTCTCATTTCGGCCGCCATGAAGGGCTTGCCGTCGCGTGTGCCGGCCATTTTCTCGAGGTAGAAATCGGCCGCGCGCATCGCCTTGCCGCGCTTCTTGAGCGCCTCGGCGAGGCCGTCGCGGGGCTCGACCAGCGCGTCGAAATCGGCCCACAGCGTGGTGCCGATGAAGCGGATGCCTTCGATGACCAGCGTCTCGCGCTCCAGCCAGAGGATGCCGAGCTCCTCGCACAGCGCACGCAGGCGCGCGTGCGTGGCGTCGAAATCGAGGTTGTCGTACTCATGGTTGCCCGGCACGTAGACCACCGGCGTCGGCCAGCCGTTGCGCGGCGAGTAGCGGCCCAGGCCGAAATCGGTGTCCGCCAGGCGGGAGCCTTCCTGGTAGGAGCCGATGTCGCCGCCGAGCACGAGCAGGTCGGCGCCCGGGATGGGGTCGGCGTGGAAGCGCGGATGGGATTCCAGGTGGAGGTCGGAGAGCAGTTGCAGCTTCATCGTCGGGTCAGTCTAGGTGAATCGCACTATGCGTGAGATGCATAACTTGGGGCTTGCTTTACTAGGGATTACCCTTAATCTACATCCATCGTTAATCAACCCCGTCGCAGCCACAAGCCGCGCACCGTCATGTTCAGTCTTCTTGCCCAAGTGGCCCGTTTCTTCCGTTCGTCGCCGAGCCAGACCCCCGCCAGCCACGCTGCCGCGCTGATGGAAAGCGCCGACAGCCGTGCCGGTCGCGGTGCGCACCACGCGCAAGAGCTGCGTGCGGCGGCTTCCGCCTGGCTCAGCGTCGTCAGGTAATTCGCTGACGCGAGCCGCCCCGTGCGGCGCACCCGGGATCCAAGGGCAGGTCACGCCTGCCCGTGGACCGAGCCCGCAAACGCCGCGGCCGCCGAGCGCAACAGCGCCGTGCGCAGCCACTCGTGCGAATGCCCATGCTGGGCGCGCCGGTGCCAGATGGCATCCACGTGCACCGGCGGCTGGTCGAAGGGCAGGTCCCGCACCACCAGCTGATTCTCGATGCCCGTCACGCTCACGAAGTGACGCGGCAGCACCGCCAGCAGGTCCGAGTTCGCGACCACGCGCCCGGCGGTGAAGAACTGGTTTACCGTCACCGCGATCCGCCGCTCGCGCCCCATGGCGCCCAGCGTCTGGTCGATGAAGCCGTACGGCCGCCCCGAAAAGCTCACCAGCAGGTGCCGCGCCGTGCAGTAGCTGTCGAGCGTCAGCGGTGCGCTGGCCAGCGGATGGCCGCGTCGCATCACGCAGACATACTGGCCCAGGTAGAGCCGCTGGGTCTCGAACGGCACCCCCACCCCCGACTGGCCGCGCGCCGCGAGGCTCGCGATCACGGCGGGAAAGTACCCGATCGCCATGTCGACTTCTTCGTGCTCCAGCATGCGGC
>NZ_AP028666.1:4992500-6417500 GCF_041154465.1 Variovorax sp. V35
GATAGCGTTGGATACCGTCGCGCCGAAGGCCCCAATTTCGATGACCGTAGACGGCTCGCAGGTAGCCGTGACATTCGACAAAACAGATGTATTAGTTGGCGATCAAATTATCTTGCTCAATGGCGACCAGCGCGTTAGCTACACCTTGACCGCCGCGGATATCGCCGCCGGCCGTGCCACCATCGCCTCACCGTCGGCGGTTTCCCTAAGTGCCTCTGTTGGAATTACAGATAAATCCGGCAATTCCTCCGAACTTCTGACGCCAACAAGCATGTCAGAAAATTTTAATGACAGTCCAATTATTGGCTTCAGAAATTCTGGAGATCAGGCAAACACCAAAGCCTTTCTTCTCACATTCAAAGGAACACCCTACCCTAATCAGGGAACCAATGCTGGAAGTGGCGAGGGCATTATTGAAAGTTATTGGCCGGGAAATGGAAAAGCCCTGGCCAGCACAGGGACAGTGAATTTTTCATTAAAAGGAAAGCTAGCCAACTCCCTCGAGTTCGACTGGAGGCACTCCGATTACACTCAAAAAATAACTTTCTACAACCAAAAAAACGAGATTGTATTTAGGAAATATTTTGGACAACAAGCCGGCAATGGGCATGAAAAAATCACCATTCCAAATGGAGTTTTTTTCTCATCCTTTGATATAAAAGTGGGCCATTACGACTGGATTGAATTGGATAATTTTGTTTACAGCGGAATTCAATCTTCAGGTGATCTGGGGTCAATTCCCGATCTGCAAAATATCAATACTGGAGCAGATGCCTACTACGGGGGAATGGAAAACAACACATTCTCCATCGCCGATCTAGCGTACTTCTCCAGCAGCAAGGCGATGGTCCATGGCAATGGCGGCGTTGACACACTTAAGCTGGCCGGCGCCAACCAGGTGCTGGACCTGACCGCGCTCGCTGGCAAAGTCAGCTCCGTCGAAATCATCGACCTCACCGGCACGGGCAATAACACGCTCAAGCTGTCGCTGGCCGACGTGATGGAGAACGGCGCCAAGGACCAGTTCATGGCCGACGGCCGCGTGCAGATGATGGTCAAGGGCAATGCCGGCGACAAGGTGACGCTGTCCGACGTGCTGCCCAACGGCACAGACCCCGGCGACTGGGTCAAGAAGGCCAACGTCGCGGTGGGTGGCGTGGTCTACGAGGTGTACCAGCACTCGGGCTTCGACGCCGAACTGCTGGTGCAGCAGGGCGTGACGGTCACGCTGCAGAACGCAGGCGCCAGCACGTTCCACATCGAACCGGAACTCGAAGCCTATGTACTCGACCACGCAACGATGACCTGGACCGACAGCGACGACACGCTCATCGCCAGGCTCGGCTTCGCCGACCGACTCGAAGGCGGCGCCGGCAACGACACCTTCTTGAAGGTCGGCACGGGCGACACGGTGCATGGCGGCGCAGGCGACGACACGATCCGCATCAACAGCGGCGACTTCGCGCGCCTCGACGGCGGCCTGGGCATCGACACCCTCGTCATGGACGGCAAGGCGATGCACATCGACCTGTCGGCCCTCGGAGCAAAGGTGCAGGGCTTCGAGAAGTTCGACCTGGGCGCAGGCGGCAACACGCTGGCGCTGAGCGCGCAAGACCTGCTGGCCGGTGGTGCACGCGACATGGTCGTGGCCGACGGCAAGGTGCAGATGCTGGTCAACGGCGCCAACGGCGATGTGAACCTGCTCGGCGGCAACGACAGCTGGGCCCAAGGCGGCAACACCACGGTGGGTGACGTGACGTACAGCGTCTACACCAACCTCGCCGGCACCGCCGAGCTGCTGGTCGAAGACAAGGTCCACGTGACCATCCTCTAAGCCTGCAGACAGGCCACGCGGCGCCGCATCGGCGCCGCCCCCGACGCGACGGTTGCCCCGTGCGACTGTCGCGTTTTTGTTGCGCCCTGCCCTTGCGTCAGCCCGCCGTCACCGCAGGCCCGAACCCATGGGTCTCCCCCGCCTGCTCGCACGGCACCCGCTCCACCTGCACGGTCGAGTGGTGGATGTCGAACGTCTCGGCCAGCAGGCCGCGCAGCTGCAGCATCAGCGGCGCCAGGTCGACCACGTCGGGCGTGCACACCACATGCACGCTCAGGCTCACCTTGCCGCTGGACAGCGCCCACACATGCAGGTCGTGCAGGCCGGCCACGCCCGGCTGCGCCTGCAGCGCGCGCTCGACCTCGGGCAGGTCGATCTCGTCGGGCACGCCTTCGAGCAGCACGTTGAGGCTCTCGCGCAAGAGGCGCCAGGTGCGCGGCAGCACCCACAGGCCGATGGCGACGGCGATCACCGAGTCGACCCAGGCCCAGCCGGTGAAACGGATGACGAGCGCGCCCGCGATCACGCCGACGGAGCCGAGCATGTCGGCCCACACTTCCAGGTAGGCGCCCTTCACGTTGAGGCTCTCGTCCTTGCCGCTGGCCAGCAGGCGCATGCCGATGAGGTTGACCACCAGGCCGCCGATGGCCACGAGCAGCATCATGGTCGACTGGATCTCGGCCGGCTGCGAGATGCGCCGGTACGCCTCGTAGAGCACGTAGATCGCCACGAAGAACAGCAGCACCGCATTGACCACGGCCGCCAGGATCTCGAAGCGGTAGTAGCCGAAGGTGCGGCGCTTGTCCGCCGGCCGCTTGCCCAGCCAGATGGCGGCCAGCGAGATGGCCAGCGCCACGGTGTCGGTGGCCATGTGGGCCGCGTCGGACAGCAGCGCCAGGCTGCCCGACACCAGCCCGCCGATCACCTCGGCGACGAGGTAGGTCGAGGTCAGCGCCAGCGCCCAGCGCAGCGCCTTCTCGTTGCCACCAGCAACGGCTGTGGCGTGTGAATGCTCATGGGCCATGGGAACCTCGCAGTGCGGGATCAAGGGGCGCGCCATGACTCAGCTCTGCCTCGGCCACTTCGGCCTCGTCCTCATCGCGCCGGTGCGCGATGCGGTACAGCAGCGGCAACACCAGCAGCGTCAGCGCGGTCGACGACAGGATACCGCCGATGACCACGGTGGCCAGCGGGCGCTGCACTTCGGCGCCCGTGCCGGTGGCGATGGCCATGGGCACGAAGCCCAGCGAGGCGACCAGCGCGGTCATGAGCACGGGGCGCAGCCGCGTGAGCGCGCCTTCGCGAATGGCTTCGTCCAGCGGCAGGCCGCCTTCGCGCAGGTTGCGGATGAACGAGATCATCACCAGCCCGTTGAGCACGGCCACGCCCGACAGCGCAATGAAGCCCACGGCCGCCGAGATCGACAGCGGAATGCCGCGCAGCCACAGCGCGACGATGCCGCCCGTGAGCGCGAACGGAATGCCGGTGAACACCAGCAGGCCGTCCTTCAGGTTGCCGAACATCGCGAACAGCAGCGTGAACACCAGCAGCAGCGACACGGGCACCACCACCTGCAGGCGCTGCGTGGCGGAGGCCAGGTTCTCGTACTGGCCGCCCCACACGGTCCAGTAGCCCGGCGGAATGCGTACGGCGCGCATGGCCTCCTCGGCCTCGGCCACGAAGGAGCCGAGGTCGCGCCCGCGCACGTTGGCGCTCACCACGATGCGGCGCTTGCCGTCTTCGCGGCTGACCTGGTTGGGGCCGGGCGCGAGGTCGAGCGTGGCCACTTCGCCCAGAGGGATGAAGCTGGTGCGCAGGCCTTCACCGCCCGCACCCTTGGGCAACGCGATCGGCAGCCGGCGGATCGCGTCCAGGTCGGTGCGCAACGCCTCGGGCAACCGCACGAGGATGTCGAAGCGGCGGTCGCCGTCGAACAGCGTGCCGGCCTCGCGCCCGCCCACGGCGGTCGAAATGGCGTCCTGCACGTCGCCCACGTTGAGGCCGTAGCGCGCGGTCTTCTGGCGGTCGATGTTCACGGTGAGCATGGGCAGGCCGGTGGTCTGCTCCACTTTCACCTCGGCGGCGCCGGGCACCTTGCCCAGTGCGTTCGACACCTGCGCGGCGGTCTGGTTGAGCACGTCCATGTCGTCGCCGAATATCTTCACGGCCACGTCGCTGCGCACGCCCGAGATCAGCTCGTTGAAGCGCAGCTGGATCGGTTGCGAGAACTCGTAGTTGTTGCCCGGCAGCTTCTCGACTTCTTCCTGCACGGCGGCCAGCAGCTCGGGCCGCGTGCGCCTGGGCTTGGGCCATTCGCTCTCGGGCTTGAGCATGATGTAGCCGTCGGAGATGTTCGGCGGCATCGGGTCGGACGCGATCTCGGCCGTGCCGGTGCGCGCGAACACGCGCTCGATCTCTGGGAACTTGTCTTTCAGCGTGCGCTCGAGCTGCTTTTGCATCTCGACCGACTGCGTGAGGCTGGTGCCCGGGATGCGCAGCGCCTGGATGGCGAAGTCGCCCTCGCTCAGGCTGGGCACGAACTCGGTGCCCAGGCGCGTGGCCAGCAGGCCCGACAGCACCACGGCCACCACGGCCGTGGTGATGACCAGCGGCTTGGCATTCATCGCGCGCGAAAGCAGCGGCGCGTAGCCGCGCTTGGCCCACAGCATGAGGCGGTTTTCCTTCTCGCCGACCTTGTTGCCGATGAACAGCGCCACGGCGGCCGGGATGAAGGTGATCGACAAGATCATTGCGCCCAGCAGCGCAATCACCACGGTGAAGGCCATCGGGTGGAACAGCTTGCCCTCGACACCGGTGAGCGCAAAGATCGGCAGGTACACGATCATGATGATGAGCTGGCCGAACAGCAGCGGCCGGCGCGCCTCCTGCGAGGCCGCGAACACTTCATGGAAACGCTCGCTGCGCGTGAGCGCCCTGCCGTGTTTCTCCTGCGCGTGCGCCAGGCGCCGCACGCAGTTCTCCACGATCACCACGGCGCCGTCGATGATGATGCCGAAGTCGAGCGCGCCCAGGCTCATGAGGTTGGCGCTGACCTTCTGGTTCACCATGCCGGTGAAGGTGAAGAGCATCGACAGCGGAATCACCGTGGCGGTGATGATGGCCGCGCGGATGTTGCCCAAAAACAGGAACAGGATCGCCACCACCAGCACCGCGCCTTCGAAGAGGTTCTTCTTCACGGTGGCGATGGCCTTGTCGACCAGCACCGTGCGGTCGTACACCGTCACGGCCTTCACGCCCGCGGGCAGCGTGCGGTTGATCTCCTGCATCTTCTTGTCGACCGCCTGCGAGACGGTGCGGCTGTTCTCGCCGATGAGCATGAACACGGTGCCCAGCACCACCTCGCGGCCGTTGTCGGTGGCGGCGCCGGTGCGCAGCTCCTGGCCGATGCCGACCTCGGCCACGTCGGACACGCGCAGCGGAATGCCGCCGGCGTTGCCCAGGATCACGTTGCCGATGTCTTCCACCGACTTCACCTGCCCCGGCGCGCGAATGAGGTACTGCTCGCCGCGCTTCTCGATGTAGCCCGCGCCCACGTTGGCGTTGTTGCGCTCCAGCGCGGTGACCAGGTCGGTCATCGTGAGGCCGTGCGCCAGCAGCTTGGCGGGGTCGGGTGCGATCTGGAACTCCTTGGCGTAGCCGCCGATGGAGTTGATCTCGGTCACGCCCGGTACGTTGCGCAGCTGCGGCTTGATGATCCAGTCTTGAATCTCGCGCAGGTCGGTGGGCGTGTAGGGCTTGCCGTCGGCTTTCTTCGCGCCCTCTTCGGTCTCGACGGTCCACAGGTAGATCTCGCCCAGGCCGGTCGAGATGGGCCCGATCACCGGCGACACGCCGGGCGGCATGCTCTCGCGCGCCGACTGGATGCGCTCGTTCACGAGCTGGCGCGCAAAGTAGATGTCGGTGCCGTCCTTGAAGATCACCGTGACCTGCGACAGGCCGTAGCGCGACAGCGAGCGGGTCTGCTGCAGGCCCGGCAGGCCGGCCATGACGGTCTCGATCGGGTAAGTGACGCGCTGCTCGGCTTCGAGCGGCGAGTAGCCGGGCGCGGAGGTGTTGATCTGCACCTGCACGTTGGTGATGTCGGGCACGGCGTCGATGGGCAGCTTCTGGTAGCTGAAGACGCCGAGCGCCGCCATGCCGAGCACGGCCAGCAGGATCAGCCAGCGCTGCTCGATGGAGAAGCGGATGATGCGTTCGAACATGCGGTCGTCCTCAGTGGGTGTGCGTGGCCGAGCTCTTGCCCTGCTGCGACTTCACGACGAAGCTGCCGCTGGCCGCATAGGCCGCGCCGGGCTTCAGGCCGCCCACGATCTCGATGCGCTGGCCGTCGCTGCGGCCGGTCTTCACGTGCTGCGGCACAAAGCCGCCGGGCACTCGCAGGAACACGGTGGGCTGGTCGTCCACGGTCTGCACCGCTTCGGCCGACACGGTGACGAGCGCATCGGCCTCCGACGCGACCAGCTCCACGTTCACGAACAGGCCCGGGCGCCAGGTGCGCTGCGGGTTGGTGAGCGTGACGCGCGCGGTGGCGGTGCGCGTCTGCGCGCCCAGCAGCGAGCCCACGTACGACACGGTGCCGCGCGCGGCCTGCTCGAAGGAACCGGCGCGGATGGTCACGGCCTCGCCGACGCGCACGAGGTTCAGGCTGCTGGCGGGCACGCTGATCTCGGCCCACACGGTCGACAGGTCGGAAATGGTGAACACGTTGACCGCCTCGCCCACCGATTCGCCCAGCGAGATGTGCTTTTCGACGACCATGCCGTCGAAGGGTGCGCGCAGTTCGTAGCGGCCCAGCGCCGACGAGCCGGGCGTGGCGCCCAGCGCCAGCAGCTTCTGGTTGGCGTTGGCGACGGCGATCTGCGCCTCCTGCATGGCCTGCTCGGCCTGCAGGTAGTCCTGCTGCGGCGAGATCTTTTCTTCCCACAGCTTCTTCTCGCGGTCGTGGGTGGTGCGTGCCAGCGCCAGCCGGCGCTGCGCGGTCTGCAGCTCGCTGCGCTGCTCCGAGAGCGCGGGGCTGGAGATCACGGCCAGCACCTGGCCGCGCTTGACCTCCTGGCCCAGGTTGGCCGACACGCTGTCGACCACGCCCGCCACGCGCGGCACCACGTGGGCTGTGCGGTCTTCGTTGAACTTGATCTCGCCGGGCAGCTGCAGCGAGGTCTTGATGCGCGCCGGGCCGACGCTGTCGATCGCGATGCCGGCGGCCTTGACCTGCTCGTCGGTGAAGGGGATCTTTTCCTCGTCTTCCTTGTGGGCGTTGGCGGCGGTCTTCTGCGGCTCTGCCGATGCGGGTGTTTCCTTGCCGGGCTCCTTGCCTGCTTCCTTGCCTGCTTCCTTGCCTGCTTCCTTGCCTGCTTCCTTGCCGGCGTCTTTGCCCTCTTCCGCGTGGTGTTCCTTGTCGCCATGGCCTTCGTCATGCGAATGGCCGTGGTCGTCTTCCTTGCCCTTGGCGTGGCCCTTGTCTTCCTCGTGGTGCTCGCCGTCGGCATGGCCGGCGGACTCCGAGTGCCCGCCCGCCTCGGGCTTGGACGGCGCGGTGCGCAGGATGAGCGCGCCGGTGATGAGGCCGGCGAGCAGGACGGCGGCAATGGCGATCCACTGCTTGCGGCCGGAGGACGTGGTGCGGTTGTGTGGTGTGGTCATGGTCGGAATCGGTTCGGTGTTCTTCTTCAGCGCACGTTCGGTGTCGCGTTCGAGGCGATGTCGTCGCCCTCCGTGCCCAGCAGGCGGTCGAGCTCGCCGGCCGCGCGGTGCGCCTCGGCCAGCGCGACGAGGTACTGGTTGCGCACCTGGAACAGCGTGCGCTGCGCGTCGAGCGCTTCGAGAAAGCTGAACTTGCCCAGCTCGAAGCCCTTGGTGGCGGCGCGGTAGGCGGTCTCGGCGCCGGGCAGTGCGTCGCGCTGCAGCGTCTCGGCCGTGGCGCGCGCCGAGCGCAGGCGCTCGCTGGCCTGGGCCACGTCGGCGCCCAGTTGCAGCTCGGCGGCGGCGAGCTCGTCGCGTGCCTTGTCTTCGCGGCTCAGTGCCTCGGCGATGTTGCCGCGGTTGGTGTCGAAGATCGGCAGCGGCACCGACAGGCCCACCACCACCTGGTTGCGCCGGCTGCTGCTCACGGCCTCGCCGCCCTCGCCTTCCGACGCCGGCACGCGCTTGACGCCGAGCGACACGGTCACATCGGGAATGCGCTTGGCCTGCTCCAGGTCGCTCAGCGCGCGGCGGCGCTCGACCTCGAGCCGGGCCTGGCGCAGCACGGGCGCATCGGGCAGGCGGCGCGCCACCTCGGGCGCGGCGGCCTGGACGGGCAGCTGGTCGACCGCGCCGTCCACCTGCGTGAAGCGCGGCGCCGGGTTGCCCCACAGCGCGGCCAGCAGCTGGCGCGACGCGCGCAGCGTGCCTTCGGCCTGCAGCAGTTCGACGCGGATGCCGGCCTCGGCCACGCGCGCCTTGGTTTCCTCGAGCGGCGACACCTTGCCGGCCGCCACGCGATTGGCTGCAGCGCGGGTGGCGATCTGCGCGAGCCCCACCGAGTCTTGCGCCAACCGCAGGCGCTCCTGTGCGGTCAGCACGTCGAAGAAGGCGGTGACGGCCGCGGCGCGCAGTTCGGCGCGCCGCGCCGACAGCGCCGACGCCGCCTGGTCGCGCGCACGCTCGGCCGCCGTGACGCGCGCGGCGCGCTTGCCGCCCAGCTCCAGGGGCTGGCTCAGCTGCAGCGTGGTCGTGCGGTTGTTGCGGCGCAGGTCTTCCAGCTGGGTGTCCAGCGTGGGGTTGGGCCAGGCGCCGGCCTGCACCACCGCGCCGTCGGCGGCGGCCTGCTCATGGCGCGCGGCCGACAGGCCCGGGTTGGCCTGCAGCGCCAGCGCCACGGCGGCGCGCAGGGTCAGCGGGCCTTCGGGCTCCAGCGTGCGGGCGGGTGCCGACAGGGACGACGAGGGACCGGCCGCCTGCGGGGTCTGCTGTGAAAAGGCCGGGGGTACCGCCAAGGCCAACACGGCCAGCGGCACGAAAAGCGTGCGCATCGAATTCTCCTGGGTTGCAAAACAACGGACGGACGAATTCGGCGAGGAGCGCTCAGCTGATGAGTGAGATCAGAAAAAGAAAAGGGGCTGTGCTCTCGCCGAATCAGGCGGCGAGCAACCAGTCGGGGCGCACCGGCACTTCGGCGATGTGCGAGGCGAAGCGTTCGGTGGTCGTGGCGCGCAGCGCCTGCGAGGCGACGGGCGATTCGGCCGGCAGCGCGGCGGCGGTGTCCGCATGCTGGGCCTGCCCGAAGTGGGCAACGATGCAATGGCCGACCGCCGCGTTGGGCTGGCGGGTGCTGTCTTTCTTGGCGCCGTCACCCGCGTGGGTGCGGTCGGTGCCACGCGGCTCGTCCTCGTGGTGGCCCCAGTGGCCGCTGCTCTTGTCGCCTTCGTGCAGGCAATAGGCGGCCGACACCGCCCAGCTGTACTGGAAAGGCAGGAGAAACAGCAGGAAAATCAGGAGCCAGCGGCGCATTGTTGACAAAAGTATATCGACGGGGCGTGGCGCGCCGACCAAGAAAAGCCCTGCGAACCGAGGGCCCGGCCCACTGTACGACAGCGTGTCGGCGCTTTGTCCTTCAATAGGATTACTAAATCGTAACCAGCGTCTCGAAAGGCCTTGGGTACGATCCGTACCATGCGAATTCTTGTCATCGAAGACGAACCCAAACTGGGCGATTACCTGAAAAAGGGGCTGGAAGAGAACGGCTACGTGGTCGACATCGCCCGCGATGGCATCGAAGGCCGCTACCTCGCCACCGAGGGCGACTACGCGCTCGTGCTGCTCGACGTGATGCTGCCGGGCATCGACGGCTTTGCCGTGCTGCAGGCCATTCGCCGCACGAAGAACGTGCCCGTGCTGGTGCTCACCGCGCGCGACAAGGTCGAAGACCGCGTGCAGGGCCTGCAGCAAGGCGCCGACGACTACCTGGTGAAGCCCTTCTCCTTCTCGGAGCTGCTGGCGCGCGTGCAGGCGCTGCTGCGGCGTGGCAAGACGCAGGAGCCCACGGTGCTGCGCCTGGCCGACCTGGAGCTGGACCTGGTGAGCCGCAAGTGCATGCGCAACCGCACGCGGCTGGACCTCACGGCCAAGGAGTTCACGCTGCTGGTGGTGCTGCTGCGCCGGCGCGGGCAGATTCTGTCGCGCTCCACGCTCGCCGAGCAGGTGTGGGACATGAACTTCGACAGCGACACCAACGTGGTCGAGGTGGCGATCCGCCGCCTGCGCAGCAAGATCGATGACCCCTTCGACGTGAAGCTGCTGCACACCGTTCGCGGCATGGGCTACGTGCTGGAAGACCGCTCCTGGGTATGAGTACACCCCCAGGCTTGCCCACTTCGTGTGGCCGCCAACCCCCTTGCAGGGGGCCATACCAGCGGCCCGGCAAAGCCGGTTCCGCGGTATGTCGCGAATGAAGACAAAACCACATTCAATACAGAGCCGGCTCTCGTTCTGGTTCGCTGCGCAGACGCTGTCCGGCCTGAGCATCATCTGCCTGGCGATCTACCTCGTGACCGCCTGGAGCTTCGGCGCCAAGCAGCGCGACGCGCTCGACCAGAAGACGGTGCTCGTCGAGCACCTGCTCAAGGAGGCCGAAAAAGGCGGCGACCTCGTCTTTCTGCGCCACAAGCTCGACGACTTCTTCTCGATGCAGGACGACGTGACCCTGTCGATCGCCAACGCCGGCAAGCCGCTGTTCCAGTCCACGCCGCCGCCGCAGGGCCGCTGGCTGCGGCGCGCCATCGTCGTGCCCTGGCAGAACGGCGACTTCCACACCGACCTGTCGGTGCAGGTCGGCGTGAACATCGCGCAGGACTCCCGGCTGCTCGAACGCCTGGCCTGGACGCTGCTGGGCGCGGTGGTGCTGGGCACGGCGCTGGTGTCGCTCACCGGCATGTGGCTGGTGCGGCGCGGGCTGCGGCCGCTGAAGGCGCTGGCCGAGCGCACCGCGGCCATCACGCCCGACCACGTCCACCAGTCGATCGACCCCGGCGCCTTCGCGCAGGAGCTGCGGCCCTGGATCACGCAGTTCAACGCGCTGCTGGCGCGGGTGCAGCGCGCCTACGTGCAGCTGGAGTCGTTCAACGCCGACGTGGCGCACGAGCTGCGCACGCCGCTGGCCAACCTGCTGGGCTCGACCGAGGTGGCGCTCACGCGCCCGCGCAGCAACGAGGAGCTGCAGGCCGTGCTGGCCTCCAACCTCGAGGAGATGGGGCGGCTGTCGGGCATCGTGACCGACATGCTGTTTCTTTCGAAGGCCGACCGCGGCACCTCGGCGCGCTCGATGGCCCCGGTGAGCCTGGCGGAGCAGGCGCGCGACGTGATCGACTTCTACGACGCCATGCTCGACGAGGCCGGCCTGCGTGCCGAGGTGCACGGCGAGGCCGTGGCCGAGGTGGACGCGGGGCTGATCCGGCGCGCCCTCTTCAACCTGCTGGGCAATGCGATCCGCTTTGCCGAACCGGCCTCGACGCTGCGCATCGAGATCGCGGCCGCCCCTGGCGGAGAACACGACACCATCGCCGTGATCAACCGCGGCGCCCCCATCGACCCCGAGGCCCTGCCGCGCCTGTTCGAGCGCTTCTACCGCGCGGCCCAGGCGCGCGACGGCTCCACGCGCCACCACGGGCTGGGCCTGTCGATCGTCGAGGCGATCGCGCGCATGCACGGCGGACAGGTGTTCGCGTCGAGCCAGGGCAGCGAGACGCGCATCGGGTTCAGCGTGCGCCGCAGCGGCTGAAGGGCTTCAGGGCTCGGCGTGCGCCGCCGTCTCGGCGGGCTTCGGCTTGCGGCCCACGCACAGCGTCATCAGCGGGCCGGTCATCGCGGTGGTGGCCAGCGCCATCACCAGCAGCATCGTGAAGAGCTCGGGGCCGATCAGGCCGACGTCCAGGCCGATCTTGATGACGATGAGTTCCATCAGCCCGCGCGCATTCATGAGCGAGCCGGTGGCCAGGCTGTCGCGCCAGCTGTAGCCGGCGATGCGCGCGCCCGCCGCGCCGCCCGCGATCTTGCCCACGGTGGCCACGCCCACGATCAGCAGCATCGCGCCCAGGCTGGCGCCCGAGAACGCGTTGGCCGTGGTGCCCAGCCCCGCGAGCGCGAAGAACAGCGGCATCAGCACCACGATGGAGATCGGCTCGATGCGCTCGCTCAGCGAGCGCAGCAGGCGGTCGTCGCGCGGCAGGCAGGCGCCGAACAGGAAGGCGCCGAACACCGCGTGCAGGTGCAGCCATTCGGTCAGCAGCGCCGTGACCAGCAGGCCGATCATCAGCGCGGCCATCAGCGTGGTCGACGGCTCGCCGTCGGGCGCCTTCACGCGCAGCAGCCACGCAAAGGCCGGCTTGAGCCCGAGGAACAGCACCGTGAGCATCACCACCACGCCGACCGTGATCTTGATCAGGCCCGCGTAGCCGTCGCTGGTGCCCACCAGCGCGACCACGAAGGCCAGCAGGATCCACGCGAACACGTCGACCACCGCCGCCGCGCTCAGCGAGAGCTGGCCGAAGGGCGTGCGCGTCATGCCGCGGTCTTTCAGGATGCGCGCCATCACCGGAAACGCCGTGATCGACAGCGCCGCCGCCATGAACAGCGCGAAGGGCCAGAAGCCCACGCCGGCCGGCGCGAGCGTGGGGTGCAGCGCCGGCGAGATCGCCAGGCCCAGCACCAGCGGCACCAGCACGCTGAGCACGCCCACCGCGCCGGCCGCCTGCAGCTGCGCGCGCATGTTGCGCGTGGCCCGCAGCTCCAGGCCCACCACGAACATGAACAGCACCAGCCCCACGGTCGCCAGCGACGACAGCCCCTGCAGCGACTCCTTGGAGAACAGCTGCGCGTGCAGCGACGGGAACAGCAGCCCCATGACCGCCGGCCCGAGCATCAACCCCGCCGCCATCTCCCCCACCACGCTCGGCTGCCCCACATGGCGCAGCACCCAGCCGCACAGGCGCGCGGTGGTGAGGATGACGACGAGTTGCAGCAGGAGGGTGGTGACGGACATGGGTGGGGTCGCGAGGCGGACAAGAAAAACTGGCCCGATGTTAGTGAGTTCTAAGCGCCGGGCTCGATCCAGCGGTCGGCCCACTGGTTGAGCGGCGTCAGCCGCTTGACGAGCTCGCCGCCCGACTCGGTGAGCACGTAGCCTGCATCGGACAGCGTGACGATGCCGGCCGCGCGCAGCTCCTTGAGCCGATCGTTCAGCACCGAGGGCGACATCTGGTCGGCATGCTCGCGGAGCACCCGAAAGCTCTGCGGCTGGCCGTCGCGCAGCTCCCACAAAAGGCGCAGCGTGCCCTTGCGGCCCAACTGCTCCAGCAGCCGCATGATGGGTCGGCGCGGCGCGGGTGCGGGTGCGGGTGCCTCGGTGTCGTCCATGTGTCTTCCTTGTCGAAGTGGGGTCTTGCGCTACGAATTTCGTAGCCGTAGACTGCGTCGATCGCTACGCATTCCGTAGCGATTTCGACGCATTCTATGAAAGGAATCACCGTGCCCTCCACCGCCTCGCAAAGTCCTGCCCCACCGCGCGCCCCGAGGATCGCGCCGCTCCAGCCGCCCTACCCCGACGCCATCGGCACGCTGCTCACGCGCATGACACCGCCGCAGGCGCCCGAGGTGCTGTCGCTCTTCAAGGTGCTGGCCGTGAACCCTGCGCTCGCGGAGCGCACGCTCGACCTCGGCCGCTACCTTCTGGGCCGCCACGCCACCATCGACCTGCGCGACCGCGAGCTGGTCATCCTGCGGGTCTGCGCGCGCTGCGGCGCCGAGTACGAATGGGGCGTGCACTGGACCGGCTTCGCAGACGCCGCCGGCCTGGGCGAAGCCGAGCGGCGCGCGACGGCTTCGATGGATGGCGACCTTGCACAGTTGGCACCGAAGGACGCGCTGCTGATCGCGATGGTCGACCAACTGCACGACACCGGCACCATCGACGATGCGCTGTGGGAGTCGCTGAACGCGCACTGGAGCCACGCGCAACTCATCGAGTTGATGATGCTCGCGGGGTGGTACCACGCGGTGAGTTATGTGTGCAATGCGGCGCGGGTGCCGTTGGAGACGTGGGCTGTGCGGTGGTAGGCCCGAGCCCCTTGTGATGCATGCTAAAAGGCCCGTTCCGCACTGACCTTTCTTTCAGGAAATGCTCTCACACGACGACCTCCAGAAGCTTCAGGATTGGCAACCCATTGCTCCAGCATTCGGGCGTGAGGGCGACTTCTACAACAGGGTCGTGGTTCCCCTGGTCTCCCAACTCCAGGCGCTGCCTTGCTCTCAGGTTCTGACGTTCGCCAACGGCGGCCTCTCCACCTACGCAGCCGTATTCGTCCACGCTCGGTGCGGCGACAACGGAGAAGTCGAAGGCCTTCACGTCTGCATGAGCCTGTTGGGTCCTTTTGCCGCGATTGGGCGGCAAACCGCAGGCATCAGCAAAACTGATTTCTCCTATAGCGGACTGGAACCCGACGAACTCTTGGTTTCGGAGGACTCTGTATCGGAGTTTGAGCGCTCCGTCTTTTCACTCGTCGAGGCCGCAGGCTACGGCGTGCTTTCTCCAGAGCAAGCGAAAAAGCAACTCCCTGAAGGCATCACACCCTACGAGTATTGCCTCGGCAGGGAGCCTTGGGATCGCGTCTTTCACCTGCTCTTCTCCAACACGGACTGATCGCTCCGCGCTATGCCTGCTTTTCGGTCCGCATCAACCGCAACCCGTTCGCCACCACCAGCAGGCTCGCGCCCATGTCGGCGAACACCGCCATCCACATGGTCGCGCTGCCGAACACCGCGAGCACGAAGAACACTCCCTTGATGCCGAGCGCCAGCGTGATGTTCTGCCACAGCACCGCGTGCGCGCGGCGCGACAGGCGGATGGTCTCGGGGATGCGGCGCAGGTCGTCGTTCATGATGACCACGTCGGCCGCTTCCATCGCGGTGTCGGTGCCGGCGCCGCCCATGGCGAAGCCGATGTCGGCCTTGGCCAGTGCCGGAGCGTCGTTGATGCCGTCGCCGGTCATCGCGACGGCGCCGTAGCGCTGCTGCAGGGCCTGGATGGCGCCCAGCTTTTCTTCGGGCAGCAGGTTGCCGCGCACGTCGTCGATGCCGGCATGTGCGCCGATGGTCTTCGCGGTGGCGGTGTTGTCGCCGGTGAGCATGACGGGCGTCACGCCCAGCGCGCGCAGCTCGGCCACGGCCGCCTGCGACGAGGGCTTGATGGTGTCGGCCACTGCGAACAGCGCCAGCACCGAGGTGGTCGATGCGAGCAGCGTCACGGTGCGGCCGGCTTCTTCGTGCCGCTTGAGTTCGGCTTCGAGTTCCGGCGAGCACAGGCCGCGTTCCTCGATCAGCCGGTGGTTGCCCAGCACGTAGCTCTGGCTCGCATGCGTGGCCTGCACGCCGCGGCCGGGCAGCGCGGTGAAGTCACCGACTTCTTCGACCGGCCCGCCCAGGCCCTGGGCGATGGCCTTCGACACCGGGTGGTCGGAACGGCCCGCGATGTTGGCGGCCAGCGCGTACACCGCGCCTTCATCGCCCGCAGCCTTGTCAATCAGCACCGACTCGACCAGCTTGGGCTTGCCCTCGGTGATGGTGCCGGTCTTGTCGAGCGCCACGGCCTTGAGCTTGCGCGCCTCTTCGAGGTACGTGCCGCCCTTGATGAGGATGCCGCGCCGCGCGGCCGAGGCCAGCGCGCTCACGACCGTCACGGGCGTGGAGATGACCAGCGCGCACGGGCAGGCGATGACCAGCAGCACCAGCGCCTTGTAGACGGCCTGCACCCAGGTCCAGCCCAGCAGCCACGGCGTGAGCACCGCGATGGCCAGCGCCAGCACGAAGACGGTGGGCGTGTAGATGGCGGCGAACTTGTCGACGAAGCGCTGCGTGGGCGCGCGCGAACCCTGCGCCTCTTCGACCGCGTGGATGATGCGCGCGAGCGTGGTGTTGGCCGCCACGGCCGTCACGCGGAACACCAGCGCGCCGGTCTGGTTGATGGTGCCGGCAAACACCGCATCGCCTGCGGCCTTGTCGACCGGAATGCTCTCGCCCGTGACCGGCGCCTGGTCGATGGCGCTGGTGCCTTCGAGCACCACGCCGTCCAGCGGCACGCGCTCGCCGGGGCGGATGCGTGCGACGGCATCGAGCGCCACCGCGTCGGCGCGCACGGTCTGCCAGCTGCCGTCGGGCTGCCGCACTTCGGCCTGTTCGGGCGCGAGCGCGAGCAGGCTCTGGATGGCGTTGCGCGCGCGGTCGACGGCGCGGGCTTCGATGAGCTCGGCGATGGCGTACAGCGCCATCACCATCGCGGCCTCGGGCCACTGGCCGATGATGAAGGCGCCCGTGACGGCGACGGCCATCAGCGCATTGATGTTGAGGCGCCCGCGCACCAGCGCGGCGAAGCCCTTCTTGTAGGTGTCCAGGCCGGCCAGCGCGATGGCCGCGAGCGCGAGCCCCATCTCGGCGGCCATGAAGCCCACGCCGTCGAGTGCCAGGAAGGACACGGTCTCGGCCGCGATGGCCAGCACCAGCGCGGCGACGAGGCGCGCCAGGCCGGTCGACATGCCGGCGAAGCGCGCGGGCTCCGTCTTCTGTGCACCCGACGATGCCACCGGCTCGGGCTTGAAGCCGGCCTGACGGATGGCGTCGAGCGCGGCGGGCAGCGCGCCGTCTTCGGTGGTGAGGGCCAGCGTGCGTTCGCTCAGGCGAAAGCGCAGGGCCTTCACGCCCGCGACGGGCTCGAGGGCGCGGCGGATTTCGGACTCTTCCACCGCGCAGTCCATGGTGGGAATGCGAAACAGCACGGCGCCCTTCGGCAGGTCGGCCGGCTCAACCGACGCAGGGGCGCTGCCGCACACGGGGCTGCCACAGCAGGCCGTTTCCGCGGGTACGGGAGCGTGGGCATGCGCGTGATCGTGCCCATGGCTGTGCCCGTGGTCATGGTCGTGGTCACGCGGCGCTGCACGCGGCACTGGCTGATTCAGGGTGTTCTGATTCGTCATGCATTCATTGGAAACCCTGAAGCAGGTGTAGAGTCAACCGTTGATTGCCACTTCCTTGAGATGCCGCATCATGAAAATCGGTGAACTGGCCAAGGCCACGAACACGCCGGTCGAAACCATCCGGTACTACGAGCGCGAACAGCTGCTGCCCGCGCCCGCGCGCACCGACGGCAACTACCGCATCTACGACGACGAGCATGCCCAGCGCCTGGGCTTCATCCGCCGCTGCCGCTCGCTGGACATGACGCTCGACGAGATCCGCAGCCTGCTGAAATTCCGCGATGCGCCGCAGGACGACTGCGGCGAGGTGAACCAGCTGCTGGACGACCACATCGGCCACGTCGCCTCGCGCATCGCCGAGCTGAAGACGCTCGAAAAGCAGCTGAAGGCCTTGCGCCTGCAGTGCGGCGGCCCCGAATCGGCGAGCGCCTGCGGCATCCTGCAGGAGCTGGACACCGCCGCGCTCGCGCCCGAGACCTTCGGCCAGCACGCGGGGCATGTGCACGGCACGCTGCACGCGCCGGGCAAGCGGGCCGGCTGATCGGCGCTCTTGTCTACTTGCCGATCAGCTGCGTCAGCTTGTCGGCCTCGAACGACTCGCCGCGCGCCGCGTCGCCCGGCACGCAGTCCTTGGTGCCCGGCTGCGCCGACAGCTTCTCGATGGCCTGCCACAGGAGCGCGATCTGGTGCTCCTGGCTCGAGGCGTTGTCGATCAGGCCACGCATGGCCTGGCTCAGCGGGTCGTCGTCCTGCGTGATGCCGTAGGCCGAGAACTTCTGCGGCGCGGCCACGTCGGCGCTCTCGCCCTCTTTCGACGGAATGATGCGCGCCGGAATGCCCACCGCGGTCGCCCCGGCCGGCACCGGCTTGATGACCACCGCGTTGGAGCCGATCTTGGCGCCGTCGCCCACGACGAAGCCGCCCAGCACCTTGGCGCCCGCGCTCACCACCACGTTCTTTCCCAGCGTCGGGTGGCGCTTGGTGCCCTTGTAGAGCGAGGTGCCGCCCAAGGTCACGCCCTGGTAGATGGTGCAGCCGTCGCCGATCTCGGCGGTTTCGCCGACCACCACGCCCATGGCGTGGTCGAAGAACACGCGCTCGCCGATCTTGGCGGCCGGGTGGATCTCGATGCCCGTGAACGCGCGCGCGCAGTGGGATATGAAGCGGGCCGGCCACTTGAAACCGTGGGTCCAACAGGCGTGCGCCCAGCGGTGCAGCACCACGGCATGGAAGCCGGGGTAGACCGTGATCACTTCCCAGGCGCTGCGGGCGGCCGGGTCGCGTTCGAGGATGCACCGGATGTCGGCGCGCAGTCGAGAGAACATCGCTGCCTTTGTTGTCGTTATATCGATAGGGGCCGGGCAGTCTAAAGCCGGGCGTCTTCGCTTACGCGCGATGGGGTTTTGTGACAGTTCAACTGCCGCGCGGCCCGCGGGTGGCGTCACTCATGGCCTTGGCGATGCCGCGCAGGATGTGGATTTCCTCGGGCGTGGGCTGCGCGCGATTGAACAGCTGCTGCAGCCGCGGCATGAGCTTCTTGGGCGCCGCCGGGTCGAGAAAGCCGATGTCCACCAGCGAGCGTTCCCAGTGGTCGAGCATGCCGGCCACGGCCTGCGCGTCGGCCGCCTGCACCGGGGCGATGGCCTCGCGCACACCGTAGCCGCCCAGCGCCAGGCGCCATTCGTAGGCCACCACCTGGATGGCCGCGCCCAGGTTGAGCGAGCCGAACTTCGGGTCGGTCGGGATGCTCAGGGCCACGTTGCAGCGGTAGACGTCCTCGTTGCGCATGCCGAAGCGCTCGGAGCCGAACAAGAAGGCCACGTGCTGGTCGCCCTGCTTGCCCAGCGGCTCCAGGTGCTCGCGCGGCGTGCGCGTGGGCGGGCCGAAGTCGCGCGGGATCATGGCCGTGGCGCACAGGTGGGTCACGCCGTCGAGGGCTTCATCGAGCGTTTCGACGATGCGGGCGTTGTTCAGCACATCCAGGGCGCCGCTGGCGCGCTGGATGGTTTCCTCGCGCCGCAGCACGTTGGCCCAGCGCGGCGCGACCAGCACCAGGTCGTCGAAACCCATGGTCTTCATGGCGCGGGCGGCAGCGCCCACATTGCCGGCGTGGCTGGTCTGGATGAGGATGAAACGGGTGCGCATGACGGGTGGGGAAGACACAAACGGGCTGAGCCGGTAAAATGCCCGATTCTCGCCGCCCGCATCGCCGGACCGCAGGGTCGCCCAGATTGCATTCTTGGGGACCTCTCCCACCCGTTCTTCTCACAATCCAGAATGTCGTCCCCCAACCTGCATCCCATGCTCAATGTGGCCGTCAAGGCCGCACGCGCCGCCGGCGCCATCATCAATCGCGCCGCCCTCGACGTCGAGGCCGTGCGCATCTCCCAGAAGCAGGTCAACGACTTCGTCACCGAAGTCGATCACGCCAGCGAGAAGGTCATCATCGAGACCTTGCTGGGCGCATACCCGGGGCACGGCATCCTGGCCGAAGAATCGGGCACCGAATACGGCGCCAAAGACTCCGAATTCGTCTGGATCATCGATCCGCTCGACGGCACCACCAACTTCATCCACGGCTTCCCGGTCTACTGCGTGTCGATCGCGCTGTCGGTGCGCGGCAAGATCGAGCAGGCGGTCGTTTTCGACCCGTCGCGCAACGACCTGTTCACGGCCACCAAGGGCCGCGGCGCCTACATGAACGAGCGCCGCATCCGCGTGTCCAAGCGCGTGAAGCTCAGCGAGTGCCTCATTTCCACCGGCTTCCCGTTCCGCACCGGCGACAACTTCAAGCAGTACCTGGCCATCATGGCGGACATGATGCCCCGCATGGCCGGCCTGCGCCGCCCCGGCGCCGCCGCGCTCGACCTGGCCTACGTGGCCGCCGGCTTCACCGACGGCTTCTTCGAAACCGGCCTGAACCCCTGGGACGTGGCCGCTGGCTCGCTGCTGGTGACCGAGGCCGGCGGCCTCATCGGCAACTTCACGGGCGAGCCCGAGTTCCTCGACCAGCGCGAATGCCTGGCCGGCGCCCCGCGCGTGTACGGCCAGCTGGTGCCGCTGCTCGCCAAGTACTCCAAGTTCGCCAACGTGGACGACAAGCTGCGCGCCAGCGACCGCGTGCGCGCCGTCTCGGCCTCGACCAAGTCGAGCCCCGCCGACGCCTCGGTCGACCTGTACGCCCGCAGCACCGTGACCGAAGCCACGGCCGCCCCGCTCGACGGCAGCGCCGAAGCCCCGGCCGCCGCAGCCCCCGCCGCGCCGGCCGCCCCGCGCAAGCTCACCCGCATCAAGCGCGAGGCGCCCGCCGAGGGCGACGCCTCCGCCAAGTGATGACGGGGCCGGGCGCCGCCTCGCGGGTTCGCGCGGCGTTGCGCATTGCGCTGAGCCACTACGTCGCGAGCGGGCTCACCGTCGCGCTCGGCCTGCTCGTGATCTCGGGCGGGGTGCACCTGTGGCTGGGCACCCTGGCCGCCTCGGCCGCCGCCACCGGCGTGATCGTGACGGCGCCGCCCGACCTGCCCGGCCCGCGCCGCGGCAAGTTTTTGCAGATGCTGCCGGCGCCGCTCATCGGCCTGCCGCTGTTCTTCGCGGTGCAGATGCTGCACGGCGCACCGATCCGCCTCGGGCTGCTGCTGGTGCCCGCCACCTTCATGGCCTTCGTGGCCATGGCCTGGGGCAAGCGCGGCATTCCCATCGCCATCGCGGTGATGTTCTCGATGGTCTTCTCCATGGCCACGCCCGCGCCCGCCGGGCTGTCCGACGCCATCGCGCGCACCACCGAGTTCGGCCTGGGCGCCGGCCTGTACGTGGTGTGGGCCACGCTGGCCAACCTGCTGCTCAACGGACGCTTTCGCACGCAGTCGATCGCCGACGTGCTGTTTTCGCTGGCCGCGCTCATGCGCACCGAGGCCAGCCAGTTCACGCCGCAGGACGAAACCCGCGACATCCGCGACACCCCTGCCTCGCTGCTGGGCCAGCTGCTGCGTGAGCAGGCCGCGCTGGCCGACCAGCTGCAGGCCACGCGCGACATCGTGCTCGAGTCGCCGCGCACGCCGCGCCGCCAGCGCCTGGCCGGCATGCTCGTCATCGTGCTCGAGATGCGCGACCAGCTGCTCGCCAGCGAGCTCGACCTCGACGCCCTGCGCGCCCATCCGTCGCACGCGCAGGCGCTGGTCGAGATGCGCCGCATCCTCGAAGAGCTGGCCGACGAAACGACCGGCCTGGCCGATGCGCTGCTCATGCGCCGCCACCCCGCCGCCGTGGCCGACCGCCGGCCGCGCCTGGCCGCCATCCACGTGACGGCGGACGACGAAGACACGCACGGTCAGATGGGCCCGTCGGCCGCCATGCTCGCGCGCGGGCTGGCCAGCCGCATCGGCCACATCAACGACGAGGTGCTGCGCCTGGCGGCCATGGCGCGCGGCGACGCCGAGCCCAACCTGGCCGTGGTGCGCGCCAACTGGCAGCTCTTCGTGAGCCCGACCGACTGGTCGCTGCGCCCCTTCCTCGCGTTGTGGCGCTGGGACGCGCCGCCGCTGCGCCACGCCATTCGCGCGGCGCTGGCCATCGCGGCCGGCTACGGCATCGCCGTGTCGATGCCCTGGGGATCGCACGACTACTGGATTTTGCTGACCATCGTGGTCGTGCTGCGCGGCAGCCTCTCGCAGACGCTGGAGCGGCGCAACAGCCGCGTCGCCGGCACGTTGCTGGGCTGCGTGCTCGCGGTGGGCCTGCTGTCGGCGCACCCCTCGCCGCTGATGCTGCTGGTGACCGTGACCATCGCGCAGGCCATTGCCCACAGCTTCGCGGTGCGGCGCTACCTCGTCACCGCCGTGGCCGCCACCGTGCTGGGCCTGCTGCAGGCCCACATGCTGAACACCGGCACGGCGCCCATCTTTGCGCTGTTCGAGCGCATCGCCGACACGCTCATCGGTGCCGCGCTGGCCTGGGGCTTCTGCTACGTGCTGCCCTCGTGGGAGCGCACGCAGATCCCGGCGCTGGTGGCGCGCGTGCTCACCGCGCAGGCGCGCCATGCGCGGCTCGCACTCGGCCTGGGCCAGCTGCAGGCCATCCAGAGCAGCCCCGAGCTCGAATGGCGGCTCGCGCGCCGCGAGGCCTACGACAGCCTCTCGGCGCTGGTGCAGGCCACGCAGCGTTCGCTCTCCGAACCGCGCGCCGTGCAGCCGCCACTCGAACCGCTGGAGCATCTGCAGGCCCACAGCTACCAGCTGCTCGCGCAGCTCAGCGCCGTGAAGTCGATGCTCGTGCTGCGGCGCGACCGCCTCACGCCGGGCGACATCGAAGGCCCGCTCGTGCGCACCGCGCAACGCATCGAGGCCGCCCTGGGAACCATTCCGATCGCGGGGCCCTCTCACCCCGAGAGCACGGGGGCCACCACCGTCGGCGGCCCCATTCCACTGCCTGACCCGTTCGACAACGACATCAGCCCCTGGCTGGTGCGCCGGCTCGACCTGGCCACGGCGCTCGCCACGCAGCTGCGCGACGACGCAGCGCGCATTCTTCAACCACTGAACGACAACACCCCAGAAGCAAAGACCACCCCCGCCTGATGACCCAAGAGCTCCTCGCACACCCCTGGTTCGGCACCTGGATTGCCGCCCTGATCGCCGCGCCCCTCGCCCTTCTCGCCCACCGCATCGGGGGCATGGTCCTCAGGCGGATCACCCGCCCGGCGCCCGCCGTGCATGCGATGGTGCTCAACTGCACCGCCCCCGCGCGGCTGGTGCTGCCGCTGGCGGCGCTCATGATGGTGTGGCAGGCGGCGCCGGACGACCTGCGCTTCATCGGCAGCGTGCGGCATCTCACGGGGCTGCTGCTCATCGCGGCCAGCACCTGGTTCGTGCTCAAGGCCATCAGCGGCTTTGCCGACGGCGTGCTCGCGCAGCACCCTTCGGACATCTCCGACAACCTGCAGGCACGCCGCGTGCTCACGCAGACCCGCGTGCTCGCGCGCACCGCCATGTCGGTCGTCGTCGTGGCCGGTGGCGCCATGATGCTCATGACCTTCCCGGGCGCGCGCCAGGTCGGCGCCAGCCTGCTGGCCTCGGCCGGCGTGATCGGCATCGTGGCGGGCCTGGCGGCCAAGCCCGTCTTCAGCAACCTCATCGCGGGCCTGCAGATCGCGCTGTCGCAGCCGATCCGCATCGACGACGTGCTCGTGGTCGAGGGCGAATGGGGCCGCGTCGAGGAGATCACCGGCACCTTCGTGGTCGTGCGCATCTGGGACGACCGGCGCCTCATCTTGCCGCTCACCTACTTCATCGAGAAGCCGTTCCAGAACTGGACCCGCCACTCGGCCGAACTGCTCGGCTCGGTCTTCTTCTACCTGGACTACGGCACGCCGCTGGCGCCGCTGCGCGCCGAGGTCGAGCGCCTCGTGAAGGCCGCGCCCGAGTGGGACGGCCGCTTCTTCAACCTGCGCGTGACCGACGCCACCGAACGCACCATGCAGGTCCGCGTGCTCTGCACCGCCGCCACCTCCGGCCTGGCCTTCGACCTGCGCTGCCACGTGCGCGAAGGCGTCATCGACTTCATGCAGCGCGAGTACCCGCAGTTCCTGCCGAAGATGCGCTTCGAGGGCAACGATCCGGCGATGGGGCAGCCGGCGGTGATGCAGGGCGCGGCGGCGGGCTGAAGCACCCGCCGCCGTCTTTCTTCTCCCCTACCGCGCAGGCGCCGCCGCAGGCAGCACCATCGGCGCCCCCAGCCGCGAGGCGCGTTCCCAGCCCGGTTGCGACTGCGCGCGCTCCAGCTCGGCCACCACCTCCGCGCGCGTGCGGGGCTGCGTGGCCTTCACGGGGATCGGTGCGCCCCAGCGCAGCACGCCGGCCCACTCGGGGCTTTGCTGCGCGGCGCGCAGTTCGGCCACCACCTGGGCGTCGGTCTTGCCCGGGCCGGCGTTTTCGGGGTGCTCCTTGATGCCGGCTTCGGTCGCCGCGAAATGCGCCGGCCCCTCGACGTGCTGCTGGCTGGTTTGCGCGCCGGCCATCAGCGGGAGCGCTGCGGCGGCCATCGCCGCCAGCGCAAAGGCCATCTTCCTGTTCGTCATGTGTCATCTCCTTCGTTGAACGCCGAAGAGGACCACCCGCTTCGGCGATGGCGGTTTTGCTTCGCCATGCCGACACGCTAGAAATTCGGACCGTCGCCGCGCGAACGGTTCAATTACAAAAACGACAGGATGAAGACCAATTCATCAATTCTCTGCAAGCGGCAAGTGGAGCTTTCCAATTCGTAACCCGGCTGCACGGAAAACGTAATTGAAAAAGGCGGTTTCGGTCTTTTCCTGTCGCAATCGATCGATATGATTTGCCCAGACGCATGAACCATGCGGAAGGCAGAAGAAATCAATTGAAATTATTTCCGCACGCCGAACCGGAGCTCCAACGCGGTGCGTGGGAGCGATGAATTTCATATTCAATTCAAGGGCAACAATGAAAAGACAATTCCTCACGGCCGCCGCACTGTTCGGTGTCGGGTTCGCCAATGCACAGTCTTCCGTCACGCTGTTCGGCGTGGTGGACACGGGCATCAGCAATTACTCGTCCAAATCGCAGGACATGAACGGCGCCACGCTGTTCAACCCGTTCTACGTGAACCAGGGCACGCGCACCGCGAGCCAGACCGCGCTGAGCTCGGGCGGCTACTCCACGAGCCGGCTGGGTTTTCGGGGCACCGAGGACCTGGGCGGCGGGCTCGCGGCCAGCTTCTGGCTCGAAGCGCCGATCAGCCCCGACGACGGCAAGACCGGCATCACCACCTTCCAGCGCCGTTCCACGGTCAGCCTGTCGGGCGGTTTCGGTGAACTGCGCCTGGGCCGCGACTACGTGCCGACGGCCTGGAACGACATCGTGTTCGACCCCTTCGGCATCGTCGGCGTGGGCCGCAGCCTGATCTTCACCGCCGCCAACACGAACGCCGGCGGCGGCTCGGGCGGTTTCGGCGGCGACCTCAATTACAACCGCGCCAGCAATTCGATCGGCTATTTCCTGCCGAAAAATCTCGGCGGCTTTTATGGCCAATTCATGTATGCGCTGCATGAAAACACCAAATACGACCCCGGCACGGCGACGCCGCCCGGCGTCAATTCGTCGGGCGCACTCAATTCGGGAAATTCGGCCGCATCGCGTGCGGGGCGCTACCTGGGCGGGCGTGTCGGTTATGCCAATGGCCCGTTCGATGTGGCCGTGTCGTATGGCAACAGCACGGCGGCCGACAATTTCTATGCGGGCACCACCGACAACGTCAAGACCTTCAATCTCGGCAGCTCCTACGATTTCGGCGTGGTCAAGCTGTTCGGCGAATTGTCGCGAATCAAGAAAACGCGCGATTACGCCGTCACGCCCTTGGCCGGCGGCGCGCCGGACGTCGACCTCACGGGCTACCTGATCGGCGTGACCGCGCCGGTCGGCCCGGGCCTGATCCGCGCCTCGTATTCGCAGGTCAAGTACGACCTCAACGCCGTCAACCTGCCGTTCACGCCGTCGGTCGCCGACCCCAAGGCCAACAAGCTGGCCATCGGCTACATCCACAACCTGTCCAAGCGCACCGCCCTGTACGCCACCGTCGCGCGCATCAGCAACAAGAACGGCGCGGCGCTCACGGTCGGCGGCCCCGCCTTCGTGAACACCGGGGTGTTCGTGCCCAAGACCTCGACGGGCTACGACGTCGGGCTGCGCCACTCGTTCTGATCAGGGAAGACTGTCACGCGCAATGAAGCAAGCAAGTGAGTGAATGACCGCGGGCGGCCCTGCGCCCGCGGATGTTCCGTTTCTCCAGGAGCCCGTCAGGCGGGTCCATTCGGTCCGCCTTTGTGCGGACCATTTTTTTGGGGCGAGAGAAGCGCGCCTCAGTCAGGCACGGTGCCCGCCGGCGCCGCCACCGCGCGCGCCGCGATCGGCACCGACATCACGATCGAGGTGCGCGTTTCGCCCAGGTGGTTGATGCTGCTCACGAACGACTCGAGGTGTTCGATGTCGCGCGCGACCACCTTCAGCACGTACGAGTCCTGCCCCGTGACGTGAAAGCACTCGAGCACTTCGCGCCGGCTGCCGAGCAGCTTCAGCAGCCGGGCCTTGTCGGGCTGCGCGGTGGTGATGCCGACCAGCGCGGTGACGGTGTAGCCCGCCTTGCGCGGCGGCACCACGGCGCGGTAGCCCTCGATGACGCCGGCCTCTTCGAGGCGCTTCACGCGCTCTGAGGTCGAGGGCACCGACAGCGCCACCTGCCGCGCGAGCGCCGTGAGCGAGGTGCGCGCGTCCTGCTGCAGCACGTCGAGGATCTGCCAGTTCTTGGCGTCGATTTCCATGGATTTCAGGCCCGATTGAGAATTTCGCTTCCGATTTCAGGCAAGGCATGCTGCGCGCCTGAATTTCGCCATTCTCGCCATGCAAGCCGCGTCGAACAATCGATGGCATGGACTTCCCTCTCTTTCTCAAGGCCCTCGTCATCGGGCTCTCGATCGCCGCACCGGTCGGCCCCATCGGCCTGCTGTGCATCCAGCGCACGCTCGCGCACGGCCGCACCATCGGCTTTCTCAGCGGCCTGGGCGCCGCGCTGGCCGATGCCTGCTATGGCGCGATCGGTGCCTTCGGCGTGTCGGCCGTGGTGTCGACGATGGTCGCGGCGCGCGTGCCGCTGGCGCTCGGCGGTGCGGCGTTTCTTGCGTGGATGGGCGTGCAGCTGCTGCGCGCCCCGGCCGCCACGCAGGCTCGCGCAGCGGAAGACGCGGCCACGCCGCTGAAGGCGCTGCTGTCGGTGTTCGTGCTCACGCTGGCCAACCCGATGACGATCCTGTCGTTCGTCGCGGTGTTCGCCTCGCTCGGCAGCGGCCACGTGGGCAGCGGCGGCGGTGCGGCGCTCACGATGGTGATGGGCGTGTTCCTCGGCTCGGCGCTGTGGTGGCTGGGGCTGTCGAGCATCGTGTCGATGGTGCGGCACAAGCTCGGCGCGCGCGTGCTGCAGGGCATCAACAAGCTGTCGGGCGCGCTGCTGCTGGGCTTTGCGGTGTTTCAGCTGTCGACGCTGCTGTCACGCTGAGGAATCGACTAGATGGCTTTGGCTGCCGGCTTGCGGCGCGCGGGCTTGCGCGCACCCAGCGCGCTCGCCAGCGCCTTCGTCGCCCAGTCGCGCAAGGCGTGCGGGTCTTCGAGTGCATCGACCGGCGCCTCGTAGTAGCTCGCGACCTTCACGGTCGAGGCGCTGGTCGCGTACGAGAACGGCACCGCGCCCAGGCGTTCGAATTCCGGCCGGGTGGCGTCGTCCACGCGCAGGTACAGCGTGCCCTTCATCACGAAAGCGAACTGCACGCCGGCCTGCACAAGGCCGAAGCCGCCGAAGAAACGCTTGACCTCGATGGGGCCCATGGCGCCCAGCGACTCGGCCAACTCGAGCGCTCGCCCGTGCGAACGCTCGGCACCGCCGACGGTGGCCGCGCCTTTCGCGCGGCTCAAACGACCGCCTTGCGTCGCGCGTCGGTCACGGGCGCACCGCCATGCACTTCGAGCAGGCGCAGCAGTGCCTCGGAGCTGTGGGCCTTGGCCCAGTCGCGTTCGGAATCGTTGATGCCGACGAGGTGCAAAAAGTCGAAGCGGCCCGAATCGAGCTGCGCCGTCGCAGGGTAGTGCTTCGGCTCCATCAGCACCACATGGCGCAGGACCACGGTGCCCTTCTCGCGGATCGCTTCGCCGACGGGAATGCGGTCGCCGTAGTCGAAGGGCTGTTTGTCTTCGCCGAAGTGCGAGTGCGCGAGCAGCACGTTGTAGGCGAGCAGGCGGCGCAGCAGCTTGATGGCCCATTGGTCCTGCGGCTGCGACCGCACTTCGATGACCAGCTCGGAGCCGATCCACGAATAGTCTTCCGGGTCGTAGTCGGCCGGCTCCGTTTCCCAGGGCGTGGAGCCGCCCGAGGTCACGTACAGCCAGGTGTTGCGCACGGGCGTGGGTGCGAACTCGAACACGCCCAGGTGCAGCCAGCGCGGATCGACGTCTTCGGCGCCCAGCGCCTTGAAGTCGTCGAAGTCCAGCACGTAGATGCCGGTGCGCTCGGGGCCGAACAGGCGCGGGTAGAGCGTCTCTTCGCGGTAGGCCCACACGTCTTCCATGGAACTCATCGGCGCATCCTCCTCGTTGGAACGAGGGCATTCTCGTCGTTCAACGTGACCGTTGCATACGCCGCAAGGCGGGCCATTCGAGGTTGGTGAAGGCGCGCAGCACCCACTCCACCGGACCGTACGCAAAGCGTGCCAGCCACCAGCGGCTGACCAGCATCTGCGCGCCGAAGATGCCGAAGGCCACCATCAGGCTCATGAACGGCCCGAACTCGCCGATGAGCCGCAGCCCATACGCCAGGAAGAGCCACGCGCACACCGCCGACTGCAGCAGGTAGTTCGACAGCGCCATGCGCCCCGCCGGTGCGAGCGCGTCCGCCAGCCAGCCGCCCCAGCGCGACTGGAACAGCAGCATCATCGCGCCCACGTACGTCGCCGTGAGCAGCGGCGAGGTGAAGACGCCGACCGCCAGGCCGAGCACGTCCCAGCGCGAGCCCGGCACGATCGACGCGGTCCACGCATACACGGCCGCGCCCGGCAGCCCCAGCACCAGGCCGGGCACCAGCAGGCGCTTGAACAGCGGGCGGTAGCGGTCGGCCCGTGCGAACAGATTGCGGCGGCCCTCGATGACGCCCGCGAAGAACATCGCCAGCGCCATCGGCGCCTGGACCAGCCCGAGCACGATCCACACCTGCGACAGCTCGCGCAGGTGCTGGCGGATGACCGTCGCCGCCGTGCCGCGGTAGGCCGCGAGTGCAGAGGCCGCGTCGGCCCTCGCTGTTCGAAGAACGTCTTCGGTCGCCGGGCCGCCCAGCATCGCGAGCATGCCGATGGCACCCCACACCAGCGCGGTCGCCAGCACCAGCCGCAGCGCCCAGCGCGCCAGCACCGCGTCGCTCTGGTGGCGCAGCGCCAGCAGCACGGCGCCGAGCACCGCGTAGGTCGTGAGGATGTCGCCATGGAACAGCAGCACCGCATGCAGTGCGCCGATGCACCACAGCGCCACCAGCCGGCGCGCCAGGCGCGGCACGAAGGGCTTGCCGCTGCGCTGCGCCGACTGCATCTGCAACGTGAAGCTGTAGCCGAACAGGAACGAGAACAGCAGGTAGAACTTGGTCTCGAACAGGAAGGCGACGGCAAAGGCCGCCACGCGGTCCAGCCCCGAACGCATCATCGGGTCGGGCAGCGGCTGGCCGTAGTACGGCGAGGCAAAGGCCGCGATGTTCACGACCAGGATGCCCAGCAGCGCAAAGCCGCGCAACGCATCGACGAGCGACTGGCGCTCGACTGCAACGGGGGTGTGGTTCATGCGCCCCGCCCCGGCTTCGCGAGAAAGCGGCCCACCACGCGCCGCAGCATCGGCGCCTCGCGCGCGGGGTCGAAGCCCGTGTCGAGCGCCAGGCGCGAGAACACGCCGTCGATGAGCGCGGCGATCCAGTTGGCCGATTGCACGGGGTCGAGCTCGGGGTCGATCTGCCCGCGCGCCGCGGCCTTGCGCAGCAGGGCCGCGAGGCCGTCGCGCATTTCGGTGTCGCCCGCGGCCACGCTGGCGCAGACCACCGGGTTGCGCAGGGTCTCGGCGGCCACCTCCAGCGCCAGCCGCGAGTAGCTGCGGTCGGAGGCAAAGACCATCACCACGTCGAGGAAAGACAGCACCACCTCCAGCGGGTCGGGCGGGTCATCGTCGATCGCGGCGAAGTACGCGGCCGTGTCGCGCCACTCCTCCTCGGCCAGGGCCTCGATGATCGCGTTCTTGCTGGGAAAGTAATGAAAGAGATTGCCCGGGCTCATGCCCGCGGCGGCGCAGATCTCGGCGGTGGTGGTGGCATGAAAGCCGCGCCGCGCAAAGCAGTCGCCCGCGGCCTCCAGGATCTGGCGGCGCTTGGCCTGCTGGCGTTCGGGGTCAACTTTGCGCACGGTGGTTCTCGCAGAATTCGGTCATGTCCGAATTATTAGACCGAGCGCTCGATCTATTCTGAAGGAAGCCTGAAGAAACCCTTCAGGCAGCGCGCGTGGCCGCAATGCCGCGGATGGTGTCCAGCAGCAGGCGCGCGCCCTCGCCCGTCTCGCTGCCGCGCCGCACGGTCACGCCCACCGGGCCTTCGGTGCTTGCCGTGTCGATGGCCACGCGCTGGAGTTCGCCGCGCGCCACGAAGCCTTCCACCGCGCCTTGCGGCGCGAACCACACGGCGTCGGAGCGCTGCAGCAGGCCCACGGCAAAGCTGGTGTCGGTCGCCTCCACCAGCCGCGCCGGCAGCGCCAGCCCCTGCGCGATGAGGAAGGCGTCGGCCGTGTGCCGGATCAGCGTGCCCGACACCGGCAGCACCAGCGGGTAGGCGGCCAGCGCGTCGAGCGTGGGCTTGCGCCGCGACGCCAGCGGATGGCCGGGGCGCACCACCAGCAGCAGCACCTCGCTGTACAGCTGCTCGAAGGCCAGGTCGGCCATGGCCGAGGCCTGCGCCAGCCGGCCCAGCACGAGGTCGATTTCGCCCTGGCGCAGCTGCGTCATGAGCTGCGCGTTGGTGCCGCTCACCACGCGCACGCGCATCGCCGGGTGCGCCGCATGCAGCCGCGCGACCGCTTCGGGCAGCAGGTGCGCCGCCATGTTCGGCAAGGCACCGACCGCCACGCGCAGCTGGTCGGCCTCGGGCTGGTCCATCGCCAGGCCCAGGCCTTCGCGCAGGCCGCGCAGCGCCGACACCGCGTGGCGCACCAGCACCTCGGCGGCCGGCGTGAGCTCCACGCCGCGCCGGCGGCGCAGCAGCAACTGGCGGCCCACGATCTCTTCGAGCTCGGCCACCGTCTTCGACACCGCCGGCTGCGTGAGCGACAGCGCCTCGGCCGCGCGCACCAGGTTGCGCTCCTGCGCCACCATGACCAGGCATTGCAGGTGGCGCATCTTCAGGCGCTCAAAGTTCATGGCTGACATGCAGTTCTCCTCGAAGCCAGTGGGGCGACGCGCTTTCAAATATAACCAGAGGGAATAGCTGGCGGAAGAGACTTCAGTTGTGCCGCGCCGCGCAGCCTTCTAGAGTGCCGTGGATACGGAGACAGACACAGCAGCCATGACCACGTTTTTTTCCTCGAAGCCTTCCTCTTCCTTTGGCGCGCGCCGCCGCCTCACGCTCGCCGCCGCCTGCGCCGCGCTGGCCCTCGGCCTCGCCGCCCCGGCCGCGCAGGCCCAGGCGAACTACCCCGCCAAGCCCGTGAAGTTCCTCGTCAACTTCCCGGCCGGCGGCCCCATCGACATCCTCGGGCGCGCGCTGGCCGACGCGCTGCAGAAAGACCTGAAGCAGCCCTTCGTGGTCGACAACCGCCCCGGCGCGGGCGGCAACATCGGCGCCGACGCCGTGGCCAAGAGCCCGGCCGACGGCTACACCGTGCTGCTGGGCATCGACAGCACCTTCACCATCAACCCGCACCTGTACGCGTCGATGCCCTTCGCGGCCAAGGACCTCAAGCCGCTGATGATCTTCAGCTCGTCGGGCCTGAGCTTCACCACCGCCGCCTCGGTGAAGGCCAGGACGCTGCCCGACTTCATCGCGCAGGCCAAGGCCGAGCCCGCCACCTTCAGCTCTGCCGGCAACGGCAGCCCGGGCCACATTGCCGCCGAGATCTTTGCGAGCGCCACGGGCGCGAAGATCGTGCACGTGCCCTACAAGGGCAACGCCCCGGCCGTGATGGCCATGCTGGGCAACGAGGTGCAGGCCGGCATCGTCGCCACGCCCGGCGTGCTGCCGCAGATCCAGGGCGGCAAGCTGCGCGCCCTGGCCGTCACCGGCCGCCAGCGCGCGCCGCTGCTGCCCGAAGTGCCCACCGTCGGCGAGCTGGGCCTGAAAGACCTGGAGTTCGAAGTGCTCTACCTCGCCATGGTGCCGGCCGCCACGCCCGAGCCCGTGATGCAGACCCTGCGCCAGGCGCTGCACAAGGCGCTGGCCCTGCCCGAACTCAAGGCCCGCCTGGCCTCGCTCGACATGGTGCCGCTGGCCGAAACCGATACGGCCGCCACCACGCGCCTGGCCACCGCGCAGGCGCGCTACGGCCGCATCGTCAAGGCGACCGGGATGAAGGTGGACTGACGGCCTTGCCGCTGCGCGCCGTGTTGTTCTTCTTGCCCTGGCCTGCTGCTGCCGCAGCAGCAGCCGCCGCGTGGCGCCCCCGGTCGGCCTTGGGCAGCACCGCCTGCGCCACCATGGTTTCGGCATGCGCCTGCAGCCGGTGCAGCGCGTCGTCGAAGCGCGCGGCATCGTCCGCGTCGAGCGTGCCCATCAGCTCGGCGTTGATGCGCGTCACCAGCGGAAAGAGTTCGTCGTACAGCGCCTGCCCCGTCGCCGTGAGGCCCAGCCGCACCTGCCGCCGGTCGCCCGCCAGCGCCGTGCGCGACACCAGCCGCTTGGCCACCAGCGAGCCCACCGCCTTCGAGGTGCGCGCCCGGTCCAGCTGCGCATGCTCGGCCAGTTGCGACGAGCCCAGCTCGCCCCGGCTGGCCAGCACCGCGATCAGCCGCCACTCACGCCGCGTGATGCCGAAGCGGCCCTCGCACAGCCGGATCACCATGCTGCCCGCCACCGCGAGCAGGCGCGACAGCCGGTACAGCAGCAGGTCGTCCAGCGGGCGGCGCGGCGTGGCGGCGGCGTCTTCGGCAGTCATGGGGCGGGGTCTCGAAAGGCCGGGTAAATCCGGGCGATGGTTGATTTGATCAATCGAATGTAGCGTCTCCAGAATCGTCCGCAGCCGCGGCCACCCGCCCGGCCACGCACAGACCCTGCCGAACGCCGAACGAGACCCCGGAGAGATTGACGATGCCCCAGCTTCCCGACCCGACCCGCCGCCGCACCCTGACCACCCTTGGCGGGCTGGCCCTTGCCCCCCTTGCGTCCTTCGCACCGCTTGCGTTCGCGCAGCAGCAACCCGCCGCCTTCACCCCCGGCCAGCCGATCAAGGTGCTCATCGGCGTGCCCGCCGGCGGCACGCAGGACGTGCTGACCCGCGCCATTGCCCACCAGGTGCGCGATTCGCTGGGCCCGCTCATCATCGACAACCGCTCGGGCGCGGCCGGCCGCATTGCCGTGGACGCCGTGAAGACCGCGCCGCCCGACGGCCACACCCTGCTGCTGGGCACCGCGAGCATGATGACCATGTTCCCCAGCGCCTACCGCAACCTGTCGTACGACCCGATCAAGGACTTCGTGCCGCTCGTGAACGCCGCGCGCTTCGAGCTGGCGCTCACCGTGCACAAGGACGTGCCCGCCAACACGCTGGCCGAGTTCATCGCCTGGGCCAAGGCGCAGGGCGACAAGGTGAGCTTCGGCTCGTACGGCGCCGGCACGCCCTCGCACTTCCTGGGCGAAATGCTCAACCGCGCGGCCGGCCTGAAGATGGTCCACGTGCCCTACCGCGGCTCCACGCCCGCGCGCCAGGACGTGATGGGCGGCACCGTGCCCGTGTACTTCGACACCATCGGCGGCGCGCAGCAGATGCTGCCCACCGGCCGCGTGAAAGTGCTGGCCACCAGCGGCGACAAGCGCTCGCCGCTCATGCCGCAGCTGCCCAGCTTCGTGGAGAGCGGCTACAAGGACGTGGTGGCCACCGCCTGGTTCGCCTACTACGCGCCGCTGAAGACGCCGCCCGCCACCGCCGAGAAACTGCGCACCGAAATCATCCGCGCCGTGAACAGCCGCGACGTGCGCCAGCTGCTGCTGCAGAACGGCATGTACCCCGTGGCCGACGGCCCCGAGGCGCTCGTGAAGACCATGCGCGAAGACATTGCCCGCTGGGCCGGCATCATGAAGGCCGTGAACTTCCAGGCCAATGACTGACCGACCGATCGACCACAAGGACACCCCCTTCATGATCCCGCGCGCCCTCCCCGCTTTCGCTTCTTCCTTCAACCCGGCCCGCCGCCGCCTCGCCACCGTGCTGGCCATGGCCGGTCTCGTGGCGGCCATCGCCGCCCCCACGCTCGCACGCGCCCAAGCCGCACTCGACAGCCCGCTGCGCATCGTCGTCGGCTACGCGCCCGGCGGCGCCACCGACCGCGTGGCGCGCATCGTGGGCGACAAGCTCGCGGCCCAGCTCGGCGTGCCCGTCATCGTCGACAACAAGCCCGGCGCGGGCGGCCGCCTGGCCGCGCAGCAGGCCAAGGCCACGCCCGCCAACCAGAACGTGCTGATGCTCGCCAACCCTGCCGTGATGGTGGTGGCGCCGCTCGTCTTCAAGGACAACGGCTACGACGCCGAGCGCGACTTCGTGCCCGTGTCGCACGTCAACGCCTACGACTTTGCGCTGGCCGTGTCGCCCACCCTGCCCGTGCGCGAGCTGAACCATTTGCTCGCATGGATGCGCGCCAACCCGCAACAGGCCAACGTGGGCGTGCCCGCCACCGGCAGCCTGCCGCACTTCTTCGGCCTCATGGTGGGCGAGAAGGCCAAGGTGCAGACCCAGGTGATTGGCTACCGCGGCTCCGCCCCGCTGCTGAACGACTTGATCGGCGGTCAGGTGCCCATTGCCGTCGACACCGAAGACGTCGTGCTGCCGCAGCACACCGCCGGCAAGCTGCGCATCCTGGCGCTGTCGGGCGAAAAGCGCTCGCCCTTCGCGCCCACCATTCCGACCTTCAAGGAGGCCGGCCTCGACCTCGCCGCCACCGGCTGGAACACCTTCTTCGCGCCGGCCAGCATGCCCAAGGAGAAAGTCGAGCGCCTGGCCACCACCATCCACGCCGTGATGCAAGACCCCGACACCCAACGCAAGTTCAAGGACGCCGGCATGACGCCGGTGGTGAGCACCCAGGCGCAGACCGCCGCGATGCTCAAGGCCTACAAGGCGCAGTGGGCGCCCGTGGTGCAGAAATCCGGCTACCAGCCCTGATCGAAAAACCTCTCAGCGACCTATGACGACACGCAGCACCCGCCCCAACATCATCTTCATCGTGGCCGACGACCTCGGCTATGCCGACCTCGGCTGCTATGGTGGCCGCGAGGCGCCTTTTGGCCGCGTGTCGCCCGTGCTCGACGGCCTAGCCGCCAACGGTTTGAAGCTCACGCAGGGCTATTCGAACTCGCCCGTGTGCTCGCCCACGCGCTTCGCGATGATCACCGCGCGGTATCAGTACCGCCTGCGCGGCGCGGCCGAAGAGCCCATCAACAGCCGAAGCCGCGGCAGCACCACGCTGGGCCTGCCCACCGAGCACCCCACCCTGCCGTCGCTGCTGAAAGACAGCGGCTACAAGACCGCGCTCATCGGCAAGTGGCACCTGGGCTACCCGCCCAGCTTCGGCCCGCTGCGCTCGGGGTATGAAGAGTTCTTCGGCCCCATGTCGGGCGGTGTCGACTACTTCACCCACTGCGATTCGGCCGGCCGCCACGACCTCTGGTACGGCGAAGAAGAGCACAAGGACGACGAGGGCTACCTGACCGACGTGCTCTCCAAGCGCGCCGTCGACTACGTCGAGCGCATGTCCACGCAAGAGGCGCCCTTCTTCTTGAGCCTGCACTACACCGCGCCCCACTGGCCGTGGGAAACCCGCGACGACGCCGACAAGGCGCCGCTCGTGAAGGACAACCTGTTCGACCTGTCGGGCGGCAACATCCATGTGTACCGCCGCATGATCCATCACATGGACGAAGGCATCGGCTGGATCATGGCCGCGCTCGAAAAGCACGGCATGGCCGACAACACCCTCGTCGTGTTCACCAGCGACAACGGCGGCGAGCGCTTCTCGGACAACTGGCCGCTCGTCGGCGGCAAGATGGATTTGACCGAAGGCGGCATCCGCGTGCCATGGATCGCGCACTGGCCCAAGGTGATCGCCAAGGGCGGCGAGAGCACCCAGCTGTGCATGACCATGGACTGGTCGGCCACCATGCTCGACGCCGCCGGCGTGAAGGCCGACGCGGCGTACCCGCTCGATGGCGTGTCGCTCATGCCCGTGCTGAAAGACGCCACCCACACCTTCCGCCGCCCCCTGCACTGGCGCATGAACCACCGCGGCCAGGAAGCCATGCGCGACGGCGACTGGAAGTACCTGAAGGTCGACGGCAACGAGTACCTGTTCAACATTCCGGCCGATGAGCGCGAACGCGCGAACCTGGGGAAGAAGGAGCCGCAGCGGCTGGAGGCGATGCGGGCGCAGTGGCAGGCGTGGAATGCGACGATGCCGGGGATTCCGGAGGATGCGACTGTGAGCCTTGGGTATTCGGTGAAGGATATGCCGCAGAGGTGAAGAGTGAAGGCGGAAATTTATCGTCGATAAGGCACTGATTTCCCTGTGGCTCCGTCCCCGAAGTACTGCCACTGGAGCATCGTTGGATGGCGGCTTGAAGCGGGGTACGTACTTCAGATTGGACAGTCGCACGGCGGCATCGCACAAAGCGGCCACTGACGGGTACTTCACCACTCCGTCGGCTTTACCCCGGAACAGCCCAGCCGTTGATGGCCACACAGCTATAGCCTCCTCGAACACAGGGTGGACGGCAAGCGGAGGATGTCGGGCATGAACGGAAACCGTCGACTAGCGACCGGCAACGACTTGGCGCCAAAGCGGAAGGCCATTTTTTCGATCGCTAGCCTCTGGAACATCTCTACTGAACGTTGATAGAGCCCCGGCCTTAAGATACAGCTCATTACAGTTGTTCAAGATTCGGGAGGCAGGCCTGCGGCCTTGTTGGGATGTACAAGAACTACTTCGGCGCAGGCCGACAAGAGCTTTTCGATTGGCTCTCACAAGAATGGATCGCTGAAGGGGCGGTCGCATGTTTCGTCGAAGGGTTCCCAGGTGTCGGGAAGTCGGATCTGGCGGCTGCGCTTTCAGCACACATTGAGTTGACCAAAGGCTGGACAAGCATCTACGTTGAAGTTCCTGACCAAGCAGCCCCGTCGTTCGCCGACCTCCTACTGGAAGCAGCCGAACTGCTCGCATTGCAGGGAAAAAAAGCGATGCTGGCTGCAATGGCGCAGGAGAATCCGAACCCGGCCTACGCACTAGAACGAGCGCTTCGCGACGAGGTGCTGATCGTCATCGACGAAGCCGGTCGACTTCTTGGCAGCAACGGCAATGCAACATCAGAACTCTTAGGTGTTCTTTCTTACCTCAGAAATCGTCTAAGCCTGCGTGGCCGCATATTGCTCCTGAGTGACGTGGTGATCGAGCGTGACCGGTGGTCGGAAGTCTTTCCTATTAAGTCGCTGTCCGCCCCTTCGATTCCCGAGGCTGTGGAGCTACTGACGGATCGCCTGGCCACGAGTGGTCATCCCAACGCAGTGCCAACCGAAAGGAAGGCAGACCTCGTACGGATACTCGGGCAGAACCCCCGCGCGATCGAGACACTCGTCGCAACATTGACTTTCGAATCGCTGGACGAAGTCATCGGGCATGAGCCAAGTATGTGGGAGGTCAACGACCGCGCAATGTCGCCCGAGTTTCTTGAAGCACTCGAGCGCCGTTTGTTAGAGCGCACCCTCTCGCATCTGCAGCCGGTGCAGCTAAGGCACCTCTCGATGCTCGCAGTTCATAGAAAAAGCTTCGAGTCATCGGCTTTCGAGGCCGTGACTTCTGGTGCACGCAAAGAGTGGCGTGACCTACGGCACAACCTAGTAAGTAGGTTCTTGATCTCCTTGCGGCTTCAGTGGCATGCACTCAACCCGCTTGTCCGCGAAATCTCCCTATCACGTCTACGAGAAAACACAGCCGAGTTCAAAACCGCGCACTCGTTGGCCGCTGACCACCACATGCGCCACTTTCGAGCGAAGAGCATCGTTCTAGATCATCAGAACCTGACGAATTCCTACGCAGAGCTTCGGTATCACCTCTTCAACGCAGAGCGAACTCAAGAGCTTCGAGATGTTGCATTGAGGCTTTGCGATCACTTCACAACGACATGGAAAGCCAACTCCCCGGTGCCGCAGGACCGTGCTGAACTCGATGAACGCATTGGTGTCCTCTCGACATTGCTACAGGACGAAGGGCCAAAGTCGCTTGAGTACTATCTTGCTCGATGCCTGAAGACTCGCGGCAACCCTAGGGACCTTCAAAAAGCGGTTATTCACGTTTCGCGTGCCACGGACGGAAACGGGCTAGCGGCAGCATGGCTGTCCGCGCCGAAGTAGAACTGAGCCACCGCGCCGCTTGAATCGTGAGCCAGGGGTGGAAGCCGACGCAGCAATGGTCGGCTGTGGATAAGTGTATGTCTTGCCTTGTTCTGTGACCTCCTTTCGCTTCTGTGATCGAACTCATAAGGCGCGAAGGGCGTAGCCCGTAGCGCCTTGCCACGCGCGGCGGCGGTCAATCAGCGGCGTCTGTTGGATCGGCCTTGGCGCCTGTCTTGCGGGTCTGCTCCCTGGCCTTGATGCGCTTCTTCGCCGTGGCGCTGCTGTGCAGGAATCGATGGCTCTCGTTGCCCGTCTCCACGATGTGACAGTGGTGCGTGAGGCGGTCGAGCAACGCGGTCGTCATCTTGGCGTCGCCGAACACCGTCGACCATTCGGCGAAGTCCAGGTTGGTTGTGATCACCACGCTGGTGTGCTCGTACAGCTTGGACAGCAGGTGGAACAACAGCGCGCCGCCGGCCTGACTGAACGGCAGGTAGCCCAGCTCGTCCAGGATCACCAGATCCATTCGCAGCAGGCTCAGCGCGATACGACCGGCCTTGCCTTGGGCCTTCTCCTGCTCCAGTGCATTGACCAGATCGACCGTCGAGTAGAACCGCACGCGCTTGCCGTGGCGCGTGATGCCCGACACGCCCAGAGCCGTTGCCAGATGGGTCTTGCCTGTGCCCGGACCACCGACCAAGACAACGTTGTGCGCGGCCTCGGTGAACTCCAGCATTGCGAGCAGGTGAACCAGCTTCTGGTCGACCACCGACGCGTCGAAGTCGAAGCCCGCCAGATCCCGGTGCACGGGGAAGCGCGCCGAGCTCATCTGGTGCTGCACTGAACGCATCGACCGGTCCGTGGTCTCAGCCTGCAGCAGATGTTCGACCAGCCAGCGCGAGGCATCCAGGCCGGACGCAGTTCCTTGCTCCGCCAGATCGCACCAGGCACTGGCCATGCCGTGCAGGCGCAGTGCCTTGAGTTCGACGGTCACATCACGCATGGTCCACCTCCTGTCCACGCAGGCTGTCGTAGCGTGCCGTGTTGGCCAGCGGCGGCGTGACGATCTGCAGCGCTGTCTCGGCACTCTGCGGTGTTGCCGGCGCGGTGAGCCGGCCGAGCACATTGACGACGTGCTCCACGCTGACCCGTCCTGACGGCGGACCGCTCTCCAGCGCCAACTCGACCGCCACGATCACCGCGTCCAGCCCCGCCGTCGGCACGATGGCCAACACCTGGGCCATCACGCGATCTCCACCGGCCTGGCGCAGCAAGCCGCGGCGCAGTTGCTGCAGCGCTTCGGGCATGTCTGCGAAGGGCGCACCGTTCCTCAATGCACCAGGCTTGCGCTGGATGAGCGGAATGTAGTGCTGCCAGTCGTAGCGAGTGCCCCCAGAGGCGCTCAGGCGCTCGTGGCGCGCCACCGCCGCGTCTTCTGCGACCACCACGACGTTGCCCGGGTACAGCCGCGTGCTGACCATCTGCCCGGCCAGCTCGCATGGCACCGAGTAGCGATTGCGTGCCACCGACACCAGGCAGGTGCTCGACACCCGCGCTGGCTTCTCTACGTAGCCATCGAAGGGCTCAGGCATGGGCATCAGGTGGGGACGCTCGTGCTCGAGCATCTCGGCCACGCTGAACTGGCTGTGCTCGGGATGCCGGACCTCGTTCCACAGCGCCCGGCAGCGCTCCGCCAGCCAGGCATTGAGTTCGACGAAGGAGCCGAAGCGACGCCGGGCCGCCTCGATCCAGATGCGCCGACGGCTGTCCTGCACGTTCTTCTCCACACGCCCCTTCTCCCAGCCCGAGGCCACGTTGCAGAAGTCGGGGTCGTACAGGTAGTGCGCGCACATCACGGCGAAGCGGGCATTGACGGTGCGGCCCTTGCCCTTGTGAACCTTGTCCACTGCGGTGCGCATGTTGTCGTAGATCCCGCGGCGCGCCACACCGCCCAGCGCTGCGAACGATCTCGTATGGGCGTCGAACAGCATCTCGTGGCCTTGGCTCGGGTACGCCACCAGCCAGAACGCACGGCTCGCACACAGCTTCAGGTGCGACACCTGCATGCGGTAATAGATGCCGCCGACAACCAGGCCTTCTTCGCTCCAATCGAACTGGAAGGCTTCGCCCAGCTCGAAGTTCAGCGGTACGAACGCCGTGACGTTGACTGTCTGCCCCTCACCCTGGCGCCACGTCCGCACGAAGTCAGTGATGGCTGAGTAGCCGCCGTTGTAGCCCGCAGCCTTGATCTCGGCGTGCAACGCGCGTGCCGTGCGTCGTTCGTGCTTGGGCCGCCTGGCATCGGCTGTCAATGCCTGCTTGAGTGCTTCCTCAAACGGGCTGAGCTTGTTCGGGCGCGGCTCGCGCCGGTACTTCGGCGCCTCCTTCACTGGTGCGCGCAGCCACTTCGACACCGTGTTGCGAGACAGCCCCGTCCTGCGCGCAATCTCTCGCTCCGACAGCTTGTCCCTCGCGTGCAGCCGTCGGATCTTGCCAATCATGTCCATGGTGATCACTCCTCGAACCCCGCCGCTTAAATAAACAGCAGGGTAGGTTGAACACCTGGCTCACTTTTACTTCGGCACTACGTACAAAACTGGCTCAGTTTCCGGTCGGCGCCAACATTCTGTAGCCGCTCCTCGCACAACGGAACAGCTTGTATCGCTATGGCCGGCATTGAGCCGAGACCTTGAGTTCAGAACACTACCTCGACTGGCTGCAACCAATGGTCCCGCACCGATCAATGGGCAATTGCCGCAATTCCTTCCTTGGCAACGGTAAGCAGCTTCAACGAGCGTTAAATTGAGGTCCGGTGCCAATGGCCCACATCAAAACCGGACACACAGTACAAATTGACGCTCGACCACGACCACACAAGAATTGGAGAGAGTGAACCGCCGCTGAATCGGAAAAATGCGGCGGCCCGACCAGTACCCTACCCCCTCCCACTCTCCCCCAACAACCTCTCCGCCTCCCTCGCCAGATCCGCCGCAATCCACAGCATGTGATCCCGGTGTTTCTCGCCGGCTTCCTCGAACCATCCGTTGCCGTCGCCGTAGCAGCACCACAGCAGGGAGTTCAGCTGGGCCAGTTTGATTTCGAGGAGGTCTCGGGCGTCTTCGCCCGTGGGGGTGGACGAAGGGGTCGCGCCGCGCGTGCGGCGGGGAGATTGGGGCGTAGAACGCCCGGCCATAATTCGATCAGCCATTTGGTGTGCCCTTTCAAAGGTGATGCACGTCTCTTGGTCAGACGGTCAGGGTGTTCACGCACCCTGGCCGTCGCCTTTTGTGCCTCACATTCGTGTCGCCGCTTCACAAAGAGGCATTGACACCCGCCGTGAGGCAAGGCGGTTCATTCGCTCGCACGAATCAATCGCTCGATCAATCAATGAATGTCTGGAGAGAAGGCGTTCCTTTCACGGGGTTCGTCGGCCGCTACAGCGGGCCGTCTTGTCGCGGGGGCATTCACTGTAGAGAAGCGAAGCCGCGCAAGAGAAAAGTACGCAACCGGCAAACTCATCTTGTGTGAGTCTCTCGGGGGCCGGGCTTGGTGCCGATGAGGGGTACGTCACAAGGGTCCACCTCCTCACATCGCAGGCGAGCGACTTCAACTGCGGCCATCAATTCGCACGTCACTGCAGGGTTTGACTGCCCGCCCTTTGCAATTCGATTGATGTCTTGCAGGACGGCTTCAACAGCAGTCTCCCAAGCCGCCCAGGCCTGCTGAATCGGCTTGCTCGTCGTAACGGGGATCGTTGCCATGCAGCGATGGTGGCACTTCCTGGTCTCACGTTCTGTGCGCTACCCCACATAAGGACCGGACGCGCAGCCGCAGATCACCGTCGGCGAATGCAGTGAATCAACGCGCTGTTGCCGCAGGTCGCCAGTGATGTGGCAGGAGCTCGGCGATCTGACTATCGCGCTGCATCGGCAGTCGAGTCAGGACGTCCTTGAGATAGGCATAGGGGTCGTGTCCGCTGAGCTTGGCCGACTGGATCAAGCTCATGACTGCTGCGGCGCGTTGGCCGGCGCGCAGGCTCCCGGCGAACAGCCAGTTGCCTCTGCCCACGGCGATGGGCCGGATCTGGTTCTCTGCCCAGTTGTTGTCCGCAGGCAAGCTCCCGTCGTCCAGGTAGCGCGTCAGCGCAGCCCAGCGCTTCAGGCTGTAGTTCAGCGCTTTGGCTGTTCCTGAGCCTTCCGGAACCTTCTGCCGCTGGGCGATCATCCAGGCATGCAGCGCCTGCGCGATCGGTCGTCCCCGCGCTTGGCGGATCCGTCGCCGTTCATCAGCATGGAGGTCCCTCACCTCGCGCTCGATCTCGTAGAGCCGGGCGAAGTACTGGATGCCAGCCTCTGCGATCTGGCTCTTGTTGGCCGTGTGCAGCTCGACGAACTTGCGCCGGGCATGGGCCAGGCAGCCAGCTTCGACGACGCCCTCGGCCAGCAGGGTCTTGTAGCCCGAGTAGTCATCACACACGAGTGCACCGCGCCATTCGCCCAGGAAGTCCCGCGCATGCTGGCCAGCCCGACTGTCGGCGAAGTCGTAGACCACCGCCTTCATGCCTTCGAAGGCGCCTGGCGTGTAGGCCCACAGGTAGGCACGGTGCGTCTTGCCTGTCCCTGGCTTGAGCATGGCCACGGGGGTCTCGTCGGCGTGCAGCACGCGGTGGGTAAGGATGGCTTGCTTGAGCGCATCGACCAGCGGTTGCAGACGTACGCCACAGGCGCCGACCCACGCGCCGAGCGTCGAACGCGGGATGGCGAGGCCGGCGCGCCCGAAGATGGCTTCCTGCCGGTAAAGCGGAAGGTGGTCGGCGTACTTGGCCACCATCACCTGCGCCAGGAGGCCGGCCGTGGGGATGCCCTTGTCGATCACCTGGGCCGGCACCGGCGCCTGCATCAGCGTCTGGCACTTCGCGCAGGCCCACTTACCGCGGACATGCCGCTCAACGGTGAACACGCCGGGAACGTAGTCGAGCTTCTCGGCCACGTCTTCGCCGATGCGTTTGAGCTCGCAGCCGCACGCACAGGTGGTCGACGCGGGCTCGTGGCGGACATCGACGCGCGGCAGGTGGGCGGGCAGCGGCATGCGGCGCGGCTGCTGCTTGTCCTCCGGCTTGGCTGGTGGGGAGCGAAGCTGCTTCAGCTCTTCTTCGATGGCCGCCAGGTCAGCGTCAAGCGTCTCCTCCAGAAGACTGGCCTGCGCCGCATCGAGCTTCTCGCTGCTCTTGCCAAAGCGCAGACGCTTGTACTGTGCGAGCTCGTGGGTGAGTTGGTCGACCTTGGTGGACTTGAAGGCGATCTCGCGCGTGAGCGTCTCGATCGATTGGTCCTTGGCCTCGAGCTGGCGCTGTTGCTCGGCGAAGCCATCGATGAGCCGGAGGGTCACCTCGTACAGTTGCTCTGCACGCAGGCCCTTCAGTTGTTCGGCATCCACCATGAATACGTAGAGTGCCGCGCGATCGTGCGACTGTCATCGGCGTTTGCCGCAATTGCACGGCTGCCGCGCGATCACACCACGGTGATGATGCCTGCTGAACCTACGCGCTGCCAGGGCAGCCCAAGCACGAGCGCATCAAGCTGCTCACGCGTCATCGCCATCTGCGTGCCCAGGCTCGCGTTGGCCCATAGGAATCGACCCTGGTTCAATCGACGTGCGCACAGCCAGAGACCAATGCCATCGTGCACGAGGACCTTCATGCGGTTGGCCCGCCGGTTGGCGAACAGGTAGGCGTGGTGCGGGTGCGCGGCCCCGAAGACCTTCACGACACGCGCCAGCGCCGTCTCCGTCCCGGCTCGCATGTCGATCGGCTCGGTGGCCAGCCACACGGCGTCAATGCGGATCAACGCAGCCATTCGCGCAGCCAGGCTGCGCACGACGAAGCCGACTCCACCGGCCAGTACACGACTGCGGTGGCGCTGCCTCTCTTCAGTTCAACGCGGATGTCGCGCATGGGCACCTCGGCTTCGGGCTGCACATCGAGTGCGATGAAACCGGGCATCGGCAAGGTCGGAGCTTCGGCCGCCTTCGACGCGGCCGCCTTCCGATCGTCGGCACGCCACCGGTGCACCACGTTCGCGTTCAGGTTGTACAACCTCGCGATCGCTGCGGCAGAGGCATCCGGTTGCCGGCACGCCTCCAGGACCTCGGCCTTGAGTTGCACGCTGTGCTTGCGACGGGTGGCCCGCTTAACCACACCATCTATCGTGTCCACATCATTCATCGCGGACACGATGCCTGTCGGCTCTCACGCGATCAAGATGACTTCACTGCGCGCTTACAGAGAAAAGAATTCGTCGACGATTTCTCGAATCGACGAGATATCTGAGGTGCCCCGGTTTTTCTGCTTCGCCGGAGGCGAGACGAGGCGAAGCAAGGTTCGGCGCGGGGCCGGCCGCTAGTGCGCGTGCGCGTGCGCGTGCGTGGCGCGCTCGGCGTCGCTGTCGTGGTGGTCCTGGCTGACGCCTCGCGCCGGCAGCGCGTCGGCCGCCAGCGCAAGGAAGAGCGCAAGGAGCAGCCACAGCGCCACGTCGCTCAACCGGTAGAGGTTCTTGCGAAAGCGCTTCGTGCGGCGGATCACGGCGTGCCTCCCAGAGCGAACGCGCGGGCGTCGTCGTTCACAGCAAGAAGAAGACAAAGCCCCATGCAGCGGACCGCATCCACCGCAAGGGCCGCGTCGTCCACGTCAGCCATGGGGCATGAGGTGGTACAGCTCCGGCAGAAAGCCGCCGGGCGCTGTGAGGCGCGACTTGAGCCGCACGACCAGGTGCAGGTCGTCCACCAGATGAATGTCGCCGCCGCGGTTCGTGAGCTGCAGCTTCACGGCCAGCAGGCCCTGCAGCTTGGCGCGGTGCCATTCGGCAGCGTCGGCGATCTGTGCGCGCGTCATGGCCGCGATGCCGATGCCGTGTTCCAGCTCGGCCGCACGCAGGCAGGCCACGACGCGGTCGACGCTTTTCAGCGTGCCCTCGATCACCTCCAGGCAACGCTCGGCCAGCCGCGTGGGCTCGTCGGCGGAGTTGCCGTACACGAAGGCCTCGTAGGGACGGGGTGCGCGCGTGGAATCGCGAGGCATGGGCTGCGGGCCGGCGTTGCGGCTCAGCGCGGCAGCAGGTCCAGGCATTGGCGGCGGCGCCACACGGCGCTGCGCACGGCCTGGCTGTCGTCGAACACGACCTTGTACTGGCACACGAGGTAGTTGGCCGACTGGGGCATCTGGAACTTGAAGTGGTAGTCCCACTCGGTGCCGAGCGCGCCGCGCTGTTGCTTCAGGGCCTGGCCGAGCACGGCGAGCACCTGGGCCTGGTTGAGGCCGGGCTTGATCTCGCGAAAGCGCTCGGGCCGCGACACGACGCCGTCGCGCAGAAAGGGCTCCTTGAAGTCGGGGCGGCGCGCCTCGACGTCGCGGTAGTCGAGCTTGTCGGGGTTGCTCACGGGGTCCACGGGGTTGTCGCGCGCCACCGCGGGAGCGGCGGCGCCGAGCAGCGCGGCGGCGAGCACGAAGGCGGCAGCGGCGGGGGATGCGTGCGGGGTGGTTTTCATGGCTAGCGTCCTCTTGGGTCGGATGGGTGTCGGATGGGTTTGCGGGGAGAGATGGGCGCGCGCGGGTCAGCGCTCGCGCATGGCTTCGCGCGCCTTGTTCAGCGGCTTGGTCAGGTAGTCCCACACGGTCTTGCGGCCGGTGCGGATGTCGGCGGTGGTCACCATGCCGGGCACGATGGGCATGCGGCGGCCGGCCTTGTCGGTGAGTGCGTCGGAGTCGGTGCGCACGAGCACGGGGTAGTACACGATCTCGGGCTTGACCTCGTCGCGCTGGGTGTCGGGCGCGATGGTCACCACGCGGCCCTTGAGGCCGCCGTACACGGCGTAGTCGTAGGCGGTGATCTTGATCTGCGCCTCCTGCCCCGGCCGCATGAAGGCGATGTCGCGCGGCGAGATGCGCGCCTCGACCAGCAGCTGGTCGTCCAGCGGCACGAGGGTCAGCAGCGACCCGTTGGGCGGCACGACGCCGCCGATGGTGGTGACCTGCAAGCTCTTGACGATGCCGCGCACGGGCGAGTTCAAGGTGAGCCGCTCGAGCGAGTCGGCGCGCCCGCGCACCACGGACGACAACGACTTCACCTCGGCATCGGCCTTGGCCAGTTCTTCGCGGCTGCGCACCATGTAGTTGGCGCGCGCCTCGGCAATCTTCAGCTCCAGGTCGGCGGCCTGGCGTTGCAGGCGGATGAGCTCGACGTTGCTGGCCGCGCCGCTCACCTGCAGCGAGCGGGTGATGTCGAGCTCCTTGCGCACGAGCGCGAGCGCCTGGCCCAGGCCGGACACGGTGTCGCGCAGGCTGCCCTGGCGCGAGCGAAAGAGCGCGCTTTCGGAATCGACCAGTTGCGCGTAGGCCTTCAGCTCGGCGGGGAACTGCAGGCTGCCCTGCCCTTGCACCTCGGCGCGCAGGCGCACGCTGCTGGCCAGGGCGGCGCGGTAGCGCGCGGCGGTTTCTTCCACGTTCGATTCGCCGCGCGTGGGGTCGAGCTGCGCGAGCACCTGGCCCTTCTCGACGATCTGGCCTTCGTGCACGCGCAGCTCGGCGAGGATGCCGCCTTCGAGCGACTGGATGCGCTGCTCGCGCGAGCTGGGAATCACCTTGCCCATGCCGCTGGACACCTCGTCGATCTCGAAGACCCAGGCCCACACGAAGAAGGCGAGCAGAAAGAGCGCAATGAACCACACGACGCGCGCGGAGCCGCTGGCGCGGGCCTCGTCAAAGTCGTCGGCGCCGCCGGGGCCCCACACGGTGGCGGTGGATACGGCCGGTGCTTGCGCGGCGGCCTGCACCTGCGCCTTGGTCAATGTCACGGCGTTCATGCCTGCCCCTCCTTGCTGCGGCCTGCGGAGGCCATCGCCTCGCGCGAGGCGACCGCGCCCTGGCGCAGCCGCGCCATCACCTGCTCGCGCGGCCCGTCGAGCACGACGGCGCCGCCGTCCACCACGAGGATGCGGTCGACCGCCTCGAGCACGGCCGGGCGGTGCGTGGCCAGCACCAGCGTGCGGCCGGCGGGCAGCGCGCGCAGGTGTTCGATCACTTCGCGTTCGGCCACCTCGTCGAGCGAGGCGGTGGGCTCGTCGAGCAGCAGCACGCCGGGGCGGCGCAGCAGGAGCCGCGCGAGCAGCAGGCTCTGGCGCTGTCCGCCCGAGAGGCCGCGCCCGCCTTCGAGCAGTGGATGGTCCAGCCCGGTGGGCAGGCGGCGCACGAAGGCCCAGGCGCCGGTGGCCTGCAGGGCCGCCACCAGTTCGGCGTCGGTGGCGTGGGGCGTGCCCATCTGCAGGTTCTCGCGCAGGGTGCCGTGGAACAGGCGCGCGTCTTGTGCAAGCAGGCCGACGTCGCGGCGCACGTCGGCGGGGTCGATGTGGGCCATCGACACGCCGTCGAGCAGCACGCTGCCCGCGCGCGGTTCGATGAGGCCCGACAGCGCCTGCAGCAAGGTCGACTTGCCCGCGCCGTTGCGCCCGAGCACGGCAATGCGTTCGCCGGCGCCGATGTGCAGCGTCTTCACGTGCAGCGCGGTGGTCTGGCCGTCGTGGCTGAAGACGGCGTCGCGCAGCGTGTAGTCGCCCTGCACGGCGGGCCGGTGCACGCGCGTTTCGTGGGGCGGGTGGTCGACCGGCAGCTTCATGAGCTGGTCGAGCGCCTCGCCGGCCACCTTGGCCTGCTGCCAGCGGTTGAGCACCTGCGTCACGCCGGCCAGCGGCGCGAGCATGCGGGTCGACAAAATCGATGCGGCGACGAGCACGCCGGTGCTCATGTGGCCGTCCATGACGAGCGGCGCGCCGAAGAACACGACGAAGGCGAAGGCGGCGCCCTGCACGGTCTGCGTCCAGTTGCTCAGGGTGTTGAGCAGCGCGCGCAGTTGCAGGCCCGAGTCGGCGTTGACGGCGTTGTAGTGGTTCCACTGGTTCTGGAAGCGCGGCTCGGCCTGCAGCCCCTTGATGTCGTCGATGCCCTGCACGGCCTCGACCAGCATGGCGTTGCGCAGCGACGATTCGCGCATGCCCGTCTGGGCCAGCGCGCGCAGGCGCGGCTGCGCCAGCAGGCTGGGCACGATCAGCAGCGCGCACGCGGCCAGCGGCACGAGCACGAGCCAGCCGGCAATGAACCAGAAGAGCACGCAGAACACGAAGAAGAACGGCAGGTCGGCCACGGCCGCCACGGTGGTCGACGTGAGCATTTCGCGCACGGGCTCCAGCTCGCGCAGCTGCGAGATGAAGGTGCCGGTGGCGCGCGGGCGCGCCGAGCCGCGCACGCGCAGCGCGTGGCCGAACACGCGGTCCGAAATGCGCAGGTCGGCGCGCTTGCCCACCACGTCGGTGATGCGCATGCGCGCGCCGCGCATGACCCAGCTGAACGCGATCGACAGCAGCACGCCGCCGAACAGCACATGCAGCGTGGGCAGCGACTGCGCGGGCACGACGCGGTCGTACACCTGCATCGAGAACAGCGTGCCGGCCAGCGCCATGAGGTTGTAGGCCAGCGACGCGACGAGGATGTGCGCATAGGGCCGCCAGTCGGCCAGCACGATCTGGCGCAGCCAGTGCGGCTCGACGGGGCGGATGTAGGCGTCCACGCGCGAGTCGGGCGCCGATTGCGCGGGCCGCAGCACGGCCATGGCCTCGAGCGCGGGTTGCAGCTCGTCCACGGTGCAGACGGTTTCCGCGCCCTGGTCGCCACCGAGCATCACGCGCAGGCCCTGCGCCGAGATGGCGGTGACCACGGCCACCTGCCCGTCGCGCAGCTGCAGCACCACGGGCAGGCGCCAGGGGCTCAGGGTGTCCAGGCGCGGCGCGACCTGGCGCACGGTGAGCCCGGCCTGGCGGGCCATCTGGCGCACGCGCTCGCCGATGTCTTCGTGCTCGCTCCACGCGGCGGCGCCGCGGATGCGCTCGCGCGAGGTGTCGAGGTGGTAGTGGGCGGCCACGGCGAGCACGGCGTCGACCCAGCCGGCGAGCAGCTCGGGGCCGCGCGCGGCGGACAGTTCGGGCACGGTGGTGGCGGTCATGGCTGGCCTCCGGCGACGAGCTCGCCCGCGTCGACCAGCCCGAAGGCTTCGCGCAGGCGGCCCGACTGGTACAGGCACTCGACCGCGAGGCGCTGCACCTCGTGCGCGCTCTCGGCCTGCTCGAAGCGCGCGCCGTGAAACTCCTGCTCGGCATTGAGCAGGTCGAGCAGCGAGCGCGTGCCCAGCTGCAGGTACTGCTCGCGGTACAGGTCGCGCGTGCGCTGCGTGCTGTGCACGCGCGCGGCAAGCACGGGCAGGCGCAGCGCGTGGCCTTGCGACTGCACGCGCGCGTCTTCGAGGCGCTGGCGCACGCTGAGTTCTGCGTAGCCCAGCGCGGCCTCGGCCGCCTCGACGGCGTGCGCGGCGGCGCGCTGGCGGGCCTGGCTGCGCCCGCCTTCGTACAGCGGCGCGGTGAAGTTGACGGTGAACGTGCTTTCGTTGGCCGACTGGCCGGCGGGCCGCGCGCCCGATTCGAGCCCCCGGTTGACGGCGGCGTTGAGCGACAGCGTGGGCAGCAGCTGCGCATCGGCACCACGCAGCGCGGCCTGCGCCATGTCGCGCTCGGCCTGCGCCATCTGCACGGTCGGCGCGGGCAAGGCCATCTGCGGCAGCGCGGCGCAGGCGCTCGCGAGCGGCGCGGGCGCTTCGCCGGCGATGTCGGCCGGCGCGCGGCCCTGGGTCAGGTGCATGAGGCTCAGGCGCCAGCGCTCGGCCTGCGACGCGGTGTTGAGTTGCTGGGCGCGCGCGGCCTCCAGGCGCGACTGCGCCTGCGCCACGTCGGACTGGCTGGTGGCGCCCTTGGCCTGGCGCTCGCCCACGAGGCCCGCCAGCGACTGCACGCCCTTCACCTGGGCCTGCGCAATTTCGCCGAGCGCCTGCTGGCGATGCACTTCGATCCACGCCTGCGCGGTGTCGCGCACCACGTCGTCGACCGCCACCAGCAACTTGGCGCGCGCGGCCGTGGCCGAGGCTTCGGCCTCGCTCACGGCACTCGACACCTTGCCGAAGTCGTACAGCAGCTGGGTCACCGACAGCGAGGCCTGGTGCACCTGGCGGCGACCGTCGGCCTGGAGCTGGCGGTTGCCCGTGCGCGCGCTGACGCCGGCGCTGACCTGCGGGTAGTAGCCCGAGCGCGCGGCCGCAATGCCCTCGCCCGCCTGCAGCGCCTGGCCGACGGCGTTGCGCACGGTCGGGTGCGAGGTGGCGGCCAGGCGCACGGCCTCGGCCATGCCCAGCGGGGCGGCGGTGCTCGCTTGCGCAAGCGCCGCCGATCCGGCGAGCAGGAAGAAAAGGCCCGCAGCAGCAGACGAAAGATGACGGGAAGCAAGCATGCGTGAAGACGTGCAGACCACCAGGTGCCGACGCCGCTAGCGGCGCCGGCACGCCGGTCGGTCAGTGGTGAAGCGCGAGGCCCATGTGGAGCTCGTCGTCGAGCGAAGGCGCCACGGGCGGTGCGTAGGCCGCGAGCGAATCGGCCGACGACGCCAGCGACAGCACCGTGGGAGACGCCTGCGTGCCACCGAAGGCCGGTGGGAACGCGGCCTGCAGCAGCGCATGCAGCGACTCGGCAGCGCCGAAGCCCTGCAGCATGTCGGACAGCTGCAGCCCGCCCCACGCCGGGCTGTCGCCGAAGGGGAAATGCGGCGCATCGTGCGGTTGCTGTTGCTCGATCGACACCGTGACTTCATCGACGCCGGCCAGGCCCAGTGAGTCGGCCGAGCTGAAGAGCGCTGCCGCCCCCGCTGCAGGCGTGTAGTTGACGTGCAGCGTCTGCGTGGCCACGTTGCTCGCATCGCCGTCGCGGTCGACCACCTGGTAGCTGAGGGTCTCGTCGTAGTTGTGCGAGGTGGTGGTGCGCGGTGCCACCTGGTAGCTGAACTCGCCCGTGTCGAAGTCCACCACCAGCTTGCCGCCCTTGTCGGTGGCAATGGTGACCTGGTGCGTCGCCTGGTTGTAGCTGTAGTCGCTGCTGGTGGCCGGGCCAGTCTTCGTCATCAGGCCCGTGACGCTGTCGAAGGCGTAGGTGGTGCCGTCGATGGTCAGCGTGGACACATGGCCACCGTCGGCACCGAAGCCCGACGAACCGCCGAGGCCGCCGGTCAGCAGGTTGCTGACCGTGGGCGGCACGCTGATCGTGCCTTGCAGCATGTCGTTCAGCTGGCTCGTGTCGGTGACGATCTTGCCGTTGGTGTTCGTGCCGGTGTTGCCGTTGTAGGCGATGGGGTCGATGATGCCCTGCGCCGCGGGCAAGAGGTCGGACCCGAGACCCAGTGCGAACGAGTTGATCTTGTTATTGGTGAGGAAGGTCTTCCAGATCGCTTCTTCCGCCGCCTGGATGCCGAAGTCGGCCGTGTTGCTGCCGTTGCTGTTGTTCCCGAGCTGGCCGGTGTTGCCGTCCCCCCGGGTCGGCTCGCCGTCCGTGAGGAAGTAGGACACGTTTTGCGCGCCCTGCAGCTTGCCATTGGCCTCGAAGCCGGTCATCGCCGTAGCCAGGGCGGCGTCGTAGTTGGTGCTGCCCCCGTCCTGCAGGCTCTGCACCAGCGTCTTGGCTTGGGCCGCCGTCATCCAGGCCTGTTGTGCCTGCCCGGTCGTGCTGAAGGTGACGAGTTGCACCCGCACATCGCCATACAGGTCGTAGCCGTCGATCAGGTTCTTGATGGCCTCCTTCGCACGCGAGAGCCGCGTCGGGTTCTCCTCGCCCATGCTTCCGGAGAGGTCCAGGATCACCATCAGGTTCGTGTTGATCGGTGCCACGTCGACGGACTGCTCGCCGTTCACGAGCACCGGCGCATCGTCCTTGACCGGCACGTTGAAGCCCACCGGCGCGCCGCTGAGCTGGCCATCGCTCACCACGGCCTCGAAGTGCAGGTTCGACACGCCCTCGCCGTTGCCCGCCGGGTGGTCGATCGGCGCCTTCAGCGTGACGGTGTAGCCCGCCTCGAACTGCCCCGCGCCCGTGGCGGTGACATTGCCCACGGCCACGGTCATCACCTGGGTGGTGACACCGCCGACGGTGACGCTGCCCGTGAGCGTGTGCGTGCCCGCGTCCCAGGTCCACGACACCGGCTGGCCGCCGGAGGTGACACCGGCCGGGCCGCTGAGCGACACCGACAGGTCGCCCGCCAGGCTGTCGGGGTCTGCGATGGAGATCTTGCCGGTCGATTGCACCGTCGGCTCGCCCGCCGCCGGGATGCCGCCGGGCAGGCTGCCTTCGGAGACGATGCCGGCGTCGGTCGCCGTGGCCGTCGGCGGGTCGTTCACCGGGTTGACGGTCACGGTCACCGTGCTGGTGGTCGTGCCGCCGTGGCCGTCGCTCACCGTGACGGTGAAGCTGTCGGTGCCGTTGAAGTTGGCGTTGGGAACGTAGGTGTAGGTGCCGTTGGGGTTCACCGTCACCGTGCCGTTCGACGGGTTGCTGCCCTTCACGTAGGTGAGCGTGTCGCCGTCGACGTCGCTGCCGACGATCTGGCCGCTGACCGGCGTGTCTTCGTCCGTGGTCTTGGTGTCGTCGGGAGCCTCTGGAGCCTCGTTGACGTTCTGCTCGTTGAGCGTGACGGGGATGTTCGTCGTGACGGTGCCGTCGCTCGCACCGACCACCAGGGCGTGCGCGTTGGCGCCTGCTTCGTAGTCGTTGACGAAGGCTGCAGCGCCTGCCGGGGTGAGGCTGATCGCGCCCGTGGCCGGATCGATGGCGAAGTAGCCAGCGTCGTTGCCCGAGAGGATGCTGTAGGTGACGGTTGCGCTGTCGATGTCGGTGGCGCGAACCGTGCCCAGCACGGTGCCCGCAGTGCGGTTCTCGTCGTAGCCGAAAACGTAGCCGGTGGCACTTTCCACCGGCGTGCCGCCGCCGTCGACGAACACCGGGGCGTCGTTGACGGGGTTGATGGTCACGTTCACCGTGCTGGTGGTCGTTCCACCGTGACCGTCGCTCACCGTCACCGTGAAGCTGTCGGTGCCGTTGAAGTTCGCGCCAGGGACGTAGGTGTACGTGCCATCGGGATTGACCGTGACCGTGCCGTGCGCCGGATCGCTGCCCTTGGCGTACGTCAGCGCGTCGCCGTCGACGTCGCTGCCGACCACTTGACCGCTGACGGGCGTGTCTTCGTCCGTCGTCGTCGTGTAGTTGGGCACCGTCGGTGCGTCGTTGATGTTCTGCTCGTTGAGCGTGACGGGGATGGTGGTGGTGGCCGTGCCATCGGTCGCACCGATCACCAGCGCGTGCGCGTTGGCGCCTGCCTCGTAGTCGTTGACGAAGGCCGCAGCGCCTGCCGGCGTGAGGCTGATCGCGCCGGTGAGCGGATCGATGGCGAAGTAGCCCTGGTCGTTGCCCGAGAGGATGCTGTAGGTGACGTTCGCGCTGTCGATGTCGGTGGCTTGGACTGTGCCGAGCACGGTGCCTGCGGGGCGGTTCTCGTCGTAGCCGAAGACGTAGCCGGTGGCCGTGTCGACCGGCGTGCCGCCGCCGTCGACGAACACGGGGGCGTCGTTGACGGGGTCGATGGTCACGGTGACGGTGCTGGTGGTCGTGCCGCCATGGCCGTCGCTCACGGTGACGGTGAACGTGTCGGTGCCGTTGAAGTTGGCGCCGGGGACGTAGGTGTACGTGCCATCGGCGTTGACCGTGACGGTGCCATGTGCCGGGTCGCTGCCCTTCGTGTAGGTCAACGTATCGCCATCGACGTCGCTGCCAACGACCTGGCCGCTGACCGGCGTGTCTTCGTTCGTGGTCTCGGTGTAGTTGGGCACCGTCGGTGCATCGTTGACCGGGTTGATGGTCACGTTCACCGTGCTGGTGGTCGTGCCGCCGTGGCCATCGCTCACCGTGACGGTGAACGTGTCGGTGCCGTTGAAGTTGGCATTCGGGGTGTAGGTATAGGTGCCGTCCGCGTTGACCGTCACCGTGCCGTTCGCGGGGTCGCTGCCCTTCACATAAGTCAGCGTGTCGCCATCCACGTCGCTGCCGGTCACTTGTCCGCTGACGGGCGTGTCTTCGTTCGTCGTCTCGGTGTAGTTGGGCACCGTCGGTGCATCGTTGACCGGATTGATGGTCACGTTCACTGTGCTGGTGGTGGTGCCGCCGTGGCCGTCGCTCACCGTCACGGTGAAGCTGTCGGTTCCGTTGAAGTTGGCACCCGGGGTGTAGGTGTATGTGCCATCCGCGTTGACCGTCACCGTGCCGTGCGCGGGGTCGCTGCCCTTCGTGTAGGTCAGCGTGTCGCCATCGACGTCGCTGCCGACGACCTGGCCGCTGACGGGGGTGTCTTCGTTCGTGGTCTCGACGTAGTTGGGCACCGTCGGTGCATCGTTGACCGGGTTGACGGTCACGTTCACCGTGCTGGTGGTCGTACCACCGTGACCGTCGCTGACCGTCACCGTGAAGCTGTCGGTGCCGTTGAAGTTGGCGCCAGGGACGTAGGTGTACGTGCCATCGGCATTGACCGTGACGGTGCCGTGCGCCGGGTCACTTCCCTTCACGTACGTCAGTGCGTCGCCATCGACGTCGCTGCCGACGACCTGGCCGCTGACCGGCGTGTCTTCGTTCGTGGTCTGGTTGTAGTTAGGCGCCGTCGGTGCGTCGTTGACCGGGTTGATGGTCACGTTCACGGTGCTGGTGGTCGTGCCGCCGTGGCCATCGCTCACCGTGACGGTGAAGCTGTCCGTACCGTGGAAGTTCGCGCCGGGTGTGTAGGTGTACGTGCCATCGGCGTTGACTGTGACCGTGCCGTGCGCCGGGTCGCTGCCCTTGGTGTAGGTCAGCGTGTCGCCATCGACGTCGCTGCCGACAACCTGGCCGTTGACGGGCGTGTCTTCGTTCGTGGTCTCGGTGTAGTTGGGGACTGTCGGTGCATCGTTGACCGGATCGATCGTGACCGTGATGGTGCTGGTCGTCGTGCCGCCATGGCCATCGCTCACCGTGACGGTGAACGTGTCGGTGCCGTTGAAGTTGGCATTCGGGGTGTAGGTATAGGTGCCGTCCGCGTTGACCGTCACCGTGCCGTTCGCGGGGTCGCTACCCTTCACGTACGTCAGTGCATCGCCGTCGACGTCGCTGCCGACGACCCGGCCGCCGACCGGCGTGTCTTCGTTCGTGGTCTGGTTGTAGTTGGGCGCCGTCGGTGCGTCGTTAACCGGATTGATGGTCACGTTCACCGTGCTGGTGGTCGTTCCACCGTGACCGTCGCTCACCGTGACGGTGAAGCTGTCCGTGCCATTGAAGTTCGTACCCGGGGTGTAGGTGTACGTGCCATCAGCGTTGACCGTGACCGTGCCGTGCGCTGGATCGCTGCCCTTGGTGTACGTCAACGTGTCGCCATCGACATCGCTGCCAACGACCTGGCCGCTCACGGGCGTGTCTTCATCCGTCGTCTTGGTGTAGTCAGGCACCGTCGGTGCATCGTTCACCGGGTCGACCGTCACGGTCACCGTGCTCGTCGTCGTACCGCCGTGACCATCGCTCACCGTTACCGTGAAGCTGTCCGTCCCATGGAAGTCCGGGTTCGGCGTGTAGGTGTATGTGCCATCCGGATTGACCGTGACAGAGCCGTTCGAAGGATTGCTGCCCTTCGTGTAGGTCAATGCGTCACCGTCGACGTCGCTGCCGATGACCTTGCCGTTGACGGGCGTGTCCTCGTTCGTGGTCTGGTTGTAGTTGGGCGCCGTGGGGGCATCGTTGACCGGATCGACGGTGACCGTGATGGTGCTGGTCGTCGTACCGCCGTGGCCGTCGCTCACCGTGACAGTGAACGTATCGGTGCCGTTGAAGTTCGGGTTCGGCGTGTAGGTGTAGGTGCCGTCGGGGTTGACGACCACCGAGCCATTCGAGGGATTGCTGCCCTTCGTGTAGGTCAGCGCATCGCCGTCCACGTCAGCGCCCGTCACCTTGCCGCTAACCGGGGTATCTTCGCTCGTGGTCTTGGTGTAGTTCGGTGCCGTCGGGTCATCGTTCGCCGGATCGACCGTCACCGTAATGGTGCTGGTCTTCGTGCCACCGTGGCCATCGCTCACCGTCACCGTGAAGCTGTCGGTGCCGTTGAAGTTCGCCCCGGGGGTGTAGGTGTAGGTGCCATCCGCGTTGACCGTGACCGTGCCATGCGCCGGGTCGCTGCCCTTGGTGTAGGTCAAAGTGTCGCCGTCGACGTCGCTGCCGACCACTTGCCCGCTGACGGGTGTGTCTTCGTTCGTGGTCTTGGTGTAGTCGGGCACCGTCGGTTCATCGTTCACCGGATCGACGGTGACCGTCACGGTGCTGGTGGTCGTGCCACCCTGGCCGTCGCTCACGATGACGGTGAAGCTGTCCGTACCGTGGAAGTTGGCTCCCGGGGTATAGGTGTAGGTGCCGTCCGCGTTGACCGTGACGGTGCCATGTGTAGGGTCGCTGCCCTTCACGTAAGTGAGCGTGTCGCCGTCCACGTCACTGCCAACAACCTCGCCGCTGACCGGCGAGTCTTCGCTCGTAGTCTTGGTGTAGTTCGGTGCCGTCGGGTCATCGTTCACCGGATCGACATTCACCGTAATAGTGCTGGTCGTCGTGCCACCGTGACCGTCGCTCACCGTCACCGTGAAGCTGTCGGTGCCGTTGAAGTTCGGGTTCGGCGTGTACGTGTAGGTGCCATCCGGATTGACCGTGACCGTGCCGTTCGCCGGGTCGCTGCCCTTCACGTACGTGAGCGTGTCGCCATCGACGTCGCTGCCAACCACTTGCCCGCTGATGGGCGTGTCTTCGTCCGTGGTCTGGTTGTAGTTGGGCACCGTCGGTGCGTCATTCACTGGATCGACCGTCACCGTCACCGTGCTCGTCGTCGTCCCGCCATGGCCGTCGCTCACCGTCACGGTGAAGCTGTCGGTGCCATTGAAATTGGGGTTCGGCGTGTAGACATACGTGCCGTCCGGGTTGACCGTCACCGTGCCGTGCGCCGGGTCGCTGCCCTTCGTGTAGGTCAGCGTGTCGCCGCTGTCGATGTCGCTGCCGGTCACGCGGCCGCTCACGGGCGTGTCTTCGGCCGTGGTCTCGGTGTAGTCGGGCGCGGTGGGCGCATCGTTCACGGGCGAGACGGTCACGGGCACCGTGACGGTGGTGGTGCCGCCCTTGCCGTCGCTGACGGTCACTTCGAAGCTGTCGGGCCCTTCATAGCCGGGCTTGGGGGTGTAGACGAACTGGCCCGTGGTCGGATCGACGGTGACGGTGCCGTGCTCGGGGCCCTTGGCGACGGTGTAGTTCAGCGTGTCACGGTCCGGGTCGGTGGCCTGCACTTGTCCGCTAACGGGCTTGTCCTGATCGGTGACGACAGGGTCGGCCTTGCCTTCGGGGCCACGGTTCTGCGCGGGAAGCAACGGCGGGATGAAGGCCGGGCCACCACCGCCGCCGCCACCACCGCCGCCGCCACCACCACCGCTCGCGGCGGCACCGACGCCCAGCACGCCGAGCGCGCCCAGCAACCAGCCCGGCACGCCGTCGGGCAGCAAGGCGCCGCCGGCGTCGTTCCATTCGATCTCGGTGAAGTGAAAGTCTTTCCAGGGCGCGGTGTACTGGCCCCACCACTGCACGCCGGCGCCGTCTTCGAGCACGAGGTCGTTGCGGCCGGCGTCGGGGTACTCGGCGAAGAAGCCGCGCACGGCGACTTCCTGGCCGTCGCGCAGCACGAGCACGAGGTCGTCGCCGCGGCGCTCGAACTTGAGCACGCTCTCGGGCGCGATCTTCAGCGTGACGATCGACGGGCGATCCAGAACCAGAGGGGCTTCCGCCGTCGCTTTGCGGGATGACGCGCCACCAGACTTGTAAACAGCTTCCATGATTGGTCTTTCTCCTTGACTCCGGACCTCGGGCCAGCCCTCGCTTTCAGCGAACAGCCCGGGTCGCACGTTGGGAAATCTCGAAGGCCGAGGGTGGCTCTCGAGGACTCGCCGGCGCGACCCGGTGCGCGGGTCACGCAGGCTTGCGCTTGCATGGGGCGGGATTCTTGGTTCGGGGGGGTGTCCGGACTTTTGCCGGAGAGGCCGTGGCGTTTGCCGTGGCGTACAACTGTTCACAAACGTGTGTGAATGTCGAATACTTCACACGATTGGCGAAAGAAAATCAGCAATTCGCAAGTTGGGAAAGCGAGCGCTGGCGGTCTTTTGGCTTACGGGCTTTTGCCGGAGCGTCCAATTCTTTTGATGGACGGAATCGGCCCGGCTATTTCCTGCAATACCGGACGGGCCCTGTCCAGCCCCCCGTTTTCCCTCTGACAGACCCCCTCGCCGCGGCACCTTTTTTAAGGCCTCGGGCGGCAATGGCGGGCGGATCGATCAGGAATGAAGACCGGTCATTGGATGAATTTGCATTTCTTGTGACAATGATTACCAAATTAATTCCTTGGTTACATTGTTTCGGCCACAGGGCGTTCCAACGCGGTGCCGGCGCCCCCTCTTTCCATGTCCTATTGGTCACCTCCGGAGCCCCGGAGAGCTCATCTTCTGGTTGTCGACGACAACGTTGACGAACTCAAGCTTTTGCTGGAAACGCTGCGGGGCACCGGCTACCGCATCACGCTTGCCTTCGACGCGATGGAGGGTTACCGGCGGGCGACGACGCTGCAGATGGACCTGGTGCTGCTGGACGTGCGCCTGGGCGGCACCGACGGGTTCGCCGCCTGCCGCCTGCTGAAGGCCGACCCGGCCACGGCGGACATTCCGGTGATCTTCGTGACCTCGTCGGCCAGCCTGGAAGAGCGCCTGACGGGCCTGCGGGCCGGCGCGGTCGACTACATCGTGAAGCCCTTCGACCCGGCCGAGGTGATGGCCCGCGTCGAGATTCACCTGGCGCTGGCGGAATCCCGCAGGGCGCGCACCGCCCCTGCCACGCAGGCGGCGCCCCCGCCCGACAGCCCCGCCGCGAACGACGGCGGCGCGCCGGGCTCTGGCATGGACCGCGCGCTCATGCAGGCGGCGGAGCGACTCATCCTGGCCGACCTGAGCCGCGTGCTGCCGCTGCGCGAGCTGGCGGCGCGCGTGGGCACGCACGAAAAGCGCCTGTCGCGCGTGTTCAAGGAGCTGACGAATCGCACGGTGTTCGAGTTCGTGCGCGAGGCGCGGCTGCACGAGGCGCAGCGCCTGCTGCTCGAATCGGCCATGCGCATCGAAGAGATCGCCGCGGCGGTGGGGTTCTCGAGCGCCGCGAATTTCGCGACGGCGTTTCGCGAGTACTTCGACTGCACGCCCTCGGCCTGTCGCCAGGCCGGTGTCGAACGTTCCGGCACCTGACGCGCGATGCATCCGGTGCGCACACGCCCCTGGTGGGCAAGCGGCTTGCTGCTCGGCCTGGCCTTGTGGTTGTGGGGCTTCGCGGCCAGCGCGGCGGAGGCCGTCAGGTTCAGCGCGCTGAACCGGGGCAATGTCTCCGTCGAACAGACCGTCGAAGTGCTGGAAGACCCCACGGCCCGCCTGTCGGCGCGCGAGGTGCTCGCCTTGCCCAGCGGCGGTGCGAACGGGTTCGTGCCCGCCACGCCCGACCAGCTGATGCGCGGGTTCTCGACCTCGGCGGTCTGGCTGCGCCTGTCGCTGGTCAACGATGCGCAGGAGGTGCGCACGGCGCGGTTCGGGCTCAACGTGACGTGGCTGCGGCATGTCGACTTTCATCTGCTGCGCACGCGCAATGGCCAACCCGCATGGACGCACGCACAGGCCGGCGTGTCCGACCCGATGGACGCCACGCACCGCCACGACCGCATTCCGCAGCTGCAGATCGACCTGCAGCCGGGCGAGTCGGTGCAGGTGCTGGTGCGCGTGATGAGCACGGGCCAGATCAAGCTGGTGCTGGAGCTGCACACCGACGAGGCGTGGCATCACATCGAACGCAACCATGCGCTGCTCAGCGGCCTGCTGATCGGCGGGCTGCTGGCCTTCGCGGTGTATTCGGCCGCGCTGTGGTGGATTTCGCGCGCGCCGATGCTCGCGTTCCAGGCCGGGAGCTTTGCGCTGCTTGCGCTGTACGAGGCCACCTACCGGGGCTATGCGCGCATTGCGCTGTGGCCCGACAGCACCGTCTGGAGCTACCGCGGCCACAGCGTGATGGTGGCGGCGACGGCGCTGTGCCTGCTGCTGTACTTTCACGAGCGCGGCCGCCAGAGCCCGGTGCGCGTGCCCGGGCGCCCGCTGCTGTTCGTGCTGGCCGGCGTCGAGATCGTCGTGCTGCTGGGCACTTTGTTCGGCCCCTACGCGACCTTCGCGGCCATCGGCATCGTGAACGCGCCACTGATCGTGCTCGCGCTGACGGTCTGCACCCTCATCTACCAGCGGCGCGCCGGGCCGGGCGGGCGGCTGTCGCTGCTGGTGATGCTCGTGATCTGCGTGGGCGCGCTGATGCGCATGTCGGCGCTGATGTTCGCGGAGCGTTCGATGTCCGACTTCGACCACTATGCGCTGGCGTTCCCGGGCATGCTGGTGGGCGCGTTCGCGATCACGGCCTGGTCGTTCCAGGAAACGCGCCAGCGCAATGCGGCGCAGCAGACGCTGCTGGCGTGGCAGGCCCAGGAGCAGCAGCGGCTCGAAGAAGAAGTGGTGCGCAAGACCCGCGCCCTGAGCGAAGCGCTGGGCCAGGCCGAGCAGCGCACGCGCGAACAGAAAGAACTGCTGGCCTACATCAGCCACGACCTGCGCGCGCCGGTGGCCACCATCCTGGGCAACCTGAAGCTGATGCAGGACGGCAGCGACACGCCCGCGCCCGCGCGGCTCGCCACCATCGAGCGCAGCGCGGCCTACCAGCTGGAGCTGATCGATGACCTGGTCGACTACGCCAAGGGCGAGCTGGCGCCGCTGGCCGTCGAGGCGCAGCCGGTGCAGCTGCGCACGCTGGTCGACAACGTCGCGCAGTACGCGCACGCGCTCGCGCAGCGCCAGCACAACAGCTTCGAACTCACGATCGACGGCGAGCTGCCGGCCCTGGTCCGCCTGGACGGCAAGCGGCTGCAGCAGGTGGTGCTGAACCTGCTGTCGAACGCGGCCAGGTTCACGCGCAACGGCGCCATCGGGCTGCGCTTGCAGGCACAGCCGAGCGACGGCGCGTGGCAGTTGCACTTCGAAGTGACCGACAGCGGCACGGGCATCGACGCCGACACGCTCGAGCGCATGACGCGCCTGCTGGCCGACAACGCGCCCAGCATGGCGGGCGGCGGGCTCGGGCTGGTGATTGCGCAGCGCATCGTGCAGCGGATGGGCGGGCGGCTCGCCATTCACAGCGGCATGGGCGCGGGGACGCGGGTGGTGTTCTCGCTGTCGACCGAGCCGGCGCCTTCGTCGGACGCGCCTGCACCGCCGCCATCGGAACCCATCGCCGCGCCGCGCCCGCGTGCCAGGCCCCGGGCGCGCGGCCGGCTGCTGCCGGTGCTGACGCCGCTGTCGCCGGCGCAGAAGGACGAGCTCGAAGTGCTGGCCCGCGACGGCCGCTGGAGCGACCTGCACGAGTGGGTGAACCGGCTGGCCACGGAGGCGCACAGCCAGCCGATGGTGCTGACGCTTCGCCAGGCGCTGGACCGGCTGGACTTCGAGCAGATCCGGTTGATTGCGCGCGCGGCGCCTTTGCGTCCGCTGTAGCCCGCTCTCGCCCGGAGGGGCCCACAGCCAGAACCCATGCGACCGGCAGGGTCGCCCGATGGGTGGGCTTTCGCTTTCTATTTCGATATATCTAGAATAGTCTCGACCCACTCAAGAAAGCCATCCCCATGCGCCACCTTCACCACGCTCCGCACCACCATCACCACCGCCACGCCCCGCGCGGCGAACACGAAGACGGCCTGGCCGGCGGCGGCCGCGGGATGCGCGGCGGGCGCGGCGGCGGCGCGGGCCGGGTGTTCGGCCACGGCGGGCTGCGCTTCGTGCTGCTGCAGCTCATTGCCGACAAGCCTTCGCACGGCTACGAGCTCATCAAGGCCATCGAAGACCGCCTGGGCGGCACCTACGCGCCGAGCCCCGGCGTGGTCTACCCCACGCTCACGCTGCTGGAAGAGCTGGGTTACCTGAGCGTGGAAACCGCCGACGTCGGCGGTCGCAAGCGCTACAGCATCACGCCGAGCGGACAGGAGTTCCTGGCCGCCAACCGCGAGACGGCCGACGCCATGATGGCCCGCATGGCGGGCGGCGTGGACGGCGCCGGCCCGCGCGCCGGACGGCCCCCGCAAGTCACCCGGGCCATCGAGAACCTCAAGCTCGCGATGCGCCTGCGCCTCGGCGGCGCCCCCCTCACCGAACAACAAGCCCACGAATTCGCCGCGGTGCTCGACAGCGCCGCACAACAGCTCGAACGCATTTGAACCAACCTGAAATGACCGACTTCACCACCACTGCTTCCTCTGCCAACACGCCCGACCGCACGCCCCGCCGCGTGCGCCACGAACTGCGCTTTCGCCAGCTCACGGTGAAAACCGTGCAGCGCGTGACGCCGCACCTGATCCGCATCACGCTGACCGGCGACGCGCTCGAAGGCTTCACCAGCCCCGGCTTCGACGACCACGCGAAGCTGTTCTTTCCCGATGCCGCCACCGGCCAGCTCAGGCTGCCGACCGCCGGCCCCGACGGCCCCGTGTGGCCCGAAGGCGGCCGTCCCGCCATGCGCGACTACACGCCGCGCTGCCACGACGCACAGGCCAACACGCTCGAGATCGACTTCGCACTGCACGACGCCGGCCCTGCCACGCAGTGGGCCGAGCAGGCCAAGCCCGGCGACATCGTCGGCGTGGGCGGCCCGCGCGGCTCGTTCATCGTGCCGACCGAATTCGACTGGCACCTGCTGATCGGCGACGACACCGCCCTGCCCGCCATCTCGCGCCGCCTGGCCGAACTGCCGGCCGGCGCGCGCGTGGTGGTGCTGGCGGAAGTCGACAGCAAGGCCGACGAGATTCCCTTCGAGACGCAGGCCGAGCTCACGCTGCGCTGGGTGCACCGCGAAGGCGCCGCACCGGGACTGAGCCCCGTGCTGGTCGACACGCTGAAAACCATGGCGCTGCCGGACGGCGACTTCCACGCCTGGGTGGGTTGCGAATCGGCGATCGCGAAGGCGCTGCGCGCGCACCTCGTGGGCGAGCGCGGCGCGAACCCGAAGTGGGTTCGCGCGTCGGGTTACTGGCGTCGCGGTGCCGTGGCGACGCACGACACGCACGACGAATAAGGAAGGCGCGATTCAGTCGCGAAGCCCGTGGCCGGGCTTCGCGCTAGAGCCAGCCGACGCGCTTGAACCGGTAGTAGAGGTACCCGCAAGTGCTGACGATCAACCCCAGCGCCATCGCGTACCCATAGCGGAATTTCAGCTCCGGCATGTGCTCGAAGTTCATGCCCCAGATGCCCGCAAACGCGGTGCACACCGCGAAGATGCTGGCCCAGGCGGCGAGCCGCTTGGTCACTTCGCTCTCCTCGATGGTGACCATCGAGAGGTTCACCTGCACCGCCGTGGCGATGGTGTCGCGCACCGCGTCGATCGAGCCGTTGATGCGCACCAGGTGGTCGCCCACGTCGCGGAAATACTCCTGCGTGCCCACGCAGATCTGCGGCACGCGTCCCCCGTGCAGCTTGCCCGCCGCCTCCACCAACGGCGCCACCGCGCGCTTGAGGATGAGACTGCGGCGCTTCAGGTCGTACAGCTGCTTGATCTTGTCGCGCGCCGCGCCGCCCTGGGCAAAGATCTGCTGCTCGATGGATTCGAGTTCCACTTCGAGCGCGTCGATCACCGGGAAGTAGCGGTCGACCACCGCGTCCATCAGCGCATAGAGCACGAAGCCCGCGCCATTGCGCAGCAGGTCGGGCTCGCGCTCGCAGCGCTCGCGCACGCCCAGGAAGCCCTGCTGGCTGCGGTTGCGCACCGACAGCACGTAGTTGCGGCCGACGAACACGTTGACCTCGCCCACGTTCACACTGTGCTCGCCTTCGGCTTCGGCCGAAGGCTCGACCAGGTGCATCACGACGAACAGCGAGTCGCCGTACTCCTCCACCTTGGGGCGCTGGTGGCCATGCTGGGCGTCTTCGACGGCCAGCGGGTGCAGGTCGAACTCGTCCTGCATCTGGGCCAGCTCTTCGGGCGTGGCGTCGCTCAGCGCCACCCAGACGAAACAGCCGGCGCGGGAGATGTAGTCGCTGATGTCCTCGACGGGAATGTCGGCGAGCTTGGCGCCGTTTTCATAGGCCACGCAGTTGATCAGCATCGGAGCACTTCCATCGTCGAACTTGAAGGGAGGTCAGGCCGCCGCATCGGTCGGTGCGGTCGCGGCCAGGCGGGCCGTGTCGGCCAGCGAGGCCTCGATGGCCTGCGTCTCGCGCGCGAGCAGGGCCAGCCCCTGGTCGGCGAACGCGCGGTGGCTGGCCACGTCGGCCCACAGGCTCGCCGCAGCTTCGGCACACGTCAGCGACGTGAAGCGGATGCGGCCCTTGGCCAGCGCGACGAAGCGCTGCTCGCGCAGCGGATCGGCCCGGTCCCAGGCGCCGCCGATGAGCACGCGCTTGCCGCGCTTGATGCGGGGCTCGCGCTCGGCGAAGAAAGGCAGCTTGGCGCCGAACCAGCCCGGCAGGCCGGTGTTCAGCGCGGTGTCGAACGCCGAGGGGGCGGCGTGCGCCTTGGCAAACTCGCGCAGCGTGCCGAGCTGGTAGAGCGCCGGGTCCTTGGCGCCGCCCGTGCCCTCGACAGGCCGGATGACGGACGGGCCGCTGTTGCCCGTGCCCGGTCGCCCCTCGGGCCGTTTCGACTTGCGCAGGTCCGCCAGTTGGGCTGGCGACATGCACAGATACAGCGCCGCGAGGTCAGCGGGCAGGGTGGCGGTGTCCGGGAGCGCGTCCGCTGCAGGGCCTTTGATTTCATCCGACGGGGCCATGGGCGCCTTTGTTCTTCACGCGGGGTTTGCGCCGAGGGATTTTAGGAGGGCAGTACAGGCCGCCCGGCCGCGTCAGTGCTCGGGGCCGCCCTGCCCCTGCCCCTGCCCCTGCCCCTGCCCCTGCGGCTCGGGCGCTGGGGCCGGCAGCCATTGCAGTTCGTCCGGCAGGTACGGCCGCGACCAGCTCATGCCGTCCAGCCGCACGCGCAGCGTGAGCCCCCGCACGGTGGTCACGGTGCCGGGCTGCCCGTGCACCAGCACCCTGGCGCCCTTGCGGGCAGGCACATGAAATCGTTTCCGGATGTCCTCGTAGCTCACTGGGGTCTCCATGGAGAAAAAAGGTCGCGTGCGCCCGCGTAGTCATGCGCATGCGCATGGCTACGCACGGGGGAGCTGTCTGGATTCAAGGACGGCCAAAAAAGCGCGTGCGGCGGGGCGCCGCGCCTGGAACAGGCCGCGTGGTGGATCTGCGCCGGATCCCCACAAAGTTCACGGTCATCGGGACCGGCATGGTGCCACGCGAGGCGAAGACCTCCGGCGCTTCTCGACAATGCCGACCCGAGCCAGAAGCACACGACCGCCCGGCGACCCCTCTCAGGAAGAGCAGACCATGAAGACCGACACCGCCATCCGCCACGTCACCCCGCCGGGCACCAACCTCTTTCTGGAACTGGGTTTTGCGCCAGCCAAGGCCCGCCGCCTGCAGGCCGCATCGCACAAGCAGATCGACGACACGCGGGTCGCAATGCGCAACCGCATCGGCAAGCCGGTCACACCGACCGTCGGCTGATCCCCGTCCGCCCGTCCCCGATAATCGCCCGAGTGAAAACGACGACTGCCCACCCCGCCCCCTCCTCCAGCGACTTCTCCGGGCACACGCCCATGATGGCGCAATACCTGGGCCTCAAAGCCGACCATCCGGACACCCTGCTGTTCTACCGGATGGGCGATTTCTACGAACTGTTCTGGGCCGACGCCGAAAAGGCATCGCGCCTGCTCGACATCACGCTCACCCAGCGCGGCCAGTCGGCGGGGCAGCCGGTGCTGATGTGCGGCGTGCCCTTCCACTCGGTCGACACCTACCTCGCACGGCTCATCAAGCTGGGTGAATCGGTCGCCATCTGCGAGCAGGTGGGCGAGGTCGGCGCCAGCAAGGGGCCGGTCGAACGCAAGGTGGTGCGGGTGGTCACGCCCGGCACGCTGACCGACTCGGAACTGCTCAACGACAAGAGCGATTCGCTGCTGCTCGCCGTGCATGCGGGCACGCGCAATTTCTGCGGCCTGGCCTGGCTCAGCGTGACAGGCGCAGAACTGCGGCTGGCCGAGTGCCCGGCCGACGCGCTCGAAGCCTGGATCGCGCGCATCGCACCGAGCGAGCTGCTGTACAGCGCCGAGGTCACGCCCGCCTTCGAGCAGCGCCTGAAGGCCGCGCGCGCGGCCGTGCCGTTCACGCTGTCGCTGCGTCCGGCCTGGCAGTTCGATCCCGGCCTGGGCGAGCGCAAGCTCAGCGAGCAGATGGGCAGCCACAGCCTCGCGGCCTGGAACGCCGAATCGCTGGGCAACGCGCACGCCGCCGCCGCCGCGCTGCTGGGCTATGCCGAGCACACGCAGGGCCGCGCGCTGTCGCACGTGCAGCGGCTGTCGGTGGAGCGCGACGGCGACCTGATCGAGCTGCCGCCCACCACGCGCCGCAACCTGGAGCTGGTGCAGACGCTGCGCGGCGAAGACTCGCCCACGATGTTCTCGCTGCTCGACACCTGCATGACGGGCATGGGCAGCCGCCTGCTCAAGCGCTGGCTGCTCTCGCCGCGCCGCGACCGCAGCGAAGCCCAGGGCCGGCTCGACGCCATCGGTGCGCTGCAGTCTCCCGGGCCCGGCGCCACCGCCGCGCCCTGGCGCACGCTGCGCGAGCAGCTGAAGAACACGAGCGACGTGGAACGCATCGCGGCGCGCATCGCGCTGCGCCAGGTGCGCCCGCGCGAACTGGTGGCGCTGCAGCTCGCGCTGGCGAAGGCCGAGCAACTGGCGCCGCTGCTGCCGGGCGCCGCCGCGCTGCTGGCGCAGATCACCGAACGCCTGGCGCCGCCGCCGGGCTGCGCCGACCTGCTGGTGCGCGCGATCAAGCCCGATCCGTCGGCGCTGGTGCGCGACGGCGGCGTGATCGCCACCGGCCACGACGCCGAGCTCGACGAGCTGCGCGAGATCAGCGAGAACTGCGACGACTTCCTGCTCAAGCTCGAGATCAGCGAGCGCGAGCGCACCGGCATCAGCAACCTGCGCGTGCAGTTCAACCGCGTGCACGGCTTCTACATCGAGGTGACGCAAAGCGCACTCTCGAAGGTGCCCGACAACTACCGCCGCCGCCAGACGCTGAAGAACGCCGAGCGCTTCATCACGCCCGAGCTGAAGGCCTTCGAAGACAAGGCACTGAGCGCGCAAGACCGTGCGCTGGCGCGCGAGAAGTGGCTGTACGAGCAGCTGCTCGACGCCCTGCAGCCCTCGGTGCCCGCGCTCACGCAGCTGGCCGGCGGCATCGCTGCGCTCGACGCGCTGTGCGCGCTGGCCGAGCGCTCGCACACGCTGAACTGGCGCGCGCCGACCTTCGTGTCGCACCCGTGCATCGAGATCCAGCAGGGCCGCCACCCGGTGGTGGAGGCGCGGCTGGCCGAGAAATCGTCGGGCGGCTTCATCGCCAACGACACGCAGATGGGGCCGCAGCAGCGCATGCAGATCATCACCGGCCCGAACATGGGCGGTAAGTCGACCTACATGCGGCAGGTGGCGATCGTGGTGCTGCTGGCCTCCATCGGCTCGCACGTGCCGGCCACGGCCTGCCGGCTCGGGCCGATCGACGCGATTCACACGCGCATCGGCGCGGCCGACGACCTGGCCAATGCGCAGTCGACCTTCATGCTCGAGATGACCGAGGCCGCGCAGATCCTGCACAGCGCCACGGCGCAGTCGCTGGTGCTGATGGACGAGATCGGCCGCGGCACCAGCACCTTCGACGGCCTGGCGCTGGCGGCCGGCATCGCGGCGCAGCTGCACGACCGCAGCAAGGCCTTCACGCTGTTCGCCACGCACTACTTCGAGCTCACCGAGTTCCCGGCCACGCACCACGGCGCCGTGAACATGCACGTGAGCGCGACCGAGTCGGGCCGCGACATCGTGTTCCTGCACGAGATGCAGCCGGGCCCGGCCAGCAAGAGCTACGGCATCCAGGTGGCGCGCCTCGCGGGCATGCCCGCGGCGGTGGTCAACCACGCGCGGCAGGCGCTCGATGCGCTCGAATCGCAGCATGCGCAAACGCGTGCCCAGGTCGACCTGTTTGCGCCCCCGCCCGCCGCCGAAACCCCCATGGCCAGCGCCGTAGAATCCGCGCTGGCTGCCCTCGACCCGGACACCATGAGCCCGCGCGAAGCCCTCGACGCGCTCTATGCCCTCCAGAAACTGAACGCACGTGAACGCAGTACCGCATGAGCGGGCCCAGTTCCTGCAAGGCGAACCCATGACTTATTGCGTAGGCATCAAACTCAACGCCGGCCTGGTGTTTCTCTCCGACTCGCGCACGAACGCGGGGGTCGACCACATCAGCACCTTCCGCAAGATGATCGTCTACGAGCAGCCGGGCGACCGCGTCATGGTGCTGCTGTCGTCGGGCAACCTGAGCATCTCGCAGTCGGTGCGCGAAATCCTGCAGATCGAAGAGCTGCGCGAAACGCGCGAAGACGGCACGCAGGGCGAACCCATCACCATCTGGAACGCCAAGAGCATGTTCGACGCCGCGCGCGTGCTGGGCTCGGCCGTGCGCCACGTGTACGACCGCGACGCCGAAGCGCTCAAGCATGCGGGGCTCGATTTCAACGTGTCGTTCATCTTCGGCGGGCAGGTCAAGGGCGAAGGCATGCGCCTGTTCCTGGTCTACGCCGCGGGCAACTTCATCGAAGCGACCACCGAGACGCCCTACTTCCAGGTCGGCGAGTCGAAGTACGGCAAGCCCGTGCTCGACCGCGTGCTCACGCCCGAGACGCCGCTGGACGAAGCCGCCAAGTGCGCGCTGGTGTCGATGGACTCGACCATGAAGTCGAACCTGTCGGTGGGCCTGCCGCTGGACCTCGTGGTGTACGAGGCCAACAAGCTCGAGACCGACCGCGTGATCTGCATCGACGCCGACAACCCCTACTACCGCATGATGCACAACAGCTGGGGCCAGAAGCTGCGCGAGGTGTTCGACAGCATCGAAGACCCGGTGTGGGACGACAGCGCCACCGAACACCCGCTGCGGATGCCGGCCACGCGCCACAGCCCGCTGCGAAAAATCTCGACCCCCGACGAAAAGCTCATCTGAATCTGTCCGTGCCTCCTGTCATCTTTTCGCACGGCAACAGCTTTCCGGCGAGCACCTACCGCGTCGTTCTCGACAGCCTTCGCAACCGGGGCTTCGAGGTCGACGCCATCGAGAAATTCGGGCACGACCCGAAGTACCCCGTCACCGACAACTGGCCGCACCTGGTGCAGCAGCTGGCCGACTTCGCCAAGCTGCGCGCCGACCGCGCGGGCGGCCCGGTGTTCCTCATCGGCCATTCGCTGGGCGGCTTCCTGAGCCTGATGTGCGCGGCGCGCCATCCCGAGCTGGCGCGCGGCGTGCTGCTGATCGACTCGCCGATCCTCGGCGGCTGGCGCGCGAACACGCTCAACGTGGTCAAGCGCACGCCGCTCATGAAAAGCATTTCGCCCGGCGCCACCAGCCGCAAGCGCCGCAACAGCTGGGAGCATCGCGAGGCGGTGTTCGAGCACTTCCGCAGCAAGAAGGCGTTCGCGAAGTGGGACGAGCAGGTGCTGCACGACTACATCGACCACGGCACCTTCGACAGCGAAGACACGCGCTCGCTGAGCTTCGACCGCGACGTGGAAACCGCCATCTACAACACGCTGCCCCACACGCTGGGCGGGCTGCTGCGCCGCCATCCGATCAAGTGCAAGGTGGCCTTCATCGGCGGACGCCAGTCGGTCGAGATGAAGCAGGTGGGCATGGCCATGACCGAACAGGTCACCAAGGGCCGCATCACGATGCTCGACGGGAGCCACCTGTTCCCGATGGAGAAGCCGCTGGCCACGGCGGCGGCCATCGAGGCCTCGTTGCGCAACCTGATGTAGGTGGTGTTCAGGCGGTGCGGCAGGCGACCGCGTCGCCGACGCGCAGCACACCGCCACGCAGCACCCGCGCCGTCACGCCGCCATGCCCGCGCATGGCGTTGTAGCCACCGGGGCCGAGCAGTTCTTCCATGCGCGAGCAAGGCTCGCAGGGCCCGGTGATCTCGAGCAGCACCTCGGGCCCGAGCGCCAGCACCAGCGGCTGGTCGCGAAACAGCGAGCGCGCCGCCAGCAGGTTAAGGCCCGACACCACGAGGTTGCGGCGCAGCAGCCCTGCGTCGACACCCGCCACACGCTGCGCGAGCGCCGCGACAACCGGCAGGTGCTCCGCCTGGATCAGCGTGACCTGCCGCTTGCCACCGCCGCGCCCGGCACTGCTGCGGTCACCGGCCAGGCCCAGCCCTTCGATGGCCTGCACCTCCTCCACCGATTGAACTGGCGCGCGCCGCGCGGGGCGCAGCAGGATGGCATCGAGCCGGCCGGGGTGCGGGAACTGCCGGGTCAGGGCGTGGAGGTCGGACATGCGCCGCATTGTCCACGCGGACTTTTTTTTGCGCACCGCTGTCGGCCCGCCGCATACTGGCGCGTCCTTGGGGTTGAACCGACCTTCTTCGAAGCGACACGCACCGCGCCGACGATGACCACCACCGAGCTGAGCTGGATCGCCACCATGCTGACCGCCGCGCGCCCGCGCGCGGTGGCGGCGCTGCTGCGCTACTTCCGCGACCTGGACACGGCCGAGGAAGGCTTCCAGGAAGCCAGCCTGCGCGCGCTGCGGCACTGGCCCGAGCACGGGCCGCCCGACGATCCGCTGGCATGGCTGATCCTCGTGGGGCGCAACGCGGCGCTCGACGAGCTGCGGCGGCGTGACCGGCACGATCCGCTGCCCGAAGCCGATGACGGCGACGCGGACATGGCCCTCGACCCCGACCTCGCCGAACAGCTCGACCAGTCGCACTACCGCGACGACGTGCTGCGCCTGCTCTTCGTCTGCTGCCACCCCGCGCTGCCGCTCGCGCAGCAGATCGCACTCGCGCTGCGCATCGTCTCGGGGCTGTCGGTGTCGGAGATCGCGCGCGCCTTCCTGGTCGGCGAGCGCGCGATGGAGCAGCGCATCACGCGCGCCAAGCAGCGCGTGGCCGCGGCCGGCCTGCCCTTCGATGCGCCCGGCGCGCGCGAACGCGGCGAGCGGCTGGCGGCCGTGGGCGCGGTGGTCTACCTGCTGTTCAACGAAGGCTACGCGGCCAGCGGCGGCACGGCCCATGTGCGCGTGGCGCTGTGCGAAGAGGCGATCCGCCTCGCGCGCCTGCTGTGCGACCTGTTCCCCGACGAGCCCGAGACCACCGGCCTGTGCGCCCTGCTGCTGTTGCAGCACGCGCGCGCCGATGCGCGGCTGGACGCCGGCGGCATGGTCGTGCTGCTTGAAGACCAGGACCGCACGCGCTGGCACCGCGCGGCGATCGACGAAGGCCTGGCCCTGCTCGACACCGCGCTGCGCCAGCGCCGCATCGGGCCGTACCAGCTGCAGGCGGCCATCGCGGCCACGCACGCGCGGGCCGCGCGCGCCGCCGACACCGACTGGGCCGAGATCGACCGGCTCTACGCCGGGCTCGAAAAGCGGCAGCCTTCTCCGGTGGTCACGCTCAACCGCGCGGTGGCCGTGGCCAAGGTGCGCGGGCCCGGGGCGGCGCTGGCGATGGTCGACGGGCTGGCGGAGCCGCTGTCGGCGTACTTCCACTTCCACGGCCTGCGCGGCGGGCTGCTGATGCAGCTGGGCCGCGCCGACGAAGCGCGCCGCGCCTTTGCCGACGCGCTCGCACTGGCGCGCACCGCCGCCGAGGCCGCGCACATCCGTCTGCTGCTGGACCGTCTCGGTGCGGGCGCCTCTTCCGACTCCCTTCAAGCAAAGGACGAACGATGCTCTATTCCATCCTGATCTACGGTTCCGAAGCTGCGGCGGCCGGCTGGGCGCCCGAGGTCGAAGACGAGATGCTCGAGCGCCACACCGACCTGCGCGACGAGCTGCAGGCCGCCGGCCGGCTCGGCACCGTGCTGCGCCTGATGCCCGACACCGCCACCACCGTGCGGCACGCCGGCGCCGCGCATCCGCTGGTGACCGACGGGCCGTTCGCCGAGACGAAGGAGCAGCTGATGGGCATCTACATCGTCGAGTGCGAGTCGCTCGAAGACGCGCGGCATGCGGCGCGGCGGCTGGACTTCGAGGGCGGCGTGTTCGAGATCCGCCCGGTGACCTGGTACGACCCGGGCGTGATCGCGCCGCGCATTCCGCAGGTCTGAAAAAACCCCACTGCGCTGTCGGATCAGCAGGGCCTGCGCCGTCCTTGGAACGAGCGCCCGCATGTCGCGGGCGCCAAACACTCCAAGGAGAAACGTCCATGCCCTCGAATGTCCCCTCTTTGCAAGACCGCGGCGCCGTGATCCACGGCGGCAGCGGTGCCCTCGGCGGCGCCGTCGCCCGCGCCTTTGCACGCGAAGGCGCCCGCGTGTTCATCACCGGCCGCAACCGCGACAAGCTCGACGCGGTCGTGCGAGACATCACCCAAGCCGGCGGCCATGCGCAGGCCGCGGTGGTCGACGCGCTGGACGAAGCCGCGATGCTGCGCCACGCAGCCGAGGTCGCCGAGCAGGCCGGCGGCATCGACCTCGCGTTCAACGCGGTCGGCGTCTTCCATGTGCAGGGCCGGCCGCTGGCCGAGCTGTCGCTGGAGGACTTCTTCCTCCCCATCCACGCCTACACGCGCGCCAACTTCCTCACCGCCAAGGCCGTGGCACCGCACATGGCGGCGCGCGGCGGCGGCGTGATCCTGTCGGTGTCGACGCCCGCCTCGCGCCTACCCGGCCCCGGGTACCTCGGACATGCCGTGGCCTGCGCCGGCGTGGAGGGGCTCGCCCGCCACATGGCGGGCGAGCTGGCGGTCTTTCGCATCCGCACGGCCTGCATCCGCTCGCACGCGATTCCCGAGGCGGTGGCCGCGGGCTCGCACAGCGGCGAGGTGTTTCGCCCGGCGGCCGAGCGCATGGGCCTCACGGTCGAACAGATGCTGGCCGCGCGGCCCGAGGGGCTGCTGGTCGAACGCCTGCCCTCGCTGGACCAGCTCGCGGGCACGGCAGTGTTCCTGGCCTCGCCGCAGGCCGGGGCCATGACCGGGGCAATAGTCAACCTGAGCGGAGGGGTCATCCTCGATTAGGGTTGTGGTCGCCTTGAATTAACATCAAGATACAAATAGGAACTTTAGAAACAGTCGTTTCATTTAAGAAAAAACGTTGCACCACGTACACCACGGCTCAAAAATGTCGTCCTATGTCTGCCCCTCTCCTGGAAGACGTTGAAGTGGTCTCGCTGAGCCCCGCGCTGGTGGTCGAAGACGATCCGGCGATGCGCGAGCGCCTGGCGTACGTGTTGTCGACGCTCGGATGCGACGAGCCCCAGATCGCCTGGGCCGACAGCCTGACCTCGGCCCGCTCGCTGCTGGAGCAGCAGCATTTCGGTGTGGCGCTGATCGACATCGGCCTGCCCGACGGCAGCGGCGTCGACCTGATCGAGTGGATGCACGTGCACCACCGGCTGGTGCCCGCCGTGGTGATCTCGGCCTGGCGCACGGAGGCCGTGATCTTCGCGGCGCTGCGCGCTGGCGCCATCGGCTACCTGCTGAAGGAACGCGACGACCTCGAGCTCAGCATCGCGCTGCGCAGCATCGAGCAAGGCGGCGCGCCGATCGACCCGGCCATCGCCCGCCGCATCCTCGGCTGGGTCGCGACCCAGCTGCCCGGCCTGCCCTCGCCGCCCGACGACCCGTCGCTGACGCCGGCCACCACGCCCGTCATGCTGACGCCGCGCGAGCGCAAAATCCTCGAGCTCGTGTCGCAAGGGATGAGCAACCGCGACATGGCGGAGGCGCTGTCGATCTCCAGACTGACCGTGGAATGCCACACCAAGAACATCTACCGCAAGCTGGCCGTCAACTCGCGCACCGAGGCGGTCTACCAGGGCCGAAGGCAGGGCCTGCTGCGCTGAGGTTCCTTGCGGGCCTGCTGCTGTGGGCCCTGTGGCTGCTGCTCTCGACGGGCAACGCACACGCCCAAACACCTGTTGTTCCTGAACTGCGCGCCGAAGCCGCACGCGGCACCGGCTGGGACGACACGACCCCGCCCGCCGACGGCTGGACGCCCGTTGCCCTGCCCGACAGCTGGGCCACGCGCTGGCCCGGCTTCGACGGCGTGGTCTGGTACCGGCTGACCTGGGAGCAGCCCGCGCCGGTGACCGAAACCGGGCTGCTGCTGCACTACCTGAACATGGCCGGCGAGGTCTCGCTCAACGGCACGACGATCTGGCGCGACCGCAGCCTGGTCGAACCGCTCACGCGCGCCTGGAACTCGTCGCGCTACTGGCTGCTGGCCGCACCGCAGCTGCGCGCCGGCACCAACACGCTGCTGGTGCGCGTGTCGGGCCTGTCGGCCTACCAGGCCGGGCTGGGGCCAGTGAGCCTGGGCACGCCCGCGGCCATGCAGGCCGAGTTCGGCCGCGAGCAGCTCATGCGGCGCGACCTGCAGGTGTTCGGCCTGGCGACCAGCGCGGCGGTGTCGGCCTTCTTCGCGGCATGGTGGCTGCTGCGCCGGCGCGAGACGGCCTACGGCTGGTTCGCGGCGATGTCGGTGCTGTGGCTGCTGTTCGGCTACAACCAGATCGCCACCAGCCCCTGGCCCTTTGCCAGCAACCACAGCTGGCAGGCGCTCAACACCTCATTGCTGCTGTTCTTCAGCGTGTCGTACGGCGTGTTCGTGCTGCGCTTTGCCGGGCGGCGCCTGCCGCGCCTGGAAATCGCGGCGTTCGCGGTGGCGGCCGTCGGCGTGCTCGACCTGTGGTTCGCGGGCACCGCCAACCTGCCCACCCACCGCGCGATCTGGACGCTGGTGGGCGGCCTCACGATCATCGTGGTGAACAGCAGCGGCATCTTTCACGCACTGCGCCACCGGGGCAGCCCGATGCGTTCGCTCGCGCCGTTCATGGCGGTGTCGGCGCTCACGGGCGCGCACGACCTGCTGGTGTTCACGCAGGTGATCGACAGCAACATCTACTACACGACCATGTCCTCGTACGTGCTGCTCTTGGGCATGGCGCTGACGCAGGCCGGGCGCTTCGTGCAGAGCCTGCGGCGCATCGAGAACTTCAACACCGAGCTGATCGAGGAAGTGAACGCCGCCAAGGCCGAGCTCGCGTCCACGCTCGCGCAGCAGCACGCGCTGGAGCTCGCGCACGCGCGCATCGGCGAGCGCGTGGCGCTGGTGAGCGACCTGCACGACGGCCTGGGCGGCATGCTGGTGGGCAGCATCGCGACGCTGGAGCGCACGCCCGAGCACCTCAGCGCACCGCAGTTGCTGGCGATGCTCAAGAGCCTGCGCGACGACCTGCGGCTGATCATCGACGCCACCGGCCGCGACGACGGCGCGCGCGCGCTTGGCGAACTGCTGGCGCCGCTGCGCTACCGCAGCGCGCAGCTGCTGGATGCCAACGGCATCGACTGCCGCTGGAAGGTCTCGGGCATCGACACGCTCGAACTCGCGCCCTCGCAGAGCCTGGACCTGATGCGCTTCCTGCAGGAGGCGCTGACCAATGTGCTCAAGCACAGCGCGGGCCGGCGCGTGGACGTGACGGTGGCGCGCGCGGGCGCCGAACTGCAGCTCAGCGTGCGCGACGACGGCCGCGGGTTTGCAGTGGACGGCGTGAGCGGCGGCGCGGGGCTGCGCAACCTGCGGGCACGGGCACGCCGCCTGGGCGCGCAGCTGCAGCTACAGTCGCGCCCCGGCGAGACGCAGGTTCTTCTGCGGATGCCTCTGGGCGGTGCAACGACTACTTGACCAGCGCCAGCGTGCCCTTCATGAGCGACGCGTGCCCCGGGAACGAGCAGAACCACGCATAGCTGTCTCCCGCCTTGAGCTTGCTCACGTCGAAGCTCACGGCATCGGTCTCACCGCCACCGATGACCTTCGAATGCGCGATGACGCGGGCATCGCCCTGCTTCACGTAGGCCTTGTCCAGCCCCGCGCCGATGCCGTCCGCCGCCACGCCCTGCGCGTCGGCGGCCTTGCTCAGCACCCAGTTGTGGCCCATCGAGGCCTTGGGCAGCTTGCCGACGTGCTTGAGCTTCACGGTGAACTGCTTGCAGCTGGCCGGCACCGCGATGGCGCTCTTGTTGAACTGCATCGCGTCGTTGCCTTCGATCTCGATGTCGCAGGTGGCGGCCAGCACGGGGCCGGCGAGCAGCGCCGTGAAAAGCAGGGCCGCGGTGGTTCTCGTCTTCATCACATGGTTCCTTCGGTGAGGTGCCGATTCGGCACGCCCCACTGTGCGGTGGGCGTGCCGCAAGCCACTTGCGATGAATCAATGCGCGCGAAGAAAAGCCTCAGAGTTCGAGCACCAACCGCCCTTCGCAAGCGCGAGAACAGCAGGCCATCATCTTGGTGTTCGCATCGCGCTCGCTGCGCGTGAGCACCACGTCGCGGTGATCGACCTTGCCGGCCAGCACGCGCACTTCGCACGAACCGCACAGGCCTTCCTCGCAGTCGCTCTGCACATCGACGTTGGCCGCGCGCAGGGCCGTCAGCAAGGTCTGGTCGGGCGGCACGGTGATCACGAGGCCGGAGTCTTTCAGCTCCACCTCGAAGGCATGTTCCTTCGACGGGTCGAGCGTGGCCAGCGTCGATTCGAAATGCTCCACGCGCAGCGCGCCCTCGGGCCACGCGGCGCAGCAGTCTTCCAGCGCTTCGAGCATGCGCAGCGGGCCGCAGGCATACACCTGCGCGCCGGGCACGGGCGTGGCCAGCAGCGCGCGCAGGTCGTTGCGCCGGCCTTCGTCGGCGGCATGCACGTGCAGGCGCTCGCCGTGCAGCGCGGCCAGTTCGTCGACGAAAGCCATGCTCGCGCGGCTGCGGCCGCTGTAGTGCAGTTCGTAGTCCATGCCCAGCGCCTTCGCGCGCCGCGCCATCGCGCTCACGGGCGTGATGCCGATGCCGCCGGCAATGAAGATCGCCTTCGACAGCGACTCGTCGAGCCGGAAGTGGTTGCGCGGGCCGCGGATGCGCAGGCGGTCGCCCACCTTCACGTTCGCATGCACCCAGGCCGAACCGCCGCGGCCTTCGGGCTCGTGCAGCACGGCGATCTCCAGCGCGTGGGCTTCGTCGGGGTCGCCGCACAGCGAGTACTGGCGCGACAGCTCGGACGAGCCGCATTCCACGTCGATGTGCGAGCCCGGCGTCCAGCGCGGCAGCGGCTTGCCGTCGGGCGACACCAGGCGCAGGCGCACGATGCCGTCGGCCACCGGCGTCACGCGCTCGACCACCACCGGCCGCGCGATGGCATGCGCCGACGGCTCGCCGATGCGCACCGGCACCTGCACGTCGCGCAGGCCGGCGTTGGCGCGCTCCGGGTTGGCGCGCGGGTCCCACTCGACCCACAGGTGCTCGGGGCCGCGGAACGAGGTGTTGGGCACGTAGCTGAAGCGCTGCTCCGACAGGCGCATGTGCGGCAGGCGGCGCGTGAACTCCTCCAGGAAGATCTGCATCTCCATGCGCGCCAGGTTCTTGCCCATGCACTGGTGCGAGCCGTAGCCGAAGGTCAGGTGGTCGCTGGCGTTGTCGCGGCGGATGTCGAACAGGTCGGCATCGGCGAAGTGGCCTTCGTCGTGGTTGGCCGACGAGGTGACGATCAAGAGGCGCGAGCCCGCCGGCAGGTCGACGCCGCCGACCTGCGTGTCCTTCGTGACGAGCCGGCGCCAGGCGGCCACCGAGCCGTTGTGGCGCAGGCACTCTTCCACCGCGTTGGGAATGAGGCCCGGGTCGTCGCACAGCTCCTGCCACACCTGCGGATGCTGCAGCAGCAGCTTCACGGCGTTGGCGGTGGCGTTGGCGGTGGTCTCGTGCGCGGCCACGATGCCGGCCATCATCATCGAGTGCAGGTACGAGTCGGTGACGACCTCGGGGTGCTGCATCTGCTTGCGAATGCCGTACTGCATCCAACCCGGTGCGTCGGGGTCCTGGCGCATCTTGTCGAGCACCTTGCCGGCGTACTGCCAGAAGTTGCCGACGGCATGCGCCACGGCCACCTGCTCTTCGGGCTTGGGGCGGCCCCAGGTGTTGACGGTGTGCGCGATGGAATATTTGCGCAGCGTGTCCATGTCTTCCTCGGGCACGCCGAGAAAGTGCAGCGCCACGGTGAGCGGAATCTCCCACAGCATCTGGTCGACGAGGTCGGCGCGGCCGTCGTCGATGAAGCGGTCGACATAGCTGCGCGCGAGTTCGCGCACTAGCGGCTCGTGGTGCTTCAGCGCCTCGGGCGTGAACGGGTCCATGAGCGCGCGGCGGCGCGGCATGTGGGCCGGCTCGTCCTCGTTCACCAGCGTGCGGTTGAGCGCAAAGCCGTAGCTTGCGAGCACGGCGTTGGCTTCTTCGCCCGTGGGCGTGATCTTCTCCAGCGCGTTCGACGGGCTGAAGGTGAGGTTGTCGCGGAACACCGCCTTGATGTCGTCGTAGCGCGTGATCACCCAGTAGCCCAGCTTGGGGCTGTAGAAGATCGGCTCCTGCTCGCGGGCCCAGCGCACGTACTCGGGCGGGTCCTGCTGGTAGCCGTCCTCGAAGGGATCGAACTCGGCGGCGCGCTGGCTCACGGGGCAGCCGGTGGGCGTGCGCTCGGCGGAGAGCGCCCCGTGCGCGACGGGGCAACCGGAGGTGCGCGAAGGCATGGCGGTATCGGACATGGCAGCAGACTCAGTCGAGCGTGATCTTCAGGTCGCGGATCAGCTTGTGCCAACGCGCGGTCTCGGCCTTGAGCAGTTCGGTGTACTGCGCGGGCGTGTTGCCCACGGGCTCGACACCGAAGTCGACCATGCGCTTGTTCACCGAGGGCTCGTGGATGGCGGCCACCAGCTGGCGGTTGAGCGTGTTCACCACGTCGGCCGGCGTGGCCGCGGGCACCACCACGCCGACCAGCGCGGCGGCCTCGACGTTCTTGTAGCCGAGCTCGGCGAAGGTGGGCACGTCGGGCAGCTGCGGCAGGCGCGTGGGGTTGGCCACGGCCAGCGGGCGCACCTTGCCGCCCTTGATGAAGCCGGCGCCGGCGGCCATGTCGACCATCATGGCCGGCAGCTGCCCGCCGACCACGTCGGCCAGCGCGGGCGCCGCGCCGCGGTACGGCACGTGGACCATGAAGAGCTTGGCCTCCACCTTCAGCAGCTCCATCGCCAGGTGGTGCGGGCTGCCCGCACCGGCCGAGGCGTAGTTGATGCCGCCCGGCTTGGCCTTGGCCTGGGCGATGAAGTCCTTGGCGGTGGCAAAGCCCGAGTTGGCGCCGACCACCAGGATCATCGGGAACTTGCCCATCAGCGTGACGGGCGCCAGGTCCTTGGTGGGGCTGTAGCTCAGCGACTTGTACAGCGCCGGGTTGAACACCAGCGTGCCGTTGTCGGCCGAGAGCACGGTGTAGCCGTCGGCCGGGGCGCGCGCGGTTTCGGCGGCGGCCAGCGCGGTGTTGCCGCCCGGCTTGTTGTCCACCAGCACCGGCTGGCCGACCTGGGTCGACAGCGTCTGGGCGACGGTGCGCGCGAGGAAGTCGGAGCCGCCGCCCGCTGCGTAGGGCACGAGCCAGCGGATGGGCTTGGCGGGGAAGGCACTGGGGGTGGTCTGGGCGCTGGCAGCGGTGGCCAGGGCAGCCAGGGACAGGACCGCAAGGCCGCGGGCGAAGTGCTTCTTCATCGGGGTGTCTCCGGGGTGGAAATTGTGTATTGCGTAATTATCATACGCATTGCGTAATCACCAAACCACGGGTTTACCCGGCCACCGAGGCCGCCACCTAAGATGCCGACGACATGACCTCCCCCGCCGAAGCACCCCCGGTTCCCTCTTCCCCTCCCCGCGAGCGCCGCCAGCGCGTGCAGTCCGCCGAGACCGGCATGGCCGTGCTCAAGGGCCTGGCGCACCTGGGCGGGCGCAGCAGCCTCACGGCGCTGGCCACCCATGTCGGCGAGAGCCCGGCCAAGGTGCACCGCTACCTCGCGAGCCTGATGGAAGAAAGCCTGGTGCGCCAGGACACCGCCTCGCAGCACTACTACCTGGGCCCCGAGGCGATCCAGATCGGCCTGGCCGCCATGCGCCAGGCCGACCCGATCCGCGCGGCCGAGCCCTGCCTGATCCGCCTGCGCGAATCGCTGGAGGTGACCTGCTTCGTCGCGGTGATGGGCAACAAGGGCCCGACCATCGTGCGCTTCGAGGAGCCGGGCCTGCCGGTGACGGTGAACGTGCGCGCCGGCTCGGTGATGTCGATGCTGTGGTCGGCCACCGGCCGCGCCTTCCTGGGCCTGCTCGACGAGTCGCGCGTGGTCGCGCTGGCCGAGCAGGAACTGGCCGACGCCACCGAGGACATGCGCGCGCTGCTCGATGCCGACGACCCCATCGGCGCGCTGCGCCGCGAGGTGCAGCAGGCGCACTGCGCCATCGTGCGGGACACCTACCTGCGCGGCATCAGCGCCGTGGCGGCGCCGGTGTACGACTACGCGGGAAGGGTGTGCGCCGTGATCACCGCGCTGGGCGCCACGGGCGGGTTCGATCCGTCGATCGACGGGCCGATCGCCATCGCCGTGCGGCGGGAGGCGAAGGCCGCCGGCGCGCTGCTGGGCGCGGCGGCCTGAGGCTGCTGGCTTATTCCGCCCAGACCACGGCGCCGGTCCACGCCGTGGCCAGCACCACGATGCCGAAGGCGATGCGATACCAGGCGAACGGAATGAAGTTGTGCGTGCTGATGTACTTCAGCAGCCAGCGCACGCACAGCCATGCGCTGATGAACGAGAAGGCCAGGCCCACCGTGAACATCGGAATGTCGGTCACCGACAGCAGCGCGCGCTCCTTGTAGAGGCTGTAGGCGCCTGCGCCGATCAGCGTCGGAATGGCCAGGAAGAACGAGAAATCGGTGGCCGCCTGGCGCGACAGGCCCAGCAGCATGCCGCCGATGATGGTCGAGCCGCTGCGGCTGGTGCCGGGGATCATCGCGAAGCACTGCACCAGGCCGACCTTGAGTGCGTCCCAGGGCGTCATGTCGTCCACGTGCTCGACGCGCACCGAACCGGGCGGGCGCTTCTCGGCCCACAGGATGATGAAGCCGCCGATGATGAAGGTGCTGGCCACCACGGTCGGGATGAACAGGTGCGCCTTGATCATCTTGCCGAACAGGAGGCCCAGCACCACCGCGGGCAGGAAGCCGATGACGATGTTCAGCGCCAGCCGGCGCGCCTTGGGCTGGCGCGGCAGCGCCACCACGGTCGAATGGATCTTCTGCCAGTAGACCAGGATCACCGCGAAGATCGCGCCGGTCTGGATGGCGATGTCGAACACCTTGGCCTTGGCGTCGTCGAAGCCCAGCAGCGAGCCCGCAAGAATGAGGTGGCCGGTCGACGAGATCGGCAGGAATTCGGTCAGACCCTCCACGATGCCCATGACAGCGGCCTTGGCCAACAAAACGATATCCACGCGTACTCCTTGAAAGAGCGGCAATTATGGCGAGCCCCCCGGTCAGGCCCTGTTCAGGCGCCGTTGCGCCGGCGAAACGCCAGGCAGCCGACCCACGGAAATACCTAGTTCGGGTGATGTTCGACGTCGGCGCATTAATACATATTGGTAACAGTTATTCATCTGCGTCCGAAGGAGCATCCATGTCAACGTTCACCACCGGGAGTGAACTCGAGGCGTGCGTCGCTGAAGAACGCCCCTCGACGCTCGACGACCATGTCGAAGACCGTCTCAAGAGCCCCTGCCAGCGGGAGCGGGAGCAGTGCCACGGCATGCTGCGCGTGGCCGAAGCCACCGGCGCCTCGGCCCACGAGCTGCGCCAGCTGACGCAGCGCCTGGCCGACATCGACCACTGCGGTGCCAGCGCCTGCATCGTCGCGCAGGGCCACGTGGAGGCCGACCGCATGGCCTCCGGCCTGCAGGCCGACGCCGCCCTGTGCATCGACTTCCGGCTGCTGGAGCCGCTGGGCCCGGCCCACGACAAGAAATGGTTTGCGCGCTGGAAGTTCTGGAGCTTCCTGCTCGGCGCGGCCGGCCCGGTGGCCGCGCTCACGCTGCAGGGCCTGGCGCTGCGCCCGGCCGAACCGCACGACGCGCACGCCGACCTGGTCGCCAGGTCGCGCAAGGTGCTCGAAAGCTGGCGCCGCACCTCCGACACCCTCTTCTGGCACGCGGTGGAAGACTACGTGCGCCAGCAGGCCTTCTCGCTCGAGACCCAGGCCTACCTGATGCACTGCGTGGCGTCGGTCTTCGCCGCCGAGGCGCCCATGCGCTCCAACGCCGAGCGCGAGCGGCTGGCTGCCGTGCTCACCGACACCTACTGCGACGCACTCGGCACGGCGGCGACCATGCCCTCGTCGGACATCTACCGCCGCCTGGCGCAGGGCCTGGAAACCGACAGCGGCAACGCCGGCCCGGGCCGTCCGCTCGCGCGCGGCGAGGCGGCGCAGGTGGCGATGACCACGCTGTTCACGGTCGTCGGCAACGGCGGCTCACACTGAAGCTGAAGCGCGACGACGCAGCGCGCGCACCGCGCTGTCGACCGTCGTCAGCACCGGCAGGCCGCTGGCCGCCTCGCAGGCGCCACGCGCCCGCGCCATGCTGAACTGAGCCAGGGCGATGCGCGTGCAGCCGCGCGCACGCAGTGCGGCGGCCTGTTCGGCGATGAGCGCGTCGTGGCGTTGCGTGTCGCCCGCATCGAGCGCGGCCAGCGCGCCCTCGGCCAGTGCGAGTTCGAGCGCCATGCCCGCAGGAAACTCCGGCGGCATCGATTCCAGCGTGCGCGCGAAAGTCGCGATCAGGCCCAGCCGGCCTTCGCCCTGCACGGCCTCCTCAATCATGGCCTCGTTGGGCTTGAGCACCGGAATGCCCGCGTGCCGCTGCGCCACCGCCTCGATGCACGGCCCGAAGGCCGAGCAGGTGAAGAGGATGCCGCGCGCGCCCGTGTCCACCGCGTACTGCGCCAGCCGCTGGAAGCGTTCGTGCATCGCCGCGTCGAGCCCCTTGCCGTCGCGCGCGAGGTCGGCCGAGAGGCTGTCGTCCAGCAGGTTCATGCGCACGGCCTCGGGCCAGTCGCGCGCGAAGGCTTCGTTGATGGGGGCGACGGAATGCGAGAGCGCGTGGATGAGGGCGATGCGTGTCATGAAGTCGGGTGAAATCAGATGCCCTTGGACGACGGGTTGGCAAAGGCCTCCTTCGTCTCGGCATTGAGCGGGTAGTTGATGTTGATGCCCTTGGGCGGAATCGGCGACATGAACCACTTGCTGTAGAGCTTTTCCATCTCGCCGGACTTCATCATGCCCGACACCACGCGGTCGACCAGCGCCTTGAAGGCCGGATCGTCCTTGCGGAACATCAGCGACTGGTTCTCGGTGCGCAGGCTCTCGCCGGTGATGACGAAGTCCTTCGGGTTGCGCGCGTTGGCGATCTGGCCCGCCAGCAGGATGTCGTCCAGCACGAAGGCCTGCGCGCGGCCGCTCTCGACCAGCAGGAACGAGTCGGTGTGGTCCTTGCCCGAGAGCTGGTTCACCTCGAGGCTGCGGCCCTTGTCGGCCGCGCGCAGCAGGCGGAACGACGTGGTGCCGGCGGTGGTGACCACCGTCTTGCCCTGCAGGTCGGCGATGCTCTTGATGCCCGAATCGGCCTTCACCAGGGTGCGCACGTTGTAGCGAAAGATGTCCGGCGAGAAGGCCACCTGCGACTGGCGCTCGACCAGGTTGGTGGTGGAGCCGCACTCGATGTCCACCGTGCCGTTCTGCACCAGTGGGATGCGGTTGGCCGAGGTCACGGCCTGGTACTTGATGTCGAGGGCCGGCAGCTTCAGCTCGGTCTTCACCGCGTCGACGATGCGGTTGCAGATCTCGATGCTGTAGCCCACGGGCTTGAGGTTGGCGTCCAGGTACGAGAAGCCGAACGAAGCCTCGCGGTAGCCGAAGGTGATGGCGCCGCTGGCCTTGATCTTGGCGAGCGTGTCGTTGGCGGGCTGCGCCTGCGCGGGAGCGGTCGGTGCCAGGGCGGCAAGGGCCAGCGCGAAGGCGGCGGCGGCGATGGAAAGCGACGGGCGAAGCTGGGGCATGGAACGCTCCTCGGAACGGCGGTTGAAGAAAAAGGGGCGGTGGCTCAGCGCGTGGCGCTGCGCGTGACCGCGTCGACCGAGGCCGTGAGCCGCGCGACGATCTCGTGCAGGTGGTCGCGTGTCGCGATGTAGGGCGGCGCCAGCAGCACGTGGTCGCCCTGGCGCCCGTCCACCGTGCCGCCGAAGGGGTAGCACAGCAGGCCGCGCGCCATCGCGTCCTTCTTGAGGCGCGCGTTGACGGCCAGGGCCGGATCGAAGGGCTGCTTGCTCGCGCGGTCGGCCACCAGCTCGACGCCCCAGAAGAAGCCGCGCCCGCGGATGTCGCCCACGTGCGGGTGCTCGCCCAGCGCCTCGGCCAGCATCGCGCCGAAGGCGACGCCGTCGTCGCGCACCTTGGCGACCAGGCCGTCACGGCGGATCACCTGCTGCACCGCGAGCGCCGCCGCGCAGGCCATCGGATGGCCCAGGTAGGTGTGGCCGTGCTGGAAGAAGCCGCTGCCCTTGGACATGGCCTCGACGATGCGGCGCTGCGCCAGCACCGCACCGATCGGCTGGTAACCGCCGCCCAGGCCCTTGGCGATGGTCATCAGGTCGGGCACCACGCCCTCCTGCTCGCAGGCGTGCAGCGAGCCGGTGCGGCCCATGCCGCACATCACCTCGTCGAGGATCAGCAGCACGCCGTACTTGTCGCACACGGCACGCACGGCCTTGAAATAGCCCGGCACCGGCGTGAGCACGCCGGCGGTGGCGCCGCCCACGGTCTCGGCCACGAAAGCGATCACGCGGTCGGCGCCCTGCGCGACGATGGCCGCTTCCAGCTCATCTGCCAGGCGCAGGCCGTACTGCTCGGCGCTCTCGTCGGCACGCTGCTCGCGGTACGGGTAGCACGGCGCGACGTGCGTGGCCGGCACGAGGATGGGCGCGAAGGGCTCGCGCCGCCAGGCGTTGCCGCCCACCGCGAGCGCGCCCAGCGTGTTGCCGTGGTAGCTCTGGCGGCGCGCGATGAAGTGCGTGCGCTGCGGCTGGCCGATTTCCACGAAGTACTGGCGCGCCATCTTCAGCGCCGACTCCACCGCCTCCGAGCCACCGCTCACGAGGTACACGTGGCTCATGCCTTCGGGGGCAGACCCGATGAGCTCGTCGGCCAACTGCTCGGCCACCTCGCTCGTGAAGAAGCTGGTGTGGGCGTAGGCCAGTGTGTCGATCTGCGCGTGCATGGCGGCCATCACCTCGGGATGGCCGTGGCCGAGCGAGGACACGGCCGCGCCGCCCGAGGCATCGAGGTACTCGCGCCCTTCGGCGTCGCGGATGAACATGCCCTGCGCGCTGGCGGCAACGGGCGGGGTCTGGCGAAGGTGGCGGTGGAAGACGTGCGTCATGGCGGGAGAAAAGCGGGGGCCTGTGTTTGGAACTAACGTTTCGTCCGAATTATTGTTTGGAACATTTGTTCCGTCAACTCCAGGGATTTCCCTGCTCCGGTACATTCGTTCCAGACACCGCACGAAAAGAGACACCGCCATGAGCGCTGCGCCGGGCCGCCTCAAGCAAGCTCGCACCGCAGTGCGAAGCACGAAGGTATTTCGATGAACGCCAAAGAACTGATCCGCCAACGCTTCAACGACCTGAGCCCTGCCCTGCAGCAGGTGGCGCGCTACGTGCTCGACCACCCCAACGAAGTGGTCACGGGCTCGATGCGCAACGTCGGCACGCGCGCGCAGAGCACGCCGGCCACGCTGGTGCGTTTCGCGCAGCACCTGGGCTTCGAGGGCTGGCCGCAGCTGAAGGAGGCCTTCGCCGCCGACATGGGCCTGGGCACCGAGACCTACGGCGGGCGCGCCAAGCAGCTGGTGGGCCGCGCCGCCGACCAGGGCCTGGCGGGCGAGATGTTCGAGGTGCAGCGGCGCAACCTGGAGCTCACGCACCAGCAGAGCGGGCCGGCGCTGCTCAAGGCCTGCGCGCTGCTGGAGAAGGCGCCGGCCGTGCACGCGGCGGGCTTTCGCGCCTGCTTTCCGATCGCGTTCTCGTTCGTGTACGTGTACCGGCTCTTTCGCACCAGCGTGCACCTGGTGGACGGCCAGGGCGGCTCGCTCGAGATGCAGCAGCGCGCCTTTGCCAAGGGCGACGCGCTGGTGGTGGCGAGCTTTGCGCCCTACTCGCGCGAAGCCTTGCAGGTGGCCGAGGCGGCGAAGGCGGCGGGTTGCCGCATCGTGGCGATCACCGACAGCGTAACCTCGCCGCTGTCGCTGCTGGCGGACGAGACGCTGCTCTTCACCATCCACAGCCCCTCGTTCTTCCCGTCGGTGGCGGCCGGCGTGGCGGTGACGGAAGCGCTGGTCGAACTGCTGGCGAGCCGCGCGGGCAAGCCGGTGATCCGGCGCATCGACCAGGCCGAGGCGCAGCTGTTCGAGTCGGGGGCCTACCTCATGGCGCCGGTGGCGCGGGGCGGCTGAGAGACGGAATCAGGCCAGCGCGCGGGTGCGGCCGGCGCTCTGACGCAGGTAGAGCACCAGCAGGTCGCGGTTGGCATTGATGTGCTCGCGCATCGCGGCTTCGGCGCCCGAGGCCTCCTGCCGGCCCAGCGCCTCGACGATGCAGCGGTGCTCTTCGAGCGCCTGCAGGGCCTGGCTGTGCCGATACAGCAGCATCGCGGCGTCGTGCCTGTGCGGGCGCGAGCGGCTGTCGAAGATCACCGGCAGCTGGCAGGCGCGCTGCACGGCCTCGCTGAGCCAGCGGTTGTCGGCCAGCGACAGCAGCTTGTGGTGGAAGGCCTGGTTCAGGTCCTGCCACAGGTCGGCCCGCTCGTCGGTCCATTCGCCGCTGTCGTGCAGCAGCGCATGCTGCTCGTCGACCATGGCCGTCAGGTCGGCCAGCGCCTCGTCGTCCAGGCCGCGCTCGCTGAGCAGGCGGCAGCCCATGCCTTCGAGCGTGGCGCGCACGCTGAAGGCGTCGAACACGTCCTTGGCGTCGAAACGGCGCACCTGGAAACCCCGCTGCGGGTGGTAGACCAGCAACCCCTCGTCGGCCAGCCGCGCCATGGCGCCGCGCACAGGGGTGCGCGACACGCCAAGCTCATTGGCGAGCGAAATCTCCATCAGGTGGGCGCCGGGGGCGATCGCACCGTCGAAGATGCGGGTGCGCAGCGTGTCGGCCACGGACAGAACGCGCGTCCGCGAGGGATCTGGGGGGGTCATCGAAAGTCGGAAACAGGGGACGGCCGGAAGCGGGCCGCGCGGATGGTACGGCGGCGTATCGAAGCTTCATATCCCCAATTTCCGTAAAAATACCGTTCTGGCGACTTTTTCGAGAATTACGGAAAAATTATTAACTTCTGTAAACAACCACCCCGGTTTCTGCGTTACCGCCCCGCTGTTTCTGCCGCCAGGTGGATCGCGGCGCGAATCCGGGGGTAGGTGCCGCAGCGGCAGATGTTGCCGCGCATGGCGTCCGACACCTGGTCGTCGCTGGGCTTCGGGGTCGCCTTGAGCAGCGCGCAGGCCGACATGAGCTGGCCGCTCTGGCAATAGCCGCACTGCACCACGTCGACCTCGGTCCAGGCCGCGCGCAGGGCGTCGGCCTCCCGGCCCTTCAGGCCCTCGATGGTGGTGACTTCGCGCCCGCCCACGGCCTCCAGCGGGGTGACGCAGGAGCGCACGGCCTGGCCGTCCAGGTGCACGGTGCAGGCGCCGCACAGCGCCTTGCCGCAGCCGAACTTGGTGCCGACGAGCTTCATTTCGCCGCGCAGCACCCACAGCAGCGGGGTGTCGGGCTCGGCGCTCACGGTGGCAGTCTGGCCGTTGATCTTCAGCGTGGTGGTGGTCATGGGGTGTCTTTCTTGCTGTTCCGGGAGATCAGGCCAGCCGCAGCGGCAGGCTGCGCAGGCGCTGGCCGGTCAGCGCGAACACGGCATTGGCCACGGCGGGCGCGATGGGCGGCGTGCCCGGCTCGCCGACACCGCCGGGCGGCACCTCGGCGCCGGTGCCGGCGAGGATGTCGACCTCGATGGCCGGGCACTCGTCGATGCGCAGCGGCGTGTAGTCGTGGAAGTTGCTCTGCTGCACCTGGCCGCGCGCCACGGTGATCTCGCCGCGCAGCGCGGCCGACAGGCCGAACACGATGCCGCCTTCCATCTGCTGGCGGATGAGGTTCGGGTTGACCGGCAGGCCGCAGTCGATCACGCACACCACGCGGTGCACGCGGATCTGCCGCTCGGGCGTCACCGACACCTCGGCCACCTGCGCCACGATGCTGCCGAAGGCGCGGTGGATGGCCACGCCGCGCGCGCGCTTGGTGCCGTCGGGCCCATCGGCCAGCGGCTCGCCCCACTTCGAGAGTTCAGCCACGCGCTTGAGCACGGCCAGGTGGCGCGCGTCCTTCGCGAGCAGGCCGGCGCGGAAAGCCACCGGGTCCTTGCCGGCGGCGACGGCGCATTCGTCGATGAAGCTCTCGACGAAGAAGCCGTTCTGCGAATGCGCCACCGAGCGCCAGATGCCGGTGGTGACGGCCGATTCCACAGGCACGTGCGCCACGCGGGCCTGCGGGAAATCGTAGGCGGTGTTCCAGGCGCCGTCGGTCGAGTTGTCCATGAACGACGGCGCACCCAGGCTGGAGCCGGCGCTGGTGGTCTGCCACGCCACCAGCGCGCCCGCCGCGTCGAAGCCGGCCTTGCACAGCGCCACGTAGGCCGGGCGGTAGAAGTCGTGCGTCATGTCTTCCTCGCGCGACCAGATCAGCTGCACCGGCGCGCCGCCGGCCTCGCGCGCGAGTTGCGCGGCCTGCACCAGGAAGTCGATGAAGTAGCGCCGCCCGAAGCCGCCGCCCAGGTAGGTGACGTGCAGCGTGACCTTCTCGGCATCGATCCCCAGCGCCTTGGCGACCGCCGCACGCGCGAAGCCCGGCGCCTGCGTGGGCGCCCAGACGGTGGCGGCGCCATCCTTGAACTGCACGGTGCAGTTCATCGGCTCCATGGTGGCGTGCGCCAGGAAGGGCACGCGGTACTCGACCTCGATCGTGCGCGCTGCGGACTTCAGTGCCGCCGCCACGCCGCCGGTATCGAGGCGCGCATTGCCCGCGTCGGCGTCGAGCGTGCGCGCGAGGCGGTCGATCATCTCGGCGCTCGACAGGCTCGCGGCCGGGCCGTGATCCCATTCGATGTCGACCTGCTTCAGCGCACGCATCGCGTGGTACGGCGTGTCGGCGATCACGGCCACGCCGCCCGCCGTGCTGCCGGTGCCCACGAGGCTCGCGGCCACCGGTTCCAGCGCCATCACCTTGCGCACGCCGGGCAGCGCCTCAGCGGCCTTGGCATCGAAGCGCGCGACGCGGCCGGCCAGCGTCGGGCACATGGCGATGCTGGCGTACAGCAGGCCCGGCGGCAGCACGTCGATGCCGTAGGTGGCCGTGCCATTGAGCTTGCCGGCGTTGTCGATGCGCCGCTGCGGCTGGCCGATGACGCGGAAGTCGGCTTGCGCCTTGAGCTTCACCGCCGTGGGCAGCGGCTGCTGCGCGGCCTTCGCGGCGAGTTCGCCGAAGCGCGCACTGCGGTTGGAGGCCGGGTGCAGCACGCGGCCGGCCTCGGTGCGGCATTCGCTGGCGGGCACCTGCCACTGTGCGGCGGCCGCGCCCACCAGCATGAGCCGCGCCGACGCGCCGGCCTCGCGCACCGGGCCCCACTGGTCGGTGACGCTCGACGAGCCGCCCGTGCCCGAGAGCCCCGGGATCGTGCGCAGCAGCTTGCCCACGACCTGGTGCGCCGCGCGCTTGCCGAAGCCCTCGTCGCCGGGCTTGAAGGGCAGCGCGTCGAGGATCATGGCCTGGTTGTTGTAGATGGCGTCGAAGCCGGCCTGCTCGAGCCGCACCTGCGACACCGCGGCGTCCATTTCTTCGGCCAGCAGCATCGCCAGGCCGGTGTGGGTGCCCTGCCCCATTTCCGATTGCGTCATCACCAGCGTGACGGTGTCGTCGCTGCCCACCTTGACCCAGCCGTTGAGCGCGACCTGCCCGTTGCCCGTCGGCAGCGGCGCACCGGGCACGAGGCGCGAAGCCGCCGGCGTGGCGGCCCAGCCGACGACCAGGGCGCCGGCGGCGCCGAGGGTGCCGAGCACGAAGTGGCGGCGTTTGAGTGTGGGCATGGCGGGGTCTTTCTTCGGTAGGGGTCTTGTCGTTCGTGCGGAAGGTGTCGTCGTCAGGGCGGCACGGCGATGCCTTGCCAGAAGATCTCGAAGCCGGCTTCGGCGTAGTCGAAGGCCGGTTCGGCGTCGCCGGCCTGCGCGATGTAGCCGACGGTGGTCTCGGCCATCGCCGTGAGCATCGCGCCCAGGAATTCCATCGGCCGCTCGACGACCAGCCCGCGCCGCATGCATTCCTGCGCCACCGCTTCCAGGCGCGCGAACGGCGCCATGCCGGCGGCGCGGCTCTCGTCGCTCAGTTCGTCGGAGACCTTGAGCTGCGCCAACACGCGCAGCTTGCCGGGGTGCGCCACGCCCCAGCGCACGTAGCGGTCCCAGATGTGGCGGAACTGGGTGCGCGGATCGGCCGCCTCGGGCCAGTCAGCCAGCATCACGCCGGCCAGCTCGGTCTTCAGCGCGCGGTACAGCGCGTCGGTCAGCAGCGCCTTGCTCGCGAAGTAGGTGAACAGCGTGCCCTCGGCCACGCCCGCGGTGCGCGAGATCGCCGAGGTCGGCGTGGCCCACACGCCGCGCCGGCCGAACTCGACCAGCGCCGCCTCGAGGATGGCGTTGTGCTTGTCTGCGCTGCGGGGCCTGGCCATGCGTCGACGGTCTCCATCGTTCGTTTAGTTGAGTGCGCACTCAAGTATAGGAAGGCGGCGCCGATCCGCAAGCCCCGCGCCATGCCGCATGGCGGAACCACGGCGCGGCGCGGCAGTCCAACCAGAGTCGTGGCGTCGTGCTGCGACAGGAGGTACGACCATGAAGCATGTGAAGCATTGGCAGGACCCCGTCAACGCCGTCGCCGGCGTGTGGCTGATCGTCTCGCCATGGGTACTGGGCTTTCAGGGCAATTCGCTCGCCATGTGGACCATGGTGGCGACCGGCATCGTGCTGGGCGCCGTGGCCTTGGGCGCGACCTTCGTGCCGCACCAGTGGGAAGAGTGGACCGAAGTGGCGCTGGCAGCCTGGCTGGCGGTGTCGCCCTGGTTGCTCGACTTCCGCATGGTCGAGCCGGCGCTGGTCAATGCAGTCCTCGTGGCTGCGGTGATCATGGTGCTCGCCCTCTGGGTCCTGGTGACAGACAAGGACTACCTGGGCGAGGCCCTCGACCGACCAGCGCACTGATGGGGAGAGAGCGATCCTGTGAGCGCCGAGCGGTGACCACCGCCGCGAAGCGACGACGCCCGGTCCGGTGTTCGCGCCGGTCGGGCCGACGGGCCAGGCAGGTTCCCATGCCCGCCCGCAACACCCGCCCCTTACGGTGTGCGGGAAGCGGCGCTGTTGTTTGAAGTGCTGTTGCCGGCCGGACGGGTCGCCCCCATCCAGTCGGCCTGCCAACCGCCGCCCATGGCCTGGATCAGCGCGATTGCCGCGGCCTGGCGATTGACCTGAAGCTGCACGAGCGCGCGCCGCGCGCTCAGTGCGGCGGCCTGCGCCTGCACCACATCGGTGTAGCTCACCTGCCCCGCGCGATACCGGTTGAGCAGTTGCTGCTCGGTCTTGTCGGCCGCTGCCGTGGCCTCGCGGCGCAAGCCTTCCTGCTGCGCCAGCGTGGCGCCGGTGGTCAGCTGGTCTTCCACGGCCTGGAACGCGGCCAGCACGGTCTGCCGGTAGCGCGCCACGCTGGCTTCGTGGCCGGCCTTGGCGGCATCGACGCTGGCGCTGATGGCGCCCGCGTCGAACACCACCTGCGCCACCGACAGGCCCAGCCCCCACAGCGTGTTGGCCGCGCCGAAGAGGTCTCTCACGCGGCTGGCGTTGCTGCCGACCGAGGCCGTGAGCGAGATGTTCGGGTAATAGGCCGAGCGCGCCACGCCGATCTGCGCATTGGCCGCGGCCACCGCGCGCTCCGCCGCTGCGATGTCGGGGCGGCGCTGCAGCAGCGTCGAGGGTACGCCGGTCGGCACGCCGGGCACCGTGGGCGTCCAGCGCGCGGGCGGCAGGCTGAAGTCGGCCGGCGCCACGCCCACCAGCATCGCGATGGCGTGCTCCAGCGTGGCGCGCGTGCGCTGCAGGCCCACGCGGTCGGCCTTGGCATTCACCAGCTGGGTCTGCGCCTGCAGCACGTCGGTCTGCGCGGCAATGCCGGCGGCGTAGCGGTTGCTCGTGATCTCGAAGGCGCGCTGGTAGCCGAGGATGGTTTCGTCGAGCAGCACGATCTCGGCGTCGGCCTCGCGCAGCGAGAAGTAGTTGGTCGCCAGGTCGCCGACGGCCGACAGCCGCGCCGAGGCCAGGTCGGCCTCGCTGGCCTGCGCGTTGGCCTGCGCGCTGTTCACGGCCTCGCGCAGGCGGCCCCACACGTCGGGCGTCCAGCTCGCGCCCAGCGTGGCGCCGAAGGTGTTCGACGGGCTGGCCGAGGCGTTGCCGCCCACCGTGCCCGAGCGCTTGCCGCTGCCGTCGAAGGACACCGACGGGAACAGCCCCGCGCGCTGCTCGCGCACCAGCGCCTGCGCCTGCGTGTAGCTGGCGACGGCAGCGGCGATGTTCTGGTTCGACACCTGCACGCGCGCCGCGAGTTCGTCGAGCGTGGCGTCGCCGAAGAGCTTCCACCACTCGCCGCGGTCGAGCGCGTCGGCCGGCGCGGCGGGCAGCCAGCCGTCGGCGGCGGGCTGCTCCTTCCAGCCGGCCGATGCCGCCGACTCGGGCACCTTGTAGGCCGCGCCCACGGCGCAGCCGGCGAGCACGGCGGCCAGCGCGAGCGTGCTCAGCGCGAAGAAACGGCGTGAAGAACCGAAGGAAGAAATGGAGGCATTCATGGTCATGGGTCTCAGACGGCCGGCGCGCGGCTCAGCGCGTGTTCGTTCTTGCCGCGGCGGCGCAGCTTGTCCAGCAGCAGGTACACCACCGGCGTGGTGAGCAGCGTCAGCAGCTGGCTCGCGATGAGTCCGCCGATGATCGCCACGCCCAGCGGCCGGCGCAGCTCGGCGCCCTCGCCGAAGCCGATGGCCAGCGGCAGCGCACCGAGCGCGGCGGCCAGCGTGGTCATCAGGATCGGGCGGAAGCGCAGCAGGCAGGCCTCGCGCACCGCCTCGAGCGGGCTCAGGCCGCGCGAGCGCTCGGCCTCCAGCGCGAAGTCGATGATCAAAATGGCGTTCTTCTTCACGATGCCGATCAGCAGGAACACGCCGATCAACGCGATGATGGAAAACTCCATGCGGAACATCAAGAGCGCCAGCACCGCGCCCACGCCGGCCGAAGGCAGCGTCGACAGCACCGTCACCGGATGCACCAGGCTCTCGTACAGGATGCCCAGCACGATGTAGATCACCACCAGCGCCGCCACGATCAGCATCGCCTGCTGCCCCTGCGACTGCTGCGCGCTCAGTGCGGTGCCGGCAAAGGCGCCGCGCACGTTGGTCGGCATGGCGATGTTGGCCTCGGCCTTGGCGATGGCCTCGCGCGCGTCGCCGAGGTTGGCGCCCTCGGCCAGGTTGAACGAGATGGTGGTGGCGAGCTCGCCGTCCTCATGGCTCACCGACGTGGCCACCGACTGCTCCTCGAACTTCGCCACCGCCGACAGCGGCACCAGCGCGGTGGCCGTGTTGCTCAGCACGTTGCCGGTCGAGGCGTTGCGCGAGCCGGCGTTGGCCGACACCGGCACCGTCGCGGCGGCGGCGCTGGCGGAGGCCGCCGTGCCGCCCGTGGACGTCGTGGCCGCCACCTGCGTGGTCACCGCCTGCCCCGCCACCACCGAGGTCTTCGTGGCCGGCACGTACACGTCGCGCAGCGCGTTCGGGCTGCGCGTGTAGCCCGGCGCCCATTCCATCACCACGTGGTACTGGTTGAGCTCGGTGTAGATGGTGGCCACCTGCCGCTGCCCGAAGGCGTTGTACAGCGCGTTGTCGATGGCGGTGGAGGTGAGCCCCAGCCGCCGTGCGCTGTCGCGGTCGACCTTGGCCACCGTCTCCACGCCGTTCTGGTCCTGGTCGGTGTCGATGTCGGTCAGCGTGGGCTGCTGCTTCATCTCGTCGGCCAGCTTCACGGCCCAGGTGCGCAGGTCGGACAGGCTGTCGCTCTTGAGCGTGTACTGGTAGGTGGAGTTGCTGGAGCGCCCGCCCGATCGCACGTCCTGCACCGGACCGAGGAACACGCGCAGCCCCGTCACCTGCGCCAGCTGCGGGCGCAGCCGCGCGATCACGGCCAGGCCGCTGTCCTTGCGCTGGCTGGCCGGCTTCAGGTTGACGAACATGAAGCCGCCGCCCGCGCGCCCGCCGCCCGTGAAGCCCACCACGGTGTCGACCGCCTCGTCCTTGCGGATGATGTCGACCACCTCGCGCAGCTTGGCGCCCATGGCCTGCGACGAAATGCTCTGGTCGGCACGCAGGCCGCCGTTGAGCTGGCCGCTGTCCTGCTGCGGGAAGAAGCCCTTGGGCGCCGCGCTGAACAGGTACACATTGAGCCCCACCACCGCCAGCAGCACGACCATGACGATCGCCTTGCTGTCCAGCGCCCAGTCGAGTGCGCTCTCGTAGCGCTTGAGCATCCAGTCGTAGCTGCGCGCCGCCGCGCGGCCGAAGCGGCCTTGTGGCTTGTTCTTGTCGTGCTCGCCGCCGGGCTTGAGCATCCACGCGCACATCATCGGCGTGGTGGTGAGCGAGATGACCAGCGAGATCAGCACCGCCGCCGACAGCGTGACCGCGAACTCGCGGAACAGCCGCCCCACCTGCCCGCCCATGAACAGCAGCGGAATGAACACCGCCACCAGCGACACGCTGATCGACAGCACCGTGAAGCCCACCTCCTGCGCGCCGAGCAGCGCCGCCTTCATGCGCGACATGCCCGATTCGATGTGGCGGCTGGTGTTCTCCAGCACCACGATGGCGTCGTCCACCACGAAGCCCGTGGCCACGGTGAGCGCCATCAGGCTCAGGTTGTTGAGGCTGAAGCCCAGCAGGTGCATCACCCCGAACGTGCCCAGCAGCGCCACCACCGTGGCCACCGCCGGCACCACCGTCGCGCGCACGCTGCGCAGGAACAGGCTGACCACCAGCACCACCAGCAGCACCGCGATGACCAGCGTCATCTCCACCTCGCGCAGCGAGCTGCGGATGGAGTTGGTGCTGTCCGAGGCGACCTGCAGCGTCACGTCCGGCGGCAGTTGCGCCTGCAGCTCGGGCAGCAGCGCGCGCACGTTGTCGACCGTCTCGATGATGTTGGCCGAGGGCTGGCGCGTGATCAGCACGATGATCGCCGGCTCGCCGTTGAACAGGCCCAGCGTGCGCGTGTCTTCCACGCCGTCGATCACGTCGGCCACCTCGCGCAGCCGCACCGCCGCGCCGTTGCGCCAGGCCACGACCATCGAGGCGTAGTCGCTTGCGCGCAGCGCCGGGGTCTGGGTGTAGATCTGCAGCTTGCGTCCTTCTCCCTGCACCATGCCCTTGGGGCGGTTGGCGTTGGACGCCTGGATGGCGGCGCGCACGTCTTCGGTGCTGATGCCGTAGCGGTTGAGGGCGAAGGGGAGCAGCTCGATCCGTACCGCGGGGAGCGAGCCGCCGCCGATCTCTACGTCACCTACGCCGTCTACTTGCGACAGGCGCTGGCTGACGATGTTGGAGACGGCGTCGTAGATCTGGCCTGGGGTCTTTGTTTTGGACGTGAGGGCCAGGATGATGACTGGCGACGCAGCCGGGTTGGCTTTGCGGTAGGTCGGGTTGCTTCTTAGCGTGGCAGGCAGGTCTACGCGGCTGGCGTTGATGGCTGCCTGGACTTCTCTGGCGGCGCCGTCGATGTTGCGGCTGAGGTCGAATTGCAGCGTGACTCGGGAGGAGCCTACGGAGCTGGTGGACGTCATTTCGTTGACGCCTGCGATGGTTCCCAGGTGTCTTTCCAGTGGCGTGGCGACGCTTGTTGCCATCGTCTCTGGGCTTGCGCCTGGGATCGAGGCTCTTACCGAGATGACTGGATAGTCGACTTGGGGGAGCGGGGAGACTGGTAGGACAAAGAACGCGGCTATGCCTGCCAGGGCGATGCCTATGGTTAGCAGGACTGTGCCTATGGGGCGGCGGACGAAGGGGCGCGATAGGTTCATCGCAGTGCCTCGTTTTGCTTCCCGAGGCCGGGTCTCGGCCCGGCGGCCGACCTACTTTTCTTTGCTTCGCCAAAGAAACGTAGGCAAAAGAAAGGCGACCCTACTGTCTGCGTCCCTCCGCTTCGCTGCGGGCAACCTGCGGTGCTCGCGTTTCGCGGGGTCTCGCCCAAACTCGCTTCGCTCAAACAAGGGCGAGCCCTGATCCGCGAAACGCTGCGCTCCTCGGCGCATACAGAAGGGGTTTGAATACCAACGGGCCATCGCTTCGCTCGGCCAGTGGGCCGCTGCAGGCGCTTTGCGCCTGCAGCGGCTGGGAGTGGTTGGTGCGCTGGCGCTGGTGCTGGTGTCGCCGTTGGCGTTTGCATTGCCCTTGCTGTTGGCAAGGAGCCGCGCGCAGGCGAAGCCGCGCGCATGCGCATTGGATTCGGCTGTTGGTACTGCATGGCCGAGCGAAGCGACGGCCCGAAGCTCCCCTCCCCTCTGGCTGCGCCGAGGAGCGGAGCGTTTCGCGGATCAGGGCTCGCAGCTGTTTGAGCGAAGCGAGTTCTGCGAGACCCCGCGAAACGTGAGCACCGCAGGTTGCCCCGTAGCGAAGCGCAGGGGTCGCAGACAGTGGGGTCGCCTTTTCTTTGCTTACTTTCTTTTGGCGAAGCAAAAGAAAGTGAGTCCGCCGCCGGGCGGAACTCCCGGCCTCGGAAAGCAAGCAAGCGACAGGAGGTAAACCAGATCAAGCCGCCTCCTCCTCAAGCTCAGCAGAAGACCGACGCGCACTACCCCCACCCAACCGATCAAACGCCAGATAAATAACAGGCGTAGTAAACAAAGTCAGCAGCTGACTAACGATCAACCCGCCAAAGATGGCAAGCCCCAGAGGACGTCGCAATTCAGCCCCGTCCCCAAAACTGAACATCAAGGGCACAGCAGCAAACAAAGCCGCCAACGTAGTCATCAAGATCGGCCGAAACCGCAACAACGCAGCCTGATGAATCGCCTCACGAGCCGACTTCCCCTGCGTCCGCTCCGCATCGATAGCAAAGTCGATCATCATGATCGCGTTCTTCTTCACGATGCCGATCAGCAGGATGATCCCGATGATCCCGATCACCCCCAGATCATTGCCAGTCAGCATCAAGGCCAACAAAGCCCCAACCCCCGCAGAAGGCAACGTAGACAAGATCGTCAACGGATGCACATAGCTCTCGTACAGCACCCCCAGCACGATGTACACACAAACCACCGCCGCCAGAATCAACCACAGCTGATTCGACAACGACTTCTCATAGGCCCCAGAAGCCCCCAGAAAAGTCATCGTCACACTGCTAGGCAACCCGATCTCTTTCGCCGCCGCACGAATCGCGGCAACCGAACCACCGAGTGACACCCCCGGCGCCGTATCGAAGTTCAACGTACTCGCCGGATACTGCGCCACGTGCGTGATCTGCAACGGCGCCTGCCGCTCGCTGATCTCCGCAAAGGCCGACAGCGGCGTCGCCGTGCCCGACCCCGCAATGAGGTTCAGTTGCCCCAGCGTCTGCGGCGTATTCACCATGCCAGGCTGCGCTTCCAGAATCACGCGGTACTGATTCGTCTCCGTGAAAATGGTCGACACGATGCGCTGACCGAAGGCGCTGTACAGCGCATCGTCCACCGAACTCGCGGTGATCGACAGCCGCGACGCCGTGTCGCGGTTCACGTTCACATACGCCGCCAGCCCCTGCGCACCGGCATCGCTGCTCACGTTGCGCACCTTGTCCGATTCCTGCAGCTTCGCCACGAGCTTCTGCATCCACTCGGTGACGAGCGCGCTGTTCACGCCTTCGAGCGACACGCGGTACTCGGTCGGTCCGGTCTCGGCGTCGATGGTCAGGTCCTGCGTGGGCTGCAGGTACAGCGTGAGGCCGGCCACCTGCCGCACGCGATCACGCAGGCGCTCCATCACCTCCTGCTGGTTGTCGTGGTTCTTGGTCAGGTTGATGAGCATGCTGCCGGTGTGCAGCATCGTGTTGTTGGCCGCGTCCACGCCGACGAAGGAACTGAGGTTCTCGACGTCATGGTCTTCAAGAATGGCACGCGCGGCCTGCTGCTGCAGCTGCGCCATGCGCTCGAAGGACACATCTTGTGCGGCCTGCACGCGGGCCTGCAGCTGGCCGGTGTCCTGCGTGGGGAACAGGCCCTTGGGGATCGTGAGGTACAGCAGCACGGTCAGCACCAGCGTGAGCAGCGCCACCAGCAGCGTGAGCGGCTGGTGCGCGATCACCCAGTGCAGCGAGCGGTCGTAGCGCACCATCACGCCGTCGAAGAACCGCTGGGCGCGCGCGCCGAAGCCGGTGCCCGATGCGTCTTTCTTCGGCTCGTGCTTGAGCCAGCGCGCCGACATCATCGGCACCAGCGTGAGCGAGACCACGCCCGAGATCAGGATGGTGATCGCCAGCGTCACCGCGAACTCGCGGAACAGGCGGCCCACCACGTCGCCCATGAACAGCAGCGGGATCAGCACGGCGATGAGCGACACAGTCAGCGAGATGATGGTGAAGCCGATCTGCGCAGCGCCCTTGAACGCGGCCTGCAACGGTTTCTCGCCCTCCTCGATGTAGCGCGCGATGTTCTCGATCATGACGATCGCGTCGTCCACCACGAAGCCGGTGGCGATGGTCAGCGCCATCAGGCTCAGGTTGTTCAGGCTGTAGCCCAGCAGGTACATCAGGCCGAAGCTGCCGATGAGAGAGATCGGCACGGCAATGCTGGCGATGACGGTGGCGCGCAGGCTGCCCAGGAAGGCGAAGATCACCAGCACCACGAGCACCACGGCCAGCACCAGCTCCATCTCGACGTGCTGCACCGACGAGCGGATGCCGGCGGTGCGGTCGCTCAGCACCTCGACCTGCAGGCCCGCGGGCATGCCGGCCTGCAGCTCGGGCAGCTGCTTCTTGATGGCGTTGACGGTGGCGATCACGTTGGCGCCGGGCTGGCGCTGCACGTTCAGGATGATGGCCGGCGTGAGCTGCACCTGCCCGTCGACCTTGCGCCCGGCCCAGGCGCCCAACTGCGTGTTCTCGGCGCTGTTGACCACGCGCGCCACGTCGACCATCCGGATCGGCGCGCCGTTCTTGTAGCTGACGATGAGGTTCTTGTAGTCGTCGACCGTGAGCAGCTGGTCGTTCGAGTTGATGGTGTAGGCGCGCTTGGGACCGTCGAAGCTGCCCTTGGCACCGTTGGAGTTGGCCGCGCTGATGGCGGTGCGCAGCGAATCCAGCCCGATGCCATTGGCCGCCAGCGCCTGCGTGTTGGCCTGGATGCGCACGGCCGGGCGCTGCCCGCCGCTGAGCGACACGAGGCCCACGCCGGAGACCTGGCTGATCTTCTGCGCGAGCCGGGTGTTCACGAGGTTCTGCACCTCGGTGAGCGGCAGCGTGTCGGAGGTGATGGCCAGCGTGAGCACCGGCGCGTCGGCCGGGTTGACCTTGGCGTACACCGGCGGCGCAGGCAGGTCGGCCGGCAGCAGCGAGCCGCCGGCGTTGATGGCGGCCTGCACTTCCTGCTCGGCGACGTCGAGCGTCTGGCCCAGCGAGAACTGCAGCGTGATGATCGACACGCCCGCCGCGCTGGTCGAGCTCATGCGGTCCAGGCCCGACATCTGGCCGAACTGGCGCTCCAGCGGCGCGGTGACGGTGTTGCTCATGACCTCAGGGCTGGCCCCGGGGTAGAGCGTCTGGACCTGGATGGTCGGATAGTCGACCTGCGGCAGCGCCGCCAGCGGCAGGAAGCGGAACGCCACCAGGCCGGCCAGCACGATGGCCAGCATCAGCAGCGAGGTGGCGACCGGCCGCAGGATGAACGGGCGCGAGGGGCTCATGGGCTGCGCCGTCCCTCACCGCCGCGTTCGCCGCCACGTTCGGCCATGCGCTGCCAGCGTTCCAGCGCGGCCGGCTCGCCGCGGTCGAGGGCTTCGAGGAAACGCTTGCGGCGTTCAAGTTGTTCGGGATCGTCCTTGGCCGCGTCGAGCATGCGCTGGCGCTGCTCGGGGGTGGGGAGCTTGGCGGGTGTGACTGCGGGGGCTGCTGCAGGTGCAGGCGTTGCTGGCGCTGCAGCCGGCGCAGCCGTTCCGGCGGCAGGTGCAGCCGGTGCCTGCGATGGCGAAGCCGGTGCCGCCGCTTCGGCGGGACGAGCACCGCCGCCCTGCGCACCGCCGGCACCTTCTTGCCGACGTCCTCCACGCCGTCCACCTGGCGCCGCTGCGCCGGAGGCCGCACCGGCCGGCCGATCTACCGTGGTTTGCACGCGCGCGCCGTCCTTCAGGCGGTCGCCGCCTTCGGTGACCACGGTTTCGCCGGGCTGCAGGCCCTTGGTGATCGAGGCGAAATCGACGCTCGATTCGCCGCGCGTCACCGGCCGCTGCGAGGCCGTGTTCTCGGCCGTCACCACGTACACGTAGTCGCCGTTCGGGCCGTGGCGCAGCGCCGTGACCGGCACCACCACCGCGCTGCTCACGGTGCGCAGCAGCAGCCGCAGGTTGACGAACTGGTTCGGGAACAGCGCGCCGTCGGCGTTGGTGAAGCGCGCCTTGGCCTTCACGGTGCCGGTCTGCGTGTCGACCATGTTGTCGAGCGTGGAGAAGCTGCCGTCGGCCAACCGGCGCGTGCGCGTGCGGTCGAAGGCGGTGGTGGCGAGCGTGGCGCCCTGGCCCAGCCGCTCCTGCACCTCGGGCACGCGGTCCTGCGGAATGGCGAACTCGACGTCGATGGGCGCGATCTGCGTGATGGTGGCCACGCCGCCGGTGCTGCCGGTCGAGATGTAGTTGCCCGCGTCCACCGGCCGCAGGCCGATGCGCCCGCTCACCGGCGCCGTGATGCGGCTCCAGGCCAGGTTGAGCTTGGCGGTGTTCTCGTTGGCGCGGTCGATGGCCACGGTGCCTTCGAGCTGCTTGACCAGCGCGGCCTGGGTGTCGACGTCCTGGCGGGCGATGGAGTCCTGCCCGAGCAGCGTCTGGTAGCGCTGCAGCGTGACGCGCGCCGCGGCCAGCTGGGCCTCGTCGCGCTGGCGGGCACCGGCGGCCTGCGCCAGCGCGTTCTCGAAGGGCTGCGGGTCGATGGTGGCGAGCACGTCGCCCTTCTTGACCATCTGGCCTTCCTTGAACAGCACGGCCGTGAGCACGCCCGACACCTGCGGCTGCACCGTCACGTTGGCCAGCGGCGTGACGGTGCCCAGCGCTTCGAGCTGCACCGGGATGTCGGCCTGCCGCGCGACGGCGGTGCCGACGGTGCTGGAGGCCGGGCCTCCGCCGCCCGCCCGACCGCCGCCACCTGGGCGGCCTGCGCCTGCACCCGGTCCGCCCGCGCCCGGTGCCGGCGACTTGGAACGCTGCACCAGGTACCAGGCGCCGCCCCCGAGGGCCACCAACAGAAGCAGGGCCAGCAGGCTCCCGACCCAGCGACGCCGGCGCGCCGGAGGATGGGTCGGCGACACGACGGGTGGCAGGGGCTCGGGGGGCGTTTGGGAATCCATGGGCGGTGCGTGCGAAGGGGTGCGAAAAGGCGGCCTGAAGGGAGGCGGCCTAGAGTACAGCGCGAAATATCACTCCCGCAGTTTTCCGTGCCGTAAAGCGACGGTAAAGCTTCCGTTTGCGTGGCACCCCGCCATTGCCGGGGTCGCCATTCGCGCCGGCGACCGGCACTTCACGCCGCCCACCCGCATTTCGTCGCATGGCCGTGGCGGCGGCCGGGCGGCCTCGGCACAGTCCGCTCCATCGATTCCCTCCCCGCCCTCATTTCCTTCCATCCACCGGAGCCTCTCATGTTGATGCAGATCCTTCTTCACACCCCGAAGTGGGTGTTCGCCGTGTTCGTCCTGCTGGCCTGGCTCGGTGGCCGGCAGCTCGTGGCCAACCGCATCGGCCTGAACCGCGTTCTGGTGATGCCGGTCGCGATGGCCGGCCTGTCGTTCTGGGGCGTGGTGTCGGTGTCCGGCGAGTCGGCCGGCGCCCTGCTCGGCTGGGCCGTGGCCGCGCTGCTGCTCATGGTGCTGGTGCTGCGCCGTCCGCTGCCGCCGACCACGCGCTACGACGCCGCGGCGCGCCAGTTCGAGGTGGCCGGCACCGCCGTGCCACTGATGCTCATGATGGGCATCTTCCTCACCAAGTACGTGGTGGGCGTGTCGCTGGCCCTGCATCCGGAGCTGCGCCACCAGGCCGCCTTCGCCCTGGGCGTGCCGGCGCTGTACGGCGCCTTCAGCGGCATCTTCGCGGCCCGCGCCGCACGCCTGTGGCGGCTGGCCGCCGCGTCGGGCGCGATGGTCAGCGGCGCCCGCGCGGCCTAAGATTCTGCGCACTTCAGCCCCGCCCGCCCTTCGCCGCCAGGAACCGCCATGACCGTGCTCGTGTTGATCCTCAAGATTTCCATCTCGGTGGTGCTGCTTGCCTCGCTGGCCGAAGCGCTGGTGCTGTCGTGGCGCAACGGCTGGCGCAGCTACGACTGGAAGGCGGCGGGTATCTCGGTGTTCGACTTCCTGGTGCGCGAATACCCGCTGCGCTGGCTGCTGCCGCTGGCCTTCTGGGTCGGCGCCATGGACTGGCTCTACGCCCACCGGCTCTTCACGCTGCCGATGGACCACTGGACCGGCTGGCTCGCCTGCTTCATCGGCCAGGAGTTCTGCTACTACTGGTACCACCGCGCCGCGCACCGCGTGCGCTGGTTCTGGTGCACCCACGCCGTGCACCACTCGCCGAACCAGCTGAACCTGTCGGCCGCCTACCGCTTCGGCTGGACCGGCCGGCTCACCGGCACGCTGGCCTTCTTCCTGCTGGCGCCGCTGTTGGGCATGCCGCCGCGGATCATCCTGCTGATGCTCACGCTGAACCTGCTCTACCAGTTCTGGATCCACGCGACCTGGATTCCGAAGCTCGGCCCGCTCGAATGGGTGCTCAACACGCCCTCGGCCCACCGCGTGCACCACGCCTCGAACCTGGAGTACCTGGACGGCAACTACGGCGGCGTGCTGATCGTGTTCGACCGCCTGTTCGGCACCTACATCCCCGAGCGCGCCGACCTGCCCTGCCGCTACGGGCTGGTGAAGCCGATCACCTCGTACAACCTGCTCGAGATCGAGTTCAGCCAGTGGCGCGACCTGTGGCGCGACCTGCGCTCGGCGCGTTCGCTGCGCGCCTTCGTCGGCTACCTCGTGAAGCCGCCGGGCTGGCGCGCGGACGGGCCGGGCGAGACCACCGAGGAGCTGCGCCAGCGCGCGGCCCTGCCACCTTCACCGTCAATGCCGGCATCGGCCGCCAGCGACTTCGTTCCCCTTTCACCTGCCTCTCTCAAGGAGCTGTCATGACCCCCATGTCCCCTTCCTCTTCTTCGTCCGCCGACATCGAGCGGCGCGCCCGCCGCCGCGCCGGCGCCAAGATGGGCTGGTTCATCCATGCCTTCGTCTACGTGGTCGTCAACGTCGGGCTGGTTGCGCTTGCCGCCTCGCGCGGCCACAACTGGGCCGTGTACCCGCTCATGGGCTGGGGCCTGGGCTTGCTGATCCACGGCGCCGTGGTCTGGCTCATCGCGCCCGGCGGCGGCCTGTACGACCGGCTGCTGGAACGCGAGCGCCGCGCGCTGGGCGGCGAGGACCGCCGGTGAGCCTGGGCCTGTCGCTGTCGCCTCTTGCCGCCGGGCTCAGTGCCCGGTTCAGCGCCACCAACCTCCAGTCCATGCTGCGGCATGGGCTGATCACCGCGGTCTTCAACTGCATGATCGCGAGCGCGCTGACCATCGCCGGCGGCGGCAGCTGGGCCGCCCACATGGTCTATTCATTGGCGATCGGCACCGCGAGCTGGCTGTTCATCGATGGCGGCCGGCTCCTCATCACCGGACACCGCGAGGCCCTCTGGCCGAAATGGCCGTGGGGCCCACTGCTGGTCGTAGTGGGCGTGACCTTCGGCTTCCTCACCGGCAACCTCATCGGCGACGCCTGGAGCGGCGCGCCCGCCTTCGACTTCCTCGACCTGCGGGGCCACAAGCTGGCCACGGGCGTCACCGTCACCATCATCGCGGGGGCCGGCATCTGCTTCCTCTTTTACAGCCTCGGCAAGAGCAAGTACATGCAGAGCCAGATCGAACTGGCCCAGCGCAACGCCACCGAAGCCCGCCTCAAGCTGCTCGAAACCCAGCTCGAGCCGCACATGCTGTTCAACACGCTGGCCAACCTGCGCGTGCTGATCACCGTCGATCCGCCGCGCGCCGTGGCCATGCTCGACCGCCTGAACAGCTATCTGCGCATGACGCTCAGCGGCTCGCGCGCGCTGTCGCATCCGCTGTCGGCCGAGTTCGACCGGCTGGGCGACTATCTGGAGCTGATGTCGGTGCGCATGGGCGAGCGCCTGCGCTACACGCTCGACCTGCCCGACGAGCTGCGCGACACGCCCGTGCCGCCGCTGCTGCTGCAGCCGCTGGTCGAAAACAGCATCCGCCACGGGCTCGAGCCCCAGGTCGAAGGCGGCGAGATCGCCGTGCGTGCGCGCCGTGAGGCTGGTCAGTTGGTCATCGAGGTGAGCGACACCGGCGTCGGACTCGATGCGACGCAGCAGCCCTCGGAAGGTGGCGGCTTCGGGCTCGAACAGGTGCGCGAGCGGCTGGCCACCGTGTACGGTGAGCAAGGCCGCCTGAGCCTGGCCCCCGCGCCGACGGGCGGCGGGACGCGCGTCACCCTGAACCTTCCCCTGCCCGCCTGAACAGGCCCCACGACGACAAGAAGACGATGCCCCTCACCGCCCTCATCGCCGAAGACGAACCCCTGCTGGCCCAGGCCCTGCAGGCCGAACTGGCCACCGCCTGGCCCGAGCTGCACGTGGTCGCCACCGCCCGCGACGGCCGCAGCGCCGTGCGCGAGGCGTTAAGGCTGCTGCCGCAGGTGCTGTTCTTCGACATCCGCATGCCCGGCCTGGACGGCCTGGGCGCCGCCGCCGAGCTGGCCGACAGCTGGCCCACCGACGAAGCGCCGATGCCGCAGCTGGTGTTCGTGACCGCCTACGACGAATACGCCGCGCGCGCCTTCGAGGCCGAAGCCATCGACTACGTGCTCAAGCCCGTGCAGCCCGAGCGCCTGCGCAAGACCGTGGCGCGGCTGCGGCAGGCGCTGGCGGCAGCCGCGCCGTCGATGACGCCACCCGTCCCGCCCGACGAGGCGCTGGAGCGCACGCTCGCCCAATGGCGCCAGGTGCTGGGCGCCGCCGGCGGTGCGCCGTCGGCTTCATCGACGTCAGCAGCGCCGCTGCGCATGATCGTCGCCAGCGATGCGGGCGGCGCCACCGTGCGCATGGTGCCGATCGACGAGGTGCTGTATTTCGAAGCCGCCGACAAGTACCTGCGCGTGCTCACCGCCACGCAGGAATACCTGATCCGCACGCCCCTGAAGCAGCTGCTGCCCCAGCTCGATGCCGACACCTTCTGGCAAGTGCACCGGGCGGTGGTGGTGCGCAGCGCGGCCATCGAGGCGGTGCACCGCGACGAGGCCGGCAAGCTGCACCTCGCGCTGCGCGGGCGGGCCGAGAAGATCCCGGTCAGCCGGCTCTACGCCCACCTGTTTCGCGCCATGTGAAATCCAGGCGCCGGGCGCGCAGCAAAAAGCCGGCCTTTTCGGGGCCGGCTTTTTTCATTCAGTCACGAATGGCGTTGTAAATCAGCGCCAGTGGCCGTGTCCGTGGCCATGACCGCGGTGATAACCACGACCGTAGTAGCGCGGGCCGTAATAGGCCGGCGGCGGTGCGTAGTAGACCGGTGCCGGGCGGTAGTACACCGGCGGCGGCGGGCGGTAGTAGACCGGGGGCGGCGGTGCGTAATACACCGGGGCCGGCGGCGCATAGACCGGGGCCGGGTAGTAGGCGGGACCGCCCACGCCGACCGCCACGCCGGGCACGCCGACGCCGATCGACCAGCTCACGTCGCCGCGGGCGCTGGCCGAGGTGGCGGCAAACAGTGCACCGAAGGCCACCGCACCGGCAGCGGCCCATTTGAAGAGGGTAGAACGTGTGACGCTCATGATGTGGGACTCCTTGTTGGGGGGCGTTGTGCGCCCCATGTCTGTATTGAACGCTGCAATTGCAAAGCGGGTGGACGCTGCATTGTGAAGAGCGTTGCCAAAAGTAACCCCGACAGGCCCCCCTCTAGAATGACGCGATGACCTCCCCGACCGACAAAAGCGGCACCAAAACGACCGCTGCACCGAGCAATTTCCTGCGCCACGTGATCGAGAACGACCTCGCACAGGGTGCCTACGCAGGCCGCACCTGGGGCGGTTCCCCGGGCGACGCCGCCCACCACGCCCAGGGCATGCCCGACCCCGCCAAGGTGCGCATGCGCTTTCCGCCCGAGCCCAACGGCTACCTGCACATCGGCCACGCCAAGAGCATCTGGCTGAATTTCGAGCTGGCCAAGGAATACGGCGGCGTGTGCCACCTGCGCTTCGACGACACCAACCCCGAGAAGGAAGAGCAGGAGTACGTCGACTCCATCCGCGACGCCGTGAAGTGGCTCGGCTACGAAACCTACCTGGCCGACCGCCCCAGCGCGCCCGGCACGCTTCAGGAACACGAGTACTTCGCCAGCAGCTACTTCGACTTCATGTACGAAGCCGCCGAGTACCTGATCGGCGCTGGCCTGGCCTATGTCGACGAGCAGACGCCCGAAGAAATGCGCGCCAACCGCGGCGACTTCAACACGCCCGGCACCGGCAGCCGCTTTCGCAGCCGCACGCCCGACGAGAACCTGGCGCGCTTTCGCGAGATGCGCGACGGCAAGCTTGCCGACGGCGCCGCCATCCTGCGCGCCAAGATCGACATGGCGAGCCCCAACATCAACATGCGCGACCCCGCGCTGTACCGCATCCGCCGGGCCACCCACCACAACACGGGCGACAAGTGGTGCATCTACCCGATGTACACCTACGCGCACCCGATCGAAGACGCGCTGGAGCAGATCACCCACTCCATCTGCACGCTCGAGTTCGAAGACCAGCGCCCCTTCTACGACTGGCTGCTCGACCGCCTGGCCGAAGGCGGCCTCGTCGCCAGCCCGCATCCGCGCCAGTACGAGTTCGCCCGCCTGAACGTGACCCACGTGATGACCAGCAAGCGCAAGCTGCGCCAGCTGGTCGAAGAGAAACACGTCGACGGCTGGGACGACCCGCGCATGCCCACCATCGCCGGCCTGCGCCGCCGCGGCTACACGCCCGCCGCGCTGCAGCTGTTCTGCGAACGCAGCGGCACCACCAAGTCGGGCGGCTGGATCGAATACGCCAGCCTCGAAGCCGCGCTGCGCGACACCCTCGACCCCATCGCGCCGCGCGCCATGGCCGTGCTCGACCCGGTGAAGCTCGTCATCACCAACTGGGGTGAGCTGATGGGTGGCGACGATGTGCTCGACGACTGCTCCGCCCCCGTGCACCCGCACCACCCCGAGATGGGCAAGCGCGAGTTCAAGCTCGGCCGCGACGTCTGGATCGAGCGCACCGACTACGAAGACGTGCAGCCCAAGGGCTTCTTCCGCCTGTTCCCCGGCAACAAGGTGCGCCTGAAGTACGGCCACGTCATCGAATGCACCGGCGCCACGCGCGACGCCGACGGCAAGCTCCTCGAAGTGCAGGCCACGCTGGTGCCCGACACCAAGAGCGGCACGCCCGGCGCGGACGCGATCAAGGTCAAGGGCAACATCACCTGGGTCGCCGCGGCGGATGCCGTGCAGGCCGAGGTGCGGTTGTACGAGCGCCTGTTCGCCGAAGCCAACCCGGGCAGCGGCGAGCTGCTGGACGAGCTGAACAAGCACAGCCTCGAGGTGTGCACGGCCTTCGTCGAGCCGTCGCTGGCGAAGGCCGAACCCGGCGTGGGCATCCAGTTCGAGCGGCATGGCTACTTCGTGCGCGACACGAGGGGCGGCGGCGCCGGCGGACAGGTGGTGTTCAACCGCGCGGCGGGGATGCGGGACAGCTGGGCCAAGTAAGCCTGCTGCCGCGCTCACCCGCAAAGCCGGGGCCGTCAGGGCTCCGGCTTTTTTCTTGCGCCGAGCGTCGACAGACCCCGGCTATCCTGTCGGTTCATGAACGCTACGAGCCTTTCTTCGTCCCGCCTCATCCGCTTCAACAAACCCTACGGCGTCCTCAGCCAGTTCACGCCCGAGGGCCGCTGGCGCGGGCTGAAGGACTTCATCGACCTCCCCGGTGTCTACGTCGCCGGCCGCCTCGATGCCGACAGCGAAGGCCTGCTGCTGCTCACCGACGACGGCAAGCTCCAGGCGCGCATCGCCGATCCGCGCTTCAAGATGGAGAAGACCTACTGGGTGCAGGTCGAGGGCGTGCCGACCGACGAAGCGCTGGCGGCGCTGCGCAACGGCGTGCAGCTCAACGACGGCCCCACGCGCCCCGCACGGGCACGCCGGCTCGATCCGCCGCCCGCCGTGTGGAACCGCGAGCCCCCCATCCGCGAGCGCAAGCTCATTCCCACCGCGTGGCTGGAGCTGGCGATCAGCGAAGGCCGCAACCGCCAGGTGCGACGCATGACGGCGGCCGTGGGGCTGCCGACGCTGCGCCTCATCCGCGCCGCCATCGGGCCTTACACGCTCGAGGGGCTCGCGCCCGGAACCTGGCGGGAACAGAGCGGCGACTGAAGCGCCGCACCCTCAACTCCTCATTCGAATCCTGTCCATGCACATGACCCTTCCTCTCTCCGATCTCCCTTCTGCTGCGTTGAACCGCCGCGGCGCCGTGCTCGGCGCCCTCGGCCTGCTGGCGCTGCCTGCCGGCGCCGCAGCCCCGGCCAAGAAGAACAACAAGCCGCAGGCGCCCGATGTCTGGCCGCGCGCCTTGCTGGTGCCGGGCGGCGTCGCCCGCCTGTCGCTCGGCCCTGCGGCCACGCGCCCCAAGGCCTTCGCCGGTGATGTGCCGGTGCTGGTGCTCGGCGATCCGATCGAATGGACCGCGCTGGTCGGCATTCCGCTCGCCACCCCACCGGGCGAAGCCAGCATCAGCGTGCGCGCCGAGGGCAAGCCCGAACGCCAGATCGCCTACACCATCGCCCCGAAGCAGTACCGCGAACAACGCCTGACAGTGGCGCCGCGCACAGTCGACCTGTCGCCCGAAGACGAAGCGCGCTACACCAAGGAACGCGATCACCTGACCGGCGTGATGGCCACGCTCTCCGACCTGCGCCCCGACGCCGCGCTGCAGATGCGCGTGCCCGTGCCGGGCCGCCGCTCCAGCTCGTTCGGCCTGCGCCGTGTGTTCAACGGCCAGTCGCGCAATCCGCACAGCGGCATGGACATCGCGGCCGGCACCGGCACGCCCGTGCGCGCGCCGCTGGCCGGCAAGGTGATCGACACCGGCGACTACTTCTTCAACGGCGGCACCGTCTGGGTCGACCACGGCGGCGGCCTGCTGACGATGTACTGCCACCTGAGCCGCTGGGACGTGAAGGTGGGCGATGTGCTCAAGGCCGGTGACCCGTTGGCCGCGGTGGGCGCGACGGGACGGGTGACCGGGCCGCACTTGCATTGGGGGGTGATGCTGAACCGGACGATGGTGGACCCGGCGTTGTTCGTTGCCAGTTGAGTTGCGCGCGTGGGAACGAGCCCTCACGAGCCTCGGGGATCGCGGCGCATGACCGTCCGGACGAAATCCTTCCTCATCTGGCTTTCCGTCGTCCCTGTGCTCTCGGCCCTGTGCGTCCTTGGCCTGAACCTGTTGCCGTTGTGGTTCGTGTACCTCTTGCCCTATGCGATCGGGGTGGCCTTGCTGATGATCCTCGTGGCGATCGTGGCCGCAGGCGGTGCGACCAAGAGTCTCGGCGCGAGCTTTGGGGGCCTCGCTGCTGGCGTCGTGCTGGTGTTCGTCGCCTACGACATCGTCAAAACCGCTGATCGAGCGGATTGGAACGCTTCATACAACGAATTCCGGCAGTTCAGCCAAGTCGTGGCACGCGGGGATCGAAAGGCCACAGCAGCGGCCCTCGACGATCTCAGGCGCTTCACGCCGGCCGAAGCGCTCTGCATCCTCGGTTCCGAGAGCGGGACCGGCGGCTCAGGCTATCTCATGCCCGAGGGCCCGGACACGCAGCGCACCCGCCAGGGAAATCGCTACTTCATCTCGACGCCGCGACTTTTCGAGGTGGCCGAGATCCTCGTTTCGACGCAGCCTGCTCAGCGCGAAACGCAGGTGGCCCTTTACGACATGCTGCGGGACTTGCACCGGCGCGGCGACCCCGCGGCATTTCCGCACTGGGAACAGCTCTGGCTGCGCACAAAAGCCGCCACGGGCGGCACGGCCGGCTGGCACTTCGACGGCGCCCGTCTGAGATGGCCATCCGAGCAGTGCGGGGGAGACGACGACACGCACCTGGCCGACCTGGTCAAGGAGATCAACAAGCCACCCGAAACACCGGCAGAGTCCCGTGCCCACGAGTCCAGCAGTTCGCAAGCGCGGCAAGCCGCAGACAACGCGCTTCGCGACGCTCAGAACACCGCGGTCGCACGGTGAAGACCCAGGCGCCCGCCCCGGCTTATAAAGAGATCTTTCGAGGAGCGAGGCAAGCGACCGATGGCAAGACAGACAAGAGCCGAGCGCCGACGCGAGCGGGCGCGACAGGAACTGGCCGGCAAGGCCTGGATGGCGATCTTCGTCGGCATCCTGCTGCTGGTGGTCGCTCCCGCCTTCCTGAAAGGGCCGATCGTGGGCACGCTGGGGCCTGCGCTCCGGCCTGCCGGTTGGGTCGCACTGGCGGTCGGGGCCGTGCTGCTGGGCCTGCACTACGTCGTCCGTCGTCAAGCCGCCCCTGTGGAGATCGAGCCCACGGCAGTTCGCGCTCCCGCACGCCCCGCGCCCGCCTCGACAGCCGAGCGTCGCGAGCCCGTGCTGTCGCCCTCGCCATCGACAGCACCCCATGCGGGCCAGGAATCGCAGTGGAGCCCCGCCGTGCTCCACGCCATCGAATGGCGTCGCTTCGAGGCCTTGTGCGAAGCGCTCTACGCACAAGCCGGCTTCACCACGCGCAGCCAATCGCATGGCGCGGACGGCGGTGTCGATATCTGGCTTCAGTCCAGGCATAGTGACGTGCCCCGCATCGTCCAATGCAAGCATTGGCAGAGCAAAGCCGTGGGCGTGAAGGAGATGCGGGAGTTCTTCGGCGTGATGGCTTCGCACCAATTGAAGAGCGGCACCTACGTGACGAGCTCGACCTTCTCGGCGGAAGCGGCGGCATTTGCGAAGGCGAACGGCATCCACGCCCAGGACGGCGCGGCCCTGCTCAAGCTGATCGGCCAGCGCACGCCGGAACAACAAGCGGCACTGCTCGCCGTGGCCTACGAAGGCGAGTACTGGCGCCCCACCTGCGCGAGTTGCGGCACCAAGATGGTGGAAAAGCCATCGTCCAAGAACGACGGCAGCTTCTGGGGCTGCGCCAACTATCCGAAGTGCCGAGGCCGGACGATCCCGAAGTCGAAGACATCCGCGACGGTCTAGCCGGGAAGCGAGCCATGGCCCATCCACCGATGTTCACCGAAGCCTGCCTCGACACCTCGTTCGCACGCACCAGCGAACGCCGCGAAGCCCTCGCCTTGCTCAACACCCGCCTGCACCCCGTCCTGCAGAAAATCGTCGCCGCCGAAGTCGCCTCGGGCAACCGCGTCAATGGCGTCGGCATCGACTGGCCCGACCCGGGCTCGGTGCACGTGACGATGGGCAAACATTTCGGCGACCGCCACGCCAGCGCAGACGCCGCGTTCAGCCTCTGCAACGACCCGCACTACTGGCATGCCGACTACAGCACCGCGGACAAACCACGGCACCTGCTGATCTGCTGAACTGAGGGACGTCGGCCTCAGAGCGGCCTGGTCAGGTACACCGCCTCGCGCCCCACGATCGTTCGCTGCGCGGGCATGAAGATCGTGCAGTCGTCGCACGGCGCGCGGATTTCGTCGGGGCCGTTGGTGGCGATCAGTTCGCCCTTGGCAAAGGTCTCGAAGCCGATCAGCGGGCGCACGAAGGCGAAGTCTTCCGACTTGATGACGTGCGTCTGGAGCAGCTCGAAGCGACGCTGCTCGCCGGGCGCGGGCACGGCCGGGTCCTTGTCGATGAGGCCGAAGTGCGCCAGGAAGTCGAGCGAGATGGCGGTGGCCAGCTCGGAGGCCGAGCGCAGGAAATGCTGGCCGCACTCGGCCACCAGCGCCACGCCCTTGCCGTCGGCCCGGCCATGCTGGCCGTGCTGGATCAGCGGCGTGCCCGAGCCCAGGCCGTCGGGCATCACCAGGTGCACCGACGGGCGGCCGATGGCCATGGCGGCCTCGGCGTTGCGGTCGAAGGCCGGGTACACCCAGAACGGGATCACGGGCTGGCTCGTGGAATGGATGTCGAGGATGTGGTCGGCCGCGCTCACCACCGGGCGCAGCTCGCGGGCGCGGCGCAGCTCGGGGCTGTCCTCGCTGCCGTCGAGCCATTCGGGCGACCACACGCGGTTGAGGTTGTGCACCAACTGGCGGCTGTCGAAAGGCAGCGCCTCGTTGAAGGACTCGTAGGCCGCCACGTTGGCAAAGCTGACGGTGAGCGTGCCGATCTTCGGGCGCACGCCGGTGTCGAGCAGGTGCGTGGCGGCGGTCATGCCGCAGATCTCGTTGCCGTGCGTCAGCGCGTTGATCAGCACATGCGGGCCGGGCTTGCCGGATTCGAAGCGGTGCACGTAGTCGATGCCGACGTTGCCCTCGCGGTAGGCGGACAGGTCGCGGGGGAGGACTTCGAGGGCGGGGGGAGATTGGGTCATGGGGTGGTGAACAGGTGGGATCGGAGGCCGCCGGCAAGTTTGCTACAGCTGGCAAATTCGTGCCGTGCGCCGCAAATCCCCGGATGCGGCTCATGTCCTGAGCCGCATCGCCCTCACCAATTCACTTCGCGCTCCGGCGTCGCCGAAATATGGTGGATCGACAGGTCCGCCCCGTCGTATTCCTCTTCCTGCGACAGCCGCAACCCCATCGTCGCCTTGAGCACGCCGTACACCACCGCGCCGCCGATCAGCGCCCAGACCACGCCAAGCAAGGTGCCGATGAGCTGCGCCCACAGGCTCACGCCGCCGATGCCGCCGAGCGCCTGCGTGCCGAAGATGCCGGCCGCGATGCCGCCCCAGGTGCCGCACAGGCCGTGCAGCGGCCACACGCCGAGCACGTCGTCGATCTTCCATTTGTTCTGGGTGCGCGTGAACATGAAGACGAAGATGGCGCCGGCCACGCCGCCCGCCACGAGCGCGCCCAGCGGGTGCATGAGGTCGGAGCCGGCGCACACGGCCACGAGGCCGGCGAGCGGGCCGTTGTAGACGAAGCCGGGATCGTTCTTGCCCATGGCCAGCGCCACCAGCGTGCCGCCGACCATCGCCATCAGCGAGTTGACGGCGACCAGGCCCGAGATCTTGTCGATGCTCTGCGCGCTCATCACGTTGAAGCCGAACCAGCCCACGCACAGCACCCACGCGCCCAGCGCCAGGAACGGGATGTTCGACGGCGGGTGCGCGCTCAGCGAGCCGTCGCCGCGGTAGCGGTTGCGGCGCGCGCCCAGCAGCAGCACGGCCGGCAGCGCGAGCCAGCCGCCCACGGCGTGCACGACGACCGAGCCGGCGAAGTCGTGGAACTCGTGGCCGGTGACCGAGGCGATCCAGCCCTGGATGCCGAAGGCCTTGTTCCAGGCGATGCCCTCGTACAGCGGGTAGACGAAGCCGACGATCACCGCGGTGGCGATCAGCTGCGGCCAGAACTTGGCGCGCTCGGCGATGCCGCCCGAGATGATGGCCGGGATGGCCGCCGCGAAGGTCAGCAGGAAGAAGAACTTCACCAGCTCGTAGCCGCTTCTTGCCGACAGTTCGGTGGCGCTGACGAAGAAATGCGTGCCGTAGGCCACACCGTAGCCCACCAGGAAGTACACGATGGTCGACACCGAGAAGTCGACCAGGATCTTGACCAGCGCATTGACCTGGTTCTTCTTGCGCACGGTGCCCAGTTCCAGGAAGGCAAAGCCGGCATGCATGGCCAGGACCATGATGGCGCCGAGAAGGATGAACAGCGCGTCAGCGCCCTGTTTGAGTGCGTCCATGAGAGCTTCTTGCAGGTTTTTGGTTTGATTTGGTGCGTCGCACCCGAACGGCTCGGGGCGCCGGCGCAAGAAAGCAAAAATGGTGCCTGATGGCTCTTTGATGGTGCGAAACGACCCAAGAATGGGCCGATTTCGCGGGGTGCGCACCGGATCGGAACGCGACGCCGCAGCGATCAGCCTGCGCCGCCGCGCAGCGCGTCGCGATACCGCCGGCTGCAGGGCACGGTCGTGCCGTCGTGCATGTGCAGCCGGGCGTCGCCGCCGTCGAGCGGCTCGATCTCCTTGATGCGGCCCAGGTTCACGGCGTGGCTGCGGTGCACGCGCACGAAGGTGGCGGGGTCGAGTTGGGTCAGGAAGTCGGTGAGCGTGGCGCGCAGCAGGTAGTCGTGGCCGTTGACGTGCAGGCCGACGTAGTTGCCTTCGGCCTGCAGCCAGTCGATGTCGGTGGCGGCGATGAGGAATTCGCGGCGCAGCTTGCGCACGAGGAAGCGTTCGGGGCGGGTCGGCGGCGGCGCAACGAGTGGGAGCAACTCCTGCATCGAGGGTTGGACTCCTTCCGGTTCCGCCGAAGTCTCTGGCACCGGCGCCACGCCCTCTTCCGGCGGATCGAGCACGCGCGCCTCGCCCTGCAGCCGCAGCATGAAGAGCCGGTAGGCCCACACGCCGAAGACCATCGTGGCGTAGACGCGCACGTCCTTCAGGTACTCGTAGCCCCATCGCCCCATGGCGCCGACGAAGTCGTAGGGCTCGCCGGCGGCCGCATACACCGCGGCACGCAGCCCGAACATCGCCGCGACGTGCGCCAGGCTCAGGAGCACGCTGGCCACCAGGTGCCCCGCAAGAAAGCGCACCCAGTGGTCGCGCGCCAGCGGCGACAGCCGGCGCTCCACGGCCACCAGCACCGGCACCAGGGCCAGCAGCGCGATGTGGCTCGACACCTCCCAGGTAATGACCTCCCAGTTCGCGCGCGGCACGGCGCGGCTGCGGGCGTCGATGAGCGCGACCACGGTGCTGATCGCGGCGTGCACCGTCATCAGCACGATCCAGAAGCCGACCTCGACGTACCGCCGGATCGGTTCGTAGCGCTCGTACAGGTTCTTGTGCGGCTCGCTCATGCGGGGATTCTCGCGAACCGGGGGCCGGATTTCGTCCCCGGGGGCCACCGTTCGTCACAAATCCGGGGCGATCCGTCCCGGCGAGGGTCCGTGGGGCGGGCGCGGGGACCACGATGACCGCCGTTTCTTCATTCCGGGAGCCCGCCATGCCCTCCGATTCCGTTTCAGCCCTCACGTCGCCGCGCCGCCACGACATCGACGCCCTGCGCGCCCTCGCCTTCCTGCTCGTCATCCTCTATCACGTGGGCATGTACTACGTGGCCGACTGGCCCTGGCACCTGAAGAGCCCGCATGCGGCCGACTGGCTGCCGTGGCCGATGCGGGTGCTTAACCTGTGGCGCATGGACTTGGTGTTTCTGATCTCGGGCGTGTCGCTCGGATTTTTGAGCCGGGGCCAGGGCACCTGGGGGCTGCTGCGCAGCCGGGGTCTGCGGTTGATGCTGCCGCTAGCCTTCGGCATGGCGGTGGTCGTGCCCTACCAGGCCTATGCCGAAGGCGTGGCGCGCGGGCTGGTGGCGCCGGGCTTCGGCACCTTCCTGCTGCGCTACCTGTCGATGGGCGCGCCGTGGCCCAAGGGCGCGTTCGCGGGGGCGGAGTTCGGCATCACCTGGAACCACCTCTGGTACCTGCCCTACCTGTTTCTCTACACGGCGCTGGTCGCGTTGACGCTGCCGCTGTGGCGCTCGGCGGCCGGGCAGTGGGTGCGGCGGCGCTTCAACGGGCTGCGGGGCTGGCAGCTGCTCGTGTTGCCCGCGCTGCCGCTCGTGGCGTGGACGGTGCTGCTGGCGCGGCACTTCCCGGCCACGCACAACCTGGTGTGGGACTTCCACCTGCACAGCATCTACTTCACCGTGTTCCTCTACGGCTACTGGATGGGCGTGGACACGGGCATCTGGCGCGAACTCGAACGGCTGCGCCGCGTGTCGCTGCTGCTGGCGGCGGCGGCGATCGGCGCGTTCATCGCGCTGCGCATCGGGGCCCTTGTTCCGCCCAAGGGGCTGCTGATGGACGTGCTGCGCAATGCCTACCTGTGGCTCGCGGTCGCCACCATCCTGGGGCACGGCCACCGCTACCTGAACCGCCCCTGGCCGTGGCTGCGCTGGGCCAACGAGTCGGTCTACCCCTGGTACATGCTGCACCAGACGCTGATCGTCGCGGGCGTGGCGCTGCTTGCACCGCTCGCGCTGGGCCCGGTATGGGAGCCGATGGCGCTGGTCGCCGTGACGATCGCCGGCTGCTGGCTGCTGACCGACGGGCTGATCCGCCGCATCGGCTGGCTGCGCCCGCTGTTCGGGCTGAAGCGCAAGCCCAGGGCCGAGCCTGCGGTGGTGCCTACGCCGCCTGCTTCGGCTTCGGCGTCGTCGACGCCTCGTCCACCGGCACCAGGATGGCGTTCGCCGTCGCCACGAGCTTGAGCTTGTCTTCGCCCTGACCTTCAGGCTGTGCGAACAGCTCGGCCCCGACGAACACCTGCTTGCGCCCCGCCTTCACCACGCGCCCGCGCGCCACGAAGGCCTCGCCGATGGCGGGCGAGATGCAGTTGATGGAGAAGTGCGAAGCCAGCACGCGGCCCGCCACGGTGGCGGCCGCGAAGCCGCTCACGGTGTCGAGCAGCGCGGCGATCATGCCCGCGTGCAGGAAGCCGGTGTACTGGCCCATGTCTTCTTCGCGCCATTTCATGCGCAGTTCGGCCTGCCCGTCGGCGGCCTGGGTGACGTCGAAGCCGGCCCAGCGGTTGAAGGCGGCCGAACGGTTGATGGCCTGGATCGTGTCGAGCATGGGGGTGTCCTTTCAGAGTGAATCAATGGAGGGAAGGCGAGACCCACTCTAGGAAGCGGAGCCGCCGCGCACCGTCTCTTGGGTGACCGGTTCGCCGCCGGCAGATGCCTGCGCGACAGCGGCGCGCCCGCGTCACACCGGCGTCATGAAAAAAACTTTGCGACGCCTTAACCCCGTTCGCCCGCCCCGTCCGTAGAAGCGGAGATTCGTCACCGACTTTCTTCCGGAAGGCTTTCCATGCACACACCGTTCTCCGCCCGTCCTCTCCTGCGTGCCACCGCCCTCGCCGCCCTCTGGCTGACCGCGGGCGCGGGCGCCCATGCACAGCTGCAGGCCGATGCCTCGCGCATCACGCAGGTGAAGGTCTACCCCGGCAGCGCCACGGTGGAGCGCGTGGCGCGCGTCGCGGCGGGCAGCCGCTCGGTCACCTTCGCCTGCCTGCCGGCCGGGCTCGACGTGCAGAGCCTGCAGGTGTCGGCCGGCGCGGCGGTGCGCGTGGGCGAGACCTCGGTGCTCAGCGAGGCGCGCGAGCTCTCGGCCAACTGCGCCACCAGCGCGCTCGACGGCCGCATCCGCGAACTCGAAGACCGCAAGGCCGCGTTGCAGGCCGAGACCGATGCGCTGGGCATGGTCACGGGTTATCTCAAGGGGCTGTCGGGCGGCGAGTCGGGCCCCGGCGCGCGCGCGCCGATGGACGCGCGCAACCTCGCGGCCATGACCGACGCGATGCGCCGTTCGGGCCAGGACGCGCTGCTCAAGCAGCACCAGATCCAGCGCCAGCAGACCGACCTCGACCGCCAGCTCAAGCCGCTGCTGGCCGAGCGCGGCCGCACGCAGGGCCAGGGCGCGCAGGTGACGGCCGTCACCGTCACGCTGGCCGCCAGTGCCGACGCCGACGTGAAGCTCAGCTACCAGGTCAACGGTCCGGGCTGGACGCCCAGCTACCGCGCGCTGCTCGACACCACGACGCGCAAGGTGCGCATCGAACGCCAGGCGCTGGTGGCGCAGGCCACGGGCGAGGACTGGCGCGGCGTGAAGCTGGTGCTGTCCACCGGCCAGCCGCGCCGCGAGACCACGGGGCGCATGCCGAGCGCGTGGCGCATCGGCATCGAACCGCCGCCGCGCGCGAATGCCGAGGCGGCGTACATGGCCTCACCGATGCCTGCCGCCGCCCCGGCCGCCATTGCCGCCGACCGCAAGATGGCCATGGAGCGCGTGCGCGAGCCGCTGTTCGACGTGAGCGTGTTCGACAACAGCTTCGCCACCGAATTTGCCGTGCCGCAAAGCATCGACGTGCCTTCCAACGGCCAGCGCGTGACCCTGGCGCTGGGCCAGCATGAAGACACGGCGCAGCTCGCCGCGCGCACCAGCCCGCGCGTGGACCCGAGCGCCTTCCTGGTCGCCGAGATGGCGCAGCCCGCGGGCGTGTGGCCGGCCGGCCCGATGCAGCTGTACCGCGACGGCAACTTCGTCGGCCAGGGCCGCTGGAACGCGCCGAGCGACGCGAAGCTCACGCTCTCGTTCGGCCGCGACGAGCTGGTGCGCGTGCAGGTCGAGCCCGAGCGCGACAACCAGGGCTCGGGCGGCTTCGTCGGCTCGCGCGCCGAGCGCCAGGTGCAGCGCGCCTACGTGGTCGAGAACCGCCACCGCACACCGATCGCGGTGCAAGTGCTGGAGGCCGCGCCGGTGTCGGTCGACGAGCAGGTGCGCGTGACCACGCGCTTTGCGCCGCAGCCGGCCGATCAGGCGTGGAACAAGCAGCCGGGGCTGGCGATGTGGCGCTTCGACCTGGACGCGGGGCAGACGGCGCGCGTGTCGGCGGACTACACGATCGGGTATCCGAAGGATGCGCGGTTGCAGATGCGCTGAGGGCGTGTGTTCAGGGCGTGTGCACAGGCCACCGGGCACTTCCCTCCGCGAATGTCCCCCGGCCTGCGGCCTCCTCCTTGATTTCGCTGCGGGAAGCACCCAGCGTCCTGCGCACGGGACGCGGCGGTGGTGTGCAGCTGATCAACAAGTGCTCTGACCGCGCTCACGTCGATGGGGTGCCTTGCGCAGCGAAATCAAGGAGGAGGGGCGAAGCCCCGGGGGACATTCGCGGAGCAAGGCTCCCCGTCGGCGGGAGCGCCGCCCTGAACACTCGGCACTTCAGAAATCAAACTTCGCCGACACCTCGAAGGTCCGCCGCGGCGCCAGCAGCACCTGGCTCGCGGCGCGGCCGGTCCAGGTCGCATAGAGCCGGTCCGTCAGGTTGCGCACGCGAAAGCTCAGCAGCGCATTCTTCAGGCGGTAGCTCACGGCCGCATCGACCGTGGTGAAGCCGTTGATGCGGATCTGGTTGGCGTTGTCGGTGTACATCGGCCCCGTGTGGTTCAGCGATGCGAAGTACTCGAACTTCGAGCCGTCGGGCCGGTAGGTGGCGAAGACATTGGCCATGCGCTCGGGCACGTTCGGCGGGGTCTTGCCCACGCGCGAGACGTTGCCGGCTTCGACCAGCGTGTCGAAGCGCGCATCGAGCGCCGCGAGGTTGCCCGCCAGCGTCCATTCGCGCGTGGGCTTCCACACGGCCGACAGCTCGAGGCCGCGTGACGACTGCCGGCCGTTGTTCACCGTGGTGGCGGCGTTGTTCGGGTCGCGCGAGAGCACGTTGTCGAGTTCGATCTTGTACAGCGCGGCGGTCCACTCCAGGTTGGCCGCGGGCAGGCTCTGCTTGAAGCCCACCTCGGCCTGCTTGCCGCGCGACATCGGGAACGCGGCGTTCGAGGCCGACAGCAGGAAGAGCGATCCCACCGGCAGCGTGGCGTTGGTGTATTGCGCATACAGGCTCGACTGCGGCGACAGGTCGTACACCGCGCCGAGGCGCCCCGAGGTGGCGCGGTAGCTCGCACCGAAGCGCGTGACGCTGCCTGCGTTCAGGTCCCAGATGCGGCGGTCGACCTCGGTGCGGTCGTGGCGCAGGCCACCGACCAGCGTGAGGTCGCGCATCGGCTTGAGCGCGTCTTCCACGAAAACCGAGGCAACCTTCACGCGCGAGAAGGTGTCGGCGCGGTTGCCCGCGCCGGTGGTCAGCGCGGGGTTGTCGTCGAAGTAGCCGGTGTACGGATCGAACACGGGCACGCGCAGTTGCGCGGCGGTGGTGGCGCTGCTGTTGGAGAAGCGGCGCTGGCTGCCGAAGCGCGTCTCGCTGTACTCGCCGCCGACGACGAAGCGGTTGTCCAGGCCGGCGATCTTTCCCTTGTGCGTGGCGTCGAAGCGGTCGAGCCAGAAGTCCTGGTCGTGCGTGATGAGCGTCTGGTCGCGCGCGATGCTGGCGGGCGGCACGAAGGTGGCGCTCTCTGAGTTGCGGAACATGCGCTTCGACTGGTTGGCCGAGAACTCGTTGCGCCACGACCAGCCGCCGTCCAGTTGCCCCATGAGGCGCGCGCGCAACCAATAGGTTTCGGACGAGTTCTCGTCGTCGCGCACGTTGTAGTTGGTGCGCGCCATGCGCCGGTCGATCACACGGCCATCGGGCGTGCTGACCACGTTCGTCGGCTGCGTGGCGAAGCTGCGCGGCACGAGCGGCGTGCCCCAGTAGGCGTCGTTGTCGTCGCGCAGGTAGTCGAACGACAGGTCGAGCTTCACCGAGCCGCCCAGGTCCACCAGCAGGCCGCTCGTGAAGTGGTCGATGCGCTCGCCGTTGCGGTCGATGGTGCCCACCTTCGTGTCGTTGCGGCTGTAGTCGAGCCGGTAGGCGCTGGCCTCGCCCAGCGCGCCGCCGAAGCCGAAGGCCGCGCGCGTGGAGCCGTAGCTGCCATACGAGAGCAGCGCCTCCTTGTGCGGGTTGCTGCGGTCGGGCCGCTTGGTCACGAAGTTGACGATGCCGCCAATGGCGCCTTCGCCGTCGAGCACCGAGGCCGGGCCCTTGAGCACTTCGATGCGCTCGTAGTTCCAGGTGTCCTGCACGCGGTTGGTGACGCCCGCGCCCGAGCTGCGCACGCCGTCGTACAGGTACATGAGGCTGGTGAAGCCGCGCAGCGACAGCGTGGTCGGCGACGACGGCGGGCCGCCGCCCGAGAGGCCCGCCATGCCGCGCAGTGCCTCGCTGAAGGTGCGCGCGCCGCGCTGCTGGATCGCGTCCTGCGACAGGATCTCGACCGAGGCCGGCGTCTCGCGCACCGACAGGCCCAGACGCGAGGCCGTGCCGCTCGAATCATTGAGGTGCAGGCTGTTCGCATCGCGGCTGCCTTCGATGGTGACGGTGCCGAGTTCGGCGTTGTTGCTGCTGCTGTCTTGTGCAGAGGCGACTTGCAAGGCGGTGAAGGCGGCCAGCGCGACGGTGGTGCGGGTGAACGGGGTCATGGAACGGTGCGTGGAAGAAATGAAGAAAGCGTCAGGCCACCGAGAAGCGCCGCAGCCGCCAGGCCGCGAGCCCGAACAGCAGCAGGCTCGGCACCAGCAGTTGCAGCACGGCCAGCGCGGCCTGCCCGCGCACGAGCTCGGCGGGCTCCTCGTGCCAGGCGAAGGTGGGCATGCGGTCGAAGTCGGCCGGGGCGAGCGCATCGCGCGCGTCGATGCGCGGGAAGAAGAAGGCCTTCCAGGCCTCGTGGTGCGCCACGGTCTGCGCGTCGAAGCGCGCATGGCGGCGCGCGCCGTTGCCGGCCAGCGCAGTCATGCCTTCGTAGGCCACGGCCGCCGGCGACACGGCGCCGAAGCGGCCCACCAGCGCCTGCTGCGTCGCCTGCTGTGCGTCGAAGCGCGCGAGCGCGGGACGGATCGCTTCGTCGACCTCGCGCTGGATGCGGTAGTTGGCCAGCGAGCGGCCGGCGATCTCGATCTTGCCGTCGCGCGGCACGAGGATGGCACCCTGCCCCACGTGCTGGTACTCGGTGCCCAGCAGGTCCTGGTAGCGCTTCATCGCCTCGGCCGTGACCACGCGCTGGCGCGTGGCCAGCTCGGTGCGCGACGGTGCGGGCGCGGCCTGCGTGACGGCCAGGTTGAGCAGCACCGGCGCCACGAGCACCAGCAGCACCCAGGCGATGACGAGCACCATCGCGTTCGTCGCCGACGAGGCGCCGAAGGCATTGACCGCCACCACCAGCGCGAACCAGAACAGCGCGTAGGCGCCGACCAGCAGCGCCCACCACAGCGTGGCGCTGCCCGCGCCGCCGGCGGTGAGCCCCGCATGGCGCGCGATCCACAGCACCGCCACCGGCAGCAGCACGGCCGGCCCCAGCAGCACGGCCGCGCGCACCGTGAGCTTGCCTGCGAGCAGCGTGCGCAAGCGCAGCGGTTGCGACAGCAGCAGGCGCAAGGTGCCGTTCTCGCGCTCGGCCGACAGCAGGTTGTAGCTGAGCGCGAAGATGAGCAGCGGCAGCAGGTAGACGATGACGAAGGCCAGGTCGAAATGCCCGCTCAGCAGGTGCCACGGGTTCTCGATGTCGCTCGGGTTCATGAACACGACGCGGCTCTGGTTCGTGACCTGGTACTGGCTCGGGAACAGGTCGCTCTGCCCCAGCGCGACCGGGCCCAGCGGCGCGGTCGGCAGCAGCACGTGCTGGCCGCCGTAGCCGCTGGCCATGCGCGAAGGGTCGGCCGGATTCTCGAAGGGTGTGGGCTGCGCGGTGCCGGCCAGGATGGCTTCGAGCAAGGTGCGCTGCGCGGTGCGGGTGTCGCGGTCGGCTTGCGCCACGGCCGCCTGCGCGCGGTCGCGCTGGGCGGTCTGCAGCAGGCCGTTGCCCAACGCATAGGCCACGAGCAAAAGGAACAATGCGCCGACGACCCAAAGCCCGCGCTCGGCGAGCATCAAACGGACTTCCTGGCGCATCACGGCCAGCAGGCGGCGGCCTTGGGGAGGATGGATGGAGGACATGGGTGGCATCCCCTCTCAGAGCGCGCGCTGGCGCAAGGTGGCAAAGGCCGCGAAGGCCGCCGCGAGCAGCAGGCCGACGCACAGCACGAGGAAGCTGCGCGCCTGGTGTCGCAGCGCCCACCCTGCGCCCGGCGGGTGGTAGTCGAAGGGCGGCACGGTGGCCCAGAGCTCGGGCGTGGCCTGGTAGGAGAAGTGGCGGTCGCCGAGCGGATCGGCATGCGCCACGAGGTCCTTGCTCATCAGGTCCTGGATGTTGCGGCGGTGCAGTTCGGCCGCCGTGGTGAAGCGCCGGTGGTGCGAGAAGTCGGTGCCCGCCATGCCCATCGAGAAGCTGCGCACCGCGAGCAGCGGCAGCAGCAGGCCGCTCCATTCCTGCACTTTCTGCTGCTGTTCCCAGGTGTCCCACAAGCGGCCGTAGTGGCGGTCGTACACGGGGTACGAGGCCTGGTCGTCCAGGCGCAGCGCGATGCCCCACTTGCTCAGCGGCACGTCGCGCCCCCAGCGCTCGGTGGTGCCGAAGTTCTGCTGCCAGACCTGGTTCGACACGGCCTTGAGCTCCGCGCCCAGCGCCTGGTTGAACGCCAGCCGCGTCGGGCTCGGGAACCACGTGCGCGAGAGTTCGGAGAGCACGCGCGGCGCCATCACGGCCTGCCCGATCCACAGCGCGAGCAGCACGGTGATCGCCATGCGCGAGGTCGACGACAGCGCCGACACGCCCAGCACCAGGCACACGAAGATGCCGAGGTAGACCGCGTAGCCCAGCGACCACGCGCCCAGCCGCAGCAGCGCATCGATGCGCCCGCCCGGCTCCGCGCCCACCGCCACGGCCACGGCCGCGACCAGCGCCGCCGGCATCAGCAGCACCGCGAGCAGCGCCGACAGCGCGAGCGCCTTGCCGGCCAGCAGGCGCAGCGGGGCCACGCCCAGGCTCAGCGTCTGGCGCAGGATGCCCTGCTCGCGCTCGCCCGCGAAGGCGTTGAAGCCCAGCACGATCACCAGCAGCGGACCGAGCACCTGCAGGATCCAGCCCACCGACAGGTTGCCGAAGCGCTGCAGGCCGGTCGCGTCCTGCGCGGCGTTGAACTTGACCTCGCTCTGGCGGTGCGCCTGCAGCCACACGGTGCTGCCGATGTAGGGGTTGATGCCCGCGTCGACCATCGACAGCGGCGGCTCGGGTTTGAAGGCGTGCATGCCCTGGTGCGCGGCGTCGTGCGGATGGCGCTTGTCCTGGTGCAGCCAGTCGCGGTAGTCCATGGCCTGCGCGGCCACCTGCTCGGCATGCGCGCCGCGCTGGTGCGCCCAGCCGACGGCCAGCGCGGTGAAGAGCAGCACGGCCACGAGACCGCCGGCCCAGTACAGGCGGCCGTCGCGCAGGCGTTCGGTGAATTCGCGTCGGGCGATCCAGCGCATCGTCATCGGGTCAGCCCCTCATGTGTTGCAGGTAGAGGGACTGCAGGTCGGTCTGGCCGATCTGCGCGCCGTCGAGACTCTCGACCAGCCGCCCGCGCTTCATGATCCCGACGCGCGTGGCGGTCTGCTGCGCATGGAACAGGTCGTGCGTGGTGGTGAGCACGGCCACGCCGCGATCGGCCGCGCGGCGCAGCAGGTCGGAGAACTCGGCCGCGGCATGCGGGTCGAGCCCCGAGGTGGGCTCGTCAAGCAGCAGCGCCTTGGCCTCTTTGGCCAGCGCCACCGCGATCCACACCTTCTGGCGCATGCCCTTCGAATACATGCTGACGCGCTTGTCGGCGGCCGCGTGGTCGAGCCCCACCTCGGTCATCAGCGCGAGCAGGCGTTCGCGCGGCAGCTCGTGGCCCAGCGCCAGGCCGGCGAAAAAGCGCAGGTTTTCCAGGCCCGAGAGCGTGCCGTACAGCGTGACCTGCTCGGGGATGTACGCCACGTCCTGCTTGGTCGCGACCGGGTGGCGCGTGACGTCGGTGCCGTTGATCTGCACCGTGCCGTCGGTCGGCGCGATGAAGTTCAGGAACAGGTTGATGGTCGTCGTCTTGCCCGCGCCGTTGGCACCCAGCAGGCAGTAGATGTCGCCGCCGCGGATGTCGAGGTCGAGGCGGTCGAGCGCGGTGTGCGCGCCGTAGCGTTTGGTGAGGCCGGTAGCTCGGAGCATGGCGGAGGGATTCCGATGGAAGGAAGAAGGAAAGGAAAGACGCGCGCAGGCACGCCCCGGCGTGGGCACGCCGATGCGGTCATCGAGGGGGAATGAAGGCGGCAGCGGTGCCGCCGCGCGTCAGCGCTTGTTCTTGTTTTTCGCGCCGCCCTGCCGCGCCTTGAAGCGCGGGTTGGACTTGCAGATGACGTAGGTGCGGCCGCGCCGCGTCACCACCTGGCAATCGCGGTGACGCTTCTTGGCTTCCTTGAGCGAGGACAGGACTTGCATGGACGTGGCCGGGGAGTTCGTTCGGACACGCGAATATACGTTATTGCGAATTAATTCTCAATAACCTTGTTGACCTTTCCCCGGCATCCGGGGCCCCGCCCTCGTCAATGCGGCGGGTGCGCCTTCGGTGCTTTCGCGCCGGCGTCGACGCAGGCCGCGCACAGGCCATGCAGCGTGACTTCGTGGTGCGTCACCTGGAAGCCCTTGGGGGCCAGGTCGTGCATCGGCCCCGGGCACGCGTGCAGCAGGAACACCTGGCCGCAGTGCGAGCAATGGAAGTAGTGATGGTGGTGGTGCCCTGCATCGCCACCGGCGCCGTGCGAAGGGTGGTCGTGCGGGTCGGCCTTGCAGGCCACTTCGTAGCGCGCCGGTTCGCCCGGCAGCTCGACCTTGGCGATCTCGCCGTCGGCCAGCAGCAGCGAGACCTGGCGGTACACCGTCGACAGGCTGATCTCGGGCACGATGGCCCGTGCATGCTCGAGGATTTCGGGGGCGGTCAGCACGCGGCCGGCGTCGCTGAAGGCGGAGAAAACGGCGTTGCGCTGGCGCGTGAGACGTTGCATCTCTCGATGATAGGGGCGGCCCGCGCGGCGTTCAGCGCGGCGCGCGCAAGACCTTCACGCGTCGGCCGTCGGGCCGCTGTCTGACTCGGGCGCCTCGGGCTTGGCCTTGCCCTTCTTGCCGCGCGCCGCCTTCTTCGCGGCGCGCTCGGCGTCGGCGCGCTGGCCGGCGGCCAGCCACTGCGCGAACTCTTCGGGCGTCTCGAGCGTGATGCGCCCCAGGTTGCCGGCGCGGAACTCGTGCATCACGATCTCGGCCGCCTTCTGCAGGTTGACCTTGCCCTTGCCCAGCAGCGCGCCGCGCTTGCGGCCGATGGTGTCGAGGACGTCTTCGTCCTTCATGCCGCCCAGGGTGGCGGCATCGAGCTCGACGAGCTTGAAGCGCGCGACGATGCCCTCGGCGTAGTTCGCCTTGAGGTAGTCCAGCAGCTCCAGCGCCACCTCTTCTTCATCGAAAGCGTTGCGCCCCACCGCGCCGCTGGCCGCGAGGTTGTAGCCGCTCTTGGGCACGATGATGCGCGGCCACAGCATGCCGGGCGTGTCCCACAGGTAGAAGTCGTCGGCCAGCGTGATGCGCTGCTCGAGCTTGGTGATGCCGGCCTCGTCGCCGGTCTTGGCCTTGCGCCCGCCCGTGAGCGTGTTGATGAGGGTCGACTTGCCCACGTTGGGAATGCCGCAGATCAGCACGCGCATCGGCTTGGCCATGCCGCCGCGGTTGGGCGACAGCTCGTGGCAGGCGCGCACGATGCGCTGCGCGGGCATGGTCAGGCTGGCGTCGAGCGCAATGGCGCGGGTGTCGGGCAGCGCGTTGTAGTGCGCCAGCCAGGCCTCGGTGCGCACGGGGTCGGCCAGGTCCTGCTTGTTGAGCACCTTCAGCGTGGGCCGCCCGGCCGTGAGCTCGGCCAGCATCGGGTTGGCGCTGGAGCCGGGCAGGCGCGCGTCGAGCAGTTCGATCACCACGTCGATGTCCTTCACCCGTTCGGTGATGGCCTTCTGGGTCGAATACATGTGACCGGGGAACCACTGGATCGCCATCGATGGATGCTCTTTCTTTCGCGCTGTCTGGAAGGGGACCGGCCTCGCAGGCCGGGTGCGCATTGTGAACCGGGAAACGGACCGATTCCTCGTTGCTGCGCTTTTGATAGCACCAACTGGCGTATTCACTGGCTTGTTGGCCGCCAGATCACCCCTAGAATCCGCGCGCTGCGCCCGCAGCCGTTTCAAAAAGTCACACCGAGGGAGATCCTTTTCATGGTCCAGCGCCTTGCCGCCGCCGCCCTGCTCGCGGCCACCACCATCCTGTCCGCCACCGCGGTGCACGCCCAGCGCCCGTCGCCCCCGCCCGGTCCGCTGACCGACGGTTTCCTGTGCTGCAACATGCGCACCTACGGCGACTCGATCAGCGACATCAACTACGACGAGCAGGGCACGAGCATCGTCCCCGTGGGCACGCCGGCGCGCATCACGGCCTACGACTTCCGCTTCTTCAACCTCGATCTCGCGGGCAAGCCCCAGCGCATCAAGAACGACTACAGCCGCAACATCACGCTGATCGACTTCGCCAAGCGCTACGTGGTCACCGAAGACCCCAAGCGCAAGATCGCAAGCTTTCCGCCCGCGGTGGGCGCCGCCATCCTCGCGGGCAAGGTGATGCCGGGCATGACGCGCGAACAGGTGCTGATGGCGCTGGGCTACCCGGTGGCCAGCGAGAACCCGAGCCTGGACGCGCCGGTGTGGCGCTACTGGCGCGACAGCTGGTCGGAGTTCCAGGTGAACTTCGACGCGCAGGGCCTCGTGAAGGACGTCGCGGGCAATGCCGTGGCGCTGAGCCGCGTGCTCGCCGCCGCGCCCTGAGCACCCTTGATCATCCCCGGGTTCGTGTGCGCGGCATGACACGCGCAACACCCGGGAGGGTTTTGCATCGCGAAGGGCGATTCCGCCCCTATGATTTGTCCGAAGCACGGCGCCGCCACGTGCGTCGGCCGGATCGAAACCCCTGAATGGAGTGCCCGCGATGAAACCCGTCTCCGAACTGCTCAAGCGCCACGATTCCGCCGCCTGGCGCACCTCGCCCGACACCAGCGTGTTCGACGCGCTGGCCACGCTGGCGCATTTCGAAGTGGGCGCGCTCATGGTGATGGACGGCGAAAAGCTCGTGGGCTTTTTGTCCGAGCGCGACTACACCCGCAAGGTGGCGCTGCAGGGCAAGAACTCCAAGGAGATGAAGGTCGCCGAGATCATGACGCCCGACGTGATGACCGTCACCCCGCAGACCCGCACCCGCGCCTGCATGGCGCTCATGAGCCAGCGCAAGTTCCGCCACCTGCCCGTGGTCGACGGCGACAAGGTGGTCGGCATGATCTCCATTCAAGACCTGATGGACGACATCATTTCCGAGCACGAGCAGACCATCACCCAGCTGACCAGTTACATCCAGAGCTGAGCACGCGGCCATGCCCCGGCAAAAAGGGGCAACACACCTACGCGCAGGGGCACTCTTTCGGGTGCACAGTGAAGGCTCGTTCACCATCCAGCAGGGACATACGCAATGCAGATCCAGGTCAACACGAGCAATGGCATCACCAACAAGGACACGCTGGAGCGCTGGGCAGACACCGAGATCAAGCAGCACCTGAGCCGTTTCGTCGAAGACGTGACGCGCGTCGAGGTGCACCTGAGCGACGAGAACCACGACAAGGCCGGCGGCGGCGACAAGTGCTGCGTGATGGAAGCACGCCTGGCGCACCACCAGCCGCTCGCGGTGACACAGCACGCCACCAGCCTCGACGAGGCCTTCCGCGGCGCCGCCGACAAGCTCAAGCGCCTGCTCGACAACACGCTGGGCCGCCTCAACAACCACCGCGCCCGCGACTCGATCCGCCGCGACGGCGAGGGCTTCGTCGCCGAGTAGTCGAGTCGAAGCTCAGCGCGCCGGCTTGCGCTTCGGCGCGGGCAGGCGCTGCGGCGTTTCCACCGGAATGAGCGGCGGGCGCCGCCCGTCGGCCATCCAGGCGTCGTAGAAATCGATCTTGCGATCGACCAGCGACAGCGCCTGCTGCCAGTCGGCGATCGTCTGGTGCACGCGCGCGCGGTGCGCCTGGAGCAGGTCGCGCCGCTGGCGCAGCGTGGCCTTGCCCTGCAATGCGAGCGCCGTGTAGTCGCGCATCTCGGCGATCGACATGCCGGTGCGGCGCAGCCGGTCCATCAGGTCGAGCCAGCCCACATGCAGTTCGCCGTACACGCGCCGCCCGCCCGCATCGCGCGCCACGCCGGGCACGAGGCCCTGCGATTCGTACCAGCGGATGGCGTGCACCGTGCGGCCCGTGCGCGCGGCCAGTTCGCCGATGTGGAACGACGGCGTGGCAGTGCTGGCGTCAACCGGCATGGGCGGTCGGCGCGTCAAGCGCCCGCTCGACCAGCGCGGTGTCGAAGTACTCGGTCAATGTCTTCACCTGGCCTCCTTCGAGTCGGTAGACGTAGCAATAGCGGTTGTTGTAGCGCTTGCCGGCCTTGGTGGGCACGTCGCCGCTGAACAGCACCACCACGCGGTCGCCTTCCGCAATGATGCATTCGGTCTTGCTCACATAGGGCCCGGCGAACTGCCCGAACAGCGGCTTGATCAGCTCCTCGCGGATCGCCTGCTTGCCCTGGTAGGTGCGCGACCAGGGCGTGCTGCCTTCCAGCGTCCAGCTGGCGTCGTCGGCCAGGCTGTCGATGAAGGCCTGGCCGTTGCCCTTGTCCAGCTCCGCGTGGATGCGCTGGACCAGGGCCTTGTTGTCGATCGTGTGCATGGCGTGATTTCCTTGGATGAATGAAGACACCGGACATCCGGTGAATTCATTGGAAATGCTCGAGTGCGCTCGAAGTCAAGCGCCATGCACCGCGTGACGAAGGTTCAGCCCCGGCCGGCGTTCGCCTGGCCCTTGGCGACTTCGTTCGCGCCCTGGGCGGCGCCGCTTTGCGGCACGGCCTCGCCCTCGCGCGCCGTCACTTCCGACAGGCGCGCGGCCAGCTGCTCGGGCGTGTCGGCGGCAATGCCCAGCCAGGCGCCCTGCGTCAGCGTGATGTGGGCGGCCTCGAAGGTGCCGGCGCCGGCGCAGAGGATGGTGCGGTTGGGCGCGTCCTGCGCGGCCAGCACCAGCATCGCGGGCACCACGGCCTCGGGGCGGAAGGCCTCGAGCATGTCCTTGGGGAACAGGTCTTCCGTCATGCGCGTGGCGGCGGTGGGCGCCAGGCAGTTCACGCGGATGTCGTTCTTGGCGCCTTCGATGCTCAGCGTTTGCATGAGGCCCACCAGCGCCAGCTTGGCGGCGCCGTAGTTGCTCTGGCCGAAGTTGCCGTACAGGCCCGACGACGAGGTGGTCATCACGATGCGGCCGTACTTCTGCTCGTTCATGAGCGCCCAGACGGCCTTGGTGCAGTTCACGGCGCCCATCAGGTGCACATCGACCACGAGCTTGAAGTCGTCCAGTTCCATCTTGGCGAAGCTCTTGTCGCGCAGGATGCCGGCGTTGTTCACCAGGATGTCGACGCGGCCCCAGGCGTCGACCGCCTGCTTGACCATGGCCTGCACGGCCTCGAAGTCGGTCACCGAGGCGCCGTTGGCAATGGCTTCGCCGCCGGCCGCCTTGATCTCGTCGACCACCGCCTGCGCGGCGCTGACCGAGCCGCCCGAGCCGTCGCGCGCGCCGCCCAGGTCGTTGACCACCACCTTGGCGCCGCGCGCCGCCAAGGCCAGCGCATGCTGGCGGCCCAGGCCGCCGCCCGCGCCGGTCACGATGGCCACGCGGCCCTGGAAGTCGATGGAGGTGCTGTTGCTCATGAGGTCTCTGCTCGCTGTCTGAACTGTGTGGGTCGGGGTTGGTGAGGGTTGCCAATTGACAACAACCCAACGTTTTACCTCAGTTCCCCGCCCCGTTCGCCGCCGGGCGCCCCCGGCGGGAGTCACCCATGCGACGGCTGGACCGTGGCGCAGTACGCCACCAGCTGGTCGAGTTCGGCCGATTTGTCGAAGAAGGCATCGGCGCCCAGTTGCTGGGAGCGCAGGCGCATGTCGGCGGTGGCGTAGTTGCTGAGCACCACCACCTTCTGGTGCGGCGAGCGCTGGCGGCAGGCGTTCAGCACGGCCAGGCCGTTGCCGCGCTGCAGGAACAGGTCGACGATGGCCAGGTCCCAGTCGCTCTTGTGGTCGCGCAGCCATTCGAGCGCTTCGTCGGCGGTGCTGGCCGAGGCGATCACGTGCGCATCGACCACGTCCTCGAGAAAGTCGACCAGGTTCTCGCGGATCACCGGACTGTCCTCGACCAGGTAGGCATGAAGCGTCATGGTGGGTGTCTCGGGTCCGGAACTGGGCAGCGCATGACACCATCTTCCGGGCTGGCCGCCGCGCCACGGTGAGCCGGACAGGTCAATGGCTGTAGGCCATCGGCCAGCGGCGCTGTCGGCATGCGCCGGCCGGCGCCGCCGTGGCACCGCCGTGAGGATGCTTCAGGCTGCGACCGGCAGGCGGCCGGGGGCCATGCCCAGGCGCGCCGGCGAGACGTACTGCTCGCGGTAGATCTCGAAGGGCATGGTGTCGGCCGCCTCGATGCGCTTTTGCGCCTGGATCGACTCGGCCGTCATCTGCTCGAACCCGGCCTGCTGCGCGGCCGAGAACGGCAGCGCCAGCAGCGCGGCGCGGGTCTGCTCCGACTGGGCGCGCACGAAGCCGACGAAGGAGTTGCCGTGCTGCTGCTCGATGGCCGCGAGCACGCGGGCAGAAGGCAGGCTGTCGGGGTTCTCGAGGCCGGCCTTGGCGGCGCGCACGGCATCGACGTGCTGCGTGCCGCCCTGCGCCGCGTCGAGCGCGGCGGCAATCGGCAGGCACTGCTCGACCAGCTCCAGGCCCCAGTCGGTGAGCGCGACCTCGCGCCCGTCGCGGCGCAGCTTCAGCCCCGGCTCGCGGCCGCGCGCGGCCGTGAGGTGCTGGTTCTGCGCCAGGTCGGCGATTTCTTGCGGCGTGTCGTCGGGGCTGTCGTTCAGCAGGCAGTGCAGCAGGAACACGTCGATGAAGCGCATGGTCTGCGCGTTGATGCCGACGGTCTCGAAGGGGTCGAGGTCCATCAGGCGCACCTCGACGTACTCCACGCCGCGCTCGCGCAGCGCATGCAGCGGGCGCTCGCCGGAGTGGATCACGCGCTTGGGGCGGATGGTGCCGTAGAACTCGTTCTCGATCTGCAGCAGGCTGGTGCCCAGCTGGTTGTAGTCGCCGCCCAGGTTGCGGATGCCGATGGCCTCGTAGGCCGGCCACGGGCGCGTGAGCGCGTCCTGCAGCGAGGCGCCGTAGCCCTCCAGGCTGTTGTAGCTCACGGCCAGCGAGGCCTGCGCCTCGCTCTGGTAGCCCAGGCGGCCCATGCGCAGCGAGGTGCCGTGCGGCATGTACATGCTGCCGTCGCCCAGCGGCTGCAGCTCGTGCGGGCGGCCCGCGACAAAGCTCGAACACAGGGCCGGCGAGGCGCCGAACAGGTACAGCAGCAGGAAGGCCTGGCGGCGGAAATTGCGGATCAGCGCGAAGTACTCTTCGCTCGACACCTCCGGCAGCGACCAGTTGTAGTGAATGCCCGAAATGGTCTGCATGCGGCGGCCATAGCGATGGCTCAGGCCCATGCGGTACACGCTCTTGGCGCGGCCGACGTTCGACGAGCCGTAGCGGCCGATCGGAATGGTCTCGTCGGTCGGCAGGCCGCAGGGCATGCTCGACACCCACAGGCGCTCGTCGCCGAGCTGGTCGAGCACGCGGTAGGTGAACTGGTGCACCCGCGTGAGCTCTTCGAGCGCCGACTCCACGCCCGCGTGCACGCCCGTGATGAGTTCGAGCTGCGATTCGCTGAAGTCGGTCGTGATGTGCGGATGCGTGAGCGCCGAGCCCAGCGCCAGCGGATGCGGCGTGAGGGCCAGCTTGCCGTCGGGCAATGCGCGCAGGCTTTCCTTCTCGATGCCGCGACGCATTCCCTTCAATCGCGCGGCCGGGAGTGCACCCAGCCTCTCCTGCAATCTGTTGCTCATGTTCTTATGACCCATCAATCTTCTGTGGGGCTGGAAGGTAGCACGGGCGGACAGGCACTGCTGAAGCAGGGAATCCCGCATCCGGCTATGCTGTTTTTTGCTACTTTTTTCATAGCTACCCTCTCAAATACCACCGGCCTTGCGGCGCGCAGCGGGGTTCGAAATTCAGGCCTTGGGGCGGCCCGCCGCGAGGTCGATCTCTTCCGACTGGTAGACATGGATCGACGGCACCCCGTCGGCCATGGCCGCGAGCGCCTTGCCGAAAGCGCGCGACGCGTCGACGCGAAAGTGCGCCTGCAGCGCCGCCATGTCGCTCCATCGCTCCACGAAGGTGAGCTGCAGCGGGTCTTGCACGTCGGTCGTGACGTCATGCGAGATGCAGCCGGGCTCGGCGCGCGAGCGCAGCACGTGTTCCACGCTGATGGCCAGCATCGCCTGCAGGGTGTCGGCCTTTGCCAGCGCGTGTCCGATGACCAGGATCATGGGGGCTCCTTCTGTGCGTTCTTTCGGGGTGACAGGATCAGGATGGATGCGCGCGCGGCCCGGCGTGGCGGGCCTTCAGCCGAACACGCGCAGCAGGAAGTGGTTGAGGTCGGCGATCTCTTCCATGCAGACCGAGTGCGCCATCTGGTATTCGTGCCATTCGACGGGGTGGCCCAGCGCCACCAGCGCGTCGCGCGACTGTTCGGCGCGCGCCAGCGGCACCACCGGGTCCTGCCGGCCGTGCGCGAGGAACACGGGCGTGTCGTGGTTGGCGCCGTGGCGCTCGGCCGCCGTGGTCGCGGCGATCGGCAGGTAGCCCGAAAGGCCGACGATGCCGGCCAGCCGCTCGCCGTGGCGCAGCCCCGTCATCAGCGCCATCGCGCAGCCTTGCGAGAAGCCGGCCACCACGATGCGATGGGCGGGGATGCCGCGTGCCTTTTCGTTGGCGATGAGGGCCTCGATGCTCGCCTGCGAGCGGCGCAGGCCGGCCTCGTCCTCGCGCGCCACCAGGTCGGCCACCGCGATGTCGTACCAGGCGGGCATCTCGTAGCCGCCGTTGATGGTCACGGGAATGACGGGCGCGTTGGGGAACACGAAGCGCACCGGGCCCACGGCCGACAGGTCGAGCTCGCCGGCGATCGGCACGAAGTCGTTGCCGTCGGCACCCAGGCCGTGCATCAGGACCACCGAGGCGGTGGGGTTCGGGGCGGTTTCGATTTCGATGGGGGGACGGGACATGGTCAACGAAGGTATTCAGGAATGCGAATGCCCGGACCTTAGCGCATTCGGGCGACCCGGGCCGCGGCGAAACGGCCGGTTGGCTGACTTGCACCTCGCAACATCCGGGCCCTCGGGCCGCCCTGGCGCCCCTGACGGCACAAGGGAGCGCCGGATGCAACACAATGGCGTTTCGCATGAAGACCACCCCGAACCCGTCCCCGAAGACCTCGTCGCCCGGCCCCGCCTTCGACAGCGAGGCGCTGCTGCGCGGCAGCGGGCTGCGCGTGACGCGCGCCGCCCAGACCGTGCTCGAGCTGCTCGAACACGGCTCGCAGCCGCTGACCCACGAGGAAGTGGCCGCCGCCTACACCGCCGCCACGGGCGAGCCGCCCGACCGCGTCACGCTCTACCGCGTGCTCGACCGGCTGGTCGAGGCCGGCCTGTGCGACCGCCGCGTGGGCGCCGACCGGGTCAACCGCTTCGCGCGGCACGTCGACACCGCCTCGGGCAACACCTTCGAATGCGACCAGTGCCACAAGGTGCTGGCCCTGCCCTCCGACCCCGAACTGCCCAAGGTGATGGGCCGGCTCGGCAGGGCACTGCGCAAGCAGGGCATCGACACGCGGCACACGGCGCTCACGCTGCACGGCATGTGCGGCGACTGTGCCCGATAGGTCGCCGAGCCGACCAGGCCGCGCGTGTACGTCTCCCGGCACCACCGCCAGCCCGACCTCGGCGCGAGCCACGCGCTGATCGACGCGCATCCGCTGGGCGCCTGGGTCGTTCAGGGCGCCGACGGGCTGGTCGCCAACCACCTGCCCTTTCTGCTCGACCGCTCGCGCGGCCCGTTCGGCACGCTGCTCGGCCACGTGTCGCGTGCCAATCCCGTGTGGCGCCAGCTCGATGCCCCGGCCCCGTCGGTCGTGATGTTCCAGGGGCCGCAGGCCTACATCACGCCCGGCTGGTACCCCGGCAAGGCCGAGCACGGCCAGGTGGTGCCGACCTGGAACTACGCCGTCGCCCATGCGCACGGCATCGCGCGCGCCATCGACGACGAAGCCTGGCTGCTCGACCTGCTCGCGCGGCTGACCGCGGCGAACGAGGCCGGCCAGCCCGTGCCCTGGCAGACCACGGACGCGCCCGAGACCTTCATCCGCAAGCTGGCGCGCGCCGTGGTGGGCATCGAGATCCCCATCGACCGCCTCGAAGGCAAGCTCAAGGCCAGCCAGGACGAAGCCCTGCAGGACCGTCAAGGCACGGTGCAGGGCCTGGCCGCCGTCGGCAGCGAGAACGCGTCGGCCATGGCGCGGCTGGTGCAGCAGGCGATGCAGCCCGGCAGCGCCGGCGACTGAACCGCCCGCGCGCTCACACGTTCCACGACGGAAACGGATCGGGCAGGTTCTGCCACCACGAGGGGCCGAAGCGCATCTCGTTGGGCGTGAGCAGGCAGGCATCGAGCCGTGCGCGCAGCGCGGCTTCGTCCATGCCGATGCCGATCAGCACCAGCTCCTGGCGCGCGTCGCCGGTGGCGTCGTCCCAGTTCTTGCGGATGAGTTCGAGCCCGTCGGGGTCGGTCGGCCAGTGCTCGCGCGGCACGGCCGCCCACCACAGGCCCGCCACGCCGTAGCGGCAGGCACCACCGGCCTGCGACCATGCACCCGCGCGGGTCGGCCGGCTCGCGAGCCAGAAGAAGCCCTTGGAGCGCACCACGCCCTCCCACTCGCTCTGCACCAGGTCCCAGAAGCGCTGCGGATGGAACGGCAGGCGCGAGCGGTAGACGAAGCTGCGGATGCCGTAGGCCTCGCTCTCGGGCACATGCTCGCCGCGCAGCTCGGCCAGCCAGCCCGGCGCCTGCTCGGCCTGCTCGAAATCGAACAGGCCCGTGTCGAGCACGCGGTCGAGCGCGACGCGGCCAAACTCCGATTCCTCGATGCGCGCACGCGGGTTGAGGCTGCGCAGGATCGCCATCAACCGCTCGCGCTCCTGCGCCGTCACGAGGTCGGTCTTGTTGACCACGAGCACGTCGCAGAACTCGATCTGCTCGATCAGCAGGTCGACCACCGTGCGCGTGTCTTCGTCGCCGAGCGACTGGCCGCGCTGGCCCAGGCTGTCGGCCGAGCCGTAGTCGCGCAGGAAGTTGAAGGCATCGACCACCGTGACCATGGTGTCCAGCCGCGCCACGTCGGCCAGGCTCTGGCCGTCCTCGCCCGCGAAGGTGAAGGTCTCGGCCACGGGCAGCGGCTCGGAGATGCCGGTCGACTCGATCACGAGCTGGTCGAAGCGCCCTTCCTTGGCGAGCCGCTTCACCTCGATCAGCAGGTCTTCGCGCAGCGTGCAGCAGATGCAGCCGTTGCTCATCTCGACCAGCTTCTCGTCGGTGCGCGACAACGCAGCACCGCCCTCGCGCACCAGCGCCGCGTCGATGTTGACCTCGCTCATGTCATTGACGATCACCGCCACGCGGCGGCCCTCGCGGTTGTGCAGGATGTGGTTGAGCAGCGTGGTCTTGCCGGCGCCCAGGAAGCCGGACAGCACGGTGACGGGAAGGCGATCGGCCATGAGGGCAGGCTCCATAGTTGCAACAGAATTGCATTATATGGATTAACGCAACTCAGTTGCATTTCATTCGAACGTGATCGACGGACGCGCGCTCGCCTACCATCCGGCACATGACCGATTTCTCTGCCTTCGTCGCCCCGCCGCCCTCCGACGCGCCGCACGCGGCCGTCGTCGCCGCCGCGTCGGCCTGCCTCGACCGTTTCACGGCCGCGTTCAACGCCTCGGACACGCGCGGCATGGACGCCGAGCTGCACTTTCCGCACACGATGCTTTCGGGCGCGCAGCGGCTCGACTGGCCCGCGCCCGGCCAGCACCCGGCCGATTTCTTCGACACGCTCAAGGCCAGCGGCTGGGCCTCCACACAGTACGAGAAAAAGGAACCTGTGCTCGTGAGCCACGACAAGGTGCACTTCGTCGTGCACTACACGCGGCGTGATGCGGCCGGCGCGGTGCTCAGCACGCACGCCAACCTCTGGATCGTCGTGCAGGCCGAGGGGCGCTGGGGCATCGCCCTGCGCTCGTACTGATCAAAAAACAAGGACCGTTTCCCATGTCCCTTTCCGCACTGCAACTCGTCTGGCCGTCGCCCGAACATTTGCCCGGCTACATCGCGGCCCTGGAGCGCGGCTGGTCGCCCAACAACCTGCGGGCCGAAGCCGGCCGCGAAGAGCTGGCGCTGATCCGCACCGACCCCGACGGCTTTCTCGCCGGCCTGGTCGACCGCGAGGCCAAGGGCCCGCCCATCGCGCTGCCCACCGGTGGCACCGTGCCGCGGCTGCCAGGCTACCGGCGCTGGCTGTGGGACGGCGAGTTCTGCGGCAGTATCCAGCTGCGCTGGCAACCGGGCACCAACGCCCTGCCTTCGTACTGCCTGGGCCACATCGGCTACGGCGTGGTGCCGTGGAAAAGCGGCCGGGGCTATGCCACCGCCGCGCTGCGCGCGCTGCTGCCCGATGCGCGCGGCATCGGCCTGGACCACGTCGAGATCACGACCAGCCCCGACAACCTCGCCTCGCAGCGCGTGATCCGCGCCAACGGCGGCGTGCTGGTCGAGGAGTTCATCACCGAGCCCGGGCTCGGGGGCGCGCCCGAGCTGCGCTTTCGCATCGACGTGCGCGAACTCGGCTGACGCTACATCTCGAACGCTTCGACCTGCCGCCCGTCGATGTCCGTGAAGCCGTAGGCACGCGCGAGGTCGGCCACGCGCAGCACCTGGCCGGTCTTGTCGAGCACCTGCGCATCGCCCGCCAGCGCGGCCACGGCGCGGCCCAGGTAGCGCGGCGATTCGGTGCGCGCCAGCGCGGGGCGCTCCTGCCAGTGCGCCTCGTCGGTCTTGTGGCCCGCGAGCACGAACTCGGTGCGCATCCAGCCCGGCGACACCGCCACCGAGGCCACGCCGTGCGGCTGCAGTTCCTGCGCGATGCCGAAGGCCAGCCGCGTCATCGAGGCCTTGGCGAGGTCGTAGAACAGGTTGCCGCGCAGGTAGTGGCCACGGTCCCAGAAAGTGGTGGTGACGATCAGGCCCTGCTTGCGGCGCACCATTCCCGGCGCGGCGCAGCGACTGGCCACGAGGTGGTTGCGCACGCCGCGGTCGAACATCGAGTCCCAGTTGGCGAGCGGGTGCTCCCAGAACGGCGCCTCGAAGATGCCCGTGAAGCTTTCGTGGCCGCCCCAGGCGTTGTTCACGAGCAGGTCGAGCCGGCCCTGCTCGCGCTCGACGCGCGCGAACAGCGCCGCCACGTCGTCTTCCTTCGTGTGGTCGCAGGCCACGGCAATGCCGTGCCCGCCGAATTGCGTGACCTCGTCGGCGGTGTCGTCGATGGTGCCGGGCAAGGCGGCCAGTTCGGACAGGGCGAGCAGCTGCCCATAGCTGTCGGCCGGCCGCGCGCGGGTGCTGCGCCCGGTCACGTACACGGTGGCGCCGGCCGCGCCCAGTTCCTGCGCGATGCCGCGGCCCGCGCCGCGGCTGGCGCCGGTCACCACGGCCACGCGGCCCGCCAGCGGACGGTGCGCGGCGTCAGGGGTGGAGGGGGCTGCTGTCATGTGTCGTTGCTCCTTCGTTCGGTGAGGGTCCTTGGGCAGGACAAGCGGCCACGATAGGCCGGCCTCAGCGCGCCGTCTTGGAAGAAACCGAAACCCGGCGCCCGAGGAACTCGGTGGGCGTCACGCCGCACAGGGCGCGAAACTCGTTGACGAGGTGCGACTGGTCGTAGAACCCGTGGTCCAGCGCCATGTCGGCCCAGGCCGGCGCGCTGTGCAGGCGCAATGCGCGCAGGCAGGCATGCAGCCGCGCGAGCCGACCCCAGGCGCGCGGCGACAGCCCGACGTGCGCATGAAAGAGCTGCTGCAGCCGGCGCTCGCCCACGCCGACCGCCTGCGCCACCTCGCGCAATGCCTGGCGCCCGTCGGCAGCGGCGATGAGCCGCGCGGCGTGCATGGCGGCGGCCGGTGGCGTGCCGTCCCCGGCTTTCTGCAGGCGCTTCATCAGGGCCTGCTGCAGCAGTTGCGCGCGTGCGACATCGCCGTGCGCTTCGGCCATGCGTGCGAGCAGCGTCGTGCCTTCGCCGCCCCAGAGTTCGTCGAGGTGCACCGCGCGGCCTGCGATCTCGCCGGCTGGCACGCCGAGCAACGCCGCCGCCGCTCCGGGGCGCAGCGCCACCGACAAGCCCTCCACCGTGTCGCGCATCCGCACCACGGCGGGTGCGGCGAAAGCGCCGATGGCTTCGACCGCCTGTCCCGGCGCGTCATCGGCCGAGGGCGCATCGCCGAAGTTGAAGACCAGCCGGATCGCGCCGTCGGGCAGCACGCGCTCGCGCACCTCGTGGCCGGGCGCGAAGGTCTCGCGGTACATCAGCAGGTGCGAGACATGCGACCGCAGGGCCGGTGCGATCGGCAGCACCTGCAGCGTGCCGTCGGGCACGCCAGACTCCGGCCCGTGCAGCGGGTCGTCGTGGAGCCGGAGGAAAAGACGTTCGCCCATGGCGGTCGATTGTGAGGAAAAACCCGCCGCCGCGCGACCCGGCAGATACGGGCCGACAATCGGCCGGCTCCGCTTGTTCACCTGTCGTTCGCATGCCCGATTTCGCCCTCCCCGTGCTCTATTCGTTCCGCCGCTGTCCGTATGCGATGCGGGCCCGGCTCGCGCTGGTGGCGAGCGGGCAGCACTGCGAGTTGCGCGAGATCGAGCTGAAGCGAAAGCCCGCCGAGATGCTCTCGGCCTCGCCCAAGGGCACGGTGCCCGTGCTGGTGCTCGACGGCGGCGCGGCTGTGCTGGAACAAAGCCTGGACGTGATGCTGTGGGCGCTGCGCCGCCACGACCCGCTGCGCTGGCTGGCGCCGGAGCGCGGCACGCTCGACGACCTGCTCGCACTGATCGCCGCCTGCGACAACGGCTTCAAGCCGCTGCTCGACCGCTACAAGTACCCGGCGCGTTACCCCGCGTCGGAAGACTCGGCGCGCGACGAGGGCGCGCGCTTCCTGCAAGGGCTCGAAGACCGGCTCGCGATGTCGGCGCAACTGGCCGGTGCCCACGCCACGCTGGCCGATGCGGCGCTCATGCCCTTCGTGCGCCAGTTCGCGATGGTCGATGCGGCGTGGTTCGACACGCAGCCCTGGCCGCGCCTGCAGGCCTGGCTCGCGGGCTGGACCGCATCGGACATGTTCGCGCGCATCATGACCAAGTACGCGCCGTGGCAGGCGGGCGAACCGGGCGTGAGCTTTCCGCCCGCCTGATCAGTAGACGTCGCGGCGGTAACGGCCTTCGGCGATGAGCGCGTCCATGCCGCTCTCGCCCAGCACCTCGGTGAGCGCCGCATCCACGCCCGGCGCCATGCCTTCGAGGCTGCCGCACACGAAGACGATCGCGCCCTCTTCGTCCACCCACTGCTTCAGCGCCTCGCCAGCCTCGCGCAGGCGGTCCTGCACATACACGCGCTGCGCCTGGTCGCGCGAGTAGACGAAGTCCGCACGCGCGACCAGACCACCGGCCTGCCATGCCGCGACCTCGTCCGCGCCGAAGCCGTCGTGCGTCGCCTGCCGCTCGCCGAACACCAGCCAGTTGCGGCCGTGCCCGCGGCGTGCACGCTCGCGCAGCAGTGCGCGCAGGCCCGCAAAGCCCGAGCCGTTGCCGATGAAGATGCAGGGCCGCGCGTCGTCGGGCAGCGCGAAGCCGGGGTTGGCGACGAGGCGCAGCGCGAGTTCCGTGCCCATCGGCGCGCCGACCGTGAGCCACCCCGAGGCCACGCCCAGGCCGTTGTCGTGCCGTGCCTGGCGCACCAGCAGCTGGATGGCGCCGTCGGACGGAATCGACGCGACCGAATAGCTGCGCGGCGCGGGCGCCGGGGCGCCGTCGTCGTGCATCTGGCGCGGCACGATCTCGACCAGTGCGCCGGGCACCCAGTCCATCGCGCCACTGCCATCGACGCGCCGCAGCTCGATTTCGAACAGCGGATCGCCCTGGCTGCCCGCATTGAGCAGCCGCCGGCCGTCGAGCCGCCAGGCTTCCAAAGCCGGCGCGGTCGACACGGGCCACGCGGCATCGCGCACCCCGAAGGTCTCGCTCAACGCGTCGTGCCAACGCGCGAGCGCTGCCGGGTCTTCGCCGTCCACCTCGATCATGGGGAACAGCGGCTGCGCACCCTGGTTGTGCAGGTCGTGGTCGAGCTTGCGGCCGAAGCCGCAGAAGGTCGCGTAGTGACGGTCGCCCAGCGCGAGCAGGCCGTAGCGCAGATGGCGCAAGCCCGGGCCGCTCTGCCGCGCGAACGCACGGGCGAAGGCACGCGCGCTGTCGGGCGGCTCACCCTCGCCGAAGCTGCTGGCCACCCACAGCACCTGGCGGAAATGCAGCAGCGCATCGGCACTCAGCGCGGACACAGGCCGCACCACCGCCGCGACGCCGGCGGCCTGCAACGCGCCGGCCGTCTGCAGCGCGAGGCGCTCGGCATGGCCGGTCTGGCTCGCGAAGGCGACCAGCACCTGGCCCGCATCGCCCGCCGTGGCGGGCACGGCGGCCGCATCGAGCCGCGCGCGCTCGGCGCGCACGGCCTTCGCGGTGCGGCGGCGGCCGAGGTACATCATCCAGCCGCTGATCGCGAACAGCGCCAGCCCCAGGCTCGTGAGCATCATCACGATGCGCCCCGGCAGGCCCCAGTAGGTGCCCATGTGCAGCGGGTAGATGCTGTTCACGAAGCGGCCCAGGGGCGGCTTGTCGGCATAGCGTTCGTGGCGCAGCGTCTCGCCGGTCGCGGCCTGCAGGTACAGGCGGTTGCGCGCGCGCTCGTGCTCGGCATGCATGCGCAGGTAGACGGCCTCCACCTGTGTGCCGTTGCGCGCGGGCAGCCGCAGCGTCACCTGGGTCCAGTCGCCGCCCGTGGTGTCGACGAAGGCCTGCCAGACGCGCGCCAGGTCGAGCGTCACCGGGGCATCGGCCGGCGCGCGTTCGGCGCGCACCACGCGGCCCTCGCCGACCGCGCCGTCGACCGCCTTGCGCAAGCCGTCGAAGGCCCAGTACATGCCGGTGGTGGTCGACACCACGTAGGCCAGCAGCGCGACGGTGCCGACCACCGCATGCAGGTTCCACAGGAAGGCACGGCCGCGCAGCGCGAAGTCGATGCGCAGCCACTGGCGCCACGCGAAGGGCCGGCGTGGCCAGCGCAGGTACAGGCCCGACAGCGCCAGCAGCAGCAACAGGCCGGCCAGCGAGCCGGTGATGGGCTTGCCGTCGTCGCGCGGCAGCAGCAGCCAGCGGTGCAGCTCCTCGACGAACTCGAAGAAGTGCTCGCCCACCGGATCGGGCAGCAGCGCGCCGGTGGCGGGATCGGCGAAGCGCGTCTCGCCGCGCCGCTCGCCCGGCGGCGGCGCGAACCCGATGCGCGCGGCGCGCCCGGGCTCGGTCGACACGGCGACGGTCGCGATGCGCCGCCCGGGCATCTCGGCCTGCACGCGCGCAACGAGCGCAGGCGGTGCCAGTGCGGGCGCGGCCGAGGCCGCCGGGATCGGGTTCAGCAGGTCGGTGATCTCGGCGCGGAACGACAGCATCGCCCCGCTCAGGCCGATGACGACCAGCACGCTGCCCGCCGTGATGCCGATGAACCAATGGATCTGGAACCAGACGCGTCGCAGCAAAGCCATGAAAAACAGAAGAAAACGAGAAACAGGAAGCCCCGCCAAGGCGGGGCGCGCGGGTTCAAAGATCGATCTTGACCAGGGCCTTGATCGTACGCGGCGTGCCGACCGCCAGCCGCGTGCCGGCCGCCGACCAGTAGCGCTTGTCGCCCACGTTGTCGACGTTCAGCTGGAAGGTCGTGCGCTTGCCCATGAGCTGCGCCACGTAGCGCGCGCCGAGACCGAAGACCGTCGCACCGCCGATGAAGCCCTGGTTCAGGTCGTCGACAGGACGGCGCCCCGTGAAGTACGCCCCACCGTTGACCGACAGCCCCGGCACCGCCGCGATGTCGTACGAGAGGAAGGCGCTCGCCGTGGTGCGCGACGTGTTCTCGGGCCGCTTGCCGTCGTACTGCGCGTTGATGCGGCGGAACTCGGCATCGAGCCACTGGCCCGAGAGCTGCCACACCAGCGCGGGCGTGAGCCGCCCCTGCGCCGACACCTCGAGGCCGCGGTAGCGCTGGCGCCCGCTGGCCACGAAGGTGTTGGCGCTGTCGGTGTAGGCGCCGGGCCGCTCGATGTCGAACAGCGCACCCGACAGCAGCGTGCCGCTGCCGGTCAGCCAGCGCAGGCCGATTTCCTTCTGCCGGCTCAGGCCGGGCGGCATGCGCGTGTTCTGGTTGGCGGTGCCGGCGGGCGCCACCTCGCCCTCTTCCACGCCCTGCGAGTACGACACGTAGGCCATGAGGTCGGGCGTGAACTTGTAGCTCAGCGCCGCCAGCGGCGTGGTCTTGCGCACGCTGTAGTCCAGGGCCGGCAGCGTGGCGCTCGCGCCTTGCCAGCTCTGGTAGCGCGTGTGGCGCAGGCCGGCCACCAGCTGCCACTGCGGCGAGAAGGTGATGCGGTCGAGCGCGTACAGGCCGAGCTCCTCGCTGTCCTGCGCGCCCGAGGTGGGCCGCGACGGCATCGCGCTCAGCGCCAGCGCGCCGATGGGCACCGGGTTGTAGAGGTTCTGCAGCGTGGTCGCACCGCCGTAGTTGCGCTGGAACACGGGCGCCTGCGTCTTGTCGCTGCGCGCCGCGCCGAGCGTCAGCTCATGCTGCAGCGCGCCGGTGGCGAAGGCGCCGAACAGCTCGGCACGCAGCAGGTCGGAACGCTGCTCGAGGTGCTGCACGTTGCCCGTGAGACGGCCCAGGCCGGTGCGCACGTTGTAGGTGCCGAACTGCGCCAGGCGCCGGTCGCGCTCGGCCTCGGAATGGCCGGCTTCCACGCTGAGCGCCCAGTTGTCGCTCAAGGCGTAGTCGGCGCGCAGTTGCGTGTTGGTGACCTCGGCTTCGAACACGGCCCAGGGCGGCGCGATCAGCTTGTGCGGATCGGGCAGCGCCGGCAGCGCGATGACGCCGTTCACGGCCGCGAGCCGTGCGATGCCGGCCTGCTCGGTGATGCGCTTGCGGTAGTGCTCGATGTCGGCCTTCAGCGTGAGCCGCCGGTTCACGCGCCAGTCGAGCGCGGCCGAGACGAAGCTGCGCTTGCCGTCCACGCCGTCGATCGTCGAGCCCAGTGAGCCGCCAGCCGCGTTCAGGCGCAGCCCGAACTGGTCGTTCTCGCCGAACTGGCGGCCGATGTCGACCTGGCCCTGCAGCCCGCCCTGGTTGTCGACGCTCATCCCGAGCGTGGTCACGGGCGTGCGCCCCGCGCGCTTGGTGACGAAGTTGATCACCCCCGCCGGCGTGGTGAAGCCGTAGTACAGCGCCGACGCGCCCTTGAGCACCTCGACGCGCTCCTTGTTCTCCATCGGAATTTCCGACACGTTGGGGATCGCGAGCGCGCCGTTGAGGCGGTAGTTGGTGCGGTTCTCCACGGCGATGCCGCGGATGACGAGCTGGTCGAAGGTGTCGCCGCCGTTCTGCTGGCGCGTCACGCCGGCCGTGTTGCGCAGCACGTCGTACACGCCCGCCGCGCCCTGCAGCTCGATCACCTCGCGCGTCACGGTGTTGACCGTGGCCGGCACGTCCATCACGGACGCGCCCCGGAACGTGCCCGCCTCGACCGTCTCGGCCAGGAAGCCGTTGGCGCGCGAGGCCTCGACGTTGACGGTGCTCAACTCGCTTGCCCGCGATTCGGGGGCAGCGGACGCAGGCACGGATTGCGCCTGCGCTGCCTGTACGGCGGCGAGCGCGAGGCCCACACAAACTCTCTTCATTCAGATCCCTTGGATGTTCTTCTGGCGGCGCGCCTCCCGGCGGCCTGGTGACGCTTCCGGCGTGCGGAAGCGGGAGGGATTATGGATGAGAGGAGTTCTCATTTAACAACAGTTGCCGGACCCTGCCGATAGGATCGGACGCCAGAGCGTTCCATGTCGAAACGCCATCAAGGAGGAATTCATGACTGCCAGTGAAACATCGACCAGACGGGAGGCCCTGCGATGAAGACGGCCGGACGCCTGGCGCTCGGCGTGCTCGCCTGGGTCACCGTGGTCCCGCTGCTGGGACTTCTGTGCATGTGGCTGGGCCCGTCGGTCCTTGACTCGCCCGAAGCCTCGCGCGTCACCATGTATGCAGTCCAGGCCATCAACCTCGGCGCGGCCGCGCTGCTCTACTGGTATGCCGTGCCGAGCGTGCCGCACTGGGGCCGACGCGTGGCCTACTTCGTCGCCTTCGTGGTGCTGATGGTGGTCGCCAGCGCCCTCGTGGCCTTCGGCGTCAAACTGCTTTTCGTGGCGCTGGTGTTGTTCTGGCGTTGAGCTGGGGCCAGGGAAGCTTGGCCCGGCGGCTTGACGGGAATGAGCGGAAGCCTCATTTGAGAACAGTGTTTTGGCGCTCGCGCCCCTAGCATCGCCTCCAGAGCGTTCCATTTCGAAACGCCAATCAGGGAGGAAATTCATGACTGCCAACGAGCATTCGGCGCCGAAATCAATGCTGTACGAAGGCCACCCAATGAAAACGGCGGGCCGCCTCGCACTTGGCGTGCTCGCTTGGGCGGCCTCGATCCCGCTGACGGGATTCCTCGGTATCTGGCTGTACCAGTCGGTCCTTTTTCCTCCCGAGATCGCGATCTTCTTCGTCCGTCTATTCGCGGGAGTGCTGATCCTCGCGGCCGCGCTGATCTATTGGCGTTGCGTACCGAGCGCGCCGGATTGGGGGCGACGCATGATCTACCTCGTCGGCTTCGCGCTGCTACTGACAGGCGTCGGCTACCTGGCCGCCTACGCCGGCATCGCTCTCGTGGTGCTGCTGCTCTGGAGTTGAGCCGCCCCGCCTCCGCTACACCTTCATCGCCGCCGCCGACGCCCGCTGGATGCACTCGATGAAGTGCTGCGCCGCCGGCGTCGACGGTTGCCCGCGCCGGCGCACCACGCACACGTTCAGCACCGGCAGCGTCTCGCACACATCGACGCGCCGGATGCCGTGGCGCTTGAAGCTCAGCCCGGCCAGCGGCTCGACGAAGAGGCCGATCAGGTCCATGTGGCCCACCAGCGCGAGCGCCACGGTGACCGAGTGGCCCTGCAGCACGCGCGTGGGCGGCGACAGCCCGAGCGGGGTGAACAGCGGCGCCACGGCGTTGGTTCCGCCGTGGTCGTCGCCCGGCAGGACCCATTCGGCGGCATAAAGGTCGTTCAGCGAGCGCGCGTTGCGCAGCGGATGGCGCTCGCGCAGGCCGACGACCAGCTGCACCGGGAACAGCTCCAGCGCCTCGAACTGCGGATCGAGCGTGCCGGGCACGATGTGCGCCACCGCGAAGTCGAGATACCCGTCGCGCAGCCGCGCGAGCATCCACGGCAGCACGGCCTCGCTGAACTGCACGTCGACCGCCGGCAGGCGGGTGTGGAAGTCCTTGAAGGCGGCGGGCAGCACGGTGAGCGCGAACGAGGCGCTCACGGCCAGCGAGACGGAGCCGGTGGCGCCGTCGCGGATCTGCGCAATTTCGTCGCGGGCGCGTTCCATGTCGGCCAGCAGCAGCCGCGCGCGCGGCGCGAAGGCCAGGCCGAACTGCGTGAGCCGCACGCCTTTCACGCTGCGCTCCACCAGCGGCGCGCCGACCTCGCGCTCCAGCTCGCGCACGATCTTGGTCACGGCCGGCTGCGAAATGCCGAGCACGCGCGCGGCGGCGCGGATGCTGAGCTGCTCGACCACGGCCACGAAGGCATGCAACTGATTGGGTTTCATCTTTGGATTGACAACCAAAAGTTATCGTTGACGCCCAATTATTGTCTTTTCATGACAGCGGCGAGTCTCTAGCATCCGCCGCGGTTCGGGCCCACGCGGCCTGCGCCCCCGATACACACAGGAGACACATGAACACCCCCGCTTCCCAGCCCTCGCCCACATCGCCCTCGTCGCCGGCCCGCCGGCGCCAGACCATCGTGGCCACCACCATCGGCAACGGCCTGGAATTCTTCGACTTCACCGTCTACGGCTTTCTCGCGCTGGTGATCGGCAAGCTGTTCTTCCCCACCTTCAGTTCCTACGGCCAGCTGCTGCTGACGGTGGCGAGCTTCGGCGTCGGCTTCATCATGCGACCGCTGGGCGGCATCGTGATCGGCGCGTACGCCGACCGCGCAGGCCGCAAGAAGGCCATGACGCTCACGATCTTCCTGATGGCGCTGGGCTGCGCGCTGATCGCCTTCACGCCGACCTACGCGAGTATCGGCGTCGCGGCGCCGATCGTGATCGTGCTGGCGCGCCTGATCCAGGGCTTCTCGGCCGGCGGCGAGGTGGGCGCATCCACCACGCTGCTGGTGGAGCACGCCACGCCGGCCAACCGCGGCTACATGGCGAGCTGGCAGTTCGCGAGCCAGGGCCTGGGCGTGCTGATGGGTGCCGTGGTGGTCGGCGTGCTGACCATCTCGCTGTCCGCCGAAGCCATGCAGAGCTGGGGCTGGCGCGTGCCCTTCGTGCTCGGCATGCTGATCGCGCCGGTGGGCATGTACATCCGCCGCCACCTGGAGGAGTCGCTGCACATCGCGCCCGAAGACGCGAAGGCGCCGCGCGAGAGCAGCCTGAAGATCGTCTGCACGCAGCACGGCAGGACGGTGCTGGCCGCCATCCTCGCGCTGGTGGGCGGCACCACGGCGGCCTACGTGGTCACCTTCTACATGCCGACGTACGCGGTGCGCGAGCTGGGCCTCACGCCCTCGGTGGCGCTGTTCGGCGCGGCGCTCACGGGCCTGCTGTCGTTCGCGCTCGCGCCCTTCGTGGGCAAGTGGTCGGACATCGTGGGCCGCAAGACGCTCATCCTGTGGAGCCGCATCGTGATGGCGGTCCTGATCTACCCGGGCTTCCTGTGGCTCAACGCCTCGCCCACGCCTGGGGTGCTGTTCACCGTGCTCGGCGTGCTGAGCATCGGCCTGGTGGTGCAGACGGTGCCGGGCATCACGATGCTGCCGGAGATGTTTCCCAAGCGCGTGCGCGCCAGCGGCATGTCGCTGGTCTATAGCGTCGGCGTGGCGCTCTTCGGCGGCTTCGCGCCTTTCGTCAGCACCTGGCTGGTCAACGCCACCGGCAGCAAGCTGGCGCCGGCCTGGTACCTGGTGGGGATGACGCTGGTGTCGCTGCTGGGCCTGCTCTGGCTGCGCGACCACACGGGCCGCGACATCAATGCCGCCAACGCCCACGCGCCGGCCTGATACCGTCTTCCTCCTTCCCGCCTTCATGCACAGGAATCTTCCCGCCATGTCCCAGCCTGCCACCGCCGCCACCCGCCACTTCTCGGGCACGTACGTCGAAGCCCGCGCCAAGTTCCTCGAGGCCGCCGCCGCGCGCGGCGCCACCGTCGAGTCGTTCGTGCACCCGACGCACCGCGGCGCGCTCGGCGAAGAACTCGCCACCGACGTCGCGCTGATCGGCGCGGCCGACGCGAAAAAGGTGCTGCTCGTCACCTCGGGCACGCACGGCCCCGAGGGCTTCTGCGGCTCGGGCGCGCAGGTGGCCACGCTGAACGACGCCGACCTGCTCGCGCGCCTCGAACGCGCGGGCGTCGCGCTGCTGCTGGTGCACGCGGTGAACCCGCACGGCTTCTCGCACCTGCACCGCACCAACGAAGACAACATCGACCTGAACCGCAACCACATCGACTTCAGCGCGCCGCTGCCGGCGAACGCCGAGTACGCCGACGTGGAGCCGCTGGTGCTGCCCGCCAGCTGGCCGCCGACGCCGGCCGACGACGCGGCGGTGGCCGCCTACATCGCCACGCACGGCATGACCGCCTTCCGCGCGGCCGTCACGCGCGGCCAGTACACCTCGCCCGACGGCCTGTTCTACGGCGGCACCGCGCCATCGTGGAGCAACCGCACCATCCGCGCCATCCTGCGCGGCTATGCGGCCTCGGCCACGCACCTGGGCTGGATCGACGTGCACACGGGCCTGGGCCCCTACGGCCACGGCGAAAAGATCTACCCGGGCCGGAACACGCCCGAAGACCTCGCGCTGGCCCATGCCTGGTGGGGCGCCGACGTGTTCGCGCCCTTCGCGGGCGACTCGGCCTCGGCCGACGTGTCGGGCCCGGTGATCTCGACGGCGTACGACGAATGCCCGAACGCGCGCGTCGCGCCCATGGGCCTGGAGTTCGGCACGCTGCCCGACCTGGAAGTGCTCGACCGCCTGCGCGCCGACACCTGGCTGCGCCGCCATCCCGAGGCGCCCGAATCGCAGAAGCGCGAGATCCGCCGCCGCCTGCGCGACGCGTTCTACTGCGACAACGACGAGTGGAAGGGCATGGTGCTGGGCCAGACGCGCGTCGTGCTGCTGCAGACCTTGCAAGGGCTGAGCAAGGCCTGACCCGGCGGAGGTCGGCTCAGCCGAAGTTCGGCGCGCGCTTCTCGCGCAGCGAGGCCACGCCCTCGCGCACGTCGGCGCCCGCGAAGCCCATGAACTCCAGCGCCAGCGAGGCGTCGAAGGTCGGCCCGGCCTGGCGCAGCCAGTTGTTCAGCGCGTACTTGGTGAAGCGGATCGCGCTCTGGCTGCCGGCCGCGAGGCGGTCGGCGATCTCGTAGGCGCGCGGCAACAGGTCGGCCTCCTCCACCGCCAGCGACACCAGGCCGATGCGCTCGGCCTCCTCGCCGCTCACCGGCTCGCACAGCAGCAGGTGGTACTTGGCCTTGGCCATGCCGCACAACAGCGGCCACACGATGGCCGCATGGTCGCCCGCCGCCACGCCCAGGCGCGTGTGACCGTCGACGATCTTCGCGTTCTTGCTTGCAATGGAAATGTCGGCCAGCAGCCCTGCCACCAGCCCCGCGCCCACGGCCGGGCCGTGCATGGCGCTCACGATGGGCTTGTCGCAGTTGATGATGTTGTAGACCAGGTCGCGCGCTTCCTTCCACACGCGCTGGCGCACGGTGTCGTCGGTGGTCATGTCCTGCACCATGCCCAGGTCGCCGCCGCCCGAGAAGCCCATGCCCTCGCCGCGCAGCACGGCGCAGCGCACCGTGTCGTCGGCCGCCACGTCGCGCCAGATCTCCGCCAGCTCGCGGTGGCCGTCATGGCCGGCCGTGGGCAGCTTGCCGTTGGCGGCGCGCATCTGGATGTCGAGCACCGCGCCGTTCGCGCCGCGGCGCGTGAGGGCGAGGGTCTGGTAGCGGGAGTAGTCCATGCGTGTGTCTCCGCCCCGCACGCACGGCCATGGCGCGGGGACTTCGTTCGGTGAGAGGAAGGACGAAAGGCCGGGGCCTATTTTTGCGCGGCCAGCTCGCGGCAGCGCTTCACGTTCGCATCGAAACGCGGCGCCAGGCCCGGCTCGCAGGCATCGTCGGCGGGGTTCAGCCGGCACATGCCGACCACCGCGTAGTCCATGACGGCCGCCGTGCACATCGGGTAGGCGGCCAGCTCGGGGTTGGCCTTGGCCTTGAAGCCCCAGCGCTCGGAAAACTGCACCATGCGCGTCATCGCGCCGAGGAAGAAGCTGCGGTCCTTCGCGGCGATGGCCGCTTCCATGCGCGGCAGCTCCTCGTTGAGGTAGCCGACCGAGTCCAGCGGAAAGCCGGCGGGGTCGGGCAGCGGCTGCGCGAAGGCCGTGGCGGCCAGCAGGGCCAGCGAGGCGCCCACGCAGGCGCGTCGGAGCGGGAGGAAGAAGGCGGAACCGGTGGGCAGGTGGCGATGTGGCATGGCCTGCGATTCTGCAACGTTTGGAAGCATTTTTGCGCGCCGAGCGATGCGCGCACGCGACGTTTTGAGGCGACTGCCGGCCTCCCCGCGCAGCGCGGGACAATGGCCGCTTCCGTTTTCCCTTGCAAAGACCCCCATGGCCCGACGCCCCCAACGACAGCTGCGCACCATCGAGCGCGGCATCCTCTGCCTCCTGATCGGCGTCGCCGTGCTGCTGGGGCCGCGCTTCCTGCAGGGCACGCGCTGGTTCGACATGGTGGCCGGCGCGTACCTCGTCGGCTGGTTCGCGCTCGCGCTGGGGGTGGCGCTGGTCGGCGTCGGCCTGTTCCAGCGCGGCAAGCCGGACCGCTGAGGCCCGGCCGCAAGGTCAGCAGGCGCTCAGTGCGCCGCCGCCTTCTTGCCGCGCAGCTTGCCGACGAGTTCCACCACGGCCAGCACGACGGCGCCGGCCACGATGCCCACGACGGCGTTGACGCCCATCGAGCCCAGCGTGCCGAACACGCCGCCCGTGGCCTTGGCCCAGTCTTCGACCGCATGGCCGAACGCCGGCACGCCGTGCACCAGGATGCCGCCGCCCACGAGGAACATGGCGGCCGTGCCGGCCACCGACAGGCCCTTCATGAGCCAGGGCGCCGCCGCCAGGATGCCGCGGCCCAGGGCGCGCGCCGCCGCGCTGCTGCGCTGGCTCAGGTACAGGCCCGCGTCGTCCAGCTTCACGATGCCAGCCACGAGGCCGTAGACGCCCACCGTCATGATCAGCGCAATGCCGACCAGCACGCTGAGTTGCGTCGTGAACGGCTGGCCCTGCACGGTGCCCAGCGTGATGGCGATGATTTCCGCCGAGAGGATGAAGTCGGTGCGCACCGCGCCCTTGATCTTGTCTTTTTCGACCGCGACCACGTCGACCGTGGTGTCGGCCACGGCCTTCTGGTGACGCGCGGTGTCGGCCTCGTGCTCCTGCTTGTGCAGGAACTTGTGGACCAGCTTCTCGGCGCCCTCGAAGCACAGGAACGCACCGCCCACCATGAGCAGCGGCGTCACCAGCCAGGGCAGCCAGGTGCCGATGGCCAGTGCGGCCGGCACCAGGATGGCCTTGTTGACGAGGGAGCCCTTGCACACGGCCCACACCACCGGCAGCTCGCGCTCGGTGCGCACGCCGGTGACCTGCTGCGCGTTCAGCGCGAGGTCGTCGCCGAGCACCCCGGCGGTCTTCTTGGCAGCAACTTTGGTGAGGACGGAGACGTCATCGAGCACGGTGGCGATGTCGTCGAGCAGCAGGAGCAGGCTGGTGGCCATGGGCGAAAGTCAGGCTGTGGAAGAAGCGGCGAGCTTATCCGCAGCCGATGGCCGCGCCGGTGAAGACCGTACGCGGCATCCGGGGGTGGATCAGTCCACCGCCCGCTTCAGGCGGATTTCTTCGACGCGGACAGTGCCGAGCGCCGTGGTCTTGGCGGTCTTCATCTCGCGCTTGAAGCCGGCGAGTTCGTGGAAGCGCATGGCGCGGTCGTTGCGCAGCGGCACCCAGATGGTGACCGTGGTGCAGCCTTCTTCGGCCAGGCCTTCGCGGGCGGCGTCCCAGAGGGCCACGCCGGCGCCCTTGCCCCAGTGCTCGGGCTTGACGTAGATGGCCCAGATCTCGCCCGTGGTGGGCGGCGTCTTGGGGTCGCGCGAGCGGTCGAAGCCCACGAAACCGACGATCTCGCTGCCGTGCGTCACCACATGGACCTGGGGTTCGCTGAACTCGATGGCCTCGCGCCACTTGGCCTCGCGCGAGGCGGGGGCCAGCACGCGCAGGTCGTCTTCGGACAGGATGCCTTCGTAGGCAGCCTTGGCAGAGAGGGCATGGACTTCGGCGACGGCCTTGGCGTCGCGCATCGTGGCGGGGCGAACTTCGTAATCGGACATGAAAGCGGAAAAACGTGTGGAACCGGCTATTGTCGCCGCACCGCTAAACTCCTCCCGCATCCGCACGTATCAACTGGAGAAAGCACATGGCCAAGGGTCAGCAACGCACCAACAAGGAAGCGAAGAAACCGAAGAAGGACACCTCGCCGCCGAAGGCCCCCACCGGCGGCATCGAGCCCGTGCGCACCGTCACCACGGCGGTGATTCCGCGCGGCAAGCTCAAGAACAAGTGACCGAGTGACCGACGTCCCCGCGCCCGCCCCCAAGCCGGCGCAGCCGCGCAACCCGTTGCATGGCCTCACGCTGGAGGCCATCGTGACCGCGCTGGCCGATTACTACGGCTGGGAGCAGCTGGGGCACCTGGTGCCGATCCGCTGCTTCATCAGCGAGCCCAGCGTGGGTTCCAGCCTCAAGTTCCTGCGCAAGACCCCCTGGGCACGCGACAAGGTCGAGAGCCTGTACCTCTTCATGCTGCGCGAGCAACGCCGCGAACAGCAACAGCAGCAAGAACCTCCGACGCGATGAAGGTCCGTCTCGAACCGTCGGGCCTCGAATTCGAGGCCGAGGCGGGCGTCACGCTGCTGCATGCGGCGGAGGCGGCCGGCATCGAGCTGCCCAGTTCGTGCCGCAACGGCACCTGCCGCACCTGCATCTGCCAGCGCCTCTCAGGCGAGAGCCACCACCTCATCGAATGGCCGGGCCTGAGCTTCGACGAAAAGATCGACGGCTGGATTCTTCCGTGCGTGGCCGTGGCGCAGAGCGACCTCACGCTCGACGTGCCGCAGGCGCGCGCCCTCTTCGACTGACGATCAGGGCCGCGCCGAAGCCGGCGCCGCCACCACCAGCCGGTCGCGCTGCGCCAGCGACGGGAACAGGCGGAACCACGTCAGCGCCACCAGCATCGTTCCCACGCCGCCGAGCACCACCGAGCCGACCGGCCCCAGCAGCGCCGCGGTGGCGCCCGATTCGAACTCGCCGAGCTGGTTGCTCGCACCGATGAAGATCGAGTTGACCGCGCTCACCCGCCCGCGCATGGCGTCGGGCGTTTCCAGCTGCACCAGCGTCTGGCGGATCACGACGTTGACCATGTCGGCCCCGCCCGACACCGCGAGCGCAATGAGCGAGACGAGAAAGCTCTTCGACAGCCCGAACACCACCATGCAAAGCCCGAACGCCCCCACGGCCAGCAGCAGCGTGCGCCCCACGTTGCGCTCGACCGGCCGGCGCGTGAGCGCGATCGACATCACCAGTGCGCCCACCGCCGGTGCGCTGCGCAGCAGGCCCAGGCCCCAGGGGCCGGTGTGCAGGATGTCCTTGGCATAGATCGGCAGCAGCGCCACGGCGCCGCCCAGCAGCACGGCGAACAGGTCAAGCGACACGGCGCCCAGCACCGGCTTGCGCTTCCAGATGAAATTGACGCCCGCGAACACCGTGGCCAGCGTGACCGGCTCGCGCGCGGCCGGGGCGTGGTCGTAGCGCAGCCGCAGCACCAGCACGCAGGCCACTGCGAAGCACAGCACGCTCGCGCCGTACACCACCGCCATGCCCGCCACGAACAGCAGCCCGCCGAGCGCGGGGCCGCCGATGATCGCGCCCTGCATGCCGGCCGAGCTGAACGCCATCGCGCGCGACAGCAGCAGCGGCGGCACCAGCAGCGGCGTGAGCGCCTGCTGCGCCGGCATCTGGAAGGCGCGCACCGCGCCGAGCACCAGCGACAGCCCGAGCAGCAGCCCGCGCGTGTCGTTCTTGTGCAGCACCGCGAACAGCAGCGCCAGCGCCACGGTGCCCTGCACCGCGAAGCACACCGCCACGATGCGGCCGCGGTGGTGCCGGTCCACCACGTGGCCGGCCAGCAGCGCGAGCAGCAGCGCAGGCACGAACTGGTACAGGCCGACCAGCCCCAGGTCCCACGCGCTGCCGGTCAGCTCGTACATGTGCCAGCCGATGGCCACGAGCATCATCTGCGAGGCGGCGGTGCCGAACAGGCGCGCCACCCACAGCTGCATGAAGGGGCGCTCGCGCCTCAGGTCGGTGAACGTTGGAGACAAGGGAGGAGGAGCGGCGCCGGGCATATCGGTCGAGGATATCCGAGGCTTCTTCGGCCTTTCTGAGCCTCTCTACACTCGCTGTCCCCATGACCGCTTCGCCGCCCGACCTGCTTCCCGTTCACGAAGACGCCCACCTGCTGGTGCTCGACAAGCCCGCCGGCCTGCTGTGCGTGCCCGGGCGCGGCGAGGACAAGCAGGACTGCCTGAGCGCACGCGCCCAGCGCCAGTGGCCCGACGCGCTCATCGTGCACCGGCTCGACATGGGCACCAGCGGCCTCGTGGTGATGGCGCGCGGCCTGGAGATGCAGCGCGCCCTGAGCGCAGCCTTTGCCGACCGCGAGGTGCACAAGCGCTACGAAGCCGTGGTGGACGGCGTGATGCCGCAACGCGACGACTGGTCGCTCATCGACGCCCCGCTGATGGCCGACTGGCCGCGCCGGCCGCTGCAGAAGATCGATCCGGCGGGCAAGCCCAGCCTCACGCGCTGGCGCGCACTGGCCAGCGTGTCGCCGCCCGGCGGCCCTGCGGCCACGCACGTGCTGCTGGAGCCGCTCACCGGCCGTTCACACCAGCTGCGCGTTCACCTGCTGTCGATCGGGCACCCGATTTTGGGCGATGCGCTGTACGGCGATGCCGCGCTGCAGGCACGCGCGCCGCGCCTGCTGCTGCATGCCAGGGAACTGGGGTTCGTGCATCCCGCGACGCGGGAGCCGTTGCACTTCGAACGTGCGGCGGGCTTCGTGCTCAGCGGCCCTTGACGACGAGCACCGGCATGGTGGCGTCCTGCAGCACGCGCTGCGTCACGCTGCCCAGCAGCAGTTTCTCGATGCCGCTGCGGCCGTGCGAGCCCATCACGATCAGGTCGGCCGCGATGGCGATGGCGGTGTCCACGATGCCTTCGTGCACCACGTGGCCGTCGATCACGCGCTGGTCGCTGTGCAGGCCTTCGGCCGCCAGGGCGGCCACGCCGCGTGCGAGCGCCGCGTTGGCGCTGGCGGTGGCCGCGGCGAGGTATTCGTTCTGGCCGAGCGCGTAGTCCGCGCCCACGCCGATGAAGGGGTAGTTGTCGATCACGTGGATCAGCGTGATGCGGCTGCCGAAGGCCAGGGCGAGACCGCTGGCCTTGCTGACCGCGAGCATGGAAGTTTCGGAGCCGTCGATGGGGACCAGGATGTGATTGAACATGGCGGGACCTCGCTTAGCGTTCGCAGACAGACAGACTGACGGACCCGGTTCGCACCGGGTCGGGCCCCGAATTTAACCGCTATGCAGAACCCGCCCTGTAGGACTCCGACCAGCGAAGTCCGCAGGCGTCTCAATCCCCCTGGAAACCCTCAGACCGGCAGGTGACCACCAGCGTGTCGCGCCACCCATCGCCGCCCTCTTCCAGCGGCTGGATCGGCGTCGATTCGTGGATCACGCGCGCGTCGTCGAGCAGCAGCAGCGTCCACGGCTCGGTCATGGTGAAGCGCTCGCCGCGCCGGCCGTTGGCCTCGAACACGCGCGTCTCGCCGCCCTTGATGCCCTGGCGCCCGATCAGCACCACCGCCACCAGGTCGACACCGTCGCGGTGCGCGCCTTCGGGCGTCGGGCGGCCGATGCCGCCGGCGGTGTCGATGCGGAACTGGTGCGCTTCCACGAACCAGCGCTGCGGTGCGCCGCGCATGTCGCTGCTGACCTGGCCGAGCTGCTGCATCAGCCGCTGCCACACGGGCTGCGCCACCGTGGCCTCGAGCATCGGCGCAAACCAGCGCTGCATGCCGCCGTGCAGCGCGTTGTATTCCACCGGCTGCCAGTGCGCGCGGTGCGGCACCTGCGCCAGCGTGGCGTCGGCCTCGACCGTGAAGCAGGCGTGGCGCCGCGTGCGGTAACGCCCGCCGTCCTTCAGGTACTCGTCGGGCGGCAGGTCGTTCCAGTCGGCGTGCAGCGCTTCGAGCTGCGCCAGCGGCACGCCGAGCCAGTCGCACACACCCTGCGGGCTGAGCACCGCGTAGCCGTGTTCGCGCAGTGCCCCGGCCAGTTCGGCCGGCGGCGTGAACGGGGGAGCGAAGGCGGCGGTGCTCACTGGGCGCTGACCTTCACGTCCTTCCAGAACGCGACACGGTCACGGATTTCCTCGGCTTCGGGCTTCGGGTCGGGGTAGTACCAGGCGGCGTCGGCGTGCAGTTCGCCGTTGACCAGCAGCGAGTAGTAGTTCGCCGAGCCCTTCCACGGGCAGGTGGTCTTGTGGTTGCTGAAGGTGACCACGTCGCGGTTGAGCGAACTCATCGGGAAGTAGTGGTTGCCTTCGACGAGCACGGTGTCGTCGCTTTCGGCGATGGTGACGCCGTTCCAGGTTGCTTTCATGGGATCGATCTCCGGGGAGGTGCAAGGTGCCGATGCCGCATTGCGCGCTCGGGACAGCGGCTATTGTGACGCTGGCGCGACGTGCTTTCCTTGCGCCGGGTCATCCCGGCCCGATGCCGGCAGGGTTTCCCCCGCAACCTCAGCCGCGACCGCGCCCCGTGCGCCCCGACGCCGGCTCGAGAAACAGCTGCCGAAAATAGTTGCGGAACGCGGTCATCGCCGGCGAAAACTCCACGCCCTGCTTCCACCCCAGGCCGATGTTCATCGTGGGCACCGCGTCGCGCAGGTTGATGGTCTCGATGCGCTTGCCCTCCAGCGACCACGGGCGGTAGACCATGTCCGACAGCACCGTCACACCCAGCCCGTTGGCCACCGTGCTGCGCACCGCCTCCACCGAACTCGTGCGCAGCCGGATCTGCGGCTGGTGCGGCGTCTTGCTCCAGTACTTGAGCGCGGTGGCCGCGGCCTCGTCCACCGTGAGCATGATGTAGGGCTCGGCCGCCACGTCGGCCAGCGTCACCTCGGCCTTGTCCAGCAGCGGATGCTTGGCCGGCACCCACAGCCGGCGCTGCGAGCCGAAAAAAGTTTCGAGCGACAGCTCGCGCAGCACCACGTTCGACGTGAGCACCACGCCGATGTCGTAGCGCTGCGTGATCAGGCCTTCTTCGATGGCCTCGCGCGCCACCTCGTGCACCTTCACCGTCACCTGCGGATGCAGCTGTTCGAAGCGCTGCAGGTGGTGCGGCAGGAAGTAGCCCAGCACCGTGTAGCTCGCTGCGATGGTGAGCGAGCCCTCGACGTTCTCGCCCTCGTGCGGCATGCGCACCGCCTCGTCGGCCGCCGACAGCACCGCGTAGGCGTGGCTGAGAAAGCGGCGCCCGGCCTTGGTGAGTTCCACGCCGTGCGGGTGCCGCTCGAAGAGCTGCTGCCCCATCAGCTCCTCGAGCTCGCGGATGGCGGTGGTCACGGCCGACTGCGAGATGTTCAGCTGCAGCGCCGCGTGCGAGATGCGCCCCACCTCGGCCACCGCAGAGAAGTACTTGAGCTGGCGAAGGGTCAGGGACATGGCGCCGTCTTCCTAGGGTATTTACGGATACGCGCTGCCCGCCTCGGGCGAAAACCCGATACCGCGCGATCGCTTCCCTCCAGCGTAGCGCCCAATCCAGCCGCTTGCAGCATCTGTTTTTCAGATATCGGACCGCCTGAAAACAATGCTTTTCGGCCTTTCGACTGCTGGCTAACCTTCGCGCCAACCTGCACCGCCCCCTTGGCGATGCGCACCACACAAAGGCGGGACGACGTGACGAAGACAACGCGGATCGATCTGAATTCCGACATGGGCGAAGGCTTCGGCCCCTGGACCATCGGCGACGGCGTGGACGCGCAGCTCATGCCGCTGATCAGCTCGGCCAACATCGCGACCGGCTTCCATGCCGGCGACCCGAACATCATGCGCAGGATGGTGCTGCTGGCCCGCGAACATGGCGTAGGCATCGGCGCGCACCCGGGCTTTCGTGACCTCGTGGGCTTCGGGCGCCGCCACATCACCGCGCCGGCCGACGAGCTGGTGAACGACATGGTCTACCAGCTCGGCGCGCTGCGCGAGTTCGCGCGCCTGGCCGGCATGACGCTGCAGCACATCAAGCCGCACGGCGCGCTGTACATGCATGCGGCGCGCGACGAGGCGCTGTCGCGCGCCCTCGTCACCGCGCTGCAGCAGATCGAACCCACGCTGCGCCTGTTCTGCATGGAATCGTCCGTCACCTTCCAGGTGGCGCGCGAGCTGGGCCAGCCGGTGGTGCGCGAGTTCTATGCCGACCGCGACTACGACCTGAGCGGCTCCATCGTCTTCACGCGCCGCGTCGGCGCGCTCGACCCCGAGGTCGTGGCCGCCAAGGTGCTGCGCGCCTGCACCGAGGGTGTGGTGCGCACGGTCGAAGGAGAAGACGTCGCGATCGGCTTCGACTCGGTCTGCATCCACAGCGACACGCCCGGCGCGCTCGCGCTGGTGCAGGCCACGCGCCGCGCGCTGGCCGACCACGGCATCGAAGTTGCGGGCCTGGCGGCCTGAGCGTTTTCTTTCTTGTTTCTGATCTTGTTCCAGGAGTGCCCCGATGCCCGCTACCCATGACGTCCTGAGCCCGCTGCCGGGCACCTTCTACCGCCGCTCGGCGCCCGACGCGCCGCCGTTCAAGGCCGAAGGCGACACCGTGGTCGTGGGCGACGTGCTCGGCCTGGTCGAGGTGATGAAGCAGTTCAGCGAAGTCACGGCCGACGCCGCGGGCCGCCTGGCCAGCTTCGCCGTCGAGAACGGCGAGCCGGTCGATCCGGGCCAGCTGCTGGCCGTCATCGAAACGGCCTGAGGCAACCGCCCATGACCGCCGCATTCGACACACTGCTGGTCGCCAACCGGGGCGAGATCGCGGTGCGCATCATCCGCGCCGCCAAGGAACTGGGGCTGAAGACCGTCGCCGTCTACAGCGACGCCGACGCGCAGAGCCTCGCCGTGCGCATGGCTGACAAGGCCGTGCGCATCGGCCCGGCGCACGCCACCAAGAGCTACCTGAGCATCGACGCGATCCTGCAGGCCGCCGCCGACAGCGGCGCCGGCGCGGTGCATCCGGGCTACGGTTTTCTTTCGGAGAACGCCGCGTTCGCCGAGCGCGTCGAGGCCGCGGGCCTGGTGTTCGTGGGCCCGACGCCGCATGCGATCCGCACCATGGGCGACAAGGCCGCGGCGCGCGCCGCCGCCCTGCGCGCCGGCGTGCCGACCGTGCCCGGCAGCGCGGGCGTGGTGACCGACCCCGACACCGCCGTCGAAGTCGCGAAGGACATCGGCTACCCGATCATGATCAAGGCCTCGGCCGGCGGCGGCGGGCGCGGCATCCGCGTGGCGCACGACGAGGCCGAGCTGCGCCAGCAGTTCGCCACCGCCACCGCCGAAGCACAGGCGGCCTTCGGCAATGGCGAGGTGTACCTCGAACGCTTCATCCGCCAGGCGCGCCACATCGAGGTGCAGATCCTGGGCGACGGCGAGCGCGTGGTGCACTGCTTCGAGCGCGAATGCTCGCTGCAGCGGCGCCGCCAGAAGGTCTGGGAAGAAGCGCCCTCGGCCGCCATCAGCGAAGCCACGCGCGCCGCGCTGTGCGAATCGGCACTGCGGCTCGCACGCGCCGTGGCCTACCGCGGCGCGGGCACGCTCGAATACCTGTACGACGACGACACGCGCGAGTTCTTCTTCATCGAGATGAACACGCGCATCCAGGTCGAGCACCCGATCACCGAGATGGTCACCGGCGTCGACCTCGTGAAGGAGATGCTGCGCATCGCGCTGGGCCAACCGCTGCGCCTGCAGCAGGACGACATCCGCCTGACCGGCGCGGCCATCGAGGTGCGCATCAACGCCGAGAACGCGGCGAAGAACTTCATGCCCAGCCCTGGCCTCGTGTCGCAGCTCGTGGTGCCGGGCGGCCCGGGCGTGCGCTTCGACACCTTCCTGTTCCCCGGCTACACCGTGCCCGCGTACTACGACTCGCTGCTCGGCAAGCTCATCGTGCACGACACCGACCGCGCCAGCGCCCTGGCCCGCATGCGCCGTGCGCTCGACGAGTTGCAGGTAGAAGGCATCCATACGACGATCCCACTGCACCGCGCGCTGTGCGAGGACGCGGATGTCGCCAAGGCCGAGTTCCACACCGGTTTTCTCGAAACCTGGCTCGCGGCAAATCCACTCGCCGACGCGCCTCCCATGTTGAAGGTGGCCGCATGACCGCTGCAAGCACCCTCCCCCCGCAAGCCCGCTACAGCTTCGGCGGCGACGAGCACCTGTTCGTCGAGATCAGCGAAGAGATGTCGCTGCCCGCCTTCTTCAAGGGCATGGCGATCTGCAACGAACTGCGCCGCCGCGCGCTGCCCGGCGTGACCGAGATCTGCCCGGCCAACGCCGCGTACCTTGTGCGCTTCGACCCCGATGCGATCGCGCCCGACGCGCTGCTCGCCACGCTGAAAGAGATCGAAGCGGGCCTGGGCGATGCCGACCTGCAGATGCAGACGCGCATCGTCGAGATCCCGGTGCTCTACAACGACCCGTGGACGCACGAGACGCTGATGCGTTTTCGCGAACGCCACCAGGACCCGTCGAGCACCGACATCGAGTACGCCGCACGCATCAACGGCCACGCCTCGGTCGAGGCCTTCATCGAGGCGCACTCGTCGGCACCGTGGTTCGTGTCGATGGTCGGCTTCGTGGCCGGCCTGCCCTTCCTGTTCCAGATGGTCGAACGCCAGCGCCAGATCCAGGTGCCCAAGTACCTGAGCCCGCGCACCGACACGCCCAAGCTCACGCTGGGCCACGGCGGCTGCTTCAGCTGCATCTACTCGGTGCGCGGCGCGGGCGGCTACCAGATGTTCGGCGTCACGCCCGCGCCAATCTTCGACCCGGCCCAGCGGCTGTCGTACCTGAAGGACCTGATGGTGTTCTTCCAGCCCGGCGACATCGTCAAGTGGAAGCCCATCGACCGCGCCGAGTACGACCGTCAGGTGGCGCAGGTCGAGGCCGGTACCTACGCGCTGCGCATCGCGCCGGTGTCGTTCTCACTCAACGATTTCCTGGCCGACCCCGACGGCTACAACCAACAACTGCTGAAGGTGCTCCATGGCGATTGACGTGCTCAAGCCCGGCCTCGCGACCAGCGTGCAGGACGCCGGCCGCCCCGGCTACTACCACCTGGGCATTCCGCTGTCGGGCGCGCTCGACCAGCAAAGCCTGGTGCTCGCGAACCTGCTGGTGGGCAACGACGAAGGCGCGGCCGTCATCGAAAGCACGCTGCTCGGTCCCGAGCTGCAGTTCGACGCACCCGCGCTGGTGGCGGTGACCGGTGCCGACGCGAAGGTCAAGCTCAACGGCAACGAAGCGCCGCGCAACACCTCGTTCACGGTGCAGGCCGGCGACAAGCTGAGCTTCGATTTCATGAGGCTCGGCGCGCGCATGTGCATCGCCGTGGCCGGCGGCATCGACGTGCCGGTGGTGCTGGGCAGCCGCTCGACCTACGGCCTGGGCGCGTTCGGCGGCTTCAACGGCCGCAAGCTGCTGGCCGGCGACAAGCTCCCCGTGGGCACGCCTTCGGCCAGCGCCCGCGCGGGCCGCACGGTCGACGCCGCGCTGCTGCCGGTGCTCGAGAAGGAAGTGGCCCTGCGCGTGCTGCCGGGCATCTACTTCCACCGCCTGCAGGAGGTGTCGGTGCAAAGCTTCTTCGCCGACACCTGGACCGTCGGCTCCGAGGCCGACCGCATCGGCTACCGCTACAAGCACGGCACGCCGCTGAAGTTCCAGGAACGCACGCCGCCCTTCGGCGCGGGCGACGACCCGTCGAACATCGTCGATGCGGGCTACCCGTATGGCTCCATCCAGGTGCCGGGCGGGCGCGAGCCGATCATCCTGCACCGCGACGCGGTGTCGGGCGGCGGCTACGCCATGGTCGGCACGGTCATCAGCGCCGACATGGACCTCATCGCCCAGATGCAGCCCAACCACAAGGCGCGCTTCGTCGAGGTCGACATGGCGCAGGCGCTCGAAGCCCGCGCCGAACGCCGACGACGGCTCGATCGCCTGCGGGCCGCACTCGCGGCCTGACGCGCGCCCGTCCTTCCCTTTTTCTTCACCGCTGTCACCCAAGGAGTTCTTCATGAACAGCTCACCCCTGCGCGTTTCATTGATCGCCGCTTCGCTCGCCGCCGCCCTGGCGTGGCACGCCCCGGCCTCGGCCGCCGACTGGTTTCCCTACAAGGCCGAGGCCACTGAACCCGCCTTCTCGGCCGAGGGCACGAAGAAACCCATCGACTACACGCCGCTGGCCAAGGCGTCGAAGAAGTGGGACATCTGCGTGTCGTTCCCGCACATGAAGGACGCCTACTGGCTCGGCGTGGACTATGGCGTGATCGAAGAGGCGCGCCGCCTGGGCGTGAAGCTGCAGGTGGTCGACGCGGGCGGCTACACCAACCTGAGCAAGCAGGTCTCGCAGATCGAGGACTGCGTGGCGCGCGGCGCCAACGCGGTGGTCATCGGCGCGATCTCGGGCGACGGGCTCAACAACGTCATCAAGGCCACGGCCGCGAAGAAGGTGCCGGTGATCGACCTCGTGAACGGCATCAGCTCGCCCGACCTGTCGGCCAAGTCGCTGGTGTCGTTCTACACGATGGGCCAGTCGACCGGCGAGTACCTCGCGAAGAAGCACCCCGCGGGCTCGCCGCCGGTGAAGGTCGGCTGGTTCCCCGGCCCGGCCGGCGCGGGCTGGGTCGAGGCCGCGCACAAGGGCTTCATGGAAGCGATCAAGGGCAGCGCCGTGACGGTGCTCGACCCGAAGTACGGCGACACCGGCAAGGAGGCGCAAGCCAAGCTGGTCGAAGACGTGCTGCAGGGCAACCCCGACCTCGCCTACGTGGCCGGCACGGCAGTGACCGCCGAGGCCGCCACCGGCATCCTGCGCGCACGCAACCTCGACAAGAAGGTGCAGGTGCTCTCGTTCTACATGACGCCGGGCGTGTACGAAGGCATCCAGAAGGGCCGCATCGTGGCCGCGCCGGCCGACTCGATGGTGATCCAGGGCCGCATCGCGGTCGACCAGGCCGTGCGCCTGCTCGAGAACAAGGACGTGGTGAAGCACGTCGGCCCGAAGATCTTCGTGGTCGATGCCGGCAACATCAAGACCGTGAAGCAGGCCGACATCCTGCCGCCGACCGGCTTCAAGCCGGTATTCGAGGTCAAGTAGGCCGGCCATGGCTCCCGTGCTGCTGCAGACCCTCGGCCTGGGCAAACGCTACCCCGGCGTGCTCGCGCTCGATGCGATGGACTTCGAGCTGCGCGCCGGCGAGGTGCACGTGCTGTTCGGCGAGAACGGCGCCGGCAAGTCGACGCTGATCTCGCTGCTGGCCGGCGCCAATGTGCCGACGGCGGGCGAGATCCGCATGCACGGCGCGCCGGTGAAGTTCGCCAACGTGCACGACGCGCGGCGCCACGGCATCAGCGCGGTGTTCCAGGAGTTCTCGCTGATCCCCACGCTGTCGGTGGCGCAGAACCTGAGCCTGGGCGAGGAGCCGTCCCAGCGCGGCCTGCTCGACCGCGCGGCGGTGCGCGAACGCGCCCGCACGATGCTGGCCGACCTGGGCTTCGAGATCGATGTCGACGCGCCCGTGGCGGGCCTCACGCGCGCGCAGCAGCAGATGGTGGAGATCGCCAAGGGCCTGCGCGGCGAGGTGTCGGTGCTGATCCTCGACGAACCCACCGCCTCGCTCACCGACACCGAGACGCAACGCCTGTTCGAACTGGTGGCGCGGCTGAAGGCGCGCGGCGTGGGCATCGTCTACATCTCGCACCGCATGCAGGAGATCGCGCAGATCGCCGACCGCATCACGGTGCTGCGCGACGGCCGCAAGGTCACGACGGTGGACGCGCATGCGACCAGCGCCGACCGGCTCATCGAGCTGATGAGCGGGCGCGCCATCGACAACATCTACCCGCGCATCACGGCCAACCCCGGCGAGGTGGTGCTGCAGGTCGAAGGGCTGGCCTCGCCCAACGGCGTGCGCCACGCCAGCCTCACGGTGCGGCGCGGCGAAGTGGTCGGACTCGCGGGCCTCGTGGGCTGCGGCAAGTCGGAGCTGTTCCGCGCGATCTACGGGCTCGACCCCGTGAGCGAAGGCCGCGTGCTGTTCAAGGGCCAGCCGCGCACGGGCGCGACGGTGCGCCAGCTGCTCGACGACGGCCTCTTCTACCTGCCACCCGACCGCAAGGGCGAAGGGCTGGTGCTCGGCTTCACCTCGCGCGCCAACATCACCTTGCCGCTGGTGCACGGGCCGCTGCGCGGGCGTGGCGGCTGGCTGCGCAAGCGCCTCGGGCGCCGGCTTTCCACGACGGCCGCCGAGCGCGTCGAGCTCGCGCCGCGCAACCTCGAACGGCCCGTGGGGCTGCTCTCGGGCGGCAACCAGCAGAAGGTGCTGTTCGGCAAGGGCATGACGCGCGACGCCGTGCTCTACGTGTTCGACGAGCCCACGGTCGGTGTCGACGTGGGCACCCGCAGCGCGCTGTACGAGGTGATCCGCAAGCTCTGCGAAGGCGGCGCGGCGGTGGTCGTGATCTCGTCCGACCTGCCCGAGGTGCTGCACCTGAGCCACCGCGTGTACGTGATGTGCCGCGGCGAGATCGCCGGCGAGCTGCACGGCGACGCCATCCAGGAAACCGCCGTGCTCAACCTGTTTTTCGGCCCCAGCGAGAACCCCTCCTCATGACTTCGCCTTCCCTCACCGCCGCCCCGGCGGCCCCCACGCCCGGCCTCGTCGGGCGCGCCCTCGGCCTGCTGCGCAGCCTCTTCCTGCGCCTGGGCGTGCTGCCCTTCATGCTGGTGATCGCCTGCGTGGTGTTCGCCACGCTGTCCGACCAGTTCCTCACGGTGCAGAACCTCGTGAACCTGCTGCGCCAGTCGGTCTACCTCATCCTCGTGTCGCTGGGCCAGATGCTGGCGCTGGTCACCGGCGGCTTCGACCTCTCGGTGGGCACGGTGATGGCAATCACCTCGGTGGTCTCGGCGCTCGCCATGCAGGCGCTGGGCGCGGCCTTTCCCGACGCGGCCTGGATGGTGGTGCTCGTGGGCTGCGCCTGCGGGATGCTCGCCGGGCTGGTGGTGGGCCTGGTCAACGGCTTCGGCGTGGCGGTGATCGGCGTGTCGCCCTTCATCGTGACGCTGGGCGTGCAGTCGATCGGCTTCGGCTTTGCGCTGTTCCTCACGGGCGGCGTGCCGGTGTCGGGCATGCCGGCGCAGTTCAGCGAGCTGTTCGGCTTCGGCACCGTGCTCGGCGTGCCGGTGCCGATCCTGGTGACGGCCGTGTGCGTGGCCGGCATGGGCGTGCTCATGGGCCGCCTGCCGACCGGCACGCACCTGCTCGCGGTGGGCGGCAACGCCAAGGCCGCGGCGCTGTCGGGCATCGACACGCGCCGCGTGCTGCTCATGGCCTACCTGCTGTGCGCGGGCCTGGCGGCCGTGAGCGGCCTGCTGCTCACGGCGCGCGTGGAAACCGGCGAGGCCAACCTCGGCGGCACCGTGGCGCTCGAATCGATTGCGGCCTGCGTGATCGCCGGCGTGAGCCTGCGCGGCGGCATCGGCCGCGTGCCCAACGTGGTGATGGGCGCGATCTTCATCGGCCTGGTGCAGAACGGCATGAACCTGGCCAGCGTGGGTTCGTACCTGCAGATGGTGGTGCTGGGCGCCCTGCTGATCGTGGCCGTGGTCGCCGACCAGATTCGCCATCGCATGGTGGCGCCGGGCAGCCACTGAGCCTCAACCCAACACAAGCAACGAAGGAACCTCGCATGACAACCAAGACCAACGCCGCCATCGACGCGCGCCGCATCGCCGCCACGCCGCGCGGCGTCGGCATCGGCTTTCCCATTTACGCCGAGCGCGCGCTCAACGCCGAGCTGTGGGACGTCGAAGGCCGGCGCTACATCGACTTCGGCTCGGGCATCGCGGTGCTCAACACCGGCCACCGGCATCCGCGCGTGGTGGAGGCCATTCGCGCGCAGCTCGAGTGCTTCACCCACACGGCCTACCAGGTGGTGCCGTACGAAAGCGTGGTGTCGCTGGCCGAGCGCCTGAACCGCCTCACGCCCGGCACCCACGCCAAGAAGACCGCCTTCTTCACGACCGGCGCCGAAGCGGTCGAGAACGCCATCAAGATCGCGCGCGCCGCCACGCGCCGGCCCGGCGTGATCGCGCTGGGCGGCGGCTTTCACGGCCGCACCTTCATGGGCATGGCACTCACGGGCAAGGTGGTGCCGTACAAGACCGGCTTCGGGCCCTTTCCCGGCAGCATCTTCCACGTGCCCGCGCCGATCGCGCTGCACGGCGTGTCGGTGGACGATTCGCTGCGCGCCATCGACAAGCTGTTCAAGGCCGACATCGAGCCCGAGCAGGTGGCCGCCATCATCCTGGAGCCGGTGCAGGGCGAAGGCGGCTTCTACGCCGCGCCGCCCGCCTTCATGCGCGCGCTGCGCGAGATCTGCGACCGCCACGGCATCCTGCTGATCGCCGACGAGATCCAGACCGGCTTCGCGCGCACCGGCAAGTGGTTTGCCATGGACCATCACGACGTGGTGCCCGACCTCATGACGATGGCCAAGAGCCTGGCGGGCGGCACGCCGCTGTCGGCCGTGTGCGGGCGCGCCGAGATCATGGACGCGCCCGCCCCCGGCGGCCTCGGCGGCACCTACGCCGCCAATGCGCTGGCCATTGCGGCGGCACATGCGGTGCTCGACGTGATCGAGGACGAACGCCTGTGCGAGCGCGCGCAGGTGCTGGGCGACCGGCTCAAGGCGCGCCTCGAAGGCCTGCGCGCGAAGGTGCCGCAGATCGCGGACGTGCGCGGCCTGGGCGCGATGGTGGCGGTCGAGTTCGCCGGTGCCGATGGCGCGCCCGACCCCGAGTTCACGAAGCAGGTGCAAACCCGAGCGCGCGACGCGGGTTTGCTGCTGCTGACTTGCGGCGTGCACGCCAATGTGGTCCGCTTCCTGTTCCCCCTGACCATCGAAGACGCGGTGCTCGGCGAAGGCCTCGACATCCTCGCCGCCGCATTGCAAGCCTGAGACAAACCACCCATGCCACTGAAACTCCAAGACCCGACCCTGCTGCGCCAGCAGGCCTGCATCGCCGGCGCCTGGGTGAATGCCGACAACGGCACCACCGTCGCCGTCACCAACCCCGCCACCGGCGAGCAGATCGGCACCGTGCCCATGTGCGGCACCGAGGAAACCGTGCGCGCCATCGCCGCCGCCGAAAAGGCGCAGAAGGCCTGGGCCAAGGTGCCCGCCAAGGAACGCTCGGCCATCCTGCGCAAGCTCAACGACCTGATGCTGGCGAACGTGGACGACCTCGCGCTCATCATGACCGCCGAGCAGGGCAAGCCCCTGGCCGAAAGCCGCGGCGAGATCGCCTACGCCGCCTCGTTCATCGAGTGGTTCGCCGAAGAAGCGCGCCGCGTGTACGGCGACACCATTCCCGCGCCGCAGGCCGACCGCCGCATCCTGGCGCTGAAGCAGCCCGTGGGCGTCACCGCCGCCATCACGCCCTGGAACTTCCCCACCGCCATGCTCACGCGCAAGGCCGGGCCCGCGCTCGCGGCCGGTTGCGCCATGGTCGTGAAGCCGGCCACGCAGACGCCGTTCTCGGCGCTGGCCTTTGCCGTGCTGGCCGAACGCGCGGGCGTGCCCAAGGGCCTGCTGTCGGTGCTCACCGGCTCGGCCAGCCAGATCGGCGGCGAGATGACGCGCAGCCCCATCGTGCGCAAGCTCACCTTCACCGGCTCGACCGAGGTGGGCCGCACGCTCATGAAGCAGTCGGCCGACACGATCAAGAAGCTGTCGCTCGAACTGGGCGGCAACGCGCCCTTCATCGTGTTCGACGATGCCGATGTGGATGCCGCAGTCGAAGGCGCGATGGTCTCCAAGTACCGCAACACCGGGCAGACCTGCGTGTGCGCCAACCGCCTCTACGTGCAGCGCGGCGTGCTCGAGGCCTTCACGCAGAAGCTCGTGGCCAAGGTCAACGCGCTGAAGGTCGGCAACGGCACCGAGGCCGGCGTCAACCAGGGCCCGCTGATCGACGCCAAGGCGGTCGAGAAGATCGAGGAGCACGTGGCCGATGCCGTCGCCAAGGGCGGCACCGTGCTCGCGGGCGGCAAGCGCCATGCGCTGGGCGGCCTGTTCTACGAGCCGACCGTGATCGGCGGCGCCACGCCCGACATGCTGTTCGCGCGCGAGGAAACCTTCGGCCCGCTGGCGCCGATCTTCGCGTTCGACACCGAGGCCGAGGCCATCGCCGCGGCCAACGACACCGAGTTCGGCCTGGCCGCGTACTTCTACAGCCGCGACATCGGCCGCATCATGCGCGTGGCCGAGGCGCTCGAATCGGGCATCGTGGGCGTGAACACCGGTCTGGTGTCGACGGCCGAGGCGCCGTTCGGCGGCGTCAAGCAGTCGGGGCTGGGGCGCGAAGGTTCGAAGTACGGGCTCGACGACTTCCTCGAAGTGAAGTACGTCTGCCTGGCGGGGCTGGACAGCTAGCGCGTCAGCTCAGCAGCCAGTGCACGCTGAACAGCCGCTCGGGGTCGGTCCACACCGCCCCGACGCGGAAGCCCGCGCGCACCGCCAGGGCCTGCAGGCCCTCGACGGTGAACTTGTGCGAGTACTCGGTGTGCAGGGTCTCGCCTTCCTCGAACGAGAAGCGCTCGCCGCGCAGTTGCACGCTCTGCGCCCGCCGGCTCACGAGGTGCATCTCGATGCGCCGCATCGGCGCGTTGTAGAAGGCCGCGTGCGAGAAGCCGTCGAGATCGAAGTCGGCCGACAGCTCGGCGTTCGCGCGCCGCAGCAGGTTGAGGTTGAACGCCGCCGTCACGCCCTGCGCGTCGTTGTAGGCCGCATGCAGCCGGTCGGGGTCTTTCACCAGGTCGACGCCGATCAGCAGGCCGCCGCCGCGCAGCATGCGCGCCGCGAGCTGCAGGAACGCCAGCGCCTCGTCGGGCTCGAAGTTGCCGATGGTCGAGCCCGGAAAGAAGCCCACGCGCCGGCCCGCCCCGGCCAGGGGCGCGGGCAACACGAGCGGCATGGTGTAGTCGGCCGCGATGGGCTGCACCGCCAGCGCCGGGTAGTCGGCCTTCAGGCGCGCCGCCGCGGCTTCGAGGTGCTCGCCCGAGATGTCGATCGGCAGGTAGCGCTTGGGCGATTCGAGCGCGTCGAGCAGCAGCCGCACCTTGGTGAGCGAACCCGCGCCGAACTCGACGATCTCGGCGTTCGGCCCGATCTGCGCGGCGATCTCGCCGGCGCAGGCGCCCAGGATGCCCAGCTCGGTGCGCGTGGGGTAGTACTCGGGCAGCTCGCAGATGCGGTCGAACAGCTGCGAGCCCGCCACGTCGTAGAAGAACTTGGGCGAGATGTGGCGCGGCGTGCGCGCCAGGCCGGCCTGCATGGCGCGGCCGAACTCGGACCACGGGGCGGTGTCGGGCGGGGTCGCTGCCTCCTGTCGCTGCAGGTGGCTGGCGAGGGCGAACGGGGCGGTCGGATTGCGCATGGTGCTCGGCTCCATCGAGGTGTCGGTCAAAGGTCTTTCGCGAGCCGCAGCCCCGAGAACTGCCAGCGTGCCGCCGGCGGAAAGAAATTGCGGTAGCTGGGCCGCGTGTGGCCGGCCGGCGTGGCCACGCTGCCGCCGCGCAGCACCAGCTGGCCCACCATGAACTTGCCGTTGTATTCGGCCGCGATGCCGGGCAACGGACGAAAGCCCGGGTACGGGTCGTACGAGGAACGCGTCCATTGCCAGACATGGCCGCTCATCTGCGCGATGCCGGGCGCGTCGAAGGCGGCCTCCCATTCGAATTCGGTGGGCAGCCGCGCGCCGGCCCATTCGGCGTACGCGGCGGCCTCGTAGAAGCTCAGCTGGGACACGGGCGCGTCGGCCTCCATCGGCCGCACACCGTGCAGGCCGAACACCTGCCAGCCGCCGGGCGCGGCAGGGCCGCCGCCCGCGCCGAGGGTGGCGATGCGCGGGTCGTCGGCCTCGAGCCAGTAGGCGGGGTGGCGCCAGCCCTGGGCCTGCACCGTGGCCCAGCCGTCGGACAGCCACAGCTCGGGCCGCCGGTAGCCGCCGTCGGCGATGAACTGCGCGTAGTCGCCGCAGTTCACGAGCCGGTCGGCGATGGCATAGGGGCGCAGCAAGGCGGCGTGGCGCGGCGTCTCGTTGTCGAAGCAGAAGCCCTCGCCCGCATGCCCGACCTCGACCGTGCCGCCCGGCTGTTCCAGCCAGCGCACCTCGGCCGGCACGGCGGCCAGCCGCCGCGCGGGGCCGCTCGCGGGCTTGTACGCCGGCAGCAGCGGGTTGCACGACAGCGCATGCAGGATGTCGGTCAGCAGCAGCTCCTGGTGCTGCTGCTCGTGGTTCAGCCCGAGCGCGACGATGGCCTCGATGGCCGCCCAGTCGAGCGCCTCCGGCGCCGCCAGCAGCGCGAGCACCGCCTCGTCGACATGGCGGCGGTAGGCGTGCACCTCATCGAGCGACGGCCGCGTGAGCAGCCCACGCTGCGGCCGCGGGTGACGCGGCCCGAGCGCCTCGTAGTAGGAGTTGAAGAGGTAATGAAAACGCGCATCGAAGGGTTGGTACCCCGCCGCATGCGGCTGCAGCAGCACGGTCTCGAAGAACCACGTCGTGTGCGCCAGGTGCCACTTGGTCGGGCTGGCGTCGGGCATCGACTGGATGCACTGGTCCTCGGCGGACAGCGGCGCGGCCAGCGCCACGCTGGCGGCGCGCACCGTGCGGAATTGCTCGCGCAAGGCGCTCGCCACGGGGGCGATCGGCCGGGAAAACGTCATGGTGTCTCCAGTCGGGTGAGCCGGAAGTTTTAGCCCATTCGGGCGACAAAAGCACGTAGGACAAGACGCCGCCGCCGCGCCGCCACGGGAGCCCGTCCTGCGCCTGGACGCCCCGGCCCGCTGCGTATGATCCGGGCGATGCAAACCCCCTCTCCTTCGGCCAGGCCCCACGTTGTCATCATCGGCTGCGGTTTCGGCGGACTCGAGGCAGCGCGCAAGCTGCAGCGGGCCGACGTCGATGTGACGGTGATCGACAAGACCAACCACCACCTGTTCCAGCCCCTGCTGTACCAGGTGGCGACCGCCGGGCTCGCGGCGCCGTCGATCGCGGCGCCGGTGCGCGCCCTGTTCCGCAAGCAGGCCAACGTGACCACGCTGCTGGCCGAGGTGACGGGCATCGACCCGGCCGCGCGCACGGTGCAACTGGCCGATGGCAGCCAGGTGGCCTACGACCACCTGATCGTGGCGGCCGGCGCCACGCACAGCTATTTCGGGCACGACGAATGGGCGCCCGCCGCGCCGGGCCTGAAGACGCTGGCCGACGCCTTCGAAATCCGCCGCCGCGTGCTGATGTCCTTCGAGACGGCCGAGACCACCGCCGACCCCGAGCGCCGCCGCGCGCTGCTCACCTTCGTGGTGATCGGCGCCGGCCCGACCGGCGTCGAGATGGCCGGCACGCTGGCCGAGATCGCCAAGCACACGCTCGCGGGCGAGTTCCGCCGCATCGACCCCGGCAGCGCGCAGGTGCTGCTGGTCGAGGGCGGCCCGCGTGTGCTGCAGGCCATGCCCGAAAGCCTGAGCCAGAAGGCGCTCGAACAACTGGAACGGCTCGGCGTGGAGGTGCGGCTGAACGCGCGCGTCACCGCCATCGACAACGCCGGCCTCGAAGTGCAGACCGGCGGCGGCCCCGACGGCGCGCCGCTGCAGAGCTACCGCATTCCCAGCAGCTGCGTGGTGTGGGCGGCCGGTGTCGCGGCCTCGCCGCTGGGGCGGCTGCTCGGCAGCGCCACGGGCGTCGAGTGCGACCGCGCGGGCCGCATCAAGGTCGAGCCCGACCTGAGCCTGGCCGGCCATCCCGAGATCAGCGTGGTGGGCGACCTGGCCGCCGCGATGAGCCACGCGCCCGGCAAACCGCCCAAGCCGGTGCCCGGCGTGTCGCCCGGCGCCAAGCAGGCCGGCCGCGCGGCGGCGGCGAACATCCTGCGCCGCCTGGCGGGCCAGCCCACGGTGCCGTTCCGCTACGCCGACTACGGCAACCTGGCCACCATCGGCCGCAACTCGGCCGTGGTCGACCTGGGCACGCCCTTCGGCCCGCTGCGCTTCAGCGGCCGGCCCGCGTGGCTGTTCTGGCTGTTCGCGCACGCGTACTTCCTCATCGGTTTCCGCAACCGCGTCGTCGTGATGTGGGACTGGGCCAGCGCCTACTGGAGCTTCCAGCGCAACGCGCGCGTGGTGGCCGACGTGCAGGGCCGCAGCGAGTCGTAGACACCTCCCACGCCGCACGATGACGTTGCTCTGGTGGGTCGTCTTTCATGCGCTCGATGCGCTGTTCTGGCTCTGGATCCTGCGCTGGGGCGGCGCGGCCTGGCTCGAAGGCACCTTCCTCTCGGGCTTTCTCGTGAGCATCTTCGCGCCGCGCTGGGGCGCCGAGGGCCTGCGCATGTTCGCGCTGCTGATGCTGGTCGTGTGCGCGATCAGCTTCGTCTGGGGCCTGCTCATGCCCGAGATGCGCTGCTGGTACTCGGGCCACTGCTGAAGCCCCGAGGGCGCCCCGCGAGGCGCCCCCTTGGCTGCGTCAGCTGCCGATCACCCCGCCGTCGATCTTCGTGATGACCACGGTCGCCGAGCGCGGCCGGCCCGCGCCGTCGGGCCACTTCGACACCGCGAGCGGGCGCTCGGGGTCGCTGCGCTCGTTGGCCGGCTCGCCCGGGTGCTGGATGTTGATGAACAGCGTGCGCAGGTCAGGCGTGGCCGAGAGGCCGGTGATCTCGCAGCCGGCCGGGCCGAGCAGGAAGCGGCGGATCTCGCCCTTCGTCGGATCGCAGGCCAGCATCTGGTTGTTCGGCAGGTTCGTGTAGTCGCCCTTGCCCAGCGTGGAGGTCGACACGTCGGTCTGGATCCACAGCACGCCGCGCGCATCGACCATCAGGCCGTCGGGGCTGCCGAAGGCGTCGCCCTTGACGTTGCCCTGCGCTTCGTAGCGCGTCTGCTTCGGGTCGCCCGCGAGCACGAGGTGGTTCCACGCGAACTTCGTGGCGTCGAGGTCGCCGCTTTCCTTCCAGCGAATGATCTGGCCCATCGTGTTGTTGGAACGCGGGTTGGCCGCGTCCATGAAGGGCTGGCCCGGCGCGCCGCGGTTGCTGTTGTTGGTGAGCGTGCAGTAGACCTCCTTCGTCAGCGGATCGACGGTGGTCCACTCGGGGCGGTCCATCTTCGTGGCACCGAGGATGTCGCTGGCCTGGCGCGACTTGATGAGCACGTCGCCCTGCGTGGCGAAGCCCTTGTCGGCCACGAGCCCGCCCTTGCCTTGCTCCAGCGGCAGCCATTCACCCGTGCCGTCGACGTCGAAGCGGCCCACGTACAGCGTGCCGTGGTCGAGCAGGTCGCGGTTGGCGGCGGCGCCGCCGGGGCGGACCTTGTCGCGGCTCACGAACTTGTAGATGTACTCGAAGCGCGAGTCCTCGCCCATGTAGACCACGGCGCGGCCATCGTCGGTGAGTGCCACGGCGGCGCCTTCGTGCGCGGCGCGGCCCAGTGCGGTGCGCTTGCGCGGCGTCGAGCCCGGGTCTTGCGGATCGATCTCGACCACCCAGCCGTAGCGGTTCGATTCGTTCGGGTGCTTGGCCACGTCGAAGCGCTCTTCGTGCTCATGCCAGCGGTACTTGGCGCCGTTGCCCTTCTTGAGGCCCCAACGCTTCTGGTGCGCGTCGGGCGTGGCCGTGCCTTCGAAGTAGTCGGCGAAGTTTTCCTCGCAGGTCAGGTAGGTGCCCCACGGCGTCTGGCCGTTGGCGCAGTTGTTGAAGGTGCCGAGCACCTGCGTGCCCGAGGGATCGCCCGCGGTGCGCAGCATCGGGTGGCCGGCCGCGGGGCCGGTGAGCGTCATCGGCGTGAGCGCGGTGATGCGGCGCGCGAAACGCGAAGGCAGCACCTGCTGCCAGGCCGCGCCGTCGCGCTGCAGCTCGATCACCGACACGCCGTGCGCGTGCATCGACTTGCGCACCTTCGCGGCGCTCCAGGTCTTCATGCCGTCGGTGTGCAGCAGGCCGTCGTCCACGTACTCGTGGTTCAGCACCAGCAGGCCGCGGTTCGATCCGTCCAGCGGAAAGAAGGCCATGCCGTCGTGGTGCATGCCAGCCTGCAGCGCCTGGTCGTCGGCGGTGTCGGAAGCGTCGGTCTTGAAGGCGGGCATGCGGCCCGCGATGCCGGTGGGGTCGCCCCAGCGGTACAGCACCTGCGTGCGGTAGCCCTCGGGCACGACGACCTGGTCGACCGCCGCCATGGGCACGCTCTTGAAACCGATGGCGCGGCCCAGGCCGCTCACTGCGTTGCTGCTACCGCCGCTGCCCGTGCTGGCACAGCCGGCCAGCGGACCGAACAGGCCCGCCACGGCCGCCGCCAGGCCGCCGCGCACGAAGACCCGCCGCTGCGGATCGGACACGTCGTGGACGGTGGGATTGCCGGAGGGGTTCGAGTCCTCCATGCGCGCGAAGTCTTTGGCCATGTCCTGGGGGTCCGTGGGAATCGTGGGAGCCTGCGATGCTCCCGCGCGCCCATGAAGCCGTCATGACAGGGGTTCGAAGCGCACGTCGCCCCAGGGCCGCGAGCCGCCGTGGTTGTTGTTGCCGCGCGGCTGCTCCCGGCGTTCGCGGCGCCAGTCCCACGGCGGCGTCGGCGCGGTGTCGGCCCACAGGCCGATGTGCTGCGCACGCGCCGCGGCTTCGAGGCGGAACAGGTCGCCGCCGCGCTTCTTCGCGATGCCGTGGTAGTCGTACACCCAGGCCCAGCCCTCGGCCACCAGGCGGCGGCCGGCGTCTTCGCCGTTGCATCGCACGTCGGCCACGGTGCGGCCGTAGCGGTCGGTGTCGCGCTCGGTGATGACGGCCTTCTCGGCGTAGCACAGGCGGCTCAGCGCCTGGCGGCTGCGCTGGCCGTAGGGCTGCGCCTTCTCGGGCGCGTCGATGGCGGCGATGCGCACCTTGACCTGCTCGTAGGCGCCGCTGCGGCCGCAGCGCGCGGTGAGCGTGTCGCCGTCGCTCACGCCCACGACGAGGCAGGTGCGCGGCGACGCAGCGTGGGTCAGCAGCGGGAGGGAAAGGCCGAGGGAAAGGAGCAGGAAGACGGGACGAAAGCGCATGCAAGAAGGAAGCGGAACACGGGGCCGGGAATGGCCGACGATTCTCGGCGCGAAGTGCGCGCTTCGCCCTGCGGATGCATTTGTTTTCGTCTTCGTTCAGCGCGCGGCCGGCGCGGCCGTCGACTTGCGCACCACCAGCTCCGGGCGCAGCACCACGGTGGAGGCCGAGAGCGCCTGCCCATCGATTTCGGCGAACAGCATCTCGGCCGCGCGCCAGCCGAGTTCGCGGTGCGGCAGCCGGATGGTGGTGAGCGGCGGATCGACCATGTCGACCAGCGGCATGTCGTTGTGGCCGGTGATGGAGATGTCTTTCGGCACGCGCAGGCCGGCCTCGCGCAGCGCGTCGTAGGCGCCCAGTGCCACGAGGTCGTTGCAGCAGACCACGGCCTGCGGCGCGGCGCCGGCCGCGAGCATCTGCTTCATCGCGGCCGCGCCCGCTTCGCGGCTGTAGCTGGCGCACTCGACGATGCGCGCCGGTTTCATGCGGTGGTCGCGCAGCGCCTGCTCCACGCCCAGCAGGCGGCCCACGCCGGTGGGGATGGTCTGCGGCCCCGCCAGATGCGCGATGCGCTTGTGGCCCAGGCCCACGAGGTGATCGACCGCGAGCTTCATCGCCAGCCGGTCGTCGCTCACCACGGCGGGCAGGCGGCCGGTCTCGTCGGCGCGGTTGACCAGCACCGCGGTCATGCCCGCCTTGGCGACGAAGTCGACCAGCGGGTCGTCGCGCGTGGCGGTGGCCAGGATCACGCCGTCCACGCGCTGCGCCAGCATGCGCTCGAGCACCGGCCGCGCCAGCGCCGGGTCGACCACGTTGGTGACGAACACGAAGTAGCCGCGCGCGGCCGCGCTGGCCTCGATGCCCTGCAGGATCGGCGGGAACACCGCGTTCGTGATGTCGGGCACCAGCACGCCGATGGTGTGGGTGCGCCCCGTGCGCAGCGCCGAGGCCGCGCGGTTGGGCCGGTAGCCCAGGCGCTGCGCGGCTTCCTCGACCACGCGCAGCACCTCGTCGCTGATCAGCGAGCGCTTCTCGGGGCTGAGCGCGCGCGACACGGTCGACACATGCACCCCGGCGGCACGGGCGACGTCGCGGATGGTGACGGGGCTGGAAGGGGGATGGGTGCTCATTGGTGCAAACGATTGTTGGGCATCCGGTGCGCCACGGCTGGCGAATTCCCATTCTGGCATCTCGGATACCCGCCATTTTACTTTTTGGGAATCTGCCTTAAGATCATGCAAACGATTGCAAGGATTGCAGATGAACATTGCCACCTCCCCCGATTCGGTGCTCGGCTTTGCGCTCGACGCCATGCAACGCACCCCCGACCCGCGCCTGCGCACCGTGATGGACGCGCTCACGCGCCACCTGCACGCCTTCGTCCAGGAGGTGAAGCTGACCGAGGAGGAGTTCGAGCAGGCGCTCGAATTCATCGTCGCCATCGGCCACGCCACGGGCGAGACCAAGAACGAGGTGGTGCTGGCGGCCGACATCCTGGGCGTGTCGACCGTGGTGGCGCTGCAGAACAACCAGGACCCGCACGGCGAATCGCCGGCCGCCCTGCTGGGCCCCTTCTGGCGCGCCAACTCGCCGGCCTGCGCGGCGGGCGAAAGCATTGCGCGCTCGGGCACGCCCGGCACGCCGCTGGAGGTGACGGGCACGGTGCGCGACCTGGGCGGGCAACCGATGGCCGGCGTCACGGTCGACGTGTGGCAGGCCTCGCCGGTCGGGCTCTACGAGAACCAGGACCCGGAGCAGGACGACATGAACCTGCGCGGGCGCTTCACCACCGATGCCGAGGGCCGCTTTCATTTCCGCAGCGTGCGCCCCGCCGGCTACCCGGTGCCTACCGACGGGCCGTGCGGCGTGCTGCTGCGCGCGCAGCAACGCCACCCCAACCGGCCCGCGCACCTGCACTTCATGCTGAGCAAGCCGGGCCACAAGGTGCTGGTCACGCAGGTGTTCGCCGACGACGACGAGAACCTGGAGAGCGACCCGACCTTCGGCGTGACGCGCCAGCTCATCGGCCGCTTCGCGCTCGCGCCCGACGGCGGTAGCGCCACGCTGCAGTACGACTTCCAGCTCGAACCCGGCGAGATGAAGTTCCCCCGCCCACCGATCCCCTGATTCCGCAACTTCCCTTCATCCCATGAGCTTCGATCCCCAATCCCGACTCCACGGCAAGATCGCCGTCATCACCGGCGGCCTCGGCGCCATCGGCTACGCCACGGCCACGCGGCTGGCCGCGCTGGGCGCCACCTGCGTGCTGCTGCACCGCGGTGGCGACGACAACGCCGCCGCGCGCGCCGCCGCCCTGCCCTCGGACAGCGGCCAGCGCCACGGCGCGATCCGCGCCGACATCGTCGATACGCCGAGCCTGCAGGCCGCCGCCGCCGAGGTGAAGGCCGCGCACGGGCGCTGCGACATCCTGGTCAACAGCGCGGGCCACACGCAGCCCGTGCCGGCCGGCGACCTCGACGCGCTGACCGACGAACTCATCGACGACCTGCTGCGCGCCAACTTCCGCGGCGTGTTCGCCACCATCCGCGCCTTCGCGCCGATGCTCAAGGCCACCGGCGACGGGCTGGTGGTCAACATCTCGTCCATCGCCGGCTTCACGGGCGTGGGCAGCAACCTCGCGTACGTCGCGGCCAAGGCCGGGCTCGACGTGGTGGGCGACGCGCTGGCCAAGGCGCTGGCGCCGGCGGTGCGCGTGGTGTCGGTGTCGCCAGGCGCGGTCGAGTCGGGCTTCGTGCCCGGACGCGGCGCGGAGTTCGCCGACAAGATGGCCAGCACCACGCCGCTGGGGCGCATCGGCAAACCCGACGACGTGGCGGCCACCGTGGAAGCGCTGGCCACCACGCTGCGCTTCGTCACCGGCACGCGCATCGTGGTCGACGGAGGGCGCCACCTGTGAACAACGCCAAGACGCTCATCACCTGCGCCGTCACGGGCAACCTCGTGAGGCCCGAGCAGACGCCGCACCTGCCGATCACGCCGGTGCAGATCGCCGACGAATGCCTGGCCGCCGCCGAAGCCGGCGCGGCGCAGGTGCACATCCACGTGCGCCACCCCGAGACGGGCAAGCCCTCGATGGAGGTCGATCTGTACCGCGAGGTGGTCGATCGCATCCGCCGCGAGAACCGCGAGCTGATCGTGAACCTCACGACCGGGCTGGGCGGGCGCTTCATTCCCAGCGAGAACGACCCGAAGATCGCCGCGCCCGGCACCACGCTGCTGCCGCCCGAGAAGCGCGTGGAGCACATCGCGCTGATCCGGCCCGACGTGTGCTCGCTCGACCTCAACACCATGAACTCCGGCCCCGACGTGGTGATCAACACACCGAAGAACGTGCGCCGCATGGCGAAGGTGATGCGCGAGGCCGGCGTGAAGCCCGAGCTGGAGATCTTCGACTCGGGCGACATCCACCTGGCGCTGGACCTCATCGCCGACGGCACGCTCGACGGGCCCGCCATGTGGACCTTCGTGCTCGGCGTGAAGTACGGCTTCGCGCCCACGCCCGAGACGCTGCTCTATGCGCGCAACCTGCTGCCGCGCGGCGCCTTCTGGAGCGCCTTCGGCATCGGCCGCACGGAGTTCCCGATCGTCGCGCAGTCGTGGCTGCTGGGCGGCCACGTGCGCGTGGGCATGGAAGACAACATCTACCTCGAGAAGGGCGTGCTGGCCGAAAGCAACGCGCAGCTCGTGGCGAAGGCGCGCGACATCCTGCGCAGCCTGGGCGGCGACGTCGCCAACCCGCGCGAGGCCCGCGCGATGCTGGGGCTGGCCGACACCCGCACCGTTCAGGGAGCTGCACGATGAGCGCCATCCTTCATGAACCGCGCGCCCTGCGCGTGAACGGCAAGGCCGCCAACCTCGAGGCGCTGCACCTGGAGGCCGCGCCGCAGCCCGAACCCGTGGCGCCGCCCGGCCATGCCGTGGTGCACGTGATGGCCGCCGCCGTGAACCCGAGCGACGTGAAGGCCGCGCTGGGCCTCATGCCGCAGGCCGCCTGGCCGCGCACGCCGGGGCGCGACTTCGCGGGCACCGTGGTGAGCGGCCCTTCGGAATGGATCGGCCGCGAGGTCTACGGCTCGGGCGGCGACGTCGGCATCACGCGCGACGGCTCGCATGCGCGCTACCTCGTGCTGCCCGAGGCGGCCCTGCGCGCCAAGCCGAAGGGCATCTCGATGGACGAGGCCGGCGCGGTGGGCGTGCCCTTCGTCACGGCCTACGAGGGCTTCCGGCGCAGCGGCATGCCGCAGGCGGGCCAGACGGTGCTGGTGCTGGGCGCCAACGGCAAGGTCGGGCAGGCGGCGGTGCAGCTGGCCGCGCAGGCCGGCGCGCGCGTGATCGCGGTGCAGCGCGGCCCCGGGCCCTTCGCGGGGTTCGCGAGCGCGCCGGTCGACGTGGTCGACGCGCGCCACCACGCCGACGTGGGCGCGCAGGTGCGCGAGCTCACCGACGGGCGCGGCGCGCACATCGTCTACAACACCGTGGGCAGCGCCTACTTCGAGGCCGCCAACAAGGCGATGGCCAAGGGGGCCACGCAGATCTTCATCGCCACGCACGACCGCGCGGTGCCCTTCGACATCTTCGCGTTCTACCGCGGCATGCACACCTACGTGGGCATCGACTCGCTGGCGATGGACTGCGTGGCCTCCACCGCGCAACTCGACGCGATGCGCGAAGGCTTCGAGCGCGGCACGCTGAAACCCTTTCCCGTGGCACGCCACTTCGCGCTCGACGAAGCGATCGATGCCTACCGGCTGGTGCTGTCGGGCAGCACCGACCGCGTCGTGCTGCGCCCCTGACCCCCGAGGACACCCACCATGCATGTGACCCGTTTCAGCGAGGCGCCGCACTACGAGGCGCCCAACCACTTCGACATGCGCTGCCTGCGCCTGCAAGGCAAGGAGGCCGGCCCCTCGACGCAGATGTGGATGGGCATGAGCCAGATCCTGCCCGGCGGCCGCACCGGGCTGGACGGCTCGCCGATGGAAAAGCTCTACCTCGTGCTCGAGGGCGAGCTGCACGTCGTCGGTGAACTCGACGGCGCGCACCAGGAAGACGTGCTGCTGCCCTACGACAGCTGCCGCTTCGCGCCCGGCGAGAAGCGCCAGCTCGAGAACCGCGGCAACCGCCCGGTGCTGGTGGCGCTGGTGATGGCGAACGCACCGCCCGCCTGACGCGCTCCTTTCCCAGTCAGTCATTCATCGCTCGCACCAACAAATCAACGGAGACAAGACGCATGAAGAAGACACTCCCCTGGAGCCGCCGACAGGCGCTCACGATCGCTGCGGCACTCGCGGCCTGCACGCTCGGCGGCGCGCATGCACAAGGCGCCTGGCCGGGCACGCAACCGGTCAAGCTGGTCGTGCCCTTCACGGCGGGCAGCGGCACCGACATCGTCGCGCGCCTGGTCGCCGAGAAGCTCGGGCCCGCGCTGGGCACCAGCGTGATCGTCGACAACCGCCCCGGCGCGGGCGGCACGCTGGGCGCGGCCATCACCGCCAAGGCGCCGGCCGACGGCTACACGCTGCTGGTGCATTCGGCCGGCCACCTCGTGAACCCGTGGATCTACAAGGGCCTGTCGTACGACACGCTGAAGGACTTCACGGGCGTCACGCCGATGGCCAGCCTGCCCAACGTGCTGGTGACCGCGCCTTCGCACTTCGCCGACGTGAAAGACCTCGTGGCCAAGGCGAAGGCCAAACCCGGCGGGCTGAACTACGGCTCCGCGGGCAACGGCTCCGCCACGCACATGAACGCGGAGGTGTTCCGCCTCGCGGCCGGCGTCGATGCGCAGCATGTGCCCTTTCGCGGCACGCCCGAAGCCATGACCGAGGTGATGGCCGGGCGCGTCGACTGGTTCTTCGCGCCGATGGTGTCGACGCTGCCGCTGATCAAGAGCGGCAAGCTCAAGGCGCTGGCCGTGGGCACCGCCGGTCGCTCGTCCGCCCTGCCCGATGCACCCACCACCGTGGAGGCCGGCGTGCCGGGCTCGGCCTACCTGTTCTGGGTGGGCCTGTTCGCGCCCGCCAGGACGCCGCAGCCCGTGGTGGAGCGGCTGCAGGCCGAGGTCGCGAAGATCATGGTCTCGCCCGAACTGAAGGAACGGCTGGAGAAGCTCGGCGCCGAGCCCTTCACCATGCCCTCCGCGCAGTTCAACAAGTTCATCGCCGACGAGACCGCGAAGGCGCAGCAGGTGGTCAAGGCCGCAGCCATCAAGGTGGACTGACGGCGGGCGCCGCGCGACTCAGCGCAGCAGCGCCACCAGCACCGGCGCCAGCCCCGCACCACCGGCCACGGCGGCAGCGCCGGCGCCCCACGCCACGGCGCGTGGGCGGTACGGCAACAGCAAGGCCACCGGCAACGCACCCGCCGACAGGAAGCCCAGCCACGCGACCGTCCCGACCGTCGGGCCCCACGCCATCACGCAGGGCACGACGGCGGCGACGAGCAGCAACGCGCCGATCACGCGCAAGCCCGTGCGCCGGCGCGCGGGCACTTCGCGTCCGCGCGTCAGCTGTTCGTGGTGCCGGTCCATGGCAAAGCTCAGGCACGACATGCCCGCATACGCCAGCGCAAGGCCAAGCAACGAAGCCCATGCCGTCGTCATCGCGCCGCCTTTCGCCGCAGATGACGCAGCGCGCCCAGCGCCGCAAGGCCGAAGGCCACCACGCCCAGTTCGACCCCAAGGCTTTCCCAATCACTGCGCAGCAACTGCGCCAGCAAGTGATCGCCCGTGGTCACGAAGTTGAGCAGCGGCAGCAGCAGGCACAGCGCGGCCAGCGCACCGAGCTGCTCGCGCCACGCGCGCGCCGGCGAGCGCACGAAGGCATGCACCAGCGCCAGCGCCCACAGCGCGAAGAAGACCTGCAGTTCGCGGTCCGCGCGGTGCCCGATGCCCACCGGCACCAGCCGGTTGGCCCACAGGTAGCCCACGCAGGCGATCGCCAGGCCGGCGATGGCCGCGACGTTCAGCGCCTCGACCAGCCGGTAGACCCGCGCCGTCACGCCGCCGAACTCGCCCAGATGCTTCTGCCGGCGCTTCACGATGAACAGCACGGCGCCCGAACCCATCATCGCGGTGCCCGCGAGCCCGCATAAAAAGTAGAGCCACTTCATCGGCCAGCCGCCGAAGGTCACCATGTGCAGCCCGCCCATGGCCGACTGCGCAAGCATGGCTGCGCCGCCATCCGCGGCGCCCGGCAGACGCACGCGCTGCACCTCGCCGGTGGCGGCCGAGAACTGCACCATGCCGGTGGTGGCGCTGAGCCGGCGCGCGGATTCGTCGTCGCCGTTCCATCCGTACACGCCGATGCGCGCAGCCGCGTCGCCCGGGTGGTCGATGACGACCGCGCGCACCGGCTGGCCCATGCGCTCCTGGCCGCGTGCCGCGAAGGGTTCGAGCACGGGCACGGGCATCGCGCGGCCGGTGGCGGCGGGCTTGTCGCTGTCGCCCAGTTCGGAGACGAAACGCACCTGCGCCTGCGGGCCCGTGCCGTAGTGCAAGACCTTGGGGGCCGGCATGAAGCTGGTGCCCGAGATCACGAGGCCTGTGTAGGCGATCATGAACTGGAAGGGCAAGGTCAGCACCGCCACCGCGTTGTGCGCGTCGAGCCAGCTGCGCTGGCCTTTCTTGGGCCGGAAGGTGAAGAAGTCCTTGAAGATGCGCTTGTGCGTGATGACGCCCGACACCAGCGCCACCAGCATCGCCATCGCGGCGATGCCGACGATCCACAGGCCGACGGTGCCGGCGTGCAGCTCGTAGTGGAAGTCGACGAAGTGGTGGCCGCCGAGCGTGGCGCGCGCCGCGTGACCGCCGTCTTCCTTCAGCGGCTTGCCGGTGGCGGGGTCGAGCGCGACGCCCGCGTACTGGCGGTTGGCGTCGAACCAGAACACGCGCAGCTCGCCACCGCCTTGCGCGTCCGAAGGCCACAGCTCCCACATCGAGGCGCCCGGGTGGTGCTCGGCCATGTAGGCCATGCCCCAGGCCAGGCGCTGCGCGCGGTCGGCCGTGGGCTCGCCCTTCTCCTTCTTGGCTGCAGCGGCGGCTTCCTCGGCGTGGTGCTCCGGCGTCATCCAGTGGGTGATGGGCTCGTCGAACACGGCCAGCGTGCCGGTGAGGAACACCGCGAACAGCAGCCACGAGAACCACAGGCCGCACCAGGTGTGCAGCCAGGCCTGGGCCTGGCGGAAGCCGCCCTGCGACGGCGCCTTGGTTGTCTTCGTGCTCATGCGCCGCCTCCCGCGCCGCGCAAGGCCAGGCCGAGCCCGGCCAGCACCACGGCCGGCAGCAGCAGGCCGGCCCAGGCGCGCGGCAGCGACACGGGCGCAAAGGCCCAGATCACGGCGACGGTGTAGACCGCGAAGCTGAACTGCATGCCCCCGAGCGCGGCCTCGGCGGGGCCGGCCGGCAGCACGGCGGCCAGGAAGACGGCGGCGGCCGAGGCCAGCGCGTAGCCGCCGAACACGGCGGCCGCGACGCGGGACAGCAGCCGCAGGGCGGGAGAAAAGGAGGAGGTGCGGGTGTTCATCGGGGACCGGAAAACGGGGCGCGGACATGCGCCCCTCCCCTACATGACAAACGAGAACGAAAAAAGGGTCATGCCCCCCGCTCTTTCCCGCTCAGAACGCGTAGCTCAGCGTCGCCACCGCGTTGCGCGGCGTGCCGAAGTAGGCCTGCCCGTCGATGTTGCTGTAGTACTTCTTGTCGAACAGGTTCTCGATGTTCAGCTGCAGCGCCAGCTTGGGCGTGAAGGCGTAGCGCGCCATCAGGCTCACGACCGCGCGCGAGCCCTGCTGGTAGCGCAGGTCGACATCGCCCACGCTGTACGCGTAGTAGGTGCGGTTCTGCCAGTTGACGCCGCCGCCCAAAGTGAGCCGGTGCCACGCGCCGGGCAGCCGGTAGGTGGTGAAGAGCGTGGCCTGCGTGGTCGGCATGGCGGTGTTGATGCGGTTGCCGTTGCCTTCGCGGCCCAGCGTGCGCGCGATGCCCGCGTTCAGCTGCCAGCCCGGGGCCAGTTCGCCCGACACCTGCAGCTCGATGCCCTTGCTGGTCACGCCGCGCGCGCCGTAGTAGGCGCCTTCGCTCGAGTTGGGCACGAGCTTGGTGCCGTCACGTTGCGCCACGTTCTCCTGCTCGGCGCGGAAGACGGCGATGGAGGTGTTGAGCTTGCCGTTCAGGTGCTCGCCCTTGAGGCCGATCTCGTAGCTCTTGCCGGTCACCGGGTCGAGGTACGCGCCGCTGGCATCGCGGTAGCTCTGCGGCTGGAAGATGTCGGTGTAGCTCGCGTACACCGAGTAGTTCTCGCCCAGGTCGTACACCAGGCCCGCGTAGGGCGTGAACACCTCGTGCTTGCGCGTGGCCGGGGCGTCGGCGGTCAGGCGCGTGGAGCGCCAGCTGTTCTGGCGCCCGCCCACGATGAGCTTGAGCGAATCGGCCAGCGACAGGCGCGCGGCGCCGTAGTAGCCGGTCTGGCGCGTCTTGGTGATGGCCGAGACCTTCAGCGGGTCCCAGCCCGGCTCGGGGTACGACGCGGCGTTCCAGTCGTAGAAGTTGCCGGTGTCGGGCAGCGGGCTGGTGCGCGGATGGCTCGCCTCCACATAGCGCGACTGGCTGTTGCTGACGCCCACCACGAGTTCGTGCGTGCGCCCCAGCAACTTGAACGGGCCGGTGGCCTGCAGGTCGAGGCTGTTCTGGCGGAACTGGTGCTCGAAGTAGCCGGGCAGCGAGCCCAGGCCGGTGCCGGTGAGGCGGTCGAGGTCGCCGTACAGGTACAGCAGCTTGGCGTTCTGCTTGCTCTGCCGATGCGAGCCGTTGGCCTTGAGCTTCCAGCCGTTGTCGAACTGGTGCGTGAGGTTCGCGAAGGCGGTGGTGGTGGTCGTGTCCCAGTGGGTCCACGGCGTGCCGACGGTCTTGGAGCGGTCCCAGCGCGTGGCCGTGCCGTCGCTGAAGGTCAGCGGCAGGCCGCCCCAGGTCGACGAGGTGGGCCGCGTGGCCTGCGACTCGATGCCCACGCTCAGCGTGGTGTTCGGCGTGAGGTCGGCATCGACCACGCCGTACAGCACGTGCTTGCGGCCGTGGTACATGTCGATGAAGGAATCGCGGTCTTCCGTCATGCCGATGAGGCGGGCGCGCACGCGGCCGTCTTTCGTCACCGGGGTCTGCAGGTCGACCGTGCCGCGGCGCAGGTTCCACGAACCCAGCGCGAGCGATGCGTTGCCGGCGAACACCTTGCTGTCGGCGTGCTTGCGCACCAGGTTCACCGAGGCCGAGGGGTTGCCCGCGCCGGTGAGCAGCCCCGTCGAGCCGCGCACGACCTCGATGCGGTCGTACAGCACCGGGTCGTTGGTGGAAGCGCCGAAGAAATCGGTGGTGACGGTGGTCGGCACGCCGTCGTACTGGTAGTTGTCGATGTAGAAACCGCGCGCGTACAGGTCGGTGCGGTCGCTGTCGGAGCTCACCGAGAACACGCCGGGCACGCTCTGCATGGCCTGGCCGAGCGACAGCAGGTTCTGGTCCTCGATCTGCTGGCGCGTGATGACGGTGACCGACTGCGGCGTCTCGCGCGGCGAGAGCGCGAGCCCCGTGGCCGCCGCCGTGGCGCGCGTGGTGTAGGCGCCGGTGCCCTCGGTGATGCCGCTACGGTCGGCCTCGGCCGTGACGGTGACGGGCGAGAGCGTGTCGATGCCGCCCTGCCCTGCAACAGGCACGCCGGCCTCGCGGCGGTGCAGCGTGTAGCTGCCGTCGGTGCGCGCCACCACCTGCAGGCCGCTGCCCGCAAGCAGGCGCTCGATGGCTTCGCGCGCGGTGTAGCGGCCCGCCACCGCGGGGCTGCTTCGCCCCTGCGTGAGCGCGGGGTCGAACGACAGCGCGATGCCGTTGCCGGCCGCGAAGGCGGCCAGCGTGCGGCCCAGCGGGCCGGCGGGAATGTCGTACGCGCGGGACGCCGCGGCGTCGAGCGAGGACGACGACGCCTGCGCGAAAGCCGGCCCTCCTGCGCCGGCCAGGCCGCCGAGGGCGAGCGCCACCAGGGCATGGCGAAGGACGGTGTTCAGGCGGCGCTCTGCGAACGGGCGCAAGGCGGACGGGCGGGATGCGGACATGGAGACGGGCCTTTCGGTTGGGCAACGGTGGGTTCTTCACCCTCCTTGCCAGCCGAAACGAAAAAAAGTCTCACCCCCGGATCGAAATATTTTTCGAAGCGCCCGCCGCGCCTTCTTCAGATGCCGCACGCGGCACCAGCGTGACCCAGTAGCCGCGCAGGCGCGTGGCCGCATCCACCGGGTAGGTCGACACCAGCATGCGCAGCACGCCGTCGGTGTCGGCCAGTGGAAAGGCGCCCGAGACGCGCAGCTCGGCCACCGCCGCGTCGCACTGCAGCAGCCCGGGGCGGTAGCGCGACAGCTCGGCGGCGAAGTCGGCCAGCCGCATGCCGTCGGCCAGCAGCATGCCCTGCGTCCAGGCCAGCACCGAGGCGTCCGCCGGACGGAAGTCGTCGATGCCGTCGGCCGTGAAGCGGGCCTGCTGCCCCGCCGGCAGCACGCGCGCGGCGGCGCGCTCGGGCGTGATGCGCACCGCGCCTTCGAGCACGGCGATGTGGGTGGCGCCGCCCGCCTCCTTGCGCACGCTGAAGCGCGTGCCCAGGGCCTCCAGCGTGCCGCCGGCGCTGGCCACGCGGAACGGGCGGTGCGCGGCGGCGGGGTCGGGCGCGGTGGCGATGAAGATCTCGCCCGCCTGCAGCACCACGCGGCGCTGCGTGCCGTCGAAGTGCACATCGACCGCGCTGGCGGTGTTGAGCGTGAGGCGGCTGCCGTCGGCCAGCCGCAGTTCGCGGCGCTCGCCGGTGGCGGTGCGGTGCCCGGCCATCCAGCCGCGCTCGCCGGCCGTCTCGACCACCTGCCAGCCGAGCCAGCCGGCGGGCACGGCCGCCAGCAGCGCGGCCAGCCGACCGAGGGTGGCGCGGCGGTTGTTCGCGTTGCCGCGCGCGGGCCGCGCGAGCGACGACATCGCCAGCGCCGGCGGCAGGCCGCCGAGCTTGTTCATCAGCTGCTCGGCGCGCGCCCAGGCGCGGGCGTGGTCGGGGTGGCTCTGGCGCCAGCGCTCGCAGGCGCGGCGGTCTTCGTCGGTGACGGCGCTGTCGTGCAGCCGCATCAGCCATTCGGCGGCTTCGTCGAGCACGCGAGGCGCAAGTGCTGACGTTTCGAAATTCATCGCGCTCATCAGAATGCCTTCGTGCTTCGCACTTCGGCGCGAGCTTGCTTGGGGCGGCCCGGCGCGGCGCTCATGCCATCACCGCCAGGCAGCCCCGGAAGCCCTGCTGCATGTAGCGCTTGACCGTGACCAGCGACACGCCCAGCTCGCGCGCGATGTCCTCGTACTTCATGCCGTCGAGCTGCGACAGCAGGAAGGCCCGTCGTGCGAGCGGCTTGAGGGCGTCGAGCATCGCGTCGATCTCGTGCAGCGTCTGCAGGATCACCAGCCGCTGCTCGGGCGACGGCGCCTCGGGCTCGGGCATGACGGCCAGCGCCTCGAGGTAGGCCCGCTCCAGCGCCTGGCGCTGGTACCAGTTCACGAGGATGTTCTTGGCCACGCTCGTGAGGTAGGCGCGTGGCTGCACGATGACCTCGGGGTTGCGCGCCGTCAGCAGCCGCGCGAAGGTGTCCTGCGCCAGGTCGGCCGCGTCGCACGAGTTGCCGAGCTTCTTGCGCAGCCACGACTGCAGCCAGCCGTGGTGGTCGCTGTAGAGGGTGTGGACTTGCTGGAAGGCGGCTTCGGCAGCGGACATGGCGGGCGGCACGGCGGCGGGGGCTCCGCCTACAAATAAGAATTATTCTCATTTTAAGCAAAAAGGCCGCAGTGCCGCCCTGGCCGCGCTTGCGGACAGCGTGGCTCAGGCCGGCCGGGCTGCCGCGAGCGCCACCGCGTCCGCGCCCGCCGGATAGCGCAGCGTCGCATCCGAGTCGTTCGCGGCGCGCCAGACGGCCTCGGCCACGTCGGCGGCCGTGGTCACGGCCGTGGGGTTGCCCAGCGCCGCGAAGACGCCCTGCGCCAGCGGCGCGTAGTCCGGCGGGATCAGGCCTTGCATGCGCTGCGCCCCGTTCTCGGTGAACCGCGTGCCGGGCCCGTAACCCGGCTCGACCAGCTTCACGCGCACGTCGAACGCCGCCAGCTCGAACGCGAGCGAAGCGGTGAAGCCCTCGATGGCGGTCTTGCTCGCGGTGTACGCGGCCACCAGCGGCATCGGCGCGAGCGTGACGGACGAGGTGACGTTGACCAGCAGCCCCGAGCGCCGCGCCCGGAACTGCGGCAGCACGGCCTGCGCCATGGCCATCATGCCGAAGGTGTTGGTCTCGAACACCTCGCGCACGGTGGCCATGGGCGTGGCCTCGAAGGCGCCGAAGAGACCGACGCCGGCGTTGTTCACGAGCACGTCGATCGGGCCCGCGTTCTCGATGGCGGCGGCGATGCTGTCGGGCCGCGTCACGTCGAGCGGCAGCACGCGCAGGTTCGGCGCGTCGGGAAAGAGATCGTCGCGCGGCGTGCGCATGGTGGCGACGACGCGCCAGCCCTGGGCGTGGAAGTGGCGCGCGGTGGCCAGGCCGTAGCCGGAGGAGCAGCCGGTGATGAATGCGGTTTTCAATGGGATTCCTTGGAAGTGGGTGATGAAGAGCCCCAACGATAGGGACGACCGACCGGACTTGCTACCATCGAACGTCGCCATTTCTTTTGCAGGAGTCCAGCCATGGCCGATCCCCTGGCCGAGGTCATCGCGCTGCTTCGCCCGCGCGCCGTGTATTCCAAGGTGATCGCGGGCGCCGGCGCCTGGGCCGTGCGCTACACGGCCTTCGGCCAGCCCAGCTTCTGCACCATGCTCGAGGGCGAGTGCATCCTGGCGGTCGACGGCCAGCCGCCGCTGGCGCTGGCCGCCGGCGACTTCCTGCTGATGCCGGCCACGCCCGGCTTCACGCTGTCGGGGCGCACGCCGGCGCCGCCGGTGTTCCTCGACCCGCATGAACAGGCTGCGCGCGAGGACGCACACGGCGAGGTTCGCCACGGCGACCGGAACGGCCCGCCCGACGTGCGCATGCTCGGCGGTTACTTCGCCTTCGACTCACCCGACGCCGCCCTGATGGTGTCGCTGCTGCCTTCGGTGCTGCACATGCGCGGCGTCGCGCGGCTGTCGCTGCTGGTGCAGCTCGTGCGCGAAGAGTCCCTGGCGCAGCGGCCGGGGCGCGACCTCGTGCTCGGGCGGCTGGTCGAGGTGCTGCTGATCGAGGCGCTGCGCTCGGCGCCCGGCGAAGGCGCGCCGCCGGGGCTGCTGCGCGCGCTGGCGGACAGCCGGCTCGCCGCCGCCGTGCGGCACATGCACGCGGACCCCGCGCGCTCATGGACGGTGGAAGAACTCGCCGGCAAGGCCGCGCTCTCGCGCTCGGCCTTCTTCGAGCGTTTCTCGCGCGCCGTGGGCCTGCCGCCGATGGAATACCTGCTGGCGTGGCGCATGGCGATCGCCAAGGACCTGCTGCGCCGCGGCGGCTGTGCGCCGGCGGAGGTGGCCGCGCGCGTCGGCTACAGCTCGGCCAGCACTTTCAGCACGGCCTTCAGCCGCCATGTGGGCCAGGCGCCGGGGCGCTACGCGCGCCAGCTGTAGCCCACAGCGACGATCAGGCCGCGGTGCCTTCCTTCTCCTGCAGCAACCGCCACATCACCTTGCCGCTGCCGCTCTTGGGCAGCGCATCGACGAACGCCACCTTGCGCGGAATCTTGTAGACCGCCATGTTCTCGCGGCACCAATCGATGATCTGCTGCTCGGTCGTGTCCTTGTGCGTGGCGCGCAGCACCACCACGGCCTTGACCGATTCACCGCGGTAGTCGTCCTTGGTCGAGATGACGCAGGCCTCCTGGATCGCGGGGTGGCGGAACATCAGCAGCTCGACCTCGGCCGGCCACACCTTGAAGCCGCTCGCGTTGATCATGCGTTTGAGGCGGTCGGTGATGAAGAAGTAGCCCTCCTCGTCCATGCGGCCCATGTCGCCCGAGCGGAAGAAGCGCTTGCCCTCGAACTCGACAAAAGCGGACTTGGTGGCGTCGGGGCGCTTCCAGTAGCCCTGGAACACCTCGGGGCCGTGGATGATGATCTCGCCCGACTCGCCGATGGGCATCTCCTGCAGCGTGTCGGGGTCGACCACGCGCGCGTCGGTGCTCATGAACGGAATGCCCAGGCACTGCTGCTTGGGGTGGTCCGAGGGGTTGGTGTGCGAGGGCGCGGCGGTCTCGGTGAGGCCGTAGCCTTCCTGGTACTTCAGGCCGTACTGCTCGAGCAGGCGCTGCGCCACGGCCTGCGGCATGGCGGCGCCGCCGCCGCCGATGTGGGTCATGCTCGTGAGGTCGTAGCTCGCGAAGTTGGGGCTGGCCATGAGGTCGATGACCATGGTGGGGATGTTGGTCCAGCTCGTGACCTTCCAGCGCGAGATGAGCCGGCCCGCCACGTCACGGTCCCAGCGCGGCATGATGACCAGCGTGGCCGCCGCGAGGATCGAGGTGTGCATCATGCTCACCACGCCGGTGATGTGGAACATCGGCACCACGGCCAGCACCACCGCCTCCGACGTCGCCTGGCCCCAGAGCTGGCCGGCCATCGCGTTGTGCATGAGGCTCGAATGGTGGTGCACGCAACCCTTGGGCAGGCCGGTGGTGCCGCTGGTGTAGGGCAGCAGCGCCATGTCGTTGGCGCCCACCACGTGCGCGGGCGCCGCGTGGCCGGCCGCGAGCGCATCGGTCCACGCCATGACCTGGCCGTCGGCCAGCGCGGGCAGCGGGTGGCGCGTGCCGAGCCAGTCGGCCCAGGCCGGCGCGGGGGCGTCGTCGCCGGTCACGCCGGCATCGAAGGCGTCGGTGAACTGGCTCACGATGAGGTGCGACAGGCGCTGCTCGGGCGGCAGTGCGTCGCTGGCCTTGGCCAGCTCGGCCGCGAGGTCGCCGGTGGTGATCGCCACCTTGGCGTCGGGGTCGACGATGTAGTGCTTGAGCTCTTCGGCCCGGTTCATCGGGTTGACCGGCACCACGACGGCGTTGGCGCGCAGGATGGCGAAATGCGCGATCACCAGCTGCGGGCAGTTCTGCATGTTCAGCACCACGCGGTCGCCGCGCTGCACGCCCAGCGCATGCAGCGTGCCGGCCAGCCGCTCGACCTGGTCGGCCACGTCGCGGTAGCTCAGCACGCGGCCGAAGAAGACCAGCGCGGCCTTGTCGGGGTAGCGCGCCGCCGAGGTGGCCAGGTTGTGCCACAGCGAGGTCGCGGGGACGGTGATCGAATGCGGGAGGCGCTTGGGCCAGAACTTGTAATGCGGGCGTGGTTGCATGGTCTGTGAACAGGCGAAGGAGGAAGAAGGAGAGGGAAAAGAAAGCGGTGCGACAAAGGCGCAATGCGCCAGCCTAAGCCGCACCGGCCGCCGCTCCCATCGGGGAAGCCCCCGGGGCGTCACCTTGGCGACGCCCATTCTTCGTACGTCGCGCATGCACAGGCGCATCGGCTATCGTGCAGGCTCCGCTTCACCCGTACCTGTCTGCCATGCCTGACCCCGCCCGCACTCCCCTGCGCCGCCGCATCGCCCTCTTCGGTGCCGCACTGGCCGCCCTGGCCGCGGCAGGCTGCTCGCGGGTCCCCCGGTTCGGCATGTCGGCCCCCGCGACGGACTCGCCGTCCAAGGAACCGCCGACATGGTTCGTGGCCGACTGCTGGCTCGGGACCGAGGACGTGGTCCCGCCGCACAAGGGCAAGGCCGGCGGCTCGGCGGCCGGTACGCTGACGCTGGCCACCGGGGTGTTCGAATGGCGCGTGAACGCCGCACGCCTGAGCGGCCCGGCGACGGTCGTCGGCTTCTACGGCCCCGCCGCCACGGGCAGCAACGGCCCGCTGGCGATCCAGCTGCCGCTGCCCAGCGAGGGGGAGCCGCGCAACGACGGCACCGGCGCCGGTTACGAGCGGACCGGCACGAGCCGGCTGACGTCCGCCCAGATGGCCGACCTGATGGCCGGCCTCTGGTATGTCAGCGTGTCGACCAAGGCCTGGCCGGGCGGCGAGGTCCGGGGCCAGCTCAAGCGCAGCACCTGGGGCGTGCACGGCGGCTGACGTCGGCCCCCGATGCGATGCGCTCTGCGACTACAGACAGGCGCGGATTTCGGAGCGATACCTGCGGTTCTCCCTCCGATCCACCCTCCACCTGACTGAAGGAATGTCCATGGCAGCAGACAAGCACGCAAGCGTTCACTGGGAAGGCGCCGGCAAGACCGGCAAGGGCCTGGTCAGCACCGAGACCGGCGCCCTCAAGGACTATCCCTACGGCTTCGCCAGCCGCTTCGAAGACGACCGGCGCGGCACCAACCCCGAGGAAATCGTCGGCGCGGCCCATGCGGCCTGCCTGACGATGGCCTTCGCCTTCGCGCTGGAAGCGGCAGGCCTGACCGCGACGCGCATCGACACCAAGGCCGCCGTGCGGCTGGCCAAGGACGGCGCCGGTTTCAAGATCGATCGCATCCAGCTCGAACTGGACGCGGCCGTGCCGAACCTCGACGAAGCGAAGTTCCAGGAAATCGCCGCCGCCGCCAAGGCCGGTTGCCCGCTGTCGAAGGCGCTGGCGAGCGTGCCCGAGATCACGCTGAAGGCCACGCTGGCCAGCTGACCGCGCTGCTTATGATCGTCTCCACAAAAAAGGAGACGGATCATGAGCAAGCCCACCCGGACCGCATCGGCGGTCCTTTCTTTCGCCCTCGGCGCGTTCGGTGCGTTCGGCACCACGGCGGCCCTGGCCGCCTACCCCGACAAGCCGATCAAGGTCGTCATCGGCTTCCCGGCCGGCGGCCCGCTCGACCAGCATGCGCGCCTGTTGACCGACAAGCTGCAGGCCGTGCTCGGCCAGCCACTGATCGTCGACTACAAGCCCGGCGCGGGCGGCTCGGTCGGTGCCGATTTCGTCGCCAAGAGCCCGGCCGACGGCTACACGCTGGTGCTGGCCAACACCGGCGTGGCGGTGATCAACGGCGCGCTCTACAGCAAGTTGCCCTACAACACGCAGCGCGACTTCGTGCCGATCGCGCGCACCGCGATGCAGCCACTCGCGCTCCTGGTCACGCCCAAGCTGCCGGTGCAGAACCTCAAGCAGTTCATCGACTACGCCAAGGCACGGCCGGGCCAGGTCAACTACGGCTCGGCGGGCAACGGCGGCATCAGCCACCTCGTGCCCGAGATGTTCAAGACCGCGACCGGCCTCTTCATGGTGCACATCCCCTACCGCGGCAGCGCGCCGGCCTTCACCGACCTGATGGGTGGGCAGGTGCAGTTCATGGCCGAATCGATTCCGCAGGCCGCCAACTATCACAAGCAGGGCAAGGTGCGCGCGCTGGCCGTGACCAGCCGCGAGCGCAACCCCGCGCTGCCCGACGTGCCGACCGTCATCGAGTCGGGCGTCAAGGGCTTCGAGGTGGTGGGCTTCTACGGCTTCCTTGCGCCGAAGGACACGCCCAAGGACGTGGTCGCCAAGCTCAGCGATGCGTTCAGGCAGGTGCTGACCAGCCCCGAGGTGCGCGAGCGCATGGTGAGCCAGGGTGCGGACCCGGCCTACCTGGGCAGCGAGGACTTCGCACGCTTCCTCGCGACGGAAACGCCGCGCTGGGACAAGGCGGTGAAGGCCTCGGGCGCGCGGATGGACTGAACCCCGCCAGCGTTCAGCGCGGCGTGGCCGCGTGCCGCTCCAGCTGCGCGCGGTCGAGCAGCTCGATGCTGCGGTAGCGCACGCGCAGCGTGCCGTCTTCCTCCCACAGCTTGAGCTGGCGGTTCACGCTCTGGCGCGACACGCCGAGCATGAACGACAGGTCTTCCTGCGACACGCCCAGCAGCGTGCCGCCCCCTTCCTCCGTCGGCGCGACCGCGCGCGCGTCCAGCGTGAGCAGCCGGTGCGCCAGCCGCACGGGCAGCGGCATCAGGATCACGTCGTCGATCCAGGCCAGCGCCTGGCGCAGCCGCAGGCACACGAGCCGGGTGAAGGCCATGTGCACATCGGGATGGTCGGCCACCAGCCGGTGGAAGTCGGCCGCCGCGACCACGGCCATCTCGGTGGTGTCGACCGCGCAGGTGTCGTAGACGCGCTCGCGCCCCACCAGCAGCGAGACCTCGCCGAACCAGTGGCCCGGCTCGAGCATCGCGATCACCGCCTCGCGCCCGCCCGGCGCGACCACGCTCACGCGCAACGAGCCGCTGACCACGCCGAACAGCGCGTCGGGCGACGATCCCTTGTGGAACAGCGATTCGCCGCGCACCAGCGTGCGCCGGTGCGCCACCGCGAGCAGGCGCTGCTGCACGTCGTCGGCCAGCCGCATGTCGCTGTTGTGCACGGGCGAAGGCTGCGCGTCCGGCTCGGCGGGGCTGGCGCTGGAAGAAGGGGAAGAGCGTGGCATCGCGGGTTTGTCCGGGGCCTCGATTGCCAACACCGGACAGTCTGGCGTCGAGGGGCTGTCGATAGTACGCAGGCCACCCGGGTCGACGCATTCGCGGCAACCCGATGTCCCCTGTCACCCCTGTCGCATGGAGCACACCCCGATGACCACACTGACCGACCTGCAAGCCCGCCGCGAGCGCCTCGTGCTCGACCATTTCGCCGACGAGACGCGGCAGGATTTCGACGCGGTGCTGGGCACCTTCCCGCACCCGCACTACGAGCTGATTCCCAGCGGCGAGGTGCACGACGGCATCGCCGACGTGCGCCAGTACTACACCGACACGCGCCGCGCCTTCCCCGACCAGCGCCACGAGATCATCCAGCTGCGCCATGCCGACGATTCGGTGATCGTGGAGTTCTGGCTGCTCGGCACGCACCGCGGTCCGCTCAAGGGCCTGCCGCCGACGGGCAACAGCTTTCGCTGCCGCATGAACGCCTTCTTCATCTTCGAGGGCGACCGGCTGGTGTGCGAGCGCGTGTACTTCGACACGCTGACGATGCTGCGCCAGCTGCTCGTGGGCGTGCCCCCGGAGATGGTGGGCGGGCTGGTTGCCGGCCTGCTCGGCCAAACCGCCCCGCGGGCCGAGGCCGCCACGGCATGACCGGCACGCCCGCCCGGCCACTCGAAGGACGCCATGCGATCGTGACCGGCGGCGCGCGCGGCATCGGTCTGGCCATCGCGCGGCGCTGCCTCGCGAACGGCGCGAGCGTCGCGCTGTGGGATGTCGAGGCTGCGACGCTGGCGGATGCAATGGCGCAACTGGCGCCGCTGGGCACCGTGGTCACATCGTTGGTCGACGTGCGCGACGAAGACCAGATCGCCTGTGCGGCTTCGCAGTCGCAGGAGCGTTTCGGCCGCGTCGACGTGCTCGTCAACAACGCGGGCGTGCTCGGGCCGACGGTGCCCGCGTGGGAGCACACGCCCGCGCAATGGCGCCACGTGCTCGACATCAACCTCACGGGCGCCTGGCTGTGCTGCCGCGCCGTCGCGCCGCTGATGCTCGCGCAGCGGCGCGGGCGCATCGTCAACATCGCCTCGGTCGCGGGCAAGGAAGGCAACGGCTTCAACGCCGCCTACTCGGCCTCGAAGGCCGGGCTCATCGCGCTGACCAAGTCGCTCGGCAAGGAGCTGGCCTCGTCGGGCGTGCTGGTGAACTGCATCACGCCGTCGGCGGCCGACACGGCCGTCTTCGCGGACGTGCCCGCCGAGCACCGCGAACAGCTGCGCACCGCCCTGCTCTCGCGCGTGCCGATGGGGCGCTTTGTCGACGTCGACGAGGTGGCGGCGATGGCCGCGTGGCTGGCTTCGGACGAGTGCTCGTTCAGCACCGGAGCGGTGTTCGATATCTCCGGAGGGCGCTCGATGTACTGAGCGACGAAGCAAGCAGCCCACGCATCCAGACACAGGAGACCCCCATGACCCGAGACCCCGACCCCACCGGCTTCGCGCAGATCACCGAACTCGACGGCACGCGCCACGCCGCCATGCCGCAAGACCGCCTGCGCGCCATCCGCCACGGCGCCGAAGCCCTGCGCGAGCGGCTGCTCGATGCGCCGCCCGTGCACTTCGCGCGCAGCTTCAACCTGCTGCGCATTCCGTACCCCGCGTGGTTCGCCTTCACCGGCGTGTACTCGCAGCAGCTGCTCAAGCCGCACATGGTGCATCTGCTGGCGCGCACCGTGCTCGTCCAGTACGACGACTTCGAGGGCCGGCTGCGCACGCTGCTCTTCACGCCGGCCGACTTCGAAGCCGGAAACGCAACGCCCTACTTCAAGCGCCTGAGCGACCAGACGCCCAAGTTCCTGCACAAGGCCATCGCGCCGGTCTACCAGACCGTGCTTCAGGCGCTCGCCAGCTGCGGCGTGGCGCCCGAACAGATCGACCACATCACCTACGACCACCTGCACACGCAGGACGTGCGCCGCTGGCTCGGCAGCGCCAACGCACCGGGCCTGCTGCCGAACGCGAAGCTGCTGGTGCACCGCCAGGAGCTCGCGAACGTGCAGGGCCTGCTGCCGGTGCAGGCCGAGTGGTACTGCCCGCACGGCCTGGACGGGGTTCCGCCCGAACGCATCGCCGCCTTCGACGGCAGCCTGCAGCTCGGTCCCGGCGTCGCGCTGGTGCACACGCCGGGGCACACCGAAGGCAACCACTCGCTGGTGTACCGCACGGGCGACGGCCTGCGCGTGAGCAGCGAGAACGGCGTGGCGGCCGACAGCTGGGCGCCGCTGCAGTCGCGCCACAACGGCATCCGCCGCTATGCGCAGGCCACGGGCGCCGAGGTGATCCTCAACGGCAACACGCAGGAAAGCAGCAACGACCAGTACCTGTCGATGGTGCTCGAGAAGACGCTCGCGGGCACCTCGGCGCTGCACGGCTTCAGCAACGTCGTGCCGTCGGCCGAGTGCTCGCCGCACTGGCTGTTTCCGGGCGCGCCGACCAGCCACCTGTGGGGCGAAACCAGCTTCGGCGCGCTCGTGCCGGCCTGATCCGCCCGGCGCACGCACCACAGCCAACAAGAAAAGGAGACACACCGATGAACACCGCCACCCTCGACGCCGCCGCCGGCGCGCGCACGCCGGCCTCGGCCGATGCGCGCGACGACGCCGCGCTCTTTCGCAAGATCACCTGGCGCCTGATGCCGCTGCTGTGCGCCTGCTACGTGCTGAACTACCTGGACCGCACCAACGTCGGCTACGCGCAGCTGCAGATGAAGGACCAGCTGGGCTTCAGCGACGCGGTGTTCGGTCTGGGGGCCGGCATCTTCTTTCTGGGCTACGCGGTGTTCGAGATCCCGAGCAACCTGATGCTCGCGAAGATCGGCGTGCGCGCCACGCTGCTGCGCATCATGGGCCTGTGGGGCCTGGCTTCGGCGGCGATGATGTTCGCCACCACGCCCACGCAGTTCTACGTGCTGCGCTTTCTCATCGGCGTGTTCGAGGCCGGCTTTGCGCCGGGCGTGCTGTTCTACCTGACGCTGTGGTTCCCCTCGCGCCGCCGCGCGCAGGCCACCGCGCTGTTCTTCATGGCCTTCGGCGCGGCGCCCATCGTCGCGGGGCCGATCGCCGGGCTCACGATGACCTACCTGGACGGCGTGCTGGCGCTGCGCGGCTGGCAATGGCTGTTCCTGCTCGAAGGGCTGCCGAGCGTGCTGCTGGGCGTCATCGCCTTCCGCACGCTGTCGAACAGCCCGGCGCAGGCGCCGTGGCTTTCAGCGGCCGAGAAGCAGCGCGTGGCCCACCTGCTGGCCGAGGACCAGGCCGCGCACGGCGGCGCCGGGCGCCACACCTTCGGCGCGGCGATGCGCGACGGGCGCGTGTGGCTGATCGGCTTCATGTCCTTCCTGATCATCCTGGGCATCTACGCGCTGTCGTTCTGGCAACCGACGATCCTGAAGTCGATGGGGCTCAGCGTGCTGCAGATCGGCTTCTATTCGGTGATTCCCGCCGTTGCGGGCATCGCGGCCAACATCGTCGTGGGGCGCCACTCCGACCGGCACCAGGAGCGCCGCTGGCACTTCGCGCTGGGCGCGCTCGCGGGCGCGGCCGGGCTGGCGCTGACCACGCTCTTCATGCAGAGCCCCATCGCCGCCGTGCTGTGCCTGGCGCTGGCGTCGATGGGCATTTCGAGCGCCTTCACCGTGCTGTGGGCGATTCCCGGCAGCTTCATGTCCAGGAGCGCGGCGGCGGCGGGCATTGCGCTCATCAGCACCATCGGCGGCAGCGCGGGGCTGGTGGCGCCGATGATGGTGGGCGCGCTCAAGACGCTCACGGGCGGCTTCACGGCCAGCCTGTATGTGCTGAGCGGCGCGCTGGTGCTGTCGGCGCTGCTCATGCTGCTGGCCCTGCCCCGCAGCGCGCTCGGCAAACGGTAGCGCGCACCGCCGGCGCACCACGGCCGGCCCATTTCGGTGCACACGGCTTGCATACCAGTTGGCACGGAAGCTGCTGATATGCAGGCCCATGGCCATCTCCGCATCCGAAATCAGTGCACGCATCGTCGAAGCGGTGATGGCGCAGAAGCTCGCGCCCGGCGCGCGCCTGGGCGAGCAGCCGCTGGCGATGCTGTTCGACTGCAGCCGCACCATCGTGCGCGAGGCGCTCACGCGGCTGGCCGCGCGCGGCATCGTCACGGTGAGCGCGCGGCGCGGCTGGTTCGTCATCGAGCCCTCGCAGGACGAGGCGCGCGAAGCCTTCGAGGCGCGGCGCGTGATCGAGCTCGGCCTCATCCGCAGTACGGACAAGATCGACAAGGCCGCCCTGCGCCAGCTGAAGGCGCACCTGCAGCGTGAAAAGGCCGCACTGAAAGAGAGCGACGTCGGCCACCGCAGCTTCCTGCTGGGCGACTTCCATGTGTGCCTGGCCGAGTGCCTGGGCAACACGCTGCTGGCCGACACGCTGCGCGACTTCACCGCGCGCACCACGCTGATCGCCATGCTCTACCAGAGCACGCACGACGCGGTGCAGTCGTGCGAAGACCACGTGCAGATCGTCGCGGCGCTGGAGCGCGGCGACCACGCCGCCGCCGAGGCGCTGATGGCCGAACACATCGGCACGGTGCAGTCGGCGCTGCGCGTCCAGGCGCCCGCCGACCCGCTCGCGCAGCTGCGCGATGCGCTGGCACCGCTGAACAACACCCCCGCGCCGAAGCGCCGCCGCAAGGCCGCGCCCGCCGACGACGCCACCACCGATTCATCGACCTACCTAGGAGCCCTGCTATGACCTCTTTCGCCACCCGCCGCCTCGCCCTCGCGCTGGCCAGCGTCGCCCTGCTGGCCGCCACCGGCGCCGCCCAGGCGCAGAACGCGCTCGACAACGTGCTCAAGGCCAGGACCATCAAGATCGCCGTGCCCACCGACTACCCGCCGTACGGCTCGGTCGACCGCAACATGCAGCCGCAGGGCCTGGACGTGGAGATGGCGCAGCTCGTCGCCGCCAAGCTCGGCGTGAAGGTCGAGCTGGTGCCGGTGACGAGCGCCAACCGCATTCCCTACCTGCAGACGCGCAAGGCCGACCTCGTGATCTCCACGCTCGGCAAGAACGTCGAGCGCGAGAAGGTGATCGACTTCAGCGCGGCCTACGCGCCCTTCTTCCAGGCCGTGTATGCGGCCAAGAGCATGAAGCTCACGAGCTTTGCCGACATGGCCGGCAAGACCGTCGCCGTGACGCGCGGCGCCATGGAAGACCAGGAACTGAACAAGGTGGCGCCGCCGAACGTCGACTACCGCCGCTTCGAGGACAACAACGCGACGATCGCCGCCTTCGTGGCCGGCCAGACGCAGACCCTCGCCACCAGCGCGGCGGTGGCCGGCGACATGCTCGCGAAGAACCCGAAGGTGAGCGCCGAGTACAAGCTGCTGCTGAAAGACAGCCCCTGCTTCATCGGCATCGCGAAGGGCGAGACCGCATTGAAGACCCGGGTCAACGAGATCATTGCCGCCGCCAAGAAGGACGGCACGCTCGACGCGATGTCCAAGAAGTGGCTCGGCAAGGTCGCCGGCGACCTGCCGGTCTGAGCTGAAGGCGCGGCCATGGGCATTGAATTCGACTTCGGCGCGGTGCTCGCCGAGTGGCCGCTGCTGCTGCGCGGCGTGGCGTGGACGCTGGGCCTCACGGCCGTGGGTACCGTGCTCGGCCTGGCCGTGGGCACGCTGTGCGCGTGGGCCCGCTCGGGCGGGCCGGCGTGGCTGCGCGCGCTCGTGGGTGCTTACGTGGAGCTGATCCGCAACACGCCCTTCATCGTGCAGCTGTTCTTCATCTTCTTCGGGCTGCCGGCCGCGGGCGTGAAGCTCTCGCCCGAGGTGGCATCGGTGATCGCGATGGTAATGAACCTGGGCGCGTACTCCACCGAGATCATCCGCGCCGGCATCGAGGCCACGCCCAAGGGGCAGATCGAGGCGGCCGTGAGCCTGGCGCTCAGCAAGGCGCAGGTGTTCCTGCGCGTGGTGCTGCCGCCGGCGCTCAAGAAGGTGTGGCCCGCGATGGTGAGCCAGATCGTCATCGTGATGCTGGGCTCGGCGGTGTGCGGGCAGATCTCGACCGAGGAGCTGAGCTATGCGGCCAACCTGATCCAGAGCCGCAACTTCCGCGCCTTCGAATCCTTCATCGTCGCCACGCTCATCTACCTGGCGCTGGCCGTGGCGCTGCGCCGCCTGCTCCAGTGGGCGGGGCCGCGCTTCTTCTTCGGCCGCTGAACGCGAGGCCCTTGCACCATGGTCGATTTTTCTCTGTGGGACATCCTGCGCAACCTGCTGATGGCGCTGCGCTGGACCGTCGTGCTCTCGCTCATCGCCTTCGTCGGCGGCGGGCTCGTGGGCGCGCTGCTGCTGTTCGCGCGGCTGCGCGGCGGCAAGGCGGCGCAGCGGGCCGTAGGCCTGTACGTGCAGCTGTTCCAGGGCACGCCGCTGCTGATGCAGCTGTTTCTCGCCTACTTCGGCATCGCGCTGTTCGGCATCGACGTGTCGGCGTGGACCGCCGCGAGCGTGGCGCTCACGCTGTACACCAGCGCCTTTCTCACCGAGATCTGGCGCGGCTGCGTGGCCTCGATCCCCAAGGGCCAGTGGGAGGCCTCTGGCAGCCTGGCGCTGAGCTTCGGCGAGCAGATGCGCCACGTGATCCTGCCGCAGGCCGTGAAGATCGCCATCGCGCCGACGGTCGGTTTCCTGGTGCAGGTGATCAAGGGCACGGCGCTGGCGTCGGTGATCGGCTTTGTCGAGCTCACCAAGGCCGGCAGCATGATCTCGAACGCCACCTTCCAGCCCTTCGTGGTGTTCAGCTGCGTCGCCCTGCTTTACTTCGTGCTGTGCTTCCCCGTGAGCCTGTACGCCAAGACCCTCGAGAGGAAGACCCATGGCCGCCGTGCTTGAACCAACACCACAACCCGAAGCCGCACCGTTCGCCGCGCCCATCGTGCGCATCACGGCGCTGCGCAAGTCCTACGGCACGAACGAGGTGCTCAAGGGCATCGACCTCGATGTGAAGCGCGGCGAGGTGATCGCCATCATCGGCAAGAGCGGCTCGGGCAAGAGCACGCTCCTGCGCTGCATCAACGGGCTCGAGGTGTTCCAGGAAGGTGCGCTCACGGTCGACGGCAAGCCGCTCCTGCACGAGAGCGCGATGGCCATGCGCACGCTGCGCCAGCGCGTGGGCATGATCTTCCAGGGCTTCAACCTGTTCCCGCATCTCACGGTCGGCAAGAACGTGATGCTGGCGCCCACGCTGGTGAAAAAGCGATCGTCGATGGAAGCCGCCTCGCAGGCGCGCAAGCTGCTCGAACGCGTGGGCCTGGCCGAGAAGTTCGATGCGATGCCCGAGCAACTGTCGGGCGGCCAGCAGCAGCGCGTGGCCATTGCGCGCGCGCTCGCGATGGAACCGGCGGTGCTGCTGTGCGACGAGATCACCTCGGCGCTCGACCCCGAGCTGGTGGGCGAGGTGCTGCGCGTGGTGGAGTCGCTGGCCGACGAAGGCATGACGCTGTTGATGGTCACGCACGAGATGAGCTTTGCGCGCAAGGTCAGCGACCGCGTGATCTTCATGCACCAGGGGCGCGTGCACGAGATGGGCCCGCCGGCGGAGCTGTTCGGCGCGCCGCAGACGCCGGAGCTGAAGCAGTTTCTTTCGTCGCTGCACGACTGACCCGGCCCTGGCGGGCTACAGGCGCTGCTGCGATTCGTCGATGCCGCACAGCAGGCCGGCGGCCTGCGGCGGCAGCGGCCGCCCACCGCGCCGCTCGACCTCTTCGCCGGCCTGCAACACGACCTGCACCTGCTGGAACAGTTCGCAGCCGGCCGCGGTCAGCTGCACGCCCTGCTGGCTGCGCGCGAACAGCGCGTGCCCGAGGATGCCTTCGAGCTCCCTCACGCGGGCCGTGATGGCCGGCTGGCTGACGAAGAGGTGGCGGGCCGCCGCGTTGACGGAGCCCAGCGTCGCGGCCCAGTGAAAGGCCTCCAGCTGCCGGAAGGTGATGCGCAACACCACGGCCACCTCTCAGCCGGGGGCTGTCGTGGACGGGCACAGGGACACCTCGGCCTGTTCGCTCTTCTGCTTCATGTCTGCCTTCTTTCAAAGCAATTCAATCGCATCGAATGGCAAAAAAGGCCACGCAACGGGGAACTCTAATTGCGTGAATTCCCATGACCACGGACAAAAAACCACGGATTCAATCAATTCAACAGAGGTGATTCCTTCTCATCAAATCCTTGAATTACCCGACCCTCAGGCTTGTAAGGCATCGCCGAGAGCGAATTGACAATTTAGTGCAATAAATGTTCTCGTTGAAGAGAAATTTTCTTATATAGAACTTTGGAATTACATGCGATGGGACAAAAAAACCACGGCAACCGGTGGGCCTTGCGAGCCCGTGGCGAAGCGCGCCTCACCCCGCCGCCAACGCGCGTTCCCGCCAGGACCCCAGGCCTTCCGGCCCGAAGCGTTCGGCGATGCGGTGCAGCCAGATGGTGAAGTGCGCCGGGGCGCGCGCCAGTTCGCGGTGCAGGTCGGGCAACGCCAGCCATCGCCATGCGCGCACCTCGCTGGGGTCGGGTTGCGGCAGGTCGCGCGCGATGCCGACGAACACGTGGTCGTACTCGTGCTCGACCAGCTCCGCGGACACCGCCTCCCGGTAGAGAAAGGCCGCCACCGGCTGCAGCGCGCACCGCAGGCCCAGCTCTTCGTGCAGCCGCCGCACGGCGGCTGCGCCCGTTGCCTCGCTGGGGCGCGGATGCCCGCAGCAGCTGTTGCTCCACAGGCCGGGCGAGTGGTACTTGCCCAGCGCGCGCTGCTGCAGCAGCACCTGTCCATGCGTGTCGAACAGGAAGATCGAGAACGCCCGGTGCAGGACGCCCTCGCGGTGGGCGCTCATCTTCTCGACCGCGTGCAGGGGGCGGTCTTCGGCGTCGACGGCGATCAGGAATTCGTCCATGAGGCGCTCCAAAGTGCGGGCCGGGGAGCCTCACGGCCCACCGATTTCCGTGGCTTTCGTCCTTGAAAAAATCGGCTCGCTTCTTTAGCACGTATTTTTTGACAGCCCTCAATAAGAAATTCAAATTAGTTCTTAATAATTACATCGACGCAGAATATAGAAAATGGAATAAATGCAAATAATTACACAGATAACAAAAATATCGAATTGGATTCACGAATGAGCGCAATCTGCCCAACAGGAATTTCCGGTGCATTTCAAACCGTGGTTCCTGGTTCACGCCGCAGCCCGGTCAATGACGTGCGATCGGCAAAGGCGTGATCGCCGCCGCTTCCCCGCGCGCCCCGCGCCGGGTTACCCTCGAGCCCATGGCCTGCCTTCGCACCGCATCGATCATTCGCCCGCTCTCGCGAGAGCGGGTCGGCTAGCGCACGGTTCGAAACCACGCCATGCAACCCGCCCCAGGAGGCGGGTTTTTCTTGTCCGTCTCCCGGGGTTTGTTCCCCCACCCGCAGGAGACCGAATGACATCGACACCACCCCCACCGCCCGTGCTCCACATGGTCTGCGGCAAGATCGGCGCCGGAAAATCCACGCTGACCCGGCGCCTGGCGCAGGCGCCCGCCACCGTGTGCATCAGCGAGGACACCTGGCTCGCCGCGCTCTACCCCGGCGAAATCCACCCACTGCCCGACTACGTGCGCGCCGCGGGCCGGCTCAAGCAGGCGATGGGCGAGCACGTCTGCGCGCTGCTGGGCGCCGGCGTGTCGGTGGTGCTCGACTTTCCGGCCAACACGGTGAGCCACCGCGCCTGGGCGCGCGGCCTCTTCGAGCAGGCCGGCGCGGCGCACCAGCTGCACTTTCTCGACGTGCCGGACGAGGTCTGCAAGACGCGGCTGCGGGCGCGCAACGCGGCGGGCGAGCACCCGTTCGAGACCTCCGACGCGCAGTTCGACCTGATCACCCGCCACTTCGTGCCGCCCACGGCCGAGGAAGGCTTCCACGTGATCCGGCACGCCTGACACCGGTGCCGGTAAGCTGCGCGCCGATGCACATCGAACCCGCCCTGTCCACCGAAGCGCCCGCCGTCGCGGCCGTGTTGACCGAAGCCGCGCAATGGCTCGCCGAGGGCGGACGCCCGCTCTGGAGCGCCGCCGACACCGGCCTCCAACGCATCCAGCGCGACACCGACGCCGGCCGCTACGTGGTGGCGAAAGAGAACGGCGACTGGGCCGGCGTGATGCGCCTCGATCTGGAAGACCCGTCGTTCTGGCCCGAGATCGCGCCCGGCAGCGCGCTGTTCGTGCACAAGCTGGCCGTGCGCCGCGCCTGGGCGGGCCGGGGCGTGTCGCGCGCGCTGCTGGGCCATGCGTGCGACCACGCCCGCGCGCTCGGGCGCCCCTGGTTGCGGCTGGACTGCGTGGCCGACCGCACCGCGCTGCGCACGCTGTACGAAGGCTTCGGCTTCGCGCTGCACAGCTGCATCGACCTGCGCGGCGGGACGTTTGCGCGCTACGAACTGCGCGTCGACGGCTGACCGTCCGACACGCCGACGCGCCCCTTCGGCGCTGGCGGGAACCTCATCGCCTGTGGCAAGCTCGCACGCTCCATGACCGACCGAACCCCGCCCTCTCATTTCCGCCGTCGGGTGCTGCGTGCGCTGCTGGGCGCCGCCGCCCTGCCCGCACCGTTCGCGGCGCTGGCCGGCTTCAATTTCTTCACCAACGAGTACACCGCCACGCGCGAGGAGCTGCAGTCGCAGATCGCCAAGCGCTTTCCGGTGGCCGAGCGCTATGCCGAGATCTTCATGGTCGGGCTGCGCGACCCGCAACTGGGCCTGGACGGGCGCGCCAACCGCGCCGCCATCACGGCCACGCTGACCATCGCCAGCCCGCTGCTGGCGGCCTCGCCGGTGCAGGGCGTGGTGTCGGTGAGCAGCGCGCTGCGCTACGACGCGGCGGCACGCGCGCTGCGGCTCGATCAGCCCAAGGCTGAGCGCCTCGAGCTGCAGGGCGTGGAGGGCCGCGACGCCGAGCGCCTGCAGAAGGTCGGCGCGGTGGTCGCACAGGAACTGCTGCAGGGCCAGATCCTGCGCAGCTTCACGGCCGACGAACTCACGGTCGGCCGCAAGACCTACGAGGTCGGCGACATCACGGTGCAAGACAACGGCATCAAAGTGCAACTCAAATGAAACATCGCGCCGTCCTTCTTGTCCTGATCGCCGCTGCGCTCGTCGGCGCCGGCTGCGCCGCCATCGCCCCGAAGGCGAAACAGCATTTCGACCTGCAGGCCCACCGCGGCGGACGCGGCCTGGCGCCCGAGAACACGCTGGCCGCGTTCTCCAACGCGATGGACCTGGGCGTGACCACGCTCGAACTCGACATCGGGCTCACGGCCGACGGCGTGGTGGTGGTGTCGCACGACACGGCGCTCAACGCCGACCACACGCGCGACGCGCGCGGCGCCTGGCTCACGGCCAAGCCCGCCCCTTCCGTGCGCTCGCTCACGCTGGCGCAGCTGCAGACCTACGACGTGGGCCGCCTCAACCCCGAGAGCAACTACGGCAAGCAGTTCGCGCTGCAACAGCCGCGCGACGGCGAGCGCATTCCCACGCTGGCCGCGCTGTTCGCGCAGGTGCAGGCGCGCGGCGCCGATGCCGCGCGGGTGCACTTCAACATCGAGACCAAGATCGACCCGACCAAGCCCGACGAAACCGCCGCGCCCGAGCCCATGGTGCGCGCGCTGCTGGCCGAGATCGACAAGGCGAAGATGGCCGACCGCGTGACCATCCAGAGCTTCGACTGGCGCACGCTCGCGCTGGTCGGCCAGCTCGCGCCGCAGCTGTCGCGCGCCTACCTCACCACGCCCCGCACGTTGAAGGACAGCCGCTGGACCGCCGGCCTTGACGCCGCCGGCTTCGCCTCGGTGCCGCAGCTCGTGAAGGCCGCGGCCGGTGCATCGGCCGGGCCGCTGATCTGGTCGCCGGCGCACGCCGACCTGGGCGCCCCCGCCATCCGCGAGGCGCAGAAGCTCGGCATGAAGGTCGTGCCCTGGACCGTGAACCAGCGCGCCGACATGGTGCGGCTCATGGACGCGGGCGCCGATGGCCTGATCACCGACTACCCCGACGTGCTGCGCGACCTGATGCGCGAACGCGGGCTGGCACTGCCACCACCAGCGAAGGCCACCTCATGAGCACTGTGACGCAACTCGACACCATCGCCTCGGGCATCGCCGCGCTGCAAGGCGGCGGCGGCTCGGTCGCCACGCTCTCCACGGCCGCGCGCGCCAGCACCGAGCTGCTCGGCGCCCTGCCGCCGCGCTACGGCGAGGTGCTGCTGAACCTGCTGGACCGCCTCGAATCGAGTGCGCTGTTCAGCGAGGAAAGCTGCTCGTTCAGCCAGAAAGACCTGCTCGACAACCTGCAGGTGTGGGTCGACAAGGCCCGCGGCCAGCTGGTGTCTTGAGGCGCTGACGCCCCGCCCCGGTTTATCATCGCGCCCAACCATGCGCACCCTGCTGCTCGCCCTCATGATCGCCCTGCTGCCCATCCGCGGCTGGCTCGGCGACGCCATGGCGCTCGAGATGGTGCGGCATTCGCTGCCCGCCGCCGAGGCGGTGGTGGCCGCGGCAAACGGCATCGCCGAATCGCACTGCCATGACGCCACCATGGAGGCCGACACCGGCCACGACATGGCGGCCATGCACGGCACCAGCGGCGACACGCAACAGTCCCACGGCACCGACCACGCGAACTGCGGCACCTGTGTCGCCTGCCAGGTCTGCCACACGGTGGCGCTCGGCGGCATGCCGCTGGTCGACACCCCGCATGCGGCGCCCCAGGCGCCGCCGGCCGCACACGCGGCCCGCTTTGCCAGCGCCGAGCCCGTCCTGGGCTTCAAGCCGCCCATTTCCTGATCTTCCTGCCCGTAGTCCGTCCGCAGTGAGCCTTTGCCGGCTCGCAGCGTTCGCCGTATTGCCCATGGAGATCGCTCGTGAATTCCCTTGCTCGCCGGCCGTATGCCGGCATCCCCTGCTATCGAACAGATAGCCCGCCCCTCGGGCGAAAAAGTCACCTTTTATTCCTCAGAACCGCCGCCGCGCTGGCCGCTGCGCTGGTGCTCGCCGGCTGCGCCAGCCTGTCGCCCGACGGCGGCGCCGGCGACGTGCAGGCGCTGGTCGACGGCAACCCGCTCATGGCCGGCGCCGCGGCTCAACGCAAGCCGGACGATGCCTCGCAGCAAAGCGTCGACGCGCTGCTGGCCAAGCCGCTGGACGCCGAAGCCGCCGTGCGCATCGCACTCGTCAACAGCCCGCGCGTGCAGGACGCCTTTGCCACGCTGCAACTGAGCGACGCCGACCGCGTGCAGGCCGCGAGCCTGCCGAACCCGGTGCTGTCCTTCAGCCGACTGGCGCAGGGCAGCGAGCGCGAGTTCGAGCGCATGCTGACTTTCAACGTGGTGGGCCTCCTCACGCTGCCGTGGCAGGCGCGATGGGCCGGCCAGCGGCACGAGGCCGCCAAGCTGCAGGCCGCGCAAAGCGTGCTGCTGCTGGCCGCCGACACCCGCCGCGCCTGGGTGCGCGCGGTGGCCGCGCAGCAGAGCGTGAGCTACCTGCGCGATGCGAAGGACGCCACCGAGGCCGGCGCCGAACTGGCGCACCGCATGGCCCAGGTCGGCAACTGGAGCGCGCTGCAGCGCACGCGCGAACAGCTGCTGCTGGCCGACGCGTCCGCGCAGCTCGCACGCGCCGAACAGGCGGCCGTCGCCAGCCGCGAACAGCTCACGCGCCTGCTGGGCCTGAGCGGCGCGCGCACCGGCTACACCCTGCCCGACCGCCTGCCGCCGCTGCCGAAAGCCGCGCCCGAGCTCGGCGACGTGCAGGCCCTGGCGCTGCGCGACCGGCTCGACGTGCGCTCGGCGCGGGCGCAGAACACGGCCGTGGCCGGTTCGCTCGGCCTGACGCACGCCACCCGCATGATCAATGCGATGGAGCTGGGCGTGGTGCGCAACACCACCTTCGAGAACGACGCCGATCGCTCGAAATCGACCACGCGCGGCTTCGAGCTCGAGCTGCCGATTCCGATCTTCGACTGGGGCCAGGCCCGCAGCGGCCGCGCCGAGGCGCAGTACCTGCAGTCGGCCGCGCGCGTGCGCGACGTGGGCGTGCTCGCGGCCAGCGAGGCGCGCGAAGCCTGGCAGGGCTGGAACACCGCCTACGCCCTGGCGCGCCGCTACCGCGACGAGGTGCTGCCGCTGCGCAAGCAGGTCAACGAGGAGATGGTGCTGCGCTACAACGGCATGCTCGCCAGCGTGTGGGAGCTGCTCGGCGAAACGCGCGCCAGCATGCTCGCCGTGAACGCCGGCATGGAGGCCCAGCGCGATTTCTGGCTGGCCGACACCGATCTGCAGCTGGTGCTCACGGGCAGTTCGCCCGGCGGCATGACGGCCCTGCAAACTGCCGCCACCAACGAACCTGCGGCGGGAGGCCACTGACATGAACCGTCGCAACTTCTTTGCGGGCGCCGCCACGGCCGTGGCCGCCACCACCGTGAGCCGCGTGAGCATGGCCGCGCTGCCCGAGCCGGTGACGCAGGCATCGACCGCCACCGCGCCACCGCTGGTGCCGCCCAACGGCCGGCCCTACAACCCCGTCGTCACGCTCAACGGCTGGACGCTGCCCTGGCGCATGAACGCCGGCGTCAAGGAATTCCACCTCGTCGCCGAACCCGTCGTGCGCGAGATGGCGCCCGGCTTCAAGGTCAACATGTGGGGCTACAACGGCCAGTCGCCGGGCCCGACCATCGAGGTGGTCGAGGGCGACCGCGTGCGCATCTTCGTGACCAACAAGCTGCCCGAGCACACGACCGTGCACTGGCACGGCCAGCGCCTGCCCAACGGCATGGACGGCGTGGGCGGCATCACGCAGCCGCACATCCCGCCGGGCAAGACCTTCGTCTACGAGTTCACGGCGCGCCGCCCCGGCACCTTCATGTACCACCCGCACGCCGACGAGATGGTGCAGATGGCGATGGGGATGATGGGCTTCTGGGTCACGCACCCGAAGGCGGAGCATCCGCTGATCGAGAAGGTCGACCGCGACTTCTGCTTCCTGCTCGGCAGCTTCGACGTGGAGCCCGGCAGCGCCACGCCCAAGGTCAACACCATGACCGACTTCAACATCTGGAGCTTCAACAGCCGCGTGTTCCCGGCCATCGACACGCTCAACGTGCGCAAAGGCGACCGCGTGCGCATCCGCGCGGGCAACCTCACGATGACCAACCACCCGATCCACATCCACGGCCACGAGTTCGAGGTGACCGGCACCGACGGCGGCCCCGTGCCGCGCACCGCGCGCTGGCCCGAGGTGTCGGTCGACGTGGCGGTGGGCCAGATGCGGCAGATGGAGTTCATTGCCGACGAGGAAGGCGACTGGGCGCTGCACTGCCACAAGGCGCACCACACGATGGGCCCGATGGGCCACGACGTGCCGACCATGATCGGCGTGGACCACAAGGGCGTGGCCGAAAAAATCAAGAAGCTCGTGCCCGACTACATGGTGATGGGCGACAAGGGCATGGCCGACATGGGCGAGATGGAAATGCCCATTCCCGAGAACACCGTGCCCATGATGACCGGCACCGGCCCCTTCGGCTCGGCCGAGATGGGCGGCATGTTCACGCTGCTGAAGGTGCGGCGCGACCAGAAGCCGGGCGACTACCGCGACCCGGGCTGGTTCAAGCACCCGGCCGGCACGGTCGCGCGCGAGGTGTCGGCCAGCGGTGCGCCCGTGGCGCCGCGCAAGACGGGCGCCGCGCCCGCCAGCCCCGACAGCGGCAGCGCCACCGTGCGCAAGCCCTCGGGCCATGGGGCCCACAACCACTGATCGCATCGATCCAACTTTTTTGAGATTCCATTCATGAACACCCGTTTCTCCACCCTCGTCGCCGGCCTCGCACTCGCAGCCGTCACCACGCTCGCCACGGCCCACGAAAGCCACGCACCCAAAACTGGCACCGCTGCCGCCTCGCTCGCGCCCGAGCAGAAAGCCTGGGGCATCGCCGGCAAGGCCAGCGCCGTGAAGCGCACGATCGACATCGCGATGGCCGACGACATGACCTTCACGCCCTCGGTCCTCGAGGTGCGTGAAGGCGACACCATCCGCCTGCGGCTGAAGAACCGCGGCAAGGACCTGCACGAGCTCGTGCTTGGCACCACCGCCGTCATCGAGGACCATGCCGCCATGATGAAGAAGCACCCCGGCATGGAGCACGACGAGCCCTGGATGGCGCATGTGCAGCCGGGCAAGACCGGCGAACTGATCTGGACCTTCAACCGCGCCGGCGACTTCGACTTCGCCTGCCTCGTGAAGGACCACTACGAACTCGGCATGGCCGGCCGCGTGCGCGTGCGGGCCGCTGCCGCGCCCGCACGATGACCCACTGAAAGGAACCCCACCATGCAACGACGAACCCTCCTGAAACTCGCCGCCGCCACCGCGTCCCTGCCGCTCGCCGCGCAGGCCGCCGCGCCGATGGTCGAGATCTGGAAAGACCCGAACTGCGGCTGCTGCCAGGACTGGGTCAAGCACCTCAACAAGAACGGCTTTGCCACGCGCGTGCACGACGAGGGCAACGGCCCCGCGCGCGAGCGGCTCGGTATTCCAGTCAAGCTGGGTTCGTGCCACACCGGCCGCGTCGGCGGCTACGCCATCGAAGGCCACGTGCCGGCGCGCGAGATGCAGCGCCTGCTGAAGGAAAAGCCCAAGGCCATCGGCCTGGCCGTGCCCGGCATGCCCATCGGCTCGCCCGGCATGGACGGCCCGGCCTACGGCGACCGGCGCGACGCCTACGACGTGCTGCTGGTGCTGGCCGACGGCAGCACGCGCGTCTTCCAGAGCTACCGCTGAGCCCCTCTTCACCCTTCATCCCATCCAAACAAGGAAGGAACACCGACCATGAAAAAAGTCCTCACCGCCCTCTCCACCCTCGTGCTCGCCGCCGCGGCGTTCGCGCAGGCCGCGCTGCCCCAGGTCGACGGCGAAGTCCGCAAGGTCGACACCGACGCCAAGAAGATCACCCTGCGCCACGGCGACATCCCGAACCTCGAGATGACCGGCATGACCATGGTGTTCCGCGTGAGCGACCCGGCGCTGCTCGCCAAGGTGAAGGCCGGCGACAAGGTGAAGTTCACCGTCGACAAGGTCGACGGCGCACTCACCGTGCTGTCGATCACGCCGGCGAACTGAACCTCAGGACCTGAAGCGCCCCGGATCGAAGGGCGCCAGCGGTATCTCCGGCGCAACGCCCGCCAGCAGTTGCACCGCCAGCCGCCCGGTTCGCGCCGAGCCGCACAGGCCGACGTGGCCATGCCCGAAGGCCAGCACGATGTCGCCGCTGGCCGCCGACGGGCCGATGCACGGCAGTCCGTCGGGCAGGCTCGGGCGGTGTCCGAGCCAGTGCGCCACCGAAGACGCACCGGGCGCGGGCGGTGCCAGCGACGGGAACATCGATTGCAGATGCGCGTGCAGGATCTCGGCGCGGCGCCAGTCGGGCGCCGCTTCGAGGCCCGCGATCTCCACCTGGCCGGCCGCGCGCAGGCCGCCGTCCATCCAGTGCGCGATGAGTTTGCCGTCGGCCACCATGGTCGGCGTGCGCGGGCCGGCCGTGGCGCCATCGATCACCACGTGGTAGCCGCGCTCGGACTCCAGCGGCACCGCCGAGCCTGCCGCCGCGGCCAGCGGGCCCGAGCGCGCGCCGGCGCAGATGGCAGCACCATCGCAGGCGATCTCGCCGGCCTCGGTGCGCACGGCGCGCAGCCGGCCGCCCTCGATGCGAAAGCCGGTGGCCCGAGCGGCGACGCGTTCGGCGCCCGCAGCGAGCGCATGGTGCGCCAGGGCCGCCACGTAGGCGCCCGGATTGCGACAGTGGCCGGCTTCGGGCACGAAGATGCCGAGCGTGTAGCGCGCGGCCAGATCGGGCTCGCGGCGGTGCAGTTCGTCCGCCGGCCATTCTTCCCACTGGACACCGGCGCGCCGGCGCACGCGCCAGCCCAGCGCGTCGCCGTCGAACTCGGCGCGCGAACGGTAGGCATGCAGCAGCCCGCGCCGCTCGATGAGCTGCGGCACGCCGGCCTCGGCGGCCAGTTGCGCATGCAGCGCGGGCGCATCGGCCAGCAGCGTGCGCAATGCGTCGGCGGTGCGCTGCACGCGCGCCTCGGTCCAGCCCGAGGCCAGGTAGCGCAACAGCCACGGCAGCGCGCGCGGCAGGTGGCGCCAGCGCAACGCCAGCGGCCCGAGCGGGTCGGCCAGCCAGCCCGGCACCTTGCGCCAGGCCCCCGGCAGCGCGGGCGGCACCACGGAGTGCGACGACAGCCAGCCGGCGTTGCCGTAGCTCGTGGCCTGCGGGCCACCCGGCTCGCCGGGCTCCACCAGCGTCACGCGCAGGCCCGCGCGCAGAGCCTCGATGGCGGTGGCACAGCCCACCGCGCCCGCGCCGATCACCACCACGTGGCGGCTGCCGCCCTCGGGGGAGAAACTTCTTGCAACTGTCATTGTGGGGATCGTAAAGGTCGCGGTCCCATAATCGGCCGCCATGTCCGCTGCGTCTTCTTCCCCCTCTTCTCGCGCCGGTGCCATCACCGACGTCGCCGGCATCGAAGTCGGCCATTTTTCCGACACCCGCCGCCCCACCGGCTGCACCGTGATCATTGCGCGCGACGGCGCCGTGGCCGGTGTCGATGTGCGCGGCGCTGCGCCCGGCACGCGCGAAACCGACCTGCTCTCGCCCGGCAACCTCGTGCAGGAAGTGCACGCCGTCATGCTCGCGGGCGGCAGCGCCTGGGGCCTGGCCGCCGCCGAGGGCGCGATGCGCTGGCTCGAAGAGCGCGGCGTCGGCATGGACGTGCGCTTCGGCACCCTGCCCATCGTGCCGGCCGCCGTGCTGTTCGACCTGCCGATGGGCGACGCGCGCATCCGCCCCGACGCAGCCGCAGGCTACGCCGCCTGCGAAGCCGCCTCGACCGACGCGCCCGCCGAAGGCAACGTGGGCGCGGGCACCGGCGCACTGGTGGGCAAGCTCTTCGGCGTGCACCGCGCGATGAAGGGCGGCATCGGCACCGCCTCGGTCACCGTCGGCGGCGTCACGGTGGGCGCACTCATCGCGGTCAATTCGCTGGGCGACGTGATCGACCCCGACACCGCCCTGCCCGTGGCCGGCGCGCGCACCGAGGACGGCGCCGCCCTGCTCGACACGCGCCGCGCGCTGCTGCGCGGCGACCTGCCCAAGCCGCTGCTGGCGGGCACCAACACCACCATCGGCGTGATCGCCACCGACGCGGTGCTGACCAAGGTGCAGGCCAACCGGCTGGCCATGGTGGCGCACGACGGCCTGGCGCGCGCCATCAACCCGGTGCACACCATGAGCGACGGCGACACGCTGTTCGCACTGGCCACCGGCCGCGTGCCGCTCGAAGGCGACGCGCCCGGCATGACCGTGCTGAGCACCATGGCCGCCGAGGCCACCGCCATCGCCACCGTGCGCGCGGTGCGCGCGGCGCGCGCGGTGACCGTGGGCGAGCTGCACATTCCCTGCGCCGCCGACCTGGCCGCACCGCGCAGCTGACCCGCGCAACGCACGACGAGGCACCCCATGGCGTTTCCCCGCACCCTGAAGCTGATCCTGCTGTCGATCCGCGACCTGATCGCCTCGGCCGGCCCGATCGTGTTCATCGTCATCGGCCTGCTGATTGCGGCCTACTGGTGGCTGCAGCCGCAGCCGCCCAAGCACGTGACGCTGGCCACCGGCCCCACGGGCAGCGCCTATGCGCAGTTCGGCAAGCGCTACGCCGACGCCTTGAAGCACAGCGGCATCACCGTCGAACTCAAGGCCACCTCGGGCTCGACCGAGAACCTGCAACTGCTGCGCACCGGCGGCGCCGACGTGGCCTTCGTGCGCGGCGGAAGCGCCGACCCGGTGGCCGACGAAGAGGCCGGCCTGCGCTCGCTGGGCGCGCTGTTCTTCGAGCCCATCTGGCTCTTCTACCGCACCGACACCGCGCAGAAGATCGATCGCAAGACCGGCACGCTGACCTCGCTCACGCAGCTGCGCGGCCTGCGCGTGAACGTCGACCTGCCGGGCAGCGGGCTGCCCGAAATCATGGAGCGGCTGCTCAAGGCCAACCGGCTCGGGCCCGACGACCTGCTGCTGTCGAACCTCGAGCAGGCCGCCGCGGCCGAGGCGCTGCAGGCCGGGCTGCTCGACGCCATCGTGCTGTTCTCGGCGCCGCAGTCGCCGCAGGTGCAGCGGCTGCTGCGCGCCGGCGACATCCAGCTCATGGACTTCGGCCAGGCCGAGGCCTACACGCGGCGCTTTCCGTTCCTCTCGGCCGTGTCGCTGCCGCGCGGCGTGGTCGACCTGTCGAAAGACCTGCCGCTGCACGACGTGTCGCTGCTGGCCGCCACCACCTCGCTGCTGTCGCGCGACGAGACCCACCCGGCCCTGCGCCAGCTGTTCGCGCAGGCCGCGCAGACCGTGCACAGCGACGCCGGCTGGTTCAATCGCGCGCGCGATTTCCCCAACACCCGCACCAGCGAACTGCCCGTGAGCCCCGAGGGCGACCGCGCGATCAACGGCACGCCGCCGTTCTGGCAGCGCTACCTGCCGTTCTGGGCCAGCAACCTGGTCGAGCGCATGTGGCTGGTGCTGGGCGGCGTGCTGGTGCTGATGCTGCCGCTGAGCCGCGTGATCCCGCCGCTGTACCAGTTCCGCGTGCGCCGCCGCGTGTTCCGCTGGTACGCGCGGCTGCGCGACATCGAGGCCAAGGTGGACGGGCGCCAGAGCCAGGCCGAACGCGACAAGCTGCTGGAAGAACTCGACGACCTCGACCGCGTCGTCAACAAGGTGGCCGTGCCGCTGTCGTACGCCGACGAGCTCTATGCGCTGCGCAACAACATCTACGCGGTGCGCAAGCGGGCGCTCGCGGGATCGGCGGGCGCAGCAGCCGCCGCGCCGGTCCGCGCGGCCACCTGACAAGAAGGCCCGGGCGCGCGCTTGCTGTCCACGCTGATCGATTTCGCCGACCCGCGCACCGACGGGGCGACCCGGCTGCGCGCTGCCTTCGGCGCGCCCGTGCGCGTGCTCGTCGCCCATGCGCCGCACGAGGTGCGCCCCGTGCTGGAGGCCGTCGAGGCGCTGGCCCGCGAAGGCCGCTGGTGCGTCGGCCACCTGCGCTACGAGGCCGCCGCGGCGTTCGATCCGGCGTTCGAGGTGCATGCGCCCGACGGGCCACTGGCCTGGTTCGGCGTGCACGACGCAGCATTGCCGTGGCCCGACGCGCCGGTGCCCGCCGTGGCGCCCGTCGCATGGACAGCCGACCTCTCGCGTGAAGCCTTCGACCGCAACATGCAGGCGATCCACCGCGCCATCGCCGACGGCGTGCTGTACCAGCTCAACTACACGGCGCCGCTGCGCGCCACTTTCGACGGCGACGCGCAGGCCTGGTTCCATGCGCTGCGGCAGGCGCAGCCCAATGGCTACGGCGCCTTCATCGACACCGGCGACGAGCAGGTGCTGTCGGTGTCGCCCGAGCTGTTCTTCGACCGCGACGGCGACCGCATCCTCGTGCGCCCCATGAAGGGCACCGCACCACGCGGCGCCACGCCCACCGAGGACGCGGCCCACGCGCTGCGGCTGCGCACCGTGCCCAAGGAGCGCGCCGAGAACGTGATGATCGTGGACCTGATCCGCAACGACCTCTCGCGCGTGGCCCAGCCCTTCTCGGTGCGCGTGCCGCGCCTCTTCCATACCGAGGCGCTGCCCACCGTGTGGCAGATGACCTCCGACGTGGAGGCCCGGCTGCGCGAAGGCACGACGCTGGCCGACCTGTTCGCGGCGCTGTTCCCCTGCGGTTCCATCACCGGCGCGCCGAAGGTGAGCGCCATGCGCATGATCCGCGCGCTGGAGCCCGACGCGCGCGGCGTGTACTGCGGTGCCGTGGGCGTGGTGCGGCCCGGCGGGCACGCGACCTTCAACGTGCCGATCCGCACCGTCACGCTGCGCGGCAACGCCGCCCGCTGCGGCATCGGCAGCGGCATCACGGCCGACGCGCAGGCGGATGCGGAGTGGGACGAGTGGCGGCACAAGCGCGCCTTTCTCGGCGCGGCGGTATCTTCGCAACCATGACGTCCTTCGAACTGCTCGAAACCCTGGCGCTAGCCGATGGCGTACTGCGCGATGCGCCTGCGCACCTGGCCCGCATGCATCGGGCGGCTGCGCACTTCGGCTATCCGTGGCACGAAGCGCAAGTGACGGACCGCCTGGACCAGTTGCGCACCACGCATGCCGCAGGCACATGGCGCGTGCGCCTGCTGCTCGACGCGCAAGGGCAACCGCGCGCCGAAGCCTTCGCCATGGACACCCCGCCGCCGCGCGTGCGCCTGCAGCTGGCTGCGCGCGCCTTCGACGAGGCCGACAGCGAGTTCTCGCGCTTCAAGACCACGCGCCGCGCGCACTACGAGGCCTTTGCGCCCACCGAGCCGGGCGTGTTCGACACGCTGCTGTGGAACCGCGATGGCGAGATCACCGAATGCACGCGCGGCAACATCGCGCTGCGGCTCGACGGCCGCTGGGTCACGCCGCCGCTGCACTGCGGCCTGCTCGACGGCATCGGCCGCACGCGCCGGCTGCGCGACGGGCAACTGACCGAAGCGGTCGTGCGCGTGGGCGAGCTGCCGCGCGTCGAAGCGCTGGCCTTCGTCAACAGCCTGCGCGGCTGGCTCGACGCGGACCTCGTCGGCCACGGCGTTCCCTGAACGACAAAGCGCGCGGCCCCTTGCGGAACCGCGCGCTCTGGTCGTCGAAGCGGCCGAAGCCGCCTGCGTCCTGTCTTACTTGAGGGCCTTGTAGCGCATGCGCTTGGGTTTTGCGCCTTCTTCTCCCAGGCGCTTCTTCTTGTCGGCTTCGTACTCCTGGTAGTTGCCGTCGAAGAAGGTCCACTGGCTGTCGCCTTCGGCGGCCAGGATGTGCGTGGCGATGCGGTCGAGGAACCAGCGGTCGTGGCTGATGACCATCACGGTGCCGGCGAACTCGAGCAGCGCGTCTTCCAGGGCGCGCAGGGTTTCCACGTCCAGGTCGTTCGAAGGTTCGTCCAGCAGCAGCACGTTGCCGCCTGCGATCAGCGTCTTGGCCAGGTGCAGACGGCCGCGTTCACCGCCCGACAGCGTGCCGACCTTCTTCTGCTGGTCGGCGCCGTTGAAGTTGAAGCGGCCCGCGTACGCGCGGCTGGCCATCTGGAACTTGCCGACGTTGATGATGTCCAGGCCGTTCGAGATGTCTTCCCACACGGTCTTGTCGGACGCCAGCTCGTCGCGGTGCTGGTCGACGAAGGCCATCTTCACGGTCTGGCCGATGACGACCTCGCCCGTGTCCGGCTTTTCCTTGCCCGCGAGCAGCTTGAACAGCGTCGACTTGCCGGCGCCGTTCGGGCCGATGATGCCGACGATGGCGCCCGGCGGCACGGTGAAGCTCAGGTTGTCGATCAGCATGCGGTCGCCGAAGGACTTGCTGACGCCGTGGAACTCGAACACCTGCTGGCCCAGCCGCTCGGCCACAGGAATGAAGATTTCCTGCGTTTCGTTGCGCTTCTGGTATTCCATGTCGCTCAGCTCTTCGAAGCGGGCCAGGCGCGATTTGCTCTTGGCCTGGCGTGCCTTCGGGTTCTGGCGCGACCACTCGAGTTCCTTCTTCAGGGCCTTGGCGTGGGCTTCTTCGCTCTTTTGCTCCTGCGCCAGGCGTTCGCCCTTCTGCTCGAGCCAGGTGCTGTAGTTGCCCTTCCAGGGAATGCCGCGACCGCGGTCCATTTCCAGGATCCACTCGGCGGCGTTGTCCAGGAAGTAGCGATCGTGGGTGATGGCCACCACGGTGCCCGTGAAGCGCTGCAGGAACACTTCGAGCCACTCGACCGATTCGGCGTCCAGGTGGTTGGTCGGTTCGTCGAGCAGCAGCATGTCGGGCTTGGACAGCAGCAGGCGGCACAGCGCCACGCGGCGCTTTTCACCGCCCGACAGCAGGCCGATCTTGGCGTCCCACGGCGGCAGGCGCAGCGCGTCGGCGGCAATTTCCAGCTGGTGCTCGGAATCGGTGCCGGCGGTGGCGATGATGGCTTCGAGCTGGGCCTGCTCGGCCGCCAGCGCATCGAAGTCGGCGTCTTCGGCACCGTAGGCGATGTACACCTCTTCGAGGCGGGCCTTGGCCGCGAACACCGCGCCCATGGACTCCTCGACCGATTCGCGCACCGTGTGCTCGGCGTTGAGCTTGGGTTCCTGCTCCAGGTAGCCGATCGTCATCCCCGGCATGGGCAGGGCCTCGCCCTCGAATTCCTTGTCCACACCCGCCATGATCTTGAGCAGCGTGGACTTGCCCGAGCCGTTCAGGCCGAGCACGCCGATCTTGGCGCCGGGGAAGAAAGAGAGCGAAATGTCCTTCAAGAGCTGCCGCTTGGGCGGCACGGTCTTGCTGACGCGGTTCATCGAATAGACGTATTGAGCCATCTGTGAATGATTACCTTGGGTAGCTTGGGATTTGCGTAAAAGCACGGTCGTCCGGACAGTGATCCGGGCGCGGCGAACCCATGATTATCGACTCATGCGACAATAGTCCTCGTTGCCGGGTCCAGTTGCCCGCAAACCGGCTCTCTGCCGGGGACGAAGAAAACCCCAAATCACCGCGGGTCTTCCGGCTCCCACCCCTGACCTTCATCTGCCTTGACTGGCTCGGCGTCACCCCAAAACGACGCCTGGCGGGCCGATGCCACTGCGCCGTGTATGGCGCTTGTTGTTTCCACAATGAATTTTGACGAACTGAAGCTGGCTCCCGCCATCTTGAAGGCTGTGCACGAGCACGGCTACGACACCCCCACCCCCATCCAGGCGCAAGCCATTCCCGTGGTCCTCGACGGCCACGACCTGCTGGGCGGCGCCCAGACCGGCACCGGCAAGACCGCGGCCTTCACCCTGCCGATGCTGCACAAGCTCACCATGAGCCGCAGCGCCACCAACAAGTTCGGCGGCATCGGCATCCGTGCCCTCGTGCTGACCCCCACGCGCGAACTCGCGGCCCAGGTCGAAGAGTCGGTGCGCACCTACGGCAAGTACCTGCAGCTCGACTCCACCGTGATCTTCGGCGGCGTGGGCATGAACCCGCAGATCAGCAAGCTCAAGAAGGGCGTCGACATCCTCGTGGCCACCCCCGGCCGCCTGCTCGACCTGCAGCAACAAGGCATGCTCGACCTGAGCCAGGTCCAGATGCTGATCCTGGACGAAGCCGACCGCATGCTGGACATGGGCTTCATCCACGACGTGAAGAAGATCCTGGCCCTGGTGCCCAAGGAAAAGCAGAGCCTGCTGTTCTCGGCCACCTTCAGCGACGAGATCCGCGACCTCGCCGGTTCGCTGCTCAAGAACCCGCAGAGCATCCAGGTCACGCCGCGCAACACCACGGTGCAGCGCATCACGCAGGTGATCCACCCCGTGGGCCGCGGCAAGAAGAAGGCGCTGCTCGCGCACATCATCAACGAGAACAAGTGGAGCCAGGTGCTCGTGTTCACGCGTACCAAGTTCGGCGCCAACAGCGTGGCCGAGTTCCTCACCAAGAACGGCATCGAGGCGATGGCGCTGCACGGCAACAAGAGCCAGAGCGCCCGCACGCAGGCGCTGGCCGGCTTCAAGAGCGGCGACATCCGCGCCCTGGTGGCCACCGACATCGCCGCGCGCGGCATCGACATCGACGAGCTGCCGCACGTCGTGAACTACGAAATCCCGAACGTCAGCGAAGACTACGTGCACCGCATCGGCCGCACCGGCCGCGCCGGTTCGAGCGGCGAGGCCGTGAGCTTCGTGTGCCTGGATGAAGAAGGCTTCATGCAGGAAATCGAACGCTTCACGAAGCAGACGATCCCGGTGCAGAAGGTCGAGGGCTTCGGTCCTGAAGAAGGCGAACGCGCCGAGCCGATCGCCATGGGTCGCCAGACGATCTGGGGCGGCGCCGGCCGTCCGCCGAGCCGCGAAGTCATGCAGGCAGCCGCCAAGGCCGCACGCACCGAAATGATGTCGCGCATCCGCGAGAACAAGGCCGGCCAGGGTGGCGGCAACGGCGGTGGCGGCGGCAATGGCGGCGGTCAACGCCGTGGTGGCGGCCAGGGCGGCGGCGGTCAAGGCCGCAATGCCAACGGTGGCGGCCAGAGCCAGGGCCCGCGCGGCCAGGGCGCAGCCCGTCCCGCACAGGGCCGCGGCCCGCAGCAAGGCCAGCCGCGCGCACCACAGCAGCCCCATCACCACGCACCGCACGAAGAGCGCCAACCGCGCCATCACGGCAACAGCCACAGCCCGACGCAGGCCAACCAGGTCGCGCACCTGCGTGCCGAAGCCGTCGCAGGCGGCGGCGCCGGCCAGCCGGACCCGTTGCGCACGAGCGTCGACCACATGGGTGGTCGCGGTCGCGGCGGTCGCCCGGGCGGCGGTGGCGGCTACGGCGGCAACCGGTCGGGTGGCGGTGGCCGCTCGGGTGGCGGCGGTGGCGGCTACGGCGGTGGCGGTGGTGGCCGCTCCGGTGGCGGCGGCGGTCGTTCGTTCGGTCGCTGACAAGACACCGCGGGTGGCACGCCACCCGGAAATTGAAAAGGGCACCTCGGTGCCCTTTTCTTTTGAGCTCCCGCAGGAGCAGCCGTCAGCGCGGCGGCGCCGCCTGCATCCGGGCCACGGGAACCAGCGCGCCGGCGCAGGCCACGGCCAGACCAAGGCTGTGCAGCAGCGTGCGCCGATGCGCCGCGGCTGCGTTCACTGTTCGACTGCAGTGATCTTCTTGATGCCTTCTGACGGCGGCTTGGCTGCGGCCTCCCGAAGCTGCAGGGCGTAGCCGTAGTCGGTCAGATAGACGTAGGTGTCGGTCCGTTCGAGCGAATCGGGCTGCATGCGGCACTCCAGGCGCCTGGCGTCGCCACTCAGGGCAGGATGAAGCTCGGCAGCCGCGCCCACGCCGACGACCTTGCAGACCGTCGTGTAGTCGTAGGTCACTCCGCCGATCATGCTGAACAAGCTCAGTTTCTTCGTCTCATAGCGCAACTCCGAGCCCACGGCCATGCGTTGCCAGTCGCCCGTCAACGTGAGATCGGTCATGGCCTGGCTGATCGTGTCGGAGCCAGGAAGAAAGTTGACGAAACTGCTCAAGTCGACCAGGCCCAGGAATGAAGCGGTCTGCGACCGCGTGCCGTCCGCGGGGCCTGTGCCGGTCTTCGTCCGGGTTCGGAACATGGAAGCTGTCGCGTCCGGCGCAATCTGGAGCTCATTGCGGGTCGGCGTCGTCTTCCCGTCGCGGGTCCATGTGCCTTCGAGCACGACGCGCTTCAGGCGCTTGGGCGCCGGTGGAAGCCCCAACTGGGAAACAGCCTTCATCACCGCCGGGCTCGGCGGCGTCAGGCCTGCGGGATCAGGCAGCGCCTTGGCGCGAGAAGTGAAGGCAGGCAACGCCTGCCCTGCCGAAGCACCGCTGCAGGCCGCCTTGAAGAGCGCCTTGTAGTCCGCATTCGTGTCGCCGCCGACCGTGTACGACTTCGCCCTTTCACCTTCAACCCGGCCGTCCGTGACGCGGCCGCGCTCGTCGATGTCGAAGCCGCTCACCTGGGCATAGGACTGCGATTGGCACGCGAGCCTGAAGCGCTCGCGCTTCTGCCCAAAGGGTGCCCGGTAAGGCAGATCGAAGTCCATGCGCGGATAGTCGAACGCGCCCCAGAAGAGCAAGGCGCCCTCGGAGGTCTCGACGCTTGCGATGTCGATGAGCGTGAATGTGCCGTCTGCGCGGCGTTGCACCTCGCGCCAATCGGGCGGGGTCGCGCGGCATGCGCGTTCGACCGCCGGCTGCGCTTTCAGGGCCAATGCCTGGCGCTCGTCCAGTTCCTTGCGCACGCCATACCGCCGGCCGGTCACCGGATAGCTGCGGCCGGTGCGCAGATCGGAGTAGAGCAACCACGCCTGGGGCGCATTGCACGCGACAGTGAAGTTGCGCGTCTCGGGCCCATCTTCCAGGGCAAAGGACACATGGTCCTCGACGCGCAGCAGGCTGTGTTCGACAAGGCTGCCGCCGAAGGACATCGACGGATGGCTCCTGGACGCGCAGCCCGCAACGAGCAGCGCCGCCACAGCGCAGGTGGTGATATGGATGAGCTTCATGCATTCCGCGCTGGGCGGCTCCCCGGTTTCGTTGTTGTTTCTTGCGGCCGGCCTCGCCATCGAATGACATGGACGACATGGCGGGCGCACCTCAGCTTGAAATCCTAACCCGGGACACAATCGCGTTTCCATGCCATACATCCCGCCCAACTACGCCACGCTCTTCGTCGCCACCTGCAACCTTCTCAACCTCGCGAACCCCAACCGCGTGTACTACGAGAACCAGGACGCCTACAACGAGCGTGAATACGAACGCAAGATCGACTGGATCGGCGAGCGCATCCACGCGCTCAATGCCGACGTGCTCGCGGTGCAGGAGGTCTGGGACGAGGCCGCGCTGAAGGCCGCCATCGGGCGCAGCGGGCTGCGCTACGACTTCGTCTCGGTGCCGGGCGCCGAGAACTCGCCGCCGCCCGGCAGCCCGCCGGGCACGCCCGGGCGGCCGGGCGCACAGGGCACGCCGCGCGTCGGCATCGTCACGCGGCTGCAGGTGGACAGCGTGCAGTCCTTCGTCGACTTTCCCGCGGGCTTCGGTGTCGAGGTGCCGGGCATCGGCCCGCACACGCGCTTCGAGCGCCCGCCCCTGCTGGCCACCGTGCGGATGAAGCACGGCCAGCAGGTGCATGTGCTGACGGTGCACCTGAAGTCCAAGCGCCCCAAGTTTCTGCAGGACGCGCAAGGCAACCACCTCGAAGACCGCGACGACCGCAAGATCGGTGCGATGGCCTCGCTGCGCTCCTTGCTGATGCGCGGCGCCGAGGCCGCGGCCCTGCGCTGCATCGTCATCGACCTGCTGCAGGGCACCAACGTGCCGCTGGTGGTGATGGGCGACTTCAACGACAACCCGCACAGCGTGACCACGCAGCTGGTGGCCGCCACGTCCGAGGTGGCCTACGACAAGGCCGCGCGCGACGTGGCGCTGTTCAACGCCTACGAGATGCAGGGCGAGTCGGCGCTGAAGAAGGACGTGGCCTATTCGCACATCCACCAGGGCTTTCCGGACGTGCTCGACCAGATCCTGGTGAGCGAGGAGTTCGTCGCCACCAGCCGCCACAGCCTGGGCGACGTGCGCCGCGTCGACTACTTCAACGACCACCTGCACGAAGGCCGCGACCGCTCGCGCTCGGACCACGGCTTCGTGCGCGCCCTGCTGCGGCTGCGCACCGACGACAACCGCTGACGAACGGCGCTACGCCGCCTTCGACACCCGCACGATCGCGTCGGCGCGCTTGTGCAGGTCGGGCAGCAGTTCCAGGCCGAGGCCGGGCTTGTCGTTGAGGCTGATCATGCCGTTCTCGACCTTCGGCAACTCGGTGACGAGTTCCTTGTACCAGCCGGTGAAGAAGGCGCGCACGCTCTCCTGGATGAGCGCATTGGGCGCATGCAGGCTCAGGTGCGTGGACGCGGCCCAGACCACCGGCCCGGTGCAGTCGTGCGGCGCCACGGGCAGCTGCCAGGCGTCGGCCATGGCGGCGATCTTGCGCGCCTCGGTGAGGCCGCCGCACCAGCTCAGGTCGAGCATCGCGACCCCGGCCACGCCGGTCTGCAGGTAGTCCTTGAAGCCCCACTTGTAGCTCAGCGTCTCGCTGGCGCAGACGAGCGCCTGGCAGTCCTTCGCGTACTGCTTGAGCAGGTCCAGGCTGTCCATGCGGATCGCGTCTTCGTGCCAGAAGGTGTCGAACTCCTGCAGCGCGCGCGCGATCTTCTGCGCCATCGGCAGCCGCCACAGGCTGTGGAACTCGACCATGATGTCCATCTTGCCGCCCACCGCCTGGCGGATCTTGCGGAAGGGCTCGAGCGCGGTGTCGAGATCGGCGTTGCTGATGTACTGCCCGTGGCTCTTCTCCGCCGCCGGGTCGAAGGGCCAGATCTTCATGGCCGTGATGCCTTCGGACAGCAGCGACTCGGCCAGTTCGTCGGCGTGGTGCAGGAAGCCCTGCAGGTCTTCGTACGGCCCGTTGTTGTTGGCCAGGCCCCAGTTCGAGCTGGTCTGGTTGGTGGCGCTGCGGATGTACTGGTAGCCCGCACAAGTGTTGTAGATGCGGATCGCATCGCGGCTCTTGCCGCCCAGCGCCGTGTGCACCGGCATGTTGGCGGCCTTGCCGAACAGGTCCCACAGCGCGATGTCGACGGCCGAGTTGCCGCGCGTTTCCACGCCCGACCCGCGCCAGCCGAGGTAGCCCGTGATGTCGCGGTTGCGCGCTTCGATCTGCAGCGGGTCGGTGCCCAGCAGTTTCAGCGCCGCCCATTCGTGCAGGTAGGCCTCGACCGCTTCGGCGCCCATGAAGGTCTCGCCGAGGCCGACCAGGCCCTCGTCGGTGTGCAGGCGCACCCACAGGATGTTGGGAAACTCGCCGAGGCGAATGGTTTCGAGCTGCGTGATTTTCATGAGAAGGATTCCGCAAAAAGAAAAAGCCGCAGCGGCGGGTGCCGCGCGGCTCTTGCACACATTCAGCGCATGGCCGAAAGCCTCGGTCAGCCCCCGCGCGCCTTCTTCAGCGCGTCGGTGACCACGCCCACGGCTTCCGTGCCGATGTTGGGCACGTTCTTGTCGTACACGGGCTTGACCTTCTCCAGCATGCGCTTCTGTTCGGCCGCCGAGACTTCGTTCACCGTCATGGTCTTGCGCAGGCTGGCGAGCGACTTCTCGTTGAGCGCGCGGTTGGCTTCGCGCTGGACCTTCTGGCCTTCCTTCGCGGCCTCGCGCAGCACCGCCTGCTCCTGCGGGTTGAGCTGGTCCCAGAGCTTCTTGCTGTAGAGGATGAGGAAGGGCGTGTAGGCGTGGCGCGTCACGCTCAGGTACTTCTGGACCTCGCTGAACTTGGAGGTCTCGATGGTCACGAAGGGGTTCTCCTGGCCGTCGATGGTGCGGGTCTCCAGCGCGGTGAACACCTCGCCGAAGGCCATGGGCACGGCGTTGGCGCCCAGGGTCTTGAACGAGTCCAGGAAGATGTTGTTCTGCATCACGCGCAGCTTCACGCCTTCGAAGTCCTCGGCCTTGGCCACGGGCTTCTTGCTGTTGGTGAGGTTGCGGAAGCCGTTCTCCCAGTAGGCCAGGTTCACGAGGCCGGCGGCTTCGAGCTTCTTGTTGAAGTACTCGCCCGCGGGGCCGTCGAGCACCGCGTCGGCCTCCTTCTCGTTGGCGAACAGGAACGGCAGGTCGAAGGCGCCGAGTTCCTTCACGATGCCCACCAGCGGCGAGCTCGAGGTGCACACCATTTCCTGCGTGCCGGCACGCAGCGCCTGCGTGGCCGGCAGGTCGCCGCCCGCGGCGCCGCCCCAGAAGGCCGTGATCTTCATCTTGCCGCCGGTCTTGGCCGCCAGCACTTCCTGCATCTTCTTCACGCCCACGCCCACGGGGTGGTCTTCGTTCACGCCGTTGGTGAACTTGATCGTGCGTTCGGCAAATTGCGCGAGGGCGCCGGTCGACGCCAGCAGGCCGCCGGCCACGAGGGCGGCGGTCATCAGGGTTCTGCGAAACAACATGCTTGTCTCCTTCGATTCGAGGGGTTGGTTGAACGAACTGACTGACAGGAAAAAGGAAAAACTAGCGCCCCATCCACCACTGGAGCGGCACGGTCACGAGCTGCGGGAAGAACACCAGCGTGAACAGCACCACCAGGTGGGCGATGAAGAAGGGCATCACGCCCTTGAAGGCATCGTCCATCGAGATGCGCGCCACGCCGCTCACCACGTTGAGCACCGTGCCCACGGGCGGCGTGATCAGGCCGATGGCGTTGTTCATGATGAACAGCACGCCGAAGTACACCGGGTCGATGCCGGCCTTGAGCACCACCGGCATCAGCACCGGCGTGAGGATGAGCACGGTGGGCGTGAAGTCCAGCGCGGTGCCCACGATGACGATCAGTACCATCATCACGAACATCAGCAGCGTCTTGTTGTCCAGGAAAGGCTCCAGCAGCGACACCACCTCGGTCGGGATGTTGGCCACCGTGATGAGCCAGGCGCTCACCATCGCGGCAGCCACGAGGAACATCACCACCGCGGTGGTCTTGCCGGCCGCCAGCGTGAGGCGGTACAGGTCTTTGACCTTGAGTTCGCCATAGATGAAGAGACCCACCACGAGCGAATAGACGGCCGCGACCACGGCGGCTTCGGTCGGCGTGAAGACGCCGAACTTCATGCCGCCGATGATGATGATCGGCAGCGCCAGCGCCAGGCTGCCCTGCGCCGTGACCTTCAGCCGCTCGCCCCAGGGCACGCGCGGCGAGGACTTCACGTTGTCCTTCCGGGCCACGATCCACCAGGCCACGCCCACCGCGAGCCCCATCAGGATGCCGGGCACGATGCCCGCGAGGAACAGCTTGGTGATCGACACGTTGCCCGCCACGCCGAACACGATGAGCCCGATCGACGGCGGGATCACCGGCGCGATGATGCCGCCCGCGGCGATGAGACCGGCCGAGCGGTTCATCTGGTAGCCGGCGGCCTTCATCATCGGGATGAGGAGCGCGGCCAGCGCGGCCGTGTCGGCCACGGCCGAACCCGACAGCGAGGCCATGATGATCGCGGCCAGCACCGCCACATAGCCCATGCCGCCGCGGTAGTGGCCGACCCAGGCCATCGCCAGGTTCACGATGCGCCGGCTGAGCCCGCCCGCATTCATGAACTCGCCGGCGAGCAGGAAGAACGGCACCGCGAGCAGCGGGAAGTTGTCGGCACCGTCGACGAAGCGCTGCGCGATGATCTGGCTGTCGAAGGCCGGCAGGCCGCCGGTGTAGGCCAGCCAGCCCATCAGCGAGACGCCGCACACCAGCAACGAATACGAGATCGGAATGCCCAGTGCCATGGCGCCGAGCAGGGAGACGATGAAGATCGTGACAGTCATTGCGCCACCTTCCCGTGTGCGGCGGCGTCGAGCACCTGTTCTTCGGATTCCATGATCTGGATCAGCTCCTGGTCGGGCACCCGGCCCCTGAACAATCGCCAGAGCTTGTCGATGTTGAAGAGGGCCATCACCACCGACACCACGTAGCCGATGCCGTAGACCCAGATCATCGAGATGCCGACCACGGGCGAGATGTTGGTCACCTGCAGCTCGTGCATCTCGTAGGTGCCCATGAAGAAGAGCACGTTGCAGAACAGCATGAGCGACTGGCTCAGGAAGAAGCAGACCTTCTTGCCCATGAGCGGCAGGTGCTTGATGAGCGTGTCGACGCCCAGGTGCGCGCCGTCGCGCATCGCCACCATGGCGCCGATGTAGGTGAGCCAGATGAAGCAGTAGCGCGACATCTCGTCCGACACCGAAATGCCCGAGTTGAAACCGTAGCGCAGCACCACGTTGCCGAACACCATGACGACCATCGCCACCATGCACACGACGACGAGGAACTCCAGCAGGCGAAAAAATCCGTCGATAGCCCTTTGCATCAGCATCTGCGTCTCCTGACTTTCCAGTGTTGTTATGGGATGTCTGCGCGGCCGCCGCGTCTAGAGCGGGAAGGCCTTCAGCTGCGTCGCCGGGCGGCTGATGCGCGGAATCTTCTTGCGCGAGGCCAGCACCGTCTCGATGTCGTGGCGCGCACCGTCGATGAGCACCAGCACGGCTTTTTCGGCGGCGGCCGGATCGCGTGCGATGACGGCGTCGAGCACCGCGCGGTGCAGCGGCAGCGAACTCGCGGGCCCGTTCTTGCGGGTGGTCGAAATCTCGAAGCTGGTGCGCAGCAGCGCGCCCAGCGCACGGCTCATCTGCACCAGCATGCGGTTGTGGCTGGAGCGGATGAGGCCCTGGTGAAAGCGCAGGTCGGGCGTGATGTAGTCACCGCCGAACTCGATGGCGCGCTTCATGCCCGCATAGGCGTCTTCCATGTCGGCGATGTCTTCGGCGGTGGCGCGCTGGGCGGCCAGCGCCACCGCGGCGGGTTCGACCACGCGGCGCAGGTCCTGCAGATCGCGCAGGAACTCGGCCGACAGGCCCGCCTGCGTCTGCCACACGATGACGTCGGCGTCGAACCAGTTCCACTGGTCGGGCGGCTGCACGCGCGTGCCCACCTTGGGGCCGCTGGTCACGAGGCCCTTGGCGATCAGCGACTTGATCGATTCGCGCACCACGGTCCGGCTCACGCCGAGCTCTTCGCACAAGAGCGGCTCCGGCGGAATCGACGCGCCGGGCGCATAGCGGCCCGCGACGATGTCGCTGCCGATGCGGTCGACCGTGTTGCCGTGAACGTTCTTGATCATGCCTGCCTGTGGGTGTGTGGTTCTGGTGGTGTCCGGTGCCTGTTTGCCTGCCCGTATCGGGGCCGGATTCAGGCAGCTCCTGCCTGTGCCGGCCACTCGAAAACCCTGAATGCGCGACAGCTCGTCACGCTTATCATATGATGATTGAAACGGGCGTCCCGCAGGAAAAACCCTGAGGATTTCCGCAAAGCATCAACGACGAAGAGACACATCCCATGAGCAACGCCCCGAAGAAAAAGCCCGCCAGCGAACTGCGCAGCCAGCAGTGGTTCGGACGCCACGACCGCGACGGTTTCATCTACCGCAGCTGGATGAAGGGCAAGGGCGTGCCGCACGACCAGTTCGACGGCCGCCCGGTCATCGGCATCTGCAACACCTTCAGCGAACTCACGCCTTGCAACTCGCACTTCCGCACGCTCGCCGAGCAGGTGAAGATCGGCGTGTACGAGGCGGGCGGCTTCCCGCTCGAGTTCCCGGTGATGTCGCTCGGCGAGACGCTCTTGCGTCCCACCGCCATGCTGTACCGCAACCTCGCGAGCATGGACGTCGAAGAAAGCATCCGCGGCAACCCGCTCGATGGCGTGGTGCTGCTCATGGGCTGCGACAAGACCACGCCCGCGCTGATGATGGGCGCGGCCAGCGTCGACCTGCCGACCATCGGCGTCTCGGGCGGCCCGATGCTCTCGGGCAAATGGCGAGGCCAGGAACTGGGCTCGGGCACCGGCGTGTGGCAGATGAGCGAGCAGGTGCGCGCCGGCACGCTCAAGCTGCAAGACTTCTTCGAGGCCGAGAGCTGCATGCACCGCAGCCACGGCCACTGCATGACGATGGGCACCGCCAGCACCATGGCCAGCATGGTCGAGTCGCTGGGCATCGGCCTGCCGGGCAACGCGGCCTACCCTGCCGTCGACGGCCGGCGCAACGTGCTCGCACGGCAGGCGGGCCGGCGCATCGTCGACATGGTGCATGAAGACCTCAATATGTCGAAGATCCTCACGCGCCAGGCGATCGAGAACGCGATCAAGGTCAACGCGGCCATCGGCGGCTCGACCAACTTCGTGATCCACCTGCTGGCCATTGCGGGCCGCATGGGCGTCGAGCTCACGCTCGACGACTTCGACCGCCTCGCCGCCGACCTGCCCTGCCTCGTGAACCTGCAGCCCTCGGGCCAGTTCCTGATGGAAGACTTCTGCTACGCGGGTGGCCTGCCGGTGGTCATCAAGGAAATCGCCGACCACCTGCACAAGGACATCCTCACCGTCACCGGCCAGAGCGTGTGGGAGAACGTGAAGGACGCCGAGAACTACAACCCGCAGGTCATCCGCACCCAGGCCGAGCCCTTCAAGGACAAGGCCGGCATCTGCGTGCTGCGCGGCAACCTCGCGCCCAACGGCGCCATCATCAAGCCCAGCGCGGCCACGCCCGAGCTGCTGGTGCACAAGGGCCGCGCGGTGGTGTTCGAAAGCGCCGACGACCTGCACAAGCGCATCGACGACGAGAACCTGGACATCGACGAGCACTGCATCATGGTGCTCAAGAACTGCGGCCCCAAAGGCTACCCCGGCATGGCCGAGGCGGGCAACATGCCGCTGCCGCCGAAGGTGCTGCGCAAGGGCATCACCGACATGGTCCGCATCAGCGATGCGCGCATGAGCGGCACGGCCTACGGCACCGTCGTCCTGCACACCGCGCCAGAAGCGGCTGCGGGCGGCCCGCTGGCACTGGTGCAGGACGGCGACATCGTCGAGCTCGACGTGCCGAACCGCAAGCTGCACCTGCATGTGAGCGACGAGGAACTGGCGAAGCGCCGCGCGAAGTGGGTGGCGCCCAAGGCCCCGCTCGATTCGGGGTACTGGAAGCTGTACGTCGACACGGTGCTGCAGGCCGACCAGGGAGCGGACCTGGCCTTTCTGCGTGGTCGCCGTGGGGCTTTTGTGCCGCGAGACAATCACTGATTTGGAGAGATCCAGGGCACGCTCCCGCCGACGGGGTACCTTGCTCCGCGAATGTCCCCGCCCTTCGGGCTCCTCCTTGATTTCGCTGCGCAAGGCACCCCGTCGACGTGAGCGGGTTCAGAGCAGTTGTTGATCGGCCAGCACCACGACAGCGCCTCTCGTGCACAGGGCACTGGGTGCTTCCCGCAGCGAAATCAAGGAGGAGGGCGAAGCCCGGGGGACATCCGCGGAGGGAAGTACCCGGTGTCCTGGGCACGCGCCCCGAACCGACTCTCGAAACGCAACAGACGACAGACATGACAAGACTCATCGCCATCGACTGGGGCACAAGCTCGCTACGCGGTGCATTGCTCGACCCGAGCGGGCAGGTCATCGAAGAGCGCAGCGACGCCCGCGGCATCCTCACCGTGCCCGAGGGCGGCTTTCCTGCCGTGTTCGAATCGCTGTTCGGCGACTGGATGCGCCTGGAAGACACGCGCTGCCTGATCTCCGGCATGGCCGGCAGCAAGCAGGGTTGGGTCGAAGCGCCCTACTGCCCCTGCCCCGCAGGCCGCGTCGAAGTAGGCCGCAGCATCATCGCCACAGACGCCATCCCCGGCGCGCGCATCGCCATCGTTCCCGGCCTCAGCGACGAGCACGCCGGCGTGCCCGACGTGATGCGCGGCGAAGAGGTGCAGATCCTCGGCGCCATGACGATCACCGGCCTGGACGACGGCGTCTTCGTGCTGCCCGGCACCCACAACAAATGGGCCACGGTCAAGAAAGGCCGCGTCGCGGGCTTTCGCACCTACATGACGGGCGAGTTCTACGCGCTGCTGAGCCAGCACTCGATCCTGGGGCGCACGCTCGACGCGACCGCGCCGCTCGACGAAGCCGCGTTCCTCGAAGGCGTGACGCGCTCCGAGAACGGCCACGGCCTGCTGCACAACGCCTTCGGCACCCGCACGCTCGCGCTGTTCGAACGCATGCCGAAAGAAGAGCTGTCGAGCTACCTGTCGGGCCTGCTCATCGGCGAAGAGCTGCGCACGCAATCGGTACAGGCTGTCGGCGAGGTCGTGCTGATCGGCTCTTCCACCCTCACCCAGCGCTACACCCTGGCCCTGCGCGCCACCGGCGTCGCCACGCGCACGCTCGGCGCCGAAGCCACCTGGGCCGGACTGCACACGCTGTCCGGCTTTCTCGACACCGACAGGACACCCGCCCCATGACCACGCCCCTCGATAAATTCAACGCCGCGATGCAGGCCCTGCCACTCGTGGCCATCCTGCGCGGCCTCTCGCCCGCCGAAGCCGCCGACGTGGGCGACGCCATCGTCGAGCCCGGCTTCCGGCTGCTCGAAGTGCCGCTCAATTCGCCGCAGCCGCTGGAGAGCATCGCGCTGATGCGCCAGCGCTTTCCGAACGCGCTGGTCGGCGCGGGCACCGTGCTCGACGCGAAGCAGGTGCGCGAGGTGCATGCGGCCGGCGGCGAGCTGATCGTGTCGCCCAACTTCAACGCCGACGTCATCGCCGAGGCCGCGCGCCTGGGCATGGCCTGCCTGCCCGGCGTGATGACGCCGACCGAGGCCTTCGGCGCGCTCGCGGCCGGCGCCACGGGCCTCAAGCTGTTCCCGGCCGAGCTGGCCTCGCCCGCCGTGGTCAAGGCCCTGCTCGCGGTGCTGCCCGCCGGCACGCCCGTGATGCCCGTGGGCGGCATCGCGCCCGACAACATGGGCGCGTGGCGCGCGGCTGGCGCCGCCGGCTTCGGCATCGGCTCGTCGCTCTACAAGCCCGGCAAGACCGCCGCCGCCGTGCGCGAAGACGCGCAGCGCTTCGTGGCGGCCTGGGCCGGGCTGGTCCGCGCCTGATCCGACAAGACCCATCCACCACAAGAAAGAAGGAGGCCCTCGCGATGTCCGCCGATTCCGAATACGCCAGCCCCGCCGTGCGCCAGTTGCGCGAAGACCTCGCGCTCGCATTGCGCGCCGCGGCCCACCACGGGCTGTCCGAAGGTGTGTGCAACCATTTCAGCGTGTTGCTGCCGGGCGCGCAGGACCGCTACCTCATCAACCCGCGCGGGTTGCACTGGAGCGAGATCGGTCCTGACGACATCGTGCTGATCGACGTGCACGGCGAAGTGCTCGCGGGCCGCCACTGCGTGGAGCCCACCGCCCTCTTCATCCACGGCGCAGTGCACCGGCTCACGGGCCACGCCGTGGTGCTGCATTGCCACATGCCCTACGCGACGGCGCTGACGCTCACGGTCGACCGCGCGCTCGACCCCACCGCCAGCCAGAACGCCATGCGCTACATGAACCGCATCGCCATCGACGCCGAGTACAACGGCCTGGCACTGGACGACGCCGAGGGCGAGCGCATCGCGCGCGCCATGGCCGGCAAGGACGTGGCCTTTCTCGCGAACCACGGCGTGATCGTGGCGGGCGGCACCATCGCGCATGCCTACGACGACCTGTACTACCTGGAGCGCGCCTGCCTGCACCAGGTGATTGCGCAATCGACCGGGCGCCCGCTGGTGCCGGTCAACGCCAAGCTGGCCGCGCATGTGGCGGCGCAGATCCAGGGCGAGAGGGAACAGTCCGACCTGTTCTTCGAAGCCCTGCGACGCATGCTGCCGGCCCCGAAACGCTGAAAAAGCGTGAGCGCAGCGGCTTACAGCTCTTCATGCGATTTCGCTTCCGGCTTACAAGAACTTCACATAATGGCGCGACGATGAGGCATCGCAATCACTCCCCAGGAGTCGCCATGAAAAAGCTGACATTCGCCTTCGGTGCTGCCGCCCTGCTGTCGCTGGCCGCCCTCACCGCGCCGGCCCATGCCCAGGCCGGCGGCCCGTTCATCCAGGCCCAGGTGTACGTGACACCCGCGCCACCGCCGCGCCATCACTACTACGCCCCGCCGCCGCCTCCGCGCCACTACCACCCGGGCTACTACGACGGCCCGCGCCGCCACGGTTACTACGACCATGGTCGCCGCGATTGGGAAGGCCGTCGCCACGGCCGCCGGGACAACGACGGCGACGGTGTGCCCAACCGTTACGACCGCCGCCCGAACAACCCCTACCGCTATTGACGCACGTCAGACCGGCGGGCTCGCATACGCGGGCCGCTCGGTCGACAGGCTCTGCTTGAGCTGGCGCGTGACCTCGTCGGCCAGCACCTCCGGCAGCCCCGCTTCCACGCCTGCCAGTGCCTGTCGCGCCGCGTCGTCGGGCGAGGTCTTGGGGCCAGGCAGGCGCGCCGCCATGTCGGTGTCCATGAGCGCCACGTGCAGGCTCGTGACCTGCGTGCCCTGCCCCGCCAGTTCGTTGCGCAAACCGTTGCTCAGCGACCAGGCCGCCGACTTGGTCGCGCTGTAGGTCGCCACGCCGGGGAACGTCGTCCAGGCCAGGGCTGACAGCACGTTGAGGACCGCACCCCCGCCGTTCGACGCGAGCACGGGCGCAAAGGCCTGCGTGAGCGCCCAGGGGCCGAAGAAGTTGGTCTCGAACTCGGCGCGCGCCGCGGCCACCGCATCGGCCGATCCCAGGAAGCTCGATCCGCGCGAGATGCCCGCGTTGTTGACCAGCAGCGTCACGTCGCCGCAGGCGCGCACCGCGGCTTCGATCTGCGCGGGCTGCGTGACGTCGAGCGCCACGGGCACGACGCCCGCGAGCGTGATGCTCTTCGGGTCGCGCGCGGCCCCGTAGACCTTGCGCGCGCCGGCCGCGAGCGCCGCCTTGGCGAACGCCAGGCCGAGCCCCCGGTTGGCGCCGGTGATGAAGACGACGGAATCCTTGATCTGCATGACGAGCCTTTCGTTGATGAAGAGATAGCGAGAGCGCTTCAGGCCTGCGCCACGCGGCGCAGCAGCCCCTGCGTCGTGCGCGGCCAGCCCACGCGGCCGAACCACGCACCGCCCGCGATGGCCGAGGCGATGACGATGCCGTACACCACCAGCGCAACGCCCTGCGCCGCGAACACGCCGGTGAGGCCGCCGCCCCAGCGCAGCGCCAGCCAGCCGCCCGTGCCCGCCACGGCGAGCCGCGCGATGTTGCCGAGCACCGGCCACAGCAGCCGGCCCGCGCCCTGCGAGGCGAAGTACAGCACCAGCCCGACGCCAAAGAAACCGTACAGCGGCCCCACCACGCGCAGGTAGTGTGCGCCGGTCTCGAGCATCACGGGGTCGTGGCCGAACAGCATCAGCCACGGACGCGGGAACAGCGCGGCGGCCAGCCCGATGACCTCGGCCATGCCGAAGGCCAGCGCCGCACCGGCCCACGTGGCACGCAGCGCGCGCTCGCGCAGCCCTGCGCCCATGCAGGTGCCGACCATCGCGACCAGCGGCGCACCCAGGCCGAACACCAGCGGCACCAGCAGGTACTCGAGCCGCGACGCGGTGCCGTAGCCGGCCAGCGCGCCCGCGCCGAAATGCCCGGTGAGCGCGGTGGCGATGCCGATCGACAGGTTGGTCGCCACGGTCGACACCGTGCCCACCAGCCCGATGCGCAGGATGTCGCGGAACAGCGGCCAGCGCATCTGGAACGCCGCCAGCGTGGGGCGCAGCAGGCTGCGCGGCGAGCGCAGGTAGGCGATGAGCGCGAGCGAGCCCAGTAGGTAGTACAGCAGCAGCGCCAGCGCCCCGCCCGCAATGCCCATGCCGCCCCACGGCCCGATGCCGAAGATCAAGAGCGGCGATGCCGGAATGAGGAATACCACGCCCACCACCGTCACGTTGGCCGGCACCGCCATGTTGCCGGTGCCGCGAATGATGGCGGACAGCGAGTTGAAGAGCCACACCAGCACCGCGCCCGCGAACACCCAGTTCGAGTACGTGAGCGCGGCTTCCAGCGCGGCGCCGGTGCCGCCCATCACGCCGTAGAGCCAGCGCCCGCCCAGCAGCAGCGCGAGCGTGAAGCACAGGCCGAAGCCGATCGCGATGACCACCGCATGCCACACCAGCGCATCGGCGTCACCCCGGCGGCGCGCGCCCAGCGCACGCGCGATCGACGAGGCGATGCCGCCGCCCATCGCGCCGCTGGAGGTCATCTGCATCAGCATGACGATGGGGAACACCAGCGCCATGCCGGCGAGCGCGTCGGTGCCGAGCTTGCCGACGAAGTAGGTTTCGATGAGCCCGACGGAGGCCTGCGCCAGCATCACGAGCACATTGGGCGCGGCCAGCCGCAGCAGCGTGGGGATGATGGGCGCCTCGAGCAGGCGGCGCGTGCGCGGGTCGAGGTCGCCGTTCGCTTGTTGGGGGGTGGTCATGCGGGTCTCCGGCAGTCAGGCGCGCGCGGCGGCGTTGGTGGTGGCCGCGGCCGGTGCAGCGGCGGTCTTGGCGGGACGGCGGATCGCCATCACGATCAGCGCAGCGAACAGGCAGGCCGCGCCGGCCGTGTACAGCGCCGGCGTGTAGGTCAGCAGCAGCGTGCGCGCAAAGCCCGCGCCGTAGGCCGCGGTGGCCGCGCCCAGCTGGTGGGCGGCGAAGATCCAGCCGAACACCAGCCCGACCTTCGCGGGGCCGAAGGCGGCGCCCGCGAGCTTGACGGTCGGCGGCACGGTGGCGATCCAGTCCAGGCCGTAGAACATCGCGAACAGGCCCAGGCCGTAGAACATCGCGAACAGGCCCAGGCCGTAGATCGTGAATTCCGAATGCGGCAACCAGAACAGCGACAGCCCGCGCAGGCCGTAGTACCAGAAGAGCAGCTTGCGGTTGTCGTAGCGGTCGGAGAGCCAGCCCGACAGGATGGTGCCGACGAAGTCGAAGGCACCCATCATCGCGAGCACCGAGGCAGCGGGCACGGCGCTCATGCCGTAGTCGCCGCACAGCGAGATGAAGTGCGTCTGCACCAGGCCGTTGGTGCTCAGGCCGCAGATGAAGAAGGTGCCGGCCAGGATCAGGAAGGTGCGGTTGGTCGCCACCTCGCGCAGCACGCGAAACGGCGTGGCGAAGTTCATCGTGAAGGCGGGCGCCGGTGCCGGCTGCGTGCCGGGCGCTTCACCATAAGGCAGCAGGCCGATGTCCGACGGCCGGTTGCGCACCAGGCACAGCGCGAGCAGCGCGATCACCACGCTGCCGACCACGATCGGCACGATGGCCGAGTGCCAGCCCCAGTGCTCGATCATCCAGGCCGCCAGCGGCAGGAAGGCCAGCTGGCCGGTGGCCGCGCTGGCCGTGAGCATGCCCACGACCAGGCCGCGCCGCGCAACGAACCAGCGGTTGGCCACCACGGCGCCCAGCACCAGCGCCGTCATGCCCGTGCCCAGGCCGAGCATCAGGCTCCACAGCACGAACAGCTGCCACAGCTGCGAGGCCGTGGTGACCAGCGCCATGCCCAGCCCGACCAGCGTGAGGCCGGCGCACATCACCGCGCGCAGGCCGTAGCGCTCCATCAGCACCGCGGCGAACGGGCCCATGAGGCCGAACAGCGCAAAGCGCAGTGCGAGCGCGGACGAGATCTGCTCGGTGCTCCAGCCGAACTCCTCGCCGAGCGGCTTCATCATCGCGCCCGGCAGGCCGAGCGCGGCCGACATGGTGAGCATGGTCAGGAAGGTGACGGCGGCGACGATCCAGCCGTAGTGGATGCCGCGGCGCTGCAGCCATGCGGAGACGTGGGTGGCGAACATGGGACCTCTGGAACTGTTGGAATGGGTCGGGGGAGAAACGAAGAGACAGGAACTCCGGCCGCGCGGCTTCAGGGGCGCGGAACGCGTTCGTTGAAAGGGGATGGGAGCGTCAGTCCTGCACGTCGACCGGCTCGCCCGTGCCCAGCAGCGCGAGCGACTCGTCGATGAGCGCATGCAACGCCAGCACGCGCTCCACGCCCAGCAGCGCATTGAGCTTGAGCTGCGCCGTCTTCCAGTGCTGCTGCGCTTCGCGCCACTTGGCCTCGCCGGCGTCCGTGAGCGACACCAGCCGGCTGCGCGCATCCGCGCCCGCCACTTGCGCCACCCAGCCCGCGGTAATGAGCGGCTGCAGGTTGCGGCTCAGCGTGGACGCGGTCATCTTCAGCTCGCCCGCCAGGTCGACCGGGCGCATCGGGCCCAGGCGCTTGAGGTGCGACAGCAGCGAGTACTGCGTGGTCTTGAGGCCGCTGCGCGACACCTCGGCGTCGTAGTGCTGCGTCAGGCGGCGCATCAGCTGGCGCGTCTTGAAGCTGGTGCAGCCGCGGGGTTGGGTGGGAGTGTCCATGGGGTATTATTGTATGTGCAACTATTGCATATGCAATCAACCCCTCCCCGCAAAGCCCCCAGCAGGAACACAGGCATGACGCAGCAAGCTTTCACCGACACCCCTTCCCATCTGCTCGACGCATGGATCGCCGAAGAACGGCAGATCGCCGAGCGCCTCGAGAACGGCCCCGGCCCCGGGCTCGCGCGCCCCGAGCAGGTCGCGGGCAAGACCGGCCTGGAGGTCATGCAGGCCATGCTCAACGGCGAGATTCCCTACGCCGCCATCGCCAAGACGCTGGACTTCACCATCGTCTCGGTCAGCCGGGGCATCGCCATCTTCCAGGGCACGCCGCTGCCGCAGCACCTGAACCCGCTGGGCACCATCCATGGTGGCTGGGTCGCCACGATGCTCGACTCGGCCCTGGGCTGCTCGGTCCACACCATGATGCCGCCCGGTCGCGCGTACACGACGGCCGAACTCAGCGTGAACTACGTCAAGGGCCTCACGCCGAAGGTGCAGCGCGTGCGCGCCGAGGGCAAGGTGATCCACTGCGGCAAGCAGCTCGCGACCGCCGAGGCGCGGCTGGTCGGGGCGGACGGCACGCTGTATGCGCATGCGACGACGACGTGCCTGGTGTTCGAGGTGCCGGCGGGGCGGTGAGGCAAGGCCCCCGTCCTCGTTGAACCGCAGGGCGCCCCGCCCTCCTCTGAAGGCCGACATATGTCGGCCTTTTTCGTTGGGGCGTTCGGCGAGAAAGTCGTCATCGCCAACCAAGGAAAAGACTGCCATGGCCGCCATGGGCTGGCCGGCGGCGGAACCCTCCGTCGCCGAACCCGAAGGCACCGCCTGCGTTCGCGCGAGGCAGCCCGCAGAGGACCCAACCAGATGACAACGACACTTACCGAAAAGACTTTTGCCGAGCTGTTCACCTATGCGGGCGGTACGAACGGCTCTCGCGTCAACGCCCAAGGATTCATCGAGCCCTGCGCCACGCCGCGCTTCGACTTCGATCCGATCACGAAGGTGGCGAAGGGGCTGCTCATTGAAAACGCGCGAATCAACCAATTGGCGTTTTCGTCGCGATTTGAAAACGCGGTCTGGGCGAAGACGAGCGTCACCGCCGTGCCTGGCGCAGCCCAGGCGCCGAACGGACGTTGGGATGCTTGCAAGCTGACCTTGCTCAACGGCGGGATCGCGTCCGTGGGCCGCGCGTCGCAGACGACTGCCAAAGCGGCGGCCGCAATCACCTACGCCTTTTCTTTCTATGCGAAGGCCGCAGGCTCCTCGAATGGATGGACCTTTGCTTCCGGCGCGACAACAGGCGAAAGAATCAGCTTCGCCTTCGACCTGTCGGCCTTGACCATCTCTCTCTTCACCATCTCTGTCTTTACGGAGGTGTCGAAACGGATCGTCGATGTCGGCGGTGGGTGGCGCAGGGTCGAGATCGTCTTCACGACAGACGCATCCGCGGCGCTGACCGCGGCCGTCTACCCCGGCGCAGCGGCTGCCGGCACCGGCCCCGGCGACGGCGTCGCCGGCATCTACATCTGGGGTGCGCAGCTCGAAGTGGGTGCGTTTGCCAGCTCCTACATCCCCAGTTGGGATGGGGTCACGGCACGGGCCTCGATCGGCAGCTACTACGACGCCAAAGGCATCCTGCGCTATGCGGCGGCAGGCGTTGCGCGCAACAGCTACGAGCCATCGAATCTGGCGTTGCCGCCTGTGCTGATGGTGGAAGAGCAGCGCACCAATATCCTGCTCAAGAGCAGCGACATGCACTTGGTTCCATGGTTCTTTGCCGGCGCAGTCTCACGTGCGACCGGCAAGTTGGCCCCCGACGGGACATTGCGAGCCGTCGAGGTCTCCGGAACACCTACCGGATCATTGGGCCAGTCGGCGGCTGCTACATCGACGGTGATGACGTTCTCCGTCTATCTGAAGAACGTATCGAGGAACGCTCCAGTGTCGCTACAGCTGCGCAATACGACCACAGCGGCGCAGTTCACTTTCGGCTATGCCACGCTTCATGGCGGCAGTCCTTCTATCTCGGGCAATGGGTGGGAAATGCGGTCGGTAGGCGGCGGATGGTTCCGCTGCGCATTCACCCAGTCTACGGGGATCACCGTCGGCGATACGCTTGCCATCTACCCATTTCATGTCGGCGACGGCACCGACCACGGTGCATTTCAGATCTGGGGCGCCCAGCTCGAAACGGGCGCCTTTGCTACAAGCTACGTTCCGAGCGTCGAGACCTTTACCGGACGTGCTTCCATCGGGACCTACTTCGATTCGACCGGCGCAATGAAGACCGCTGTGGCCGGCGCAGCGCGGATGACTTACAACCCCGCCGACCCGACCATTGCGCCTTGGCTGATGCAGGAGGCGGAGGGCGCGAACCTGTTCACCGAAAGCGAGTTCCGCAACGGTGTTTCGGATGCGCCAACCCGCAATGGTGTGACGGCCACGACGGTAGATTGGCTCGGATTCACAACAGGGCTTGCATTCCAAGCACCGACCGGCCCATACAACTACGCGGTCAAGGCGGCCACCCTTGCCGCGTCGACGACTTACGTGGTTTCAGCCTTTGTGAAAATGGATGATGGCCTTCCGCCTGTTCTCGGTCTGGGGGCAGGTGCGGATTTGGCGATGGTGATCGCCAACGGTGCTGTTGGAACAGGAGCCACATCGGTAGTGCACGTCGGCAATGGTGTGTACAAGGTCTCTGGCTGGGCGACAACTGGCGCAGCACCCGCCGGTGGCGCTGGAATCTACAAGTACGCCGCCAACAGTGCACGGACCTTCAAGGTCACCGGATACCAGCTCGAACAGGCCTCGTTCGCGTCAAGCTACGTTCCGACCACGACGGCCCCTGTGACCCGCCTTGCTGACGCGGCAACCTCGGTCGCCGCGACCCGCCAAGCGGACACCGCGACCTCAGCGGCCACGACGCGCGCAGGCGACAACGTCCGTGTCGATACGAGCAAGGGCTGGTGCAATGCAACCGAGGGCACGTCTTCATGGAGTTCGGTCGCCCGCTCATGGGGCCCGCAGAGTCTCGGACCCTGGTTGAGATCGGAGCCACGTCCTCGAACCGTCTTGGCATCGGCTTCAACCCTACCGGCACCGCACACGCTGTCTCGGTGACCAACGGCGTCGTCGGGCCCAGCACCTCGACAGCCAACCTTGCTGGCACGCCGGAGGGCGGCACAGTGAAGGCCTCGATCAGCTACGGTGTCGACGGAGTTCGCTTCGGGTGCAACGGTCAAACGCTGAGGAAGGTCGCGCTGGCGGCAGTCTCACCCTTTGCCTTCCTCGGGATCGGGAATCTCTGCTACGGGGGCAACCAGCCCTTCTTTCATGTGCGCGCACTGCGCTACCAGCCGCAGAAGCTCACTGACGCGGAGGTGGTGGCGCTGACGGCATAGGAAAGAGCCCCGCGCCTGCCCTTGTTTCCTGGGACGCCATTCCGTTTCAGCGGGCGTGACGGAATGGCAGTCGCGTTGTCGCGTCACTGGCCGTCAAGTTCTTGCGGAGCCCTTCACCTTGACGGCCTAAAGCCCCCGGCCGAGCGCTCCGCAGTAAACCCTCAACCCGTAAGCCAAAGGAAAACCCACCCCGCCCCGTCAGTGATAATTGTTCGCATCAGCGACGCACCCGCCGTCGCCGATGCCTTTCCTAGAACACCTCACCGCACCTGGAGGATCCTTCATGACCGACCGTTCCGGCCCCCAGGGCCGCGTGGCGCACGCCCTCCTCGGCGTTTCTGCCGCCTGGCTCGCCCTCACCGCCCTGCCCGCGCACGCCGCCAATGACGAGCTCACGCTCTACACGACGCGCGAGCCGGCGCTGATCCAGCCGCTGATCTCGGCGTTCAGCGCGCAGAGCAAGATCAAGGTCAACACGGTGTTCGTGAAGGACGGCCTGCTGGAACGCGTGAAGGCCGAAGGCGCGCGCTCGCCGGCCGACGTGCTGATGACGGTGGACATCGGCAACCTCGTCGACCTCGTCGAAGGCGGCGTGACGCAGCCGGTGAAGTCGGCCGCGCTCGAGTCGGCCATTCCGGCCAACCTGCGCGGCGCCGACGGCCAGTGGTTCGCGCTCTCGCTGCGCGCGCGCGTGCTGTACGCCGACAAGAACCAGCCGCTGACCAGCTTCCGCTACGAAGACCTGGCCAACCCGAAGTACAAGGGCAAGGTCTGCATCCGCGCCGGCCAGCATCCCTACAACACGGCCCTGGTGGCCGCGATGATCGCGCACGACGGCGAGGCCAAGACCGAGCAGTGGCTGCGCGGCGTCAAGGGCAACCTGGCGCGCAAGGCCACCGGCGGCGACCGCGACGTGGCGCGCGACATCCTCGGCGGCATCTGCGACATCGGCGTGGCCAACTCGTACTACGTGGGCCAGATGAAGAGCGCCAAGGAAGGCACCGACGCGCGCAAGTGGGGCGACGCCATCAAGGTGATCCGCCCGACCTTCGCCAGCGCCAAGAGCGGCGGCACGCACGTGAACATCAGCGGCGCGGCCGTGGCCAAGAACGCGCCGCAGCGCGCCAACGCGGTCAAGCTGCTCGAGTTCCTGGTGTCGGAACCGGCCCAGGCGCTGTATGCCGACGCCAACTACGAGTACCCGGTGCGCAAGGGCGTGGCCCTCGACCCGATCATCGGCCAGTCCATCGGCGAGCTGAAGGTCGACCCGCTGCCGCTGACCGAGATTGCCAAATACCGCAAGCAGGCCAGCGCCCTCGTCGACAAGGTCGGCTTCGACCAGTGACCTTGCATGGCCGGGCACACCTTGCCGGCAACTGAATGCTGATTTCGCGGCGCCAGCCGCCGGGCCTGCGCGCCGCGGGCCCGGCATGGCGCTGCGCGTCGTTCCTGATCGCGCTCGGCGTGCTCGCGCCGGTGCTCACGCTGGCCTGGCTCGCGTTCGGCTCGGGCGTCGGCCACTGGGGGCCGCTGTTCGCGCACGTGCTGCCGCAGGCGGCGCTCAACACGGCGCTGCTGCTCGCGGGCGTCGGCACCCTCGTCCTCGTGATCGGCACCGGCTGCGCCTGGCTGGTCACGGCGCATGACTTTCCCGGCCGCGGCGTGCTCAACTGGGCGCTGCTGCTGCCGCTGGCGATGCCGACCTACATCGTCGCCTTCGCCTACCTCGACCTGTTGCATCCGATCGGCCCCGTGCAGGGCGCGATCCGCTGGATGCTGGGCTTCGACAGCCCGCGCCAGTTCCGCCTGCCCGACCTGCGCTCGATGCCGGGCGCGATCTTCGTGCTGGGCTTCGTGCTCTATCCGTACGTCTACATGACGGCGCGCGCGATGTTCATGACCCAGCCGGCGCACCTGCTGGAAGCGGCGCGCACGCTCGGCGAGAACCGGCGCGGCGCCTTCTTTCGCGTGGCGCTGCCGCTGGCACGGCCGGCGCTGGCCGTGGGCCTGAGCCTGGCGCTGCTCGAGACGCTCAACGACATCGGCGCCTCCGAATTCCTCGGCGTGAACACGCTGACGGTGGCGGTCTACACCACCTGGATCACGCGCTCCGACCTGGCCGGCGCCGCGCAGATCGCCTGCGCGATGCTGTTCGTGGTGGTGGCGCTGGTCTGGCTCGAACGCAACGGCCGTCAGCACCAGCGCTTCGGTTCCGCGCAGCGCATGCGCGCGGTGCAGCCCCGGCGCCTGCACGGCGGCGCGGCCTGGGCGGCGACCGCGACGGCAGCGCTGCCGGTGCTGATCGGCTTTGTCGCACCCGCGCTGTACCTGGTCTGGGAAAGCGGCAAGCGGCTGCACCAGGGCGGCGGCATTTCGCAGGGCCTGGTGGCCAGCCTGGGCAACACGCTGGCGCTGGCGGCCGGCGTGACGGTGGTGGCCGTGGCGGCGGGGCTGGTCGTGGCCTGGGCCTCGCGCAGCCAGGGCACGAGCCTCAACCGCGCCCGCTGGCAGGCGCGCGTGGCCACGCTGGGCTACGCGGTGCCGGGCACGGTGCTCGCCATCGGACTGCTGACGCCGGCGCTGGCCTTCGACGCGGCGCTGGCCGGCGCGATGGGCTGGCAGGGCTTGCCGCTGATGGGCGCGGGCATCGTGCTGGTCATGGCTTGCGCGATCCGTTTTCTTGCGATGCCCGTGGGCGGCATCGAGGCCGGGCTGGCGCGCATTCCGCCGGCCATCGAGCAGGCCTCGCGCCTGCTCGGCGAAACCACCGGCGGCACGCTGCGCCGCGTGCACCTTCCGCTGCTGCAGCCTGCCATCGCGGCGGGCGCGCTGCTGGTCTTCGTCGACGCCATGAAAGAGCTGCCGGCCACGCTGCTGCTGCGCCCGGCCAACTTCGACACCCTCGCCACCTGGCTCTACGCCGAGGCCGCGCGCGGCACCTACGAAGAAGGCGCGATCGCCGCGCTGGCCATCGTGGTCGCCGGCCTGCTGCCGGTGGTGCTGCTGGCGCGCAACCAGCTCGGCACGACACCGGCGGTGACACCTCCCGACACGGACCCCGCATGAGTTCCCCGCTTCATCTCGACTCGCTCCAGCTCGCGTACGACACGCCGCGCGGCCCGCACACGGTGGTCGACGGCTTTTCGCTGGACCTGCCCGCGGGCGAGATCGCCTGCCTGTTCGGCCCCTCGGGCTGCGGCAAGACCACGGTGCTGCGCGCCATCGCCGGCTTCGAGCCCGTGCGCGCCGGCACCATCCGCCTCGGCGACGCGCTGCTGTCGTCGCCCCAGAAGCACCTGCCGCCCGAGCAGCGGCGCGTGGGCATGATGTTCCAGGAGTACGCGCTGTTCCCGCACCTGTCGGCCGCCAGGAACGTGGCCTTCGGCCTGCGCCGCCTGGGCCGCGCAGCGCAGCAGGTGCGCGTGGCCGAGATGCTCGCGCTGGTCGGCCTGGCCGAGGCCGGTGAGCGCTACCCGCACGAGCTGTCGGGCGGCCAGCAGCAGCGCATCGCGCTGGCCCGCGCGCTGGCGCCCTCGCCCGCCTTGCTGCTGCTGGACGAACCGTTTTCCAACCTCGACGGCGGCACGCGCGAACGCCTGACCGCCGAGGTGCGTGGCATCCTGAAGAAGGCCGGCCAGACCGCGATCCTGGTCACGCACAACGAGGCCGAGGCGCATGCGATGGCCGACCGCATCGGCGTGATGCACAACGGGCGGATCACGCACTGGCTGGAGACGGCCTCGTAGAGGGAGGCACTCCGATGCACAAGGCGACCCGACTCCTCCTCGCATGGGCGACGTTGCTCGGGTCGGCGATGCCGGCCCTGGCGGAAGTCCGCACGGTCTACCAAGGCACCCTCGGCACCAGCGAGGTCGTGCTCGAAATGAATGCTTCTGGCGGTGGGCGGTATTTCTATCGCCGCCACGGTGTCGACATTCCGCTCTCAGGGCCGGTGACGAAGCTCGTGGAAGCCCTCCCGATCCAGGGCGAGGCGATGTACCGGGCGGCACAAGGCGGCAACGCGCCGTTGTTCGAGGACGCGCAGACCCGACAGCCGGGTCCGACATGGCGCGGCCAGGTGATCGACGGCACCTTTGCCGGAAGTTGGAGCGACGGCCCCGGCAAGCAGAACGTCGCGTTCGAGCTTCGGCAAGTTCGCCAGTACGACCCGGACCAGAATCCCGGCGCAACCGCACCAGTGACGCGCGCCATCCCGCCAGGCAACACCACCGGCGCGGCTTCGGACGCACCGGTTTCCATCGAGACGGCACCCTACGACCACCTGAAGCTGCAGACATCGCTCAAGCAAGGCGCGGAGCACGTCAGCGGCCCCATGGCATGGCGCATGGTCATCGATCCGCGCACGCGCTTCTCTTACCCGCAGCTCACCCGGCACCCGAATGCGCGCGTGGTCGAGAAAGTCAACGCCATCCTCGCGCGCAGGCATGGGCAACTCAACCTCGCCGCGCTCGAATGCAAGGCCACCCTCTACACCGAGACGCATCCGGCGGCCGGCTCGCTGGGAAACTACGACGCGGAATCGGTGCGCGTCACCTTTCTCAGCCCGACGCTGATGAGCGTCGTCGAATCGGGAAGCGCCGACTGCGGCGGCGCCCATCCCCACAACCACTACGCGCCCTACACACTCGACCTGGTCCGTGGCGAGTACCTCGACTTCGAACGCCTGTTCCGCGCGTTCACCAGGACGCCGGACGGGTTCGTGCCGAGCCAGACGCTCATGGCGCTGATCGGGAAGAAGCTGAAGGCAGAGGGACGTGGGCCCGAATCCGCAGCCGCCGCAGACCCGCAGCACTACACGGGTTGCGACGAGGTGTGGCCCCAGTACCTGGCATTGCATTTCGAGCGCCCCCGCGGGCGCGATGCGTTGGCCGTCGCGGTCAGCGGCGTGCCGCATGCGCTCGGCGCCTGCCTCGGCACCACGGTGGCGCTGCCGTTCACCGAACTCAAGCCCCTTCTCAAGCCTGGGGCCGGCGCGTACCTTTTTCCTAAGCCGTAGCACCCGGGCGGCGCCCGAATGGGCTTTTCCAGAAAAGGTTGTTCAGGCCCGCAAGAATCGCGGCGACCCGACCACCCCTTTCTTCGAAGACGGAACGCCCCATGACCCAGGCCCTCACCCTCGTCAGCCACCTGCTGTGCCCCTATGTGCAACGCGCCGCGATCGCGCTGCACGAGAAGAACGTGCCCTTCGAGCGCGTCGTGATCGATCTCGCGAACAAGCCCCAGTGGTTTCTCGACATCTCGCCGCTGGGCAAGGTGCCGCTGCTGAAGGTGCAGCGCCCCGACGGCACCGAGGCCGTGCTGTTCGAGAGCAACGTGATCTGCGAGTACCTCGAAGAGACACAGCCCGGCGCCCGCCTGCACCCCGAAGACCCGCTCGCACGTGCGCAACACCGCGCATGGATGGAGTTCGGCTCGGCCATCCTCGCCGACCTGTGGGGCTACGAGACCACGCAGGACGCCGCCGTGTTCGCGCAGAAGCGCGAGGCGCTGGCCTCCAAGTTCGCACGCGTCGAAGCCGCGCTGGGGCAAGGCCCCTACTTCGCGGGCGAAGCCTTCAGCCTCGTCGACGCCGTGTTCGCGCCGGTGTTCCGCTACTTCGAGGTGTTCGATGCGATCAGCGATTCGCACCTGTTCGACGCGCTGCCCAAGGTGAACGCCTGGCGCCACGCGCTGGCGGCGCGCCCCAGCGTGCGCGCGGCGGTGGTGCCCGAGTACCCGCAGCATCTGATGGATTTCCTGAAGAAGTACCAGGCGCACCTGCTGACGCTGGCGGCTTGATCGCAAGAAGCAGAGGGCGACAATAGCCCCCTTCTCCCCATAACGACACGACCCACGAGATGCGACTTCTCCACACCATGCTGCGCGTTGGCAATCTCCAGCGCTCCATCGACTTCTACACGCAGGTGCTCGGCATGACGCTGCTGCGCACGTCGGAAAACCCCGAGTACAAGTACAGCCTCGCCTTCGTCGGCTACGGCAACGGCAACCCCGACCAGGCCGAGATCGAGCTCACCTACAACTGGGGCACCGAGAGCTACGAGCTCGGCACCGCCTACGGCCACATCGCGCTCGGCGTGCCCGACGCCTACGCAGCCTGCGACAAGATCAAGGCCGCCGGCGGTAACGTGACGCGTGAGGCCGGCCCGGTCAAAGGCGGCACGACGGTGATCGCCTTCGTGACGGACCCCGACGGCTACAAGATTGAATTGATCCAGCGCAACGAGAACGCCGCAGGCGGCGGCCTGCGCTGAGCCGTTTCGGGCCGCACCCCACGCCATGGCAAGCCCGAAGAAAAAGAAGAAAGACGCGCCGCTGACGCGCTACGTCGCCCTGCTGCGCGGCGTGAACGTCAACGGCATCACGATCAAGAGCGCCGACCTGAAGGCGCTGTTCGTCGACGAACTCGGCTTCGGCGCGGTGCGCACGGTGCTCGCCAGCGGCAACGTGCTGTTCGACACCGACGCGCCCGATGCCGCCGCGCTGCGCACGCGCATCGAGCAGGCGCTGCGCCAGTGCTTCGGTTATGAGGCGTGGATCGTGCTGCTCATGCAGCAGCGGGTGGCCGACATGGCCGCGAGCTACCCTTTCGAACGCATCGACGACACGCACCATCCGTACCTCGTGTTCGGCTCCGACCCCGCGATGCTCGACGAAATCATGGACAAAGCCGGCACGGTCGATGCCAAGGTCGAGCAGCTGGTGCGCGGCGACGGCGTGCTGTACTGGCAGTGCCCGCGCGGCGAAAGCCTGGAGACGCCGGTGGCCAAGCTGCTCGCGAAGACCCGCTACAAATCGAGCACCACCACGCGCAACCTGCGCACGGTGGAAAAGCTCATCACCGACTGATCAACAGCGCGATCAGCAGCCCAGCCGGTCGGCCAGCGCGACGATGTCGCGCACATGCAGGTTGTTGTCCGGCTGCGGCGACACGTCCTTCGGCTGGTTGCGGCCGAACTCGTGGGGCCGCTCGATGTACACCGTCTTCAGGCCGCACACGCGCGCAGCCGCCAGGTCGTCGTGGTGCGCTGCGGCGAGCATGACCTGCCCGGGCGTCGCGTCGAACACGCCCGCCACGCCGAGGTAGGTGCGCGGGTCGGGCTTGTAGGCCTTGAACACCTCGGCCGACAGCACGCAATCCCAGGGCAGGCCGGCGCGCTTGGCCATCTCGGTGAGCAGGCCGATGTTGCCGTTGGAGAGCGTGCAGATGGTGAACTTCTTCTTGAGCCGCGTGAGCCCCTCGACCGCATCGGGCCAGGCCGGCAGGCGGTGCCAGGCGCGGCTCAGGTCGCGCTTGGCGGCGCTGTCGAGGTGGTCGGCCAGGCTGAAGTCGTGCAGCACCTGTTCGAGCATGCTCAGGTGCAGCTCGTCGAGCAACGTGAAGCCGCCCTCGCCGGCCGCGATGCGTTCCATCACGGCCTTCATGGCGGGCTGGTAGCCGGCGCGCCAGGCCAGCGCAAAGGCCGCGCCGTCCACGCCGGGCAGCACGCGCTCGACCTCGGCCGCGATGCCGCTGTGCCAGTCGACCACCGTGCCGAACACGTCGAACGCGATGACCTTGAGGTCGCCCGCGTCGAAATCGGCCGACATGCTCAGCGCGGCAACTGGCTCGCGGCGCGCGCCAGTTGCTCGATGCGGGTCCAGTCGCCGTCGCGGATGGCGTCGGTCGGCACGATCCACGAACCGCCCACGCAGGCCACGTTCGACAGCGCGAGGAACTCGGCTGCGTTGCCCGCATGGATGCCGCCCGTGGGGCAGAAGGTGACGTCGCCGAACGGGCCCTGCCACGCCTTGAGCATCGGCAGGCCGCCGGCCTGCAGCGCGGGGAAGAACTTCAGCTGGGTGTAGCCGTCTTCCTGCGCCGTCATGATCTCGCTGCCGGTGGCCACGCCGGGCAGCAGCGGCAGGCCGAGGTCGTGGCAGGCCTTGCCGACCGCGCGCGTGTAGCCCGGGCTCACGCCGAACTTGGCGCCGGCCAGCGCCGAGGCCTGCGCGTCGGCCGCGCTGCGGATGGTGCCCGCGCCGGCGACGGCTTCGGGCACTTCCTTGGCGATGGCTTCGATGCACTGCAGCGCCTGCGGCGTGCGCAGCGTCACTTCGAGCATGCGGATGCCGCCTGCGACCAGCGCGCGCGCCAGGGGCACGGCGTCTTTCACGTCGTTCAGCACGATGACCGGAATGACGGGTGCGTCGCGCATCACGTCGAGGGGGGTGAGTCTGTCTGTCATCTCATGGCTCCAAAAATTTCTTGCGGCCCGCGTGGGCCCTGTCACATCCAGGTGCAGGCGCCCTCTTCGGCGGTCAGTGCGTTGCGGCGCATGCCGGCGAACAGTTCGCGGCCCAGGCCGTGCCCGTCCGCGATGCGTTGTGCGTCGGACAGCGTCGCGGTCTCGCGCGCGGCCCATTCGTCTTCGGGCAGCAACACGGCGAGCGTACCCGCTACGGCGTCGAGACGGATCAGGTCGCCGTCGCGCACCTTGGCCAGCGGGCCGCCGGCGGCCGCTTCGGGCGACACGTGGATGGCCGCGGGGATCTTGCCCGAGGCGCCGCTCATGCGGCCGTCGGTGACCAGCGCCACGCGGAAGCCCTTGCCCTGCAGCACCGACAGCGGTGGCGTGAGCTTGTGCAGCTCGGGCATGCCGTTGGCCTGCGGGCCCTGCCAGCGCACCACGCAGACCACGTCGCGCTCCAGCTCGCCGGCCGTGAACGCTTTTTGCAGCGCGGCCTGCGAGTCGAACACGCGCGCCGGCGCTTCGATCACATGGCGATCGTCGGGCACCGACGACACCTTGATCACGCTGCGACCCAGGTTGCCGCTGAGCAGCTTGAGGCCACCGGTGGCGCTGAAGGGGCTGGCCACCGGGCGCGTGACGGCTTCTTTCTGCAGCGGCGCAGCGGGCGTCCAGTGCAGCGTGTTCTCGCCGGCCAGCGACGGGATGTTGGCGAATTCGCGGATGCCGCCGGCGCGCACCGTGAGCACGTCGGCGTGCATCAGGCCGGCCTCGACCAGCTCGCCGATCACGAAGCCCGGGCCGCCGCAGGCCTGGAACTCGTTCACGTCGGCGCTGCCGTTGGGGTACACGCGCGTGAGCAGCGGCACCACGTCGGACAGCTGGGAGAAGTCGTCCCAGTCGATGAGGATGCCCGCGGCGCGCGCCACGGCCACCCAGTGGATCAGGTGGTTGGTGGAGCCGCCCGTGGCCAGCAGCGCGACCATGGCGTTGACGATGCAGCGCTCGTCGACCATCTCGCCAATGGGCGGGCAGTTGAAGGCCGCGTCGCTCGCCTTGCCGAGCACCGAACGCACGGCCTCGCGCGTGAGCGTCTCGCGCATGGCATCGCCGGGCTGGATGAAGGCCGTGCCGGGCACGTGCAGGCCCATGGCCTCCAGCAGCATCTGGTTGCTGTTGGCGGTGCCGTAGAAGGTGCAGGTGCCGACCGTGTGGTAGGCAGCCATCTCGGCCTCGAGCAGACCCTGGCGTCCCACGAGGCCCTGCGCCGCCTGCTCGCGCACCTTCGACTTGGCGGTGTTCGACAGGCCCGAGGGCATCGGCCCGGCGGGCACGAAGACGGTGGGCAGGTGGCCGAAGTGCAGCGCGCCGATCAAGAGGCCCGGCACGATCTTGTCGCACACGCCGAGCATCAGCGCGCCGTCGAACATGTCGTGCGTGAGGGCGACGGCGGTGCTCATGGCGATCAGGTCGCGGCTGAACAGGCTCAGCTCCATGCCGGGTGTGCCCTGCGTGACGCCGTCGCACATGGCGGGCACGCCGCCGGCGACCTGCGCGGTGGCGCCGTGGCGGCGGGCCTCGTGCTTGATGATGTCCGGGTAGCCCTGGTACGGCGCGTGGGCCGAGAGCATGTCGTTGTAGGCGGTGACGATGCCCAGGTTGGGCGCGCGCTCGGCCACCACCTTGAACTTGTCGTTGGCCGGGATGCCGGCCACGGCGTGCGCCACGTTGGCGCAGCCCATGCGGTCGGAGCCGCGGTCGCGGGCGCGGATCTCGGCCAGGCGCGTGAGGTAGGTGCTGCGCGTGTCGCGGCTGCGCGCGCGGATGCGATCGGTGACGTCGCGGACGGTGGGGTGTGTGCTGCTCATGGGGAAGTTGGCTCTTGCTGCGTGTCGCCGGCGCGACTGTGGGCCTGGAGGCCCATCGTACCAATTCGAGCGCGACGCCCCGATGAAATCCGGCCGCAGAACGATACGAAATTACTCAGGCATGCACCCGGTCGCGTGCAGGCACAAAAAAACCCGGCCATGCCGGGTTTTTCCTTGGGGGATGCAAAAGGCCGGATCGCTCAGTCGACCAGACGGACTTCGACGCGGCGCGCCTCGGCGTTGTTGCCCGATCCGGCGGTGACGGCGGGCTTTTGCAGGTCGATCTTCTCGGCCGGCACGCCCAGGCCCGCGAGCACCTCGCGCACCATCTGGGCGCGCTTCTTGGCCAGTTCCTCGTTCACGACGGCGTCGCCGGTGGTGTCGTGGAAGCCCGAGACCACCGCCTTGCGGCCACCCTCGACGCCCTTGATGACCAGGGCCAGCGCCTCGGCGGCGCCCGGTGCGAGGTCGGCGCTGCCGGTCGCGAAGTAGAAGTTCACCACGCCGCCGACCACGCGGATGCTCGCGCCGTCGGGGATCACCACGGTGACGGTCTCGGTGACTTCGGTCACCTGCACCGCGCCGCCCGGCGCCGCTGAAGCCGAAGCCGCGACAGCGGGCTTGGCCTGCGCGGCCGTCGCGCCCAGGCCCTTGTGCCAGAAGGCGACGCCGATCACGAACATGATCACGAGCGCGATCAATGCCACCAGGAAGCCGAGGGCGAAATTCTGCTGGCTGTCGTCGTTGTTCATGGAAGCGCGGTCTCCGTAGGAAAGGGGTCGGTAAATAATGGTGCGGTGAACCATGATCACGAAATTGTAGGCGCCACCCCCGACACCCCCGTGTCAGCCGGCGCGCCGGACCCCGGTCCGCCGGGTCTCGACCCCATGCCCCGTCCGCTGCGCGACCCGCAGCCGATGCTGGAACGCGCGATCGCCGACTGGGGCGGACGCGACGATCTCTGGCTGTTCGGCTACGGCTCGCTGATCTGGCGGCCCGAGTTCGGCTTTGCGGAACGGCGCGCGGCCTCGGTGCACGGCTGGCACCGCGCGCTCAAGATGTGGAGCCGCGTCAACCGCGGCAGCGTGCAGACGCCGGGCCTGGTGTTCGGGCTGCTCTCGGGCGGCAGCTGTCGAGGCGTGGTGTTCCGCGTGCCGAAGGCCGAGGGCCTGGAGACGCTCAAGCGCCTCTGGCTGCGCGAGATGCCGACCGGCGTGTACGACCCCAAGTGGCTGCAATGCGGCACCGCCGAAGGGCCGGTGCGCGCGCTGGCCTTCACGCTGTCGCGGCGCAGCCCCAACTTCACGGGCGAGCTCAGCGACGAGCGCTACCGCCACATCTTCGCGAATGCCGTGGGCCGTTACGGCAGCTCGCTCGACTACGCGCGCCAGACCCTGCTCGAGCTGCAGCGCCACGCGATCCACGACGCGGCGCTGGCCCGGCTGGTGGCGCTGGCCACCGAGCCGCCATTTCAGACACCCGCCGATTGCGGGACAGCCCCGGCTCCGGTATACGTTGCGGGGTCTTCGGACACCGCGTCCTCTCAACCCTCCACCCCGTTCATCAATAAGGAAAACCAATGATCCATCGCCGTCTCCTCGCCACTGGCACCGCCCTCCTCGCCACTGCCGTGCTCGCCGCCTGCGGCAGCATGGGCGGCAAGCCGAGCACCACGGTCGAGCTGACGCCGACCGCCGCCGTCACGCCCAACCCCGCGCGCGGCTCGGTGACGCTCACCGCCCTCGACCACGGCGTGCGCGTGTCCGGCGAGGTGCGCGGCCTGGCGCCGGGCAGCGAGCACGGTTTCCACATCCATGAAAAGGGCGACTGCGGCAACAACGGCAACGCCTCGGGCGGCCACTTCAACCCGGCCGGCGGCACACACGGCAAGTTCTCCGCGCCCGGCAGCCATGCCGGCGAGCTGCCCAGCCTCGTGGCCGATGCCAGCGGCGTGGCGCGCTTCAGCGTCGACAACCACGCGATCTCGTTGACCGACGGCACCGCCAACAACGTGCGCGGCCGTGCGCTCGTGGTGCACCGCGACCGCGACGACTTCACGACGCAGCCCGCCGGCAACTCCGGCCCGCGCGTGCTCTGCGCGGTCGTTGCCACGAACTAAGCAAAAAGTGTGAGTGGTCAGGCGCCCGCGCGCGCCTGCCAGAGCGCCTCGGCCCGCGCCAGGGCCTCGGGCGTGTCGATGTCGGTCACGACGCCGGCATCGTCCACGGCCAGATCGATGACCGAATCGATGGCACGCATCGCCCGCAGCACGGACGATGCGCCCAGATTCCCCTCCAGCGCCGCCAGCTGCGCCCCGCAGCCCGCCGCAAAGCCCACCGGGTGCCCGCGCTCGCCCCGGTACTGCGGCTGCACAGCATTCACCCGCCCGCCGAGCGCGGCGGCCACCGCCCGCAGCGTGGCGGGCAGCACCAGCGGCAGGTCGCCCGGCAGGATCAGCCAGCCCGCCGCGTCGGGCGTGGCGCGCACGGCGGCGGCGATCGAATCGCCCATGCCGGGGTGACCCGCGTCTTCCAGGTGCCACGGCAGGCCGCTCGCGCGCACCGCGTCGAGCGTGCGCTCGAGCACCGGCCGGCCCGCGAGCAGCGCCTTCAGCTTGGAGCCCGTGCCGCCGGCCGCGATGAAACGCTCGCCACGGCCCGAGGCCAGCACGATCACGGTCGGGGAGTTCGCCTCTGTCGTCGTCATGGGCCGAGTATGTGCGCAACAATCCCGGCATGACTTCTTCTCCTCTTTCCAAGGACGCGCTGGCCGCGCTGCGCAAGAGCTACGAGCGCGCCGAGCTCGACGAGACCCGCAGCGCCCCCGACCCGCTCCAGCAGTTCGAGCGCTGGCTCACCGAAGCCGTCGACGCGCACATCCCCGAGCCCAACGCGATGACGCTGTGCACCGTGGGCAGCGACCTGCGCCCGTCCAGCCGCATCGTGCTGATCAAGGGCTACGACGCGCGCGGCATCGTCTGGTACACCAACTACGACAGCCGCAAGGGCCGCGAGCTGTCGGGCAACCCGTATGCGTCGCTGCAGTTCCACTGGGTCGAGCTGGAGCGCGTGGTGCGCATCGAGGGCCGCGTGGAACGCGTCAGCGCCGAGGAGAGCGACGCCTACTACGCCAGCCGACCGCTCGATTCACGCATCGGCGCCTGGGCCAGCCCGCAGAGCGAAGTGATCAGCGGGCGCGACGTGCTGGTGAAGAACGCCGCCGTGTACGCCGCCAAACACCTGCTCTCGCCGCCGCGCCCGCCGCACTGGGGCGGCTTCCGTCTGGTGCCCGACCGCTGGGAGTTCTGGCAGGGCCGCAAGAGCCGGCTGCACGACCGGCTGCGCTACCGGCTCGAAGGTGCGGACTGGGTGCGCGAACGGCTCGCGCCCTGAGCCTGCCTCAGGCCTCGCAACCAGCTACCTTGAATTCGACGCGCCGGTCCAGCGCGTCGCTCGCATCGTCGGCGCCCGTGCCGACGATGTTCTCGCGAAAGCCCATGCCGGCTTCGCGCAGCTTCCTCGACAGCGGCGGCGCCTCGCCCACCAGTCGCGCCTTGACGCTGGTTGCGCGCTGCAGCGACAGCCGCTCGTTGACCGCCTCCGAGCCCGTGCGGCTCGTGTGGCCCGTGACCACCACGCACGAATCGATCTGCGCAGCCTGCCGCGCGATCTGGCGCAGCCACATCGGGTAGGCCGCGCTGATCTTCGGGTCGGCCAGGAAGTCGGTCGAGCCCGGCTTGAACAGGAACTTGACACTCAGGTTGTTGCTCTCGAGCCCCAGCCGCGCCAGCGTGCCGAAGGTGCGCTCGGCATCGGCCGTGCGGCCCAGCTGCGACTGCGTGAGGTACAGCCCGCTGTAGATGCGCAGCTGCTGACCATCGGACCGCTTCGACGCGGCCTCGTAGCGGCTCAGGGCCTCGCTCATGCGGCCGGCCTCGTAGGCGGCGGTGGCCTCCTGCAGCACCGTGGCGGTCGGCAAGCGCTCCAGGTACAGCGCGTCGGCGGCCTGCCCGGCCGGCGTCTCGGCGGTGCGGATGTAGCCTTCCACGCCGCGGTCCTTGCCGTTCACCGGGCTGTCGCGGAAGAAGGCGGTGGGCCGCGTGTCGAGCGAGGCATCGCTGATGCGCGCCACCGACTGCGCGATCACCATGCCGCTCTTGATCTCGGTCATGGCAAGGTTCAGCCGGTACGGCGCGCCCGAGGCGTCCTTGTCGCGCACCAGCGTGCCGTTGAGCACGTACTGCGCGTTGCCGATCTCGTTGGCGTTGAACGGCGTCACGGTGAACTGCTTGAACTGCGCCTGCATGCGCTGCACGATGCGCTGCTCGGCCACGCGCGTCACCTCGGTCTGCTGGCCGCTGGCGCCTTCGAGCAACGGGTCGATCACGATGCGCCGCTGCGTCAGCGTCGATTCCACCTTCGCCAGGAAGGCCGGCAGTTTCTGCGTCTGCACCATGAGGTCGTCGACCGCCTGGGTGACGGCCTGATCGAAGGGCATGGCGCTGCTGGGCGCGGGGCGGTGCGCGCAGGCGGCGGCCAGCAGCGCGGCGGTGCACAGCGCCAGCACGCGCCACAGGGTTCGGGGGACGGCGGTGTTCGTGTGGGTCGTGGTCATCAGCACTGGCTCCTCAAAATGGTCATGTCCTGGTCCGACAGCGGCTCGCCCACGGCGGCGCGCATGTTGATCTCGCTGCAGCGTTTCGATGGCGCAGGGCGCCGCTCGGCCGGTTCGCGATGCACCTCGGGCGCCGGGGCCGGCGCTGCGGTGGCGGTGATCTGCGGGCGTGGCTTCGGCGCCGGCCGCACGACGGCGGGCTTGGGCTCCGCTTCCCTGGCCGGCGGTGCCTCCGCCGGCACAGGAACGGCCAGGCAGGGCGTGCGGCACGGCTTGGCCTCGCCCGCCGCATGCGCGCGCGCGCCGTGCAGCGCGATCATCGTCGCGACCACCGCCGTCACTGCAAGGGCAAGGGGCGAAACACGCGCCGGGTAGATCGTCATCAGCCGGCAAATGTAGGGGCGCGAACGCCGCTCGCCAGCCCACCAAACGGCCACCCCTGCCAAACGGCATAGGGCTAGCGCTGTCGCTCAGTCGGGCAAAAGTTCGCGAAAGGCGCGGAAGAAATGGGGGCCGTCAGGGCAACCACTGCACCCAGGTCATCACCAGGGTGAGCGTGCCCAGCGCCAGCACGGTCGACACGGCGACGCTGGCCGTGACCAGGTCTTCGGCGCTGCGGTAGCGCTGCGAGAACAGGAACACGTTGGCGCCGATGGGCAGCGCCGCCGCCACCACCATCACGGTGAGCGGAATGCCGCGCACGCCCAGCAGCCAGCCGATGAGCGCCACCAGCAGCGGGTGCACGAGGTTCTTCACCAGCGCCTGCGCCAGCGCGCCGCGCCAGTGGCGCCCGATGGGCGTGAGCGCGAGCGTGATGCCCACCATCACCAGCGCGACCGGCCCGAAGGCCTGGCCCAGCAACTGGATCGGCTTGTCGATCACCTCGGGCATCACGAGGCCCGTCTGCGCGAACAGCAGGCCCGCGATGATGGGCAGCGGCACCGGATGGATGATGGCGTTGCGCAGCGCGCGCCCCACGGTGCGCGCCATGGAGCGCCGGTCGGCGCCGCTCACCGCCGCGTGCTCGCGCGCCACGGCCAGCTCGAGCACCACGGTGGCGCTGGTCATGAGCACGAGCGAATGCAGCGAGATCAGCGTGAGCAGCACCACCATGCCGGGCTCGCCGTAGGCCAGGCCGATCAGCGCGATGCCGATCATCACGGTGTTGCTGTAGGTGTTGGCCAGCGCGAGCACCGCGCCCGTGCGGTTGAAGCCGCGCCACGCGAGCGTGGCCGCGAACAGCAGGCCCGAGGCGATGAAGTACGCCGCCACGGGCTTCAGGCTCAACTCCTGCACGTGCACCGTGCTCATGGCGCGGAACAGCAGCGCGGGCGCGAGCAGCAGGAAGATGAGGTTCGACAGGTCTTTCACCGCATTGCCGCCGATCCACCGGCGCCGTCCGGCGAGGTAGCCGGCGGCAATGAGAAGAACGACGGGCAGCAGGGAAGAAATGACGAACGAATTCACCCGGCGAGGATAGCGCGCGCCCGCCGCTCAAAAGGTCGGAACGTCAGAACGTGACGCGCAGGCCCACCTTCAGCGAACGCCCCGGCAGCGGCGCCTTCGGGAACACCGTGGTCGTCAGGATCGAGGTCGGCGTGTAGGCCAGCGTGTTCCCGATGTTGTCCATGCGCGCATACCAGGTGAGGTTGGCGCGCTGCACCTTCATGCGGTAGCTGATGGACGCGTTCCACAGCGTGTATGCGTCCGTCTCGCGCGCGCCCACGCTCGGCACCCGGCGCTGCGCCGCGTTGTAGTCGAAGCCGACGCGCGCGGTCCATGGCCCGTTGCCGTAGGCCAGCGTGGCGCCCAGGCGCAGCGGCGCGATGCGCGGCAGCGGCTCGCCGGTGTCGAGGTTCTTGGCGCGCACGATGTCGCCGCGCCATTCGAGGTCGAGCGTGCCCGCGTCGGCCATGCGCGCGAAGCCGTCGGCGCCCAGCAGCCGCAGGTTGCCGTTGGCCTCGATGCCGGTGAAGCGCGCGCGCATGCCGCCGTAGCGGTACTCGGCCAGCGTGTCGGTCGCTTCGGGGTCGGTGACGACCTGCCCTTCCTCGTCGAGCGTGCGGCCCGACGCGGTCAAGCCGATGTAGTTGCGAAAGCGCGTGACGTACGCGTTCACGCGGGCCGTGTTCGGGCCCGACTTCCACTGTGCGCCCAGGTCGAAGCCGGTGGACTTTTCCTTGCCCAGGTTCGGGTCGCCCACTTCCCAGGCCGCCGTGGCCACGTGCGGTCCGTTGGCGAGCAGTTCGTAGTCCTTCGGTGCGCGCTCGGTGTAGGCCAGGTTCGAGGTCAGCTGCCACTGCGGCGTGAGATTGACCAGCGCGCCGAACGCCGCGCTGTGCGGGTTGAAGGTGCGCTCGCCGATGGCGAAGCGCGTCACCGACAGGTCGTCGGGGTAGCCCAGCGAGCGCACCGTGACCTTCTCGGTGCGCGCGCCGAAGCTCAGGCGACCCCACGAGGTGCCGAGCTCTTCGTGCAGGAACAGCGCGTTGGAGCGCGTGCGGCTGTGCGGCGCGAAGGCCTCCGAGCCGTCGGCGGCGAAGCGGTTGGTCTCGCGGCTGAAGCCGATGAGGCCTTCGAGGTTGCCTATCTTTTCGTGCCGCGCTTCGATGCGCAGGTCGTTGCTCAGGTTCGAGAAAGTGGTGCCGACTTCGGCGCCTTCGAACTCGGTGTGGCGGTAGTCGGTGCGGCTGACCTTCGCGTGGATGCTGCGGATGAAGCCACCCGGGCGCCATTCGCCTTCCAGCGCGTAGCGGTCGGACTTCATGCCGATGGTCACGTCGTCCTCGGCCACGGTGCCGTAGTTGCTGCGGTAGGTGCTGGCCGAGGCGCCGATCCAGCCCTGGCTGAAGAACAGCGTGCCGCCGACCGCGCCGCCGTGCGCCTCGTTCTGGGAGTTGCAGATGCGACGCGCGAGCGACAGGCGCCCGGGCTTGCTGCATTCGAGGTCGACCGGCACCGCCACATCTTTCGAATCGCGGTTGAAGGCGTCGACGTGCAAGGCGAAGCGGTCGTTGCCGCCTTCGAGCAGCACGCCGCCGCTCTTTTCCTTGTTGCCGCTGGCGTAGCCCAGATCGGCACGGCCGCCGAAGCCGTTGATGGGCTCGGTGGGGATGCGGTTGTCGATCACGTTGACCACGCCGCCCACGGCGCTGCCGCCGTACTGCAGCGCCGAGGGGCCGCGCAGCACCTCGATGCGCTCGGTCACCAGCGCGTCGATGGGCACCGCGTGGTCGTAGCTCAGCGCCGAGGCGTCGGGCGCGCCACCGCCGTTCTGCAGGATGCGGATGCGGTCGCCGTCCTGCCCGCGGATGCTGGGTCGGCTGGCGTTGGGGCCGAAGTAGCTGCTGCTCACGCCGGGCAGGTTGTTCAGCGTTTCGCCGAGCGTCGATTCGGAGCGCAGCAGCAGCTGGTCGCCCGACAGCGAGGTGGTCGGCGCGATCAGGTCGCTCGCGCCCAGCGGGTTGCCGGTGACGGTGACTTCGCGCAGGCTGGTGGCGTCAGCGGCTGGGGCGGCGGCGGTGTCGGCGGTCTGGGCCAGGCTCGCCACCGAGGCGAGCGAAAGAACAGCAGCGCCGATGGCGTTGCGACGGAATTGGGGGGTCATGAAAAAGGAACACTCGTTGAATCGGGGAACGACCGGCCGCCCTCACCCGCCCGAAGGGGGTGCGGCAACCGGAACACGGGGGATTCAGCGAGTGGAAGGCGGGCCGCGCGCGTCGAAGAGCGCGACCCAGCGGGCGATGGCTTCGCCCTGCAGGTAAGCAAACGTGGCCGCCGGCAGCAGCATCGGCAGCACCACCAACGGCACGCCGGGTACGCCCGTGCCGTGCGCGAGCTGGTCGTACAGGCGGCAGTCGGCGTCGTCGTGCACGCCGAACAGGCTGGCCAGCGTATGGCCGGTGACGTGCCGATGTTCGGCCTGTGCCGTTGCGGCTGCTGCAGCGGCGGGCAGGCCCGGCACGTGCAGCGAACGGTGCATGAGCCCCATCGTGCCCGCGAACCAGAGCGCGAACGCCAGCGCGACGACGAGCGCGCGGGTGGCGCGCGTCATGCGGGTCGGGGTCTGGCGCAGGGTGGCGGACACGGGGCGTGAAAGAAGAGGCTCAGGCCTTGACGCGCGAAGCGAAGGTCTTCTGAAACTTCTCGACCTTCGGGCCGACCACGAACGCGCAGTAGCCCTGGTTCGGGTGGTTCAGGAAGTAGTCCTGGTGGTAGGCCTCGGCCGTCGAGTAGTTGGCCAGCGGCGCCACTTCGGTCACCACGGGCGAGCTGTAGGTCTTGCTGGCCTCGATCTCGCGGATGACGGAGTCGGCCACCTCTTTCTGGGCGTCGCTCGTGGTGTAGATGCCGCTGCGGTACTGGGTGCCGACGTCGTTGCCCTGGCGGTTGAGCGTGGTGGGGTCGTGCACCACGAAGAAGATCTCGAGCAGCTCGCGCAGGCTGATCTGCGCCGGGTCGAACTCGAGCTTCACGACCTCGGCATGGCCGGTGCGGCCGGTGCAGATCTGCTCGTAACTCGGGTTCAGGGTCTGGCCGTTGCTGTAGCCCGACTCGACGTCCAGCACGCCCTGCACCCGGTCGAACACCGCCTCGGTGCACCAGAAGCAGCCTCCACCGAGCACGATGGTTTCGGTGGGCGACGGTGAGGAAGACATGGCGCGGCTCCGGGTGGGTTGGAAAAAGCGGGGACCGGTATTGTCGCGGCTTGACGGGCCGGATGCCGGTCACTACATTACTAACCCGTCAGTCATTAACACCATGGCCTCCCCCCGTTCCCTCGTCGACAAGTTCTGCCCGCTGCCGTCCAAGCGCGAGCGGCGCAAGGAGGCGCGTCCGGGCGAACTGCTGGCGGCGGCGCTCGACCTGTTCGTCGAAAAGGGCTTTGCCGCCACCCGCTCGGAAGAAGTGGCGGCCCGCGCCGGCGTGTCCAAGGGCACCCTCTTTCTTTACTTTCCGAGCAAGGAAGAGCTGTTCAAGGCCGTGGTGATCGAAAACCTCGGTGGCCGTTTCACAGAGTGGAACGCCGAGTTCGAGGCCTTCGAGGGCACGACGGCCGAAATGCTGCGCTACTGCATGAACGTCTGGTGGGAGCGCGTCGGCCTGACCAAGGCCTCGGGCCTGACCAAGCTGATGATGAGCGAAGGCGGCAATTTCCCCGAGCTGGCGGAGTTCTACCGCGAGCAGGTGGTGCGCCCCGGCCACGAACTCCTGCGGCGCATCCTGCAGCGCGGTATCGACCGCGGCGAGTTCGTGCAAATGGACATCGACCACGCCATCTATTCGGTGGTCGCGCCCATGGTGTTCCTCATGCTCTGGAAGCATTCGGCCATGGTCTGCGTCGACGGCGTGAGCACGCTCGACCCCGAAAAATTCATCGCCACCCAGTGCGAAACCGTGCTCTACGGGCTCTGCGTGCGCCCCGGGAGCCCCGCATGACGCCCGCCGGATGGCCGACTGGCGCGGTGGCGTCATCGACGCGACCTAAAATTGAAGGTTTGTCCCGTCCAGAGCCTTCAAGGAAAGCCACGCCATGAACCCCACGCCCACCCTCGAGCGCTTGCGCTTCAACATGATCGAACAGCAGATCCGTCCCTGGGACGTGCTGGAGTCGGACATCCTCGAGCTGCTGGCCGAGATTCACCGCGAAGACTACGTGCCCGACGCGCACCGCACGCTGTCCTTCTTCGACATGGAACTGCCGCTGCTCGACGGCTCGGTGCCCGGCGAATTCATGCTGTCGCCCAAGGTCGAGGCCCGCACGCTGCAGGACCTGCACATCCAGAAGCACGAATCGGTGCTCGAGATCGGCACCGGCTCCGGCTTCATGGCCGCCCTGCTCGGCGCCCGCGCGGCCCAGGTGCTGTCCCTCGAAATCAACCCCGTGCTGGCCGCCCGCGCCGCCGAGACGCTGCGCAGCAACGGCGTGACCAACGTCGAAGTGCGGCACGCCGACGGCGCCGTGCCCCTGGCCAGCGGTCCGAGCTTCGACGTGATCGTGCTCAGCGGCTCGGTCGCGCGCATTCCGCAGAACCTGCTCGGCTCGCTCAAGGTCGGCGGCCGCCTGTCGGCCATCGTCGGCGACGAGCCCATGATGCGCGCTCATTTCGTGACCCGCACCAGCGAAAGCAAGTGGGAGACGATCCAGCCCTGGGACACCGTGGCGCCGCGCCTGCTGAACTTCCCCGAGCCCTCGCGCTTCGCCTTCTGATCGAGCGGCCCACCGAATGATCGATCAAGTCCGCCCCGCCGACCTGGCCGCCTGGTTCGCACAGGACGCCGACGCCGCCCCCGTGCTGCTCGACGTGCGCGAGCCCTGGGAGCTGCAGACGGCGAGCGTCGCGCCGCAGGGCTTCACGCTGGTCGCGATCCCGATGAACGAGATCCCCGGCCGGCTGGCCGAACTCGCCGCCGGCGACGGACAGCCCGCGCCCCGCATCGCCTGCCTGTGCCACCACGGCGCCCGCAGCCAGCGCGTGGCCGCTTTTCTGCACCAGAACGGCTTTGACTCGCTCGCCAACGTGGCGGGGGGCATCGACGCCTGGTCCGCGCAGCACGACCCGAGCGTGCCGCGCTACTGATTCTTTCCCTCCCAAGGACGTTCAATGCCTCCCAGGCCCCGGCTTCTGCCTCTTTCCGCAGCCCTCGCAAGCGCCATTGCGAGCCTGCTCGCACTGCCGGCCCAGGGCCAGACACTGAACGAACTCTACGATTCCGCGCGCGGCTTCGATGCCACCTACCAGGGCGCGCGGGCCCAGTACGAGGCCAACCTGGCGCGCGCCGCGCAGGCCAAGGCGGGCATCCTGCCGGCCGTCGGGCTCACCGCGGGCGTGAACCGCAGCAACCTGGACATCGACACCCTGACCGGCACCGGCCGCGGCAGCAGCGCCTCGCGCGACTTCACCACGCAGAACGTCGGCATCAACGCCACGCAGCCGCTGTACCGCCCCGCCAACTGGGCCGCCTACGAGCAGGGCAAGCGCCAGGCCGAAGTGGCGCAGGCGGTGCTCACCATCGCCGAGCAGGACCTCATCGTGCGCGTGAGCCAGGCCTACTTCGACGTGCTCGCCAGCCAGGACAGCCTGGCCCTGGTGCGCGCGCAGAAGGTGGCCGTGGCCGAGCAGTTGGCCTCGGCCAAGCGCAACTTCGAGGTCGGCACCTCCACCATCACCGACTCGCGCGAGGCCCAGGCCCGCTACGACCTCGTGATCGCCCAGGAAATCGCCGCCGAGAACGACCTGCAGGTCAAGAAGGTGGTGCTCGACCAGCTGGTCGGCCGCCCGGGCAGCGTGCCCGTGCCGCTGGCCGCGCCGGTCGTGCTGCCGACCGCGCAGCCCGCCGACATCAACGCCTGGGTGGCGCAGGCCGACGAGGTGCATCCGGCGATCCGCCAGGCGCGCCTGGGCCTGGACGTGGCCGGGCTCGAGGTGCAGAAGGCGCAGGCCGGCCACAAGCCCACGCTCGATGCCAACCTGGGCTACAACGTCACGCGCAACCCGACCGGCACCAGCACCAGCACCGTGGGCACGCGCGTCAACGCCGCCACGGTCGGTGTCACCTTCAACCTGCCGCTGTTCGCGGGCTTTGCCACCGAGAACCGCATCAAGGAAACGCTGGCCCTCGAAGACCAGTCGCGCAGCGTGCTCGAGGGCACGCGCCGCAGCGTGGCGCAGGCCACGCGCGCGGCCTACCTCGGGCTGGTGTCGGGTGCGGGGCAGGTGAAGGCGCTCGAAGCGGCCGAGTCCTCCAGCCAGAGCGCGCTCGACGCCAACAAGCTGGGCTACCAGGTGGGCGTGCGCATCAACATCGACGTGCTCAACTCGCAGAGCCAGCTGTTCCAGACCAAGCGCGACCTCGCGCAGGCGCGCTACAACGTGCTGCTGGGCAACCTGAAGCTGCGCCAGGCCAACGGCACGCTGACCACCGACGACATGAACGCGATCAACGCGACGCTGGCACGCAATGGCAGCACACCTGCAGTGCCTGCCGCGACGACGGGCGCGCCTGTGGTGCCCGTGACGCCGCCGGCCATTCCGGTGGTGCCGCCGGTGCCGGTGCAGCCGTTCAACCCGCCCGCGCCGACGATGCCGTCGGCACCGCCGCCGCCGGTGATCCTGAATCCGCCGGTGCGCTGACCCGGCAACGGGCCGCTCAATCCAGCGTGGGCTCGGCCCGCGCCGCTTCGGGCGGCGCGCCGTCGTCGCCGGCCACAGGTGTCGTCACCGGCTCCGCCGCCTGCGCAATCGCCAGCACCGCCGCCGCCGTCCGTTCGGCTGCACCGCGGTTCGACGACGAAAACGCCAACGCGGCCTGCGCCATCACCGCACGACGCTCGGGGTTCTCGACCAGCTTGAGCGCGGCCGTCACGGCCTGCTCCATGCCCTCGACGCGCAGCGACGCGCCCGCCGCGAGCGACAGCTGCGCCGCCTCGGCAAAGTTGAAGGTCGAGGGGCCCATGACCACCGGGCAGCCGCAGGCCGCCGGCTCGATGAGGTTCTGTCCGCCCAGGGGCTCGAAGCTGCCGCCGAGCAAGGCCACGTCGGCCAGGCCGTAGTACAGCGCCATCTCGCCCAGCGAATCGCCGAGCCAGATCTCGGCCTCGGCCGGCTGGCCGGCCGCGCTGCGGCGCGCCACCGCGAAGCCTTCGGCCTCAATGAGCGCCGCCACTTCGTCGAAACGCTGCGGATGGCGCGGCACGATCATCCATTGCACGTCGTGCACGCGCTTGGCGATCGAGCGGATCGCGCCCTGCTCGGGCGGCACCGGCGAGGTGGCGCCGAAGCGCTTGAGCACCTCCAGCAGCAGCCGCTCCTCACCGTCGCGCGAGCTGGCCAGCACGACCATCGGCCGGGGCAGGTGCTCGCGCAGCGACACGGCCGTGGCCAGTTGCCGCGCGTCGGGCGTGGCGTCGAACTTGAGGTTGCCGTAGATCCCGGCCACCTTGGCGCCCAGCGACACCAGCCGGTGCGCGTCGGCCTCGGTCTGCGCCCAGACGGCGGCGAGCGCCGAGTACGCCGGCCGCGCCAGCCCGCTGAGCCGTTCGGCCGCGGCGCGCGATTTCTCGTTGAGCCGCGCATTGGCCAGCACCAGCGGAATGCGGCGCTCGGCGCAGGCGGCGGCCATCTCGGGCCAGACCTCGGTTTCCATCAGCACGCCGATGCGCGGCTGGAAGCGGTCGAGAAAGCGGGCGACGGCGCCCGGCGTGTCCCACGGCTGCCAGACCTGCGTGTCGCCGGGCTCGAGCAGCTTGGCGCCCTCTTCGCGGCCCGTGGCGGTGCCGTGCGTGAGCAGGATCGGAATGCCCGGGTACTGGCGCCGCAGTTCGGCGATCAGGATGGCGGCGGCGCGCGTCTCGCCCAGCGAGACGGCATGCACCCAGCACTGGGCAAAGCCGGTGGTGGCGTCGTCGTAGTGGCCGAAGCGCTCCTCGACGGCCACGGCATAGCCGGGCTCGGCGATGGCGCGGCGGCGCAGCTTGCGGCGGACCAGCGGTTGGACGGCGGTGGTGAAGACGCCGTAGAGGCGAAGCAGCAGGGAACGCACAGGTTCTTCAGTGGGCAGCAGCGGCCAGCGTGGCGTCGGGCTTGACCGTTCGCAGCACCGCAAGCATCTCGGTCTCGATGCGTTGGAGCGCCGCCTCGGTCTGGCCTTCGAAGCGCAGCACCAGCACGGGGGTGGTATTGGAAGCGCGGATCAGCCCGAATCCATCGGGCCAGTCCACGCGCAGGCCGTCGATGGTCGAGACCTGGGCGGGCGCGTCGAAGCGCGCGTTCTGCACGAGCTGGGCGACCAGCGCGTGCGGCTCGCCTTCGGCGCAGGCGACGTTCAGTTCAGGGGTCGAGAAGCTGGTGGGCAGCGCATTGAGCACGGCGTTCGCGTCCGGGTGCTTGCTCAGGATCTCGAGCAGGCGGCAGCCGGCGTAGGTGCCGTCGTCGAAGCCGTACCAGCGCTCCTTGAAGAAGATGTGGCCGCTCATCTCGCCGCCCAGCGGCGAATCGATTTCCTTCATCTTCGCCTTGATGAGCGAATGGCCGGTCTTGTAGATCATCGGCGTGCCGCCCGCGGCCACGATGGCCGGCGCCAGGCGCTGCGAGCACTTCACGTCGTAGACGATGGTGCCGCCGGGCACGCGCGAGAGCACGTCCTGCGCAAAGAGCTGCATCTGGCGGTCGGGGAAGATGTTCTGGCCGTCCTTCGTGACGATGCCCAGCCGGTCGCCGTCGCCGTCGAAAGCCAGGCCCAGCTCGGCCTGGCCCTTGGCCAGTTCGGCCATCAGGTCCCGGAGGTTGTCGGGCTTGCTCGGATCGGGGTGGTGGTTGGGGAAGTTGCCGTCGACCTCGCTGAACAGCTCGACCACGTCGCAACCGATGGCGCGGAAGATGGCCGGCGCGGTCGCACCCGCGATGCCGTTGCCCGAATCGACCACGATCTTCATGGGGCGTGCGAGCTTAATGTCGCCCACGATGCGCTGCACGTAGGCGTCGGTCACGTCGACCTTGCGCACGCTGCCGCCGGGGGCCAGCGTGGCGCTGCCGTCTTCCATGGTCTTGCGCAGGCCCTGGATCTCGTCGCCGTAGATCGCGCGGCCGGCCAGCACCATCTTGAAGCCGTTGTAGTCCTTCGGGTTGTGGCTGCCCGTGACCTGGATGCCGCTGGTGCACAGCGTGTGGGCCGCGAAGTACAGCATCGGGGTCGTGACCGCGCCGATGTCGATCACCTCGACGCCGGTGGCGACCAGGCCGTCGATCAGCGCGTCCACCAGCGCCGGGCCCGACAGGCGGCCGTCGCGGCCCACGGCCACCGCGGTCTCGCCGGCCGCGCGTGCTGCGCTGCCGAAGGCACGGCCCAGCGCCTCGGCCACTTCGACATCGAGACTGAGGGGCACGACGCCACGGATGTCATAGGCCTTGAAGATCGATGCGCTGAGCTGCATGAAGGGCGGGGTCACTGTTGGTTCGGAGTCGGGCATTGTAGGCAACGCGTTGTAGACATCGATGTCCGAAAACGGCCAGTTGAAACGAGTCGAAACCGTATCATTTCCCCATGTCTACCGCCCACGCCCCCTCCGAAGTGCTCGAGAGCGACGCCTGCTACCTGGCGATGAAGACGCACGACGCGCGCTTCGACGGCTCGTTCTTCACGGCCGTGACCTCCACCGGCATCTACTGCCGGCCGGTGTGCCGCGTGAAGCTGCCGCGGCGCGAGAACTGCCGCTTCTTCCGCCACGCGGCCCAGGCCGAAGCGGCGGGCTTTCGCCCTTGCTTGCGGTGCCGGCCCGAACTGGCACCGCGCGCGGCCAGCTGGTCGACCGAAGATGCCTCGCGCATCCTGGCGCTGCAGGCGGCGCGGCTCATCGACGAGCCCGATGCCTGGTCCGAGGAAGGCCCCGGCGCGGCACAGATCGCGGCCCGCCTGGGCGTGAGCGACCGCCACCTGCGGCGCATCTTCGAGGCGCAGTTCGGCGTGTCGCCGCTGCAGTACCTGCAGACGCGCCGCCTGCTGGCCGCCAAGCAGCTCATCGCCGACACCCGCCTGCCGATGACGCAGGTGGCGCTGGCCAGCGGCTTCGCGAGCGTGCGGCGCTTCAATGCAGCCTTCGTGGAGCACTACGGGCTCAACCCGAGCGCGCTGCGCCGCGCGGGCGGCACCGAGGGCGGAGAAGGCAAGGCGATTGAAGTGCGGTTGGGCTTTCGCCCGCCCTACGACGCGAACGCCATGCTCGGCTTCTTCGCACGGCGCGCGCTGCGCGGCGTCGAGACCGTGCACGCCGCCGACGGCAAGGAGCCCGCCAAGGGCAGCACCCCCACCTACGTGCGACTGGCGCGCACGCTGCGCGTCCAACAAGGCGGGCAGGCGCATGCCGGCTGGCTGCAGCTGCGCTTCGACCTCGAACGCGAGCAGGTGCTGCTGGCCGTGAGCGATTCGCTGGCCGCGGTGCTGCCGATCGTCATCAGCCGCGCACGCGCGCTGTTCGACCTCGACGCGGAGCCGATGGCCATCAACGCCGCGCTGCATGCCGCCTTTCCGCACGGCGACGGGCTGCGCGTGCCGGGCACGGTCGACGGCTTCGAGCTCGCGGTGCGGGCGGTGCTGGGCCAGCAGATCACCGTGGCCGCGGCGCGCACGCTGGGCTCGCGGTTGGTCGAGGCCTTCGGCGACGCCATCGACACGCCCATCGAAGGCCTGAGCCGCCTGTTCCCCACGCCCGCCGCGCTGGCGGCGGCCAGCGGCGACGCGCTCGGGCAGCTGGGCATCGTGCGCCAGCGGCAGGCCGCGCTGCAGGCCATCGCGCGCGAAGTGGCCTCGGGCCGGCTGGCGCTGCATGCGGGCGCCGACGTGCCCTCGACCCTCGCGGCGCTGCAGGAACTGCCCGGCATCGGCGCCTGGACCGCGCAGTACATCGCGATGCGCGCGCTGCGCTGGCCCGACGCCTTTCCCGCCGGCGACGTGGCCCTGCAGAAGGCGCTGGGCGTGACCACCGCGCGCGCCGCGGGCGAGGCCTCGCAGGCCTGGCGCCCCTGGCGCAGCTACGCGGTGCTGCGGGCCTGGCACACGCCGCCCGCGCCCGCCGAACCGGCACCGGCCGCCGCGCCGACCGCCACTTCTTCCGACCTCGCAACGGCAGGCCCCGTGCCTGAAAGACCATGAAATTCAAACGCACCGTCATCTACACCTCGCACACCGACACGCCGCTGGGCGGCGTCACGATGGCCGCCACCGACCAGGGCCTGGCCGGCGTCTGGTTCGACCACCAGCGCCACTGGCCCGACACCACGGGCTGGCAGACCAAGGACGACCACCCCGCGCTGGTCGAGGCCGCCGCGCAGCTGCGCGACTACTTCGCGGGCCGCCGCAGCCACTTCGACATGCAGCTCGACCTGTCGCACGGCACCGCCTTCCAGCAGGGCGTGTGGCAGGCGCTGCTGGCCATCCCGGCCGGCGAGACCACGACCTACGGCGCGCTGAGCCAGCGCGTGGGCAACCCGGCCGCGGTGCGCGCGGTCGGCGCGGCGGTCGGGCGCAACCCGATCAGCGTGATCGTGCCCTGCCACCGCGTGCTGGGTGCAGACGGCTCGCTGACCGGTTACGCTGGCGGGCTCGAGCGCAAGACGGCCTTGCTCGAACTCGAGACCGGCAAGTAAGACAGAAGAAAACACCGCCCATGGCGCAGCGCCACATCCCCTCGATGTGGCGCCGCGCCAATCCCCAAAGAGACGCATGACCACAACGAACAACAACAGCACCGTCGCCCCCTCGCCTTCGCCCGCCCCCGCCGCGCTCGCGCCCAAGGCGTGGCTCGTCGATCTCGTGCTTCTGGGCGCGCTGTGGGGCGCCTCTTTCCTGTTCATGCGCATCGGCGCGGCGGAGTTCGGCGCGCTGCCGACGGCCGCCGTGCGCGTGGCCATCGCGGCGCTGTTCCTTCTGCCGATCGCGCTGCTGCGCGGCCAGGGGCCGTCGATCGCGAAGCACTGGAAGGCCAGCCTCACGGTCGGCATCTTCAACTCGGGCATGCCCTTCGCGCTGTTCTGCTTCGCGCTGCTGACCATCAACACCGGCCTGGCGGCGGTGCTCAACGCCACCACGCCGATGTTCGGCGCGCTGGTGGCCTGGGCCTGGTTCCGCGAGCGGCCGAACGGCTCGCGCCTCGTCGGCCTGGTGATCGGTTTCGCGGGCGTCGCGATGCTCGCCAGCCGCAGCGCCGGCCTGCATGCCGGCGCCAGCAACCATGCCGCGCTGTGGGCCGTGCTGGCCTGCCTGGCGGCCTGCCTGTGCTACGGCATCTCGGCCAGCGCCACGCGGCGCCACCTGTCCGGCGTGCCCGCGCTGACCACGGCCACGGGCAGCCAGATCGGCGCCAGCCTGTTCCTCGCGCTGCCCGCGATCTGGCTCTGGCCCGCGCAGATGCCCAGCCTGCGCGCCTGGCTGGCGCTGCTGGCCCTGGGCATCGCCTGCACGGGCGTGGCCTACATCCTGTTCTTCCGGCTCATCGAGCGCGCCGGCCCGGCCCGCGCCCTCACCGTGACCTTCCTCGTGCCGGTGTTCGCGCTGTTCTACGGCGCCGTGTTCCTCGGCGAGCAGATCACGCAGTGGATGCTGATCTGCGCCTTCGTGATCGTGTGCGGCGTGGCGTTGTCGACCGGCATCGTCAAGCTGCCGTCGCTGCGCAAGGCCGCGGGCTGAGTTTTCTTCAAACCACGCCGGCCACCACGTTCACGGACAGGGCCAGCACGAGCATGTTGAAGGCGAAGGCAAGCACGCTGTGGACCAGCGTGATGCGCCGCATCTCGTGCGAGGTGGCCTGCACGTCCGACACCTGCGAGGTCATGCCGATCACGTAGGCGTAGTACATGAAGTCGAAGTAGTCGGGTGCTTCCTTGCCCGGAAAGTCGAGCCCGCCGTCGGAGGCGCTGTCCTTGCGGTCGATGTAGTAGCGGTGCGCGTAGTGAAAGGCGTAGATCGTGTGCATCATCAGCCACGAGCCCGCCAGCGCCACCAGCCCCAGCGCCACGTGCGCGCCGCGCGCCCAGCCGCTGAGCTGGCGCACCTGCTGCAGCAGCATCGCGATGGCGACCACGCTCACGCCCACTGCCACCAGCATCGACACCAGGATCACGACGTTGGGCTGGTCCAGCTGCTGTGCGCGCTCGCGCGTGCGCTGGGCATCGAAGGTCTCGGCCAGCCACCAGCTGAGCACCTGGTACACCGCCACGCCCGCGCACCAGCCGGCCAGCGCGCGCGCCGTGAGGCCCATCGGCCAGGGCACGAGCGCCACCGCGACGGCCGCCGCGGCCCCGTAGAGAAGACGTTGGGGACCGGTGGTGGTGGAAAGGTGTTCGCGCATGGGCGGACTGTAGCGCCGCGGCATGCATCGGCGCGCGATCGGCAATTTCCTACAGGCACATCGGCCAACGGCGCATGCGCAGCGCGGTGCCGCGTCACTAAGGTGATGCGGTTTCAGGGAGCCTCAGCCCGGAGGCATCGCGCCATGCACATGCCCGAGGCATCTTTCACCCGAAGGATTTCTTTCATGCTGTTGCTTCGTTCGCGTCCGTTCGACCGGACCGCGAGATTCGGCGCCCTGGGCGCCCTGGCCGGAACCGGCGCCCTCTGCCTTCTTTGCTTCGCGCCCTTTGCTGCGGCCGAGCCCTCCCCGGCGCTGGACCGTTTCAGCTTCTCGGTGGGGGCCTTCAGTGCCGACCCCAAGTTCAGCGCCTCGGTCGAAACCCCCTATGGCGTGCTGCGCTCGAACGAGCTCAAGCCGGGGCGCGTGACCATGCCGCGCATCTCGGCCGATGTGCTGATCGGCGACAGCCAGGGCCTGTCTTTCGACTACTACCGCTACAAGCGCGACTACGAAGGGCAGGTGGCCGGCAATACCTCGTTCGGCAGCTTGGGCTCGCTGAGCGCCATCGGCAACGCGAACCTCTCGGCCCAGCTGGACTTCGCCAAGCTCGCCTACAAGTGGTGGCTCGGTTCGGGCAACACCGTCTTCGGGCTGGGCGCCGGCGCGGCCTACTACCGCGCGACGCTCGGTGCCAGCGCGCTGGTCGGCGTGAACGGACAGGTGCGCTCGGTCAGCGAGCGCTCGAGCGATAACGCCATCGCGCCCCTGCTCGAGGTCGGCGTGCGCCACGCGATCACGCCCGACCTTCGGTTGTTCGCCGACGCCTCGGGCGTGTGGAAAAGCAGCGGCCGCTTCCACGGCAACATCTACAACGCCGCAGCCGGCGTGGAGTGGTTCCCGGTGAAGAACGTGGGCCTGGTGCTGTCGTATGGCGTGACCAACATTGACCTCACGCGCGAAGGCGGCTTCGCCGATTCGCGCCTCAAGGTGCGGCTGCAGGGGCCCTCGGCCTTCCTCAAGGCCCGCTTCTGACGCGGCCCCGGCGGGCGGCCGGCGCCGCATAGCCACTCTTCGCAAGACCGGCAGGCGGTGCCGGTCTTAGTCTGCGCTCCGATCGAGCACCCCCAACGACCGGAGACACGCCCCCATGCCCGCCGCCCGCCCCGAGCCCACGCCCTCCTCCTTCCAACGCATCGCCCGCATCGCGCTGGGCGACGTGATCCACCGCAGCACGCGGCGCTTCGGCGCGCGCACCGCGCTCATCGAAGGCGAGCACCGCATGAGCTACAGCGAGCTCGACGCCGCATCGAACCGCTTCGCGCACCACCTGCTGGGCCTGGGCCTGGCCAGCGGCGAGCGCGTGGCCATGCTGTGCAACAACTCGATCGAGATGGTGGTCGCGCTGCTCGGCATCCAGAAGGCCGGGCTGGTGTGGGTGCCGATCAACACGGCGCTCGCGGTCGACGCCATCGGCTACATCCTCGAACACGCCGAGGTGCGGCACCTCGTGATCGACACCGTGCTGCACGCCAAACCCGAACTGCGCCAGCTGCTCGACACAGCGGGTGTCTCGCCGCTGCTGTGCGTGCTCGACGGCGACACGCCGCCGCCCGGCGTGCCCACCGTGGCGCAGGCCATCGCGCAGGGCCCCGCCACGCTGCCCGACGTGGCCATCGACACCAACCAGCTCGCGCTCATCATGTACACCAGCGGCACCACCGGCCGGCAGAAGGGCGTGATGCATTCGCACGCCTCGGTGCACTCGGTGCTCCAGAGCAACATGCTCGAATGGGGCGGCGGCCCCGCGCACCACGACGTGTGGAGCAATGTGCTGCCGCTGTTTCATTGCGGGCAGCACACGGTGCTGATGTCGGCGCTCGCGGTGGGCGGCACGAACGTCATCCTGCGTGGCTTCGACCCCGGCGCGATGCTCGCCGCCATCGAGCGCCACAGGATCACCGTGACGGTCGGGCTGCCCATGATGTACGGCGCGCTGCTGGCGCACCCGCAGCGCGAGTCGCGCGACCTGTCGAGCCTGCGGCTGTGCGTGTATGCGATGGCGCCGATGTCGCGCACGCTGCTGCTGCGCCTGCTCGATGCGCTGTGCCCGAACTTCGCGCTGGCCTCGGGGCAGACCGAGATGTACCCCGGCGCCACCATCTTCGAAACGCACCAGCAGCGCGAGCGCTTCGGCTCGTACTGGGGCGTGGGCACCCTGGTGAACGAGGTCGCGGTGATGGGCGACGAGGGCGAGCTGCTGGCGCCGAACCAGGTCGGCGAGATCGTCTTTCGCGGACCGAACGTGATGCTCGGCTACTACAAGGACCCACAGGCCACGGCGCACGCGCAGCGCTTCGGCTGGCACCACTCGGGCGACCTGGGCAAGCTGGACGACGACGGACAGCTGATCTTTCTCGACCGGCTCAAGGACATGGTCAAGTCGGGCGGCGAGAACGTGCCCTCGCTCAAGGTCGAGGAGGTGCTGCTGCGCCACCCGGCCGTGCTGAACGCGGCAGTGGTCGGCCTGCCGCACGAGCGCTGGGGCGAGGCCATCACGGCCTTCGTCACGCGCCGGCCCGATGCGCCGGCAGAGTTCTCGGAAGCCACGCTCACGGCGCACTGCAAGGAACACCTCGGCGGCTTCGAGGTGCCCAAGGACATCGTCTTCCTGCCCGCGCTGCCGATGACCTCGACGGGCAAGATCCAGAAGTTCGAGCTGCGCCAGACGCACCAGGGGCACTACCAGCGCGACTGAATCAGGGTGACGACAGCTTCTGCAGCAGCGACGCCCGCACTTCCTTCTTGAGCACCTTGCCGACCTTGGAGCGCGGCAGGTCGGCCCACACCTCGACCTGCTTGGGCGCCTTCACGCTGCCGATGCGCGACTTGACGAAAGTCTTGATCGCCTCGGCGTCCACGCTGCGGCCCGCATGCAGCTGCAGCACGGCCACCACGCGCTCGCCCCACTTCTCGTCGGGCAGGCCGACGACGGCGCTGTCCTGCACGTCGGGATGCTGCATCAGCACCTGCTCCACCTCGGCGGAGTAGACGTTGAAGCCGCCCGAAATGATCATGTCCTTCGCGCGGTCGACGATGTACAGGAAGCCGTCGCCGTCGAGGTAGCCAATGTCGCCCGTGTGGTGCCAGCCGTGGCGCGAGGCCTCCTGCGTGGCCTTCGGGTCCTTGTAGTAGCCGCGCATCACGAGCGAGCCGCGCACCACGATCTCGCCGCTTTCGCCCGTGGGCAGCAAGGCGCCCTCGCCGTTCATGATGCCGACCTGCACCAGCGGCCCGGGCCGCCCCGCCGAGGCCAGGCGCTGGCGCGCCACAGAGCCATCGGCATTGAAGTGGGCGCGCGGCGGCATCATCGAGACCATCATCGGCGCCTCGGTCTGGCCGAAGAGCTGGGCCATGACGGGGCCGATCTTGTCGAGCGCTTCTTCGAGCCGCGCGGCCGACATGGGCGCGGCACCGTACCAGAAGCACTGCAGCGAGTCGCGCTTCGTCTGCGCCAGGTCCGGGTGCTGCAGCAGCATGTAGATCAGCGTCGGCGGCAGGAAGGTGTGGGTGACGCGCCGGCGCTCGATGAGCGCGAGGAACTCGCTCAGGTCGGGCTTGGGCATGATGACCACGCGCCCGCCCAGCGCCATCACCGGCAGGCACAGCACGCCGGCCGCGTGCGTGAGCGGCGCGAGCGCCAGGTACACGGGCCGGCCCTCGAAGGGATAGCCCATGAGGGTCAGCGCCGACATGGCCTCCAGGTTGCCACCCGAGAGCATCACGCCCTTGGGCTGGCCGGTGGTGCCGCCGGTGCCGGCGATCATGGCCACGTCGTCGGGCGGTGCGATGTCGATCGGCGCATCGTCCAGCCCGTCGAGCCACTCGTCCATGGCTGGCGCGAAGGCCTGCCGCTGGTCGAGGCACACCAGCGCCTTCAGTTTCGGCAGCTGCGCGCGCATCTGCTCGACCATGGGCGCGTAGTTGCTGTGGAACACGAGGCAGGCGCAATCGAAGGCATCGAGCACGAAGGCGTTCTCGCTGGCCTCGTTGCGCGGGTTGATCGGGCACCACACGCCACCGGCGCGCGAGATGCCGAACACCGTGGCGAAGGCCAGGGCGTCGTTGCTCGAGAGCACCGCCACCTTGTCCCCGGGCTGGATGCCCGCGCGCTGCAGGCCGCGCGCCACGCGCCAGCTGATGCGTTGCACCTGGCCGTAGCTCAGGTCGGCGTCGCCCATGGTGAGGCACGGCGAATCGGCGCCCTGCTGGGCGCCTTTGTCGAGGTAGTCGACGAGGCGCATGCGCGTCAGCCCATCCGCGTGAGCACGGGTTCCTGCACCAGCCCGAAGCTGCGCAGCGCGCCCAGCAGCTCGCGGTGCCCGAAGGCCTGGCAGCCCGAGGCAAAGCCGGCGCGGCGCGGGGCCTGCTGCAGCAGCGAAGCCGCTGCGTAGGCCTGCAGCAGGCCGGTCTGCTTGTAGTTGCAGTTGCCGAAGATCACGCAATGCGCGCGCCCCAGCGGACCGGAGGCATGCACCGAATCGACCGACTTGTTGATGCGCGGGTTCTCGCGCGGCGGCATGGTGTTCATCACGCCCGCGGCCGTCTGGGCCAGCGCGGCATAGCGGTCTTCGTCGTTCATGCCTTCGGTGGCCTTGAGCGCGGCGGCCACGATCTGCGGCACGCCCAGCATCAGCGGCTTGTTGAAGACGCCGCCGAGCACCTTCACGTTGGCCACGCGCGGGTCGCGCTTGAACCACACCGGGTGCGAGGTGCCGCCCCAGGGCAATGCCAGCGCGGCTTCATGCTGGCCGGGAATCGACAGGTGGTACAGGCCCGCGTCGGGCTGCCATTCGACGTACTGGTTCTGCTCCAGGTAGAAGGCCTTGGACGTGGCCGCGTTCACCAGGATGGTCTGCGTCGACGCGATGGTCGGGCTGCCGCCCCAGAACACGGCGATGTCGAGCGTGTCCAGGCCGGGCGTTTCCAGGCACAGCTGCGCCGCGATTTCGCCGGTGGTGTACATCTGCGCCAGGCCGGGCGACAGCAGCAGGCCGGCCGCCGCGAACTTGGCACCGTATTTCTGGTCGAGCGTGATGAGCCAGTCTTGTTCACCGGTGGTGTCGGTGTAGTGGCAGCCGGCGGCCAGGCAGGCATCGACCACCTCGGGACCGAACTTGGCGAACGGGCCCACCGTGTTGAGCACGACCGAGGCGCCGGTGAAGAGCTCGGTGAGCGCCTCGACCGTGTGCGCGACCTCGACCACTTCGTAGTCGGCGGTCTCGATGCCGGGCACGTTCGACTTCATCGCCGCTTCGAGCTTCTCTGCGCTGCGGCCTGCTGCGATGAAGGGGATGTGGTACTCGCGCAGGTACTCGCAGACCAGGCGCCCGGTGTAGCCGGAGGCGCCGTAGACGATGACGGGTTTCTTCTTGCTGCTCATGTTTCTTGCTCCTTGTTGATCGCTCACATGCCCATGCCGCCGTCCACCGCGAGGCCCGCGCCGGTGATGAACCGGGCGGCGTCGGAGCAGAGGAAGACCACCACGTCGGCCATGTCGCCGATCTCGCCGAGGCGGCCCAGCGGCGTCTGGCCGATGACATCGCCCACGGCGGCCTCGACGCTGGGCGCGAGCCCCGCGGCCACGATGTCGTTGGCGAGCTTCATGCCCATGTCGGTGGGCACGAGGCCGGGGTAGATGCAGTTGACGCGCACGCCGTAGCCCAGCTTGCCGGACTCCATGGCCGCCACGCGCGTGGCGCGGTCGACCGCCGACTTGGTCGCCGAGTAGCCGGCGATGGCGGGAAAGGCGATGGTGGCCGCGACCGACGCGATGTTGACCACCGCCCCGCCGCCGCCCGCGCTGCCGCCGGGGCGCATGGCGCGAAAGGCGTGCTTCATGCCCAGCAGCGTGCCGGCCACGTTCACGTCGAGCATGCGGCGCAGGTCGTCGCCGTCGACATCGACCACCAGCGAGGTGATCTCGATGCCGGCGTTGTTGACCAGGATGTCGAAACCACCCAGCGCCTTCACCGTGGCCTCGGTGGCAGAGGCCCAGTCGCCGTCCTTCGTGACGTCGAGCGGGACGAAGCCCACCTTCGCCCCTTCGGCGGAGAGCCGCTGTGCAGTCTCCTTGCCCAAATCGGCGAGCACGTCGCCGATCATCACCGACGCACCCGCTTGCGCCAGTGCCTGTGCGATGCCCGCGCCGATGCCGCGCGCACCACCCGTCACCAGGGCCTTGCGCCCCGTCAAGTCGAACTTGGCCATCACTTGTCTCCTGTGGATATGTGTATGAGATGGAGCGGCCATGCTAGGAATCGACTTGACGAGTGTCAAGAATTTTTTTGACGGCTGCCCAAATTTCGTAAAATGCCTTTGGAATGCACGTACGAGGGATTTCCCACGCCGCGTGCTATGGTTTGCAATCACCAGGAAACACAGCGGCCGGCACTCTGCGGCCTGGCTAGAAATGACCACTCATTCACGGGTAAAGAAGCACGCCGGACGGATGCAGAAGGCACCGGCCGACAAGTTCGAGCAACGCCGCGCCGAGCTCGGCGAAGCCGCCCTCACCACGCTGGCCACGCTCGGCTACGCGCGCACCAGCCTGCGCGAGATCGCGCAGAACTCCGAGTTCTCGCATGGCGTGCTGCACTACTACTTCAGCGACAAGGTCGACCTCATCGTCTGCAGCGTCAAGCAGTACAAGGCGCGCTGCGTCACGCGCTACGACCACGCGGTCGACACCGCCACCACTTACGACGAGCTCATGGAAGGCTTCCTGCAGAGCCTGGGCGACACGCTGCTGGGCGAAGGCCACGTGCACCGGCTCTGGTACGACCTGCGTTCGCAGGCGCTGTTCGAAGCGGCCTTCCACGACGACGTGGTACAGATCGACAAGAGCCTCGAAGACATGATCTGGCGCATCATGAGCCGCTTCGCCGAACTCTCGGGTCAAGCCCCCGGCCTGCCGCCCTCGGCCTGCTACGCCCTCTTCGACGGGCTGTTCCTGCAGGCGCTGCTCAAGCACCTCTCGGGCGACACCAAGGCCATCGCCGACATGCAGGCTGACGTGCGGCAATCGATCGAGCGGCTGTTCACCGCCCCCGCCGCAACCACCGCGCCGGCCTCCCGCAAGCGGCGCGCCTGACGCCGCCATGGCGCCGTTCAACACCGCCTACCGGCAGACGCTGCTCGCCGGGCGCCTCACCCTGGGCTTGATGACGCCGCTGGCGCGCCCGCCCGACGCGATGGCCGACCCCGCGTCCGAACTGCAGCTGGCCCGGCTGGCCGACACGCTCGGCTTTGCTGCGCTGTGGACGCGCGACGTGCCCGTGATGGTGCCGCAGGGCGAAGAGACCGCGGTGCTCGACGAGCCCTTCCTCTGGCTCACCGCGCTGGCCGCCGCCACGCAGCGCATCGCGCTCGGCACCGCCGCCGCCGTGCTGCCGCTGCGCCATCCGCTGCACGTGGCCAAGGCCGCGCTCTCGCTCAACCGCCTGTCGAACGACCGCTTCATCCTCGGGCTGGGCTCGGGCGACCGCGAGGCCGAGTTCGCCATCTTCCAGCAGGACATCGCGCTGCGCGGCGACGTCTTCCGCGAACGCTGGAACCTCGTGCGCTCGGCGCTCTCGCCCGATGCACAGGAGCGCGCCGCGCTGCACGACGCCACCGGCGGCCACGACCTCATGGCACCGCCCGCCGCGCGCATCGGCATGCTGGTGGTGGGCTCGGCGCGCCAGTCGCTGCAATGGACCGCCGCCCACGCCGACGGCTGGGCCACCTACCACCGCGACGAGGCACGCCAGCAGGGCCGCATCGGCCTGTGGCAGACCGCGCTGCGCGAACGCGCGGGCGGCGAGGCCAAGCCCTTCATCCAATCGTTGCAGCTCGACCTGCTGGACGATGCCGACGCACCCGCCGAGCCCATCGAACTCGGCCTGCGCGCCGGGCGCCATGCGCTCGTCGACTACCTCGACCGCATGGAAGACGCCGGCGTCGCCCACGTGCTGCTGAACCTCGTGCGCAGCAGCCGGCGGCCCGCGCAGGACGTGGTCGACGAGCTCGGCCGCGAGGTGCTGCCGCGCCTGCAAGGCCATGCGCGCACGCCGCCCCCCTGACCCGTGCAGAATCCGGCGCTCGCCGTTGTCGCCCCTCTTCCAAGGACTTTCCCCATGACCGATCTCTCGCACTTCCCCATCACGAAGAAATGGCCCGCGCAGCACCCCGAGCGCCTGCAGCTGTACTCGCTGCCCACGCCCAACGGCGTGAAGGTGTCGATCCTGCTGGAGGAAACCGGCCTGCCCTACGAGCCGCACCTCGTGAGCTTCGAGACCCAGGACCAGATGTCGCCAGAGTTCCTGTCGCTCAACCCGAACAACAAGATCCCCGCCATCCTCGACCCCAACGGCCCGGGCGGCCAGCCGCTGGCGCTGTTCGAATCGGGCGCGATCCTGCTGTACCTCGCCGAGAAGACCGGCCAGTTCATTCCGAAGGATGCGGCGGCCCGCTACGAGACCATCCAGTGGGTGATGTTCCAGATGGGCGGCATCGGCCCGATGTTCGGCCAGCTCGGCTTCTTCAACAAGTTCGCCGGCAAGGACTACGAAGACAAGCGCCCGCGCGACCGCTACGTGGCCGAATCGAAGCGCCTGCTCGGCGTGCTCGACAAGCACCTCGCCGACCGCGCATGGATCATGGGCGACAGCTACACCATCGCCGACATCGCCACCTTCCCGTGGGTGCGCAACCTGATCGGCTTCTACGAGGCCGGCGACCTCGTGGGCTTCAGCGAGTTCAAGAACGTCGCGCGCGTGCTCGAGGCCTTCGTGGCGCGGCCGGCGGTGGTGAAGGGCCTGGGCATTCCGAAGCGGGGCTGAGGCCCCGACAGCAGGCCCTAGTTTGCGCTCAGGTCCATGAGCATCCGCGACAGCAGATAAAGCCGCGGCACCACGCTCTCGACCTCGGCGTACTCCTCCGGCGTGTGGATGCCGCCACCCACGATGCCAAAGCCGTCGAGCACAGGCACGCCGACACCGGCCACGAGGCTGGCGTCGGCGGCGCCGCCGCTGCTCTCGATGGTGAGCTTCTTTCCGATCTCGCCGTAGATGCCCTCGGCCATGCGCACGAGCTTGTCCGATGCGGGCGAGCGCGGCATCGGCGGCAAGCCGCGCACGAGGCGCACGCGCACCTCGGTCTCAGGGATGAGCTTGTTCTGCGCGATGCGCGTGAGGTCCTTCTCGACACGGTCGAGCTCCTCGGGCGTGGCGGCGCGCACGTCGCCCTTGGCGCTGGCCGACGCGGGGATCACGTTGGTCGGTCCGTTGGCCGTGAGCACCGTGAAGTTGACCGTGGTCTTCTTCGCCGCATCGGCCACCTTCGACAGTTGCAGCACCTGGTGCGCGACTTCCATGGCCGCGTTGCGGCCCGCTTCGGGCGCGACGCCCGCGTGCGACGCGAGCCCCTTCACCTCGATGAGTGCCGTGGCCGAGCCCTTGCGCTCGACCACGAGGCCGTCGGCCGGGCGACCCGGCTCGAGGTTCAGCGCCACGTCGTGCTGCTTGGCCACGCGCTCGATGAGCGCGCTGGTGCCGACCGAGCCCGTCTCTTCGTTGGTGTCGATCAGGAAGGTGATCTGGCCGTAGTCCTTGAAACCGATCTTCTGCAGGATCTTCAGCGCCTGCAGGCCGGCCACGACACCGCCCTTGTTGTCCATCACGCCAGGGCCGTAGGCGCGGCCGTCCTTGATGTAGAAGGGCTTGGCCGCGGCCGTGCCGTCCTTGAACACGGTGTCGATATGGGCCAGGATCAATATCTTCTTCTTGCCCTGCCCCGTCAGCGTCGCGACCAGGTTGGTGCCCGGGTGCGGCTCAGCGGGAAAGCTCTCGATGCGCGCGTCGAGCTTGCGCAGTTCGTCCGCCACCATCTCGCGCACCTTGGCCAGGCCTTCGGTGTTGGTCGAGCCGGAGTCGATGTTGACCATGCGCTCCAGCAGCTGCAGCGTCTCGTCCTTTTGCTGCGTGGCGGCGTCGAGCACGCCCTGGTGCGGCTTCTGGGCCAAGGCGTTGACGGCGAGCAAGGCACTGGCCAGCACGGCGCCCTGGCAGGCGGCGCGCGTCCATGAACGCGGGGTGGAGCGAAGGTGCATGAGGAGGCCTGTTCTTTCTGTTGTGGAGGTTCGTTCGAAGCGAACCCCACACTAGCACCCGCTTCGCGAACGGGTCAAGCCGCGAGGCTCGGCGCCGGCGCCTCGGTGGCCTGCGCGATGCGCCCGGCCTTCATGTGGACGATGCGGTCGGCCACATGAAAGTAGCGGTCGTCGTGCGAGATGACCACCAGCGAGTGCCCCTTGGCGCGCAGCTCGGGCAGCAGCTCGGTGTAGAACAGGTGGCGAAAGGCGGGGTCCTGGTCGGCGGCCCATTCGTCGAACACCAGCACCGGCCGGCCTTCGAGGTAGGCATGCACCAGCGCCAGCCGCTTGCGCTGGCCGGTCGACAGGTCGGTGGTGCTGAAGGCGCCGTCTTTCACCGACACCTTGTGCGCGATCTCCAGCCGTTGCAGGTAGGGCAAGGCGGTTTCGGGCAGCGCCTGGTGGCCGCCCTCTTCGCCGGCCACGAGGTCTTCGAACAGGTAGAAGTCGGAGAACACGGTGGTGAAGAGCTGGCGGTAGTCGTCGCGCGTCTGCGGCGTCACGGCCTTGCCGTCGAGCAGCAGCTCGCCATCCACCGGCGCGTACAGGCCCAGCAGCAGCTTGATGAGCGTGGTCTTGCCCGAGCCGTTGTCGCCGACGATGAAGACGATCTCGCGGCGGCCGATGCGCAGGTCCACCGGGCCGAGCACGAAGGGCTCTGCGCCCTCCACCGCCGGGAACGCATAGCGCGCGCCACGCAGCTCGATGGCGTCGTGCAGCACGGGCGTGGCGGGCGGTGCGTGCAGGTCCAGGTGCGGCTCAGGCGTGGCGAAGCGGGCCGACAGGTCACCGATGCGCTCGAAGGCCACCTTCGCGCGCCCCAGGTGCGGCAGCGCCGCCACCACCTGGTCGAGCGGGCCCTTCAGGAACAGCAGCACCAGCACGAAACCGCTGAGCACGACCGGCGCGGTGTCGCGGAACGCGGCCCAGCCGAGGATGAGTGCAATCAGCAGAAAGAACAGCGCCGAGCCGAAGGACGAGGCCAGCACGAAGATGTTGATGGCGCGGCGGTTGATGTCGTGGATGCGTTCCACCGTGTGCGCCACCTGCTGCTCGTACACCTTGGCGCGGCGCGCGCGGTGCATGCGCAGCTCCTTCGCGCCTTCGCTGATGCCGCGGTAGGCCTTGTGCAGCGCCTCTTCCTGCTCGCGCGCCTTGAAGAAGCCCGAGATGCCGCGCGCATGCGCCAGGCTCTGCACGGTGATGCCCACGAGCAGCGCCGCCAGCAGCAGGCCGAACAGCGGCGGCGAAAGCCACGCCAGGTAGCCCAGGCAGCCGAGGGAGACGGCCAGCGCGATCATGGTCGAGGCCAGCATGAAGGCCACGTCGCTGATCATGTCGACGTCCTGCGTGAGCACGGGCATCAGGCGGTGCATGCGGTAACGCTCGAGCGCATCGATCGGCGCCGCGAGGATCTTCAGCGCCAGGCTCTTGCGCACTTGCGCCACGAGCCGCTGGCCGACCACGTTGTTCGACATGTCGGAGGTGGCGCGCCCGACCAGCGCCACCACGCACAGGCCGATGAAGGTCAGCAGCAGTCCGCCGGCCAGGCCGCCGGGGCGATGCAGCACCTGGTTGATGGTCGCCAGCAGCGCGACGGTCGCGATGCCCGCGCCGATGCCGGTCACGGTCGACAGCGCGATCCACGGGAAGTAGGGCCGCAACAGCCGGACGAGTTCGGACGCGGGGGCGCTGGCGGGTGTGAGGTTCATGCGGCGGACGGTTCGTTGCAAAGGGAGACGGGCTCCCTGCAATGACGTTCGGCGCGCCTGCTTGTTTAGCAGGAAGGCGCAGCGCCTATTGCAGCAGCGGCTGCGCCCCCGCCTCGCGCGCGGCCTCCACCACCGAGGCGCCCGCCAGCGCCCACAGCGTCAGGGCCTCGTCAAGCGCGCGCACGTGGCCCGGGTCCTGGCCGAGCCAGGCCACAAGCTGCTCGGCGCGCTCGGGCGACGGTGCGTCGTGCAGCTCGCGAAAAAGCCGCCAGGCCATGCTGAAGGCCGGATCGGAGGGACGGTGTCTCGGGAAGCTCATGGGGATTCGCACGCCTGCACTGCTGTCGATGAGTGAGTAGACGCTCCGTGGGGCAGGCTGTTTAGGCACGGGCCTCGTGCGGACTAAATTTCTGGCCCGCCGGCGCGTCTTCTGCTGCATGCCTGTGCGCCTTCTTCTTCACGCCACCTTCGGCCCCGCCCCGTGATCCCGCTGCTCGCGCCGATCTTCCAGGGCGAGTGGGCGCCCTACGGCGAAACGCTGGCCTGCGCCCCGCACCCGCCGCCCAACGCCGTGCGCGTGGCCGACCTGCTGGCCGATCCGCCGCGCCTGCTGGCGCTGCTGCGCCTGAAGGCGCGCACGCTGAACATGCCGGAGCGCGACCTGCGCGCGGTCGCTTCCGCCTGGAGCATGAACTACCTGCACGCGCTGCTGCCGCCCGTGGCCGCCGCGGCGAGCCTGCTGCAGCACGGTTTTCCGGTCAGGCCCGAGCAGGTCTGGGTCAGCCTCGATGACGAAGACGGCGACCCGGAGTGCTTCCACATCGTCGAGCTCGGCACGCCGCGCCCCGGCACCGACACGGCGGCGCGCTACGACGTGCTGCTGTGGACGCACCTCGCGCCCCTGTTCGCGCGGCTGACGCAGCTCACGCGGCTGGCACCCAAGATCCTCTGGGGCAACGCCGTGCGCTACCTCGAGCCGGTGCTGGAGGAAGGCCTGCGCATGAGCAGCCAGGCGCCCGCCGTGGCCGCCGATCTCGAGCACCTGCTGCACCGCCCGACCTGGCCGCAACCGTGCGGCACGCTGCGCGACAACCCGATGTTCATGCCCGCGCGCCGCGGCGTGCGCGTGGCCGATCGCAGCGCGCCGCCGGTCACGCTGCACCGCCAGTGCTGCCTCTACTACCTCGTGCCGCGGCTGGGCTACTGCGGCGCGTGCCCGCTCTCGCCCGAGTTCGAGCGGGAGCGCTATGCAAGCACCGCCGACTAAACATCCGGCCGCAGCCCGCGTCTTCCTTCTGCATCCCACACACATCGACCACACCCCGGAGGTTTTGCTTGACCGCCCACGACACTGCATGGCGCTTTCACGCGCATCCCGAAGGCCGGGTGCTGAACGTCCGGCTGGAAGGCACCGTGCTCAAGGTCACGCCGCACGACGGCGACCGCCACAGCAGCACCTGGGCCCTGCGCGCGCAGCCCGACACGCCGCGCCTCGAATGGCTGGGCGCTTGCGCGGGCGAGCCTGACGAAGCGCACCTGCTGGCGGCGATCGAGGCGGCCTTCCAGCGCCACCCGGCCGCGCGGCAGCTCGCGCTGCAATCGCCGCTGCCGACCGGCACGCGGCTGGTGGACGCGGGCATCGTCACGCCGGCCGAGGGCGCGCTGCCCACGGTCGCGCGCGAGGCCTTCTGGCAATGGCCGCGCGCCTGGCTGCCGCAGCCGCGCGAGCCTTTCGCGCAGCGCTTCGTCGTCACGCAGGGCAAGCGCCACCCGCTGCGCCCCGCCAAGCCGCAGGGCACGGTGTACCGCCGCCACATCCCGTGGCTGAACCAGACGCTCACGCTCGACACGGTCGACATCGAACGCGACCTGCCTGCCTTCCATCGCTGGATGAACGACCCCGTGGTCGCCCATTTCTGGGAAGAGGAAGGCGACCTCGCGCGCCACCGCCAGTACCTGGAAGGCATCGCGGCCGACCCGCGCGTGACCGGCCTCGTCGGCCGCTTCGACGGCGAGCCCTTCGGCTACTTCGAGGCCTACTGGGCCAAGGAAGACCGCATCGCGCCCTTCTATGACGCGACCGACCATGACCGCGGCTGGCATGCGCTGGTGGGCGAGGCACGCTTTCGCGGCAAGCCCTTTCTCACCGCCTGGATGCCGTCGGTGTCGCACTACCTCTTCCTGGACGACCCGCGCACGCAGCGCGTGGTGATCGAGCCGCGCGCCGACAACGAAAAAATGATCCGGAGCCTGGGCCGCTGCGGCTACGCCCATGTGAAGGAGTTCGACTTTCCGCACAAGCGCGCCCTGCTGGGCGTGCTGTGGCGCGAGCGTTTCTTCGGCGAGGCGCTGTGGATTCCGCGCGCCGACCCCACCGCCGCTTCGCCGGCCCCGGCTCGTCGACACGAGCCATCCCTGGAGGACATCCATGCAAATCCATGACCTGATCGGCGTCGGCTTCGGCCCGTCCAACATCGCACTGGCCATCGCGCTCGACGAGAAACGCCAGAAGGGCCACTTCGTCGACGCGCTGTTCATCGAGAAGCAGCCTGGCTTCGTCTGGCACCGCAACATGCTGCTGGACAACGCGCACATGCAGATCTCGTTCCTGAAGGACCTGGCCACGCTGCGCAATCCGTCCAGCCGCTTCACCTTCCTGAACTACCTGCACGAAAAGCAGCGCCTGCAGGACTTCATCAACCTCAAGACCTTCTTCCCGAGCCGCCACGAGTTCAACGACTACCTGGGCTGGGCCGCGGCGCAGTTCGAGGACCGCTGCGCCTACGGCGAGGCCGTGTTCGAGGTGGTGCCCGAGATGAAGGGCAACGAGGTCTCGCTGCTGCGCGTGCGCTCGCGCGACGCCAACGGCGCGGTGCGCGAGCGCCTGGCGCGCAACCTGGTGGTGAGCGTGGGCGGCGTGGCCAACATCCCGGCGCGCTTCCAGCCCCTGCGCGACGACGGCCGCGTTTTCCATTCGAGCACCTACCTGGAGGCCATCGCCCGCCATCCCGGCGCCGACCGCATCGCCATCGTGGGCGCGGGCCAGAGCGCGGCCGAGATCTTCATGGACCTGCAGTCGCACCCGGCCAAGCCGCAGGTCGACCTGATCATGCGTGCGCGCTCCATCAAGCCCTCGGACGACAGCCCGTTCGTGAACGAGATCTTCAACACCGACTTCACCGACTTCGTGTTCAACCGCTCGGTGAACGAGCGCGCCGAGCTGCTCGAGGAGTTCTGGCACACCAACTACGCCGCGCCCGACCTGGAGCTGATCCAGCAGATCTTCAACGTGTTCTACCGCCAGCGCGTGGCCGGCTCGACGCGCCACAGCTTCCTGCGGCGGCACGAGGTGTCGGCGGTGCGCGCCGCGCAGGACGGCATCCACCTGTCGCTGCACGACCTGAACACCGGCGCGCGCCACGACAAGGCCTACGACGCCGTGGTGCTCGCCACCGGCTACGCGCGCGACGCGCACCGCACGCTGCTGGCACCGCTGGCGCCCTACCTGGGCGATTTCTCGGTCGACCGCGACTACCGCGTGCAGGGCACGCCGGCGCTGCGCCCGGGCATCTTCCTGCAGGGCGCCTGCGAGACCAGTCACGGCCTGAGCGACACGCTGCTGTCGGTCACCGCCATCCGCTCCGACGAGATCGGGCAGGCGCTGCTGAACGCCACGCCGCGGCACACGGCGCAGGCGCCGCAGGCCCCCGCCGCGGAGCGCCCCGCCCACGCAGCCCCCGTGGTCTAGCCACGGAAACGCAAGGCTTCGGTGCTACACTCAATAAGAATAGTTCTTATTCACCCCATCCCCGGGGTCACCGAAGCCAGCGCCCTCGCCTCCTCTTCACCGGCGCGCACCAGCCATCGGCCCAGGGGTCCTTTGTCGATGCTTGCGAGAAGGCGACCGGATGCGCGACCTCGTCCAGGAACTTGTGTCTCACTACGCGGACTTGCGCCGGCAGCTCACGCGCGACCTGCGCGACCCGCACCATGCGGCCGACATCGCGCAGTCCAGCTTCGAGCGCGTGTACACGCACACCCTCGGCCTGCGTGACGGCGCTGCCATCGAGTCGCCGCGCGCCCTGCTGTTCCGCGTGGCGCGCAACCTGTGCATCGACGAAGCGCGCCATCGCAAGGTGGCGCAGGAGTGGGCCGTCTCGCATGCCGTCGTCGGCACGCACCTCACGGCCCCCTCGTCCGAATACGTCGTGGCGCAGCACCGTGTGCTGCGCCGCGTGGTGGAAACCATGGAGCAGCTGCCGCCGCGCCGGCGCGAGGTGTTCCTGCTGTTCCGCGCCTATGGCCACTCGCGCGCCGAGATCGCGCAGCGCCTGGGCATCACCGAGATGGCGGTCGCCAAGCACCTGCTGCGCGCCACCATCGACTGCTCGCGCGTGTTCGCCGAGCTGCGCCATGAACTGATCGAGCCGCAGGCGGTGAACAGCCACGCCGGTTTCGACACCGCACTGGCCGAAGACTTTTCATGAGCCGTGCGGCCACAGCGGTCGTTCCGCGTGAACGGCTGATCGAACGCGCGCTCGCGCTCATCGTCGAGGACGAGATCGCGCCGCCGAGCCCGGCCGCCAACAGCGCCCGGCTCGCGCTCGACCAGTGGCGCACGCGCTCGCCCGAACACGCCGCCGCCGTGCGCGAGGCGCGAGAGCGCTGGAACGCGCTGGGCGGCATGGCCGACGATCTGCGCGCGCACTTCGACGAACCCGTGCCCGCACCGGCCCCACGCAACCCCTCGCGCCGCAAGATGCTGCTGTCGGTCGCCGGGCTGCTCGGCGCCGGCGTGGTCGCCGGGCGCGGCGTGCAGTGGTACTGGCAGCAGCCGGTGTTCCAGGCCGCGTATCGCACGCCGAACGCGCGGATGCTCAAGGTCACGCTGGCCGATGCCGCCGATGCCTCGGCCGGCAGCCGCCTCGACCTGGCGCCCCAGAGCGCCGTCGACGTCACGCTCTACCGCCGCCGCCGCATGATCGACATGGCGCGCGGCGAGGTCCGCTTCGACGTCGCCCCCGACGCCGACCGTCCCTTCGTGGTGCGCACGCGCGAGGCGATCATCGAAGTGGTCGGTACCGCCTTCACCGTGCGCGACCGCGGCGGCCCGATCACCGTGGGCGTCGAGCACGGCCATGTGCGCGTGCAGGTGCTGCGCCACGCCGGCACCGAACGCAGCGGCGAAGTGGTCGACCTGCGCGCCGGCGACATGCTCGAGGTGCGCGACGGCCACGCCGACCCGGTGCGCCAGGCCGACACCGCCGCCCTCTCGGCCTGGCGCGACGGCTGGCTGGTGTTCGACAACACGCCGCTGGGCGACGCGCTGGCCGCGGTCAACAGCTACCGCAGCGCGCCCATCGTCGGCGCCGACGCCCGCATCGACGCGATGCGGCTCTCCGGGCGCTTTCGCACCAACGACTCGGCCGGCCTGCTCGACGCGCTGCCGGCCATCCTGCCGCTGGTGGCGGTGGCCCGGCCCGACGGCAGCGTGCGCCTGCAGGCGCGCTGACCCGGGTGCGCCCGCCGGCGCGCCGCTCCCTCTTTCCGCTCGTTTTTAGCCCCGCATCGACGCGGCGGCCGATGCCTTGTCACGGGCCTGTCTCTCTTTTTCGAGTTCAAACGTCTTACATCCAGAAGCACCCCGCATCCGATCGACGGCTGCGGCGCGCCCCCGTTTCATGCCGCACCGATTTATTTGTCTGGAGCCTTCACCCATGCGTTTCTCGCCTCGCCACCGACTCCTGAGCGCCGCGCTTGCCGCTGCCTTCGGAACCGCCCTTGCCAGCTGGAGCGGCCTTGCCGCCGCCCAGGGCGCCGACCAGCCCGCTGCACAAGCACGCGACATCAACGTGCCCGCCCAGCCGCTGGGCGCCGCGCTCAACGAGCTGTCGCGCCAGACCGGCGTGCAGGTGCTCGCCGCCGGTGACGTGGTCTCGGGCCTGGCCGCACCGGCCGTGTCGGGTCGCCTGAGCTTCCAGCAGGCGCTCGACCGCCTGCTGGCCGGCAGCGGCCTCGTGGCGGTGCGCAACGGCCCCACGCGCGTCACCATCCAGCGCCAGAGCACGGCCGGCGCGTCCACGCTGCCGGCCGTGACCGTGGCCGCGCAGGCCGCCACCGACGGCACCACCGAAGGGACGGGCTCGTACACCACGCGCGCCGCCGCCGGCGCCACGCGCATGGACCTGTCGCTGCGCGAGACGCCGCAGTCGGTCAGCGTCATCGGCCGCCAGCAGATCGACGACCAGAACCTCGTCACCCTCGAGGACGTGCTGCGCCAGACGCCCGGCATCGTGGCCGACCGCAACGACGAGCGCGTGACCTTCTCCTCGCGCGGCTTCGCCCTGAGCACCATGATCGACGGCGTGCCCACGCTGGGCTTCAACAGCGTGGCTGGCGAGTCGAGCATGATCAGCACCGCCTTCTACGACCGCGTCGAGGTGATCCGCGGCGCGGCCGGCCTGCTCAACGGCGTGGGCTCGCCCGGCGGCGCCATCAACCTCGTGCGCAAGCGCCCGACCTCCGAATTCGCCGGCCACATCTCGGGCGGCATCGGCAGCTGGAGCCGCTACAACGCAGAGATCGACGTGGGCGGCCCCCTCAACGCCGACGGCACCGTGCGCGGCCGCTTCATGGCCTCGCGCACCGACGGCAAGAGCTTCATCGAGAACAAGAAGCGCAGCGAGGACGCGCTGTACGGCATTCTCGAAGTCGACCTCGCGGCGGGCTCGCGCCTGTCGGTGGGCTTCGAGCACCAGAAGACCGCCATCGACGGCGCCAACTACGGCCAGAGCCCGCTGTTCTTCAGCAACGGCCAGCGCACGAACCTGCCGCGCTCGTTCAACTCCAGCGCCCCGTGGAGCTACTGGGACATGTACAGCGACAAGCTGTTCGCCAACCTCGACCAGCGCCTGGGCGCGGGCTGGCAGCTCAAGGTGGACGCCAGCTACCTCAAGAGCAAGCGCGAACGCGCCTCGGGCGACCTGAGCATCTACCGCGCGATCAACGCGCGCACCGGCGCCTCCACCATCGACATCCGCGAGAACCCCGCCGAAGGCGCCAACAAGGCCCTCGACGTGCACCTGAAGGGCCCGTTCGAGGCCTTCGGCCAGACGCACGAGGCCGTGGTGGGCATGAGCTACAACACCTACGACGCCACGGTCTACACGCGTGGCGCCGTGCCGCGCATGATCGACCGCCGGCCGCTGAACTTCTACCAGCTGCAGAGCTTCCCCGAGCCGACCTCCTTCTCGTACCCGCTGTACACGGCGCCGCTGAACACCACCGAGAAAGCCATCTACGCCTCGACCCGCCTGAAGCTGGCCGAGCCGCTGTCGCTCATCGTCGGCGCGCGCGGCACCTGGTACAAGTCCGATGCGTCCACGCTCGACTGGACCACCTGGCGGCGCACCGGCGTGAGTTCGATGCGCGAGAACGGCGTGGTCACGCCCTACCTGGGCGTGGTGTTCGACGTGAGCAAGGAACTCTCGCTGTACGGCAGCTACACCGACATCTTCCAGCCCAACACGGTGCGCGACCGCAACAACTCGCTCATCGCGCCGCAGCGCGGCAAGAACATCGAACTGGGCCTGAAGGGTGAGCACTTCGGCGGCAAGCTCAACACCAGCGCCGCGATCTTCAAGACGCGCGAGACCAACCTCGCCGTGATCGACACCGGCGCCGGCTCGCTGCTGCCCGACGGCGGCATTCCGTACCGCGCGGTGCAGGGCGCCAAGAGCAAGGGCTTCGAGCTCACCGCCGCCGGCGAGGTGCTGCCGGGTCTGCAGATGCTCGCGGGCTACACCTACCACGCCAAGCGCGATGCCGACGGCGTGCTGCTGAACCCGCAGTACCCGCGCCGCCTGCTGCGCGTGGCCACCAGCTACCGCCTGCCGGGCGAGTGGAGCAAGCTCACCGTCGGCGGCAGCGTGAGCTACCAGAGCGGCATCTACTACGACGAGTTCAACGAACTCGGCCGCGCCTCGCAAGGCGGCCTGACGCTGTTCGGCCTGATGGCGCGCTACGACATCAACAACCGCCTGAGCGCCTCGCTGCACATCGAGAACCTGGGCGACAAGCGGTACTACAACGGCCTGGGCGCCTACAACGGCTACACGCAGGGCAATCCGCGCAACGCCTGGCTGAAGCTCAGCTACAAGCTCTGACACGCACCAACGAATTGACTTAGGGCGGCACCGGCAGAAGGTGCCCTTGACGCACGACCCGGCTTCCGGGTCGTGCGTTTTTTTATGCCTGGGTCTCAGGCCGCAAGGGCTTCGACCTCGCCCAGTCGCTCGCCAAGTTGCGTCAACAACACCGGGCTGCGCAGGATCGCGTGGTGATCCTCGTCGAGCGCCGCGGCGCTCGCGAGGTCCGGCTGCCCCAGCTGCAGCGCGAGCGCGGCGCGGTCCGCCGCCGGGCGCCGCGCGATCCACCAGCACTCGGCGTGGCAACGCAGCGGCACGAGCGCCTCGGTCTCGATCGCCTTCAGTTGCTGGCTCACGAGGAAGATGCGGGCCAGCTCGTCGTCGGGCAGGTTCGCGTGCGCCGGCATCTCCAGCGCATCGCCACGGGCCTGCGCCCTGGCACGCGCCTGGGCGATCAGCGCGGCCACCGTCGCCTCGTCGCAGACGAAGTCGTCGATGTCCAGCAGCCCGTCCAGGCGCGCCGCCGGCCAGGCCGAGGCGACAAAGCCAGCAAAGTCGCGGCGGCCGTCGTCATCCACCGTCTGCAAGGGCGCGTCGGGCTCGGGCACATAGGGATCGACCAAGCCGAGGAACGCCACCGCCTGCCCTTCGCCCTCGAGCCGCGCCGCCACGGCCGCCGCGAGCGCGCCGCCGAGCGACCAGCCCAGCAGGTGGTACGGCCCCTGCGGCTGCACGCCACGGACCATGCGGGCGTAGTCGTCGGCCATGCGCGCCAGCGACACGTCGCGGTGCGCGGGGTCGGCGAGCATGCGACACGGCAGGCCGTACACGGTGCGCACGCCCTGCAGGCGGCGCGCCAGCGGCGCGTAGTCGTACACCGTGCCCAGCGCGGCGTGCAGGCAGAACAGCGGCGCCGCTCCGGGCACCACAGCATTCAGCACGACCAGCGGCGGCGCCTCGGCACGCCCGCCCAGCAGCCCCGCGATGGTCGGCGCGCGCAGGAAGTCGTGCAGCTTCAGGTCCAGCGCCGGCAGGCCCAGGCGCCGTGCCTGCGCCATCACCTTCAGGCTCAGCAGCGAATCGCCGCCGAGTTCGAAGAAGTTGTCGTCACGGCCCACGCGTGCCACGCCCAGCACCTCGGACCAGATGCGCGCGAGCGCCTGCTCGGCGCTGCCGCGCGGCGCGTCGTAGCCGTCGCCGCCGGCGAACACCGGCGCCGGCAGCGCATGGCGATCGACCTTGCCGCTCATGTTCAGCGGCAGCGTGTCGAGCACGACGATGGCGGCCGGCACCATGTGCTCGGGCAGCAGCGCCGCGAGGCTGGCACGCAGCTGCGCAGGCTCGATGCGCTCGCCCGCCAGCGGCGACACATACGCCACCAGCCGCGCGCCGCCCGCGCCCTGGCTGGCGACCACCACGGCCTCGCGCACCTGCGGCAGCGCCAGCAGCTGCGCCTCGATCTCGCCGAGTTCGATGCGAAAGCCGCGGATCTTCACCTGGTGGTCGATGCGCCCCAGGTAGGCCATCTGCCCGTCGGCCTCCCAGCGCACGAGGTCGCCCGTGCGGTAGAGCCGGCCGCCCGGCGCGCCGAAGGGGTCGGCCACGAAGCGTTCCGCGCTCAGGCCCGCGCGCTGCAGGTAGCCGCGCGCCAGGCCGTCGCCGCCCAGGTACAGCTCGCCGGCCACGCCGGGCGGCACCTGGTTCATGGCGCCGTCGAGCACATAGGCCGTGCGGTCGCCCACGAGGCGGCCGATGGGCATGTAGGCCGCGTCGAAGCCCTCGCCCGGCGCGGCCTTGGCGATCATCGGCGTGATCACCGTCTCGGTCGGCCCATAACCGTTGACGATGCGCGGCGGCTTCAGCACCGACTGCACCAGCGCGAAGCTGGTGCGCGGCATCGCCTCGCCGCCCACGGTGTAGGAGCGGATCGGCAGCCGGCTCGCGGCCTCGCCCATCAGCTCGGCCATCTGGTGCAGGTAGCCGGGCGTGAAGCAGGCAATCGTGATGCCGTGGCGCGCGATCTCGGCGCAGGTGCGCTCCACCGGCCAGACCTCTTCATCGCGCGGCATCAGCGCCGCGCCGAAGGCCAACGGCACCCAGGTGCGCTCGTGCGCACCGTCGAAGTTGATCGACGCGAACTGCAGCTCGCGGTCCTCCGGCGTCATGCCGTAGGCCTCGCCGATGGACTGCACGTGCATGGCCAGCGGGCCGTGCGCCACGGCCACGCCCTTGGGCTTGCCGGTCGAGCCTGAGGTGTAGATCACGTAGGCCAGGTGGTCGCGGTGCACCGCCACGCCGGGATCGTGCGACGGGCCGTTCGACAGGTCGAGCCTGTCGAGCGTCAGTGCCTTCACCTCGGGCAAGCCGATGCGGTCGAGCACGACGGCATCGTCGGCCAGCAGCAGCGCAACACCGCTGTCTTCCACCATGTAGGCCAGCCGCTGCGGCGGGTAGGCCGGGTCGAGCGGCACGTAGGCGCCGCCCGCTTTCAGGATCGCGAGCAGCGCCACGACCATGTCGGCCGAGCGCCGCACCGCAAGGCCCACGCGCACCTCGGGCCGCACACCCGCGCGCACGAGGTGGTGCGCCAGCCGGTTGGCGCGCGCCTCCAGCGCGGCGTAGCTCAGCGTGTGGTCGCCGAAGATCAGGGCCGTGGCCTCGGGCCGCAGCGCGGCCTGGCGTGCCACCAGCACATGCACCGGTGCGGTGTCTTGGTAGGCGGGCGCGTTCACGCCCCAGGCCTGCAGGCGCTGCGCCTCGTCGGCGGTGTGCAGGTCGAAGGCGACGACCGGGTGCGTGGCCGCCTGAGCGAGGTCGTCCGCCACGCGGCGCACCGCATCGTGCATGTACTGGCACACACGCGCGGCGCCCACCGCCGCATCGACCTGCGCGGTCAGCGCGAAGCCGTCGGCGCGTTCGTTCACCGACAGCGCGAAGGCGTAGTTCGAACGCTCCTGCGCGCCGAGCGTCTCGATGCCTTCCCAGCCGCCGGCACCGGCACCCGCCTCGGGCGCCTGCGCCACGTAGCGGTAGTTCAGCAGCGTCGAGAACAGCGGCGTGCCCTTGGGCACAGCGCTGCAGCGCTGCGCGAGCGACAAGCTCGCATGCTCGTGGTGCAGGAGGCCAGCCAGCGCGGCGTGCGTCTGGCGCACGCAGGCCAGCGCGTGGCTGCGGCCCAGCGTCACGCGCAGCGGCAGCGTGTTGATCATCATGCCGAGCGCGCGCCCCGCGCCCTCGCCGCCTGCGAGCCGGCCGAACAGCACGGTGCCGAACACCACGTCGTCCTTGCCCGTGGTCTTGGCCAGCACCAGCGCCCACGCCAGGTGGAACAGCGTGGCCGCGCTCACGCCGCTGCGCTGCGCCTGCGTGCGCACGGCCTGCGCCAATGCCGCGTCGAGTTCGAGGTGCGCCTCCTCCACGGCCGTGCCGTCGCCGCGCGCATCGAACAGGTCGAACGGCGCGGTCGGTTCACGCACGTCGCCGAGTATGCGGCGGAAGAAGGTCTCCTGCTCGGCCACGTCGGCACCGAGTCGCGCCTGCGCGACGAAGCTGCGGAACGGCACGGGCGCGGGCAGCGCGTCGGCGCGGCCCTGCAGCAGCAGCGTGATCTCCTCGACCAGCAGGTCGCGCGACACATGGTCGAGCGCCAGGTGGTGGCTCGGCAACTGCAGCAACCAGCCGTCGCCCGCCGCATCGTGCGCGGCGATGGCGCGCAGCATAGGCGCGCGGCGCACGTCGAGGCGGTAGTGGCCGGGGCGCACATGCGCTTCGACTTGCGCGGCGACATCGCCTGCGGCGGCGTCGATCGGCAGCCATTCGATCTCGGCGGGCGCATGGCGGTGCACCACCTGCACCGGCTCCGCCAGCCCTTCCCACAGCACCGCGGTGCGCAGCATGTCGTGACGCGCGATGACGCGGTTCAGGCAGTCCATGAACGCGTGGAGCCGCGCTTCGCTGTCGAAGCGCATCTGCAGCGACTGCACGTAGACGTCGCCCTCGGCCTGCATCAGGTGGTGGAACAGCAGGCCTTCCTGCAGCGGCGCGAGCGGGTAGATGTCCTGGATGTTGGCCGCGCCGCCCGGCACGGCGGCTTCGATGCGGCGCAGCTGCGCGTCGTCGAGCGCGACCAGCGGCAGCATCTGCGGCGTGAGCCGTGTGCAGCCGTCGGGGATCGCGTTGTCGGGCACCACCGGCGCCAGGCGCGGCGACACGCCGGCCTCCAACGTGGCGCGCGCGAAGTCGGAAAAACGCGGGTTCTGGAACAGCGTGCGCACCTGCGCGCCGAAGCCCTGCCGGCGCAGTCGCTCGAGCAGCTGCATGGCCAGCAGCGAATGGCCGCCGAGTTCGAAGAAGTTGTCGTTGCGGCCCACGCGCGGCGCGCCGAGCACCTCGGCCCACACGACGGCCATCGCCTCCTCGGCCGCACCTTGCGGCGCTTCCCAGGTGTCGGCCGCCGCAGCGAACACGGGCTCGGGCAGCGTGGCGCGGTCGACCTTGCCGTTGGCGTTCAGCGGCAGCGCCGCGAGCACCGTGATCGCCGACGGCACCATGTACTCGGGCAGCACCTGCGCCAGGCCGTCGCGCAGCGTGAAGGCCTCGACCGGGCGCTGCGCATCGAGGCTCGACACGTAGGCCAGCAAGAGCGCACCGCCTGCACGCTCGCGCGCGACCACCACGGCCTCGCGCACGCCGGGCTGCGCGCGCAGCCGCGCCTCGACCTCGCCGAGCTCGATGCGGAAACCGCGCACCTTCACCTGGTGATCGAGCCGCCCCAGGTACTCGAGCTGCCCGTCGGCGCGCCAGCGCACGAGGTCGCCGGTGCGGTACAGGCGTCCGCCCTCCGTGTCGAAGGGGTCGGCCACGAAGCGCTCGGCGCTCAGGCCCGCTCGGTTCAGGTAGCCGCGCGCCAGCCCCGAACCGCCGAGGTACAGCTCGCCGGCCATGCCGGGCGGCACCAGGTTCATGTCGGTGTCGAGCACCACGGCGCGGCGGTCGCCCACGGGCGCGCCGATGGGCAGGTAGGCGGCGTCGAAAGCAGTGCCGGCATAGGCCTTGGCGATCGTTGGCGTGATCACCGTCTCGGTCGGGCCGTAGCCGTTGATGAGGCGCGGCGGCTGCAGCGTCTGCATCACGCGCTCGCAGGCCACGCGGCCCATGGCCTCGCCGCCCACGGTGTACGAGCGCAGCGTGGGCACGCGCCCGTCCTCGCCGAGCTCGTCGGCCATCTGCTGCAGGTAGCCCGGCGTGAAGCAGGCGACGGTGATGCCGTGACGCCGCATCTCTTCGCGGCTGCGGTGCACGGTCCACAGCTCCTGGCTGCGCGGCATCAGCGTGGCGCCGAAGGCCAGCGGCGTCCAGATGCGCTCGTGCGCGCCGTCGAAGTTGATCGACGCGAACTGCAGCTCGCGGTCGTCCGGCGTCATGCCGTAGGCGCGGCCGATGGTCTGGATGTGCATGCTCAGCGGGCCATGCGCCACGGCCACGCCCTTGGGCTGGCCGGTGGAGCCCGAGGTGTAGATCACATAGGCCAGGTGCTCGGGATGCACCGCGACATCGGGCGCGCTTTCAGGACCCCTGTCGAGCACGCCGCCATCGAGCAGCAGCGCGGGCAGCGCCTGCATCGATGCGGCCAGGCGTTCGCGCACACGCGCCTGCGTGAGCAGCAGCCGCACGCCGCTGTCGGCCGCCATGAAGTCGAGCCGGTCGGGCGGGTAGTCCGGGTCGAGCGGCACGTAGGCCGCGCCGGCTTTCAGCACGCCGAGCAGCGCCACCACCATCTCGGGCGACCGCTCCACTGCGAGGCCGATGCGGTCCTCGGGCTGCACGCCCTGCGCGATGAGGGCGTGCGCGAGCCGGTTGGCACGCCGATCGAAATCGCGGAAGCACATCGGCACGCCATCGACGATCAGCGCCGTCGCCTCGGGCCGCAGCGCGGCCTGGCGCTCGACGAGGCGGTGCACGGGCACCTCGTCCCAGTCGGTGTCCCGGCCCTCGCCCCATTCGCGCAGCTGGGCATGCTCCTGCGGACCAAGCAGCGCCACCTCGCGCAGCGTGCGCGACGGGTCGTCGGCCAGCTGGCGCAGCACCGCGACGTAGTGCGCGGCCATGCGCTCGATGGTCGCGGTCTCGAAGATCGCGCGGGCGTAGGTGAAGCTCAGGCCGAGCGTTCCGTCGGCCTGCTCCAGCGTGTCGAGCGCAAGTTCGAAGGGCGCCGCCTGCTCGTCGAGTTCACAAGGTTCGATGCGCAGGCCTTCGAGCCGGTCGAGCGCGCCCAGGTCCTGCTGCCGGTGGTTGAAGATCACCTGGAACAGCGGCGGGTGGCTCAGGCTGCGCTCGGGCTGCAGCGCCTCGACCAGCTGTTCGAACGGCAGGTCCTGGTGCGCCTGCGCGCCCAGCGCCGCCTCGCGCGCCTGCGCCAGCGCCTCGGCCAGCGTGGTGTGACCGGCCAGCTCGGCGCGCAGCACCTGCGTGTTGACGAACAGGCCGAGGATGCCGGCCGTCTCGGGCCGGTCGCGGTTGGCCACGGGCACGCCGAGCCGGATCTCGCCCTGCCCCGTGTAGCGGTGCAGCAGCGCCTGGAAGCCGGCCAGCAGCACCATGAAGAGCGTCGCGCCCTCGGCGCTCGCGCGGCGGCGCAGCGCCTGTGCCAGCTCGCCCGGCAGGTCGATCCGATGGCGTGCGGCCAGGTACGGCCCCTGCGGCGGACGCGCGCGGTCGGCGGGCAGTTGCAGCAGCGGCTGCTCGGCGCCCAGGTGCTCGGTCCAGTACGCGAGTTGGCGTTCGCCCTCGCCTGCTTCGAGCCAATTGCGCTGCCAGGCGGCGTAGTCGGCGTACTGCAGGGCGGGCGCGGGCGACACGGCGGCGGCATTTCCGTGGCGATGGGCCTGGTACAGCGCGCCGAAGTCGTCGACCAGAAGCTGCATCGACCAGCCGTCGGACACGATGTGGTGCATCACCAGCACCAGCAGGTGCGCGGTCTCTCCGGTGCGCAGCAGGCCCACGCGCAGCAGCGGGCCGCGCGCGAGGTCAAAGGGCGTGCGCACGAGGCGCGCGGCCTCGTCGCGCACCTGCGCGGGGTGGGCGCGCAGATCGGCTTCACGCAGGTCGAGCACCACTTCGGGCGACACGGTCTGCTGCGGCACGCCGTCGTCGCTCACGCCGAAGCGCGTGCGCAGCGACGGGTGCCGCACCACCAGCGCCTGCAGGCTCGCGCGCAGCGCCGCAGGGTCGAGCGCGCCGTGCAGCGTGAGCGCGGCCGTGATGTGCTGCGCCGTGCTCTCGGGGTCCATCTGCCAGAGGAACCACTGGCGCGCCTGCGCGTACGAGGCGGGCCGCGGCGCACCGGGCACGGCGGCCGGGTCGGGCACGATCGGCAGGCGGCCGAAGTCGATGCCCTGCGCACGAAGCGCGGCGATGAATTCCTTCTGCCGCGCCGGTGGCAAACCCGCCAGCCGTTGGGCGATGGCCCTACTGCGTTCGCTACTGCTCACTCAACCCCCCAGACTTTCCAACAATGCATCCATGCGATCGAGATCGCTCTCGGCCTGCGCGGCCTGCTGCGCCTGCGCCGGCCCTTGCGCGTCGAGCGCCTGCGCACACGCCGCCAGGTCTGGCAGCTCGAAGTAGCGCTGCAACGGCAGGTCGATGCCCATCTGCGCCTTGACCTGCTGCCGCAGCTTGAGCACCGCGAGCGAATGCCCGCCCAGCTCGAAGAAGTTGTCGCCGCGCCCCACGCGCGACAGCCCCAGCACCTGCGCCCACAGGCCCGCCAGCGCGGTTTCGGTAGCGCCCTGCGGCGCCACGTGCGCGCGCTCTTCCGCCGCTTCGGGCGGCGGCAGCGCCTGCCGGTCGACCTTGCCGTTGGCGTTCAGCGGCAGCCCCTGCGGCATCGCGACGATGACGCTCGGCACCATGTAGTCGGGCAGCGCCGCCGCCAGCCCCGCACGCAGCGCCGCGGGGCGCAGCGGCTGGCCTTCGGCACCGGCCGCATAGGCCACCAACCGCGCGCCACCTGGTCCTTCCTGCGCCAGCACCAGCGCCTGTCGCACGCCGGGCTGCGCGAGCAGCTGCGCCTCGACCTCGCCGAGTTCGATGCGGAAGCCCCGCACCTTCACCTGGTGGTCGAGCCGGCCGAGGTACTCGAGCTGGCCGTCGCCACGCCAGCGCACGAGGTCGCCGGTGCGGTAGAGCCGCCCGCCATGCCCATCGAACGGATCGGCGACGAAGCGCTGCGCCGTCAGGCCGGCGCGGTGCAGGTAGCCGCGCGCCAGCACCTCGGCGCCGACGCACAGCTCGCCAGCCACGCCGACGGGCACGGGGTTCAGTTGCGCATCGAGCACATGCAGGCGTGCGCTCGATGCCGGTGTGCCGATGGGCGGCAGGTCTTCATCGCCCGCGCCGTCGAGCACGAACTCGCTCACCACGTGCGTCTCGGTCGGCCCGTACTGGTTGATGAGCCGACACTGCGATTCGCGCGCCAGCCACTCGGCCAGCGCGGGCGTGCGCTTGAGCTGCTCACCCGCCGTGACGACCTGGCGCAGCGCCGGCAACCGACGGCCCGAGGCCAGCGACTGTTCGGCGAAATGCTGCAGCACCGAGAAGGTGAGGAACATGCGCTCGACGCCCTCACGGTGCACCAGCTCTTCCAGCGCGTCGAGATCGAGCCGCTGCGCGTCGGTGGTCTGCACTAGGCAGCCGCCGCCGGCCAGCCCGCTGACCATTTCCTGGAACGCCACGTCGAAGCACGGCGAGGCGAACAGCAACGTGCGGCTCGCGCCCGGCAGGCGTTGCAGCTGCCACGCGATGAGACGCGCGACCGCGTCGTGACGCATCGCCACGCCCTTGGGACGGCCGGTGGAGCCCGAGGTGTAGAGCACGTAGGCCAGCTGCTCGCCATGCACCGGCACCGCCGGGTCGTGGTCGGGCCAGTCGGCGATGCCGTCGTCGGTTGCGTCGAGGTCGAAGGCCAGCCGCTGCACGCTCGCTGCGTCGGGCAAACGCGGCATCAGCGCGCGGCGCGTGAGCAGCAGCGAGGCGCCGCTGTCCTCGACCATGTAGGCCAGCCGCTCGGGCGGGAACGCCGGGTCGAGCGGCACGTAAGCACCGCCGGCCTTGAGCACGGCGAGCAGGCCGACCACGGTCTCGGCTGAGCGATCGACCGCGATCGCGACCGGCATGTCGGGCCGCACGCCCTGCGCGATCAGGCGATGCGCCCAGCGGTTCGCAAGTCGGTTGAGTGCCGCGTAGGTCAGGCGATGCTCGGCCGTGACCAGCGCCAGTGCATCGGGGTTCGCCCTCGCCTGCTGTTCGATGAGGTGGTGGACGGACACGACCGCCTGCGGTGCGAATGCACCGCGCGACCAAAGCGACAACCGCTCGCGCTCGGCCGCATCGGCCAGCGTCAGCTGGCCCACAGCCTGCGCCGTATCGCCGGCCAACGCCAGCAGCGCCGCACGCAACTGGCCCACCAGCGCCGCGGCCTGCGCCTCGTCGCACACGTCGAGCGCATGCACGAGGTCGATGTGCAGCGCTGCATCGTCGTGCACCATCAGCGTCAGCGGGTACGAGGTTTCTTCCTTCGTATGCACCGCGCCGAAGCTCAGGCCGGCCGCAGCGTCGCCTCGCAAGGCCGCATCGACCGGGTAGTTCTCGAACACCACCAGCGTGTCGAACAGGCCCTGCCCGCCCAGCCCGGCCCAGGCCTGGATCTCGTGCAGCGGCGTGTGCTCGTGTTCGCGCGACGCGACCTGCGCCCCCTGCAGTTCGCGCAGCCAGTCGCCCACGGGCTGGCCGGGCCGCAGGCGCGCGACCACGGGCAGCGTGTTGATGAACAGGCCCAGCATGCGCTCGGCACCCGGCATCTCGGCGCTGCGGCCGGCGACGGTGGCGCCGAACACGACGGTGCCGGTGCGCGTGCGCTGGCCCAGCAGCAGCGCCCAGGCGGCCTGCACGAAGGTGTTGAGGGTGACGTGCGCGGCGCGCGCGGCCTCGCGCAGGCTGCGCGTGGTTTCGGTGTCGAAGGCCAGACGTTGGTGGGCCTTGCCGGGGCGTGGTGCCACCGGCGGCACCAGTGCGGTCGCCAGGCGCGTCGGTTCTTCCACGCCGGCCAGCACGCGGCGCCAGTGCGCCTCGCCGGCCTGTGCGTCGCGCGCGGCGAGCCACGCGATGTGGTCTCGGAAGCGCCCCGGCACAGGCTCGCCGGCCTGCCCCGCGTAGCTGCGCAGCACCTCGGCCAGCAACTGCGCCACGCTCCAGCCGTCAAGCAGCAGGTGGTGGTAGGTCCAGACGAGGTGATGGCGCTGCGCCTGCGTGCGCGCCAGGGCGATGCGCATGAGCGGCGGGCGCGCGAGGTCGAAGCCGCTCGCACGCTGCGACGCGGCCAGCCGCGCCAGTGCACCTGGCACATCGGCGCTCTCACGCAGGTCTTGCACCACCCACGGCATCTCGGCGCTGCGCGCCACCCATTGCAGCGGCGTGGCCCCGTCGGCCAGGAAGCCGCTGCGCAGGATCTCGTGGCGCGCCAGCACGCGCTGCCATGCGGCGCGGAAGCGCTCGGCATCGAGACCGTCGATGTCCATGCACAGCTGGTTGATGTAAGCCTCGCCCTGCGCATCGACCAGGCTGTGGAACAGCATGCCCGACTGCATCGGCGACAGCGGGTAGAGGTCTTCGAGGTGCGCCACGGGCAGCGGCAGCGCGTCGAGTTGCGCGGCGTCGAGCCCGGCCAGCGGGAAGTCCGACGGTGTGACACCGGAAGCGCCCGAGGTGCAGTGCGCGATCAGCGCTTCGAGTTCGTCGCCGAAGCGGTTCACCCAGCCCTGCACGTCCTTCTGCGCATGCCGCGCCGCGCTGAAGTCCACCGTCAGTTGCAGCGCACCGTCGCGCACCTGTGCATTGACGCTGAATTCGTGCAGCAGCGGTGCGCTCGCGGCGACCGGCTCGCCCGCGTCTTCAGGCGCGAGCGACCACGCAGCCTCGGCCGCACCATCCACCTGCCCCAGGTAGTTGAAAACCAGCTGCGGGCGCGGCAGCGCGCGCAACGCCTGCTGCTGTGCGTCCGTGCCCAGGTGCCTCAGCACGCCATGGCCGAGCCCGCGTTGCGGCAAACGGCGCAGGTCTTCCTTCACGCGCTTGATCGCGTCGCCCCACGCGCCCAGTGGATCGAGCCGCACGGGGAACAGACTGGTGAACCAGCCCGTGGTGCGCGACAGGTCGAGCGCTTTCTGCGCGGGGAGGATGTCTTCGCGGCCGTGCCCTTCGAGCAGGATCGCGAGCTGCGCATGCCCGCTCCAGCCGCACAGCGCGCGCCCGAGCGCGGTGAGCAGCAGGTCGTTGACCTGCGTGCGGTAGGCGGCCGGCGCCGCCTTGAGCAGCGCCTGTGTGCGCTCGCGGTCGAGCTGCCACGCGATGCTGGCGCGGCGCGCCACGGTGTTCACGCCCTCGGGCCGCGCGCAGGGCAACGCCACCGGCACGTCGGCGAAGGCCTGCCAGTGCGCGAGTTCGCCATCCATCGCGGCAGCCTCGCCCTGCAGCGTGCGCGCCCAGGCCTGCAAGCTGGCGCTCTTCGGTGGCAGCACGACCGGCCGGCTGTCGCGGCACTGCGCGTACGCGGTGGCCAGGTCGTCGAGCACGATGCGCCACGACACGCCATCGACCACGAGGTGGTGCGCCGCCAGCAGCAGGCGCCAGTCGCCGCCGGGCAGGCGGATGACCAGCGGACGCAGCAGCGGCCCGTGCGCGAGGTCGAGGCTGCGCTGCGCTTCGTCGCACAGTGCGGCGATCTGCGCGGGGTTCGCTGCATCGCGCACCCAGAGCCATTCCTCGCGCCAGCGCGCCGGCAGGGCCTCGTAGGCCTGCCGCCAGCGGCCATCGGCCGCGCGATGGAAGCGCAGGCGGAAAGCATCGTGGTGCTGCACCACGGCCGCCAGCGCGGCTTCGAGCGCGGGCAGCGCCAGTGGCTCGCGGCCTTGCAGCAGCAGCGACTGGTTCCAGTGATGGCGCTCGGGCATATCGGCCTCGAAGAACGCGGCCTGGAACGGCAGCAGCGGCACCTGGCCTTCGGCTGCGGTCTGCTCGGCTTGCACCGCCGCGCCCACGGGCTCGGCCACGGCCGCCTGCCCCGCGACGGTCTGGCGCTCGAACATCAGGCGCGGCGTGAGCTTCCAGCCCGCCGTGCGCAGCCGCGACACGATCTGCAGGCTCAGGATCGAATCGCCGCCGAGTTCGAAGAAGTTGTCCTGCCGACCCACGCGCGGAAGGCCGAGCACCTCGGCCCAGACCGTTGCCAGAGCCTGTTCGATCTCGCCCTCGGGCGCTTCGTAGGTCTGCGCCCCACCGCGCTCGGGCTTGGGCAGCGACTTGCGGTCGATCTTGCCGTTGGCATTGAGCGGCAGGGCCGGCAGCACGCACAGCAGCGCTGGCACCATGTACTCGGGCAGCACCTCGGCCAGGCGCGCCTTGAGCACGGCCACGTCCAACGCCGCACCGGGCTGCGGCGACACATAGCCGACCAGCCGCGTGCCACCCGGTCCTTCGTCGGCCACCACCACGGCCTCGCGCACGTGCGGCTGGGCCAGCAGCTGCGCCTCGATCTCGCCGAGCTCGATGCGGAAGCCCCGCACCTTCACCTGGTGGTCGATGCGGCCCAGGTACGCCAGCTGGCCGTCGTCGCGCCAGCGCACGAGGTCGCCCGTGCGGTACAGGCGCTCGCCGCTGTCGCTGAAGGGGTCGGCGACGAAACGCTCGGCCGTGAGGCCCAGCCGGTGCAGGTAGCCGCGCGCCAGGCCGATGCCACCCAGGTACAGCTCACCGCCCACGCCCGGCGGCACCGGGTTCAGGCCCGCGTCGAGCACGTAGGTCTTGCAGCCCGCGATGGGGCGGCCGATGGCGACATGGTTCAGCCCGTCGGCGCGGCAGGTCCAGTGCGTCACGTCGATGGCCGCCTCGGTCGGGCCGTAGAGGTTGTAGAGCCCCGCGCCCGGCAGGCGCTCGAACACCTTCGCCTGCGCCTCGGCGGGCAACGCCTCGCCGCTGCAGACGATGCGCCGCAGGCTGGTGCAGGCCTCGATGCCGTCGTGCGCGAGGAAAGCCTGCAGCATCGAGGGCACGAAATGCAGCGTGGTCACGCCGTGCGAACGGATCAGCTCGACCAGGCGTGCCGGCTCGCGGTGATCGCCAGGCGCGGCCACGACAAGGCACGCGCCCTGCATCAAAGGCCAGAAGAACTCCCACACCGACACGTCGAAACCGAACGGCGTCTTCTGCAGCACGGTGTCGCCATCGTTCAACGCGTAGGCGTCCTGCATCCAAGCCAGGCGGTTGTAGAGCGCGTTGTGGCGGTTGGCCGCGCCCTTGGGGCGGCCCGTGGAGCCCGAGGTGAAGATCACGTAGGCGAGGTTCTCGCCATGCAGCGCGACCTGCGGGCACGCGGTGGATTCGCCGGACAGGTCAATTGCATCCAGCGCCAGCATTTGCACATGCGCCGCCACCGGCAGCGCCTCGCGCAGGTGCGACTGCGTGAGCAGCAGCGTCACGCCGCTGTCTTCCAGCATGTAGGCGATGCGCTCGCGCGGCAGTTCGGGGTCGACGGGCACATACGCGCCGCCGGCCTTCAGGATCGCCAGCAGCCCCACCACCATCTCGAGGCTGCGCTCGGCGGCGATCCCCACGGGCATGTCGGGCCGTACGCCCAGGCCGATCAAACGATGCGCGAGCGCGTTGGCGCGCGCGTCGAGTTCGCCGTAGCGCAGCACCGTGTCGCCGAACACCAGCGCGACCGCCTCGGGCCGCTCGCGCGCCTGCGCTTCGATCAGCCGGTGCACGGGCTGCGTGTACGGGCGATGCGGCAGGTTCTCGCTCCAGCCGCGCAGCCGCGCCTCGTCGTCCGCATCGATGAGCACGAGGTTCGCGAGCACGCGGTCGGGGTCGTCCGACATCGCCTGCAGCACGCGCTGGTAGGCGCGCACCAGGCGCTGCGCCGTCGTGGCGTCGAACAGGTCGGTGTTGTATTCGAGCCGCCCGCGCACGCCGTGCGGGTCGATGTAGAAGTCCAGCGACAGGTCGAACTTGGCGCCCGCGTCGTCGAACTCTTCCAACTCGGCGCGCACGCCGGCGAAGTCGAGTGCGACGGCCTCGCCGGCCATCTGCACGCCGAACATGGCCTGGAACAGCGGGCTGCGCGCGGGGTCGCGGCGGTCCTTGCGGCTGGCCAGCAGCACCTCGAACGGCAGGTCGGCATGGTCGAGCGCGGCCAGCGCGTCGGCGCGCACCTGCCGGCACACCTCGCGCAGCGTGCGCCGGGGCGCGAGCCGCGCGCGGAACACCTGCGTGGTGATGAAGAAGCCCAGCAGGTCCTGCACCTCCTCGCGGTGGCGGCCGGCATTGGGCACGCCGATGGCGAAATCATCCTGCCCGCTGCAGCGCGACAGCAGCACCTGCCAGGCCGCGAGCAGCACCACGAACGGCGTGCAGCGTTCGGTGCGGCAGAACTTCTGCAACGCTGCCGCCAGGGCCGGCGGCAGCTCGAAGCCGAGCGCGGTGCCGGCGAAGGTCTGCTGCGCGGGGCGCGCACGGTCGGTCGGCAGATCGAGCGACGGCACCTCGTCGCCGAGGTGGCGGTTCCAGTGGTCCAGCTGCGGCGCGAGCGCCCCGCCCTGCACGCGGGCCCGCTGCCACACGGCGAAGTCGGCGTACTGCACGGGCAGCGGCGACAGCTGCACCGGGCCTTCGCTGCGCAGCGCCAGCGCGTAGGCCGCGCCGAGGTCACGCGCCAGGATCGGGTTCGACCAGGCGTCGGACACGATGTGGTGCAGGCAGACGGTCAGCACATGCCGGTCGTCGGCCAACTTCGCGAGCCGCGCCACCAGCGCGGGCGCGCGGCCCAGGTCGAACACATGCGTCGCGGTGCGGCGCACGAGCGCATCGACAGCGGCTTGTTGCGCTTCGGCGCTCTGGTCCGAGAGGTCGATGCGCTCCAGCGCGAACGGCACCTCGGCCTGCACCACCTGCATCGGCACGCCATCGTGCTCGACGAAGTGCGTGCGCAGGATCGCGTGGCGCGCAATGACCGCCTGGAACGCGCGTTCCAGCGCATCGGCGTCGAGCGCGCCGGTCAGCCGGAACACACGCGGCAGGTTGTAGGCCGTGAGCCCGGGTTCGAGCTTCTGCAGGAAGCACAGCTGCTCCTGCGCATACGACAGCGGCACCGCCTGGGCGTCGTGCACGGTTCGGGTGATCTCGTCCATGGCCCTGCTCATGCGGCCTCGCCCACGGATTCGTCGGCGAGGTCGCGCTGCCGGTGCGTCTGCGCCAGCTGTTCGAGCGCGACGGCATCGGCGCTGGCCTCCCGCAGCACGGCGGCGAGCGCCGCGGGCGTCGGGTGGTCGAACACCACGCCGGCCGCCACCTCGACCTGCAGCAGCTTGCGGATGCGCGCCACCAGCTTGATGACCTGCAGCGAGTGACCGCCGAGTTCGAAGAAGTCGTCTTCCACGCCGACCGGGCCGCTGCCCAGCAGCGTGGCCATGCCGTCGGCGAGCAGCGCTTCGAGCGCGTCGCGCGGGGCCGCGATGACGCGCCGTGGCGCTTCGGCCGGGGCCGAAGCCGCCAGCGCGAGCCGGTCGATCTTGCCGTTCGGCAGGCGCGCGAAGGCGCCCACGGCCGTGCAGCTCGCGGGCACCATGTGCGCTGGCAGCACCGCGGCGAGTTGCTCGCGCAGCGCGCGGCCGTCGCCCCCCTCGCCGTCGCCGACGAAGAAGGCGGCGAGCGTGGTCGCACCGGCCGCATCGGGCACGGCGAGCACGACCGCCTGGCGCACGCCGGGCCGCGCCAGCAGCGCCGCCTCGACCTCGGCCGGCTCCACGCGGTAGCCGTGGACCTTCACCTGGTGGTCGGCGCGCCCCGCGAGTCGCAGGCCGCCTTCGGGCAGCACCCACGCGAGGTCGCCCGTGCGATAGAGGCGCTCACCGGCGCGGAACGGGTCCGCGACGAACACGTCAGCGTTCGCGCGGTTCAGGTAGCCGCGGCACAGCTGCGCACCACCGATGTAAACCTCGCCCAGCCCGCCGGCCGGCACGAGGCCGCGCGACGCATCGAGCACGCGCACGCGGTTGTTCGCGAGCACGCGCGTCAGCGGCAGCTGTTCGGGCACCGCCGCGCCGGGTTCGACGGCATGCACCATGACACCGACCGTGGCCTCGGTCGGCCCGTAGTGGTTGTAGATGGCGCACTGCGGCGCCAGCCGCGCGATGCGCTCGACCAGCGCGCGCGGCGCGGCCTCGCCGCCGAGCACCAGCATGCGCGGCAGGCAGGGCGCGGCGCTTTCAAGCAACGCTTCGAGGTGCGAGGGCACGATCTTCAGCGCGTCGATGGCGTGCGTGCGCATGAAGCGCGCGAAGACCTCGGCGTCTTTCGCCTCATGCGGCGCCGCCACGACAAGGCAGGCGCCGTTGTGGAACGCGCCGAACAGTGCGGTGTTGCCCAGGTCGGCCGCCACCGAGCTGGTGAGCGCCCAGCGGCGGCAGGTGTCGAGCTGCATCGCGGCCGATGCGGCTGCCACGTAGTTCTGCAGCTGGCCCTGCTCGACGGCCACGCCCTTGGGCGTGCCGGTGGAACCGGAGGTGTAGAGCACGTAGGCGAGGTCGCTCGGTGCGGCGATGTGCGACGCGGCTTGCGCTTCGGGCAACGTGCTCGCATCGGGCAATGCCGCGTCGATGGTGAAGATGGGCTTCGCATCGGCCAGCACCGCCGCACGGCGCGCCTCGGGCCAGTCGGGGTCGAGCGGCAGGTAGGCGGCGCCCGCGCGCCAGACGGCGAGGATCGCCACCGGCAGATCAAGCGCGCGCGGCAGGTTCAGCGCGACGATGGTGCCCGGCACCACGCCCTGCCCTTGCAGCCAGCGGGCGACGCGGGCGGTGCGCTGGTCGAGTTCGCGGTAGCTCAGGCGCTGCTCGCCCGCTTCGAGTGCGGGCGCTTCGGGCGTCTCGGTGGCCCAGTGGGCGATGCGCTGCGTGACGGTCTGCGTGCCGAGATCGGCCACGGCTTCTTGCGACTGCAGCAGCAACTCGCGCTCACGCGCACCGACCAGCGGCAACGCGCCGAGCGCGGCGTCGGGGCGTTCGACGATGGCGTCCAGGAGACAGAGGTATTGCATCAGCAGGCGCTGCACCGCCATCTCGCTGTGGCGTGCGGCATCGGCATGCACCGAGAGCGCTGCGCCGTCGGCGTCCCATGCGATCTGCAGGGCGAGTTCGAAAGCCGGCAACGGCCCCGGCAGCGCAACCAGTTGCCATTGCGGATCGACGCCGTGGCGGCGCGGCCGGTCGTGGCACGCGAAGCCGACCGCGAGGTGCGCGGCGATGGACGGCGCCTCGACGGCCCAATACTCCTGCGCCTCGACATGCGCGGCCAGCGTGCCGTCGACGTTGTCGAACCAATCGGCAAAGCGCGTCTCTGGGGTTGTCTCGACGATGAGCGGCAGCACCTTGTCGAACACGCCGACCGCACCCTGCATCGGCGGGTAGTCGCGGCGGCAGTCGTGCTGCCAGCCGGCGACGAAACGGCCGGTGCCGTCCAGCCGCGCGAGCAGCAGCCACCAGACGGCTTGCAACAGCGTGTCGGGCTGTGCGCCCAGTGTGTCGGCGCAGGCGGCGATGCGGCCCGCGAAAGTGGCGTCGATAGATTCGTCGGCCTGCACGCGCACAGCCTGCTGGGAGGCAGCAGCTTGCCGGCCGACGAGGCGCGGCGGCGTGAGCGCGGCGGCCTGCGCGAGGTAGCGTTGCCAGTAGGCACGGCCCTCGGCGGCATCTTCGCCGTCGAGCAGGTCCTGGCGCCAGGTCACGAAGCGTGCGTAGGGGAACACCTCGGCGGCATCGAAAGCGTGTTCGTCCGCGAAGGCCGTGGCGATCTGGTCGAACAGATGTTGCAGGCTGCCCCGGTCGCCGACCCAGGCATGGATGGAAAGCGCCAGCGTGTGGCGTGCTTCACCGGTGCGAGCGAGCCCGGCATGGACCATCTCGCCGCGCGCGATGTCCAGCGGCGCGGCCTGCAGGTTCGCCAGCCATTCGGCCAGTGCGGCTTCAGGCGCATCGCGCAGGTCTGCGTTTGCCCAGGCCAGCGGCGTCATCCCGTCGGTGTACTGCTGGCGCAGGCCGCGGTAGCCCGGCACCGCGCGGATGGCGCTGCACAGCGCGCCATGCGCGCCCAGCACGCGCGCGACCACGTCGCGCAGGCGCGCAGCGTCGAGCCCGCCCTCGATGTCGGCGCGCAGCAGCAGGCGCGGCGCATCGGCCGGCACGGCGCGTTGTTCGGGGCTCAGCGGGAAGGTCGTGTCGTCGAAGTGGTCGGTCATGGTCGTCATTTCAGTCATGCACCTTGCTCATCGGCCAGGCGGGCCTCGGCGCCGCGCGCGCTGTCGTCGAGCGCGGCGCGGTCGAACATCGCGCCCATCGCCACCACGATCTTTCGCGGGCCCTCGAAGGGGTCGCGCGCATGGGCGGCGAGCATGTTGTCGAGCATCACGACGTCGCCCTGGCGCCAGTCGAAGCGCACGGCGCAGGCCTCGTAGGCCTCGCCGACGATGGCCATGGTTTCGTCGGCGATGGGCGAGCCGTCGCCGTAGGTCACGTGGCGCGGCAGGCGCTCGACGCCGCCCATGGCCAGCAGGTCTTCGCGCACCTGCGCCTCGAGGCAGGCGACGTGGTGCAGCTGCACCTGGTTGAAGAACACGCGCTCGCCGGTGAGCGGGTGGCGGATCACGGCGGGACAGCGGGTGCGCGTCTGCAGCGTGTCGCCGTCGAACCAGCGCCATTCGATGCCGGCGGCGGCCAGGCGCGCCTCGACCTCTTCGCGGCGATCGGTCTTGTAAAAGTCCTGCCAGCTCACGTCCAGGCCGGGCGTGAAGGTGCGCACGTACTGCAGCCCCTTGCGCTCGAAGCCGGCGACCACCTCGGCCGGCAGGCGGCGCAGCATCTCGCGGCAGTCGACGATGGGCGTGGCGCCGCCCACGGGCGACGGCAGCTCGCAGAAGAACCACTGCTTGCGCGGCCAGCGGTCCAGGTGCGCGCTCTCGTTGTGGAACAGGATCATCTGGCGCTCGGGGTACGGCGTGGAGCGGTAGGTCTTCTTGCCGCCCTCCTTCTTCGGCAGGTCGCCGTAGCTGCCGTACAGCTCGGGCTCGATGGCCTCGGCGAAGGCCTCGAAGTCCTGCGGCGTCTTCAGGCCGAAGTCGCGGAACAGGATGCCGCCGTGCTTGGCCACCAGCATCTCGATGTAGTCGGCCTGGCCCTTGGCCCAGGCGACGGTGTCGAGCTCGGGGCTGGTGGCCTGCAGCACGATGGGGAACTCGGCACCGGGCTTGAGGAACGAGGTCTGCACGGCGGGCCGCGCAGCGGCGCGCACGGGGGCACGGCCGGCGCCCAGGGCGTCGAGCTTTCCAAGTTTGCCGAGCTTGTCCAGTTTCGAGGCCGGGCGGACGTTGGGAGCGTTTGTCATGGCGATGGATTCCTCCGAGGGCATGGGGGCCAGCGCGTCGATCGGCTGGCCGGGTGTGGCGACGATCCGCTCCAGCAGCGCATGCCACGAAGCGGTGAAGGTTTCGACGGTCTCCCGCCGGTAGAGGTCGGTGGCGAACACCCACTCGGCGGTGAGCGCGCCGTCGTGTTCGCTGGCGAACACCGCCAGGTCGAACTTGGATTCGTTCATCTGCTGGGGCAGCACCTCGACCTCGGCGCCTTCGATGGCGAACCGGATCTCGGGTGTGTTCTGGAGCACGAAGAGCACCTGTACCAGCGGGTTGCGGTCGCGTGCACGCGGCACGCCCGACAGCTCGACGATGCGGTCGAAAGGCACGTCCTGGTGGTCCATCGCGGCCAGGGTGTCGGCCTTGGTGGCGGCGAGCCATTGCGCGAAATCGGTCGTTCCCTTCGTGCGACGCGAGCGCAGCGGCACCACGTTGACGAAGAAGCCGAGCAGCCCTTCGAGGTCCGGGTGGCCGCGGCCCGCGACGTCGGTGCCGATGACGATGTCGTCGGCGCCCGAGGCCTGGTGGAAGAACAGGAAGAACGACGACAGCAGCAGTGTGAACAGCGACGTGTCCGACGCCCGCGCGAGCGCGGCCAGCGACTGCGACAGCGCGGGCGACAGCGTGAGCCGCACCGAGTCGCCGGCGTGCGTGGGCACTGCCGGGCGCTGGTGGTCAGGTTTGATGCCCGAGGTCTGCGGCGCGCCCGTCAGCCGCTCGCGCCAGAACGCGGCCTTCGGCGCAAAGCCGTCGGAGGCCAGCGCACGCGCATACCAGGCGGCGTAGTCGGCGTACTGCACGGGCAGCGGTGCCAGCTGGAGTGGCTGGCCGCGCCGCGCGCGCTCGTAGAACGCGGCCAGTTCGCGTGCGAACACGGCGATCGACCAGCCGTCGAACACGATGTGGTGCACCACGAGCACCAGCACATGCTCGCGCGCAGCCATGCGCACGACGGTGGCCTTGATGAGGGGGCCCTCGGCCAGTGCGAGCGGTGTGCGCACCAGTTCGTCGAACAGCTGGCCGTAGCGCGCGCTGTCGTCGAGCGCGATCACGGGAATGTCGAGCGGCGCGCCGGAACGCACGACGGCCATGGGTTCGCCGTCGTCGTCCTCGGTGAACACGGTGCGCAGCACCTCGTGGCGCGCGACGATGGCGTCGATGGCGGCGCGCAGCGCGCGGATGTCGAGCTCGCCGTGCAGCGCGAGGCCGGCCGACATGTTGTAGGCCGCGCGGCCGCTGCGGTTGGTGGCGTCGGTGAGGCGGTCGACCAGCCAGAGGCGGCGCTGCATCGGCGACAGCGGCAACGCACCGCCGCGCGCGACGGGAGTGATCTCCATCGCGCTGCGCTGCGGCGCGATGGTGGTCGAGACGACACCGAGCCGCGCGGCCAGGCCTGCGATGGTCGGCGCCTTGAAGAACTCGCTGGGGTGCAGCTCGGTCGCGTAGCGCTTGCGCACGCGCGACAGCAGCTGGATGGCGACGAGCGAATCGCCGCCGAGTTCGAACAGGTTGTCGTCCACGCCGATGGGCGCGATGCCCAGGCGCTCGGTCCACAGCGCGGCGAGCGCGGTCTCGACCTCGCCCTGCGGCGCGACGAACGGGGTCTGCAGCGCGGGCCGGGGATGGGCCGCGCCCGCGGCGGCGGCCGGTGCCTCGTCGCCGAGCAGGTCGAGCATGCCGTTGTCGAGCGGGCCCAGGCGTGTGGCCAGGTCGGCGGTCGAGATGACGGTCTGCGCGCGCGCCGGACCGTTGACGATGCGCTCGAAGACGCGCGCGCCTTCGGGGCCGTCCATGCCGATGTCGTCGGGCACGTCCATGTGCGCGGCCATGCCCAGGCCGCGCCAGGCGTCCCAGTTGACCGAGAACACCGGAAACGCGCCGAGTCGTTCGTGCGCGACGGCCACGGCGTCGAGGTAGGCGTTGGCGGCGGCGTAGTCGCTCATGCCCAGGCCGCCGGCCACGCTGGAGATGGACGAGCACAGCAGCACGAAGTCCAGCGGCTGGCCGCGCAGCGCGTCGAACAGCACGCGCGTGCCGTGCACCTTGGTTGCGAACACGGTGTCGACCTGCGCGCGCGTGCGTCCGGCCATCATGCCGCCGCCCGCATCGCCGGCCGCGTGCACGACGCCGTGCAGCGCACCGAAGCGATCGTTCGCCTGCGCGAGGGCGGCGCGCATCGCGTCGGCGTCGGACACGTCGGACGACACGGTGAGCACCTGTGCGCCGAGCGCTTCGAGTTCGAGCAGTTGATGCAGCCGCGCCTTCAGATCGGCGGGCGTGCTGTCGGCCGCCACCAGCGCGGGCCACTCGGTACGCGCCGGCAGCGCGGTGCGGCCCAGCAGCACCAGCCGCGCCTGCCAGTGCACGGCCAGGTGCTTCGCCAGTGCAAGGCCAACACCGCCCAGGCCGCCGGTGACAAGGTAGACGCCCTCGCGGCGCAGACGCGGTTGCGCGGCGGCGGTCAGTGTCGCGGGCTCGTAGGTCTTGATCCAGCGGTGCGCGCCACGGCAGGCCACCAGCGGCTCGCCGGGCTCGGTCTGCAGCGCCACGGCCTCGGCCACGATCTGCGCGACCAGCCGGCCTTCGGCATCGCTTTCGGGCGCAGGCAGCACCACGTCGATCACGCGGCAATGCACGCGCGGGTATTCCTGGCCGATCACCTTGCCGATGCCGCGCAGCGTGGCCTTCTCGGGGCACAGCGGCTCGGTGCCGGTGACGTCTTCGAGCTGGTTGGCGACGACGGCCAGCGGCAGCGTGCGCTCGCCGACGTCGAGCGACTGCACGAGCGCGAGCAGGCTGAAGAAGCTGCGCTCGAGCAGCTCGGCCTGCGGCTGTTGCGCGGGCAGCGCTTCGTCGAGGCTCCACAGGTGGTAGATGCCGGCGATGGCGCCGAAGTCGGCGGCGATCTCGGCCTGCAGGCGCGCGTGGTCATCGCGTGCGCCGGGGCGCAGCGTCCAGTGGCCGTGGCCCGTGCGCGCGAAGGCGCTGCCGCGCTCGGCCAGCACCACGGTGCGGCCCTGCGCGCGCAGCTGGCGCACGAGGTGGCCCGTGAGGCTGCGGCTGTCGCCGAGCACGAGCAGGCAGCCGCCGGCATCGGTCGAAGGCGCGACGGCCAGCGGCTCCGTGCGCTGCCACGAGGGCACGTAGAACGCGTCGCCAGCCGGACGTTGCGCCACCTTCGCAGCGTTGGGCGCTTCGACCCAGTAACGGCGGCGCTGGAACGGATACGCCGGCAGCGGCACGCGCCGACGCGCGGCGCCCGCGCGGCAGGCGGCCCAGTCGATGTCCACGCCCGCCACCCACAGCTGGGCCAGCGTCTGCGCGATCTGCTGCGCGTTGCGTGCTTGCTGCTGCGGGTGCGCCTGGCTGGCGAGCACGCCGGCGACGGTGTCTACCAGCGGATGCTGGCGCGCCAGGCCCGCCAGCGTTTCGCCGGGGCCGACTTCGAGCAGCACGCGGCCCGGCACCTGCAGCAAGGTGCCCACGCCGTCGGCGTACTGCACGGTGCCGCGCAGGTGGCGCGCCCAGTAGGCGGGGCTCATGGCCTCCTCGGGCGTGATGAGCTGGCCCGTGACGTTCGAGACAAAGGGGATCGTCGGCGGCCGGCGCGGCACCGAGGCGATGAGCGCTTCGAGCGGCGCGAGCAGCGGCTCGGTCATCGCCGAGTGCGAAGCGATCGACACATGCAGCCGGCGCGGCAGGTGGCCCGCCGCGCGCAGCCGCGCCTCGGCGGCCTCGACCGCCTCGCGCGGGCCCGAGATCACGCACAGCTGTTCGGCATTGGCGGCGGCGAGGTCGCAGCCCGGCGCCAGGAAGGGCGCGAGCGCGGCTTGCGACAACGGCACGGCGGTCATCGCGCCGGGCGGCATCGACTGCAGCAGGCGCCCGCGCAGGGCCGCGACGCGCAGTGCATCTTCGAGGCGGAACACGCCCGCCAGGCAGGCGGCAACGTACTCGCCCAGGCTGTGGCCCATCATCACCGCGGGGCGCACGCCGCGGCGCATCCACCACTGCGCCATCGCGTACGCGACGACGAAGAGCGCGGGTTGCGCGAGCGCGATGTCGAACAGCCGCGCGTCGGCCTCGGCCTCGCCGCCGGGCGCGGGGAACAGCACGGTGCGCAGGTCGAAGCCCAGCTCGGGTTCCAGCAGCGCGCAGCAGCGGTCGATGTCGTCGCGGAAGGCCGCGTCGTCTTCGTAGAGCGAGCGACCCATCTGGGCGTGCTGCGTGCCACCGCCGGGAAAGAGGAAGACCACCTCGGGCGCCTGCGCGGGCGCGGCGCGCACGGCCAGGCCCTCGCCCGCTGAGAGCAATTGCACGGCGCCTTCGGCATGGTCGGCCACCACGGCGCTGCGGTGCTCGAAGACGCGGCGGCCCGCCTGCAGGGTGTGGGCAATGTCGGTGAGCGGCAACGCGGGGTGCGCGCGCAGGTGATCGGCCAGCTGCTGCGCGGCCTGCCGTGTCGCGGGCGCGCTGCGGGTCGACAGCGGCAGCACCTGCCAGCCGGCCGCTTCAGTGGCCGTGGCCACGGACGGCGCCTCTTCCAGCACGACGTGCACGTTGGTGCCGCCGATGCCGAAAGAGCTGACGCCCGCGCGGCGCGGCGTATCGCCCTCGGGCCACGGGAGCGCCTCGGTGTTCACGCGGAACGGGCTGTTCGCGAAATCGATCTGCGGGTTCGGCTGCTCGAAGTGCAGGCTCGGCGGCAGCGTGCGGTGGCGCAGCGCCAGCGTCGCCTTGATGAGACCCGCCACGCCGGCTGCTGCATCGAGGTGGCCGATGTTGGTCTTGACCGAGCCGATGGCGCAGTAGCCGCAGCGCCCGCCATCGCCGCCATCGGCACGGAAGGCCTGCGTGAGCGCGGCCAGCTCGATCGGGTCGCCCAGCGTGGTGCCCGTGCCGTGCGCCTCGACATAGCCGATGGTGTGCGCGGGCACGTCGGCCATCAGCTGCGCCGCGCGGATCGCGCCGGCCTGGCCTTGCACGCTCGGTGCGGTGAAGCCGATCTTGTCGGCGCCGTCGTTGTTGGCGGCCGAGCCCTTGATGACGGCGTGGATGGTGTCGCCGTCGCGCAGCGCATCGGCCAGCCGGCGCAGCACGACGATGCCCGCGCCGCTGCCGATCACCGTGCCCGCGGCCCGGGCGTCGAAGGCGCGGCAATGGCCGTCGGGCGAGAGGATGGCGCCGTTCTGGTAGCGGTAGCCGCCGTCCTGCAGCAGGTTGAGCCACACGCCGCCGGCCAGCGCCATGTCGCAGTCGTGGCTCAGCAGGCCCTGGCAGGCCAGGTGCACGGCCACCAGCGAGGTCGAGCATTCGGTCTGCACGCTCAGGGCCGGGCCGCGCAGGTCGAGCTTGTAGGCCACGCGCGTGCACAGCGAGCCGGCGGAGTTGCCGCTCATGAGGCCCAGCATGTCGGCGATGCCGGTGCCCGCGTCGATGCCGACGGCGGGCAGCAGGTGCTTCATGAGGTAGAGGTTGGGGCCGTCGCCCGCGTAGACGCCGACGGGCGCCCCGCCCTTCGGGCCGGTCGGCCAGCCCGCATGGTCCATCGCCTCCCAGGCGCATTCGAGAAAGATGCGCTGCTGCGGATCGAGGTGCTCGGCCTCGCGCGGCGAGTAACCGAAGAAGCCGGCGTCGAAGCGGTCGAAGCCGTCGAAGAGCACGCCGGCCTTCACGTAGTCGGGATCGGCCAGCGCGCGCTCGGGCACGCCGCGCGCACGCAATTCGTCGTCGCTGAAGACGGTGACCGACTCGACACCGTCGCGGATGTTGCGCCAGAAGGCGTCCACGTCGGGCGCGCCGGGAAAGCGGCCGGCCATGCCGACGATGGCGATCTCGAGGCCCGTGGTGTCGGGGGCAGAAAGCGGGGTGTCGTCTTGCGCGTGCATCAGAGGGTTCTTTCCGTGGGTCGGCGGCGTTGCAGCAAGGCGGCGCGCTGCTGCTGCGCGCGTTGCTTCGCCTGCGCGGCGTCGTCGGTGGCGGAAGCAGCGGCGGGGCCGCGCCCCTTCTGCTCGATGTGGCGGGCGAGCGCGCCGACGGTCGGGTACTTGAAGAGGTCGACCACCGCCAGGCCCGGCTGCAGGCGGTCTTCCACCAGCCGGTGCATGCGGATCACGAGCAGCGAGTTGCCGCCGAGGTCGAAGAAGTTGTCGTGCAGGCCGACCTGCGCGACCTTGAGCAGCTCGGCCCAGATCGCGGCCAGCGTCTGCGCGACGTCGCCGTGGGGAGCTTCGTAGCCTGGCGTGCCGACGGCCGCCGGTGCGGGCAGCGCGCGGCGGTCCACCTTGCCGTTGGCGCCGAGCGGGAAGCTGTCGAGCACCATCAGCGCCGAAGGCACCATGTAATCAGGCAACGCCTGCGCCAGCTGCGTCTTGAGCGTGGTCGCGTCGAGCGATGCGCCTGCAGCGGGTGCGACGTAGGCCACGAGCGACGGGCCGGCCGCGCCCTCGTGCAGGCACACCAGCGCCTCACGCACGCCGGGCTGCTCGCGCAAGCGCGCCTCGACCTCGCCGAGCTCGATGCGGAAGCCCCGCACCTTCACCTGGTGGTCGAGCCGCTCCAGGTATTCGAGCTGGCCGTCGGCGCGCCAGCGCACGAGGTCGCCGGTGCGGTACAGGCGACCGCCCGCCCCGTCGAAGGGGTCGGCGACGAAGCGCTCGGCCGTCAGCGCCGCGCGCCCGAGGTAGCCACGCGCGAGGCCGTCGCCGCCGAGGTACAGCTCGCCGGGCACGCCCTGCGGCACGGGCTGCAGATCGGCGTCGAGCACATGGGCCGTGCGGCGGCCGACCGGGCGGCCGATGGGGGCGTAGCCCTGCACGATGGCCTCGGCGTCGGCGGACCACAGGGTCGGCGTGATCACGGCCTCGGTCGGGCCGTAGGCGTTCACGATGCGTGCAGGGTGCAGCACGCGGCGGACCAGCGCGAGGTCTTCGCCGGTCCAGGCCTCGCCGCCGAAGAGCGCGAGGCGCACGGCGTGCTGGAACGGCGGCTGGTCCTGCAGCAGCTGGCGCGCATAGGCCGGCGGCAGGTCGACCACGCTGACGCGGTGGCGTTGCAGCAAGGCATCGAGTTCGCTGGCGAGCGAGCACCACTGCGGCTGCAGCACCAGTGCGGCGCCGGTGGTCAGCGGCAGCAGGCACTGTTCGATGGCGGCATCGACGTGCGGCAGCGCGAACTGCAGCGAGCGGTCGTCCGCCGTGAAGCCGCAGGCGTCGGCCATGGCCTGGAGATGCATCGACAGCGCGCCGTGCGCGACCGCCACGCCCTTGGGGCGGCCGGTGGTGCCCGAGGTGTGGATCACGTAGGCCAGGTGGTGGTCGTGCAGCGCGACCTGCGGGGCCTCGTTCGGTTCGTCGTCGAGCGATGCGTCATCGACTGCGAGGCGCGCGACGGTTTCGTTCACTGAGCTGTGGCTGCCGGCCAGCAGCAGCGCGGCGCCGCTGTCGGCCAGCAACTCCGACAACCGCTGCGGCGGGTGCGACGGGTCCATCGGCAGGTAGGTGCCGCCAGCCTTCAACACGGCCAGCAGGCTGACGACGCGATCGACCGGGGCATCGACGGCCACGGCGACCCGCGTGTCGGGCCGCACGCCGTGGCGCAGCAGGCGGTGCGCGAGGCGGTTGGCGCGGTGGTCGAGTGCGGCGTAGGAGAGCTCGGTGTCGCCGGCGATCAACGCGACGGCATCGGGTGCGCGGCGGACGTGCGCTTCAAACAGGCGATGCGCGGGCGTCGCAGCCAATGCGGACGATGTACCCGTGCCCCAGGCATGCAATTGCGCCTGCTCTTCGGCAGCGAGCCACGGCGCATCGCCAATGGCGCGGGCCGGGTCGGCCGTCAGCGCATCGAGCAACGCACGGTAGTGCACGGCCATGCGCGCGACGGTCTCTTCGTCGAACAGCTCGGCCGCCGCGGTGAAGACCGCGCGCACCTGGCCGTCAGCGCACTCGCGGATGTCGAGCGCGAGTTCGCACTGCGCGGCGCTGTCCTCCATGCGGTACTCTTCGACCGCCAGGCCCGGCAGGCCGCGCAGCACGGCCGTGTCTTCGCGCAGCAGGTTGAACATCACCTGGAACAGCGGGTTGTGGCTGAGGCTGCGCTGCGGCTGCAGGGCGTCCACGAGCTGCTCGAACGGCAGGTCTTGATGGGCCTGCGCGCCGAGCGCGGCCTCGCGGGTCTGGGCCATCAGTTGCGCGAACGGGGTGCGGCCGTTCAGCGTGGCGCGCAGCACCTGCGTGTTGACGAAGAAGCCGATCAGGCCCGTGGTCTCGGGGCGGTGGCGGTTCGCAACCGGCACGCCCACGCGCACGTCGGGCTGGCCCGTGTAGCGATGCAGCAGCGCCTGAAAGCCCGCGAGCAGCACCATGAACAGCGTGGCGCCGTGCGCCTGCGCGGTGGCGTGCAGGCGTGCGACGAGGGCGGCGTCGAGGTCGAAGGCATGCGCGGCGGCGCGGTAGTTCGCGACCGCATGGCGGGGGCGGTCCGTGGGCAAGGCCAGCACGGGGTGCGTGTCGCCGAGCTGGGCGCGCCAGTAGGTCAGTTGCCGTTCGGCCTCGCCCGCGGCGAGCCAGTCGCGTTGCCACGCGGCGTAGTCGGCGTACTGGATCAGTGGCGTGGCGAGCGACGGCGTCTCGCCCTTCGCGTGCGCCGCATAGGCCACGCCGAACTCGTCGAGCAGCACCTGCAGCGAGGCGCCGTCGGACACGATGTGGTGCGTGACGATCGCGAGGATGTGGTGCGCGTCGCCGAGCTGGAGCCAGGCGGCGCGCAGCACGGGGCCGGCCACGAGGTCGAAGGGCTCGGCCTGCAGCGCGCGTGCCTGTGCGGCGGCGGCGCCTTCACGTTCGTCGACCGGCAGCGCGCGAAAGTCGATGTGGGCGAGCGCCAGCGGCGCCGTCGGCAGTACCTGCTGGCCGACCGTGCCGTCGGCCGCGATGCGGAACACGGTGCGCAGGCTCTCGTGGCGCGCGAGCAGGCCTTCGAGCGCCGCCTTCAGTGCGTCGGCATCCAGCACGCCCGACAGGCGCAGCGCCACGCCCACGTGGTAGGCGCTGTTCTGCGGATCGAGTTGCCACAGGAACCACTGGCGCGCCTGCGCATGCGACAGCGCGAGCAGCCCCGTGCGGCGCTCGGCCGGCAGGGCCAGGATCGGCTGGTGCGCGCGGCGCTGGCCGAGCGCGAGCACGCGCCGCAGTTCGCGCGCGAGGTCGCCCAGGCGCGGTTGCTCGAACAGCGCGCGCAATGGAAAGTCGATATTCCAGCGCTCGCCGACGCGCGCGGCCACCTGCGTGGCGGCAAGCGAGTTGCCGCCATGGGTGAAGAAGTGCGCGTCGCGCGCCAGCGGCCGTTCGACGGGGCGGCGCAGCACCTCGTGCCAGATCGTGGCGAGGGCCTGCTCGACGTCGTCGAGCGCGGCTTCGGATGTGTCGACTGCGGGGGCGCTGCCGCCGAGCACGAACGCGCCGTGTGCGTAGATCGCATAGGCGTCCGCGGTGCGATCGATCCAGCCCAGGCGGCAGGCGCCGCGCTGCAGCTTGCCACTCGTGGTCTTGGGCATGCCGCCCGGGTTGAGCAGCATCACGACCGACAGCGGCTCGCCGCACTGTTCGCTCACGGCCGCGCTCAGCGCCTCGACCAGCACCTCGGGCCGCACCAGCTTCTGGATGCTGCGCGACACCTCGGCCGCGAGGCCGATGCCCTCACCTTCTGGCCCGTCGACCGCGAAGGCCGCGACACGACCCTTGCGCACGGCCTCGACCTCGCGCTCGACTTCGCGTTCGATGTCCTGCGGGTACAGGTTGTGGCCGCGCACGATGACCAGGTCCTTGATGCGGCCGGCCACGTAGAGCTGGCCGTCGTGCACGAAGCCCAGGTCACCGGTGCGCAGCCAGCGCGCGCCCTCGTGCTCGACGAAGGTCTGCTGCGACACCTCGGGCTTGTTCCAGTAGCCGCTGCCCAGGCTCGGGCCCGAGGCCCAGATTTCGCCGACGGCACCATCGGCGCACACGCTCAGCGTGGCGGTGTCGACGATGCGCACCGAGTGGTGCGTGACGCTGCGGCCGCAGCCCACGAGCATCGCGCCGGCCTCGTCGCGCACCACGGCACCTTGCGCCAGGCGCGCCTTGTCGAAGGCGTACGCGACCATGCCGGCGCCGCGGTGTCCGCCCGTGACGAACAGCGTCGATTCGGCGAGGCCGTAGCAGGGGTACACCGCCTCGGCCGGAAAGCCCGCGGGCGCGAAGCGTTGCTGGAACGACCGCAGCGTGTCGGCGCGCACCGGCTCGGCGCCGGAGAACGCGAGACACCACGACGACAGGTCGAGCCTTTGCAACTGCGCGTCGGACACGCGGTCCAGGCACAGGCGGTAGGCGAAGTCGGGCCCGCCGCTGACCGTGGCGCGCAGCCGCGAGACGGCTTCGAGCCAGCGCACGGGGCGCTCGAGAAAGTAGCGCGGAGACATCAGCGCCACGACGGCGCCGCGGTGCATCGGCTGCAGCAGGCCGCCGATGAGGCCCATGTCGTGGTTCAGCGGCAGCCAGGTGACGAAGGTGTCGCTCGTGCAGACCGAAAGGCCCTCCTCGATCGCGCGCATGTTCGCCATCAGGTTGGCGTGCGTGACCATGACGCCCTTGGGCGCCGAAGTGGAGCCGGAGGTGTACTGCAGGAAGGCGATGTCGGCGGCGGCCGGCGTGTGCGGGCGCCATGCGTCGGCGCCGGTGGCGTCGATCTCGTCCACGGCGATGAGCGTGGCCTGCGTGAAGGCGTCGGCCACGCCCGCCATCGCGTCGCGGATGGCGGCGTGGGTCAGCACGCAGCAGGCGCCCGCGTCGGCGGCGATGCCCTCGAGCTTGCCCAGGTGGCGCTTGCGCGTGGACTCGGGCGGGAACACCGGCACGGCGACGAGGCCCGCGTAGAGGCAGGCGAAGAAGCTGACAACGTAGTCGTCGCTGTTGTCCAGCATGATGAGCGCACGGCCGCCGGGCGCGAAGGCCTGCTGCAGGTGCGCCGCGAGGCCGCGCACGCGCGCATCGAGGGTGCGGTAGCTGATGGGTGTGTCGAGTGCGGCGCCGTCGCGATCGGTGATGGCGATCAAGGCGATGTCGTCGGGGCGCTGCGCGGCGAGGCTGCGCAGGTGGGTCACGAAGTCCACGGGATGCATCGGATTCACAGGGGTTGTTCCTTGGTGTGCCAGGCCAGCGCGGCGGCGTAGCCCGGCGGCGCGGACAGCGCCATCGCTTCGATGCCGGCCCACGCGGGCACGGCGCAGTCGACGGCGAGCGCGCCATGGGCGTCGGGGTGGATGCCGACGCTTTGCAGGTGTTCGGCCATGCCGACGCCGGCGGCTTTCAACACAGCTTCCTTGCCGACCCAGCGTCGGTAGAAGGCGCGTGGCAGGTCGGCGTCGCTGCGGATCTCGCGCTGTTCGCGCGCGGTGAAGGCCATGGCGAGCAGCGCATCGGCGTCGGCCATGAGGTCGCGCGCGCAGGCTTCGATGTCGACGCCGACGCAGCGCACGCGCGCCGGGTCGGCCAGCGCGATGAGCGCGTGGTCGCCGGCGTGCGAGATGTTGAAGAGGGGCACGGCGTTGTCGCTGCCGGCTTCGACGAAGGGCTTGCCGTGTGCGTCAGTGCGCAGCGGCACGTCCGCTGGACGACAGGCAAGGCGCTGCGCGATCAGGCGGCGCACGGCGGCGCGGGTGTGGGCGAAGCGCACGCGGTCGGCGCGGCGAGCAAAGTGATTCGCGCGTGCGCGTTCGTCGGACGTGAGGTCGGCCCAGGCATCACCGTCCTCCGCCGCGAGGTCCAGGTCCAGGCGGTGCAACGCGATGCCCGGCGGCAACGGGTCATGCCAGGGCACGAGCCGCATCGACGCCTCCTGCCGCCATCACCGCCGGCGCGAGGTGCCGCGCCAGCGCGGCCAGCACGGAGGTCTCGTGCTGGCGGATGAAGAAGTGACCGCCCTCGAACCAATCGAGCGTGAAGCGCGCATGCGTGGTCTCGGCGGCCCAGGCCCGCATGCGCCACGGCGCGATGTCGTCCTGGCGGCCGGCCAGCACATGCAGCGGCACGGGCAGCGGCGCGGGGTCGGCGTGCACGAAGCTGCGGCACAGGCGGTAGTCGGCGCCGAGGGTGTCCAGCGTCATGCACAGCAGCTCGGGGCTGTCGAAGAGTTCGTCGGGCGTGCCGCCCTGCTTGCGCAGGTCGGCGATGAGGGCTGCGTCGTCGGTGATGTCGAGAAAGCGGTCAGGGTCGCGCTGCGACGGTGCAGCGCTGCCGGAGACGATCAGCGCATCCGGCAATGGCCGGTGCTGTTGCCGCTGGTGCTGCGCCATGCCCCAGGCCAGCAAGGCGCCCATGCTGTGGCCGAACAGCACGTAGCGACCTCGCAGCACGCCTTCATGCTCGGTGCACAGCTGCGCGACCATGCGGTCGAAGCTGTCGACGAAGCTTTCGCCCAGGCGCCCGCCGCGGCCCGGCAGCTCGACCGGCACGACCTCGATCCAGCGCGGCAGCGCACGCCGCCAGCGCAGGTACATGGTGGCGCTGGCGCCCGCGCAGGGCAGGCACAGCAGGGGCAGCGAGGCCTGCATGCGCGTCAGGCGGAGGCGTTGTCGGGTTGCTGCTGCGACTGCTGCGCGGCCATCCAGTCGCGCAGCGACTTGGGGCGCATGTCGGTCCACTGGGCTTCGACGTAGTCGAGCACGGTCTTCTTGTCGCCCTTGACGCCGTCGACGGCGGTCCAGCCGCCGGGCACGGCCTTCCAGTGCGGCCAGATGGAGTACTGCGCTTCGTGGTTGACGAGCACGATGAAGGTCTCGTCCTCGCGGTCGAAACAGCTGGTAGACATGGGCGGTCCTCTTGGTAAGTGCAATGACGGGCAGGGTTTGCCCTTGCGATACAAGACGCGCCGCGAGGCCGGGTGTTTAGTCCCGCATGCATCCAGACCGTGCACGGCTGCGCCGCGGCGAGGGCCGCTGCAGGAGCTGCGAAAAAAAGAGGGAGCGGGCTAGCGGGCCGCGTCTTCGGCGTCCGGCGACGGGACGTCGTGCGCAGGCGGCACCAGGCCGACGAGCAGCCAGAGGCGGCCTGCCTCGTCGTAGGCCTGGCGATGGGCAGGATCGGCGGCGAGCCATTGCGCGAGCTCGGCGCTCGCGGCGGCGTCGAGGGCGCCTTCGCCGGCGTCCTGGCGGCGAACCCACGCCCAGGCGGTCTGCCAGGTGGGGTCGCTTTGCGTGTCGTTGGGACTGCTCATCGGCGGCCATCGTAGCGCCGATGCGGTGCGTCGGAAAAATCAGCCGGCTTGCACGAGGTAGCGGCAGCTTTCGAGTGCGGCGTCGGCGTCCTTGATCATGAAGTTCACGAGCGTGGCGGAGCAGCCCAGGCGCGTGGCGATCTCGCGCTGGGTCAGGCCACTGAGACGGTTGAGTTCGAACGCGAGGCGGGTGCGTGGCGGTAGAGCCTCGAGCACGCGGTCGATGGCCACCAGCGCCTGCCGGCCGCCGAGCACGCGGTCGGGTGCGTCGTTGCTGCTGGGCGGGCTCACGAGTTCGACGTCGTCGCAGTAGGTGCGGTAGCTGGCCTCCACGGAATGGTGGCGGTGGTAGTCGACCGCCACGTTGCGCACCACCTGGCAGCAGTAACCGAGCGGCTTGCGGACATCGCGCACCGAAGCGCCGTCGGCGAGCTTCAGATAGGCGTCCTGCAGCACTTCGTCCGCGAGGTCAGCGGTGCGGACGATCTTTTGCGCGACGCGCTGGAGCTGGGCACGGTTCGCGATGAAGACCTCCCCCAGCGTGGGCGCGGACGGGGAAAGCGACAGATCCATGGGTACTCCTGAAGTGTTCAAGGGCAAAGATGCAAATAAGAACTATTACCATTTGATGACGCAAGAAGGCCCTGTTTTTCCCGGTGGCGCCTTCTCGTCTCTCTCCCTGTCTAGACGTTCGAGCGGCCGAAACCGAGACACCTAAAATTCCGCCCCTTACATCGCACCCGTACCCATGAACATCGTCGTCAACGAAGAACTCAAAGCCTATATCGATCCCTTGACGCCGGAGGAGTACGAAGCCCTCGAACGCAGCATCCTCACCGAAGGCTGCCGCGACGCGCTGGTGCTGTGGGGCGACGTGCTGGTGGACGGCCACAACCGCTACGGCATCTGCCAGAAGCACGGCCTGCCCTTTCAGACCGTGCAGAACACGCGTTTCAAGACGCTGCAGGACGTGCACCTGTGGATGATCGACCAGCACCTGGGCCGCCGCAGCATCTCGGACTACCTGCGCGGCGTGCTGGCGCTGCGCAAGAAGGACATCGTGGACGAGCGCCGCGCCCGCAGCAGCGCCGCCACACCGACCACCCCGACCACGGCGGACGATCCGCCCTTCGACGTCGACGACGCGCCCGCTTCGACCTCCGCTCCCGCTTCCGACGAGGCCCTACCGCCGCCCGTGCCGCTGAACAGCCGCGAGGCCATCGCCCGCGCCGCGCGCCTGAGCAGCAGCCAGGTCGTGATGATCGAGAAGATCCAGAAGCAGGCTGCGCCCGAACTGGTGGCGGCCGTGAAGTCAGGCGTGATCTCGATCAACACGGCCGCGGCCGTCGCGTCCCTGCCCGCCGAAGAGCAGGTGTCGGCCGCCAACGCCGGCAAGGATGAGCTGAAGCAGGCCGCCAAGCGCGTGCGCGAGGCCAAGCGCAAGCCGCGCGAAGCCGCGCCCGAAACCGAAGAAGGCGCCGAACCGGCGGCGCTCGACGCCGTGCAGCAACTGCAACAGCGCGTGGCCGAACTCACGGCCGAGAACGCCGACCTGCGCCGGCAAGTGGCCGAGCTGCAGGCCCAGCTGGCGCACTGACGCCCCGGCGGGCGCCCTTCTCCCCGCCAGCCGCTTTCCCCGCCCCTCCCTGAAACCTCGCGTGCCGCGCTGCGGCCCGCGAGGCTTTGTCGCGTCCGCGACCCACTGAAAACAGTTGTTCGTAATCTTGTGTTTTTATTTGCAACAAGTGTTATATTTTTGACGCCACCTCCAAACAAACACTTTAGTTCTCCCAGCCAGCGTTGCGATCGGCGTCTCCGTCCAACTTCTTACAGTGAGTGCTTAAGTTGCAAAAAGAACGGCGATGCCGCCTCCAATCGGTGTTTTCGATGCGGTTGAACGCAACATCCCACAGCGGCCGGCCGATGGGCACGGTGGTGCGGAGGCTGCATGACGGCCGTTAACACCGTTCCCAAAAGTCAACGCGCCCTGCTGAGCTACAGCGTCGAAGGGCTGCCGCACCGCGAAGAAGTGCTGCTCAAGTCGCTGATCCGGCTGCTCGACCACCGCACGCACCAGAACTGGTCGTGGAAGGCCGAACAGGCCGACCTGCGGGTCGTCGGCGACCAGGTCGCCCTCGCAGCCGCCTCGCCCCAACCGGCGGTGCCCACGCTGACCGTTGCCCATGCCGACCCGCAGCGCGGCCCTTTCCTGGCCCTGCCGCTGCACACCGATGCGCTGGAAGTGGCGCTCAACCGCCTGGGCGCGATGGTGGTCCACGCCCGTGGCCTGGGGCTGGCCATGACTGAGGTGCCGATCGGCGAGCACGAAGAGTTCCGCATGCTGCGCTGGCCGCCCGCGGCCGTGCTCGAGGCGCCGATCCGCCTGCGCCTGGCCACGCTGATGTCCAACCGGCCGGCGTCGGTGCTGTCGCTGCAGCAGCGCTCGCCCGCCACGCGCCAGGAGTGCGCGGACTTCCTGGCCGACCTGCAGCGCGCCGGCCTGCTCGAACGCGCCGCCAGTCCCGGCGTTCTTGTGGCCGCCTCGGCCCCCGACAGCGTCTTCCCCGACAGCCGCTTCCCGGCACCCGCCCGCGACACCGTGCAGCCCGGCCTGCTCGCACGCATCAGGAACCGACTCGGCTTGCTGCCGTCAGGCCCTCAATGACCGTAGAACACAAGATCCTCTTCACCGGCACCATGGGCGCCGGCAAAACCACGGCCATCGCCGGCGTGAGCGAGATCCCGCCCGTGAGCACCGACGTGCGCAACAGCGACACCTCGGTCGCCAAGGCCACCACCACGGTCGGCCTGGACTACGGCGAACTCACGCTCGACAACGGCGAGAAGCTGCGCCTGTACGGCACGCCCGGCCAGATGCGCTTCGACTTCATGTGGCGCATCCTGGGGCGCGGCGCGCTCGGCGTGGTGATCCTGGTGGACAACAGCCGCCCCGATCCGCTGGCCGACCTCGACATCTACCTGGACGGCTTTGCCGAACTCATCGCGCAGACCGCCTGCGTGGTGGCCGTGGGCCGCATGGAAACGCACCCGAGCCCCGGCATCGACGCCTACGCCCGGCGCATGGAGGCCAAGGGCGTCGTGTGCCCGGTGCTGCCGGCCAACGTCACCGATGCGCAGCAGGTCGTGCAGCTGCTGGAACTGCTTCTGCTCCAGCTCGAGGTCTGAACGCAGGACGCCCTCTCTTTTTCTCCTTTTCCTTCCATTCAGGCAGCAATGAACATCACTCCAAGAATCAGGCTTGCAGCGGAATCGGCCATCGACACCCTGATGCGGGAAATCAAGGGCGTGAAGGCCGTGGTGATCTCGACCGAAGACGGCCTGGAGCTGGCCGCGCGCGTCGAGAACACCGCGCAGGTCGCGCGCCTGTCGGCCATTGCCAGTTCGCTGGCCGCGCTGGGCGCCGTGGCCGGCGAGGAAAGCCAGCTGGGCCATTGCGACAACGTGGCGATCGAGGCCACGCACGGCCACATCCTGATGCTGCAGGCGCGGCACCCCGAGATGACGCTGATCGTGAGCGTGGTCACCAGCCGCGAAGCCATCATCGGCCAGGTCCTCTACTTCGCGAAACAGGCGACGCAGCTGCTGCAACACGCCTGACGCCGGGCGTCGGCGCACCACACCCATTCGACACCGGCAGCCACCCATCCCCTTCGCCCGGGTGGCCGCCGACTTTCAGGGGCGAGGACTAGGAAAGATTTCGATGGCAAATATCAAGCAATCCATGGACGACCTGATGACCTGCGACGGCGCCCTGTGCGCGGCGCTGGTCGATTCGAGCAGCGGCATGATCCTGGGCCAGATCGGCTCGGGCGTCGATCTCGAGGTGGCCGCCGCCGGCAACACCGAAGTGGTCCGCGCCAAGCTGCGCACCATGCGCGACCTCGGCCTGAACGACAACATCGAAGACATGCTGATCACGCTCGGCAAGCAGTACCACATCATCCGCCCGATGCAGAAGAAGGAAGGCCTGTTCGTCTACCTGGTGCTGGACAAGACCAAGTCGAACCTGGCCATGGCGCGCCGCAAGACGCTCGACGTCGAACAAGGCATGACGGTCTGAGACGCCCGCCGCGTCCCGCGCGGCGGCTGCGCCGCGCGGACGCCTCAGGTTCGCATCAAGCGCGCGTCAGCAGCGTGTTCGACGGCAGCGTCTCGTCGAGCAGCTTGCGCGCCGTTTCCACGCCCGCCACCGGCAGCAGCGCCGCGTCGAGCAGGCCCACCTGCACCAGCACGCTCGCCTGGTCCCAGTAGATGTGCTCGTGGTAGAGCTTGTCGCCGCGGAACTTGATCACCGCGAGCAGCGGAATCTCCACGCGCTTTCCGGTGGGCGCCACGCCGGGCAGCATCCACGGGATCTCGGTGGTGTGGGTGAAACAGAACAGCATCTCGTCGACCACCTGCGTCGCGCCCACGGTGCGCGAGATCGGCACCAGCGAGGTGTCGGGCGGGTTGCTGTTGACGAAGTGGTTCGTATAGAACGCGTGCAGGTTCTTGTAGCCTACGCCACCGGTCATGGTCGGGATGTGGTTGACGTAGGGCTCGGCCACCATGGTGCCCATGGTGTCGTCGACATTGCGCGTGCCGAACTCGTACTCGCAGTGCTTGTCCCACAGCGCGGCCAGGTCGTAGTTCGGGCCGATGGCCGACTTCAGCGCGGCCACGCTGCGCTCGTGCGCCATGAGCGCCGAGGCACGGTGGAAGTGCTCGCCGCCCACGCGCGCGAAGGCGTGGTCGACGCCGGGGTACACATGCACCTCGACGTTCGGCCGGCCGCGCAGCGTCTGCACGATGCGGTCGCGCGCCTCGGGCGGGCAGAAGCCGTCGAGTTCGGCCACGTGCAGCGCCAGCTTGCAGCGGATGCGGTCGGCCTCGTCGAGCGCGGCGTCGATGCCCACGCCGTAGTAGCCCACCGCCACGTCCGCGTCGGTGCGGCAGGCCGCCAGGTAGGCGAGCTTCCCGCCCAGGCAGAAGCCGAGCACGCCGACCTTGCCGCCGGGCACTTCGGGGCGCTGGCGCAGCGCGGTGATGGCGGCCTGCATGTCCTGCATGCCGAGCGCTTCGTCGAAGCCCTGGTACAGCGCGAAGGCACGCTGCCAGTCCTCGGGCGTGTAGCCCAGCTGCACGTCGGGCTGCTGGCGCCAGAACAGGTCGGGCACGAGCACCACGTAGCCTTCCTCGGCGTAGTAGTCGGCCACGTCACGCATGGTCTTGTTGACGCCGAAGATTTCCTGCGCAAGCACCAGGCCCGGGCCGGTGCCGCCGCGCGGCAGGGCCAGGTAGGCGCCGAAGCTGCCGCTGCCGTCGGCGGCCTGGATGCGGATGTCTTGCGACGAGGAGGTGGATGCCTTGTTCTGCATGGGTGTGTGACTCCGTTCAATGCTCAAAGGTGGACGTGGGGAACCAGGGGCTCACTGTACGCATTCCGGATGGCGCGTCGTGACCTGGTAGTAGCCCGAGTGAAAAACCAGCGGCTCGCCGTCGAAGCGCTCGTAGCCTTCGACCTCGCCGATGAAGATCAGGTGGTCGCCGCCGTCGTACTGCCGCACGTTGCGGCACACGAAGCGCGCGAGCACGCCGTTGAGCAGCGGCACGCCGGCCGTGCCTTCGCAGCAATCGACGCCGCCGAACTTGTCGGCCTGCGGCGTCGAGAACTGGCGCGACAGGTGGTGCTGCGGCGCGGCCAGCACGTTGATCGCGAAGTGGCTCGCGCCGGTGAAGTCGGCCACGCTGGGCGCCTGCCGCGCCAGGCTCCACAGCACCAGCGGCGGATCGAGCGACACCGACGAGAACGAGTTGGCCGTCATGCCCACGCGGCGGCCGTCGAGCGCGCGCGTGGTGATCACGGTGACGCCGGTGCTGAACTGGCCGAGCGCCTTGCGGAAGTCGCGCCGGTCGAAGCGATCGACCGCGGCCTCGCGCGCCTTCGCTTCGAGAAAACGGTCGGCCTCGGCCGCGTCGAACCACCAGGGCGCGAAGTTGCGCGGGTCGTCGAAACCGTTGACCACCGCGCTCGCCACGGCCGGCCTGTGCGTGGCGCTCTGCAGCAGCTTCTGCAGGTGCGGCGCGGGCGGCGTGAGCAGGCTGTGCGTCCAGTCGGTGGCCCAGCGGGCGTAGCCCTCCCAGTAGCGGTCGAAGGTCTGCTGCATCCACGCGGCATCGAAAGGTGCGTCGCCGTGCTCGAGGATGCGCTTGAGGTAGATGTCGGCCGCCTTGGCCGCGTTGTTCGAGCCCTGCCCCGTGATCGGGTCGTTGAGCACGACGGCATCGGCGAGCCCCAGCACCTGGCGGCCCGAAGGCAGCGTGGCGACCGGGTGGCGCACCACGGGCGTGACGCGGCCACGCAGCACGCCGTGGTCGTCGGTGAGCTCGATGTGTTCGCAGCGCTCGGCCTCCCAGGGCAGGAAGGTTTCGAGAATCTGCTTGCTGCGCGCCAGGTGCTCCTGCGGCGTCTTCACGTCGTCCCAGCAATCCATCGGGCCACCGGGCACGCCCTCGAACACCATGATCTCGCACGGGCCGCTGGTGGTCAGTGCCGGGAACACGAAGTACTCGCCGACACCCGGAATGAGGTTGAAGCTCACGGCCGCGAACGGTTCGCGCGGGCGCATGCCCTTCACGTAGGTCAGTGCCAGCGCGCGCTGCGGCGCGTCGAAGGGCGAGCGCGCGTCATCGCGCGGGAACAGCGCCGAGATCTCGCCTTTGCCGCTCGCGACGACCACGAGGTCGTGCGTGCGCGCGCAGTCTTCCAGCGTGTCGAGGTCGGCGTCCTCGTGCACGAGGCGACCGCCGCGCGCTTCGAACAGCTGCATCCATGCCGAGATCTTCAGGCGCTGGTCGACCGACTGCGCGGGGCCGTCGAGCCTGGCCTCCCACGCGATGGCGCGCTGGCCCTCGGGGCTGCGCACCGACATGCCGATGCCCTCGACCACCGGGCAGGTGTCGGCCCAGCTGTCGAGCCCCAGTTCGCGCTCGGTCTGCAGCGCGGTCTCGAACATGCACTGGCTGGACATCACCGGCCCGTCGAAGATCTCCTGCGCCGTGCGGTTCGCATACACCGTCACGGCGTACCCTTTCGCCCGCAGGCCCAGTGCGAGCTGCATGCCGGACTGGCCGGCGCCGACGATGGCCACGCGTCGTGTCATGCGCTGGCTCCGCCTACGCAGCCGCCGCGGCAGCCGCGCAGGTGTCAAGGTAGCGGTCGGCCTCCTGCGGGTCGGCGAACCACGGGAAGAAGGTGCGCGGATCGTCGAAGCCGTTGGCGATGGCGCTGGCCATCGGCGCCACGGCGCCCGCGCTGCCGAGCAGCTTGAGCACGTGCGGCGGCGGCGGTGCGAGCAGCATGTTGGTCCAGCGCGTGACCCACTGCGCGTAGCCGAACCAGTAGCGGTCGAAGGTCTGCTGCATCCACGGCGCATCGGCCGCGCCCTCGCCGCGCGCCAGGATGCTTTTCAGGTAGGTGTCGGCGCACTTGGCCGCATTGTTCGAGCCCTGCCCGGTGATCGGGTCGTTGAGCACCACCACGTCGGCCAGGCCGAGCACCTTGCGGCCCGAAGGCAGCGTGGCGATCGGCTTGCGCACGGTGGGCGCGAAGCGGCCGGCGAGGATGCCGTTGTCGTCGGTGAGTTCGATGTCGGCGCAGCGCTCGGCCTCCCAGGGCGTGAAGGTGTCGAGGATCCACTTGCTGCGCGCCAGGTGCTCCTGCGGCGTCTTCACGTCGGCCCAGCAGTCCATCGGGCCGCCGGGCACGCCTTCGAACACCATGATCTCGCACGGGCCCGTGGTGGTGAGCGCCGGGAACACGAAGTACTCGCCCACGCCCGGAATCAGGTTGAAGCACACGGCCGAGTACGGCGTGCGCGGGCGCATGCCCTTCACGTAGGTGAGCGCGAGTGCGCGCTGCGGCTGGTCGTAGGTCGACTTGGCGGCGTCGCGCTCGAAGAGCTTGGAGATCTCGCCCTTGCCGCTGGCCACCAGCGTGAGATCGTGGCTGCGGGTGCAGGCCTCGAGGTCGTCGATGCCGGCGTCCTTGAAGACCAGCTCGCCGCCCTTCTGCTGGAACAGCGCCATCCACGCCGGCACCTTCACGCGCTGGTCGACCGACTGCGCGCTGGAGTTCAGCCGCGCCGCCCATTCGATGGCCTTGGCGCCCTTCTGCTCGGGGTGCGGCACGGCGAAGCCGATGCCATCGACCGTGGGGCAGTCGCTGGCCCAATGGTCGAGCCCGAGGTCGCGCTCGACCTGCAGTGCGGTGTGGAACATGCACTGGCTCGACATGACCTTGCCGTGGCGGATGTCGTCCGCCGTGCGGTTGCTGTACATGGTGACCTCGTAGCCTGCGTCCAGCAGACCGAGTCCCAGTTGCAGGCCCGACTGGCCCGCGCCGACGATGGCGATTCGCTTCATGGCTTGCTCCTTCTTTCGTTGTCTCGTGGGGGTGTTGTTGTGGATGCCGATCAGGGTTCCATCAGGCGGGGAATGGCCGGCACGGCCTGCTCCGGGCCCATGGCGGAGTAGCCGCCGTCCACCGCGTAGTCGGCGCCGGTGACGAAGCTCGCGTGCTCGGAGCACAGGAACAGCACCACCTGCGCCACCTCGTCGGGATCGCCGACGCGCCCCAGCAGGTGGTAGGGCGCGGCCACGCGGTCGGTGCGCGCGCGGTCGCCGCCCGTGAGCTGGTCCATCACCGCCGACCAGGTCCAGCCCGGCGAGACGCTGTTCACGCGGATGCGGTCGGGTGCGAGGTCCATCGCCATGTTGCGCGTGAGCTGCGCCATCGCGGCCTTGCTCACGGGGTAGAGCCAGCGCCCGGTCTGGGCCACGCGCGAGGAGATGCTGGTGAAGTTGACCACCGCCCCGCCGCCCGCCGCGACCATGTGCGGGTGCGCCGCCTGCAGCATGGCCACGGCGCTGGCCACGTTCACGTTGAACGAGGTGAGCCAGTCGGCACGCGGCGACTTGAAGCCGTCGTCCACGTACGAACACGCCAGGTTCACCAGAAAGTGCACGCCGCCGTGGCGGGCCGCGGCCTCGTCGACGCAGGCTTTCACCTGCGCGTCGTCGGTGATGTCGGTGCGCACGAAGCGCACCCCGGCGCCCAGCGCGTCGGCCAGCGGCTGACCCTTGTCGGCGTCGATGTCGGCGATGACCACCTTCACGCCCGCGGCGTGAAAGGCGCGCACCACGCCGGCGCCTATCAATGTCGAACCACCCGTGACGATGGCGCTTTTGCCTTCGAGACCTTTGAACATGACGCTTGCTCTCCTCGGTTGAATCGCCGGTTCGGCGAATGGGCCAAAGGTAGAACGCAAGGCCTCGCCGGCCGATCCGGAAAACGCAGGCGCTGTCCCTGCCGCGCAGGTTTTTTCGGGGGGTCCAAGGGACGGCCCGAATTGTGGGCTGGAAGGCTTTTTGCTACGGTCTGCCCGCTTCCCTATGGAAACCGCCACCGCCCCACGACTGCCGCTGCAGCGTTACCGTTTGTTCGAGAGCCACGACATGGACGAGGCGCGCGAGAGCGTGGCCCGCGTGTTCTGCCCCCACGGCCTCACGATGCTGCGCCCGCGCACCGAACTGGACGCCTGCCACCACAGCGCGCGGCTGCACCGCGACGTGAGCCTCAATTACGTGCAGTACGGCCCCGGCGTGCAGATCGACCCGGGCTACCTGCAAGACTTCTTCCTGTTGCAGATTCCGTTGCGCGGCGGCGCCGACATCCGCTGCGGCGGCCAGCAGGTCGACGCCACGCCGCGCGTCGCCTCGCTGCCCTCGCCCACCGAATTGCTGTCGATGCGCTGGGCCGACGACAGCCCGCACCTGATCGTGCGCATCGCGCGCGCGGCGCTGCTGTCGCGGCTCGAGGCGCTGCTGCAGGCGCCGGTGCGACAGCACCTGGTGTTCGACCTCGGCGTGCCGCTGGACAACCCCGCGCTCGCGCCGCTGGTGCACTTCATCGACTACCTGCGGCTCACGCTCGATGCCGGCAATGCGCTGCAAGGCGGCGGGCGCCTGGCCGAGCATGCCGAGGAGTACCTGATGTCGAGCCTGCTGATGTCGGCGGGCCACAACCACTCGCGCGCCTTGGCCGGCGACGCGCAGCGCCACCTGCTGCCGCGCGCGGTGCGCAAGGCACAGGAGTTCATGGCCGCGCACGCCGAGCAGCCGCTGTCGCTGGCCGACGTGTGCCGCGAGGCCGGCTGCAGCGCGCGCGCCCTGCAGATCGCGTTCCGCCAGCATGCGGGCCAGGGACCGATGGAGTTCCTGCGCGAGCTGCGGCTGGACCGCGTCCGCGCCGAGCTGCAGGCCGCGTCCACGCAGACAGGCGTGCGCGACGTGGCGGAGAAATACGGCTTCCTTCACCTGGGCCATTTCGCGGCCCAGTACCGCGCGCGCTTCGGCGAGCGGCCTTCGGACACCCGCACGCGCCACGCACCGGCGGAACACTGACCCGGCGCGTCGGGCTCAGGCCCGGTCGCGGTGATCGGCTTCGCCGTGCTTCCAGTAGCCCTTGGCGGTCAGGCGCGTGCGCGCCAGGCCCTGGTCGTTCAGGAAATGGGCGCGCAACGTGCGCACCACGCCCGACTCGCCCGCCAGCCAGATGTAACCCGGCCCCGCCGGCTGCGGCCGGTGCATCAGCTGTTGTTGAAGCGCCAGCCCCGGCTCGGCCGGATCGCCGGTGAGCCAGCAGGTGCGCAACACAGCCTGGCTGCGGATCTCCTGCACATCGGCCGCCGTGGGCACTTCGACATAGGTCTTGAGGCGGATCTCCGGCCCGAGGCTCGCGGCAATCGACTGGATCGCAGGCAGCGCGGTCGCGTCGCCGGCCAGCATCACCCAGCGCGCGTCGTCCGGGAGCCCGAAACCGCCGTCGCGCGGCCCGGCGAAGCCGATGCGTTCGCCCGGCTGCGCCCGTGCCGCCCAGGCCGAAGCGGGGCCTTCGTGGCCGCTGTCGCCGTGCAGCACGAAGTCCAGCTCGAGCGTGGCGGCGACGCGGTCGATGCGGCGAAGGGTGTAGGCCCGCCCTTCGCCGCCGGGCACGAACACCTTCACCCAGGCGCCGGGTTGGTCGGCCGCCGCGTGGCGCAAGAAGGCGGCGACGTCCGGGCCGCCGAGGGTGATGCGGCGCATGTGCGGCGTCACGAGGCGGCACTGGAGGACATGGGCTTCCAGCCGCGTGCCCCGTTCGGGCGGGACCGCGGCGATCGGCTGCAGGAGCGGGAAGGCGGAAGGCAACGCACGCGGCGCGTGGGCCTCGGAGGCATTGGCTGTCATGGTGTGTGTATCGATTCGGATGTTGCGAACTCTTGAATGCGAGCATTTGCTCGGCTCTTCTTAGAATACGAGCCTTCACTCGCATTGAAAACTCGCATTCGAACCGCCCGATGAAATCCCTTCCCCAGCCAAGAAAGGCGCCGCGCCAGGCGCGCTCCCAGCAGATGGTCGAGGTCATTCTGGAAGCCACGGCTCGCGTTCTGGGAGAGCGCGGCTATGCCGGCACCAACACCAACGTGGTGGCCGAACGCGCCGGCGTGAGCGTGGGTTCGCTCTACCAGTACTTCCCGAACAAGGACGCGCTGATCACGGCGCTGCACGAGCGGCACGCGGGGCAGATGTACGCGGTGATCGACGAGGTGCTGGCCGCCTCGCGTGCGCGCAGCCTGCGCGGGCGCGTGCAGGCCATGGTGCGCGCGCTGCTCGCGGCGCATGCGCTCTACCCGGCGCTGCATCGCGTGCTCGAAAAGGAGTTTCCCTTCTTCGACACGCCGCGCGAAGAAAGCCCGGCCGACCACGACATCTTCCGGCGCGTGCGCCAGCTGCTGGACGAGCACCGCCCCGAGCTCGCGCCGCGCAACCTCGACCTCGCCACCTGGGTGGTGCTGCAGATCATGGAGACGCTGGTGCACGCGGCCGTCATCGAACCGCCCGCGCAGTTCGAGCCGGCCGCGCTCGAGGCCTCGATCGTCGATGCGCTCATGGGCTATCTCTGCGGCCCGGCCGGGCGCTAAACAGTGGGATCTCATGCGTGAACCTCCAGGAAGACAGGGACAGACACGGAAACACGTCCCCTCCTGCGCATGACAAATGAAAAGGAAAAATGGGAAGCCCAACCGCGCACGCCCTGCACCGCGCGGCTCCAATCTGGCAAAGGTTGTGCGGGTACTGAACGGATTCAGCCGCATCCGGCCTAGACTCCCCCGCATGAACGCCCAGCCCTTCCTCCACACCTTGACGTCCCGCCCCGGCGGTTGCACGCCTGCGTGGGCGCGGGTGACAGCGGCGGCCCAGCAGACGCCCGCACATTCCTGAGCCCGGCGGTCCGCCTCTTTCCCCCTCTCTCTTTTCAGCGCAAACCATCGACCGCCGGGCACCTGCCCCGCGCGGCTGCGCCCCCGTCATCCGGGGTCGCGTTCGACTGGAGTGCGTCATGCATCATCATCAGGTTCAGCGGGAGCACGCCCTTCCCGGAGGCGGCGTCGCATCCAGCACGCCGTCCTTTCAATCCATCCTCGCCGTCACCGACCTGACGGCGCGCGGCAACCGCGCGGTCGAACGCGCCGCACTGCTCGCGGCCGAGCACGGCGCGCTGCTGAAGCTCGTGTACGCGCCCGCGGACCTGGCGCCGCTCGCGCACGCCGAGGCGGCGACCGCGCTCGCGGGGCTGGCCCGCGCCATGGCCTCGCGCTTCGATGTGCTGGTCAAGCAGGTCGCGGGGCCTGGCGGCGGTCTCGCGCAGATCGTGGACGAGGCGCGCTACATCGACCTCGTGGTGCTGAGCCACGAACGCGACCGCTCGCCTGCCGCCTTCTTCACCGGCCAACCCGTGGAGCGCCTGTTGCGGCAGCTGCGCTGCCCGGTGCTCGTGACGCGGCTCGACACGCGCCTGCGCTACAGCCGCATCCTCGTGGCCGTCGACTTCACGCCCGCCTCGCGCGAGCTCGTGAGCCTGGCCCACGGGCTGGACCCCGACGCCGCGCTGGAGCTGTTCCACGCGCTCAACACGATGCACGAGAGCAAGCTGCGCTACGCCGAAGTGTCCGAACACGCCATCAAGACCTACCGCCACGACAGCATGCGACAGGCGCGCGAGCGGCTGTTCTCGCTCACCGACTCGTCCAGCGCGCGGCGCAACCGCGTGCTCTCGGCCATCGGCCGCGGCGACCCGGCGCGGCAGGCGACAGTGCAGCAGCAGCATGCGCGCGCCGAGCTGCTGGTGGTCGGCAAGCGCCGCGCCCATCCGCTGGCCGACTTCCTGTTCGGCAGCGTGGCGCAGCGCGTGCTGTGCTGGGCCACGGGCGACGTGCTGGTCGTGCCCGCGGACCGCCGCGCCGACACCCCGTCGCTCGTCATTTCGAGGAAGCTGCAAGATGTTCGCTGAAGACCCCCTCACCAAGTACCCGCTGCGCCAGTCGCTGCTGCCCGGCGCCGAAGGCCTGGCCGTCTTCGCCCAGCGCGGGCCGGTCGACTGGCTTTCGCGCCCCGACCAGTACGTGTTCATCTGCGAAGGACGCGGCGGCCGGATCTATGCGGCGAACGAGGCCGCGCTCGAAGAGGCCCAGCAGCTGATCCGGGACGCGCACGGCGACCAGGTCGTCTCGCGCGAACCCGAGATCCACACCTTCGTCGATCCCGCACTCGACGCCGTGGTCGAGCCGATCATGTTCCTGCGCCTGAAGAGCCCGCGCGCCTACGCCACCGTGCTGCGCGACGAGCTCGACCGGCGCCGCGCGGACGTGAAGGAAGAAGACCTGCAGCGCCACGACGTCGTGATCCGCGCCGAGGTGCGGCTGGCCGACCTCATGGGCTATGCGAAGGCGGCGTTGGCGATGTCGAACGGCTCGGCGGTGATCTGGAACTGGCTGCTGCGCTACGGGATGGCCTGAGGCTGCGGCCGGGCGCTTCCCCCTCCCACAAACCCGGTAGTCGGATTGCGTGCAGCGCGGCTAGATTCGCGGCATGGCCGACAACCCGCTGTTCCTCTTCTTCACGATGACCGAGAAATTCTCGGACCACCTGAGCGCGACCGGCGCCTATCCGGAAAAGTTCGTGCTGAACCTTGCGCAGCACGACACCTACCTGCGCGACGTGGCGCTCTTCAACGCGGGCCGCCAGCGCCCCCTGGACCCAGCCTTGCACATGGGCATCCGCATCGAGATCGATGCGGCCTCGCCGGGCGTGATGGTGGCCTCCGACGGCACGCAGGTCCTGCTGCTGGGGTAGCGCTGCGCTGCGCTTGAATTTCCGTAGCCAGCAAGGGCGCGAACCGGTCAATGACCGGACAGGGCGCCCGATCAAAACCGGCGCACCGCCAGGCAAAGGCGGCTGACGAGATCCTCCGCAGAATCGGACTCCCCTCGGAGCGACGCGCATCGCCAAGCGTCGATCGAAGTCCAAATGAATCTGAATCTGGGAACTGCTGCGTTCTTCACGGCGCTGGCGGAGTTTGTCCTTGCCGCCGGCATGCTGGCGCTATGGGCGAAGGGACGCGCGCGCTATCTGCTGGTCTGGGGCGTCGGCTTCCTTGTCTTCGGCATCGGCGCCTTGCTGCTCATCCTGCGGGACAGGATCCCCGACTTCTTCTCCATCCTCCTCGGGAATTTCCTCACGACACTGAGTTCGGTCCTGTTCTACGTGGGCATCTGCCTGTTCTTCGATCGGCGCCGCGCGTGGCTGCCCTGGATGGCGGGGGTACTGGCCGTGGAAGTGGCCTTGCTGGCCTGCTTCTCCTATGTCACGTACGACACCTCGGCGCGTGTCTACGTGTACGGCGCGGCCCAGTCGGTGATCGCCCTGATGACCCTCCAGGCCCTGTGCACGATGGGTCGCGGGCGCGGGGGAAACAGCAACCCCGAAGTGCTCGTCGTCGCCTTGCTGGCGTTGCTGGTCCATGGTGCACGCCTGGTCGGCACGCCCTTCTTTCCCGTGCCACAGGATTTTCTGGCGTCGGGCAATTTCCAGACCCTGCTGGCCTTCGGCTTGAAGTTGACCCACATCGGCTACGCACTGGCGTTCGGCAACATGCACGCCGCTGCCTTGCATGCCGATCTGCGCGCGGCCCTCGCCCACATCGAGGCCAAGGCCCATCAGAAAGTCGAGATCCTGGGCTACATCGGCCACGACTTGCGCGCACCGCTTGCGACGATCGGCGGATACGCGTCTCTCCTGCTCGCCGATGCGCACGACACGCAGCGCAAGCATCTGCTGACCATCCAGCGCAGCGTCAAGTACCAGCTCCACCTGATCGACGAACTGCTGGAGTACGCCAAGGCAGAGCTGCAACCGCTGATGGTCCACCCCGTCACCACCGACCTGCCGCGCCTGCTGGACGACATTTCCGACTACGCCGTCGCCCTGTGCGCGCAGCGGAACAACCGCTTTCGCTACCGCCCTTCCGAGCGAATGCCGCGGCAGATCGGCCTGGACGGAAAGCGCATGCAGCAGGTGCTGCTGAACCTGCTGTCCAACGCCGCCAAGTTCACGCGCGACGGCGTGGTGACCTTGTCGGTCACGGCCCGGCCCGAGGGGCGCGCCTGTGTCTTGAGCTTCGCGGTCAGTGACACCGGGATCGGCATCGACATGAGCCGCAACATCGACATCTTCGGCGCCTTCCAGCAGATGCACCCCGCGAGCGGCAGCACGGGACTGGGCCTGTTCATCGCGCAGCGCATCGTCTCGGCCATGGGCGGAACGCTGAGCGTGGCCAGCGTGGCCGGTCAGGGTGCGACGTTCTCCTTCACGCTGTCGGTGCCGGTCGATGCCTCCGACGCGGACTGGCCCGTCGTCGCGCAGCGGGAGACAGCGCCTGGCGAAGCATCACCGACGCCCGCGATGCCCCGACATGCCATGCCGGAGGATCGTGCCCTGGACGAACTTGCCAGCCTGGCGCTTCAGGGTCGCGTCACGGACATCGAGCACTGGATCGAACGCCACGCCGACCAAGCCGCCTACGCGCCGTTCCTGGCTCTGCTTGCCGACCTGCTGGAGCGGTTGGACCTGCGCGGGATTCACGCGCTGGTGAATCGCCCCGCCAAGTCCTAGTGTGGTGTCCCGCAAATAGCTGCGCAAAATGAAATCGATGCGTTTCGCGTCAGGGCAAGGCGCAAACCGCAGCGATACCCGTAGGTATCGCGAGGATTTGCAACGCCGCCCTGGCGTGAAAGGCGCGATTTCATGCGCAGTTATTTGTGGGACACCACACTAGATGTGCAGTGCCGCCAGTGCGCCGATCGCCACGCCCGCGACGGCCACGCCGTACATGGCGCGCTCCAGCCATTTCTTCCGGGTGAGCAGCGCAATGGCCGCCAGCGCGATGGAGACCTGCAGCACGGTGGTGGCCTGCGCCCAACGATGGTGCTGGTGCATCTGCGTCTCGGATTGCGCGTCCCAGCGGCTGGCCTCGTCCTCCAGCTTCTTGGCGGCGGCCTGGATCTCGGTCTTCTCCTGCTCGTAGCGAGTGACCTTCACCTGCCAGCCCTGGCGACGGCCGTCGTCGGTGGCGGTGTCGCGTGCGAACTCCGCCAGCGCCTGCTTGGTGCTCTTCGACTGGAAGTAATTCCACTGGTTGGAGGCCTCGGTCTTCTTGATGGCCGCGTTGTTCTTGTAGAGGCCGGCGTTGGCCTGCGTGGCCCCGCCCATGTACGCGAAGATCGCGCCCGCCGTCGCAATGGCCGCGGTGCTCACCGCAATCTTTCCTGTCGTGCTCATGCCCTTGCCTTGAGAGGCGGCACCGTCATGGCCGTGGCCGTGACCGCCGGAGGCGGCATGTTCGAGTTCGTGATCGTGCGGACCATGCACGTGAAAGCCGTGTCCTGACATGAAGTTCTTCTAGGCGTTGTTGTTGGAAATCTGGAGGGCGCGCGAGTATGCCCGGACTTCATGCGTCGATGACTCGGGGAAAGTCCTGTCGGCTCTGCGGGTGCGCAGGGCTCGCAGGCAACCACCGTGAGCGCGTGGCTGCGCTCCGGAAACGTGCTGCGCTCAGGTCAACCGCGCGTGCGTGCGAGCCGGGCCTGGCAGCAGATCACTGATGCCAGGCCCGGCAGATTCGCAGGGATCGACGTTCCCGATGTCAGTCGCGATCCTCGTAGTAGCGACGGTGCTGCTCGCGCTCCCACTGCCGACGACGCCATTCACGGCGCTCTGCGCGGCGTTCCTCCCAGCGTTGCGCGCGACGTTCTTCCCAACGGGATTCAGGCTCGTAGTAGACAGGTGCCGGGGCGGAGTAGACCGGCTGTGCGGGCTGGTAGTAGGTCGGGGCTGGCCTCGAATAGACAGGCGCCGGCTCGTAGTAGACCGGTGCGGGCTCGCTCACGACCACGCCAGGCAGGTTGACGCCAATGGACCAACTGGTGGCCGCACTGGCCGATGCAGCGGTGAACAAGGCTGCGGCAGCAACGAGACCTGCGAAACCCAGCTTGAGAGTGGCTCGGGGGAAAGTCATTTCATCTCCTGGAGGGCGAGAAATAGCCCTGATGCACAACCAACGCCTGGCCTTGCGGCGCCGCGTACATAGCCACGGTGAAGAACGTTCCCAAATGTCACGCTGCCAGCTGGTCGAGGTGGGGTTGGTCGGAATCCCTGGAACAAGTGCCCATCCGCGCCCAAGCCCCGGAGCAAAACAAAAAGCCCCAGTAGCAAAACTGCTACTGGGGCTTGTGTTTGGCGGAGTGGACGGGACTCGAACCCGCGACCCCCGGCGTGACAGGCCGGTATTCTAACCAACTGAACTACCACTCCTGGTAGACAACGTTCGTTCCTTGCGGAACCGAGTGTTGACGACTCGTGCCGACTTCACCGAAGTGAAACTGGCGACCCTACGGGGATTCGAACCCCGGTAGCCACCGTGAAAGGGTGGTGTCCTAGGCCTCTAGACGATAGGGTCAAAACCTTGGACGTGCTGCGATCAGCATCTCTAACCTACTCGACACTTTGATGGTGGAGGTAAACGGGATCGAACCGATGACCTCTTGCATGCCATGCAAGCGCTCTCCCAGCTGAGCTATACCCCCGTGTGGGTGTCGAGCCTCGAATTATAGCCCGATTTTCAGGCCTTTTTCAATCGCTCGATAACTTTTTCGCGGGAAAAAATTTCGAGCACTGAATCGAGGGACGGTGTCTGCGATGTTCCCATCACAAGCACTCGTACTGGCATCGCTAACACGGGCATTTTCAGCGCGTGTGTCGCGAGGACTTCCTTGATCATAACTGCGATTTCGGCCCTCTCCCAGGCGACCGTCATCAATTTTTCAACGAGTGTTGCGATCGCTGGCTTCACTGCATCGGTGATGTGCTGCGCGCGGTCTGCATCGCTCACTTCGATGTCCGAATAGAACGCTGCAGCCCAACCAGCGAGCGCCGCCGTGGTGTCGCAACGGTCCTTGAAGAGCGCACAGATCGCAGGCAAACGTGCGTCGGCGACGATGCCGCGCTTTTGCAACTGCGCTGCAACAAGCGGTGCAAGCTCGTCACCGCTCTTGGCCTTGATGTACTGCGCATTCACCCACGCGAGCTTGGCCGCGTCCCACTGCGCGGGGCTCTTCGACAGGTGCGATCCGTCGAACCAGCTCACCATCTGCTCGCGCGTGAAGAGCTCGTCGTCGCCGTGGCTCCAGCCCAGGCGCGCGAGGTAGTTGAGCATGGCTTCGGGCAGGTAGCCGTTGTCCTCGTACGCGGTGACGCTCACGGCGCCGCGGCGCTTCGAAAGCTTCTGCCCGTCGTCGCCGAGGATCACGGGCACGTGGCCGAACTGCGGCAGCGGTGCGCCAAGCGCGCGGAAGATGTTGATCTGCCACGGCGTGTTGTTGATGTGCTCATCGCCGCGGAACACGTGCGTGATAGCCATGTCCCAGTCGTCGACCACCACCGCGAAGTTGTAGGTGGGCACACCGTCGGGCCGCAGGATGATCAGGTCGTCGATCTCGCGGTTGTTGATCGTGATCTCGCCCTTGACGAGGTCGTTCCACGTCACGTCGCCTTCGGGCGGATTGCAGAAGCGCACCACGGGCGGCACGCCTTCGGGCACGGGCGGCAGCACCTTGCCGGACTCAGGGCGCCAGCGGCGGTCGTACAGCGTCTTCTCGCCGCGCGCGCGTTGGGCTTCGCGCATCTCGTCGAGTTCGGCCGGCGTGCAGTAGCAGTGGTAGGCGGTACCGGCCGCGAGCATCTGCGCGATGACTTCGCGATAACGCTCGAGGCGTTGCATCTGGTAGATCGGGCCTTCGTCGTAGTCGAGGCCGAGCCAGTGCATCGACGCAAGGATCTGGTCGGTCGAGTCCTGCGTGGAGCGGGCCACGTCGGTGTCCTCGATGCGCAGCACGAACTCGCCGCCGTGGTGGCGCGCATAGGCCCACGAATAGAGTGCGGTGCGCGCCGTGCCCAGGTGCAGGAAGCCGGTGGGAGACGGTGCGATGCGGGTGCGAACTTTGCCGGTCATGAAATGAAAAATCAGGAAGTCAGGGTGCTCAGGCCGCGCGAAAGGTCGGCCGTGATGTCGTCGATGTATTCGAGGCCGACCGCGAGGCGGATCAACCCCTGGCTGATGCCGGCAGCCTGGCGCTGCACTTCGGTGAGGCGGCCGTGCGAGGTCGTGCCGGGGTGCGTGATGATGGTCTTGGTGTCGCCGAGGTTGGTGGCGATGCTCACCACGCGCGTGCTGTTGATCACGTGGAACGCGTTGGCGCGCGCGGCTTCGGGTGTGTCGCCGACCACGTCGAACGACACCACCGCCCCGCCCTGCCCCGACTGCTGGCGCATCGCGAGCTCGTGCTGTCCATGCGAGGCAAGACCGGGGTAGTACACGCGTGCAATGCCGGGCTGCTGCTCGAGCCACTGCGCCACGGCCAGCGCATTCGCGCATTGCGCCTTCATGCGAATGCCGAGCGTTTCCATGCCCTTGAGCACGACCCACGCATTGAATGGCGACAGCGCCATGCCGGCGGTGCGCACCACGGGGCCGAAGACATCGACGATGAGCTTCGACGGACCGCAGATCGCGCCAGCCATCACACGGCCCTGGCCGTCGAGGTACTTGGTGCCCGAATGGATGATGAGGTCGGCGCCCAGCTCAGCCGGCCGCTGCAGGATCGGCGTGCAGAAGCAGTTGTCGACCGCGAGCAGCGCGCCCATGCCGTGGGCCAGGTCGGCCAGTGCCTGGATGTCGCAGACTTCCGTCAGCGGGTTGGTCGGCGTTTCTGCGAAGAGCAGCTTGGTGTTGGGCTTGAGCGCAGCACGCCACTCGGCCACGTCGGTCTGCGAGACGAAGGTGGTCTCGACGCCGAACTTGGCGAACTCCTTGCCGAACAGGTTCAGCGTGGAGCCGAACACCGAGCGCGAGCAGATCACGTGGTCACCGGCCTTGAGCAGGCCCATGCACATCATGAGGATCGCGCCCATGCCGGTGGAGGCGCCGATGGCGGCCTCGGTGCCTTCGAGCGCGGCCAGGCGCTGCTCGAAGCTGGCGACCGTCGGGTTCGAGGTGCGCGAGTAGGTGAAGCCGGCCTCGGTGCCGGCGAAGCGGCGGGCCGAGGTTTCGGCGTCGGGCTGCACGAAGCCGCTCGTGAGGAACAGGGCCTCCGAGTGCTCGCCGTGCTGGCTGGGCGCCAGGCCGGTGCGCAGCGCGAGGGTGTCGCGGTGCAGGCCGGGCGGCAAGGTGCGTTCGTCTTGGCTCACGTCGGCCCTCTCTTCTTTCTCTTACTCGCTGGGGTTCGGCAGGGCGAGGCGCGAAGCGTCTTCTTCGTTTTCCTCGATGCGCGGACGGTTGCCGTTCATGCGCGAGATGGCTTCGGTGTCGATGTCGCCGGTCACGTACACGCCGTCGAAGCACGAGGCGTCGAAACCGGCGAGCTTCGGGTTGAGCGAGCCGATGGCGCGCTTCATGGCGTCGACGTCCTGGTAGATCAGCGCGTCGCAGCCGATGAGCTCGCGGATTTCCTCGACGGTGCGGTCGTGCGCCACGAGTTCGTCCTTGGTCGGCATGTCGATGCCGTAGACGTTCGGGTAGCGCACCGGCGGCGCGGCGCTGGCCAGGTAGACCTTGCGCGCGCCGGCGTCGCGCGCCATCTGCACGATCTCGCGGCTGGTGGTGCCGCGCACGATCGAGTCGTCGACCAGCAGCACGTTGCGGCCCTTGAACTCGCTGGCGATCACGTTGAGCTTCTGGCGCACCGACTTCTTGCGAACGCCCTGCCCCGGCATGATGAAGGTGCGGCCCACGTAGCGGTTCTTCACGAAGCCTTCGCGGTACGGAATGCCCAGGAGGTGCGCGAGCTGCGTGGCGCTCGGGCGGCTCGATTCGGGAATCGGAATGATCACATCGATCTGGTTCGGCGGCACGGTCGAGACCACGCGCTTGGCCAGCGTCTCGCCCAGGTTCAGGCGCGCCTGGTACACCGAGATGCCGTCGAGCACCGAGTCGGGACGCGCGAGGTACACGAACTCGAAGATGCACGGGTTGAGCGACGCGCCTTCGGCGCACTGCATCGAGTGCACGTTGCCTTCGAGGTCGATGAACACGGCTTCGCCCGGCTCGATGTTGCGTTCGAACACGTGGCCCGAGCCTTCGAGCGCGACCGATTCGCTGGCCACCATGACGGTGCCGTCGGCGCTGCGGCCCATGCACAGCGGGCGGATGCCGTAGGGGTCGCGGAAGGCCAGCAAGCCGTGGCCGGCGATCAGCGAGACCACGGCGTAGGAGCCGCGCAGGCGCTTGTAGACGTTCTTGACGGCGGCGAACACCTCGGCCGGGTGCAGCGGCACGCCGCGCGAAGAGCGCTCGACTTCGTGGGCCAGCACGTTGAGCAGCACTTCGGAGTCGCTCTCGGTGTTGGTGTGGCGGTGGTCGGTGGAGAACAGTTCCGCGCGCAGGGCGTGCGCGTTGGTCAGGTTGCCGTTGTGCACGAGCACGATGCCGAAGGGCGCGTTCACGTAGAAGGGCTGCGCCTCTTCTTCGCTGTAGGCGTTGCCCGCGGTCGGGTAGCGCACCTGGCCCAGGCCCACGTTGCCCGGCAGCGCGCGCATGTTGCGGGTGCGGAACACGTCGCGCACCATGCCCTTGGCCTTGTGCATGAAGAACTTGCGTTCCAGCAAGGTCACGATGCCGGCCGCGTCCTGGCCGCGGTGCTGCAGCAGCAGCAGCGCGTCATAGAGCAGCTGGTTGACGGGTGCGTTGCTGACAACGCCGACGATTCCACACATGAACGATTCCTCTCAGGGCAGGTAGCTTGCCAACTTTTCAGGCAGCGAGGGTTTGAGGCCCTGCAATGCCGCATCGAGAACAATGGCGCTGCGCGATTCGTGCCACCAGGCACTGTCGCTCAACGCCAGCAAATGAACAACGACCGCCAGCACGAGCAGGGCCACCGCCCCCCGTGCCGCGCCGAACGCTGCTCCCAAAATCCGGTCCACCGGCCGCAGGCCGACCGCGGCGATCAGCTTGCGCGTGAGGGCTGCCGCCAGCCCCACGCCGAACGCCACCGCCACGAACACCAGCACGAAGGCCAGCGGGTAGCGCCAGGTGGCCTGCGGGTCGCCGAACGGCAGCCAGGCCGCCACGTCGGAAGCCACCCACTGGGCCACGATGAAGGCGGCCACCCATCCGATCAGCGAAATCACTTCGAACACCAGGCCGCGCACCAGCCCGAACAGCATCGACAGCACGATGAGCGCGATGGCGATCCAGTCGAGCAAGGCCACGGCAATGAACTACAGGCAGCGGGCGGCGGCGGTGCTTACAACGTGAGGATGGCCGCGGCCAAAGACAAGCCCTTGACCCGGTCGGCGGCCTTCTCGGCCTCGGCACGCGAGGCGAACGGCCCGACACGCACACGCGTGCGCTCGCCGTCGGTCGTCTTGGCGACGTGTACGTAGGTCTTGAGGCCGGCGCGCTCGAGCTTCTGGCGCACTTCGCGCGCCTTGTCGGCATCGGCAAATGCGCCGACCTGCACGACGAAGCGGCCGTTGTCGTCGGCGGCCGGCTTGGGCGCGGCGGCGGGCGGCTTGCCTTCGAGCAGCGCGCGGGCGCGGGCGCCGTCGTCGGCGTTCGCGGCGGGCTTGGCGGGTTCCGGCTTCGGCTTGGGCTCGGGCTTCGGTTCGGGCTTTTTCGGCTCCGGCTTGGGCTCCGGTTTGGGTTCGGGCTTCGGCTCGGGTTTGGGTTCCGGCTTGGGTTCGGGCTTCTTCGGCTCCACGGCGGGCTTGGGCGCCGCCGGGGTGGCGGGCACGGTCGTGCCGGGCTCGATCACGGTGCCGTCGGCGGTCTCGGTGATCATGCCGCCGGCCGACGAGGCTGCCGCCACGCGGGAGCTGCCGTCGGACGACGACGATGGCGCACTGCTCGTGGCGGGTGCCGGCGTGGCGGGCACGGGCAGCGGCTTGGCCTTGTTGCGGTCGGGAATCTCGATCGGGATGTCGACCGGCACGGGGCGCGGCTGGGTGTCGAACAGCAGCGGGAAGCCGATCACGCCGACCAGCACCAACACCGCCGCGCCGAGCAGCCGATGGCGCGCACGCCGGCGCATGGATTCGACACTTTCCGCCGGCACCGCCGCGGGGGCGCTGCGTCCTTCGTTGCCTTGTGGGCCGCGCGCGCGGAACTTGAAAAACGCCATGAAGTTCGATCCCTGGAGGAGTGCAGCGAGGTGGTGCCCGATGGTGCCGGATGGGTGTGGACAGCCCGACGATCAGCCGCCTGGCAGCAGGTGTTTGGCTTGCAGCCGGGGGGTGCCGTTTTCGAGGACGCCACCCACGGTGAAGAACGATCCGAAGACCACGATTCTATCAGTGGCACCTGCCTGCTCGATGGCCGCGCGCAGGGCGTCCATCGGGCTCGCGTGCACGCTGCCCGAGGCGTCTTTGCGCGTGTTCTGGGCCTGCCACGCGGCCAGCAGATCGGCGGCCTTGGCGGCGCGCGGCGTGGGCAGGTCGGTGAAGTACCAGCGGTCGATCAGCGGCCCGATGCGCGCCAGGATGGGCGCGAGGTCCTTGTCGGCCATGACGCCGAACACGCCGTGCGTGGTGGGCGAAAAACCCATCGCGTCGAGATTCTCGGCCAGCGCCGCGACGGCGTGGGCGTTGTGCGCCACGTCGAGCACCAGCGTGGGCTCGCCCGGCACGATCTGGAAGCGGCCCGGCAGCTCGACCATCGCGAGCCCGTTGCGCACCGCCTGCGCCGTGATCGGCAGCTGCGGGCGCAGCGCCTCGAGCGCCGCGAGCACGCCCGCCGCATTGAGCAACTGGTTGGCGCCGCGCAGCGCCGGGTAGGCCAGCCCGCTGTAGCGCCGGCCGCGGCCCGACCAGCCCCACTGCTGCTTGTCGCCCGAGACGTTGAAGTCGTGCCCGAAGCGCCACAGGTCGGCGCCGATGGCGTTGGCGCGGTCGATGACGCTTTGCGGCGGCACCGGATCGCTCACGATGGCGGGCTTGCCGGCGCGCAGGATGCCGGCCTTCTCGAAGCCGATGCTTTCGCGGTCGGGGCCGAGGTATTCCATGTGGTCCAGGTCGATGCTGGTGATGACCGCACAGTCGGCGTCGATGATGTTCACGGCGTCGAGCCGGCCGCCCAGGCCGACCTCGAGGATCGCCACGTCGGGCTTCTCCTGGATCATGCAATGCAGGATGCCGAGCGTGGTGAACTCGAAGTAGGTCAGGGCCATGTCGCCGCGCGCCTTTTCCACCACCTCGAAGCTTGCTATCAGTTTGGAAGCATCGACCGCCTCGCCCTTGAGCCGCAGCCGCTCCTCGAAGCGCACCAGGTGCGGCGAGGTGAACACGGCCGTGCGGTAGCCCGCGTGCGTCAGGATCGATTCGAGCATGGCGCAGGTCGAGCCCTTGCCATTGGTGCCCGCCACCGTGATGACGGGGCAGTCGAAACGCAGGCCCAGACGCTGCGCCATTTCTTTGGCGCGATCGAGCCCGAGTTCGATCTTGTCGGGATGAAGGTGCTCGGCGCGCGCGAGCCAGTCGTTCAGGGTTTCCATGGAGGCCGGCATTGTCGCCGACCCGCCGCACGCGGCATCATGGCGGCCATGACAACCCTATACGGCATTCCGAACTGCGACACCGTCAAGCGCGCCCGCGCCTGGCTCGACGACCATGGCGTGGCCTACGCCTTCCACGATTTCAAGAAACAGGGCGTGCCCGAGACCGAGCTCGACCGCTGGCTCCAGGCCCCCGGCTGGGAGGCGCTGGTCAACCGCAAGGGCACCACCTGGCGCAAGCTGGACGAGGCCACGCGCAACGCCGTGGTCGACGCCGCTTCGGCCCGCCCCGTGCTGCTGGCCAACCCCAGCCTGATCAAGCGGCCGGTGGTCGATTGGGGCCCGAAGACGGGCGTAACGACTGGTTTCGATGCCGATAGCTGGGCTGTGAACGCCGTGTAAACCCCGGAACCCCGTCCCGCCGGCCGGCCTCCAACCGCGATCTGCAGGAGAGAACACCATGAACAGACACGTTTTTCGCATCCTCACAGGGCTTTCGGCGGCCGGCCTGCTGGCCACGGGCGCCAGCGTCGTGCAGGCCCAGCAAGTGGTCCAGGCGCGCGTGATTTCCGCCACGCCGATCCGCGAAACGACCGGCAGCGACGTCAGCTACAACGTCACCTACGAATACCAGGGCCGCCAGTACACGACCCGCACCACCAGCCGGCCGGGCGCCACCATTCCGATCCAGGCCAGCGGCTACGGGGTGACCACGTCGGGCGTGACCACCGCGCCGGTCCAGCCCCAGTCGCAGTTGCAGCCCTACCCGGTCGAGGCCAACAACGGCCCGCAGTACCCGGAACAGTACCCGCAGCAGGGGCAGTACCCGTACCAGCAAGGCGCCAACTCCCCTTGGGACAGCGTCGTACCCGAACCCGGCGTGGTGGTGTCCAACGCGCCCGCGCCGGTCTACGTGCAGCCGGCCCCGGTGTATGCCCCGCCCGTCTACGTGCAACCCGCCTACACCTACCCGTATGCGCAGCCCTACGTCTACCCGCCGGTCGGCATCTCGCTGAACCTGGGTTATTCGCGCGGCTGGGGCGGTGGCGGCTACTACCGTGGCTACCGCGGATGGGGCGGCCATCGCCACGGCTGGCGCTACTGAGTTCCCCCACGGCGGGCCGGCTCGCCCGAGCCCCTAAAATCGAGGGCTTCTCCAACCCCCGGGGGTGCTGCTGCCGCGGCGCGTCCCTCGATCCGCCGAACGCGCAGGCGCCGGCGCCATCCATCCAATGACGACGACTACCGACACCATCAACAGCGCCGCAGTGGCCACCAAGGCCAATGTGTATTTCGACGGCAAGTGCGTGAGCCACAACCTCACCCTGGCGGACGGCACCAAGAAATCGGTCGGCGTGGTCCTGCCCTCCACCCTCACCTTCAACACCGGCGCGCCTGAAATCATGGAAGGCACCGGCGGCAGCTGCGAATACCAGCTCGCGGGCACCAGCGAATGGGTCGCCTCGGGCCCCGGCCAGAAGTTCAGCATCCCGGGCAATTCGAGTTTCCAGATCCGCGTGAGCGGCGAGCCCTACAGCTACATCTGCCACTTCGGTTGAAACGGAACCCCTGACATGTCGACCATTCTCCAAAACGTTCCCGCCGGCCAGAAGGTCGGCATCGCCTTCTCGGGCGGCCTGGACACCAGTGCGGCGCTGCACTGGATGAAGCTCAAGGGCGCGGTCCCCTACGCCTACACCGCCAACCTCGGCCAGCCCGACGAGCCCGACTACGACGAGATCCCGCGCAAGGCGATGCTCTACGGCGCCGAGAACGCCCGCCTGATCGACTGCCGCGCGCAGCTGGCCAACGAAGGCATCGCCGCCCTGCAGGCCGGCGCCTTCCACGTGACCACCGCCGGCGTCACCTACTTCAACACCACGCCGCTGGGCCGCGCGGTGACGGGCACCATGCTGGTGTCGGCCATGAAGGAAGACGACGTCCACATCTGGGGCGACGGCAGCACCTACAAGGGCAACGACATCGAGCGCTTCTATCGCTACGGCCTGCTCACCAACCCCGCGCTGAAGATCTACAAGCCCTGGCTCGATCAGGTCTTCATCGACGAGCTGGGCGGCCGCGCCGAAATGTCGGCGTTCATGCAAAAGGCCGGCTTCGCCTACAAGATGTCGTCCGAGAAGGCCTACTCGACCGACTCGAACATGCTGGGCGCCACGCACGAGGCCAAAGACCTCGAGCACCTGAACAGCGGCATGCAGATCGTGCAGCCCATCATGGGCGTGGCCTTCTGGAAGGACGAAGTCGAAGTCAAGCGCGAAACCGTCTCGGTGCGCTTCGAGGAAGGCGTGCCCGTCGCGCTGAACGGCGTGCGCTACACGAACCTGGTCGAGCTGATCCTCGAAGCCAACCGCATCGGCGGTCGCCACGGCCTGGGCATGAGCGACCAAATCGAGAACCGCATCATCGAGGCCAAGAGCCGCGGCATCTACGAGGCCCCCGGCCTGGCGCTGCTGTTCATCGCCTACGAGCGCCTGGTCACCGGCATCCACAACGAAGACACCATCGAGCAGTACCGCGACAACGGCCGCCGCCTGGGCCGCCTGCTGTACCAGGGCCGCTGGTTCGACCCGCAGGCCATCATGCTGCGTGAAACGGCCCAGCGCTGGGTGGCGCGCGCCATCACCGGCGAAGTGACGGTCGAGCTGCGCCGCGGCAACGACTACTCGATCCTGAACACCGAATCGGCCAACCTCACGTACAAGCCCGAGCGCCTGAGCATGGAAAAGGTCGAAGGCGCGTTCACGCCGCTGGACCGCATCGGCCAACTCACGATGCGCAACCTGGACATCGTCGACACGCGCGAAAAGCTCGCCATCTACACGCAGGTCGGCCTGCTGTCGTCGGGCGAAGGCGCCTCGCTGCCGAAGCTGGCGAACGACGGCGACGCGAGCTGATCGATCCCTTCGCTGCCCTTGCCAATCGCAAGGGCAGCAATGACAACGGGCCCCTCGGGGCCCGTTTTTCTTTGGGAAGTGCACCCGGCGTCAGTCGCCGCCTCCTCCGCACCCGCCACCGCATCCACCGCCCCCATCGGACGCGCCACCGCCGTCGCTGGAGCCGCCATCGCCGCTCCCGCTCGCCTCGCTGCCGCCGAAGCCTCCGGCATCGCCCGAGCTGCCGCCGTCGGACGACGAATCGCCGAAGCTCGAGCCGCAGTGCGCGTCGGTGCCCGTTGCGCGCTCGATCGCCCGGCAATCGGGGATGTAGTGAAAGCCGTCCGCAATCGCAAACTTGATGTCCAGCGCAAACAGCAGCGGCAGTCGCGCCGGATTACGCGGGTCGATGCTTTCTTCCTTGCAGGCCCAGTACCAGGTGCGGCGCAGGCCGTCGTTGCGCCGCGCGTCCTGCCCCAGTACCTCGGCCGGGCTGTGGTGCAGCAGGCGCCCGAAGGCCGCCTGGCACCAGGTCTGGTAGCCCTGCGTGTGCAGGATGAACTCGTGCCAGGCCGTGTCGACCACCCGCGAGGGCATGGCGACGAACTTGAGGTTGCTGCGCAGGTACGCCATGAAGAACTGCCGCAGCCCGCGCAGCACCAACTCGGCGTCGCGTCGGCTCAGTTGCGGGTGCGCCGCGCGGAGCTTGCCGATCAGGAACGGCGGCAGCCGGGCCTCGCGGATGAACTGGCGGCGCAGGCTGAGTTCGATCTGGCTCAGGAGCCCCGCGAATAAGAGGGCCGCGAGGATCAGCAGCACCGACCCCCACCAGCCCGCCCGCACCAGGAACACCGAGGCGATGCCCGCCACGATGACGGCAAGCTGCGCCCAGCCCAGCACGGCGATGCGCCGGCGGTAGTTCAGGTGCAGGAAATCGAGATCCACCGCGTCAGACCACCACCGGCTCCGGCTCCAATCGGATGCCGAAGCGCTCGTACACGCTGGTCTGGATCGCCTTGGCCAGCGTCATCACCTCGCCGCCGGTCACCGGGTTGGCCGAGCCGCCGCGGTTGACCAGCACCAGCGCCTGCTTTTCGTACACGCCGGCGTTGCCCACCGACTTGCCCTTCCAGCCGCAGGCGTCGATGAGCCAGCCGGCCGCGAGCTTGATGCTGCCGTCGTCCATCGGGTAGTGAACGATCTTCGGGTCGCGCGCGATGATGTCGGCGCACTGCTCAGGCGTGACCGTCGGGTTCTTGAAGAAGCTGCCGGCGTTGCCCAGCACGCGCCAGTCGGGCAGCTTGGCGCGGCGGATGGCGCAGATCCACTCGAAGATGTCCACCGCGCTGGGCGTGAAATTGCCGGTTTCTTCCATCTTTCGCTCGAGGTCGAGGTAGCCGACCACCGGCTTCCACGGCTTGGGCAGCCGGAAGCGCACCCGCGTGATGACCGCGCGGCCCGCCAGGCCGAAATCGTTCGGGCCGCTGCGCACATGCTTGAAGACCGAATCGCGGTAGCCGAAGGCGCACTGCGCCGCGTCGAGCGTGAAGGCGCGGCCGGTTTCGAGGTCGAAGGCGTCGAGCGAGTCGAAGCGGTCCTGCAGCTCGACGCCGTAGGCGCCGATGTTCTGCACCGGCGCGCCGCCCACGGTACCGGGAATGAGCGCCAGGTTTTCCAGCCCCGGGTAGCCGCTGCGCACCATCCATTCGACGGTGTCGTGCCAGGTTTCGCCGGCGCCGGCCTCGACGATCCAGGCGCGCGGCGTCTCTTCGGCCAGCCGGCGCCCCTTGATCTCGACCTTCAGCACCAGCGGCTTGACGTCGCCCGTGAGCACGATGTTGCTGCCGCCGCCGAGCACGAAACGGGGTTCGTCGCGCCAGGCCGGATCGGCGTGCAGCGCGGCCAGGTCGGCCTCGCTGGTGATGCGCGCCAGGTGCTGCGCGCGCGCGACGATGCCGAAGCTGTTGTAGGGCTGCAGCGGGACATTGGACTCCACGATCATGGGAGAATTGTCGCATTCAGTCCCCGTGCGTCCAGGAGAGCCTATGCCGTCTTTCGATACCGTCTGCGAGCCCAATCTGCCCGAAGTGAAGAATGCGGTCGAAAACACCGCCAAGGAAATCGGCACGCGCTTCGATTTCAAGGGCACCGCCGCCGCCGTCGAGCTCAAGGACAAGGAGATCACCATGATCGGCGACGCCGAGTTCCAGCTCGTGCAGGTCGAAGACATCCTTCGCAACAAGCTCACCAAGCGCAGCGTCGACGTGCGTTTCCTCGACAAGGGCGACGTCCAGAAGATGGGCGGCGACAAGGTCAAGCAGGTCATCAAGATCAAGAACGGCATCGAGACCGAGCAGGCCAAGAAGATCACCCGCATCGTCAAGGACAGCAAGCTCAAGGTGCAGGCCGCGATCCAGGGCGACGCCGTGCGCATCACCGGCGCCAAGCGCGACGACCTGCAGGCCGCCATGGCCCTCATCAAGAAGGACGTGCCCGACATGCCGCTGTCCTTCAACAACTTCCGCGACTGACCCGCGCATGAAGGCGCTCCTCGTCGCGGCGCTGTGGGCGGCCGCGGCCATGGCGGCGCACGCCGCCGACTCGGTCACGCTGACCGGCTCCATCGGCAGCCGCGCCATCCTCATCGTGAACGGCGCGCCGCCCAAGACGGTGGCGGTCGGGGAGACCTTCCAGGGCGTCAAGCTCGTGTCGCTGCAGGCCGACCAGGCGGTGGTCGAATCGGCGGGCAAGCGCTTTTCGCTGCGCATGGATTCGCCCGTGAGCATCGGCCGGGGCGGCATTGCCGGCAGCGGCGGCAACCGCATCGTGCTGCAGGCCGACAGCCGGGGCCACTACATGACGCAGGGCCAGATCAACGGCCGCGCCGTCACCTTCATGCTCGATACCGGTGCGACCACCATCGCGCTGTCGGCGGTCGATGCCCAGCGCATCGGGCTCGATTACAGCAAGGGGCAGCCGGTGCAGATGCGCACGGCCAACGGCAACGCTGCGGGCTACAGGCTGCGGCTGCAAAGCGTGCGCGTGGGCGACGTCGAGGTCTACGACATCGACGCCATCGTCTCGCAGCAACCCATGCCCTTCGTGCTGCTGGGCAACAGCTTTCTCAATCGCTTCTCGATGCGGCGCGATGCCGACGAGATGATTCTCGAGAAGCGGTACTGAGACCGCTCCCGATCCGGCCTCAGGCCTGTGCGGCCGTGACGACGATCTCGATCTTGTAGGCCGCGTTGGCCATCTTGGCCTCCACGGTCGCGCGCGGCGGCGTGTTGCCGGCCGGAATCCACGCATCCCACACCTCGTTCATGGCGCCGATGTCGCCGATGTCGGCCAGGAAGATCTGCGTCATGAGGATGCGCGACTTGTCGCTGCCGGCCTCGGCCAGCAGGCGGTCGACCATGCCGAGCACCTGCGCGGTCTGGCCGCGGATGTCCTGCGTGGTGTCGTCGGGCACCTGGCCCGCGAGGTAGATGGTGCCGTTGTGCACCGCGGTCTCGGACAGACGCGGGCCGACGTGGAAGCGGGTGATGGATGCCATGGTGAGTTCAAGCCTTTTTCTTCGAGCCGAGTTTCGACTCCGTGCCGGCCGCGAGCCGGCGGATGTTTTCGCGGTGCCGCCAGATCAGCAGCAGACTCATGATGATGATCGCAATCAGCACCGTGCGGTCGAGTGGCCACGCAATGTTTCCACCCAGCAGGTAGTAGGCCGGCGCGAAGAACGCCGCCACCAGCGACGACAGCGACGAATAGCGGAAGAAAATCGCGATGATCAGCCAGGTCGCGCCCGTGGCCAGCCCCAGCCAGGGTGCGATGCCCACCAGCACGCCGGCGGCCGTGGCCACGCCCTTGCCGCCCTGGAAGCTGAAGAACACCGGGTACAGGTGGCCCAGGAAGGCCGCCAGGCCCGCCAGCGCCGCCACGCCCTCGCCCAGCCCCCACTGCGCGCCGAACTGGCGGATCAGGAACACCGGCAGCCAGCCCTTCGCCGCGTCGAGCAGCAAGGTGGCCAACGCGGCGCCCTTGTTGCCCGAGCGCAGCACGTTGGTGGCACCGGGGTTGCCGCTGCCGTAGCTGCGCGGATCGGCCATGCCGAGCGACTTGCTCACGATGACCGCAAACGACAGCGAACCGATCAGGTACGACGCCACGATGGCAAGGAGGGAAGGCAGATCGAAACTCAAGGCGGGTCTCCGGGGAACGGATTGTTGTTGTGCGCCGCCGGCCTGCACGCCCGGCGGGAAAAAGCAAACGCCGGCTATTCTGCCAGCGCGCACTGCACGGGCTTGGCGCCCAGGAGCGTCACGCACACCTGCGGATCGATGCCCACGAGGTAGCCGCGCCGCCCGCCGTTGATCGCGATCTTCGGCAGTTCGAGCACGCTCGACTCGATGTAGACCGGCATCTCGCGCCGCGTGCCGAAGGGCGAGGTGCCGCCCACCATGTAGCCGCTGTGGCGCTGCGCCACCTCGGGCTTGCAGGGCTCGACCGACTTGGCGCCGATCTGCCGCGCGAGGTTCTTGGTCGAGACCGTGCGGTTGCCGTGCATCAGCACGATCAGCGGTTTGGCGTCCTGGTCCTGCATCACCAGGGTCTTGACCACGGTGAACGGGTCGAAGCCCAGCACCTGCGCGCTGTGCTGGGCGCCGCCGTGCTCCAAGTACTCGTAGGGGTGCTCGGTGAAGGCGACCTTGTTCGCCCGCAGCAGCTGGGTGGCGGGCGTCTCGGAAACGTGGGCTTTCTTGCTCACTTGCTCACTTGTTCGGGTCAGGCGGCGGGGTCGCGGATGTCCAGGCGGATCTTGTCGATCTCAGCCAGCACCTCGGCCGACAGCGTGGTGCCGTAGGCGTCCAGGTCTTCGTCGAGCTGCGCCACCGAGGTCACGCCGATGATCGTGCTCGCCACCTGCCACTTGGTGTAGCAGAAGGCCAGCGCGAGCTGCGTGGGGCTCAGGCCGTGGTCGCGTGCGAGCTGGTTGTAGCGCCGCGCCGCGCGCAGCGCGTCGGGCTTGCCCCAGCGCTGCTTGCGCACCGACTCGTAGCTCGAGATGCGCGCGCCCTTGGGCGCGTCGGGGCCTTCGATGCCGCTCTGGTCGTACTTGCCCGTCAGCAAGCCGAAGGCCAGCGGCGAGTAGGCCAGCAGCGACACGCCGAGCCGGTGCATGGTCTCGTCGAGCGCGTTCTCGTGCGCGCGGCTCACCAGGTTGTAGACGTTCTGCACCGACACCACGCGCGGCAGCCCGTGCTGTTCGGCCAGCCGCACGAACTCGTGCACGCCGTAGGGCGTCTCGTTCGACAGGCCGATGGTGCGCACCTTGCCCGCCTTCACCAGCTTGCCCAGCGCCTCGAGCTGGTCGTGGATCGGCGTCTGCGAGGTTTCCTTCTCGGGGTTGTAGTGGATGTTGCCGAACACCGGCACGTGGCGCTCGGGCCAGTGGATCTGGTACAGGTCGATCACGTCGGTCTGCAGGCGGCGCAGGCTGCCGTGGCACGAGGCCTCGATGTCGGCCGCCGTCATGCCCGTGCCTTCGCGCACCCAGGGCATGCCGCGCGAGGGGCCGGCCACCTTGGTCGCCAGCGTGATCTTCTGGCGCGTGCCGGGGTTGGCCGCAAACCAGTTGCCGATGATGGTTTCGGTCGCGCCGCAGGTTTCCTTGCTTGCCGGCACCGCGTACATCTCGGCCGTGTCGATGAAGTCGACGCCGCGCTCGAGCGAGCGGTTCAGGACGGCGTGGGCCGTTGGCTCGTCGACCTGTTCGCCGAAAGTCATGGTGCCGAGGCAGATCGGGGTGACGTGGAGGTCGCTCTGACCGAGTGGAATCTTTTTCATGCGCGGAATGCTAGCGCGCCCGCGCGGCAGGCGCTGCCCCGGCCCCGAGAAACCGAGCGCCGCCCTGTCCTGTGGCGGACTGCGCGCGGCGCGGCCTCTCCGTATCATCGAGCGCCATATGTACCAAGCCCTCCGCCCCTCGCGCAGCGAATTCGTGCCCGTGCGCAACCTGAACTACCACGTCCGCCTCTGGGGGCAACCGTCGAGCGAGCGCCCGCCGCTGGTGCTGGTGCATGGCTGGATGGACGTGGCGGCCTCCTGGCAGTTCGTGGTCGATGCGCTGAAGGACGACCGCTTCATCATCGCCCCCGACTGGCGCGGCTTCGGCCTCACCGACGGCGGTGGCGTCGACAACTACTGGCTGCCCGACTACCTGGCCGACCTCGAATGGCTGCTCGACCACTATGCCGGTGAAGGCCAGGACGGAGAAAGTGCCCGCCCGGTCGACCTCGTCGGCCACAGCATGGGCGGCAACGTTGCCATGCACTACGCGGGCGTGCGCCCGGCGCGCATCCGCCGCCTCGTCAACCTCGAGGGCTTCGGCATGCCCGCGCGCCAGCCCGCCGAGGCGCCCGCGCGCTACGGCCAGTGGATCGACGAGCTCAAGGGCCTGCACCGCGGCGAGAAGGCGCTCGCGGGCTATTCGGCGGTGGACGGCGTCGCGCGCCGCCTCATGAAGACCAACCCGCGCCTCACGCAGGACAGGGCCGACTGGCTGGCCGGCCACTGGTCGGCGCCGCAGGCCCAGGCCGACGGCAACACGCGCTGGCAGATCCTCGGCGAGGCCGCGCACAAGATCGTCAACGCCAACATCTTCCGCGTCGACGAGACGCTCGCGCTGTACGCGCGCATCACCGCGCCGACGCTGATGGTCGAGGCCTCGGACGACAGCCTGCACGGCTGGTGGAAGGCCCGCTACACGCTCGCCGAGTTCCACGAGCGGCTGAAGTCCGTGCCTTCGGTGCGCATCGAGCAGCTCGACGACGCGGGCCACATGCTGCACCACGACCAGCCGCAGCGCGTGGCGCAGCTGATCGAGGACTTCCTGGCCTAGTTTGACTTCTGCGTGGCGCGGCGCAAGGCCGCGCGCGCCAAGAGCCGCGTCGAATCCAGCGTCGGCAGCGGCGAATTCGCGTCGCTCATGATCAGCGGGATCTCGGTGCAGCCGAGCACGACCGCATCGCAGCCCTCCGCGTCCTTCAGGCGCTGCATCACGCGCTGGAAGGTGGTTACGGCCTCGGGCCTGAAGATGCCGCAGACCAGCTCGTCCATGATGATCCGGCCGATCTCGGCGCGCTCTTCGATCGTGGGGCGCACGTATTCAAGGCCGCGCGCCGAGAGCTTCTCGGGATACACCTCGCTGTCGGTCAGCCAGCGCGTGCCCGTGATGCCGATGCGGCGAAAGCCCCGGCGCACGGCCTCGTCGGCCACCACCTCGGCGATGTGCAGCCACGGCCGCGGCGAGCGCGGCGCCACGTGGTCGAAGGCCTGGTGGATCGTGTTGTCGGGGCAGATCAGGAAATCCGCGCCCGCCGCGGCGAGCTTGTGCGCGGAGCCGAGCATCAACTCGCCCACGCCCGCCAGATCGCCCCCGTCCAGGCAGCGCGTGTACTCCGCGAGCGAGGGCGTGTGCATCGACACCTCGGGGTGCGCGTGCGGGCCGAGCAGCGCCGCACCCTCGATGCAGATGGTCTTGTAGCAAAGGGCCGCGCCTTCGGCGGAGCAGCCGACGATTCCGATGTGCAGGGTCATGGGGCGCATCCTACAAAAGCCGGCGCGGTTTATCCGGCCTGCGGATATGCAAGCGCGCAAATCTTCGTTCGCAGCGCGCAGCGTGCGTCCTAGAGTGCCCGACTCCCCTTGCCGTCTCCCGGAGTTGTCGCCATGCCTTCCCTTTCGCGCGCGCCCTCGTGGCTGCGCCGCCTCGCCCCGCTGTCCGGCGGGCTCGCACTGAGCCTGCTGCTGCTGGCCCCCGCCCACGCGGACGACCTGCGCGTCGGCTTCATGCCGGGCCCCTACCGCGACGCCTTCACCCACGGCATCGAGCCCCAGTTGAAGAAGCTGGGCTACAGCATCAAGTACGTCGAGTTCAGCCAGGGCGTGCAGCCCAACGACGCCGTGGAGCGCGGGCAGATCGACGCCAACATCTTCCAGCACTCGCTGTACCTGAACGCCACCAACAAGCAGCAGGGCTTCGACCTCGTGCCCGTGGTGCATGTGCCGACGCCGCCCATGGGCCTGTATTCGCGCCGCCACAAGACGCTCGACACCGTGCCCGACGGCGCCACCGTCACGCTGCCGGCCGACCCGGTGAATGCGGCGCGCGCACTCAACATCCTCGCGGCCATCGGCTGGGTGACGCTCAAGCCGGGCGTGAGTCCGCTGAGCGTGTCGGAGCGCGACATCGCGAGCAACCCCAAGCGCCTGAAGATCGTTCCGCTGGACGCCGCGCAGGCACCGCGCTCGCTGGCCGATGCCGACCTCGCGGCCGTGCAGGGCAACTTCGCCGTGGCCTCGGGCCTGAAGCTCACCGAGGCGCTGAAGCTCGAAGACATGACGCTGCCCTACGTCAACGTGGTGGCCGTCAAGCGCAGCAACGAGCACGCGAAGTTCGCAAAGGACATCGCCACCGCCTACCAGTCGCCCGAATTCCAGAAGTTCTTCAAGGCCAACCCCGTGTGGGCGGGCTACCGGCTGCCGGACTATTTCAGCCAATGAGCAATCACAACAACTCCACGCCGCGCAGGCAGCTGCACCTCAACGTCAACATCCTGCACTCGGGCTTCGTGCCTTCGGCCTGGCGCCTGCCCGAGAGCGACCCGTGGGCGTTCGCCGACATCCAGCACTACATCCGCACCGCGCAGATCGCCGAGGCCGCCAAGCTCGACGCCGTGTTCCTGGCCGACAACGCGGCCATCGTCGACCAGATCCACTTCCGCCCGATCACCGCGCTGGAGCCCACCATCCTGCTGGCCTGCGTGGCCGCCGCGACCACGCACATCGGCCTCATCGCCACCGCTTCCACCAGCTACAACGAGCCCTACAACCTCGCGCGCCGCTTCGCCACGCTCGACCACGTGAGCGCCGGCCGCGCCGGCTGGAACATGGTGACCACGGCCGACCTGCCCTCGGCGCGCAACTTCGGCCTGGACACGACGCCCGACCATGCCAAGCGCTACGCCCGCGCCTCCGAGTTCGCCGACATCGTCAAGGCGCTGTGGGACAGCTGGGAAGACGACGCCTTCGTCGGCGACAAGGCCGCCGGCCGCTTCATCGACCCGGCCAAGGTGCACGCCCTTGCGCACCGCGGCGAGCACTTCGCGGTGCAGGGCCCACTGAACCTGCCGCGCCCGCCGCAGGGCCACCCGGTGCTGGTGCAGGCCGGCGCCTCGGCCGACGGGCGCGAGCTCGCATCGCGCCATGCCGAAGCCGTGTTCTCCGCCTCGCAATCCTTCGAAGAATCGCAGGCCTACGCACGCGCCCTCAAGACCCGCGCCGCCGAGCTGGGCCGCGGCCCCGACGCGGTGAAGGTGCTGGCCGGCCTCACCACGATCGTCGGCGCCACCGAAGCCCAGGCGCTTCGCCGCCGCGACGCACTGGTCGACCTGATCCCCTGGGACTACAGCCTCACGCGCCTGGCCGGCACGCTGGGCATCACGCCCGACCGCCTCAAGCTCGACGAGCGCCTGCCCGACGACCTGCCGCTGCCCGGCAACGGCAACGGGAACCACACCTTCTTCAACGCCGTGGTCGCGGCCGGTCGCACGCACGGCTACACGGTGCGCCAGCTGATCCGCGAACTCGCAGGCGGCGGCGGGCACCGCGTGATCGTCGGCACGCCCGAGCAGATCGCCGACGACATCGAACGCTGGTTCAGGGGCGGCGCGGCGGACGGGTTCAACCTGATGCCCGACGCGCTGCCGCATGGGCTGCAGGACTTCGTGGACGGCGTGGTGCCGATCCTGCAGAAGCGAGGCATCTTTCGCACGGAATACGAGGGGCGCACGTTGCGCGACCACCTCGGGTTGGCGCGGCCTGCTGGGCGGGCAGCACAACGGCTGGCAGCCTGACGGTTCCGCTCCCCCACAGCGTGCCCTGTGCCCAGGACACTGGGTGCTTCCCGCAGCGAAATCAAGGAGGAGGCCGCAGGCCGGGGGACATTCGCGGAGGGAAGTACCCGGTGGCCTGGGCACGCGCCCTGGACAAGCGGCTCAGGCCTCCCACCACCCCTCGTCAAAGCGCCCCTGCAGGAACGCCACGAACCCCGACACCTTCCCCGGCACCAACTTGGGCGAAGGAAACACCGCGTGAATCTCCTGCTCAGGCAGCGCATGGTCCCCAAGGACGGCGTTCACCTTCCCCGCAGCCAGCGACTCACTCGCCACGTAGCGTGGCATCAACGCAATGCCCAACCCGTCGCGCGCCGCAGCCAGCACAGCCGACAGGTTGTTCGACCGGAAGCGCCCCGACACCGGCACCGTCACCGGCTCCCCGCGCGGCGTGTGCATGCGCCAGAACTCATCGCCCACCACGCTGCTGTAGATCAGCGCCACATGCGCACTCAGGTCCTGCGCGCGCTTGGGCGTTCCATGTTTTTTCAAATAGGCCGGCGACGCCACCATGACCCACGGGTTCGCGCCCAGGTAGCGCGCCCCCAGTGACGAATCGGCCAGCTTGCCCATGCGGATCGCCACGTCGATGCCCTGCGCGATGAGGTCGACATAGCGGTCCTCGAAGCTCAGGTCGAGCTGCACCTGCGGATGCCGGCGCATGTACTCCAGCGCCAGCGGCACCACCACGCGCCGCCCGAAGGCCACCGACGTGCCCACGCGCAACAGCCCCTGCGCCTGGTTCTGGCGCAGCTGCACGATGCTGTCGGCCTCCTCCGCGTCGCGCACGATGGTCTTGCACTTCTCGTAGTACAGCGCGCCCGGTTCCGTGAGGCTCACGCCGCGCGTGTTGCGGTTGAGCAGCCGCACCTTCAGGCGCGCCTCCGTGGCCGCGACCTGCTTGGTCACGGTAGGTTGCGTGGTGTTGAACTCGCGCGCCGCCTTCGAGAAGCTCCCCGTCTCGACGACCCGCACGAACATTTCCATAGCCAGTAGACGGTCCATGGCCGGATGGTAGTCACTTATTCCGCCATGGAATAGGTTTTATGGCCCCCAGCCGTCTTCTTGGAATGCGCCCCGCTTCCTACAGTGAGGCCACCTCAAGGAGACTTTCAAATGGCAAAGATGACAGCGGTCCAGGCCGCAGTTCTGGTGATGGAAAAAGAAGGCGTGACGCAGGCCTTCGGCGTGCCGGGCGCAGCAATCAACCCGTTGTACTCGGCCCTGCGCCAGCGCGGCAGCATCTCGCACATCCTCGCGCGCCACGTCGAGGGCGCCTCGCACATGGCCGAGGGCTACACCCGCGCCGTGGCCGGCAACATCGGCGTGTGCATCGGCACCTCGGGCCCGGCGGGCACCGACATGATCACGGGCCTGTACTCGGCCTGGGCCGATTCCATTCCCATTCTCTGCATCACCGGCCAGGCACCGCGCGCCCGCCTGTACAAGGAAGACTTCCAGGCGGTCGACATCGAGTCGATCTCCAAGCCCGTCACCAAGTGGTCGGTCACCGTGCGCGAACCCGGCCAGGTGCCGCAGGTGTTCCAGCAGGCCTTCCACCTCATGCGCTCGGGCCGCCCCGGCCCCGTGCTCATCGACCTGCCCTTCGACGTGCAGATGGCGCAGATCGAGTTCGACATCGACGCCTACGAGCCCCTCAAGCCCTACAAGCCGGCCGCCACGCGCGCCCAGATCGAGAAGGCCATCGGCATGATGCAGGCGGCCGAGCGCCCGCTCATCGTGGCCGGCGGCGGCATCATCAACGCCGACGCGTCCGAGCTGCTCGTGCGCTTTGCCGAAGCCACCGGCGTGCCGGTGATCCCCACGCTCATGGGCTGGGGCGCCATTCCCGACGACCACCCGCTCATGGCCGGCATGTGCGGCCTGCAGACCAGCCACCGCTACGGCAACGCCACCGTGCTCGCGTCGGACTTCGTGCTGGGCATCGGCAACCGCTGGGCCAACCGTCACACCGGCTCGGTCGACGTCTACACCAAGGGCCGCACCTTCGTGCACGTGGACATCGAGCCCACGCAGATCGGCCGCGTGTTCACGCCCGACTTCGGCATCGTCTCCGACGCCAAGGCCGCGCTCGAACTCTTCGTCGAAGTGGCCGAGGAAATGAAGGCCGCCGGCAAGCTCACCGACCGTGGCGCCTGGGCCGGCGAATGCCGCGAGCGCAAGAAGACCTTGCTGCGCAAGACCAACTTCGACACCGTGCCGATGAAGCCGCAGCGCGTGTACCAGTGCATGAACAACCACCTGGAGCGCGACACCTGCTACGTGAGCACCATCGGCCTGTCGCAGATCGCGGCCGCGCAGTTCCTGCACGTGTACAACCCGCGCCACTGGATCAACTGCGGCCAGGCCGGCCCGCTGGGCTGGACCATTCCCGCCGCGCTGGGCGTGCGCGCCGCCGACCCGACGCGCAAGATCGTCGCGCTCTCGGGCGACTACGACTTCCAGTTCATGATCGAAGAGTTGGCCGTGGGCGCGCAGTTCAAGCTGCCCTACCTGCACATCGTGGTCAACAACTCGTACCTCGGCCTGATCCGTCAGTCGCAGCGCGGCTTCGAGATGGACTACTGCGTGCAGCTGGCCTTCGACAACATCAACGCACCGGCCGACGCCGGCATCGAAGGCAGCTACGGCGTCGATCACCTCAAGGTGGTCGAGGGCCTGGGCTGCAAGGCGATCCGCGTGCACAAGCAGGAAGAGATGGCACCCGCCATCGCCCGCGCCGAAGCGCTCATGGCGGAATTCCAGGTGCCGGTCGTCATCGAGGTGATGCTCGAGCGCGTGACCAACATCGCGATGGGCACCGAGATCGACGCCATCAACGAATTCGAACCGCTGGCCGAAAGCACGGCCGACGCACCGACCGCCCTCGCGGTGGCGATGCTGGACTGACCGAGGAGACAAGACACATGCCCAAGTTCGCAGCCAATCTCACGATGCTCTTCACCGAGCTGCCGTTCATGCAGCGCTTCGAGGCGGCCGCCAAGGCCGGCTTCAAGGCGGTGGAGTACCTCTTCCCCTACCCCTTCGACAAGAAGGAACTCGTGGCCGCCCTGCGCGCCAATGGCCTGCAGCAGGTGCTGCACAACCTGCCGGCCGGCGACTGGGACAAGGGCGAGCGCGGCATCGCCTGCCACCCGGACCGCACCGGCGAGTTCCGCGAAGGCATCGCTCTGGCCATCGACTACGCCACGGCGCTGGGCTGCCCGCAGCTCAACTGCCTGGTCGGCAAGGTGCCGGCGGGCGTGAGCGCCGACGCCGCGCACAAGACCGTGGTCGAGAACCTGCGCCTGGCAGCGCGCGAGCTCGAAGCCGCGGGCCTGCGCCTGCTGATCGAGCCGATCAACACTTTCGACATCCCCGGCTTCTTCCTCACGCGCACCGACCAGGCACTGGCGCTGATCGACGAGGTGGGCTCGGACAACCTGCGCGTGCAGTACGACATCTACCACGCACAGCGCATGGAAGGCGAGCTGGGCAACACGCTCACCAAGCAGCTGGCGCGCATCGGCCACATCCAGCTGGCCGACAACCCGGGCCGCGGCGAGCCGGGCACGGGCGAGATCAACTACCCGTGGCTGTTCCAGCACATCGATGCGCTGGGCTACGACGGCTGGATCGGCTGCGAATACAAGCCCCGCGCCACCACGGTGGAAGGCCTGGGCTGGCGCGAAGCCCTCACGAAGAAGCAATGAACGTTCACGAAGGAAACAGAGACATGACCACTGCAGCAGCACAAAAAATCGGATTCATCGGCCTGGGCATCATGGGCGCCCCCATGGCGGGCCACCTGCTCGACGCAGGCCACGAGCTCTTCGTGAACACGCACGGCAACACGCCGGAGCCCTTCGTCTCCAAGGCCACCATCTGCGGCTCGGCCGCCGAAGTGGCGCGCAAGGCCGACATCGTTTTCATCATGGTGCCCGACACGCCGGACGTGGAGAAGGTGCTGTTCGGCGCACCCGGCGCGGAAGGCGTGGCCGACGGCCTGAAGGGTTCGCAGGGCAAGATCGTGGTGGACTGCAGCTCCATCGACCCGATCGCCACCAAGGAATTCGCGCGCCGCATCGTGGCGCTGGGCGCCGGCTACATCGACGCGCCGGTCTCGGGCGGCGAAGTGGGCGCCAAGGCCGCGAGCCTGACGATCATGTGCGGCGGCGACGAAGGCACCTTCGGCCGCGTGAAGCCGCTGCTGGACAAGATGGGCAAGAACGTGACGCTGGTGGGCGGCGCGGGCGATGGCCAGGTCTGCAAGGTGGCCAACCAGATCATCGTGGCGCTGAACATCGCCGCCGTGAGCGAAGCGCTGGTGTTCGCCTCGAAGGCCGGCGCCGACCCCGCCAAGGTGCGCCAGGCGCTGATGGGCGGCTTCGCCAGCTCGCGCATCCTTGAAGTGCACGGCGAACGCATGATCAAGCGCACCTTCGCGCCGGGCTTCCGCATCGCGCTGCACCAGAAGGACCTGAACCTGGCGATGCAAAGCGCCCGTTCGCTGGGCGTGGCGCTGCCGCAGACCGCGAACGCAGCACAGCTGATGAACGCCTGCGCGGCGATGGGCTACGGCCAGCTGGACCACTCGGCGCTGGTGAAGGCGCTGGAGGCGCTGGCACAGCACACGGTCACGCCGGACTGAGCATCAGGTGGCGGGGTCATTCGGGGAACGTGCCCAGGCCACCGGGTACTTCCCTCCGCGAATGTCCCCCGGGGCTTCGCCCCTCCTCCTTGATTTCGCTGCGGGAAGCACCCAGTGTCCTGGTCACGGGACACGCTGCGGGTGTGCGGCCGATCAACGACCCTTGCGAACAACGCTCGTGTCGATGGGGTGCCTTGCGCAGCGAAATCAAGGAGGAGGCCGCAGGCCGGGGGACATTCGCGGAGCAAGGTGCCCCGTCGGCGCGAGCGCGCCCCGAATGCCCCGCGCGGCCTCGCCGCAGGAATCAGCTCTTTGCAGCTCCCAGAGACTCTTTGAGATTGCGCCGGCGCCATGCCCAGGTCTTCACGGCCTGCGGCAGGATGCCCAGGCACGACGCGTAGTACGTCACCTTGAACCCCCAGAAGCGCGGCCCGATGGGCGTGTTGCGGAACAGGTCGCCGGCCAGGATGGACAAGAGCGCCTCCTGCATGCGCCAGATGTTGCGCGGCGCCATGAACAGGCGGCGGATGGCGGGCGAGGTGATGCGGTAGATGAACCACGAGAACATCTTCGGCCCGTGCTTCATCACCTTCTCGTAATGGCGGAAGGCCTTCTCGGCCTCCTTCGCCTCGCCCTTGAGCCAGTGGTCGGCGCAGGTCGCGGCCTCGAAGCCGCTGTTCATCGCCAGGTACACGCCCGAGGAGAACATCGGGTCGACGAAGGCATAGGCATCGCCCACCATCATGAAGCGGTCGCCGCGGCAGAACTTGGAGTCGTAGGCGTAGTTGCCGGTGGTGGTGGCGCCTTCCATCAGCGTGGCGTTCTTCAGCCGCGCGGCCAGCTTGGGCGCCAGCGCGATGGTCTGCATCAGGAAGTCCTCGAGCGACGCACCCTGGCGCCGCTTGAAATAGGCCGGCGAGGCCACGGCGCCCACGCTCACGGTGCCGTCCTTCAGCGGGATGTACCAGAACCAGCCGTGGTCGAACCAGAAGAGCGAGATGTTGCCCTCGAAGCGGCCCGGCCGGCGCTCGGCGTTGGCGAAGTGGCCGTACAGCGCCGCGCTCGCATGCTTGCGGTTGCGCTGCTTGGCGTCGAACTGGTTCGACAGCAGCGTGTCGCGCCCGCTGGCGTCGATCACGAAGCGCGGGCGCCATTCGGTCTCGGTGCCGTCGTCGGCCTTGACCTTCACCAGCGCCCGGTTGTCGGGCGTGCCCTTGCCCGCGTCCATGTCGACGCCGGTGACGCGCCGGCCCTCGAAGGTGCGCGCGCCGCGCTTGCCGGCGTGGCGGAACAGCAGCTCGTCGAACTCCGAACGGCGCACGTGCACGGCATAGGGAAAACTCTTGTCCATCGCCTGGCCGAAGTCGAAGTGGCTGCTGTGGTCGTGCCAGGGCGAGACGAACTCGGCGCCGTGCTTGCGCAGGCCGATGGCCTCGACCTCGGTGCGCACGCCGAGCCGGTCGAACAGCGGCATGTTCATCGGCAGCAAGGATTCGCCGATGTGAAAGCGCGGGTGCTGCGCCTTCTCGAGCAGCACCACGTCGTGGCCCTTGTCTGCGAGCAAGGCGGCCACCGTGGAGCCCGAGGGGCCTCCGCCGATGACCACGACGTCCGGCTCGGTGCCGGTGAAAGGTCCGGGTGTCATTCGATGTCCCTCCGTGTTGTTCTGTGGTTGTGGACGTTGGTTCGCCGCACCGCCCGTGCGGCACGGATTTGCCCCCCGGAAACGGGGGTGTTGAAGTTTAGCGAGTCGGCAGACCCTCTCGATCAGGCGGAAGATAGAGGGTCTCGTCGTTCCCCCCGAGAGAAGAGGCCGCGCTTTTGCGGTAGCCTCATTGCCCGCCAGAACCTAGGAGACTTTTCAAATGGCTGCATCCCTGTCCCCCGCTGAAGAAGCACTTCGAGAAGCAGCGCGCGAATACCACCGCTCGCCCGTCAAGGGCAAGATCTCGATCACCCCCACCAAGCCCCTGCTGAACCAGCGCGACCTGTCGCTGGCTTACTCGCCGGGCGTGGCCTACCCCTGCCTCGACATTGCGGAAGATCCCGCGCTCGCGGCCGAATACACCGCCCGCGGCAACCTCGTGGGCGTCATCACCAACGGCACCGCCGTGCTGGGCCTGGGCAACATCGGCCCGCTGGCCTCCAAGCCCGTGATGGAAGGCAAAGGCTGCCTGTTCAAGAAATTCGCCGGCATCGACGTGTTCGACATCGAGCTGGCCGAGAACGACCCCGACAAGCTGGTCGACATCATCGCGGCGCTGGAGCCCACGCTGGGCGGCATCAACCTCGAGGACATCAAGGCGCCCGAGTGCTTCTACATCGAGAAGAAGCTGCGCGAGCGCATGAACATCCCCGTGTTCCACGACGACCAGCACGGCACGGCCATCATCTCGGCCGCGGCGCTGCTCAACGGCCTGGAACTGGTCGGCAAGAAGATCGAGGACGTCAAGATCGCCGTCTCGGGCGCCGGCGCCGCCGCCATCGCCTGCCTGGACGTGATGGTCGGCCTGGGCGCCAAGCCCGCCAACATCTACGCCTGCGACTCCAAGGGCCTGATCTACATGGGCCGCGCAGGCGGCTTCGACGAATCGAAGGCCCGCTACGCCCAGAAGGACACCGGTGCGCGCACCCTGGCCGACGTGGTGAAGGACGCCGATGTGTTCCTGGGCTGCTCGGCCCCCGGCGTCATGAGCGCCGAGATGGTCAAGACCATGGGCACGCAGCCGATCATCCTGGCGCTGGCCAACCCCGAGCCTGAAATCCGCCCCGAGCTGGCCAAGGCCGTGCGCCCCGACTGCATCATTGCCACGGGCCGTTCGGACTACCCGAACCAGGTCAACAACGTGCTGTGCTTCCCGTACATCTTCCGCGGCGCACTCGACTGCGGCGCGAGCAAGATCACGGAAGAAATGAAGCTGGCCTGCGTGCGCGAGATTGCCGACCTCACCAAGGCCGACATCAGCGAAGAGGTGGCCACCGCCTACGCCGGCCAGGAGCTGGCCTTCGGCCCCGACTACATCATTCCGAAGCCCTTCGATTCGCGCCTGATCCTGCGCATCGCACCGGCCGTGGCCAAGGCGGCCGCCGCCTCGGGTGTGGCCTCGCGCCCGATCGAGGACATGGAAGCCTACCGCCAGCACCTGACGCGCTTCGTCTACCAGACGGGCATGTTCATGCGCCCGGTGTTCAGCGCCGCAAAAATTTCCACCACCAAGCGCGTGGCCTACGCCGAGGGCGAAGACGAGCGCGTGCTGCGCGCTGCGCAGTGGGCGGTCGACGAAGGCCTGGCCCAGCCCATCCTGGTGGGCCGCCCCGCGGTGATCGAGGCACGCATCCAGAAGGCCGGCCTGCACATCCGCCCCGGCACCGACTTCGAGATCGTGAACCCGGAAGACGATCCGCGCTTTCGCACCTACTGGGAGAGCTTCCACAAGCTCATGGGCCGCCGCGGCGTCACGCCCGAGGCCGCCAAGACCATGGTGCGCCGCTCCAACACGACCATCGCCGCGCTGATGCTGCACCTGGGCGATGCCGACGCGATGATCTGCGGCCTGGTCGGGCGCTTCGACGTGCACCTGGAGCACATCCGCAACCTGATCGGCCTGAAGCGCGGCGCGCCCGGCTTCGCCACGCTGAATGCGCTCACGCTCGAAAAGCGCACGGTGTTCATCACCGACACCAACGTAAACGAAGACCCGAGCGCCGAACTGCTGGCCAGCATCGCCGTGATGGCCGCCGAAGAGGTCCGCCGCTTCGGCCTGCCGCCGAAGGTGGCCTTCCTGTCGCACTCGAACTACGGCACCTCCAGCCGCGGCTCGGCGCGCAAGATGCGCCTGGCGCGCGACCTGTTCTCGCAGATGGCACCCGACATCGAGTGCGACGGCGAGATGCACGGCGACGCCGCGCTGTCCGACGAGATCCGCCGCACCGCCCTGCCCGAGACCACGCTCACGGGCGAGGCCAACCTGCTGGTGTGCCCGAACCTCGACTCGGCCCACATCCTCTACAACGTGCTGAAGATGACGGGCGCGAACGGCATCACGGTGGGCCCGATCCTGCTGGGTGGCGCGAGCTCGGCGCACGTGCTGACGCCTTCGGCGACGGTGCGCCGCATCATCAACATGACGGCGCTGGCCGTGGCGAAGGTGAAGTCCCAGGACTGACGCCGACGTTTCCTCCATGAAACACAACGCCCCGTCGCGGTCTCCGCGGCGGGGCGTTTTTCATGGACGGCCGTGTTCAGGCGTGGACAGGCGACACCACCGGCACGTCGGCCGGGTCGAACACGTTCCAGGCCAGCAGCTCCCTGTCTTCGGGCGGTGGCTCGCAGCCGCCGACGCGGCTGGGCGTCCAGTTGAAACGCTGTTTCGTATCGGCCAGCGCCTCGGCGCGCTTGAAGGCGGCCAACGCCGAATCGATGACGGGCACGCCCAGCGCGTCCTGCAGCTGGCGGTAGAAGCCGAACTCGAGCGTGCAGCCGAGGATGAGCGCTTCGGCGCCGTCCTCGTCGATGGCGCGGCGGCCCTGCGCGATCATGCGGCGCACGGTCTCGTCGCGGTCGCGCTGGAAGTCTTCCACGCCGAGCTCCAGCGCGCGAAACGAGGCGATCAGGTGCGCGTGGCCGTACTCGCGCACGCGCGCCTCGATGCGCGGCACCCACTTGCGCCGCCCCACGATCACCGAGACCTTCTGCGCCAGGTTGGACGCGACCTCGAACGAGGCCTGGCAGGGCGCGACCACCACGGTCTGGCCGGAAATTTCGCGCGCCTCGACCAGCACCGGGTCGTAGAAGCAGCCGACCACCACGGCGTCGAAGCCCTGCTGCACGGTGTCGCGCACGGCGCGCACGATGTCGGCGCCCAGCAGCGCCTCGTAGCTCTGGTACTCGACGTGGTGCTGCACCGACGCATTGCGCAGCGACACCACCTCGACCTCGGTGCCGGGGTTCTTCACCTGCGCGAACTCTTGCGCGAAGCGCGCGTTGTAGGTGTCGTTGCCGACGGCCCGGATCCAGCGGATGCGCAGTGTCATGGCGTGTCTCCGTTCAGGCCGGCGCGAAGGCTTCGCCCAGCGACTTCTCGAGCGGCCGGTACAGCTCGGGCATGAACATCGTGCGCGACAGCAGCAGCCGCGCGCGCGGCGCCACCAGCACACGCAGCCGCGCGCCCTGGCGGACATGCGCCGACACCACGGGCTGGCCGTCGTCCGAGAAGGTCATGATCAGGTCGGGGAAGCGCGCGATGCGCTCGCCGCCCTGCGCCAGCAGCATGTACTCGTTGATGAAGCGCAGCGTGGTGCCGGCCGCGTCGTCGAGCTCGACCACACCGACATCCAGCCCTTCCTGCTGCTCGCAGCGGTAGCTGCGCACTGTGCCCTCGGCCACGAGGCGCCCGTCGAGCGAACGGGCCACGGCATCGACGCCGCCGTCGAGAAAGGTCTGGCCCAGCGCGATGGCGTGGCTGATGGCGCCCGGCGCGCCGTGCTGGCGCGCGTAGCCCACGGTCACGGGGTTGCGCGCCACCGCCACGAGGCCGCCCGCCTCCACCGAGGCGCGGCGCACCACGGCCGAGGTCTGCTCGAGCCGGCCCGACACCACGCCTTCGACATAACGGTGCGGCTCGCCGCCCGCGTAGGCCTGCACCGAGAGGTAGTCGGGCTCGGTGTGCAGGCCCAGCGCGCCCATCACGCTCGAGGGGTGGGCGCGGCCGTTGCACGCGAGGTCGATCACGGGCAGGCCGGTCATGGCGGCGTGGAACCAGCCGTTGACCGTGGTCTCGGCGCCGTTCTCGTTGGCATGCAGCGCGACCAGCTTCTGGCCCGCCGGCAGCTCGCGCCGCAGCAGCTCCAGCGTGCGCAGCAGGTGCGCCGGCTGCACGTGCGGGTCGGGTGCGGCCGGCGCACCCACGAGGGCCATGGTGGCGGTGAGCGCGGCCTCGTCGAACTCGTCGACGCTCCACAGCTGCGGCGTGCCGACCTGCAGCGCCAGGCGCGCGGCGCGCTCGCCGGCCGCGATGAGCCCGCCGCCCCCGCCGCCGAGGATGGCACCGCCCCAGATGGCTGCGCGGACGTCGTCGCTGGTCAGATTGCGTTTCATGGATTCGATTCCTGTGTGTGTGATGAAAGAAAAGAAGGAGATGAAGAACTACTTGCGCAGGCTCTTCACCGCGCCCGAGAAGAAGCTGTAGAGCGCGTCGCCCGCGATGACGCCGCCGGCGAAAACCTCGAGCCGTTCGCGCGCGGCGGCGCCGAGCACGGCGTGCACCGCGAGCCGGCAGGCGATGCCGGCCGCGACCATCCAGCCGGCCATCGGGCTGGCGATGAGCAGGCCGGTGGCGAACAGCACGCCCAGCTGCTGGCGCGGCCCGCCCGCCAGCTGCAGCAGCGCGCCGGGCACGGCCCACAGCGCGAGGTTGCGCGCGGTCTCGCCCGAGATGCCGGCCTTGATCGCGGCCACGTAGGCGGCGTTGATCGGCGCGGTCTGGTGGTTGGCGAAGAACAGCGGGTACGCGCAGGCCACCACCACGATCGCCACGCCGCAGCCGACCATGCCGGCGATCATCTGTTCGCGCCGGCCTTCGAGTTCGAAGGCCGAGCCCGAGGCCTCGCCGCGCAGCAGGTGGCCGGCCTTGAGGTCGTAGCCCATGTCGGCAAAGGCCGGGCCGGTGGCGGCCGAGAAGCCGGCCAGCACCACCAGCGCCTCGGGCGGAAAACCGATCAGGATGCCCAGCAGCAGCGAGATCAGCGCCACCGCGAAGGCCGGGAACCAGCCCGAGTGCATGGCCGCGATGCCCACGATGAGCTCGTGCACGAAGGCCGCGAAGGTGCCGTACACGATGAACAAGGCCAGCATGCCCGGCGACATGCCGGTGTAGATGCCGGTGCCCGCGCACAGCAGCACCATGATCGCCAGGTAGCCCGCGCCGCCGAGCTTGAGCGAGCGGCCGAGCACGCTGGCGCCGCGCGCCTCGGCCAGCGCCTCTGTCGCCGCGGCGGTGCTGTCGGTGTCGGCCGCGCGCCCGTGCTTCTTCAGCACCACGCGCGCCACCTGCACCAGCGCCACGAGGCCGGCGCCGATCATCATCCCGTGCGGCACGTAGCGCGTGCCGATGTCGAAGCCGAACAGCGGCGCCGAGTAGCCGCGCACCAGCAGCCCGATGCCGAAGGCGGTCATGGCGCCGAGCCCGCCGATCAGCGCCACGCCGAAGGCCGACATCGGCAGCTTGAACACCGCGCCCGCCACGCCGGTGGCCAGCCCGCCCAGCAGCAGCCAGGCCTGCTTGCCGCCGCCGTCGCCCGCCTTGATGGCCTCGGCCGCGGCGATGCCCAGCGGCCACGGGTTCTTCGCCGGGAAGGCGGGCGTGTCGAACATGCGGTACAGCAGCCAGGCGTCGAGCAGCATCGCCAGGCTCACGCCGATGAGCATCGGCACCACCATCTGCGGCAGGCCGAACAGGAAGGGAATGCCGATCGGCAAAAACAGGCTGTTGGCCGCGCCGAAGGTGGCCGACGAGATGCTCGTCTGCGCCAGGTTCTGCGCATGCACCGAGCGAAAGCCCCGGAACATGGCCAGCGGCACGCGCGCCAGCGTCATGGCCGCGAGCGCGCCGATCAGCGAGGTGCTCGGCGTGATGCCCAGGCTCGCCAGCATCTGGATGCCGACGATGGCGCCGAACACGCTGAGCACCACCGTGAGGATCAGGTTGGCGGGCGCGAGCGCCTTGGGATGGAGCGCGGCCGGCGGCAACGCGGTGTGCCCGGCGCCCTTGTCTTCCAGCGGCGCGACGGCGGTCACTTCATGGTGCATGGTCATTCCTTGTTAGTTCCATATTCTGGAACCATGTCCAATAAACTTGAACTGAATGATAAAACCGTACTTTCGGCTGTCAAGCGGGCGTTCACCCGGGTCGGCCGAAAAGACGCACCGGCGCCGAACCTATGATTCCCACCCCAACCTACCGAACACGATGAGCACCCTTGCCAACGCCATGGACGTCCTGAAGCTGATCGCGCGACTGCGCCGCGACATCACGGTGACGGACGTCGTGACCGAGCTGGGCCTGCCCAAGAGCTCGGCCTCCCGCACGCTGAGCATGATGGCCGGCTACGGCTTCCTGGACCGCGACGCGGCCACGCGCGCCTACCGCCCGGGCGGCGTGATCATGGAAGCCTCGTACCACTTCCGCGCCTCGCGCAACACGGCCTCGCTGGTCGAGGAGGCGCTCGACGCGCTGGTGCGCGAGACCGGCTATACGGGCTACATCAACGTGCTCGACGGCGCCGACACGCTCGTGATCCAGATGCGCACCGGCGCCGGCGCGCTGCAGATCTACACGCCGCCGGGCAGCCGCGCACCCGCCTACTCCAGCGCCATGGGCCGCGCGCTGCTGGCCCGCCTGGACGACGACGAAGTGGGCGCCCTGATCGGCACCAAGCTCGACCAGGGCCGCGGCCACGCACCGAAGACACGCAAGGACCTGCTCGCGCGCCTGGCCGTGATCCGCGACACGGGCTGGGCCCTGTCGCGCGGCGAGTACGTGACGAACGTGGCGGGCATCTCGTCGGCGGTGCTCGACCCCGCCACGCGCCAGACCTACGCCTTCGGCATCGCGCTGCCGGCGGAACAGCTGTCGGAAGCGCTGGTGGAACGCTTCGGCGCCACCGTGCGCGACGCGGCCAGCAGCGTGGGCAAGCGCGTAGGCGATCCGTACTGGCTGGGCTTCGGGGCAACGACGCCGACCTGAGCACCACGCCGGCGCCAGCCGCACGCCCCGCCGCGTTCGCCGCTGCGGGGCTTTTTTTCGTCCGCTGCATCGTGAGGCGCAGGGTGCGCCAAGGCGGTGCTTCCGGGCGCCCGAACGCCCTTTCCGGAAGCCTCCAACCACCATTTCGGCTGGCATGCAATCTGCTAATACCCTGAGCAGATATTTCTCATATCTTACTAATATATTTAAAAACCAAGCCTTCAAGCCCTGGTTTCGACCGCTGTCCGCAGCGCCCTTTTCTTCTTTTTTTCGAGGTACACACCCATGAGCAATCCCCGCTGGCAAGGCATCTTCCCCGCCATCACCACCAAGTTCCACGCCGACGAAAGCATCGACGCCGAGGGCACCGCCCGCCACATCGACTTCCAGATCCGCAACGGCATCCACGGCCTCGTCACCTGCGGCTCGCTGGGCGAAGCCAGCACGCTGACGCTCGAAGAAAAACTGCAGGTCGCCAAGATCGCCCTGGAAGCCGCCGACGGCCGCATCCCCGTGCTGGCCAATGTGTCGGAGACCAGCACCCGCGAAGCCCTGCGCTACGTCGATGGCGCCAACAAGCTGGGCGTGGCCGGCTACATGGTCATGCCCTCGGTGATCTACGTGGCCGACGCGCGCGAAGCCATGCTCAACGTGCGCACCATCGCCAACGCGGCCCAGAAACCCATCATGGTCTACAACAACCCGGTGGCCTACCGCGTGGACCTGAAGCCCGAGCACATGGTCGAGCTGGCCGATTGCGAGTGGATCGCGGCCATCAAGGAGAGCACCGACAACATTCGCCGCATCACCGACCTGCGCAACACGGTGGGTGACCGCTACCAACTGTTCCTGGGCGTGGACGACCTGGCCTACGAAGGCCTGGCGCTGGGCTGCGACGGCCTGCTGGCCGGTGTGGGCTGCGCCTTCCCGCGCGAGACGGTGGCGCTGTACGACCTGATGAAGGCCGGCAAGTTTGCGGAAGCCCTGAAGCTCTACCAGTGGATGACGCCGATGCTGCACCTGGACGTGTCGACCAAGCTGGTGCAGAACCTCAAGCTCATCGACCTGCTGGTCGGCGTGGGCACCGAGCACATGCGCCGCCCGCGCCTGCCGCTCATCGGCGAGGAGCGCGCCTTCATCGAGAAGGTCGTCGCCAAGGCGCTGGCCACGCGGCCTGCGCAGTACCAGTCGGTCATGTAATCGCCGCGCGCACGACGCACCGCAAGGCCCAGAACACCATGCAAGAAAACGCCTTGAAAGGAAGCGGCGGCCTGTCCCGCCGCGTGCTCGACGCGTCGGACTTCGTCCTGCGCTGCGAGCGCCACCTGCTCAGCAGCCTCATGGGCCTGCTCATCGTGCTGGTGCTGCTGAACGTGGTCACGCGCTACGGCGGCTTTCCGCTCTACTGGGTGGACGAGGCCTCGGTGTACTGCGTGGTCTGGCTCACCTTCTTCGGTGCGTCGGCGATGACGCGGCTGCGGCTGGACTTTGCGGTGACCCTGCTCACCGACAAGCTCGGCACCCGGGCCGCGCGCATCGCCAAGGCCAGTGCCTCGGGCGGCGTGCTGCTGCTCGGGCTGGCCCTGCTCGCGATGTGCTGGCTGTGGATGGACCCGGCCGGCATCGTGCGCCACGGCTTCGACGCGAAGGAGTTCGCGGCCGAGAGCTTCAACTTCCTCTACACCGAGCGCACGCAGACGCTCGACTGGCCGACGTGGGTGGTGCAGCTCATCTTGCCGATCTTCGCGCTCACCCTCAGCGTGCATGCGCTGGCCAACCTCCTCGAAGACCTCGGCCTGCAGCCCAAGCGCACGCACGACGAGTTCCATGTCGCCAACGCGGACGCCGTGAACTGAAATGCTGACCTCTGCCTTCTTCCTGCTGATCATGCTGGTCGGCGTGCCGATCGGTGCCTGCCTGTGCCTGTCGGGCATCGTCTACATCCTCAACTCGGGCGACACGGTGCTGTTCCAGTCGTTCCCGGTGCAGATGTTCGGCGGCGTCGACAGCTACAGCCTCATTGCGATTCCGCTGTTCATCCTCATCGGCGAGATCATGAACGGCGGCGGCATCACGCGCCGCCTCGTCGACCTCGCGCTGGCCTTCATCGGTTCGGTGAAGGGCGGGCTGGCCTACGTGAACATCCTGGCGAACATGCTGGTGTCGTCGATCATCGGCTCGGCCACCGCGCAGGTGGCGATCATGAGCCAGATCATGGTGCCCGAGATGGAGAAGCAGGGCTACGACAAGACCTTCGCGGCCGGCATCACGGTGTACGGCGGCATGCTCGGCCCGATCATTCCGCCCTCGGTGATGTTCGTGGTGTACAGCGTGCTCGCGCAGGTGGCGGTGGGCGACATGCTCATCGCCGGGATCATCCCCGGCGTGATCCTCACGGTGCTGTTCTTCATCGTGATCGCCGGCATGGGCGTGATCTACAACTACCCGCGCACCGAGAAGCGCACCGCCCGCCAGCGGCTGCACACGATCCTCACGGCCTGCCCGACGCTGCTCATTCCCATCGTGATCGTCGGCTCGATCCTCGGCGGGCTGGCCAACCCCACCGAATCGGCGGCGGTGGGCGCGGTGGCCGCGGTGCTGGTGGGGCGCTACGTGACGAAGGAATTCCGCTTCGCGATGATTCCGCAGATCCTGCTGAAGTCGGCGATCTACTCGGCGGTGGTGCTGTTCCTGGTGGCGGCGGCCGCGGTGTTCTCGTGGCTGCTCATCTACGGCAAGGTGCCGCAGGCCACGGCCGCGTGGATACAGACGGTGGCCAAAGACCCGATCGCCTTCCTGCTGCTGGTGAACGTGATCCTGCTGGTGATCGGCACCGTGATCGACGGCATTCCCGGTCTCATCATGACCGTGCCGATCCTGTTGCCCATCGCAACGGAGATCTACGGCATCGACCCGCGCCACTTCGGCGTGGTGGTGGTGATCAACCTCGTGCTCGGGCTGATGACGCCGCCGGTGGGGCTGAGCTTCTTCGTGGCCTCGGCCGTGACGGGCGCCAAGCCCGGAAAGATGTTCATCGTCACGCTGCCCTTCTTCCTGATCTGCTGCGTGGCGCTGGTGCTGCTGTCGCTGTTCCCGAGTCTTTCCCTCGCGCTCATCAAGTAAGCGCTGATCCGCTGTCTCTCGCTTCCATTCACCTCACCCCACAGGAGCTTCGCATGCCCCTCTCCCGCCGCCAGTTCGTCCAGGCCGCCGCCGGCACCGCCGCCGCGTCGACCGCCCTCTTCGGCACCCTGTCGCGTGCCGCCGCCGCCAAGGAATTCCGCCTGGGCCTCATCACGCCCGCGGGGCACTCGTGGAACCGCGCCGCGGTGAGCTTCGGCGAAGCGCTGAAGAAGGCCACCGACGGCCGCCTGAGCGCCACGGTGTTCCACTCGGGCCAGCTCGGCAACGAGTCGGCCATGATGCAGCAGCTGCAGTCGGGCGCGCTCGACATGGGCTGGATCCAGGCGGCCGAACTCGGCTCGCGCGTGGCGAGCGTGGCGGCCATCAATGCGCCCTACCTCGTGCGCTCGACCACCAACGTCGCCTCGCTCGTGCGCACGCCCGCGGCGCTCAAGCTGCTCGACGTGCTGCCGCGCGAGACCGGCACCATCGGCCTGGGCTGGGGCATCACCGGCATGCGCGTGGTGTTCGCGACCAAGGACATCGCCTCGCCCACCGACCTGAAGGGCATGAAGCTGCGCATCAACCCCACGCCGGTGTACCGCGACTTCTACCAACTGCTGGGCGCCGCGCCCACGCCCATTCCCACGCCGGGCGTGTTCGACGCCATGTCCAACGGCCAGGTCGACGGGCTCGAAGCCGACATCGAGTTCTCGTGGAACCAGCGCTTCGACCGCGTCTCGAAAACGCTGCTGCCGATGAACGCGCTGTTCATGCCCTTCGCCCCGCTGGTGTCGGGCCGCATCTGGCAGACGCTCGATGCGAAAGACAAGGCGCTCATCACCGACCTCGTGAAGCAGCAGCTCGACGCGCAGATCAAGGACATCGTGACCACCGAGCTGGGCCTCATCGACAAGTTCAAGGCCAGCGGCATCGCGATCAAGAGCGCCACCGGCTACAACCCTGCGCCGGTCATCGCCGAATTCGACAAGGTCTGGCTGCCCAAGGCGCCGCAGATCGCCGAGCTGCGCAAGATCGGCGCCGCGCTCTGACGACGGCCCAAGGCCCTGATTCCCAGGCGCGGTGCACGCCGCACACGCCCTGGGCGCACCACGCACCTCGGTGATTCACCGGAAGGGTTCGCACCAATCGCGTGCGGGCACCGTTTTTGCTTGAATGCCGAAGCATTCACCTTCACGGAACCCGCATGAACAAGCGTCAACTGATCCAGTCCTTCCTCGCCGCCTCGGCCCTCAGCTTCGGCCTGTCTTCGGCCATGGCCCAGAGCCCGACGCCGATCAAGTTCCAGCTCGACTGGCGTTTCGAAGGACCGGCCGCGCTGTTCCTGCACCCCGCGGCCAAGGGCTACTTCAAGGCCGCCGGCCTGGACGTGACCATCGACGCCGGCAACGGCTCGGGCGGCACCGTGACGCGCGTGGCCTCGGGCGCCTACGACATGGGCTTCGCCGACCTCGCGGCGCTGATGGAGTTCCACGCCAACAACCCCGACAGCCCGAACAAGCCGGTGGCCGTGATGATGGTCTACAACAACACGCCGGCCTCGGTCATGGCGCTCAAGAAGAGCGGCATCACCAAGCCGGCCGACCTCGCCGGCAAGAAGCTGGGCGCGCCGGTGTTCGACGCGGGCCGCCGCGCGTTCCCCATCTTCGCCAAGGCCAACAACATCGGCGCCGTGAACTGGACCGCCATGGACCCGACGCTGCGCGAGACCATGCTGGTGCGCGGCGACATCGACGCCATCACGGGCTTCACCTTCACCTCGCTGCTCAACCTGGAAGCGCGCGGCGCCAAGGCGGCCGACGTGGTGATCCTGCCCTACCCCGACTACGGCGTGAAGCTGTACGGCAACGTGATCATCGCCTCGCCCAAGCTGCTCAAGGACAACCCGGCGGCGGTGAAGAAGTTCCTCTCGGCCTTTGCCAAGGGGGCCAAGGAAGTCATCGCCAACCCGGCGCTGGGCATCGAGTCGGTGAAGGCGCGCGACGGCATCATCGACAGCAAGCTCGAGACGCGCCGCCTGCAGCTGGCCATCGACACCGTCATCAACAGCGCCGACGCGCGCACCGACGGCTTCGGCGCCGTCAACGCGGGCCGCATGTCGCTCATGGCCTCGCAGGTGTCCGATGCCTTCAACACCAAGACGCGCGTGAGCCCCGACGCCGTGTGGACCGCGGCCATGCTCCCGCCCGCGGCCGAGCTCAGCGGAATCCTGCGCAAGTGATGGCGGCCGGCGCAACGACACCCGACGCAGCCGCCCCCTTCGTCGATTTCCAGGACGTCTGGCTCGCCTACAACGAAGAGCTGCTGCGCGCCAACCACTTCGCGGTCGAGGCCATCGACCTGAAGGTGACGCGCGGCGAGTTCATCGCCATCGTCGGCCCCTCGGGCTGCGGCAAGTCGACCTTCATGAAGCTCACCACGGGGCTAAAGATGCCCTCGATGGGCAAGATCCGCATCGACGGCCAGCCCGTGACCGGGCCGCTGAAGATCTCGGGCATGGCCTTCCAGGCGCCCTCGCTGCTGCCGTGGCGCACCACGGTCGACAACGTGCTGCTGCCGCTGGAAATCGTCGAGCCCTACCGCTCGAACTTCAAGGCCAAACGCAAGGAATACGAAGAGCGCGCCCGACGCCTGCTGCAGAAGGTGGGCCTGGGCGGCTACGAGGACAAGTTCCCGTGGCAGCTCTCGGGCGGCATGCAGCAGCGCGCGAGCATCTGCCGCGCACTCATCCACGAGCCCAAGATGCTGCTGCTGGACGAGCCCTTCGGCGCGCTCGACGCGTTCACGCGCGAAGAGCTGTGGTGCATCCTGCGCGACCTGTGGACCGAGCAGCAGTTCAACGTGATCCTGGTCACGCACGACCTGCGCGAGTCGGTGTTCCTGGCCGACACGGTGTACGTGATGAGCAAGAGCCCCGGACGCTTCGTGGTCAAGCGCGAGATCGACCTGCCGCGCCCGCGCGAGCTGGAGCTGACCTACACCAAGGAGTTCACCGACATCGTGCTCGAACTGCGCGGCCACATCGGCGCCATCCGCGGCAACGCCACCACCCCCTCCGCCGCGGCGGCGGCGCACTGAGGAGGCGGCGATGAAAAACACCAAACAACTCGAGCGCTGGTCGCCGTGGCTGCTGCTCGTGGCGGTGCTCCTTCTGTGGCAGGTGATCTGCGCGGGCTTCGGCGTGTCGGACTTCATCTTTCCCAGCCCGCTGCGCATCTGGGAGCAGTTCTGGGAGTTCAAGGAAATCATCGCGGGCCATGCCTGGCGCACCTTCTGGGTCACGATGGCGGGCTTCGGCCTGGCGATCGTGGTGGGCGTGCTGCTGGGTTTCGTGATCGGCAGCTCGCGCCTGGCCTATGCGGCGATCTACCCGCTCATGACGGCCTTCAACGCACTGCCCAAGGCGGCCTTCGTGCCGATCCTGGTCGTGTGGTTCGGCATCGGCATCGGGCCGGCGATCCTCACGGCGTTTCTGATCAGCTTCTTCCCGATCATGGTGAACATCGCGACCGGCCTGGCCACGCTCGAACCCGAGCTGGAAGACGTGCTGCGCGTGCTGGGCGCCAAGCGTTGGGACGTGCTCGTCAAGATCGGCCTGCCGCGCTCCATGCCCTACTTCTTCGGCTCGCTGAAGGTGGCGATCACGCTGGCTTTCGTCGGTACCACGGTGTCGGAGATGACCGCGGCCAACGAGGGCATCGGCTACCTGCTGATCTCGGCCGGCTCGGCCATGCAGATGGGCCTGGCCTTCGCGGGCCTGATGGTGGTGGGCGCGATGGCGATGATCATGTATGAGCTGTTCAGCCTCATCGAGAAGCACACGACAGGCTGGGCGCACCGCGGCTCGCAGAACGCATAAATAATGGGGGCATGACCCCCGAACAGATCACCCGCGCGCTGCGTCGCGCCGACGCCGTGGCGCGACGCGCCATGGCCATGGGCCGCCACCCCTTCGGCGCCGTGCTCGTCGCACCCGACGGCGAGACCATCCTCGCCGAACAGGGCAACATCGACACGGTGCACCACGCGGAGGCCACGCTCGCGCGCCACGCGGCGCAGAACTGGCCGCCCGAGTACCTGTGGCAGTGCACGCTGGTGACCACCTTCGAGCCCTGCGCCATGTGCGCGGGCACGAGCTACTGGGCCAACATCGGGCGCATCGTGTACGGCGCGGAAGAATCCGCGCTGCTCGCCCTCACCGGCGACCACCCCGAGAACCCGACGCTGAGCCTGCCCTGCCGCGAGGTCTTCGCGCGCGGACAGAAACCCGTCGAGGTGATCGGCCCCGTGCCCGAGGTGGCCGACGAGATGATCGCCACGCACCGGGGGTTCTGGGAATCGCGCTAGTGGTCCCGCTCGGCGTGTTCGCGCCTTACCTGGAACGCTGGAACCTCACGCCCGACGGCGAGGCCTTCACCTCGCTGAGCGGCACGCTGCTGCCCGTGCGCCAGCAGGGCGTGGCGGCCATGCTCAAGCTCTCGCACGAGGCCGAGGAACAGGCGGGCAGCCTGTTGATGGCCTGGTGGAACGGCGACGGCGCCGCGCCCGTGCTGGCCCATGACGGCGAAGCCTTGCTGATGGTGCGCGCGCAAGGCACTGCCTCGCTGCCGCAGATGGTTCACGAAGGCCACGACGACGAGGCCACGCGCATCCTGTGCGCCGCCGCCGCGCGCCTGCATGCCCCGCGCGACACGCCGCCGCCCCCGACGCTGGTGCCGCTCTCGCGCTGGTTCGAATCGCTGTGGGCCGGCGCGGCCACGCACGGCGGCGTCTTCGCGCACAGCGCACGCACCGCACGCGAGCTGCTGGCCGCGCCGCGCGAGGTGGTCGTGCTGCATGGCGACATCCACCACGGCAACGTGCTCGACTTCGGCCCAGCCGGTTGGCTCGCCATCGACCCCAAGGGCCTGCACGGCGAGCGCGGCTTCGACCACGCGAACATCCTGTGCAACCCGGATGGCGGGAGCGCGCTGGTGCCGGGGCGCTTCGCGCGCCGCATCGAGGTCATCGCGGAGGCCGCGGGCATCGAGCAGCGGCGATTGCTGCAGTGGGTGCTGGCTTGGGCCGGGCTGTCGTCGGTGTGGATGCTGGAAGACGGCGAAGCGCCTGGGAGCACGCTGGAGGTGGCGAAGCTGGCGGCTGCGGCGCTCGGGATCGCCAGCTAGATTCGGACGCATGTCTCGCCCTCACTCCTACCTCGACGTCCTTGCGCGGGTCCTGGCGCTGCCGATATCGGAAGGCCTTGCGTCTTCTGACGAGCGCTTTCACGCGGCATCGGCGGGTGAAGACGCATTGATCGTCGATGTCGAGAAGCGCCGCTACCACCGCGTGCCCGATGCGCGTCCTCTGAGCTTTGAAGACGCGGCGCAGGACGGCGTCACGCAGGCCGCGCTGCAGCTTGAACACCGCGATGGCATCCGCACGATCGCGCTGGCCGCGCAGGACGACAGCTTCTGGACACCGCTGCCCGATCCGCGCGTGATCGGCCTGCCGCGCATCGTGCAGCGGCATGACACGGCGTGGACGTCTCCGGCACCGCCGCCTTCAAATGCCCCTTCACGAACCAGCATCACCGACTGGCTGGGGTCGCTGGTCGCGCTGGCGGTGCTGGCCTTCTTTGCCGCCTTCGGTTTCAACGCACTGCGCTGGTCGCTGGAGGGCGGTTGGAACCTGCTGTGGCTGCTCGTGGGGCTGCCGGTGTTTCCGATCTTCACCGTGCTGACACTGTCGGCCGCCTACGGCTTTTTCCGAACTGCGGTGCCACCGCGCCAGGCCCTGAGCGCGATCGATGTCCGTCGCGACGAGCGCTTTCGCATCGGCGAACCCCTGGCGTTTCGCGTGGATGCCACGGTGCCAGCGTCGGTGGGCGATCAACCCGCGGAACCGCCGCCCCAAGTCTTTGCTCGCCTGATCGTCCAGACGGTGAACGACAAGGAGGATGGCAGTTGGTCGGTGAACGATCAGGCGTGGGACGCGGACCCCGCCGACTGCGTTCCATCGACGCTCACCGGCACAGGCGAACGCCACGTGCACTATGCCGGCACCGTGACGGCATCGCGCAACATGCCGCGCAAGGCACAGGAGCGCTGGCACCTGGCGTTGTCCGCCAGCCAGGAGGCGGAAACCGAGCCGTTCTATGTCACCAGTCTCGCCACGCCGCCCTTGATCACGCCCCACCGGATGGTGCAACCGCCGGATCGCCTGGCACAGCTCAATGCCCTGCTGCACGACGATGGGTTTGAGTTGGTCCGCACGGCCTACGGCAGAGAACGCAGCAGGGCATTCTTCGACGACTTCACGCCGGAGGATATCCGGGCAGTGTTCACGGTCGACGCCGAGGCGGTGGTGGACCACGCGATGGCCACTGCTTGGTACGAAGGCCAGATCGAGACCGAGCGAGTCGGCGGCGACAGCTCCTACTACCTGCTGAAGGAAGGCTCTGCCTACAAGGTGATGTTCACCGAACGCTGGTGGACCGAGTCACTGTACGAGTCGACCGATCTGCGCAGCACCGTGGCACGCTACCTCGTGGCAACCAACCTCTTTGTCCGACGCCTGCCGGGCGCGCAAGCGCTGGAGATTCCAGCGCCCTACAGCGACATGAGGTCCGACTCAGCCCCTTCGGTTTCCGCGACCGACGAGACGCCTCCTCAATCCAGCAGCAGCGACGCCTCATCCCGCCAATAGGCCACCGCCGCCAGCCACCCTTCCCACACGCACCCATTGCAGCCGCGCCCGCAGCAGGTGGTGGGCTCCGGCGGCGGCGCGCGCATCGCCACGCCTTCGGCATCGAGCATCGCCTGCACGCGCGCGATCAGCGCTTGCGCGCCGGCGAGGTTCGTGGGTTCGGGCAGCCGGTCGATGGCGTTCATGACAAGCGGGTCTTCTTCAGGCCTCGAGGTTCATCAGTTCGAGCCGCATCTTCGCGCCGCCCGATTCGCTCGAGCCGATGCTCAGCTGGCCGCGATGCAGCCGCGCCACCTCGGCCACGAGGTGCAGGCCCAGCCCGGCGCCGCGCCCGCGCGGCACGAGCCGGTGGAACGGCGCCACCACGCGCTCGCGGTCGGCCTCGGGAATGCCGGGGCCCGAGTCGCGCACCTCGATGCACGAGGGCTCGCACAGCCGCACCTGGATGTCGCAGCCCGGCCCGCCGTGCTCGATGGCGTTCTGGATCAGGTTGGTGAGCGCGCGTTCCAGCGAGGGCGCATCGCCGCGCACCGTGAGCGGCTGCGGCGCATCGACCGACAGCGTGCAGCGGCTGCGGATCGCGAGCGGCGCGATGTCGGCCGCCACGCGCTCGCACAGCGACTTCAGCTCCACCTGCTGGTCCAGCGACAGGCCGTGGTCGAGGCGCTGCAGGTCGAGCAGCTGCTCGGCCAGCGTGGCCAGCCGCGCCGAGGCCTGCATGAGCTTCATCTTCAACGGGTCGTTGGGCAGGCCTTCGAGATGGATCTGCAGCGTGGTGATCGGCGTGCGCAGCTCGTGCGCGGCGTCGGCCAGGAAGCGCTCCTGCCGGTCGTAGCCTTCGTTGAGCCGGTCGAAGGCGCGGTTGACCGCATTGACCAGCGGACGGATCTCGCTGGCCACGTTGGCCAGCGGCAGGCGCGTGGTGCGCTCGTGCACGTCGATGCCCTCGGCATGCTCCGCCGTGGCCACCACGCCCTTCAGGCCGCGCTTCACGACGAAGGGCGTCGCCAGGATCACGCCCAGGCAGGTGACGAGCGCCATCGGCGCCACCAGGAACAGGAAGGCGATGCCGGTGCCCTTGAGCGTGTTCTCCACCGTGAGCGGGCCGCCGGTCTGCGCCATCACGGCCACCGGGCCGGCGCGCGATTCGATGCGCTCGAAACGGGCCTTGGGGCGGGTGCCGTCGCTCTCGGGGTCGATGGCCACGCGCTCGGTGTCGTCGAGTGCATCGAGCAGCCGCAGATAGGCGGGCGGCACCTCGCCGTGGCGCAGCTGCACGCCGCGCGGGTCGCGCACGATGAACCAGAACTGCGGGTCGGCCTTCTGCAGCCGCCGCAGCGCGCTCGTGGGCTCGACCACCAGCTGGCCATCGGCGCCGCGCATCAAGGCGTGCTGGATGGAGGCCACCGTCTCGTGGCCGGTCTCGTCGACCACGCGGCCCAACGCCCACGCCAGCCCGAGGAAGCCGCCCATCACCAGCAGGCCGACCACCACCTGCAACAGGATCAGGCTCCAGATCAGCCGCCAGCGCAGCGAAAGCAAGCTAAGGCTCATGCCGACTGTGGCGCGCACATCAGGTAACCCACCCCGCGGATCGCATGGATCTCGACCTGCGCGCCCGCCTTGTCGAGCTTGGAACGCAGGCGCGAGACGTGCGTGTCGAGCGCGTTCGACTGGATGTCGTCCTTGTGGCCGTACACGCGGTCTTGCAGCGCCTCGCGCAGCACGGTGCGGCCGCGGTGTTCGAGCAGCGTCTCGAGCACCAGCAGCTCGCGCCGCGGCAGCGTGAGGCAGGCCTCGCCCACATGGGCCTGGCGCGTGTGGTGGTCGAAGCGCAGCTGCCCCAGCGTCATGATGAAGTTGGCGCGCACCGCGGGGCGGCGTGCCAGCGCGCGCACGCGGGCCAGCAGCTCGTCCATCGAGAAGGGCTTGGCCAGGTAGTCGTCGGCGCCGCCATCCAGGCTCAGCACGCGCTCGGCCACGTCGGTCATGGCGGTGAGCACGAGCACGGCGCAGGCGATGTGGTTCTGCGCGAGGAACGCGACGAGCGAGAGGCCGTCGCCGTCGGGCAGGCCGCGGTCGAGCACGACCACGTCGTAGGGCGCGCCGAGCGCGGCCTCCTCGGCCGCGCGCAGCGAGCTCGCCACATCGACCACCGCCTGGTTCTGGCGCAGCGCCGACGCGAGCGCCTGCGCCAGGTCGGCTTCGTCTTCGACAAGCAGGATTCTCATGGGGGGGATGGGGAGAGACCGGACAGGCGGGTGATTCTAGAGAGCCCCACACGAGGTAACGCAATGTTCACGCAATGCATGCGCCTACGCTGTGGCGCTTCCCTCTCCTGAAAGCGCACCGGTGACGCTGCCCTCCCGCCCGAACCCCGCCGCCCTCCCCGTCACGCCCTGGCACCTGGCGCTGGGGCAGCGCTTCGCCACCCTGTGGGTCGTGAAGATGATCGGCACCACGCTCGGCATCTCGGGCTTCTTCGTCCTGTACTTCTGGGTGATGCACCACCCGCCCTCGGTGCCCACGGTGATGCCGCTCACCGCCATCGACCACTGGGTGGACGTGAGCGACGACGCGATGCTGCTGTACAGCTCGCTGTGGTTCTACATCTCGCTCGCGCCGGCCTTCACGAAAGACAAGGCCGAGCTGTGGGCCTGCGCGCGCGGCGCCGCACTCATGGCGGCCATCGGCCTGGCGGTGTTCTGGTGTTTTCCGACGGTGGTGCCGAGCTTTGCGATCGACTGGTCGCAGTACCCGGCGCTGCAGTTCCTCAAGAGCGCCGATGCGGGCGGCAATGCCTTCCCGTCGCTGCATGTGGCCTTCGCCGTGTTCGCGGCCGTGTGGCTCGGCCGCCAGCTGCGCAGCGTGCAGGCGCCCGCGTGGACGCAATGGGTGAACGTGCTGTGGGCCGCGGGGATCGTCTATTCGACACTGGCCACGCGCCAGCACGTGCTGCTCGACGTGCTCGGCGGTGTGCTGCTGGCGGGCCTGGTGTGCTGGCGTCGCGCGCCGCGTGCCCGCTTGGTGCTGGCCGAGGCGTGAGCGCCGTCGGTTACCAGAAGATCCAGAGGGCCAGGCCGCCGAAGATCGTCCACTTCACGAGGTAGTACGCGCGCTTGTCCCAGGCCTTCAGGCGCTTGCCGATCACGCGGATCTGGTAGATGTACTTGAAGGCGCGGTTCAGGCCGCCCGTCTTGTCGCCCGCGTCGTTGGGCGAAGCGGCGGCGGCCAGCAGGTTCTTCGCGAACCAGCGGTTCACGGCACTGGCCCAGCGGTACTTCAGCGGACGCTCGATGTCGCAGAACAGGATCACGCGGTCGTGGTCGGTGGTGTTCTCGGCGTAGTGGATGTAGGTCTCGTCGAACACCACGGCCTCGCCGTCGCGCCAGTGGTAGCGCTGGCCGTCCACGTCGATGTAGCAGCCTTCGACGCCCGGCGTCCACAGGCCCAGGTGGTAGCGCAGCGAACCGGCGAACGGGTCGCGGTGGCGCACGAGGCGGCTGCCCGGGGGCAGCTCGGCGAACATCGCGGCCTTGATGGTGCCGATGCCCTTGAGCAGCTCGGTGGTGCGCGGGCACAGCACGGCGGCCGAGGGGTGCGCCTCGTCATACCACTTCAGGTAGAAGCGCTTCCAGCCGCTCTTGAAGAAGGAGTTGAAGCCCACGTCGTTGAACTGGCTCGAGGCCTTGATGCTGCCGCCGTTGCGCATGGCCAGCGCTTCTTCGCGGATCACTTCCCAGTTTTCCTCGAGGATGCGCATCTCGGGGAACTGCGCGGGCGACAGGTACGGCGTACCGGGCACCTTCGAGAAAAGGTACATGAAGACGTTCAGCGGCGCCAGGAAGGTCGAGTGATCAGAGAGCTGTCTGAAGAACTTGTGCCGGACCTGGCCACGGAAGTGAACGTAGAGTGCGCTGAGCACGAAGATGGCAAGAATGACCCACTTCATTGGTGAAAGTGTCCTGTAGACGAGCGCCGGGGGAGCCGGCTAGTGTAAATCCTTGCCCCGGAACAGGCCCGGCCGGGGCCTTTTCCCCCGGGCTCAGGCGCCGACGAGCAAAGGCTGCGGCACGTCGGCCTGCGCCAGCGGCAGCCGCACCGTGGCCAGCAGGCCGCCACCCGGGGCCTCGCCCAGCACCGCCTCGCCGCCGTGCCGGTCGACCACCGACTTGACGATGGCCAGGCCCAGCCCGCTGCCGCTTTGCGTCTGGTCGGGGTTGCGGAAGAAGCGGTCGAACACGCGCTCGCGCAGCGCGGGCGGAATGCCTGGGCCCGTGTCGGCCACGGTCAGCAGCGCCCGCGCGCCCTCGCGCGCCACGTGCACCGTCACGGTGGCGCCGCAGGGGCTGTACTTGATCGCGTTGTCGATCAGGTTGTCGATCATCGAGACCAGGCTTTCGCGCTCGCCGAGCACCGGCACGGCGTCGTCGCACACCAGTTCGAGCTCCACGCCGCGCGCACGCGCCAGGCCCTCGATCATGGCCAGCCGGTCCTGCACCAGCCCGTCGAGCGACAGCATCACGGGCAGCGCGTTGGTGGCGACGGCGTCGCTGCGCATGAGCTGCAGCAGCTGCCCCACCAGCCGGGCCGCGCGGTCGTTGCTGCGCAGCAGGTTGGCCATGAGTTCGCGCTGGCCCTCGTCGCTGCTCTGCTCCTTCAGCGCCTCGACGTTCACGCGCATGGCCGCCAGCGGCGTGCGCAACTCGTGCGCCGCGTCAGCGATCAGGCTGCGCTCGCGCGTGGTGCTGTCGCGCACCCGCAGCAGCAGGCTGTTGATGCTCTGCACCATCGGCTTGAGCTCCTTGTGTGGCGGCGTGTACGACAGCGGCGTCAGGTCGTCGGGACCGCGCTCGGCGGTCTCGCGGCTCACCTGGCGCCACGGACGCAGCGCCAGCCGCACCGACAGCCAGGCGGGAAAGACCAGGAACGGCAGGCTGATCACCAGCGGCAGCAGGTAGTAGCCGCGCGACAGCACGGTGACGGCCAGCCGCCACACGCTGGGCTCGGCCAGCACCACGCGGGTGTCGGCGATGGGCGAAGCCATCGTGCGCGCGCGCCACTCGCGGCCGCCCGCGACCACGGTCTCGTTGCGGTCGGGCACCGAGTTCAGCAGCACGGGCACACCGGCGCGCGAGTTGTAGATCAGCTTGCCGTGCTGCCACACCTGCATGACCGCCAGGGCTTCGTTGGTTTCGTCGCCGTCGCTGAGCGCCTCGATGAGCGCGGCGTCGAAGGCCTCGAGCGCCTCTCGTTGCCGCTCGGGTTGGTCCTCGAGCTTCTGCGCAATGGAGATCGCCGCCTTGAAGATGCTGGTGAACCGGAGCAGCCCCGGGTCCTTGTACGAGTCGTACAGCAGCAGCCCCACGGCCGAGGTCCACAGCAGCGCGACCACGGCCATCTGCGCCACCAGCAGGCGGCGCATCAGGGACGGCTGGTTCCAGTTCTTCCAGCCGCGCGCCAGCTGGCGCATCATTTCGACGGGCTCCGCACCAGCGACTGGGTGTCGATCACGTAGCCGATGCCGCGCACCGTGCGGATGTAGCCCTGCCCGATCTTCTTGCGCAGGTTGGAGATGTGCACCTCGAGCGAGTTGCTGCCGTTGGCCTGGCCACCGGGCAGCACCTGCTCTTCCATCACGCGGCGCGTGACCACGCGGCCGGTGCGCTTGAGCAAGAGCGCCAGCAGGTCGAACTCGCAGCGCGACAGCTCCACCGGCTCGCCGTCGACGATCACGCCGCGCGTGGGTTCGTGCAACGCCAGGCCGCGCATGCGGATGGTCTCGTCGTTGAAGCCGTAGCTGCGCCGCGCCAAAGCCCGCACGCGCGACAGCAGCTCGGCGAGCGCAAAGGGCTTCACGAGGTAGTCGTCGGCACCGTCGTCCAGGCTGCGCAGGCGGTCGTTGAGCGCGTCGCGCGCGCTCAGCACCAGCACCGGCAGGATCTGGCGGGTGCGGCGCAGGCGCAGCAGCAGGTCGAGCCCGTCGCCGTCGGGCAGGCCGAGGTCGAGCAGCACCATGTCGAAGGCGCCGTTGTCGAGGGTGCGCAAGGCGTCGTCGAGCCGGCGGACCCACACCACGTCCAGGCCCTGGTTGGCGAGCGCAATGCGCACGCCGTTGCCAAGATCAAGATCGTCCTCAACAAGCAAAAGATTCATGGGAAGGATTCCAAGCGAACAAGCCCGGTTCCGGGAAGTGGCCGAAGTATCTGCCACACCCCGTCGCCCTGCTTCAGGAAGCCTTCATGAAGGCTGCAGGGCTTCTTCAGGCGGCGTGCCCACACTGCAAGGCTCCTGTTTTCTTCTTCCTGCCTGGAGCCCCGACGTGCCTCGCCCCTGTCTTTCCACGGTCCGCCCGCACTGGGCGAACCCGCTTCACTTCCAGCGCCGCGACCTGCTGCGCGCCGTGCTTCTGGGCAGCGCGGCCGGGCTGGCGGCTTGCGGCGGCGGTGGTGGCGGCAACGCCGGCCCCGCCCCCATCGGCAACGACCTTCCCGTGGCGGCCACCGACCGCCGCGTGAAAGTGTCGACCACGCCCGAGGTCTCGCTGCAGGTGCGCGACTGGCAGCGCGGCGACGACGGTGGTCCCGTGCTCGTGCTGCTCGCCGGCCTGGGCGGCAACGCGCGCTGCTTCGACAGCCTGGCGCCCGCGCTCGTCGCGGCCGGCGCCGCCTCGCGCGTGCTCGCGGTGAGCCGGCGCGGCTACGGCCTGTCGGACAAGCCGCTGCCGGTGAAGAGCGCCACGCAGCACTACGAAGTCGACACGCTGGTCGACGACCTGGTCGCACTGTGCGATGCGCTCGGCCTCACGCGCGTGGTGCTCGGCGGCCATTCGATCGCCGGCAACGAACTCACGCGTTTCGCGGGCCGCTTTCCCGAGCGGGTGCGCGGCCTGGTGTACCTCGATACCACCTTCGACTACACGAAGGACGCCGACACCGGCGGCGAAGACCCGCCGCTGAACCGCCGGCTCGACGAGCCCGCGCCCACGCCCGAGGACGGGCGCTCGATGAAGGCGGCCATTGCCTACCTGCGGCGCAAGTCGAAGAACTGGTGGCCGGCGCTCGAGGCCAACCTGCGCGACGCGCTCGACGAGCTGGCCGACGGCAGCGTGCGGCCCAACACGCCCGACGCCGTGGAAACCGCGATGGACACCGCGGCCCACCGCTTCTCGCCCGACTACCGGCCGGTGCGCGCGCCAGCGCTGGTGGTGACCGCGCTGCCGTTCGACCAGCGCGACCTGTTCCCCTGGCTCGAACGGCCGCTCGACGCGCAGACCGGCCAGGACGCCGCCGACTTCCTGCGCATCTTCCGCCGCGTGCGCCGCACCGACGCCGACCACCTGGCCGCCGCGCTGCAGACCTCGCACCGGCTCACGCTGGACCACTGCAACCACACCGACTTCTTCATGGAACGCGAGGCCGAGGTGGTGCGCGCGATCCAGTCGATGCGCTGGGCCTGATCCTTACTGCCGCAGCAGCTTGATCAGCGCCGCCAGTTCCTCGCCGCCGAGCCCCGCCGCATCGGCGCGCCGGAACAGGCCCGCGGCAAAGGCCGGGAACTCGGTGTTGATGCCCGCCTCCTGCGCGGTCTGCAGGATGCGCTGCGTGGCCTCGACCGAGATGCGCATCGGGCTCTGCGTGATCGCGAAGTCGCCCGACTGGATCACCGCGCCCTCGTGCTGGAGAAAGCCCGCGAAGGTCGGCATGATGCCGGCCACGATGCGGCCGTACTCGGCCACGTCGAAGCCTTCGTGCTCGGCGATGCGCGCGCCGTGCAGAAAGCCGAGCATCGTGCCGTAGATGCTGGACAGCGTGGCCAGGTCCATGGCCGCGGCCGCACTGGCCTTCTCGCCGAGGTAGACGATGCCGCCGGCCAGCACCTTCAGCAAGGGCTCGGCCTCGGCGAACACGGCCTGCGCACCCGACACCAGCAGCGGCGTGTCGGGCCGGCCCATCTGGTCCGGCGCGGCCTGGATCGCGCCTTCGAGGTAGGCGGCGCCGTGGCGGTGCGCCCAGGCCTCGGCCTCGCGCGCGTCCTTCGGGCTGCCGGTGGTGAGCTGCGCGAGCAGGCGGCCGTCCATGGCTGCGGCCACGCCGTCCATCGCGAAGATCGCGTCGGCGGCGCGGTAGTCGTACACGCACATCACGGCCATGCGGCTCGCGCGCAAGGCCTCGGCCGCGCTGCGTGCCAGCACGGCGCCGCGGGCGACCAGCGCGTCGGCCTTGTCGGCCGTGCGGTTCCACAGCGTGACCTTGTAGCCCTGGTCGAGAAAGAGCCGCGCGATGACGACGCCCATGGCGCCCAGGCCCAGAACCGAAACTTCCTTGTTGGTGTTGCTCATGGCAATCCGATGCAGTGGTGGTTGATGACGCCTGCATGGTAGAAATTACACTTCCACATGGTCAAGTACCTACGATAAAGTAAGGTACTTACCAAATGGGAAGTATTGGAATCGCAAGGAGCAAGAGATGGCAGCGAAGAAGCCCTACAACTGCGGCATCGGCCCCGCGTTCGAGGTCATCGGCGGCAAGTGGAAAGCCGTCATCCTGTGGGAGCTGCACCTGCAGCCCTACCGCTTCGGCGAGCTGAAGCGGCTGCTGCCCGAGGTCAGCGAGAAGATGCTGATCCAGCAGCTGCGCGAGATGGAAACCGACGGCCTCGTGCACCGCGAGGTGTTCCACGAAGTGCCGCCGCGCGTCGAGTATTCCGAGACCTCGCTCGGCGCCACGCTCAATGCGGCGCTGGGGCCGCTGGCCGATTGGGGTGACCGCTATGCCAAGCGCGTGGCGGCGGCGCGCAAGCAGGCCGAAGCGGCGAAGTAAGACCGGCGCCTCTGAAGGCGCGAAGAAACCGTAGCGAGCGCCCCGAGGTCGCGTCGAGGACCGGAACCGTACTCCCGTACGGTGAGGACCGCAGATGCGAGATCGGGACGCGCAGTAGGTTTATTGGGCCTTCAGTCGGCCCAGCCGGTTTCGATTTCTGTTTTCACTTCGGTCATGAGCTTGTGCACGGGGCACTTGCCGGCCACGCGCAGCAGCTCGTCGCGCTGCGCCTCGGTCAGCTCGCCCGTCAGGCGCAGGCCCGACTTCAGGCGGTAGATGCCCTTGCGCTCCTCGCTGTCGTCGCGGTCGACCACGACCTCGATGTCTTCCACCGGAATGCCCTTGCGGCGCGCATAGAGCAGCACCGTGAGCGCCTTGCAGGCCGCCAGCGACGCGTCGTACAGGTCGTGCGGCTCGGCACCGCCGTCGCTGCCGCCGCCCGCGGGCGAGGCATCGACGGGGATCTCGTGGTTGCGGATCTTGAGGATGTGGCGCGTGCCGGTGGTGCCGTCGCGGCGGATCGAGAGGGTCATGCCGATGTCCTTGAAGGGGTGAAAAGAAAGCTCAGGCCAAGTCTTTCACATACAGGATGGTCGTGAATCCGCTGTGCCATTCGAGGTCGGGGTAGCGGCCGGCTTCGCGGTAGCCGAGCGCGCGATACAGGCCCTGGCTCTGCGTGTTGAAGGTGTCGGTCTCGAGCCGCGCCTGCGTCACGCCGTCGGCGCGCATGCCGGCTTCGGCAAAGGCCATGAGCGCGCGGGCGATGCCCTTGCGCTGGTGCGCGGCGGGCACGTGCAGGGCCTGCACGAAGTCGTGCTCCCAGTGCACCATGCCGACCACCTCGCCATCGAGTTCCGCCACGAAGAAGGCCGGGCCGCTCTCGTCGATGTAGCCCACGGGCTCGCCGCTGTCGGCATAGGCCTTGGCTGCCTCGGGCGTGAGCTGCGGCAGCCAGGTGCTCGCGAAGGTGTCGTCGAGGATGGCCTTCACCGCATCGAAGTCGGCTAGGCGCCAAGGCCGGATGGCAACGGCGGCGGCGCTCACCGGTCCACCGCCAGCATCAGCGTTTCCTTGATCTCTTCCATCACCACGTAGCTGTGCGACTCGGCCGCCACCGGCAGCTTCTTGAGGATGTCACCCAGCAGGTGCCGGTACTCGCTCATGCCGCTCAGGCGCGCCTTCACGAGGTAGTCGAAGCTGCCCGACACCAGATGGCATTCGAGCACCTCGGGCATGTGCAGCAGCTCCTGCTTGACCTTGTCGAACACGTCGCCCGACTTGGCCGAGAGCTTGATCTCCACGAACACCAGCAGCGTCTTGCCCAGCGCCTCGGGCGAGACGTGCGCGTGGTAGCCGGTGATGACGCCGTCGCGCTCCATGCGCTTGACGCGCTCGGCGCAAGGCGAGGCCGACAGGCCGATGCGCTCGGCCAGTTCGGTCATGGAAATGCGGCCCTGGCGCTGCAGCAGGTCGAGGATCTTGCGGTCGATTCGGTCGAGTTCGGGCATTTCACTCCGCGTGGGGCCTTGGACGGTTTTCGGCAGCGATTTTCACGGCCAAAGACCTAAAAACAATGGAATCCACTGCATTGTGCACTTTAGATTCACATCATTCCATTCAGATCAGCGGATACACCATGAAAGTCATCGTTCTCGGCGGCGGCGTGATCGGCACCACCACGGCGTACTACCTCGCGCGCTCCGGCGCCGAAGTCACCTTGCTCGACCGGCAGGCCGGCCCGGCCGAGGAAACGAGCTTCGGCAACGCCGGCCAGGTGTCGCCCGGCTACTCGACGCCGTGGGCCGCACCCGGGATTCCGCTGAAGGCGATCAAGTGGATGTTCCAGAAGCACGCGCCGCTGTCGATCCGACCCGACGGCACGCTGTTCCAGCTGCGCTGGATGGCCGCGATGCTGCGCAACTGCTCGCCCGAGCGCTATGCGGTCAACAAGGAACGCATGATGCGCGTGGCCGAATACAGCCGCGGCTGCCTGCAGCAGCTGCGCGCCGACACCGGCCTGCAGTACGAGCACCGCACCGGCGGCACGCTGCAGCTGTTCCGCACGCAGGCGCAGCTCGACGCGGTGCAGCGCGACATCGCCGTGCTCGAGGAATGCGGCGTGCCTTATGAACTGCTCGACCGCGACGCCCTGGCGCGCGTCGAACCCGGCCTGGCCGGCGCGCGCGACCGCCTCACGGGCGGCCTGCGCCTGCCCAACGACGAAACCGGCGACTGCCACCTGTTCACGCGCGGCCTGGCCGAAATCGCACACGGCTTGGGCGTGGACTTCCGCTTCGGCCAGACCATCGACGGCCTGGAGACCGACGGCGGCCGCATCACCGGCGTGCGCACGCGTGCCGGCAAGATCCTCACGGCCGACCGCTATGTGATGGCCTTCGGCAGCTACTCGCGCGCCGCCATCGCTTCGCTGGGGCTGGACATTCCGGTGTACCCGGTCAAGGGCTATTCGCTCACGGTGCCGCTGCTCGACGAATCGCTCGCACCGCAATCGACCGTGCTCGACGAAACCTACAAGGTCGCCGTCACGCGCTTCGACAACCGCATCCGCGTGGGCGGCATGGCCGAGCTCGGCGGCTTCGACCTGCGCCTGAACCCGGCGCGCCGCGCCACGCTCGAGAAAGTGGTGAGCGACCTGTTCCCGGGCGGCGACCTGCCCAACGCCAGCTTCTGGACCGGCCTGCGCCCGATGACGCCCGACAGCACGCCGATCGTCGGCGCCACGCGCTACCCCAACCTGTTCCTGAACACGGGCCACGGCACGCTGGGGTGGACCATGGCCTGCGGCTCGGGCAAGCTGATCTCGGACCTGGTCACGGGCCAACGGCCGGAGATCCGCACGGACGGGTTGGCGATGGACCGCTACACGCAAGGGCCGTCGCGTTCGGCACGCCCGAACCCGACGACGGCGCCGGCCTGAGCGACGCCTGGGATGCGACGGGCCGCGCAGGCCCGCGCTGACCTACTCGTCGCTCGCGTCGTTGCCCGTCATCGCGAGCACCTCTTCGACAAAGGCCTCGAAGCGCGGCAACGCGGCAGGCAGCCCGTCGGGCGAAGCCACCTCGCCCGCATCGAAGAAATGCGGCGCACCGGCGGGAATGGCGACCCACTCCCCGCCTTCGACCAACAGCCCCAGATACCCCTCTGCCGTCGGCAGATAGAACAGCCCCGCGCTGTCGAGCACGCGCTGGCCGTCGGCCTCGCCGCGTCCCCAGCGCACGCCGTGGCGCGCGAGGTGGCCGCTGATCCAGCCGTCGCACACGTGCGTGTCGCGCCAATTGGCCTGGCCATCGAATACGGCGAGCACGGGCATGGGGCGTCCTTCGCTGAAGCGTGAGGGATTACTGCAGGAAGCTGGGCTTGGCGTAGCCCTGGAACTTGCTGTCGACCACCGTCTTGAATTCCTTCGAGCGGTAGGCGTCGGCGATGTCCTTGGCCCAGGCGGCGTTCTTGTCGGCGCTCTTCACGGCAACCACATTCAGGTAGTAGTCGGGCGTCTTCTCGAGCACCACGGCCTCGGTGAGCTTCAGGCCCGACGAGATCGCGAAGTTGCCGTTGACGATGGCGTACTCGGTGTCGCCCAGCGAACGCGGCAGCTGCGCGGCCTCGAGCGGAATGAACTTGAGCTTCTTCGGGTTCTCGGCCACGTCCTTCTCGGACGCGCGCAGCGGATCGATGCCGGCCTTGATCGTGACCAGCTTGTTCTGCTCCAGCAGCACCAGCGCGCGCGCCAGGTTGCTCGGATCGTTCGGCAGCGTCACGCGGTCGCCTTCCTTCACGTCGGCCAGCGTCTTGCGCTTGGTCGAGTACACACCCATGGGCGCGATCGGGCCCTGCACCAGCTCGGCGAGGTCCAGCTTCTGGTCGGCCGAGAACTTCTGCAGGTAGACCCGATGCTGGAAGAAATTGGCGTCGAGCGAGCCCTGGGCCAGCGCGAGGTTGGGCTGCACGTAGTCGTTGAACTCGACCAGCTTCACCTTGTAGCCCTTCTTCTCGAGGATCGGAATGATGCCGGCCTTGAGCTGGTCGGCATTGGAGCCGGCGGTGCCGCCGATCACGAGGCTCTTCTTGGCGTCCTGCGCCTGCGCCGACAGCGAGAGGCCGCCGAGCGACAGCGCGACGAGGGAAACGGCGAGGACGGAACGGCGCAGCAGTGCGGTTTTCATGGAATGAACTGAAAGATGAGAGAAGAAAAAGAAGAAAGGGACATCAACGCTTGTCGAGCCGGCGCGCCGTGGTGTTGCCCACGAACTGCAGGATCTGCACCAGCACCACGAGCAGCGCCACGGTGAGCACCATCACGTCGGTCTGGAAGCGGTAGTAGCCGTAGCGGATCGCCAGGTCGCCGATCCCGCCGCCGCCCACCACGCCGGCAATGGCCGAGTACGACAGGAAGCTCACGGCCAGCACGGTGAGCGCGAGCACCAGGCCCGAGCGCGCCTCGACGATCAGCACGCGCCAGACGATCTGCAGCTCCGAGGCGCCCATGGCATGCGCCGCCTCGATCACGCCGCGCGGCACCTCGCGCAGGCACTGGTCGACCAGCCGCGCAAAGTACGGAATGGCCGCGAACGACAGCGGCACCGCGGCCGCCAGCGGGCCGATGGAGGTGCCCGCGATGATCCGCGTGAACGGCACCAGCGCCACCAGCAGGATGATGAACGGGAAGGAACGCACCGTGTTCACGATCCAGTTGAGGATGTGGAACGCGGGCTTGTTCTCGAGCGACTGGCCCGGGCCGAGCAGGAACAGCAGGATGCCCAGCGGCCCGCCGATGAGCACCGCCGCCGACAGGCCGATGGCCAGCATCAGGAAGGTCTGGCCCGTGGCCGTCCACAGCTCGGGAAGGATGGGGGTGATGTTCTCAAACATAGGCCAGCTCCTGCGCGTTGCGCTGTGCGGTCGCCACGCGCGGCGCCACGGGTTCGCGCGCCTCGCGTTCGCGGCGGCGCACCAGTTCGTCGATCTCGCGGCCCAGCGCGGTCTTGCGTTCCTCGCTCGGGGCATCGACGGCGAACTGCTCGATGAGGCGGCCCTTTTCGAGGATGGCCACGTTGCGGCACAACACCTCGACCACCGAGAGCTCGTGCGTGACGATCACGATGGTCACGCCGATCTTCTGGTTGATGTCGCGCAGCGTCTCGAGCAGCGCGCGGGTGGTTTCGGTGTCGAGCGCCGAGGTGGGCTCGTCGCACAACAGCACCTGCGGGCGCGGCGCCAGCGCGCGGGCGATGGCCACGCGCTGCTTCTGGCCGCCCGAGAGCTGGGCCGGGTAGGTGTCGATCTTTTCGGCCAGGCCCACGAGGTCGAGGCACTCGCGCACCCGCTCGTTGATCTCGGCCTTGGAGTGGCGGCCGTGGATCTTCAGCGGGAAGGCCACGTTGTCGAACACCGTGGCGTTCTGCAGCAGGTTGAACTGCTGGAAGATCATGCCGATGTTCTGGCGCGTGTCGCGCAGCTCGCGGCGCGACAGCGTCGTGAGGTCGCGCCCGCCGACGAACACCCGGCCCGCGTCGGGCCGCTCGAGCAGGTTGATGAGGCGCAGCAAGGTCGACTTGCCGGCGCCGCTCTTGCCGATCAGGCCGAACACGTCGCCCTGCTGGATTTCGAGCGACAGCGATTGCACGGCATCGAACACCTCGCCGCTGGGCAAGGCAAACGACTTCTGCACCGATTGAAGACGGATGACCGGCGCCGCGTTGCCGCGTGCCGCATCAGGCGAAGGGAAGGTCATGAAAGAAGGCGCGGGCCGCACAGGCGCGACCGCGCAGGTTCGCAAAAAGGTGCCGAGTATGAAAAGAAACAAGCCGAAAGGGAACGAACAAATCGGCTCGTGCTTATATGAAAAATCAGATAAGAAAGACCATATGGAACGAGTGGACGCCATATCGATATGAGGATTGGTTCGTTCCCGATCCGCGGCGGCAATGCCACATTCGGCGCCTTCATTTCTTCGATTTCGCGCCACCATGCATTCCACTTTCCGCCGCCGCGGCCTCACGCTCGCCACCCTCGCCACCCTCGCCACCGCCCTTTTCGCTGGCGGCACTGCCTTTGCGCAGGACAACAAGAACACCGTCAAGGTCGGCATTTCCGTCGGCAGCGCCGAGCAGGTGTTCGAGGTGGTCAAGAAGGTCGCCGCCAAGGACGGCCTGACCGTCCAGGTCGTGGTGTTCAACGACTACCAGCTGCCCAACGCGGCGCTGGCCGCCGGCGACCTGGACGCCAACGCCTTCCAGCACCAGCCCTTCCTGGACAACCAGATCAAGGCGCGCGGCTTCGACCTCGTGCCCGTGGGCCTGACCATCACCGCGCCGCTGGGCTTCTACTCGCGCAAGATCAAGTCGATCGACCAGCTGGCCGACGGCGCCTCGGTCGGCATCCAGAACGACCCGTCGAACGGCAACCGCGCCCTGCTGCTCTTGCAACAGGCCAAGCTCATCACCCTCAAGCCCGAGGCCGTGAAGAACAACAACGCCACGCCGCTGGACGTGGTGACCAACCCCAAGAAGCTCAAGCTGGTGTCGCTGGACGCCGCCCAGCTGCCTCGCTCGCTCGACGACCTGGCCATTTCGGCCATCAACAACGACTACGCCGAGAAGGCCGGCCTGTCCTTCGGCAAGGACGCCGTCATCAAGGAATCGGCCCAGAGCCCCTACGCCAACCTGATCGCCGTGCGCCGCGCCGACAAGGACAAGCCCTGGGCCAAGCGCCTCGTGGCGGCCTACCAGTCGCCGGAGGTGCGCAGCTTCATCGAGACGCAGTTCAAGGGGTCGCTGATTCCGGCGTTCTGATTCCGGTGCCCGCGCCTTCCCCCCGAGAGGGAAGGCGCAATACAGGGGCGCTGCCTGGCGGGTTGGCGGACCGTGAGAAAATGACGGGTTCCCCCGAACACCAACCTCACACAGTCAGGACACCCCATGGACGCAGAACAGATCAACCAAATCGGCGCAATGCTCGCGGACCTGAGCGTCCGTACGGTCGATTTACGGAGGTATCTTTGACTACGATGCCAAAGCCGAACGACTGAGGACAGTCAACGCATCGCTCGAAGACCCGAACGTCTGGAACGACCCCAAGAAGGCCCAGGAACTGGGCAAGGAAAAGAAGTCGCTCGACGACGTGGTCGTCACGCTCGACCGGCTCACCAACGGGCTGTCGGACAACACCGAACTCTTCGAGATGTCGAAGGAAGACGGCGACCTCGACGGCCTGCAGGCCATTGCCGATGACGCCGCCACGCTCGAAGCCGACATCAAGCAGCTCGAGTTCCGCCGGATGTTCAACAACCCGGCCGACCCGCTGAACGCCTTTGTCGACATCCAGGCCGGCGCCGGCGGCACCGAGGCCTGCGACTGGGCCAGCATGCTGCTGCGCCAGTACCTGAAGTACGCCGAGCGCAAGGGCTTCAAGACGCAGATCGAAGACGAAACGCCCGGCGACACCGCCGGCATCAAGGGCGCGACCATCAAGGTCGAGGGCGACTACGCCTTCGGGCTGCTGCGCACCGAGACCGGCGTGCACCGCCTGGTGCGCAAGTCGCCGTTCGACTCGTCGGGCGGGCGCCACACCAGCTTCGCATCGATCTTCGTGTACCCCGAGATCGACGACTCGATCGAGATCGAGATCAACCCTTCCGACGTGCGCACCGACACCTTCCGCGCCAGCGGCGCCGGCGGCCAGCACATCAACAAGACCGACTCGGCCGTGCGCCTGACGCACATCCCGACCGGCATCGTGGTGCAGTGCCAGGACGGCCGCAGCCAGCACAGCAACCGCGACGTGGCGTGGAAGCGCCTGCGCTCGCGCCTGTACGACCACGAGATGCGCAAGCGCCAGGAAGAGCAGCAAAAGCTCGAGGACAGCAAGACCGACGTGGGCTGGGGCCACCAGATCCGCAGCTACGTGCTGGACAACAGCCGCATCAAGGACCTGCGCACCAACGTCGAAGTCTCGGCCACGCAGAAGGTGCTCGACGGCGACCTCGACGTGTTCATCGAAGCCTCGCTCAAGCAAGGCGTCTGACCGATGAGCCTGAACACCGGCAGGGTCGAAGCCCTGATCTTCGACATGGACGGCACCATGATCGACTCCATGCCCTGGCATGCGCGCTCGTGGGTGACCTTCGCGCAGCGCCACGGCGTGCAGCTCGACGTGAGCGAGATCCTCGCGCGCACCACGGGCCGCACCGGCACCGAGAGCATGCGCGAGCTGTTCGAGCGCGAGCTCTCCGATGCCGAGTGCCAGGCCATGGTGCACGAGAAGGAAGAGATCTACCGCGAGCTCTTCCACGACAACTTCACCGAAGTGGCGGGCTTCACCGCCTTCGCCAAGGCCGCGGTGGCACGCGGCCTGAAGGTCGCGGTGGGCACGGCCGGCGACCGGCACAACATCGCGTTCGCCATGTCGCGCCTGAAGATGGACCCGCTGCCGCTGGCCATCGTCGGCGGCGACGAAGGCTTTTCGGGCAAGCCCACGCCCGCGATCTTCCTGGAAGCCGCGCGCCGCATCGGCGTGGCGCCCGAGCGCTGCATCGTCTTCGAAGACGCGCCCTTCGGCATCGAAGCCGCCCGCCGCGGCGGCATGCGCGCCGTGGCCGTGTGCAGCACCCATACGGCCGCCGAGCTGGCCGGCCCCCACGTGATCGCCGCCGTTCGCGACTACAACGAACTGGCCCATTCGAATTTTCTGGAGACCCTCGATGCTGCTTCAGCGTGACGCCCAAGGGCAACCCATTGCCATCCGCCGCGAAGACTATGCCGCGCCGGCGTTCTGGATCGACACCGTCGACCTGACCTTCGACCTCGACCCCGCCAAGACCCGCGTGCTCAACCGCATGCAGCTGCGCCGCAACCCCGAGGTGCCGGCCCAGCCGCTGCGCCTGGACGGCGACGAGCTCAACCTGGCGCGCGTGCTCGTGAACGGCCAGGGCGCCTCGTTCCGCATGGAAGGCGACCAGCTCGTCATCGACGGATTGCCCGACGCGTTCGAGCTCGAACTCTTCACCACCTGCTGCCCCATCAAGAACACCAAGCTGATGGGCCTGTTCGTGAGCGAAGACACCTTCTTCACGCAGTGCGAGGCCGAGGGCTTCCGCCGCATCACCTACTTCCTCGACCGTCCCGACGTGATGGCGATGTACACCGTCACGCTGCGCGCCAGCAAGGCCGCCTACCCGGTGCTGCTGTCCAACGGCAACCTGGTCGACCAGGGCGAGCTGCCCGAGGGCCGCCACTTCGCCAAGTGGGTCGACCCCTTCAAGAAACCCAGCTACCTGTTCGCCCTGGTGGCGGGCAAGCTCGTGGCGCGCGAGCAGCGCATCAAAGCGCGCAGCGGCAAGGAACATCTGCTGCAGGTGTACGTGCGCGCCGGCGACCTCGACAAGACCGAGCACGCCATGAACTCGCTGATCAACTCCGTGCTGTGGGACGAAGCCCGCTTCGGCCTGCCGCTGGACCTGGACCGCTTCATGATCGTGGCCACCAGCGACTTCAACATGGGCGCCATGGAGAACAAGGGCCTGAACATCTTCAACACGAAGTACGTTCTGGCCAACCAGGCCACCGCCACCGACGCCGACTACAGCAACATCGAAAGCGTGGTCGGCCACGAGTACTTCCACAACTGGAGCGGCGACCGCGTGACCTGCCGCGACTGGTTCCAGCTCTCGCTGAAAGAAGGCCTCACCGTCTTCCGCGACCAGGAGTTCAGCCAGGACCTGTGCGCCGACGCCTCGGCCCGCGCCGTCAAGCGCATCGAAGACGTGCGCGTGCTGCGCACCGCCCAGTTCCCCGAAGATGCCGGCCCCATGGCCCACCCGGTGCGGCCCGACAGCTACATCGAGATCAGCAACTTCTACACCGTCACCATCTACGAAAAGGGTGCCGAGGTCGTTCGCATGATGCAGACGCTGGTCGGCCGCAAGGGCTTCGAGAAGGGCATCACCCTGTACTTCGAACGCCACGACGGCCAGGCCGTGACCTGCGACGACTTCGCCCAGGCCATTGCCGACGCCAACCCCGACTCCGAACTGGCCCGCCTGCTGCCCCAGTTCAAGCGCTGGTACAGCCAGGCCGGCACGCCCCGCCTGGCCGCGCACGGCGTGTACGACGCGCAGAACCGCAGCTACACCCTGAGCGTGGTGCAAAGCTGCCCGCCCACGCCGGGCCAGCAGACCAAGGAACCCTTCGTCATCCCGCTGAACATCGGCCTGCTCGACGCCGCCACCGGCCGCGAGCTGCCCATGCAGCTCGAGGGCGAAAGCGACGTCGCACGCGGCACCCGCACCATCGTGCTGTCGCGCGCCGGCGAGCAGATCACCTTCGTGGGCCTGGACGCCGAGCCCGTGCCGTCGATCTTGCGCGGCTTCAGCGCGCCGGTGATCCTCGACTTTGCGTACACCGACGCCCAGCTGCTCACCCTGCTGGCCAACGACCCCGACCCGTTCAACCGCTGGGAAGCCGGCCAACGCCTGGGCCTGCGCGCCGCGCTGCAAGCCATTGCCGCGCACGCCACCGACACCACGCCGGTGCTGAACGACGCCTACCTCGACGCCATGCGCGGCGTGCTGCGCCACCCGCAGCTCGACGCCGCCTTCAAGGAACTGGTGCTCACGCTGCCGTCGGAAACCTACATCGCCGAGCAGCTTGACGTGGTCGATCCGCAGCGCGTGCACCTCGTGCGCGAAGCCATGCGCGCCCAGCTCGCCACCGCCCTTTTTGCCGACTGGGAACAGGCCTACGAAGACAACAAGGACACCGGCGCCTACACGCCCGACCAGACCTCGTCGGGCCGCCGCGCGCTGGCCGGCATGGCGCTCAACTTTTTGTGCCTGGCGGCGCGCGCCTCGGGCGACACCGTGTGGCCGGGCAAGACCCTGCAGCGCTTCAAGGACGCGGGCAACATGACCGACCGCTTCAACGCGCTCAACGCGCTCGTGTCGTCGGGCCACACCTTGGCGGCGCAGGCGCTTGCGCGCTTCCACGCCATGTTCAAGGACGAGGCGCTGGTCATCGACAAGTGGTTCTCGCTGCAAGCCGGCGCCAGCGACCGCGGCGGCGACATCCTGCCACTGGTGAAGCAGCTCATGAAGCACCCCGACTTCTCGCTGAAGAACCCCAACCGCGCGCGCAGCGTGATCTTCAGCTACTGCAGCGGCAACCCCGGCGCCTTCCACCGCGCCGATGCGGCCGGCTACGTGTTCTGGAGCGAGCGCGTGATCGAGCTCGACGCCATCAACCCCCAGGTGGCCGCACGCCTGGCGCGCGCACTCGACCGCTGGAGCAAGCTGGCCGAGCCGTACCGCAGCGCCGCGCGCGAAGCGATTGCCCGCGTGGCCGCCAAGCCCGACCTGAGCAAAGACACCCACGAAGTCGTGACGCGCGCCCTTGCCGGAAACTGAACCCACTGAACCCCACAAGATCCATGGCTCAACAAAAAATCTCCTTCACCCGCTACCTCGTCGAGCAGCAACGCGCCGACGGCCTCATTCCCGGCCAGCTGCGCCTGTTGCTCGAAGTGGTCGCCCGCGCCTGCAAGAGCATCAGCCAGGCCGTCAACAAGGGTGCGCTGGGTGGCGTGCTCGGCACCGCCGAGAGCGAGAACGTGCAGGGCGAAATCCAGAAGAAGCTGGACATCATCGCCAACGAAGTGCTCATTGAAGCCAACGAATGGGGCGGCCACCTCGCGGCCATGGCCAGCGAAGAGATGGAAACCATCCACGTGGTGCCCAACCGCTACCCGCAGGGCGAATACCTCCTGATGTTCGACCCGCTCGACGGCAGCAGCAACATCGACGTCAACGTGAGCATCGGCACCATCTTCAGCGTGCTGAAGAAGCCCGACGACACCCCCGGCGTGCAGGAAGCCGACTTTCTGCAGCCCGGCACCCAGCAGGTGGCCGCCGGCTACTGCATCTACGGCCCGCAGACCACCCTGGTGCTCACCGTGGGCAACGGCGTGGCCATGTTCACGCTCGACCGCGAGCAAGGCAGCTTCGTGCTCACGCAGGAAGACATTCAGATTCCGGCCGACACCAAGGAATTTGCCATCAACATGAGCAACATGCGCCACTGGGACGAGCCCGTGAAGCGCTACATCGACGAATGCCTGGCCGGCAAGGAAGGCCCGCGCGGCAAGGACTTCAACATGCGCTGGATTGCCAGCATGGTGGCCGACGTGCACCGCATCCTGATGCGCGGCGGCGTGTTCATGTACCCGTGGGACAAGCGCGAGCCCGAAAAGGCCGGCAAGCTGCGCTTGATGTACGAGGCCAACCCCATGAGCTGGCTCGTCGAGCAGGCCGGCGGCGCCGCCACCAACGGCAAGCAGCGCATCCTCGACCTGAAGCCCACCAAACTGCACGAGCGCGTGAGCGTGATGTTGGGTTCACGTCACGAAGTGGAGCGTTTGACGCAGTACCACGCCGAGAAGCCTTGATTTCTTGGCTATAATCTGAGGCTTCGCCGGTGTAGCTCAGTCGGTAGAGCAGCTCATTCGTAATGAGAAGGTCGGGTGTTCGATTCATCTCTCCGGCACCAATTAAAAGCCCCGTTGCTATCAACTCGATAGCAACGGGGCTTTTCTCATATGCGCGACCCAAAGAGCTTTTTACTTTGGACCAGAGCAGGAAGTGCAAGCGCTCGCGAAATATCCGAAATTCCTGGTTCAAGCCGGCTCTAGACAGGCCGGGCTGATCAACGCTCCAAGTTCTTCGCTGCGGCAGCGCCCATACGAAAGAATCTGTTAACGTTCCCCAACGAAAAATGTTGTCGCACTAACAGTTGGGCCCGCTGCTTCATGCCGCTTCTTGATCTCTGGAAATCGTCTCCCGACCAGCTCAAAGATAAGCAGGTTCAACAACTGATCGCGTTTGCAGGTGGTGGCCGCTTGCTCGACGACAGTCCGTGCTCTACGGAATTTCGATCCTTCTTAGGCAGCGTTTCTTCAGCGAGCCTGTTGACTTATGCCGACCAATGCCTGGAGCAATCTTTTCAGGACTCCGGTCTAGCACTACAAGATATCGTGAACGAGATCGGGGCCCGCTTGGGAGCTCACATCACGAACGGTCGCTATCGCGGAACAGTTAAGCACACAGGCTTCGATGGCCTTTGGGTCTTTCCAAATGGGCATGCCATCGTTGCCGAAGTAAAGACAACGGACACATACCGCATCGACCTCAATACGATCGCCAACTATCGAAGAGCACTGATCAACAAGGAAGTTGTAGAGGAAGCAAAATCTTCAATGCTCCTCGTGGTTGGTCGACAAGATACGGGTGACCTTGAGGCACAAATAAGAGGTTCAAGGCACGCGTGGGATATCCGAATCATCTCGGTAGACGCGCTCGCTCGACTGGCATCTATCAAAGAAGAAGTCGAGGACCCTTCGATCGTTCAACGGATACACAATATTCTGATACCGCACGAGTTCACTCGCCTTGATGCCATTGCGGACATTCTTTTCTCGGCGGCAGAAGATATTCGACAAGAAGACAGTTCAGGCTCAAGCATTGAAGAAACGAAGAGCATCCCGCTTGTCAAAGACGGACGCAAGTTCATTCCCGTTGCATTTCAAGAAGCCTGCGTACAACGAGTTCAGTCGAATCTAGGCATGTCATTTGTGCGCCAGAGCCGCACTGGATACGTCTCAGCCGACAAACTGGTCGCGCTCAGTTGCTCTGCTTCGAAAGAGCACAACCCGGATACCAGCCCAAACTACTGGTTCGCATTTCACCCTCACCAGCGTGCCTTCCTGAAAGAGCACTCTCAGTCGTACGTAGCTCTGGGCTGCGGAAGCAGCGAACGCCTGTTGCTCATCCCATTCACCGAGTTCGAAACATGGCTCGATGGCATGGGAACCACAGCAAATGACACGCGCATGTATTGGCACATCACGATTTTCCGCAAGGGGAATAGCTACATCCTGCGACGATCAAAAGGTGAAGAGCCAATTGACTTGACCCGCTTCGTACTCCCCACCTAGCAGGGAAAAAGACCCTGGCCTAGTGAACAGCCATGTCCACTGGTTTCAGAGCTCAAGTTTTGACCGGTGTGTTCATGTCGGATCTTTTCGACAGTAGCTGCGAAAGCTCCATCGCATCCCCAGCCAAGTCTGCAGCGATCCACATGATGTTGTCCCGACGCCGGGCTCCAATCGCCTCGAACCACTCGCCCTCGTCCCCATAGCAGCAACTTAGCAAAGACCGCAGCTGGGTCAGCTTGTTTTCAAGGATGTCAGACGCGTCCAGTTGGTAGCTTGCGTCGTGAGATGTGGGCGTGGTTTGCCCGGCGATAATTTGATCAGCCATTTGATGTGCTCGCTTTCCAAAGTCAGTGCACGTTGCTTGGTCAGACGGTCAGGGTGTTAGCGCACCCTGGCCGTCGCCTTTTGTGCCTCACATCAACATCGTTGCGGTGTGCATCGATGTCCCGCCGTGAGGCGCGGCGGTCGTTCAAATGTAGGGAGAGAAGCGCATCAGCGGAAGCCTCTCACGGTGAACAAATGAGGACTCGCGTCGACTTGTAGTGACGCACGCGAAGGCAATCGCGCTGCGAGCCGCCCAGCCTGCCTCAACCCGCACCCGCCTCCCACGCCTCCACCCGCCGCACCAACGCATCCCGCCGCGCCGCCACCTCCGCCAACAGGTACTGCCGCGCCTGCTCTTGCGCCACATCGCTCGACAGAAACCACTGCTCGCGTTCGGCGCTGCCTTGCGGTGGCGGGGTGCCCCACCCTGCTTCGCCGTTGGCACCTCTGAACGCTTCGGTCATGGGCAGGCGGCCGTCGGTCTTGCCGATGCTCGACAGCGCATCGGGCGGGCCGTCGAGCGCGATGCGCACGTGCACGACGCTCTCGCCTTCGGTGCGGATCGATGCGCCCAGGCCGCCCTCGCGGTGCACGCGCCACAGCTCGGCCGCGGAGGCGTTGCGGACCCAGCTCTCCAGGGCGCGGACCAGGCTCTCGAGAATGATTTGTTGGTTCATGAGGAATATTTCACACGTTTCTGTCTGGTGTCGGCAAGTGGCCACGGTGCGATGGGGCCAAAAAGCCGTTGTAACTTCTTGCCTTGGCGCCTGCGCTATATTTCTTGGCATGGAAAAGGCATCCGACATAGGCAAACCCACGGTTCCGATCGATCTGATCGGGCCGGAGCATTGGGTCCGTTCACGGCGCGGCCCTCGCCGTACGACGAAGGTGCTCTTCATCTTGCTCGGCGGGCTCGCAGCAGCCACCGCAGTGGCCTACAGCTTCTTCGGCGCGGGGCGCTGAACACAACAAGCCACTCGCGCCTTCATTCACTCACACACGCATCGCTCGCGCACCGCGAGCCGCACAAGGCAAAGCCCGCTGTCCGTTGATCCAACGGGCAGCGGGCTTTTCTCTTTGTGCGCATGCCGCTATTGCAGCCGCGAGCCGCGCGGCAGGCGCCTGGCCAGCCACTCGTGCACGTCCGCGCGGATGTTGCGGCCTTCGAGCAGGAAGTTCTCGAAGCGGCTCGGCACGTACGGCAGGTAGACCAGCGGCATGCCCGCTTCTTCGGGCGTGCGCGCGGCCTTGCGGTTGTTGCAGACGGCGCAGGCGCTGACGAGGTTGGTCCAGCTCCACGGGCCGCCGCGCGACTCGGGCATGACGTGTTCGCACTGCAGGTCGCGGTCGGCGAACACCTGCGCGCAGTAGGCGCAGGTGTGGCGGTCGCGGCGCAGCAGCTTGGCCTTGGTCACGCCGGGCACGACGTCGAAGAGGTTGATCTTCGACGCGCCGCGCAGCGCGATGATGGGCGCGACATCGATGCGCGACTGCACACCGCGCGCCACGTTGAAGCCGCCGCGCAGCGTGGCCAGCGGCAGCGCGCCGTCTTCCCAGGCCACGTTGCCGGTGGCGTAGTGCAACACCGCCTGCTCCAGCGAGATCCAGGCTTGCGGCGTGCCCTGAATATCGAGTTGCAGGACGTGTGAATGCATGACGAATCGCCTCCCTTCGCGGCGATGGCTTGTGGTGAACGGTTGGGGTGCACGAACGGAATCGAACCGTTGTCAGCGGGACCACAACCCGCGGCTCTGCCATTGAGCTACACGCACCATTGAGAAAAGAAAGAAACCGAGCGACGCCGGCCAGCTACCACTCGCCCGACGCGCGCACGCGCTGGTCGAGGTCGAGGCTGTCGAGCGATGCCTCGCTGCCGCTTGGCAATGCCGACGCGCGATCGGCCACGTAGCGCAGCCCGAGCCCCACGCCGAAGCGCTGGGCCAGCGACCACACCATGTGCCTGCGCGGCAGCGGCGCCGGGTGCACGGCGATCATCCGGATCGGTGAGTTGCGCTTGCGCATGAGGGCCTCCTTGGTGGGTGAGAGAGAAAAAGTAGTGACTTGAAAAATGTCCGGTGACGGGTTCCGGCGCCGCCCTATCTTTGTGGCCGGTTTCCGCGGGCGGGCCACGCGTTGGCATGGCCCGGTCCCGCTCGGGTGTGGTCCGTGTGGCAGGAGTTGAACCTGCGACCCTCTGGTCCCAAACCAGATGCGCTACCAGGCTGCGCCACACACGGAAGAAAAAACAAAAGAAGCCTGCCGCGCTTCCATTTCGGTTGTGTCCTCACGCGACGGGCCGCGCGCTGGGCGCGGCCCCGTCGAACGTCGCTGCACAGGAGTGATCAACTCATGCACATCCCGCCAGACCGTCGACGCGGCAATTTCTGGCGGTGGGGTGAAGGCACACCCGAAATGGAAAGCGGCAAAAACAAAAAGGCCCGGAACCTTGCGGTGTCCGGGCCTCTTTGCGAGAGAGCTTGAGAGATGCGCGCCTACGCGCGACCTCCACCCGGGAGCACCTGATGAGCCTCGAACTGACCACCCACGCGCAGACGGGCTGCGGCTTTGGCGGCGTACGCGGTGTTCAGGTGCGAAGACAACGACAGGGGCGACGGCATATCGAAACCATGGCAGAACCCGACGCGCACGAGCGGTCGGCCCGAGGCGGGTCGAATGCTGGTGAGGATCAGTGCGGTGTTCACGATGGTTCCTGGTCAAAAATTGCCGCTGTCGGCTGTAAGGGGTTGGAAAAAAGGGACGGCTGGTGCCGTGAATTGGAGGCAACTGTAAAGAGTGTTTACGGCGACGTCAACAACCGGGACAATCTTTTCTTGTCTTGTTGTTGTTTTTGAACAGTGCCCCATACCACCGTCGCGCGCCGCCGCAATGCGCTTGTGCTGCATCGCCGCTTTCTCGAGGACGCCGTCGCGGCGGGCCTGCCCGCCAAGGGGCTCGACCAGGCGTTCGCGCGCAAGCTCGAAATCTCTCCGAGCATGTGGAGCCAGATCAAGAGTGCGCGGCCCATCGGCGACAAGCTCGCACGGCAGATCGAACGGCACTGCGACGTGGCCGCCGGCTGGCTCGACGAAGACAACACACCACCTTCGGAAGCACCGCCCGATGCGGCGGAAGAACGCTTCGTGGCCGCCGCACGTGAGGCGTGGCGCCAGGCCAATGCGAAGGGAAAGCGGGAACTCAGCGGCTGGCTGAAGAAGCACGCGCAGGAGAAGAAGGCGCTCGAGCCTGCCGACGGCGCTGCGCCGGCGCCCTAGCCTTGCTCAGGCCTTCAGGCCTTGCCAGCGGGCTCGGCAGCAGCCAGCGCCGGCGCATCGCGCAGGATGGCCGCGCGCATGTCATCCGGCACGGCGATGGCGCGGTGGGTGTCGAGCGAGGTCGTCACCAGCACCTGCCGCACCTGCATGCGCACTTCGCCCGTCGTGGGCTCGAAGCAACGCAGCGACAGCGTGATCGAGCGCGAACCCAGCTGCGCCACCGAGAGGCCGAGCGTCACGCGGTCGCCCATGCGGCTCACGGCGCGGAAGTCGGCGTCGAGCTTCACGGTCGGCAGGCCGACGCGGCGCTCGCCGATCAGTGCGTGGTAGCCCACGCCGAGCCCCTCGCTCACCCAGTCTTCGACCAGGCCGTTGAGCATCACGAAGTACTGCGGATAGAAGACGATGCCCGCCGGGTCGCAGTCGGAAAAACGGATCAGGCGCGGGCGCTGGAACTCCACCCCACCGCCCTCGCCGCTCATGCGCGGTCCTCGACCGCGCCGTCGCCGCGCATCACGTGCACGCGCAGCAGCCCGAGCTGGTTGTGCATCTGCTTGACGGTCTTCATGTCCAGGCCCGAGAACATCTCGAGGATCCACTGCTCGTGCTCGGTGGCCATGGCTTCGAAGGCGTTGCGGCCTTCGGGCGTGAGGCTCACGATCCAGGCGCGGCGGTCGTCGGGGCTGGGCGCGCGCGCCACCATGCCTTCGCGCTCGAGCTCGTCGGTCAGGCCGGTGACGTTGCCGCCGGTGACCATCAGGTAGCGCGAGAGCACGCGCATCTTCAGGCCGTCTTCGTAGCGGTACAGCTGGGCCATGTAGTCGAAGCGCGCCAGCGAGATGCCGAAGCGCTCGCGCAGCCGGCGCCGGATCTCGGCCTCGATCTGCGTGGTGCTCGCGAGCATGCGCAGCCACAGCTTGAGCATGGCGTGGTCTTCATGGCCGGCGCGCGCTTCGTGGCCGAGTTCTTCGGCGTCGCTCAGCACGGCGTGGGAGGCATCGTTGCGACTCATGTGACTTCTCCTCCGGAAACGGAGATCGACTGGCCCGTGACCGACGCGGCACCTTCGCCGCACAGCCAGCGCACGGCGTCGGCCACTTCGGCGGGCTGCACGATGCGCTTTTGCGGGTTCACGCTGGAGAACTCGGCCAGCGCATCGGCTTCGCTGCGGCCGGTCTTGCCGACCACGTTGGCGACGCTGTTGCGCAGGATGTCGGTGTCGGTGTAGCCCGGGCACACGGCGTTCACGGTGATGCCCTTGCGCGCCACTTCGAGCGCCAGCGCGCGCGTGAGGCCGATCACCCCGTGCTTGGCGGCCGTGTAGGCCGACACGTAGGCGTAGCCCTTCTGCCCCGCCGTGCTGGCGATGTTGACGATGCGGCCCCAGCCGGCGTCGAGCATGTCGGGCAGCGCGGCCTGCGCGCACAGGAAGCTGCCGGTGAGGTTGACCGACAGCATGCGCTGCCACAGCTCGACCGAGGTCTTCAGGAACGGCGCGCTCTCCGCGGCGCCCGCGTTGTTGACCAGCACGGTCACCGCCCCGCGTTCGGCCCGCGCCTGCGCAAAGGCCGACTGCACGGCCTGCGGGTCGGCCACGTCGGCCGCCACCACGCCGTGGCCGCTGCCCGCCAGGGTCTCGGCCACGCGCTGCAGGGCCTGCGCATCGCGGCCCAGCAGGGTCAGCACTGCCCCCTGGGCAGCAAGGGTGCGGGCGATCTCCGCGCCGATGCCGCGAGCGGCGCCGGTGACGAGGGCATGACGGCCAGTGAGCGAATTTGCGTGCATACCTGAATGGTTTAGTTCTGAATCATTTTAGCCATTTGCGCACCAGCAGGGTGCTACCGCATGAAACGGCCGCCGTTGAGGTCCAGCGTCGCCCCGGTCATGAAGGCCGCGGCCGGCGAGGCCAGGTAGACGACGGCGGCCGCCACCTCGTCGGCCAGCCCGAAGCGGCCCAGCGGGATGCCGGCCTTCAGCGCCTGCTGCCGCTCGGGTGGCAGCGCGGCGAGCGCGGGGCTGTCGATGGCGGCGGGGGCCAGCGCGTTCACGGTCACGCCGTGCGGCGCCAGCTCCTGCGCAAAGGCACGCGTCAGCGCCAGCAGGCCGGCCTTGCTGGCCGCGTAGTGCACGCCGGTGGCGCTGCTGACCTGCTGCCCCGCCAGCGAGGCCAGGTTGACGATGCGGCCCGCGCCGCGCTCGCGCATGTGCCTTCCGGCGATGCGGCAGCCGAAGAAGCTGCCGCGCAGGTTGATGGCGAGCACGTCGTCCCACTCGGCGGGCGTGATGTCCCACAGCGAGGTGGTCGGCGTGCGCGCCGCGTTGTTGACCAGGATGTCGACCGCGCCGAAGTGCGCCACGGCTTGTGCGAAGCAGTCGCTGAAGGCCTGCTCGTCGCGCACGTCGAGGAGCAGCGCGAGGCCGTTCACCTCGGCGGCAACGGCCTGGGCCTTGGCTTGGTCGATATCGGCCACCGCCACGCGCGCACCGGCCTGTGCCAGCCCGCGCGCGATGGCCGCACCCAGCCCCTGCCCCGCGCCGCTCACGAAGGCCACGCGCCCTGCCAGCGGAAGCGCGGTGGCGTGCGTCATCCGGCTTTGGCGGGCCGACCGTCCCAGGTCTGCGGCCCCACGCCGCGCTCGCGCAGCTTGAACTTCTGCACCTTGCCGTTCTCGGTGCGCGGCAGGTCGGGCAAGAGGTCGATGTAGCGCGGCACCGCGAAGTACGGCAGGCGGCCTTCACAGAAGCGCGCCAGCTCGGCCGGGTCGATGACGATGCCTTCGCGCGCCACCAGCGCGGCCATCACCTCGTCTTCGGCCAGCTCGGAGCGCACGGGGTACACGGCGCACGAGGCCACGCCCGGGTGGCTCAGCAGCACCTGCTCGACCTCGAACGACGAGATGTTCTCGCCGCGTCGGCGGATCGCGTCCTTGATGCGGTCGACAAAGCGGAACGCGCCGTCGGCATCGCGCACCACACGGTCGCCGGTGTGGAACCACAGGTTGCGCCAGGCCTCGATGGTCTTCTCGGGCATGTGGAAATAGCCGCTGGCAAAGGCATAGGGCTCGTCCGCACGCAGCAGCAGTTCGCCGGCTTCGCCGGGCGGCAGCGGCACGTCGTCTTCGTCGGCCACGCAGGCCTGGAAGCCGGGGCGCAGCCAGCCCATGACGCCGCCGCGCGGCGAATCGGGTGCGGTGGCGATGGCGAAGTTGGTTTCGGTCGAGCCATAGCCTTCGAGCAGCGACACGCCCGTGCGCGCCTTGAAGGCCTGCCCCGCGGCCGCGGGCACGCCGGGCCCGAGGCCGGTGCGCACGCGGTGCTCGCGCTCGCCCTCGCCTTCGGGCTGCGCCAGCAAGATGGGCACCATCGCGCCGAGCAGGTAGACCACGGTCGCGCCGTTGGCGCGCATCGCCGACCAGAAGCCCGAGGCGGAGAAGCGCGACTCGAACACCACCTCGGCCCCGGTAAGCGCAGCCTGCGCAAAGGTGTTGAGCGCGTTGATGTGAAACAGCGGCAGCGTCGTGCACAGCACGTCGTCGCGGCCCACGCCGAGCACCTCGGCGCTGTTCACGCCCCACCAGAAGTACTGCGCCTGCGGGCAGATGACGCCCTTGGCCGGGCCCGTGGTGCCCGAGGTGTAGAGGATGGCGAGCGGGTCGCCCGGCTGCACCGGCGCGGGCGGCAGGGCCTGCGCGCCCGGCGGGTAGGCCGACACGCGCACGCCGGCGGGCGGCGTCCACGGCGCTTCGGGCTCGCCCACCACCCACACCTCGCGCAGCGCCGTGCGAGAGAGGTCGGCCGTGGCCAGCCGATCGAGAAATCCCGCCTCGATCACCAGCAGCTTCGCTTCGCTGTTCGCGAGGAAGTACTCGATCTGCGGCCCCATCGACGCGGTGTTGACCGGCACGACCGAAGCACCGAGCCAGCCCGCGCCGAGGAAGGTGTCGAGGAACTCGATGCGGTTGCCGCACATCACGGCGATGCGGTCGCCGCGCGCCACGCCGTGCTGCGCGAGCGCACCGGCGCGCGTGGCCGCCGCATCGGCCGCGTCGGCGTGCGTCCATTGCCGGCCTGCGATGCGCAGCAGCGGACGGCCGCCGAACAGCGCAGCCTGCCGCTGCAGCATGGCGGGCAGCGTGCGCTGCGCCGGCGGCACCGCGCGCGGGTCACTCGTCATCGTGCGTGCCTCCGCCGAGGTAAGTCGCTTGCACGCGCGGGTCGCTGGCCAGTTCGGCCGAAGCGCCCGAGAGCGCGATCTCGCCCGTCTCCAGCACATAGCCTTCGTCCGAGCTTTCGAGCGCGGCGCGCGCGTTCTGCTCCACCAGCAGGATCGACACGCCGTCGTCGCGCAGCTTGCGCACGATGGTGAGGATGTCGCGCACGATCAGCGGCGCCAGGCCCAGGCTGGGCTCGTCGAGCATCAGCAGGCGCGGTGCCGACATGAGCGCGCGGCCCACGGCCAGCATCTGCCGCTCGCCGCCCGAGAGCGTGTCGGCGCGTTGCGCGCGGCGCTCGGCCAGGCGTGGGAAGCGGTCGTACACCGACTGCAGCTGCCGCTTCATCGCATCGCCGCGCAGCCGCTTGGCGTAGGCGCCGAGCTGCAGGTTGTCGAGCACGGTGAGTTCGCCGAACAGTTCACGCCGCTCGGGCACGAGGCACAGCCCGCGCTCCACGCGCGACTCCACATCGAGCCCCTGCAGGTCTTCGCCTTCGAAGCGCAGCGTGCCCTTGCACGGCAGCAGGCCCATGGCCGCGGCCAACAGCGTGGTCTTGCCCGCGCCGTTCGGGCCGATCACCGAGATGATCTGGCCCCGCTGCACGTCGAGCGACACGCCGCGCACGGCTTCCACTTGCCCATAGGACACGTGCAGATCGCCAATCTCCAGCATCGCGGTCATACAACGCTCCCCAGGTAAGCCGCCTGCACACGCTCGTCCGCGCGCACCGCCGACGGCACGCCCTCCACGAGCTTGGAGCCGAAGTTCATCACCACCAAACGGTCCACCAGTTTCATCACGAAGTCCATGTCGTGTTCGACGATCAGGATGGTCACGCCCTCCTCGCGCAACTTGCGCAGCAGGTCGCCCAAGGCCATCTTTTCCTTGCGGCGCAGGCCGGCCGCAGGCTCGTCGAGCACCAGCAGCACGGGGTCGGCAGCGAGCGCACGCGCGATTTCCAGAATGCGCTGCGTGCCCAGCGGCAGGCTGCCCGCGAGCTCGTGCGCGCGGTCGCCCAGGCCGATGCGGTCGAGCTGACGCTGCGCCTCCTGCAGGATCTGGCTTTCTTCCGTGCGGTCCAGCCGCAGGCCCGCCTTCAGGATGCCCGAGCGCGTGCGCGAGTGGGCACCCAGCGCCACGTTGTCCAGCAGGCTCATGTGCGGGCGCAGCTTCACGTGCTGGAAGGTGCGCGCCAGCCCAAGCCGCGCCACCGCGCGCTGCGGCATGCCGGCGATGTCGTGCTCGAGAAAGCGCACCTGGCCCGCGCTCATCGGCAGCGTGCAGGTCAGCAGGTTGAACATGGTCGACTTGCCCGCGCCGTTGGGCCCGATGAGGCCGATGATCTCGCCCGCCTTGACGTCGAAGCTCACGTCGTTCACCGCCACCAGCCCGCCGAAGCGCTTCACGGCGCCGTTGACCGACAGCACCTGCGTACCGCGTGCCGGCAGCTGCCGGTGCGGCAGCGGCTCGACCGGCGCGCCGGTGTAGCGCGAGGCGCCCTGCGGCGCGGCGCGCCGGCGCGTCCAGCGCCGCAGCAGGCCCATCACGCCGCCGCGCGCAAAGTGCAGCAGCAGGATGAACAGCGCCGCGAAGGCCACGGCCTCCAGCTGGCCGGCGCGCTGCGTGAGCATCGGCAGCACGTCCTGCAGGCCGTTCTTCAGCACCAGCACCAGCGCCGCGCCCACCAGCGCGCCCGCCAGCTGCCCGAGCCCGCCGGCCACGGCCATCAGCAGGTACTCGATGCTGGCGCGCACGTCGAAGGGCGACGGGCTCACGAAGCGGTTCATGTGCGCATAGAGCCAGCCCGCCAGCCCCGCGAACAGCGCCGCCGTGACGAACAGCGACAGCCGCACGCGGTAGGCGTCGGCCCCCACGCTGGCCAGCAGCGTGGCGCCGCCGCGCAGCCCGCGGATGGCGCGGCCGGGGCGCGACTGCAGCAGGTTGTGGCTGAACAGGCAGGCCAGCCCGACCACCACCCAGATCAGGTAGTACATCGCGCGCGGATCGGCCAGCGACCAGCCACCGATCTGCAGCGGCGGGATGTTCGACAGGCCCGTGTGGCGACCGAGCGCATCGACGTTGCCGAACAGCATCGCGATCGACAGCCCCCAGGCGATGGTGCTCAGCGGCAGGAAGTGCCCGCCCAGCCGCAAGGTCAGCATGCCGATGGCCAGCGCCGACAGGCCCGTGAGCAGCAGCGCGAACAGGAGCCCGAGCCACGGCGACAAGCCCTGCGCGGTGGTGAGCCACGCGGTGGCGTAGGCCGCGATGCCCACGAAGGCCGCCTGGCCGAACGAGGTGGCGCCGCCCACGCCGGTGAGCAGCACGAGGCCCAGCGCCACCAGCGCGCCGATGCCGATGTCGTTCAGCAGCGAGACCGTGAAGCTGCCCGCCACGGCCGGCACCAGGGCCAGCACGACGATCACGCCCGCGATCCACGCCATGCGTTTCGTGTTGCCGTTCATTGGTCCACCTCGTCTTCTTCCTCTTCCGAATGGGCCGCCATGAAGGAGCGCAGCATGAGCACCGGGATCAGCAGGCTGAACACGATCACGTCTTTGAGCGCGCCGCTCCAGAACGACGCGAAGCTCTCGACCACGCCGACCGCCAGCGCGCCGATGGCCGTCATCGGGTAGCTCACGAGCCCGCCGATGATCGCGGCCACGAAGGCCTTCAGGCCGATGATGAAACCCGAGTCGTAGTACATGGTGGTCACCGGCGCGATCAGCACGCCGATGAGCCCCGCCAGCAGCGAGGCGCAGCCGTAGGCCAGCAACGCTGTGCGCACCGGCCGGATGCCGACCAGCCGCGCGCCCACGCGGTTCACGGCCGTGGCGCGCAGCGCCTTGCCGGCCACCGTGCGCTCGAACACCAGGAAGAACAACCCGCTCAGCACCACGGCCGCCCCCACCATCAGCACCACCTGGCCGCTGACCGTGAAGCCGTCGCCCAGCGTGAACACCGCGCTCGTGAGCGGCGTGGTGCGCGAGCCTTCAGGCCCGAAGAACAGCAGGCCCAGGCCCGAGAGCAGAAAGTGCAGCGCCAGCGACACGATCAGCAGCACCAGCACCGAGGCATCGGCGATCGGCTGGAACACCACGCGCGCCAGCAGCGGCGCGATGGGCACCACCAGCAGCACCGCCACCGCGATGTGCACGGCCACCGGCACGCCCGGCCGCGCCGCCAGCCAGGCGAGCACGCACGGAATGGCGGGCAGCACGCCCCACATCAGCACCGCCTTCGGTATGCGTGCGGCCTCGCCGCGCCGCAGCAGGCTGCCGATCTCGGTGGCCAGCGCCAGCGCGGCCAGCACCGCGACCATGCCGATGGTCGGCGGCACGCGGCCGGTTTCGAAAGCCGCCAGCGACAGGGCGGCAAAGGCCGCGATGTCGCCGAACGGCACGAACACCACCCGCGTGACCGAGAAGATCAGCACCAGCCCGAGCCCGGCCAGCAGATAGACGGCACCGTTGGCCAGGCCGTCGGTGACGAGGATCAATGCCACGTCCCAGTTCATAGAAAAACCTCTGTCGGAGTCATCGTTGTCGTTGTCGTGAAGAGAAACAGGAGATTCAAGGGGCGAGCTTCCATTGGCCGTTGTCGAGCTTGACGATCACGCGGGCGCGCTCGTCCACGCCGTACAGGCTGCCGGGCTTGAAGGTGTAGACGCCGTGCGTGCCGACCACTTCCTTGGTGCTGAAGATGGCGTCGCGCAGCGCCACGCGGAACTCGGGCGTGCCCGGCTCGGCCTTCTTCATGGCGCGCGAGGCGGCATCGGCGAACACCAGCCAGCCGTCGAACGAGTAGGCCGAGAAGGCGTCGCTGGTGGGTGCGTTGTTGACCTTCTGGAACACGGCGCGGAAGTCGGTCGCGATCTTCTTGGTCGGGTAGTCGGCCGGCAGCTGCTCGGCGACGATCACCGGGCCCGTGGGCATGAGCGCGTTCTGGCCGGCCGCGCCGACCACGCGCACGAAGTCGGGGTTGATCAGGCCGTGCTGGCCGTACACGCCGCCCTTGAAGCCGCGCTCCTGCAGCGCCAGGAACGGCAGCGCGCCCGGCGTGCCGGCGCCGCCGGTCATCACCGCGTCGGGGCGCAGCGCCACGATCTTCAGCACCTGGCCGGTCACCGAGGCGTCGGCGCGTGCGTAGCGCTCGTTGCTCACGACCTTGATGCCGGCGCCCGGCGCGGCCTTCATGAGGGCTTCGTACACCAGGTCGCCCCAGGCGTCGGAAAAGCCGATGTAGCCCACGGTCTTGACGTTGTTGCGCTTCATGCGCTCGACCACGGCGTCGATCATGAGCTGCGTGGGCTGCGCCACCGTCATCACCCACGGGTTCTCGTTGGGGTCGAGCAGGATGGGCGTGAGGCCGATCATGGGCGTCTTCGCCTCCTTGCCCACCTGCGCCATCGCGATGGCCGACGGCACGCCCGAGGTGCCCATGAGCACGTCGACCTTTTCGTCCTCGATGAGCTTGCGCGCGTTGCGCCCGGCCGTGGTCGGGTCGGAGCCGTCGTCCAGCACCACCAGCTGGATCTTGCGGCCGTTGACCTCGCCCTTGTAGGCCAGCGCGGCCTGCATGCCCTTGGCGTACGGCACGCCCAGCGAGGAGTTGGGGCCCGACAGCGACACGCTGAGTCCGACCTTGAGGTCGGCCGCCAGTGCGCTCGCCACACCACAGGCGGTCAGCGCCGCGGCGAGGGCACCGCGCGTCAAGGTCTGCATCAGGTTCTTCATGTCGTAGCTCCAGTGAGGATGGTTAGAAGGACAGGTAACTCAGATGAACAACTGGATCGCGGGCAACGCGCGCGTGGCGTTGAGCAGGTCGATGCGCTTCTCGCGGATGGACCAGCCCGTGGGGGTGCGCACGAGGTGGTGGCGGGCGGTGCCGCTCAGCAGGATCTGGTCGTCGCCGCGCGCCTCGATGTAGAGAAAGGGCGTGCGCAGGCGCACGTCGTCGGCGCCCTCTTCCTCGATGCGCGAGGGCTGCAGCACATGCTGGCTGTGGCTGGCCGGGTGCTGCGAATGCGCGCGCGGGTTCTTCAGGCGCTCCACGCGCAGCTGCAGCAGCAGCCGGTCTTCGTAGGCCAGCGAGTTGTGCGAGAACGGATCGGCCTGCGCCGCGCCGAGCAGCGGCACCCAGTAGTGGCCGTCGTTGGCAAACAGGGCCAGCCAGTCGTCGAAGCGGCGCGCGTCGAGCAGGGCCGCCTCGTGGGCGATGAAGTCGCGCGGATCGTTCATGCCGCCACCTCCGGCGTCATGGCCCGGGCCCAGGCGCGGAACTGGTTGCGCATGAGCAGCTCGTTGGTGCCGTTGGTGGTCACCGTGGCCTGCTGCGTCTCTGCCGGGTCGTGGTTGCGGTGCAGGCTGATCCACTCGTTGCCGCCGGCACGCAGGCCCTTCTGGATGCTCTCGAACAGGTGCACGTCGTCGTGCGCCACCACCGACATGGGCGAGAACACGAGCCGGTTGTAGCTCATGGCGCGCTCGAACAAGAGCGCGGGCGCACCGGCCGCGCGGAAGCTCCAGGCCTCGACGAGCGTGTGGTCGGCCGCCAGCGGGCGGATCACGCGGATGGCCTGCGGCGAGCCCTTGACCGACAGGCTGGGGTACAGCACCGAGTTCTGCGGCGAGCGCTGCAGGATGTCGGCGGCACGCTCCACGCCGTGCGCGGCCTGCATCGCGGCCTCGTACTCGGGCAGCTGCGCGTAGTTGGAGTGGATGCTGAAGTTCACGCCCAGCACGCTGTGGCCGTTGGCGAACACGCGTCCGCCCATCTGGTCGAAGAACTCGTAGCCCGAACCGAAGGGCAATATCTGCTCCATCGCCATCGGCTTGGGGTCGGTAGGCGCATGCCCTTCCCACAGCGCCTCGGCGGCCTTGGTGGCCGACTCGTGCGTCGACATCGGGTGCACCGTGTCGTTGATGTTCTCCAGGTACATCTTCCAGTTGCAATGGACGATGTTGCGCAGCACGCCGCCGCCCACGGTGAGCCTGCCCTCGGGCGAGCGGTCGACCATGTTGTCGAGCGCGCCGAGCACCTCGCCGAAGTAGTCCTCGAACGACGGGCCCGTGTCTGCGAGGCGCACGAACACGAAGTCGCGGTACACCTTCACGTGCTTCACCACCGACAGCCCCTGCCCCGACTCGCAGGCCTTGAGCTGCGTGCCCTCGTAGCCGTTCTTCAGCGGCAGGCCCAGCGGCGCGCCGTCCAGCTTGTAGGTCCAGGCGTGGTACGGGCAGCGAAAGAAGCGGCCGGTGTTGCCGCTCTCGTCGGTCATGAGCTGCGTGCCCTTGTGGGCGCAGCGGTTGTACATGACGTGCACCGCGCCGTCGGGCTGGCGCACCATGAGCAGCGGACGGCCCGCGATCTCCTGCGTGACGAAGTCGCCCGCCGCCGGCACCTGGCTGGCATGGCCCAGGAAGACCCAGGTGCGGGCGAACAGGCGCTCCTGCTCCAGCGCGAACAGCTCGTCGCTGAGGTACAGGTCGCGGTGCACCCGGTCGTCGCGGACCAGCGCCGCGACGAGATCGGGGCGGTTGCGGTAGGCGGTCATGGCGGTGGGCTTCGGCTAGGCCGGGGTCAGGGAACGAGCTTCCACTGGCCCTTGTTCATCTGCACGATGACCACGCCGCGCTGGTCCGAGCCGTAGCGGTCGTCGGGCTTGAAGGTGTAGATGCCGTGCGTGCCCACCAGCTCCTTCGTGCCCACGATGGCATCGCGCAGCGCCGTGCGGTACTGCGGCGTGCCGGGCTCGCCCTTGGTGCGCGAGGCCGCGTCGGCCAGCAGCAGGTAGGCGTCGTAGGTGTACGACGAGAACGCATCGGTGGGCACCGCGCCATTCGCCTTCTGGTACGCAGCGCGAAAGCCCATCGCGACCTTCTTGATGGGGTTGCTCTCGGGCAGCTGGTCGGCCACCAGCACCGGGCCGCTGGGCACCTGCAGGCCGTCGATGGCCGTGCCGCCCACGCGCACGAAGTCGGCGTTGATGAGGCCGTGCGTGCCGTAGATCTTGCCCTTGTAGCCGCGCTCGGCCAGTGCCAGGTAGGGCAGCGCGCCCGGCGTGCCGGAGTTGCCTGCGAACACCGCGTCGGGCCGCGCCGCGACGATCTTCAGGATCTGCCCGGCCACCGACGAATCGCTGCGCGCATAGCGCTCGTTGGCCACCACCTTGATGCCGGCGGTGGCAGCGCTCTTCACGAGCGAGTCGTAGGCCAGGTCGCCCAGCGCGTCGGAGAAGCCGATGAAGGCCACCGTCTTCACGCCCGACTTCTGCATGCGCTCGACCACGCCCGCCACCATGAGCGGGAACGGCTGCGACACGGTGACGGTCCATGCGCCGTCCGCGCCCGGGATGGTCACGGGCGTGGGCGAGATGAGCGGCGTGTTGAGCTCGCGCGCCACCGAGGCGATGGCCATCGCACCCGGCACGCCCGAGGTGCCGATGAGCACATCGACCTTGTCTTCCGTCACCAGCTTGCGCGCGTTGCGCCCGGCGGTGGTCGGGTCGGACGCGTCGTCGAGCACGATGAGCTGCACCTTGCGCCCGCCGATCTCGGGCCGCTCGGCGATGGCCGCGCGGATGCCCTTCTCGTAGGGCACGCCCAGCGCCGCGACCGGCCCCGAGAGCGAGCTGATGAAGCCGATCTTGAGGTCTGCCGCCGCCGCACCGACGGCGGTGAAGGCGGCCAGCAGCGCGAGGCCAAGGCGGGAGATTTTCTTCATGGGAGCTTCCTCTTCGGGGGTTGGAATGGGGACGAGGGACGGTCAGTAGCGCAAGGTGCGGCGCGATTCGAGGTCGGCATCGACCTGCGCGGGCGTGAGCCGCTCCGGCTTGCATTCGAAGCGCTCGAAAAGCGCCAGCTGGTCGGCGTAGTGGCGGTCGCGCACGCCGGCCGGGCTCACGAAGCCGCTCTGCCCCGGCGCCGCGACCGAGCACATGTCGAGCGCACCCGGGCGCAGCACGACGCGGTAGTTGAGCGTGCCGCGGTTCATGTAGGGGCTGACCTCGGGCTCGTCGCCCGCGCCGGCCCACGGCACGCCGATGGCGTTGATGCGCGAGAAGCGATGCCGCACCACGGGCGTGGTCCACGCGGCCATGTCGGGCCCGAGGCGGGTGCGCAGCTCGCCCACCGCATCGGTCAGCGCGGCGCGCACCATCGTGCGCGGGTCCTGCCCGTTGAAGAAGTCGTGGCGCTGCGGCACGCCCGAGGCCGGGCCGCTCAGCGCGTTCCACAGCAGCTTGGCCACGGCCGCGGGCTGGGCGCTGCCCGGCGAGCCGCGCGGCGTGAGCGTGGGGTAGCCGAGGTTGGCGTAGGTGGCGAACACGGCCGGCGGCAGGTCGTCGGCCAGCAGGCGCCGCGACATCGCGCCCAGCCACGCGCGCAGCACGGTGGTGGCGCGGTTGTCGTACACCTCGCCGCCCGGCGCGACGCGGTTCTTCAGGTCCCAGTTGGCGAGCAGGTCGGCCGCGCGGTGGGCAGGGTCGCCGGCCGGCAGGCCCTTGGCCGCGTCGACGATGAGGGGCACGAAGTAGCGCGCGTTCAGGTCGGCCAATGCCGCGCCCTGGCTCACGCGCCAGACCTCGTCGGCGCCCAGCTTGGCCGTGCCCTGCAGCTGCGCGTGGATTTCGGCCACGCGGTCGACGTGCGAGAAGTTCGCGCCGTCCGCGCGCAGGCCTTCGGCGATCTGATTGTTCCAGCTCGCGAGGTAGCCCTGCGCGGGGTTGTAGGCGCGCGGGTTGGCGCTGAACGGCAGGCTGCCCTGCCACTCCATGCTGCCGTCGCCGCGCGCGGGAAAGCGGATGTCCTGCGTGGCCGGGCGGCGCGGCATGCGGCCCAGGCCCACGGCGCCGATGTTGCCCGCCACGTCGGCATAGAACCAGGTGATGGATGCGGCCACGCGCTCGCCCTGCGCGAGAAAGCCCGACCAGTCGCGCGCCCGTGCGGCACGCGCCCAGCCCAGCATGGTCTCGACCTCGCGGCCCTGCCAGGTGCTGCGCGCGGTGTAGGCGCGGGCGTTGTCCACGTCCCAGCTCTGCACGAAGCCGTGCACCGTGGCGTAGATGTCCACGCTCTGCGGTGCAGCGCCCTTCACGCGGATCACGTCGGTGCGCCGGGTCATCGGGCGGTAGGCGCCGTCGTACCTGTATTCGTGGCGGTTGGCCGGGTTCAGTTCTTCCTGGTAGATGTCGTTGGTGTCGAGCGAGCCCACCGTCGATCCCCAGGCGATGGTGCCGTTGGTGCCGAACAGCACGGGCAGCAGGCCGATGGGCGTGAGGCCCGTGAGGTCGTAGCCCGCGCCGTGCAGGCCGATGCCGTGCACGAACGACGGGTTGTTGAAGCCCTGCTGCGGACCGTTGTACAGAACGGCCACACCTTCCTTGGTGCGCGAGGGGCCCAGCACCCACGCATTGCTGGCGGTCGGCATGCCTTCGGTGGCGGCCAGGCCCATGCGGGCGACCTGCGTGGCGCGGAAATCGGCGGCGGCCTGCGCGGAGACCGGCGCGAGCGCGGCATCGCCGGGCTCGGCGCTTGCCAGCCGGTTCGCGTTGCCGCGCGGCACGATGGTCGGCGCGGTCGGGTCTTCGAGCCAGCGCAGCTGCTCGTACAGCTGCAGGCCGGCGACGTCGCCGCGCGCGGCCTTGAGCTGGTTGAGCAGCGAGAGATTGGCCACCTCGGCCGTGCCCGCGAAGAAGCGGTTGAGGATGAGGCCGATCCAGACCATGGCCACGTCGTCGGCGGTCCACGGTGCCGGCTCGAAGCCGTTGTCGATGAACTCGCGCGGCATGAGCTTGCCACGGTCGGCCAGCACGTCGCGGATGCGCGCGTTGACGCCCGCGGCGTAGCCTTCGAACATGGCGCGGTCGTCTGCGTTCAGCGCATCGATCTGGCGGCGGATCGACACCGGATCGATGTTGGAGCGCGTGGCCTTGTCGGTCGCGACGAACTCGGCCCCCAGCACCTCGGCCACGCTGCCGTTGCCCGAGCGCCGCGCCATCTCCAGCTGGTAGAGCCGGTCTTCGGCGACGGCATAGCCGAAGCCGTGGAACAGGCCACGCGTGTCGCTGGCGTAGACGTGCGGCACGCCGTAGCGGTCGCGCTTGATGATGACTTCTCCGCTGCCGCCGGGTGCGGTCGCGGCGCAGCCGGCCAGCAGCGCGGCGGCGAACAGCACGGTGCCGGTCGCGCGCCGGCGACGCAGGGAACGAAGCAGCGGGTGCATGGGGTGGGCGGCGTTCATCGGATCGACGCGAGGGCGTTCAGGGCACCAGCTTCCACTGGCCCTTCTCGAGCTTCACCACGACGCGCGAACGGTCGTCCGAGCCGTAGCGCTCGGTGGGCTTGAAGTTGTAGACCGAGTGCGTGCCCACCAGCTCCTTGGTGCTCACGATGGCGTCGCGCAGCGCCAGGCGGAACTGCGGCGTGCCGGGCTCGGCCTTGGTGGCCAGCGCGCGCTGGGCGGCGTCCAGGTACACCAGCCATGCATCGAAGGTGTAGGCCGAGAAGGCGTCGGTCGGCGGCGCGCCGTTGGCCTTCTGGTAGGCCGCGCGGAAGTCCATCGACACCTTGCGGATCGGGTTGTCGGCGGGCAGCTGTTCGGCCACGATCACCGGGCCGGTGGGGGCCAGCAGCCCTTCGACCGACGCACCGCCCACGCGCACGAAGTCGGGGTTGATGAGCGCGTGCATGCCGTAGATCTGGCCCTTGTAGCCGCGCTCCGAAAGCGCGAGGTACGGCAGCGCGCCCGGCGTGCCCGAGGTGCCGGTGATCACCGCGTCGGGGCGCAGCGCCACGATCTTGAGCACCTGCCCGGTCACCGAGGCGTCGCCGCGCGCATAGCGCTCGTTCGACACGATCTTGATGCCGGCCGGCTCGGCGCTCTTTTGCAGCGCGCCGTACACCAGGTCGCCCCAGGCGTCGGAGAAACCGATGTAGCCCACCGTCTTCACGCCCGACTTCTTCATGCGCTCGACCACCGCGCTCACCATGAGCGGCGCGGGCTGCGGCAGCGTGACCATCCACGCGCCCTCCTCGCCCGGCAGGTTGGCGTTGGCGATGGAGATCAGCGGCGTCTTGGTTTCGCGCGCCACGCCGGCAATGGCCAGCGCACCGGGCGAGCCGGCCGTGCCGATGATGACGTCGACCTTGTCCTCGTCGATCATCTTGCGTGCGTTGCGCGCGGCCGTGGTCGGGTCGGACGCGTCGTCGAGCTGCACCAGCTGGATCTTGCGGCCGCCCAGGTCGGCCTTGTAGGCGAGCGCGGCCTTCATGCCCTTTTCGTACGGAATGCCCAGCGACGACACCGGCCCCGACAGCGAGGTGATGAAGCCGACCTTGAGATCGGCGGCCCACGCGCTGGCGGCGCTCAACGCGCCGAGGCCCGCGGCGACGGCCGCGAGGGTGCGAATTCGGTTCAGGACTTTCATGGCGATGCTCCAGAGGTGATGTTTTTGAACGGAACGGAACGAAACGGACGCTGAAATGAAACTAGAGGGCGAGGCTGCCGACGCTGGTGCCGCCGCACACGTAGAGCACCTGGCCGGTGACGAAGCTGTTCTCGGGCGCGGCGAAGAAACGCACGGCGCGTGCCACGTCGGCCGATTCGCCCAGGCGCTTGACCGGCACCGAGGCCGCGAGTGCGCGCTCCTTCTCGCTGCCGGCCTCGACCACGTCGTAGAACATGTCGGTGCGGATCGGGCCCGGCGCCACCACGTTCACCGTGATGCCGTCGGCCGCGAGCTCCAGCGCCCAGGTGCGCGCCATGCCCAGCATGCCGGCCTTGGTGGCCGAGTAGCTCGTGCGCGTGGCCAGGCCCAGCGCGGCGCGCGACGACAGCAGCACCACGCGGCCGAAGCGCTGCGCACGCATCGCGGGCAGTGCGCCCTGCACGAGCTGGATGGCACAGCCCAGGTGCAGGTCGACCAGCGCATCGAGGTCGTCGAGCTTCACCTCGGGCAGCAATGCGGCGCGGATCACGCCGGCGTTGTGGACGAGCGTGGTCGGTGCGAAGCGCTCGACCAGTTCGCGCACGGCCTGGCCGGTGGCGGCGCGGTCGGCCAGGTCGACCTCGAGGCTGTGCATCTTGGGGTGGTCAATCTCGGCCTTCCGGCGCGCGAGCGAGACCACCTCGTAGCCTTGCGCGAGCAGGTCTTCGCAGATGGCCTTGCCGATGCCGGCGCTGCCGCCGGTGACGGCTGCGACCCTGGGGGCGGCGGCGCTCATGCCGTGGCTCCCACCAGGGCCAGCACGCGCAGCGGGCTGCCGCTGCCCTTCTCGATCTTCAGCGGCGGGCAGATCAGCACCGCGCCCGACGGCGGCAGCAGGTCGAGGTTGCTCAGGCACTGCAGGCCGTAGCGGCCCGCGCCGTGCATGTAGTAGTGGCAGGGGTAGGGCGGGCGCAGGTGGTAACCCTGCCCGGCGTCGGTGCCGATGGCTTCGGAGCCGAAGCCCAGCACGTCGCGCTGTTCGACCAGGAAGCGCACAGCCTCGGTGCTCGGGCCGGGCGTGTGCTGGCCGGTCTCGTCGAAGTTCTGGTACGCCTCGGGGTCGGTGCGCTTGGACCAGTCGGTGCGCATGAGCACCCACGCGCCCTTGGGAATGCGCCCGTGCGCGGCCTCGTAGGCCTCGATGTCTTCGAGCGTCAGCAGGTAGTCGGGGTCGTCCTTCACCTGCGGCGAGCAGTCGATCACGCAGGCCGGCGCCACGAAGTGCTGCACGGGAATGGTGTCGACCGAGTTGTTCGGCAGGTCGCGGCCCGAGATCCAGTGGATCGGCGCGTCGAAGTGCGTGCCCGTGTGCTCGCCGCAGGAGAAGTTGTTCCAGTACCAGCCCGGGCCGCGCTCGTCGTACTTCGACACTTCCTCGATGCGGAAGGGCCAGCACTGGCCCATCTCGGGCGGCAGCGCGATCTGCGGGAACTCGGGCGTGAGCGTCTGCGTGAGGTCGATCACGCGGATGCGGCCGCTGGCCATGGCGGTCACGAGGCTGCCGAGGACTTCGGCGGCGGACATCAGTTCGGTTGTCGTGGTCATTCGTGTGGCTCCTGTTCTCAGCCGCCAGCGGCCAGTTCGCGTTCGAGCACCTTGGGGTTGTCGCGCCAGCGCTCCAGCCACTCCTGCGCCACGTCGCCGGGGTACACGTCTTCCACGCCGTCGCGCAGTGCCTTCACGATGGCGTTGGCCAGCGTGGTGGGTGCCAGCTTGGGCGGCGGCGTGTGCTGGTTCCATTCGTCGTCGATGGGGCCGGGGAACACGTTGATCACGCGGATGCCGGCGGGCCGCATCTCGGCGCGCAGGCACTGCGCCAGCGAATGCGCCGCGGCCTTCGAGGCGCTGAAGGTGCCGTGCGGCGGGAAGTTGCTCAGCGCGTAGATCGACAGCAGGTTGACCCACGCCGTCGCGCCCGTGGCGCCGTCGGCCGAGCGGCCCTTGAGCGCGGGGCCGAACTCCTGCGCCAGGCGCAGCAGGCCGAAGTAGTTGATGTCCATCTCGGCCTTGGCCACGTCGGTGCCGCGGCGCGCACCGATGCCGAAGGTGCGGTGCACCTCGGCGTTGTTGATCACGATGTCGACCTTGCCGCCGATGGAGCCGGCCAGCTCGGTCACCTGGCGGCCGTTGGTGAGGTCCAGCGGCACGAGCGTGACCTGCGGCAGCGCCGAGATGTCGTCCAGCCCGTCGCCCATCTTCTTCCACGGTTCGGCATGGCCGACCCAGACGATGTCGGCACCGGCCTTCACCAGCGCACGCACGAGGGCCTGGCCCGTCTCGGTCTTGCCGTCGGTCACCAGCACCTTGCGGAACTTGGGGTCGCTGGTCATTTCGCGCAGCATCTTGTCGTCGGCCATGTGGGGACTCCCTTCAGTCGGAAAAGCAATGAGGACGGCCTGGCCGGCGCGGTCGAGCCGGGCGCCGACACGCACGCGCGTGGGCGCATCGCCGACCTCGCCGTGCAGGTGGACCATGAGCGTGGGGCCGGCATCCAGGTGCACCAGGCCCAGCCGCCAGGGCAGCCGCTCGCGAAAGAACAGGTCGTTGCTGTGGTGCAGCGTGGTGCTGCCGAGCAGCGCACCCTCGCCGCTCTGCTGGCGCCAGCGCAACGCCGACGACAGGCACTTGTGGCAGACCTCGCGCGGCGGGTACTGCACCGTGCCGCAGTCTTCGCAGGTCTGCAGCTCGAAACGGCCTTCGGCGGCGGCGGCCGTGAGGCCGAGCGCGACGCGGCCGCGCGCGCCGGGCGGCAGGTTCATCTGCCGGGTGCGCAGCACGGGGTTCTTGCGCGGGGGGCGCATCATCGGCATCGTCATAGCGCCTCCGCCGGGCCGCCCCAAGGCAGGCGCGCGGCCCCCTCGGGGGGCAGTGCAGCCGCGAAGCGGCAAACGTGGGGGTACATCATTCCGGTCTCCCGAGGATGACGGCGCCTGTGCACAGGCAGCGGTCGTAGGTCACCATGCCGAAGCCGGCGACGAGTCCCAGCTGGGCGTTGGGCACGGCGCGCGCGCCGGCCTGGTCCGTCAGTTGGCGGATCGCCTCGACCATGCCGAGGAAGCCGCCCGCCGCACCGGCCTGCCCGGCCGAGAGCTGGCCGCCGCTGGTGTTGTTCGGAAAGCTGCCGTCGAAGGTCATGGTGTTGGCCTGCACGAAGGCCGAGCCCTCGCCCTTCTCGCAGAAGCCCAGGTCCTCGAACTGCATCATCACGATGACGGGGTAGTCGTCGTAGGTCTGCACGAAGTCGAGCGCGGCGGGCTGCACGCCGGCCTGTGCGTAGAGGTCATCGCGGTCCTTGCGCCAGCCGCCCTGCACCATCACCGGGTCTTCGGCGTAGGCGTTGTGGCGCTCGATGGCGCCGCGGATCACGACGTGCGCCAGGCCCAGGTCGCGCGCACGCTCCTCGCTCATCACGAGGAAGGCGTCGGCACCGGCGCAGGGCATCACGCAGTCGAACAGGTGAATCGGGTCGGAGATGGGCCGCGCGGCCATGTACTCGTCGAGCGTGAGGCCCTTCTTGAACATGGCGTTGGGGTTGCCCAGCGCGTTGGTGCGCTGGTCGACGCAGATGCGGCCGAAGTCTTCGCGCGTGGCGCCGTAGGTGCGCATGTAGTTGGCGGTGATGAACGCGAAGATCGAGTTCGGGCCGCCCGAGCCATAGGGGTAGCTCGCATCGCGCGCGAAGTTGCTGAAGCTGCCCAGCGTCTGGCGGAAGGAATCGACATGGTTGGTGTCGGCGCCCACGCAGGCGACGATGTCGGCATCGCCTGCCTGCACGGCGCGTGCGGCGCGGCGCAGGCACATCACGCCCGAGGCGCCGCCGGTGGGCATGTGGTCGAGCCAGCGCGGCGACAGGCCCAGGTGCTGCGTCACGCCCACGGCCGTGTCGGGCGCCAGCGAGAAGCTGCTCAGGCACAGGCCGTCGATCTGCTCCTTGGCCACGCCGCTGGCCTGCACCAGCGCGTCGATGGCCTGGCCGACGAACCAGTGCGCGGTGCGCGTGGAGTAGCGCACGTAGGGCACGGTGACGGGCACCGCGACCGCGACGCCTTCGTAAGAGAGCCGTCGCTTGGTCATGCCTGCCCCACTTGTCGTTTCTTCATGGAGCGCGTGTCGATGCAATGGCCCTGGCCCGGCAGCGACTGCGCCATCTCGCGCAGCTGGCCGCGCTGGATCTTCTGCGAGGGCGTGAGCGGCAGCGCCTCGACGAAGGCCACGTAGCCCGGTGCCTTGTAGTACGCCAGCTGCGCGAGCGCGTGCTGGACGATGCTGGCCGCCACCGCTTCGCGCTGCGCCACGTCGGTGGTTTCACGCAGCACGATGCAGGCGAGCACTTCGTCGCCGCGCACCGCATCGGGCGTGGCGGCCACGGCCGAGGTCTTCACCGCCGGGTGCTGGTTGAGCACGCTCTCGACTTCGACGGCCGAGATGTTCTCGCCGCTGCGGCGGATCACGTTCTTCTTGCGATCGACGAAGAAGAAGTTGCCGTCGGCGTCGCGGCGCACGAGGTCGCCGGTGTGAAACCAGCCGTCGGCCCAGGCTTCGCGTGTGGCTTCCTCGTCTTTCAGGTAGCCGGAGAAGAAGTAGCGGCGCGGGTCGGCGCCAGCCGAGCGCACCAGCAGTTCGCCGGGCATGTCGGTGCCCACGTCGCTGCCGTCCTCGCCCATGAGGCGGATCTCGACGAAGTCTTCCTGCCGACCGAAGCAGCTCGTGCCCACCAGGCGCGGCTCGCGGTTGGCCATGATGCATGCGGCCGCGCCGGTCTCGGTCATGGCCCAGGCCTCGACCAGCGGGAAGCCGAAGCGCTCTTCGAAGGGCGCGTGGTTCTTGCGGTCGACACCGGCGCCGAAGCCCCAGCGGATCGCGTGGTCGCGGTCCGCCGCCGACGGGAGGGCCGACAGCAGCATCGCGGGCATCACGCCCAGGTAGTGAACGATGGTCGCGCCGCTTTCCTTCGCGCTGGCCAGCCAGCTCTTCGGATGGAAGCGGTCGAGCTGCACGAGGCAGCCGCCGGCAATGAGCACGACCATGGTCGAGAACGCCATCGCGTTCATGTGGTTGAGCGGCAGCGGCGTGATCACGCGTTCGGCATCGGGGCGGATGCTGCACACGCCGTCCAGCCCGGCATACCACTCGCCGGCGCGCAGGAAGTACGCGTTGCTCAGGATGCAGCCCTTGGGCCGGCCCGTGGTGCCCGAGGTGTAGAGCAGGCCGCATTCGGTGTCGGTGCCCACGGGCTCGCCGGCGCGCGGCGCGGCGGTCTTCGCGGGCGGCACGGCATCGTCGGGGCCCATGGTCTCGAAGGCCACGCCGGCCTGCGCGGCGGCAGCCTGCAGGTCGGCGGCGCGCTCGGGCAGCGTGACGGCCAGGCCGATCTCGCTGTGGCCGATGAGGTAGACCAGCTCGGCCGAGCGCATCTCGGCGTTGATCGGCACCACGCTCGCGCCCAGCGCATTCAGCGCGAGCCAGTGGAAGATGAAGGCGGGCCGGTTCTCCAGCAGCAGGCCGACGCGGTGGCCGTGGCCGTAGCCGGCCTGCGCGTAGGCGCTGCGCAGCCGCTCGATTTCTGCGGCGGCTTCGCCCCAGCGGATGGCGCCGGCGGCGATGCCGTAGGCGGCGGCGGTCACCGATTCGGTGAAGAGGAATTCGGCCTGCGGGGTGCGCGCGGCCGTGGCGGCGAACACCTGGTGGACGGTGGCGTGGGTCATCGCGTCCCTGTCAGATGAAGAGCTGCACGGCCGGAAGCGCCGCGTCGCAGTTGAGCAGGTCGACGCGCTTGAGCGTCATGCGCAGCGCGCCGTCCTGCACCGTGAGGTGGTGGAAGAAGGTGCCGACGTAGAACTGCAGCTCGTCGCCCTGCGACTCGGTGTAGTGGAACTCAGTGCGCACCACGAAGCGTTGGGCCTCGGCGTCGAAGGTCTCGACCACGGGCACCTGCAGCAGGTGGTGACAGCGGCTTTGCGGCTGCTGCGAGAACGCGCGCGGGCTCTTCAGGCGCTCGATGCGCAGCTCGCGCAGCAGCTTGTCCTCGTACAGGTGCGAGGTGTGGTTCAGGCCGTCTTCCTGGTCGGGCACGAGCGGAATCCAGTAGAACGCGTCGTCGGTGAAGAGCGCGTTCCATTCCTCGTAGCGGCGGGTGTCGAGCAGGCGCGCTTCGTTGACGACGAAGTCGATGAGGTCCTGGCGGGTGATATCGGCGGCGGCCATTACATCGTCTCCGTCATGCGCTGCACCCAGCTTCGATATTGGTTGCGCATGGGCAGCTCGTTGGTGCCGCCCGTGGTGATCTCGCCGCCCTTCAACTCCGATTCGTCGTAGTCGCGGTGCAGGCTCACCCACTCGTTGCCGCTGGCGTGCAGGCCGGCCTGCATGCCGCGGTAGGCCTGCAGGTCGTCGTGGCCCACCACCGAGAACGGCGAGTTGATGAGGCGGTTGTACATGGTGGTGCGCTGCAGCAGCTCGGGCGGCGCGCCCTTCAGGCGAAAGGTCCAGCTCTCGATGAGGGTCTTGTCGGCCGAGATGGGCTTGACCACGCGAATGGCCTGGATCGCGCCCTTGATCGTGAGGTTCGGGTAGTACACGGTGTTGTGCCGCGCCATGCCCAGGATCTGCGCCGTCTTCTCTTCGCCGTAGCGCGCCTTCATGGCGTCGTCGTACTCGGGGATCGCCTTGTACTTGCTGTGGATGCTGAAATGCACGCCCGTGAAGCTGTGGCCGTGGTCGTAGGTGCGGATGCCCATGTCCTCGAAGAACTTGTAGTCGGACATGAAGGGCACGAACTGCTCCACGGCCATGGGCTTGGGTTCGTCCTCGGGCTTGTCGGCCCACATGCGCTTGGCGGTGCCGGCCGACGATTCGTGCGCCACCATGGGGTGCATGGTGTCGTTGAGGTTCTCGACGAACATCTTCCAGTTGCACTGGTGCATGAAGCGCAGGCAGCCGCCGGCGATTTCGAGTTCGCCCTCAGGCGAGCGGTCGGCCATGTTGTCGATGGAGCTCAGCGAATCGCCGAAGTACTCGTCGAAGTCGGGGCCCGCGTCGTTGATCTTCACGAAGATGAAGCCGCGGTGGCTGCGCACGTGCTTCACGGGGGTGAGACCCTTGCCCGACTCGCACTCGTGCAGCTGCGTGTGCTCGTAGCCGGTCTTCAGCGGAATGGCCAGTGGCGCGCCGTCGGTCTTGAAGGTCCAGGCGTGGTACGGGCAGCGAAAGAACTTGCCGGTGTTGCCGCAGGGCCCGTTCACCAGGCGCGAGCCCTTGTGGGCGCAGCGGTTCATCATGACGCGCACGCTGCCGTCGCTGTGGCGCACGACGATCAGCGGGCGGCCCGCGATCTCGTTGGTGATCCAGTCGCCCGACTTCGGCAGCTGGCTTTCGTGGCCGACGTAGTTCCAGGTGTTGGCGAAGAAGTGCTCCTGCTCCAGCTCGAAGAGCTCCTGGCTGGTGTACAGGTCGCGGTGCACGCGGTCGTTCTGCACAAGCGCGCGAACGGCATCGGGGTTGTCTCGGTACGAAGGCATGGTTCTCCTGGCTCCTTCCTGGCTGGCTTTTCTCAGAGGTCGAGCACCAGGCGCGCTCCCTTGGCGCGCGAGATGCAGATCTGCATGACGGTGCCTTCCGCCTTCTCGCGGGCGGTTAGCACGTAGTCGCGGTGGTCGATCTCGCCCTCGATCACGGGCACGGCGCACACGCCGCATTCGCCGCGCTTGCAATCGAACATCGGGTCGCAGCCGTGTTCGATGAGGCAGTCGAGGATGCTCTGGCCCACCGGCACGGTGAAGCGCTGGCCCGACTGGGCAAGCTCCACCTCGAAGGGCTGGTCGCCCTCCTCCACGACGGGTTCGGTGAAGAGTTCGAAGTGCACGCGGTCGTGTTCCCAGCCGCGGGCCTGGGTGCGCGCGAGCACGGCGTCGAGCATGACCTTGGGGCCGCACACGTAGAGGCGGTCGCCGGCGGGCACGGCGTCGAGCAGCGCGTCGATGTCCAGCGGCGCACCGGCCTCGGCGTCGGCGTGCACGCGCAGGTCATCGCCCAGCAGCGCCTGCAGCTCGGGCAGGAAGGCCATCAGGTCGCGGCTGCGGCCGGCGTAGTGCATGCGCACGGCGGCGCCTTCGGCGCGGCGGCGCGCGGCCATCGACGCGAGCGGCGTCACGCCGATGCCGCCGGCCACCAGCACCGTGCCGCCCGGGCCGGTATGCAGCGGAAAGTCGTTCTTCGGCGGCTCAATGGTGAGCACGCTCCCCTCGGCCAGCCCTTCGTGCATGAAGCGCGAGCCGCCGCGGCCGTCGGCCTCCTTGCGCACGGCGATCACGTAGTCGGTCGGGGCGTTGGTGGCGTTGCGCTCGGTGGCGAAGTTGATGAGCGAGTAGTGGCGCCAGTCGGTGGTGCCGTCGGCCAGCGTCACCTGCACGCGGATGTGCGCGCCGGCGGCGAAACCGGGCAGCGCGCGGCCGTCTTCGGCGCGCAGGCGCAGCAGGCGGATCAGCGGGTTGAGGGCGCGCGCTTCGGCGACGCGAAGCTGGAGCGTGGGGGCGGTCATGGTTCGAGTCCCTTCAGGCCAAGGCGTGCTGCACCAGCGCGGCCTGCAGCTTGTGGCCGTGTTCGTCGGCGAGCGCCGCGTCGCGCAGTTCGCGCAGAGTGGCGGGTGCCAGCGCGGCACCCGCACGTTCGAACGCGCGCATCACGGTGTCGTAGTTGCGCAGGCCGCGTTCGTGCGTGTCGCTGTAGCCCTTGACCAGGCGCTGGCACTGGGCGAGTTCGACGGCGAGCGCGGGGTTGCGCGGCGCGGTGGCGGCGATGCGTTGCAGCCATTCTTCGATGCGACGGTTTTCGTCGGCGTAGCGCATCGTCGAGCGGCGCCAGCCCTTGCAGGCCGCGACCATGCGCAGCATCAGGTAGCCGCGCAGCGAGCTGGTGCGGATCACGCGGCCGTGCTGCGTGAAGCGCTCGACGATCTTCTTCGGCAGCGTGGAGTGCATGAGCCAGCGGCCGAGGCCGCCGGGCAGCGTCTCGCAGATTTCCTGCAGGCGCGGGTGCATGTACTCGTGGATGGCGAGCAGTTGGCCCGGCTGCACGCCGGCCTCGCCGTGCACGCGCTCGAAGCGGGTGGCACGGGTCTTCAGGGCGGCGACGCGGGCCGTGTCTTCGTAGGACATCCACAGCGCGAGGTGGCGCGCGGTTTCGCGCAGCAGGCGGTGGGCGTCGTCGGGCAATTTCGCAACGGCGGCCATGCGGTCGAGGTACAGGCCGGCGTAGGCCAGGTCCTGGTAGTCGATGAGGCGGCGCACGCCCTCGAGCAGGAAGTCGTGCGCGGGCAGCGGAAAGTCGCGCTGCACGCGCTCGACCAGCGCGCGCACGGCCGGGTGGCGCGGTTGCGGTGCAGGCGTGGCGGCCGGTGCGACCTTGGCGGGTTCGCCGTCGTCGCCGTCCTGCGCGCGATCGAAGGCCGCACCGAAGGCCTTGAGGCTGGGCTTCACGCCCACGCCGCCGCGCTCGATGGTGGCCTCGAACTGCGCGCGGCCGAAGGGCAGCACGCCCGAGCCCGCGAGCGTGCCGAACAGCACGGCGCTGATCACGCTGCCCGAGGCTTCGGCGGCCTGCGCCATGTCGAAGCGGATGAAACGCTTGGCGGCGCGCGCGGTGTGGGCGAGCAGCTGGTCGCTGTCGACGCGGCCGTCGCCCATGGCGCTCTTTTCGGCGATGGAGAAGACGCGGTGCGTCGAGGCGATGAGCGTGGTGCGGTCGCGCGTGACCAGCCCGCGCTGCACCGCGCGGCCGGCTTCCATGAGCTCGGAGGCGAGCACCACGTCGACGTCGCCCGGCAGCGGCATCAGCGCGAGCACAGGGCGTCCGCCGTCGGACTGCGCCTGGGCGTCGGGGTACAGCTCGACGTAGTAGATGGTCGCGCCGGTGCGCTGGGCCACGCCGGGCACGGAGGTGGTCTGGGCGACGTAGCCGTTGGCCTCGCCCATGTCGACGATCCAGTCGGCGAGCACGCCGCCGCCCTCCCCGCCCATGGCGAGGATGGCAATCTTGATGGGTTGAACCTTGTTCGTCATGGCGTCAGAAGGCATAGGCGTCACGGCGGCGCGCGTCGCCGCGCTGCAGCCAGCCGATGACTGCAGTGCGCACGCGCTGGCGGAAGCGGTCCCAGGCGGTCGGGTTGCTCACGACCTGCGCCTTGTAGAACGAGGGGCAGAGCACGGCGGCGTGCGAGACGTCGCCGCAGTTGCCGCAGCCCACGCAGCTGTCGAGCACGGTGGCGACGGGGTCGATGCGCAGCGGATCGGGGTTCGGCTTGATCGAGAGCGACGGGCAGCCCGACAGGCGGATGCACGAGTGGTCGCCGGTGCAGGTGTCGGCATCGACGCCGAACTTGTCGCGCACCATGCGCTTGCCGTCGGCGATGGCCTTGCGCACCAGCGGCTTCTCGCGGCGCTGCTTGTTGAGCATGCACTCCGACTGGGCGATGAGGACCTTGGGGCCCTTCTTCGTGGTGGTGAGTGCGTCTTTGAGCGCGTCGCGCATGCCGGCGACGTCGTAGGTACGGCGCATCGTCTTCACCCACTCGACGCCCACGCCGCGCACGGCGCGTTCGATCTCGTGGCCGGTGCTGCGCGTCTTGTTGACGGCGGTCGACGAGAGGATGTCCTGCCCGCCCGTGGCCGAGGTGTAGTTGTTGTCGACGATGATGGTGAGGTTGTCGCTCTTGTTGAAGACCGCGTTGGCCACGCCGCTCGTCAGGCCGTTGTGCCAGAAGCCGCCGTCGCCCATCATCGAGATCGCGCGCTTGCCCGCCGGTGCGTTGAGTGCCGAAGCGCCCGCGCCGCCGAGGCCGTAACCCATGGTCGTGTTGCCGATGTTGAAGGGCGGCAGGATCGAGAACAGATGGCAGCCGATGTCGGCGCTCACGTGGTGCGCACCGAGTTCGCGCTCAACCAGCTTCATCGCGCTGAAGATCGGGCGCTCCGGGCAGCCGGTGCAAAAGCCCGGCGGACGCGCATGCACCACGTCGCCGAGCGCGCTCGACGGCTGCGCGGGCTCGGGTGCATCGTCGACGCCGATGGCGGCCACTTCCTTCAGCGGAATCACCTTGCGCACCGGTGCGGGCACGGGCAGCGGCGCGAGGCGTTCGTAGCGCTCGCAGAAGGTGCGCGTGCCCTTGAGTAGTTCGAGCGTCGTGTACTCGCCGGCCACGGGCAGCATGTCCTTGCCGTGCAGCGCGGTGGTGGAGCCGGCCTGGCGCAGGATGGTCGCGAGGTTCTGCTCGACGAAGTTGGGCTGGCCTTCTTCCACGATGAGCACCGCGCGCTTGCCTTCGCAGAAGCGGATGACTTCGCTCTCGATGACGGGATAGGCCACGTTCATCACGTACAGCGGCACGCGGGTCTCGCCGTACACGTCGGCCAGGCCCAGGCGTTCGAGCGCACGCAGCAGCGTGTTGTAGCTTCCGCCCTGCACGATGATGCCGATGTCGTCGGCGTCCTCGGAGAAGAACTCGTTGAGCTGGCGCTCCTCGATGAAGCGCACGGCGGCGGGCCAGCGGTCTTTCACTTTCTCTTGCTCGTGCACGAAGCTCGCGGGCGGCAGCACGATGCGGCTGACGTCGCGCTGCGGGTTCTCCAGCGCTTCCTTCAGCGTGAACTTGGCGCGCTTGTTGTCGCCGGCGATGAAGTGACCGTGCACGTGGCAGGCGCGGATGCGCAGCTGCAGCATCACGGGCGTGTTGCTAGCCTCGGAGAGGTCGAAGCCGGTCTTCACTGCATCGACGATGCTCGGCAGGTTGGGGCGCGGATCGAGCAGCCAGATCTGCGACTTCATGGCGAACGCATGGCTGCGCTCCTGCATGATCGACGAGCCTTCGCCGTAGTCTTCGCCCACGATGATGAGCGCACCACCGGTGACGCCGCCCGAGGCCAGGTTGGCCAATGCATCGGACGCCACGTTGGTGCCGACGGTCGCCTTGAAGGTGACGGCGCCGCGCAGCGGGTAGTTGACGGAGGCGGCCAGCGTGGCGGCGGCGGTGGCTTCGCTGGCGCTGTTCTCGAAGCGGATGCCGTGGTCGGCCAGGATGTCTTGTGCGTCGGCCAGCACGTCCATGAGGTGCGAGATGGGCGCGCCCTGGTAGCCCGCCACATACGACACCCCCGACTCCAGCAGGGCCTTGGTGACGGCCAGAATGCCTTCGCCGCGGAACACTTCTCCACCAGTAAGTCTCAGCTTCTTGACTTCTTCGACGAACGAACGCTCAGCCATGGATGTCCTTCTTCTTTCTCGTGGGAGGATGCGGCCCCGGGGTCACATCACGGTTCCTATAATGTTTAGAAATGAATGTATCCACAATCATGAATTACCCTAGCCATGCAATCCGCATGCCTGCGGCAAACAGGAGGCGCCTTCATGTCTGAACCATCCAAGGAAACGCATCGCTTCGTCGATGACTACCTGCCCGCGCTGCTCGCGCAGGCCAGCCAGCTGATCTCTTCGGAGTTCCACGAGGTGGCGCGGCAGCAGGGCTTCTCGGTGTCGGAGTGGCGCGTGATGGCGTCGCTGGCGGGCAGCGACGCGGTCAGCATCGGCCAGCTCGCGCAGGTCACGGTGACCAAGCAGCCGACGGTGACGCGGCTGCTCGACCGCATGGAAGCGCGCGGCCAGGTCGAGCGCCTGCCCCATGAAAGTGATCGCCGCATCACGCTGGTGCGCATCACGCCCGCGGGGCTGAAGGCGGTCGAGCACCTGATGGAGCTGGCGCGCGAGCACGAGCGCCGCGTGCTCGAGCCCTTCGGCCTGCGACGCGCCGAAGAGCTCAAGCAGACGCTGCGGCAGATGATCGACCTGCATGTGCATGTGCCGGTCGAGGTGCCGGACGAAGACTGAAGCGCGTGGCCTGACTAAGGCACGAGCACCGCGCGGCCGCGATGGCCGCGTTGGGCGATCCAGTCGAGTGCGAGGGCTGCATCGGCGAGCGCGAAGGGCTGCACATCGAGGTGCAGTCGGCCGTCGGCCAGCCTCGCAAGCAACTCTGGAGCGGCTGCGCGACCCGCGGCTTCACGCCGGAACATGTTGAGCGGCAGCAGCGCCACGTCGCGCTGCAGGAAGTGCGCGATGTCCAGGTGCAGCGTTGGGCCCGCCGTGTAGCCGACCAGCACGGCGCGCCCGCCGGGGCGCACGGCAGGCAAGGCGGAGGCGAGCACGTCGCCGCCGACGGTGTCGATGAGCAGGTCGGCGCTGGCGACTTCAGGCGGTGCGGCTTTCGGATCGACAGGCGTTGCGATGCAGCCCGCATCGCGTGCCAACTGCATCACCAGCGAACCCACAGCGCCGCTCGCGCCCGTCACCAACACTTGCTCTCCAGACTGCAATCGGGCGACGTCATGCAAGGCGACCCACGCCGATGTGGTGGGCGAGAAGAACGCTGCGCCGAGCGTCATCGACACGGCATCTGGCAACACACCAAGTGCGTCGTCAGGCGCATCGATCAGCTCGCACCATGTGCCGTCGAACAGCGTGCCCAAGCCGCTGCCGCGCAACCACACGCGCTGTCCCTCTGCATACCGCTCGCTCGCAACGACCACGCCCGCGGCTTCCACGCCCGGCGTGTAGGGCAACGGCGGATGCCGCAGGAAGCGGCCTTGCCACACGGTGCGATCGATGTGGCCGACGGTGGCGGCTTGCATGCGCACGAGGGTGCGGCCGGGCCGCGCCACGGGGTCGGCCACGTCCTCGAGCACCGGTGCGGCATCGAAGCCCTGGATGCGAACGGCCTTCATGGCCGCGTCGCCAGAAAGTCGAGCACCGTGCGCGCGAAGGCTTCGGGCATCTGGTCAGGCAAGGGCACCATGCCGCCGTCGATGTCGACGATGCGCGCCTGCGGCAGGTGGTGCTGCAACTCCGCCGCATGCGGCGCAGCGAAAGGGTCGAGCGTGGCGCGCACGATGAGCGTCGGTTGCGTCACGCGGCCAATGCAATCTTCCATGCGGTACGAGGCCACGGCGCGGTGTCCTTCTTCGACACGGTGGCCGACCTTCATCGCATCGCGCACGAAGGCCTCGAGCAGGTCGGGCCGCCCCGGCGGATAGAAAGCCTGCCGCTTCTGCCACAGCGCGGCGAGGTGGCTGCCGTCGTCGCTGGGTGCCACTTCGTCGATGGGCGGACGCTGCGCGCGGGCGCGGCGAAACACCTCGTCGGTGTACGGCGTGGACGAGAGCACGAGGCTGCGCACGCGCTGCGGAAACGCCGCGGCCAGTTCGATCGCGATCACGCCGCCGGTGTGGTGCCCCACCACGTCGGCCTGCGCGATGCCGAGCGCATCGAGCAGTTCGCACGCCACGCGCGCCCACTGCGCAATGCTCGCCGGCACGCCGCCGTCGGCCGAATCGCCGAAGCCCGCCGTGTCCATGGCGATGACGCGGTAGCCCGCGCCGGCGACGAGCGGCAGCACCTCGCGGTACTCGGCCCAGCTGCGCGGCGACTGGTGCAGCAGCAGCACGGCCGGCGCCTGCGCGTCGCCGCACACGGCGTGGTGCACCTGCCCCACCGACAGGTCGGCGAAGGCGCGGCGGATCGTCATGACAGCGTCTCGTCGGCCGGCGCGCGCCACAGGCCCGCGTGCTTGAGCTCGCCGAGCGTGCGCGACAGCACATCGCGCCGATACGCGGCGGTGTCGCGGCCCGCGTAGTCGTAGAAGCCGCTGCCGCTCTTCAGGCCCAGCCGCCCTTCCTCGACCATGCGCCCGACGATGGCCGGCGCGGTGTAGCGCCCCGCGTCGAGCGAGGCCGACATCTCGCGGCTCGCGTGGTGCAGGATGTCGCAGCCGCCGAAGTCGATGAACTCGACCACACCGAGCGCCGCGAAGCGCAGGCCCAGGCCGTAGCGCGTGGCCTTGTCGATTTCTTCCGCTGTGGCAGCGCCTTCTTCGATCATGCGGGCCGCCTCGTTCATCACCAGCGCCTGCAGGCGCGGCACGATGTAGCCGGGCGAGGCGCCGCAGACCACGGGCAGCTTGCCGATGGCCTCCATCAGTGCCTTCGTGCGTGCGAGCACGCCGGCGTCGGTGCCGGGGTGGCAGCTCAGTTCGACCACGGGAATCACGTAGGCCGGGTTGAGCCAGTGCATGTTCAGGAAGCGCTCGGGCCGGCGCACCAGCGCGGCCAGCTGCGTCACGAGGATGCTGCTGGTGGTCGAGGTGAGGATCGCGTCGTCGCGGCAATGGCGGTTGAGGTGCTCGAAGGCCTCGCGCTTGGCCTCCATGGTTTCGGGCACGCCTTCGAACACGAGCTCGGCAGCGGCCAGCGCGCGCGGTGCTTCGGCTGCGTTCACGAAATCCACGCGCGCGGCGATGCGCTCGACCTGCGAGGCGTCGATCACGCCGAGCTGCGCAAGACCGGAAAGGCTGGCGGTGATTTCCGCTTGCGCCTCGTCGCGCAGCCGCTGCCAGGCCTCGGGCGTGCGCGGGCGCAGGTCGATCAGCGCGATGCGGTGGCCCGCATAGGCGAACGCGATGGCGATGCCGCGCCCCATGCGGCCGGCGCCCACAGCGGCAAAGCGCGGCGGCGCGGGCTCATTCGCCATCGTGCAGCCTCTGCTTGAGTTGGCTCGCGCTCAGGCTGGCCAGGCCCAGGCTTTCGAATGTGCGCGGGCCCTGGCGCAGGTCGCGCCCGAGGAAGCCACCGACGATGGCCAGCAGGCCGTGGGCGATGGGCGCATCCACGCCCGCATGGCGCGCGGCCGAGGCCAGGAAGGCCAGGCCGAGTTCGGTGTCTTCGGTGATGTAGCGGTGCGTGTGCAGGTCGATGTTCTCGCGCCAGTCGCCCGACTTGACGAGCTGCTTGTGCGCATCGCCGTACATCCACTGGTCGTTGTTGTAGTGGTCGGCCAGCGGATAGTGCGGCGCGCCCTGCCCGAAAGCCTCGCGCACGGCCATGCGCTCGCGGTCGAGCCGGTCGGTCACGTCTCGCACGGCACGCTGCGTGCCTTCGTTGTGGATGTCCCAGCGTTCGAAGTGCTGCAGCGGCGCGGCGTTCATCACCATCAGCGGCGGGTGGATGACGGGGCCGGCGTTCATCAGCGCGCCCGAGAGCGCGTCGCCGCAGCCGTGCACGGCCGGGTAGGCGCGGCGGATCACCTCGATGGCCTGCGCCTCCTTGCGCGCCGGGTAGACGCCGGTCGGCAGGCGGATCGCGCGGATGGTGACATTGACTTCGCGCTCGCCGTGCTTGCGCGCAAGGTACGGCAAGGTGCCGGTCTCGGCCCAGGCCACGTCGGCGCGGTTGCCGGCGGCCTTCACCACCTGCGCCATCACGTAGCTGCCGAAGGTGCCCGGCGGGAGGAACACGACCTGGCCGTCGACCAGGTGCGGCGCCATGGCCAGCGCGATGTCGTGCTGGGCGATGGCGGGCGTGGGAATGACGATGAGTTCGGCGCCCTTCAGCGCGGCGCCGATGTCGGCGGTGGCCAGCGCGATGGGCACCTCGCGCGCCCCGGCAGCGTCCTTCAGCGTGATCGCGCCGGCCTGCACCACGGGTTCGAGCGCGGCGGCGTCGCGGCGCCACAGGCGCACTTCATGGCCGGTTTCAGACAGGTCCGCGGCAGCCGCATAGGCGCCGTGGCCACCCCCAAGAATCGCAATTTTCATGATCGAAAGTCGAGAACAGGTGTCGATGAACCGGCAGCCGCGAACGGACCGGGGAGAAGCAATGCGCTATTACATTACTTTTCATCGATTCAGGTGTCAACCAACTTCATGGGCGTCGGACTGCTCGGAAACCCGACAACGAAAAAGCCCGCGTTCGTGAGAAGCGCGGGCTTTTGAGGGGGAAGCGGCCCTTTTCAGGGCCGCTTGCGGGGGCGATCAGCGGCTGGGCTTGAACGCGCGCTTTTGCGCGTCGCGGGGCACGAACACCTTGCCCGGGCCACCGTGGCCGGCGCCGTTGCCGCGCGGTGCGAAACCTTCGCGGGGTGCAAAGCCTTCACGGGGTGCGAAACCGCCGTCGCCGCGACCGCCGCCATGGCCGTGGCCGCCGCGCGGGGCGCTGTCGCCCCAACCCGGCTTGCGACCGTAGCCGCCGCCGTTGCCGCCTTCGTCACGGCCGCCGCCGAAGCCGGCGTTCTGGCCGCCCTGGAAGCCGCGCGGGCCTTGGCCCTGGGCCGGGCCGCGCGAATTGCGGTCGTTGAAGCCGCTGGCGCCGGCATAGCCGCCACCGTTGTTGTTGCCGCGGTAGCCACCGCCGCCGCCTGCACCGCCGTTGCCGAACTTGCGATCACGCGAGAAGTTGTCGCCACGGCCACCGCGGTACTCGCCCATCGGGGGACGCGATTGCGGCATGCGCTGTTGCGGCTCGAGGCCGGCAACCACTTCCGCCTTGAACTGCTGGCGGCTGTAGTGCTCGATGTCCATGATCTTGCGGCGATCGCGGAACTCGGCGAACGTGATGGCCAAGCCATCGCGGCCGGCACGGCCGGTGCGGCCGATGCGGTGGGTGTAGTCCTCAGCCTTCATCGGCAGGCCGAAGTTGAAGACGTGGGTGATGGTCGGCACGTCGATGCCGCGGGCGGCAACGTCGGTGGCCACCAGGATCTGCACCTGGCCCTGGCGCAGTGCCATCAGGCGGCGGTTGCGCAGGCCCTGGCTCAGGGCGCCGTGCAGCGCGACGGCGCTGAAGCCTTCTTGCTGCAGGTCGTTGGCGAGGCCGTCGCACTCGACTTGCGTGCTGGCGAACACGATCGCCTGGTTGATGCTGGTGTCGCGCAGCCAGTGGTCGAGCAGCTTGCGCTTGTGCTGGCTGTTGTCGGCCCAGTACAGCGACTGCTTGATGTTGGCGTGCTTCTCTTGCGGGCTGTCGATGGTGATGCGCTGCGGCTCGCGCATGACGCGCTGGGCCAGCTGCTGGATGCGCGGCGCGAAGGTGGCGCTGAACATCATGGTCTGCTGGCGCTCGATGGTGAGCTGGTTGACTTCAGCCAGGTCGTCGGCAAAGCCGAGGTCGAGCATGCGGTCGGCTTCGTCGACGACCAGGAACTTGACCTGGTCGAGCTTGAGCTGCTGCGAGCGCTGCAGGTCGAGCAGGCGGCCCGGCGTGGCAACCACGAGGTCGGCGTTCTGCAGCTTGGCGATCTGCAGCTGGTAAGGCATGCCGCCCACCACGTTGGCGACGCGCAGGCCGCGGCAGTGGCGAACCAGTTCGATGGCGTCGTGCGCAACCTGCTGCGCGAGTTCGCGCGTCGGGCACAGGATCAGGGCGCCGGGGGTGGCGGCCTTGAAATGACGGGCGTTGGTCGGGTCCTTGCGCTTGGGCTTCTTGAGCGGCGCTTCGCCACGGGCAGCGGCTTCAGCGGCCAGGCGCTGGAACTCGGCCTTGGCTTCGGCTTCGGCTTCGGCCTGGCGCTTGATCAGCGTGTGCAGCACGGGCAGCAGGAAGGCGGCGGTCTTGCCCGAACCGGTCTGGCTCGAGACCATCAGGTCGACGAAGCGGGCCGAACCGGCTTCGCCCATGGCGATCGGCACGACCTTTTCCTGCACGGTGGTCGGCTGGGTGAAACCCATGTCGGCCACGGCGGCGATCAGTTCGGGGGCCAGGCCCAGCTTGATGAAACCGTTGGGCGCGGCGGGCGCTTCGGCTTCGGCGGCCTCGGGGGCTGCGGCGTCCAGTGCGTCGAGGATCGGAGCCTCGGACACGGTTTCCGCGACAGCGGTGAATTCGTTATGGGTAGCGGATTGCACAGGCGCGAGTTCGCCCTGCGCTTCAAAAGCGTCGGTCATGAATATCAATCTCAAACGCGAGCGCTGCCGTAGGCGGCGCCCCGTTGGTGGTTAAAAACATCAACCATCCAACGACATTCAACTTCCGGCTTTCGTCGGAGGCTGCGGCCCTTTTTGATCAGCGAATGCGATCGGGCGCGGTGTGCAAGATAGGGAGATGCGAGAGACGCTGATCTGTGTCCAAAGACGCGTTCAAATCAGCGAAGCCTGCGATTATGGCACGGCTTCGGGTTTTTACCTAATTGTTGTCAATCCACCAAGCGCAGGAAGGTTTCCCGGTAGTGCGCCAGTTCTTCGATGGACTCGTGCACGTCGGCCAGCGCGGTGTGCGCCTGCTGCTTCTTGAAGGCGGTGTAGGCCGCGGGCTTCCAACGCTTGGCCAGCTCCTTGAGGGTGCTGACGTCGAGGTTGCGGTAGTGGAAGTACGCCTCGAGCTTGGGCATGAACTTGACCAGGAAGCGCCGGTCCTGCCCGATGGTGTTGCCGCACATCGGCGAGCCGCTCCTGGGGATGTACTTGGCGATGAATTCGAGCAGCTGCTGCTCGGCCGCGGCTTCGTCGAGCGTGGAGGCTTTGACCTTGTCGATCAGGCCGCTGCGGCCGTGGGTGCCCTTGTTCCAGGCGTCCATGGCGTCGAGCACGGCGTCGCTCTGGTGGATGACGAGCACGGGGCCGTCGATGCGGGGCGTGAGGTCGGGGCCGGTGACGACCACGGCGATCTCGAGCAGGCGCTCTTTCTCGGGGTCGAGGCCGCTCATTTCGCAGTCGAGCCAGACCAGGTTCTGGTCGCTTTTCTTCAGGGTGGGGACGGTTGCGGGGGGCGTCGGGTCAAGGGATTCGGGCATCGCAGGATTGTCGTCGAAGGCCTGCGCCCCGATATACCGGGGACTAAACTCGCCGCTTCATGATGTCTTATTCGCTCATCTTCACCCTTGCCTTCGCGGCGGCGCTCGTGGCGGGCCTGCTCGTGAAGTTCTGGCTGGCCACCCGCCAGGTGCGCCACGTGGCGCGCCATCGTGGCGCCGTGCCGGCCGCCTTCGCCAGCACGATCACGCTGGCCGCCCACCAGAAGGCGGCCGACTACACGATCGCCAAGGCGCGCTTCGGGCTCGTCGAGATGGCCTGGGGCGCCGCCCTGCTGCTGGGCTGGACGCTGCTCGGCGGGCTCGACCTGCTGAACAAGCTGCTGCTGGTGTGGCTGGGCGGCGGCATGGTGCAGCAACTGGCGCTGCTGGCGGCCTTTGCCGTCATCGGCGGGCTGCTGGAGCTGCCGTTCACGCTGTGGCAGACCTTCCGGCTCGAGGAGCGCTTCGGCTTCAACAAGATGACCTGGAAGCTCTGGCTCACCGACACCGTCAAGTCGACGCTGCTCGGCGCGCTGATCGGGCTGCCGATCGCGGCGCTCATCCTGTGGCTCATGGGTGCGGCCGGCACGCTCTGGTGGCTCTGGGCCTGGGGCGCTTGGATGGGCTTCAACCTGCTGTTGATGCTGATCTACCCGACCTTCATTGCGCCGCTGTTCAACAAGTTCAAGCCGCTGGACGACCCGACGCTCAAGGCGCGCGTCACCGCACTCATGAAGCGCTGCGGCTTCGCGGCCAAGGGCCTGTTCGTGATGGACGGCAGCACGCGCAGCGCGCACGCCAATGCCTACTTCACCGGCTTCGGCGCCAGCAAGCGCGTGGTGTTCTACGACACGCTGCTGCGCCAGCTCAACGCCGGTGAAGTCGAGGCCGTGCTCGCGCACGAACTCGGCCACTTCAAGCACCGCCACATCGTGAAGCGGCTCATCGCGATGTTCGCGCTGAGCCTGGCCGGTTTCGCGCTCCTGGGCTGGGTCTCGACCCAGGTCTGGTTCTACGCCGGCCTGGGCGTGCAGCCCAACCTGTCGCCGGCCGCGCCCAACAACGCGCTGGCACTGCTGCTGTTCATGCTGGCCGTGCCGGTGTTCAGCTTCTTCGTCGCCCCGCTGCCGGCGCGCCTGTCGCGCAAGCACGAATTCGAGGCCGACGCCTACGCCGTGGCGCAGACCAGCGGCGCCGACCTGTCGGCCGCCCTGCTCAAGCTCTACCAGGACAACGCCTCGACGCTCACGCCCGACCCGGTGTTCGTCAAGTTCTACTACTCCCACCCGCCCGCCTCCGAGCGCCTTGCGCGCATGGCCGCGGCGTGACCCTCGACCCATCTTTTCAGCGAAGCCCCTCATGAGCAGCATGTTCAAACCCAAGGACTGGAAGAACCTTCCGGCCCGCAAGGCCCTGAGCGCCACCGAGATCGTCTCGGGCCTGGCCCAGCTCGACGGCTGGAAGCTCACCGGCGACGGCGCCGATGTCGCGATCGAGAAGACCTTCACCTTCGCGAACTACTTCGAAACCATCGCCTTCGTGAATGCGCTGGCCATGGTGGCCCACACGCAGGACCATCACCCCGACCTGTCGGTGCACTACAACCGCTGCGCGGTGCGCTTCAACACGCACGATGTGAACGGTCTGTCGATCACCGATTTCGATTGCGCTCGGCAGGCCGACGCGCTGGTTGCGAGCCCCACCGCATGAGGACACGCGCCTGTGGCTAAGCCGGGCCGCGCCGCCTTCACCCCCGCTGCGCACAACACGGGGAAGGCGCACCACGACGGCCTCGTCGTCGCCAGCCACGGGCGTCACTGCCTGGTCGAAACGCCCACGGGCGAGCGGCTGATCTGCCATCCGCGCGGCAAGAAGAGCCAGGCTGTGGTCGGCGACCGCGTGCGCTGGCAGGCCACCGAAGACGAAGGCACCATCGAAGAGGTGCTGCCGCGGCGCAACCTCTTCTACCGGCAGGACGAGATCCGCACCAAGTCGTTCGCGGCCAACCTCGACCATGTGCTGATCCTGATCGCGGCCGAGCCGGAGTTTTCCGAACACCAGCTGGCACGCGCGCTGATCGCGGCCGAGGCCGAGCGCATCACGCCCATCATCGCGCTCAACAAGAGCGACCTCGTCGAACCCTTTGCGCGCGCCTGGGCCAAGCTGGCGCCCTACCGCCGCATGCACCACGGCGTGCTGCCGCTGTCGCTCAAGGCCTCGGGCGAGGCGGACTACGCCTCGCTGATGAAGCTGCTGGCGGGCAAGTCGACGCTGGTGCTCGGTCCGTCGGGCTCCGGCAAGAGCACGCTCACCAACCTGCTGGTGCCCGGTGCGAGCGTGCTGACGCAAGAGATTTCGCAGGCCCTCAACTCGGGCAAGCACACGACCACCAGCACCACCTGGTACTGGATCGACGAGGCCCGCACCACCGGTCTCATCGACTCGCCGGGCTTCCAGGAATTCGGCCTGAACCACATCGAGCCGATGCAGCTCGCCGGCCTCATGCCCGACATCGCCGAGCACACGGGCGACTGCAAGTTCTACAACTGCACCCACCTGCACGAACCCGGCTGCGGCGTGATCTCGAACGTTGAAACGGCAACGCAACCCGGCCCGATCAGCGCCTCGCGCTACAAGATCTACGGCGAGCTGTTCGCCGAGCTGAGCCAGACGCGCTACTGACGCCGTACCGAGAGCCCGGCCGCGCTCAGGCCAGCCAGGTGCGGTACGACTTCCAGGTCGGGTCGAAGACCAGGGCCAGCGTCACCGGCAATTCCAGCGCTTCCTGCACCGATTGCGCATGCGCAATGGCCGCCTGCGGATCGGCCACATGGAAGTGCACGGTGCGAACGCCCTCTTCCAGCACGATGTGCGTGCAGCAGCCTTCGCCGTGCGTCTGCAGCAGCGCGGTCAGCCGGTCTTCGTAGACACGGGCCTCGTCCAGTTCTTCGCCCGATTCGACGGGAACGGCGGCCGAGAGCCGATGCCCCAGGTCGGCACGCCCGAGCAGTGCGTTCGCGGTGTCGTTTCGCATCACGACCGCCTCGACCTCACTGCCGTCCTCGGCGGTGCGCGTGGCGGTCAGGCCGGACCAGCCATGCTCGCCTGCGGGAAACACGCCGGTGTGGCCCAGATCCTCGCGCCAGCATGCGTCGAACAGAGGCACGAAGTCATCGAGCGGCACGCCATCGAAATCCGCTTGCGCATCCGCCTCGACGTGATCGACCGGCCCGACCTTCACGGCGAAGTCGTACTCGCCCAGGATGTGGTCGAGCATGATCAGGCTCATGTGGCGCGCGTGATCCTGCATGTCCATCGGAATGGGCTTGGCAAAGCCGATCTCCAGCGCCACCCGCCCCTTGTAGGGCTCGTGCTTCACGAGAACGTCCGAGCAGGCGAGTTCGAAGTCGTTCATGCGCATGCTGAAACCCTCTCGCATGCGCTGCCGGAAAGCCTGCACCTCGACCTGCGGCAACGCGGGCGCGCTGCGCACCAGCGCCATGAGGTCCTCGAAATCGTCTTCGGCGCCGTGCGCCGTCAGCACGAGCGTGAAAGCCGGCGGGTCGCCCAGCACTTCGGCCGCCAGGTTCGGAAAGAAGGGCTGCAACAGCGCGTTCAATTCGCCCACGAGCGCGTGGCCGGACAAGGACTGCAGGCTCTCGAGCTTGTCGCCCAAGGTTTGCCAGAACGATGCGCAGGCAACGGCGCGCGGATCGGCATGAAGGGTCGACATGGACTTGCCTCGGGATGTCAGGCGAGGATGTCCTGCAGGCACTGCACGAGCGCGCTGCACTGATCCCGCGTGCCGATGCTGATGCGCAGGTACTGCGCGATGCGCGGCTGCTTGAAATGCCGCACCAGCACGGCGCGCTCGCGCAGCAAGGCGGCCAGTTCGGCCGCGTCGCGCTGCGGATGGCGCGCGAACACGAAGTTGGCCTGCGACGGCAGCACCTCGAAGCCCAGGTCCTCGAGCTGCAGGCTCAGGCCTTCGCGCGTGTCGACGACCTGGTCGCGTGTCTTGCGAAACCACGCCTCGTCGTCGAGCGAGGCCACGGCACCGGCCGAGGCCAGCCGGTCGATCGGGTACGAATTGAAGCTGTCCTTGACCCGCACCAGCGCGTCGATCAGGTGCGCCTGCCCGCAAGCGAAACCGACGCGCAGGCCGGCCAGCGAGCGCGACTTGGACAGGGTCTGCACCACGAGCAGGTTCGGACAACGGCCAATGAGAGACAGCGCGCTCTCGCCGCCGAAATCGACATAGGCCTCGTCGACCAGCACGACGCGATCCGGGCACGCCGCCAGCAGCTGCTCGATGCGCGCCAGCGGCTGGCCGATGCCGGTCGGCGCGTTCGGGTTGGCGATGACGATGCCGCCGCAGCCCTGGCGGGCGCGCGCCGCGAACCCATCGATGTCGATGCACAGGCCGTCATCGACCGGCAGTTGCTCGCAGGCGATGCCGTAGAGCTGGGCATAGACCTTGTAGAAGCTGTAGCTCACGTCGGGCATCAGCAGCGGCTGCGCCTGCTGGAAGAAGGCGAAGAACGCGTGCGCGAGCACCTCGTCCGAGCCGTTGCCCGCAAACACTTCGCCGACCTGCAGGCCGTGGCGGCGTGCCACGGCTTCGCGCAGCGCGAGCGACGTGGGGTCGGGGTAGCGTTCAAGGCCGTCGGCGGCCGCGCGCTGGATCGCCGCGATGGCGTCCGGCGATGGCGGGTATGGGTTCTCGTTGGTGTTGAGCTTGACGAGGTTGGCGATGCGCGGCTGCTCGCCGGGCACGTAGGGCTCGAGCGCGCCGATGCGCGGGCTCCAGAAGGCCGGTGCGGACGGAGTGGTCATGGGGTCAGCCGAGCAAGCGCGCGAGCGTGAGCAAGGCCAGCAGCACCATCCACATCACGACCGAGCGCCAGACCAGGCCGACCACGCTGCGCAGGTGGCCGGGCTCGGGCTCGCGGCCCGGTGTGCTGCCGCTGTCCAGGCGCCGGCCGACGCTCGGCGACTCGCCGGCCTGCGCGCGCGGCAGCGGATCGGCCACCGGGATCGGGCTCAGCGAGCCGCCGCCCAGGCGCACGTTCACCGCGCCGGACGTGGCCGCGAGGATCACGCCGTCGTTCTCGTTGGGGAAGCGCCGCGCATCGTTGCGCCAGCAATCGATGGCCTCTTCGAAGCTGCCGACCACGGCGAAGCCGAGCGCCGTGATGCGCGCGGGCAGCCAGTCGACGGCGTGCCAGGCACGCTCGGCCGCATCTTGCACCGCCACGCTCGAGGGCTGCACCGGCGCGCCGTTCTTGTGGGCCCAGTAGCGCGCGACGAACTCGCTCATGCGATAGAACACCGCGCCTGCCGGCCCCAGGCCGAGAGCGGCGAGCACCGAGAACCAGGCCAGCACGCCGAAGACATGCCGGTGCGCAGCAATGACCGAATGCTCGATCACGTGGCGCACGATTTCGCTGCGCGGCAGCTCGGCGGCATCGACGCCCTGCCAGTGCGCCAGCAGCGAGCGCGCGAGCGGCTCGTCGCCCTCGTCGAGCGCATCGCGGATGTCGGTGAAGTGATGGCTGAATTGGCGAAAACCCAGCGTCATGTAGAGCACCGCGACGCTCCACAGCACGGCGAACGGCAGGCCCAGCGTGAGCACCAGCAGCCAGTGCACGCCCAGCGACAACAACGTGGGCACGAACACCGCGAGCCCCCAGGCGATCCATCCGTGGTGCGGCTTGCCCGCATCGAAATTGCGGCTGGTCCAGCGCGTCCACGCCAGGACGCCGCCGTACACGGGGTTGTGCGGGCCCAGCGGCCGCACCTGCTCGATCAGCAACGCGCACAGGATGGCAAAGAAGCTCATCCTTCGATGATAGCGAGAGCACCTGAAGGTTTTCGCCCCAGGTGGCGCTCGATCAGGCTCAGGCGGCGAGGAAGCGGTAGAGGTTGCGCAGCATGCCTGCGGTGGCGCCCCAGACGAAGCGCTCGTGGGGACCATCGGCGTACGGCATCGAGTACCACTCGCGTCGGACACCATCGATGGCGCTGACCGCGTGGCGGCGGTGGTTGGCCGGGTCCATCAGCCAGGCCAGCGGCACCTCGAAGGCCTCGGCCACCTCGAATGGATTGATGTCCAGCACGAAATCGGGCTGCACCAGCGCGACCACCGGGGTCACGACGAACGAGGTGACCGTCGTGTAGGTCGGCAAGGTGCCGAGCACCTCGATGAACTGCGCCGACAGGCCCACCTCTTCCCAGGCTTCGCGCAGGGCGGCGGCCTGGATGTTGGCGTCCTCGGGGTCGACGCGCCCGCCGGGAAAGGCCACCTGCCCCGAATGGGTCGACAGGTGCGTGGTGCGCTCGGTGAGCAGCACGGTCGCGCCTTGCGGTCGCTGCACGATCGGTACCAGCACGGCGGCCTGGGCCGGCACCCGGTCGGTCATGCGGGGCTCGCGGCGCAGCTCGGGCGTCCAGACGGGCGGCGAAGCAAAGCGCGCGCGCAGGGCCGTTGCCGTCAGCTGCGCCGGGGCCACCGCCGGCAGACCGTCGCTTCCGTCCACGAAGGGCGCCTGGCGCGGGTCGATCTGCAGCAACGCGGGCGGCACCACGGCATTGACGGGTTCGACGACGGCGGAGGACGTGGGGGCGGAAGTGGAGGAGGTCAAGAGAGGATGCGGCCTGTGGCGGGATGAAAGGAGTAGAGCGTAAAAATGGAAAACTGTCTTGAAGCGCGGCGCCAACGCAAAAAGCCGCCAGAGCGGCGGCTTTTTGAGCAGAAAGAACGGCGGCTGATTAAGCGGCCGACACAGCCTTCTGCGACTTGCCCGGCAGCTTTTCCTTGATGCGTGCCGAACGACCGCTGCGCTCGCGCAGGTAGTACAGCTTGGCACGGCGCACGTCGCCGCGGCGCTTGACTTCGATGCCAGCGATCAGCGGGCTGTAGGTCTGGAACGTACGCTCCACGCCTTCGCCGCTGGAGATCTTGCGCACGGTGAAGCCGCTGTTGAGGCCACGGTTGCGCTTGGCGATCACGACGCCTTCGTAGGCCTGCACGCGCTTGCGGCTGCCTTCGACGACGTTCACGCTGACGATGACCGTGTCACCGGGCATGAAATCGGGGATGGTCTTGCCGAGACGGGAAATTTCTTCCTGCTCGAGGGTCTGGATGAGGTTCATGATTTCCTGGATATCGATCGTTTCGGGCTGCACTAAAGGCGCCGTGGGCTTTGGCGGAAGAACCGCCAGAAAACCGGGCGCGGCCGGACAGAGGATCGGGGAACCGCGGATTATAGCTTTTTTTTCAGCGCGGCCTCATCGGCCTTGTTGAGCTTGCCTGCCGCCCGTGCGGCATCGATCAGCTCGGGGCGCCGCGCGGCCGTGATGGCCAGGCGCTGGTCGCGCCGCCAGCGCTCGATCTGCGCATGGTGGCCCGAGAGCAGCGGCGCCGGAACGCCCTGCCCGTTCCATTGCTCGGGCCGGGTGTAGTGCGGGCAGTCGAGCAGGCCGTCGAGCGCCGGATTGAAGCTGTCCTGCACATGGCTGGCCTCGTCGCCCAGCACGCCGGGCTGCAGGCGGGCCACGGCGTCGAGCAGCGCCATGGCCGCGATCTCGCCACCCGACAGCACGAAGTCGCCGAGGCTGACCTGGTGGGTGACGCGGGCGTCGATGAAGCGCTGATCGATGCCTTCGTAGCGTCCGCAGACCAGCACCGCGCCCTCGCTCGCCGACCAGCGTTCGACGGCCTCGTGGCGCAGCGCCTCGCCGATGGGCGAGAACAGCACCACCGGCGCCGGTGCGCCACGGGCCGCCAGCGCGGCATCGAGGCAGGCAGCCAGGGGCTCGGCCATCATCACCATGCCTGGGCCGCCGCCGAAGGGGCGGTCGTCCACGCGCTTGTAGTTGCCCTGGGCGAAATCGCGCGGATTCCATAGCACGACCTCGACCTGCTTCGATTCGTAGGCACGGCGCGTCACGCCGCTGGCCATGAAGGGCGCAAACAGTTCGGGAAAAAGCGTGAGGACGTCGAAGCGCATGCGCGCGCGGCCCGGGTCAGAAATCGGGTTGCCAGTCGACCGTGATGAGGCGGCCGGGCAGGTCGACCTTGTCGACGAAGACCGAGACGAACGGCACCATGCGCTCGATGGCCTTGCCGCCTTCTTCGGCCGTCAGCACCAGCGTGGTCTGCGGGCCGGTGGCGAGCAGTTCGCGCACCGTGCCGAGCACGACGCCTTCGCGGTTGACGACCGACAGGCCGATCAGGTCGACCCAGTAGTACTCGTCGTCGCCGGCGGTCGGGAAGCTCGAGCGCGGCACGAACACGCGCGCGCCGCGCAACGCCTCGGCCGCATTGCGGTCAGGCACGTCCTCGGACGAGGCGACGATGCAGTCGGAATGTTCTTTGGCTTCGCGGACTGCGAGCCGGAAAGCGGCGGGCGTGGAGGCTCCGGGAGCCTGCAGGAACCAGCGCTTGGAAGAAAAAAGCGCCTCGGGTTGGGCGCTGTGGGGCAGGACCTTGAACCAGCCCTTGATGCCCCAGGCATCGGCGATGCGTCCGACCTCGATCGCATCCGCCGGCAGTTCGGCGGCTTCGAGTGTGGGCAGCATCGCCGTGCGGGCGGCTTAGGCGGCCGCCTTGGGGGCCGCGGCAGCGGCTTGCTTGATCAGGCGCAGCACCGTGGGCGAAGCCTGAGCACCGACGCTCTTCCAGTACGCGAGGCGGTCCTGGGCGATGCGGATGCTTTCTTCGTTTTCCTTGGCGGTCGGGTTGTAGAAACCCAGGCGCTCGATGAAACGGCCATCGCGGCGAACGCGCTTGTCCGACACGACGATGTTGAAGAACGGACGGCCTTTGGAGCCGCCGCGGGAGAGTCGAATGACGACCATGATTTATCCTTGGGTGGTCAGCGAGCCAGTTCAAATAGAAAGAGGCCCGCTCACGATGTTCTTCCAGCGTCGAGACACGCGACATGGCCACCCGGCCAGCGCACGCTGAAAAGCCCACGATTATAGCCCGACCCGGGTTTTTCTCCGAATTCCGGCCCCGCGCCGCCGCCCTCACCCGCATGACCCTCACCCTCCGCCCCAGCCGCGACGAAGACATCGCAGCCATCACGGCCATCTACGCCCACCACGTGCTGCACGGCACCGGCACCTTCGAAACCGAGCCCCCGTCCGAGGCCGACATGGCCGCCCGGCGCGCCGATGTGCTGGGCAAGAACCTGCCCTACCTCGTCGCTGAAGAAAACGGCGAAGTGTTGGGTTTTGCCTACTGCAACTGGTTCAAGCCCCGGCCGGCCTACCGGTTTTCGGCCGAGGACTCGATCTACATGTCCGAAGCCGCGCGCGGCAAGGGCGTGGGCGCGCAGCTGCTGGCGGCGCTCTCGCAGGCGGCCGAAGCGGCCGGCGTGCGCAAGCTGATCGCGGTGATCGGCGATTCGGCCAACGCCGGCTCGGTCGGCGTGCACCGCAGCCAGGGCTTCACGCACGTGGGCGTGCTGAAAGACTGCGGCTGGAAGTTCGACGCCTGGCGCGACGTGGTCCTGATGGAAAAAGTACTCGGCGAAGGCAGCCGCACCAAACCCGAATGATGAAAAAGATGAAAAGCAAAACCGTCGCCGCCTGGCTCTCTTTCCTCGGGGGCCCGCTGGGCCTGCACCGCTTCTACCTGCGCGGCATGGGCGACTGGCTCGGCTGGCTGCTGCCTATTCCCACCGCGCTGGGCATCTACGGCATCGAGCGCCTGCGCATGTACGGCGTGGACGACGGCGTGAGCTGGGCGCTGATCCCGCTGCTCGGCTTCACGATCGCGGGCTGCGCGTTGATGGCGATCATCTACGGCCTGATGACGCCCGAAAAATGGAATGCCCGCTTCAACGCCGGCGCACCGGCCGACGCTGCACCGGGCCAGACCAACTGGCTCACGATCGGCGCCGTGGTGGCGTCTTTGTTCTTCGGCAGTTCGATCCTGATGGCGAGCATCGTGTACAGCTTCCAGCACTACTTCGAACACCAGATCGAAGAAGGCCGAAAAATCTCGCAATAGTCGCTCGGCCAAGCGCGGCGCCTCTGCGAACGAGGCGCCGACGCTTCAGTGCTTCAGAAAATCTGCCAACTGAACCAGTAAGCCATCGCCGCGACGAAGGCCGAGGCGGGAATGGTCAGGACCCAGGCCCAGACGATGTTCCCCGCCACGCCCCAGCGCACCGCGCTGGCGCGCTGCGTGGCACCGACGCCGACGATGGCGCCCGTGATGGTGTGCGTGGTCGAGACCGGAATGCCCAACGCGGTGGCCAGGAACAGGGTCAGCGCCCCACCGGTCTCGGCGCAAAAGCCGCCCACGGGCTTGAGCTTGGTGATCTTCTGGCCCATGGTCTTCACGATGCGCCAGCCGCCGAACATGGTGCCCAGCGCAATGGCGGCGTAGCAGCTCACGATGACCCAGGTCGGTGGCACCGCGTCGCTGGCCGAGGCGTAGCCGGTGGCGATCAGCAGCATCCAGATGATGCCGATGGTCTTCTGCGCGTCGTTGCCGCCGTGGCCCAGGCTGTAGGCGCCGGCCGAGACCAGCTGCAATCGCCGGAACCACCGGTCCACGCGCGACGGCGTGGCACGCCGGAAGCCCCATGCCACCACGATCATCATCAGCGAGCCCAGCAGGAAACCCAGCAGCGGCGACACGAAGATGAAGGCCACGGTCTTCCAGATGCCGGAAGCCACGAGGCCGCTGGTGCCGGTCTTGGCGATCACGGCGCCCACGATGCCGCCGATCAGCGCGTGCGACGAGCTGCTCGGGATGCCGTAGTACCAGGTGACGAGGTTCCAGCTGATGGCGCCGATGAGCGCCCCGAACACCACGTGCACGTCGACCACGCCGGGCTGGGCGATGCCCTTGCCCACGGTCGCGGCCACGCTCAGGTGGAAGACGAAGATCGCGATCAGGTTGAAGAAAGCCGCGAACACCACGGCCTGCCCCGGCTTCAGCACGCCGGTGGACACCACCGTCGCGATCGAATTGGCGGCATCGTGGAAGCCGTTCATGAAGTCGAACAGGATCGCGAGCGCGACCAGCACCACCACCACCCAGAGGGCGACCTGCACCGTTGTCATCGGCTGCTACCCGCTCAGGAATTCTCGAGGACGATGCCCTCGATCACGTTGGCCACGTCCTCGCACTTGTCGGTGATCGTCTCGAGCAGCTCGTAGATCGCCTTGAGCTTGATGACCTCGCGCACGTCCGGCTCTTCGCGAAACAGCTTGCTCATGGCGCTGCGCATCACGCGGTCGGCATCGGATTCGAGGCGGTCGATTTCCTCGCAGGTCTTGAGCGTGGCCTCGGCCACGGCCGGGTCGGCGATCTTGCCGAGGTACTTCACGGCGTCCTTGAGGCGGTCGCAGCACTTCACGCTCAGGGCCGTGAGGCGCACGATCTCGTCGGTCATGTGGCGCACGTCGTACAGCGCCATGGTCTCGGCCGAGTCCTGGATCAGGTCGGCCACGTCGTCCATCGTGTTGATGAGCTTGTGGATCTGCTCGCGGTCGATGGGCGTGATGAAGGTCTTGTGGATCAGGCGGTTGACGTCGTGCGTCACGCGGTCCGCGGCGCGCTCGGCGTTGTCGACGTCGCGGTTGTACTGTTCGCGCAGATGCACGTCCGCATAGTGGGTGACGAGCTGCTCGAACGCACGCGCCGCCTCCACGATGCGCTCGGCATGCTGGTTGAACATTTCAAAAAAATTGCCCTCTCGGGGCAGCAGCTTGCCGAACATGGAAAAAACTCCTGGGACGCGCCAATCACAATTTCATGACGCCTTCGTGAAAACTTCCCGAGTTTAACGGGCACGACCGGAACGACCGGTCGGGCCGACCTTCGGGCCCTGGCGCGACAGGCCCGCTCAGGCCGGCAGCCGCAGTGCCACGACCAGCCGCACGCACGCGGCAACGCCGGCGAGATCGGGCAGTTGCGGCCGCATGCCGGCGGCCCCCAAGGGTCAGCGGATTTTCTGGATGACCTGGCCAGTCACGCGCGCCAGCGCGGCGCGCGGCACCTTGTCGGGCGCGATCTCGGCCAGCGGCTTGAGCACGAAGGCGCGCTCGCGCATGCGCGGGTGCGGCAGGGTCAGCGTGGGGCTTTCGATCACCGAGTTGCCGTGCATCAGCAGGTCGAGATCGAGCGTGCGCGGCGCATTGGGAAAGGGCCGCTCGCGGCCGGCCAGCGTTTCCAGGCGCTGCAGCGCGATGAGCAGCTGCTCCGCGTCCAGCCCGGTGCGCACGGCCACCACGGCGTTGATGAAGTCGGGGCCTTCGGCATCGACCGGCGCGCTGCGGTAGAGCGACGAGCGGGCCGTGACCTGGGTGCGTTGCAACGCGCCGATGGCGGCCATGGCCTCCTTCACGGTCGCCTCGGCATCGCCCAGGTTGGCGCCGATGGCGACGAAGGCCTGCACGGTGGGGTAGTCCTCGCGCGGACCGCGTGGACGCGAAGGCGCGCGGCGCGCGGGCGGGCCGCTCTTGCTGCCGGCCGATGGCGGCTTGCTTCCGGCGCGCGGCGCGGGCTTGCCCCCCTTAGCTGCCTTGGCTGCCGGGGCGCTCTTCTTGCCGTCCTTCGGCCGGTCGGGCGTGCTCATTCGCCTGCGGCGCTCCCGCCGCCCTCGCTGCCACCACCACCGCTACCGCCGCCCACGGGGCGCGGCTTGCGCCGGCGCTTGCGCTTGCGCGGCGCGGCGGCTTCGCCATCCGGCGGCACGGCGTCGGCCTCGATGTCGGGTCCGTCGCCGTCGTCCGATTCGGTCGCGGCCTGTTTCTGGCGCGCCAGCTGCTCGCTGCGCGGCTTGGGCGCAGCGGCCGGGTCGCGCAGACGCACGCGCTGGCGCACCTTCTGTTCTTCGCGGACCTGTTCGAGCAGGTCCTGGCGGCGCAGGTCGTCGGCGGTGCTGAACTCTTGCCACCACTCGGCGATGGCCTCGCCGACTTCGCCCACGTCGGCACGCAGGCGCATGAAGTCGAAGGCGGCGCGGAAGCGCGCCTGCTCGACCAGGCTGTAGGGCGTCGAGCCGGTGCGCTTGTCGAAACGCGGCTGCATCATCCAGATCTCGCGCATGTCGGCGGCCAGCTTGCCGCGGCCCGACACATCGCCGATGCGCGAATTGAACACGTCGTCGATGGCGTCCTGCAGCGCCGGGAACGGCGGCTGCGGGCGCTGGCCGTGACGGCCTTCCTGGCGCTGGGCCCAGCCGTCGCGCACGTCGGCCCACAGCACGCAGGCCAAGAGGAAGCTGGGCGCCACGGGCTTGCCTTCGCCGACGCGACGGTCGGTGTCCTGCAGGGCGGCCTTCACGAAGGGCTGGTCGGCGCGTTCCACCACCACGTCGAGCAACGGGTAGATGCCGGTGGCGAGCCCCAGCTTGCGCAGCTGCTCGACCGTGGCGATGGCGTGGCCGGTCTGCAACAGCTTGAGCATCTCGTCGAACATGCGGCTTTGCGGCACGTCGGCCAGCAGCTTGCTCGATTCGATGAGCGGCGCGGCGGTCTTGGCTTCCATCTTGAAACCGAGCGCGGCCAGCTTGGCCGAGAAGCGGATGGCGCGAATGATGCGCACCGGGTCTTCGCGGTAGCGCGTGACCGGGTCGCCGATCATGCGCAGCGTGAGCTTCTGGGCGTCCTTGATGCCGTTGTGATAGTCGACCACCACCTGGTTGGCCGGGTCGTAGTACATGGCGTTGACGGTGAAGTCGCGGCGCGCCGCGTCTTCTTCCTGCGGGCCCCAGACGTTGTCGCGCAGCACGCGGCCGCTGGCGTCCACGGCGTGCTTCATGCTCGCCAGTTCGCCCTTGCTGGTGCGCTCGTTGCCGGCCACCTGCTCGGCGGCGGCGCTGTCCATGTAGGCGCGGAAGGTCGAGACCTCGATCACTTCATGTTCGCGGCCGCGGCCGTACACCACGTGCACGATGCGAAAGCGCCGACCGATGATGAAGGCACGGCGGAACAGCGACTTGACCTGCTCGGGCGTGGCATTGGTGGCCACGTCGAAGTCCTTGGGGCGCAGGCCCAGCAGCAGGTCGCGCACCGCGCCGCCCACCACGTAGGCCTCGTAGCCGGCCTGCTGCAGCGTGGTGACCACGTTCTTCGCGCGTTCGTCGACCAGGGCAGGATCGATCTTGTGAACCTCTGCCGGCACCTCCTGGCGCTTGCCGAAGCGGCTCTTGCCCTGTGCGCTGCCGGCGGACTTGCCGAGCAGCTTGTCGATGAATTTCTTGATCATTGGTTGTTTTTCGAGGAGGAGCAGGCGCTTCTTCTTATCTGTCTATTCGTTTTCGAGCATGGAGCGGATCAGCGGAATGGTGATCGCGCGTTGGGTCTGCAGGGCGTAGCCGTCCAGCTGCGACAGCAGCTCCATCAGGCTGCCCAGGTCGCGGCTGAAGCGGTGCAGCATGAAGTCGAGCACGTCGTCGGACAGCATCACGCCGCGCGCGTCGGCCGCCTGGCGCAGCACCGCGCGGCGTTCGCTTTCACTCAGCACCTGCAGATGGAAGACATGGCCCCAGCCGAGGCGGGTGCGCAGGTCTTCGCGCAGCGGCAGGTCGGCCGGCGGCAAGGCGCCGGCGGCGACCACGCCGCGCTGCAGGGTCTGGGCGTTGACAAACCAGTTGAAGGCCGCGTGCTGCTGCACCGCGGTGTAGAGGTGGACGTCGTCGAGCAGGACGGCGCCCCAGCGCTCGTCGAACTCGGGCGGCTCCAGCAGGCCGGCGTGCAGCCAGCCCACGCTGGCGCCCTGCTCGGCCAGTGCGACACGCACGGATTCGAGCAGGTGGGTCTTGCCACTGCCGCTGTCGCCCCAGAGGTAGGTCGGCACCGGCGAGTGCAGCGCGGGGCTGCCATCGGCGCCGCCGACCCACACTTGCAGGTGTCGCAGCGCCGCCTCGTTGGGGCCGGCAAAAAAGGCGTCGAAGCTGGGGCCCGTCGCAATGCCGATATCGAGCGCGAGCTGTTTCATCCCGGGAAGGTTCATGGAGGGGGCCCGGAGGGCCCTTAAAATCGTGAGGAATTCTATCGGCCCGGCCGCCTCGGTCGCCGGCGCCTCCCCTGCCCGCCCTTCCTCGCTGCTTCGCGAACCTTTTCGCTCCTTCTTCTCGACACCGCCCGCCCATGACCTCCTCCACGCCCACCCCGCTCAGCTACAAGGACGCCGGTGTCGATATCGACGCAGGCGACGCCCTGGTCGACCGCATCAAGCCGCTGGCGAAGAAAACCATGCGCGAAGGCGTGCTGGCCGGCATCGGCGGCTTCGGCGCCCTGTTCGAAGTGCCCAAGCGCTACAAGGAACCGGTGCTGGTGAGCGGCACCGACGGCGTGGGCACCAAGCTCAAGCTGGCCTTCGAATGGAACATGCACGACACGGTCGGCATCGACCTCGTGGCCATGAGCGTCAACGACGTGCTGGTGCAAGGCGCCGAGCCCCTGTTCTTCCTGGATTACTTCGCCTGCGGCAAGCTCGACGTGGACACGGCCGCGGCCGTGGTCGGCGGCATCGCCCGCGGCTGCGAACTCTCCGGTTGCGCCCTCATCGGCGGCGAAACCGCCGAAATGCCCGGCATGTACCCGGCCGGCGAGTACGACCTGGCCGGCTTTGCGGTCGGCGCGGTCGAAAAGTCGAAGATCCTCACGGGCCAGAACGTCAAGCCCGGCGACGTGGTCCTGGGCCTGGCCTCGGCCGGCGTGCATTCCAACGGTTTCAGCCTCGTGCGCAAGGTGATCGAACGTGCCGGCGCCGATTTGCCCGCCACCCTCGACGGCAAGCCCTTCCGCGAAGCCGTGATGGAGCCCACCCACCTGTACGTGAAGCCCGTGCTCGAGGCGCTGGGCAAGCACCCGATCAAGGCGCTGGCCCACATCACCGGTGGCGGCCTGCTCGAGAACATCCCGCGCGTGCTGCCCGAAGGCACCGCCGCCCACCTGAAGAAGGGCAGCTGGCCCCAGACCGAGCTCTTCGCCTGGCTGCAGAAGGTGGCCGGCATCGACGACATCGAGATGAACCGCACCTTCAACAACGGCATCGGCATGGTCGTCGTGATCGACGCGGCCGAAGCCGCCGCCTGCGCCGCCACGCTGCGCGCCGCCGGTGAATCGGTGCACGAGATCGGCGTGATCGCCGAGCGCGGCGACGGCGCGGCCGTGGTCGTCGCCTGATCGCGCGCCCGTTCTTTTTTCTTTTTCTCACCGCACGCCCCGCTCCCCGGATGGCCACGCCGCTGCCCGACGCCACCCTCGCCGCCCCGCCCCCGGCCGCCGCCTCCCGCCACGTGGTACTGGCCAGCTACCTGCTGATGCTCGCGGGGCTGATGCTCGTGATGTGGCAGCACCTGCTGCCGGGGCTGCTGTGCGTGTGCATCGGCTTCCTGGTCGCACGCTGGTTCGCCCGGCTGCTGGGCGGCTGGCTGTCGCGCCTGAAGCCCCTGCGTTCCGCCGCCGGCAGCCTGGCCCGGGTGGTGGCGGTCACGCTGGTGCTGCTGGGCCCGATCGGCCTGGTCACGCTGGGGTTCTCGCAGGCGCGCGAGTACGTACTCGATGCGCCCGACCAGTACCGCGAACTGCTCGACTACACGGCCCGCACGGTGCTCGAGCTGCGCTCCAAGCTGCCGCCCGACATCGCCGTCTACCTGCCCGAGGGCGCGGCCGAGGTGCAGCGCATCGTCGCCAACTACCTGCGCACGCAGGCCGGCTCGCTCGCCATGGCCGGGCGCGCCTGGCTGGGCGGGCTGCTGTTCGCCTACGTGGGCCTGATCATCGGCGCGCTGGCCGCCGTGGCGCCGGCGCCGGCCCAGCGCCGGCCGCTGGCGCAGCAGATGTTCCTGCGCATCACCACCTTCGGCGAGGCCTTCGGCCAGATCGTCGCGGCACAGTTCTGGATCGCCGCCTTCAACACGCTGCTGACCGCGATCTTCCTGCTGTTCCTGATGCCGCTGTGGGGCCTCGAGCTGCCCTACACGCCCGCGCTCATCACCCTAACCTTCGTGGCCGGGCTGGTGCCGATCGTGGGCAACCTGGTCTGCAACTCGGTGATCACGCTGGTGGCGCTGTCGGTGTCGCCAGTCACGGCCGCGGCCTGCCTGGCCTTCCTGATCCTGATCCACAAGGCCGAGTACGTGATCAACGCCAAGGTGGTCGGCGCGCGCACGCAGATGCGCGTGTGGGAGCTGCTGTCGGTGATGTTCGTGGCCGAGGCGGTGTTCGGCCCGGCCGGGCTGGTGGCGGCGCCGCTGTACTACGCGTACCTGAAAAAAGAACTGCACGCGGGCGGCCTGGTCTAGCGGCCGGGCGATGTCCTGATCTGATCGGTTCCGGTCCGCATCGGCGCGGACGAGGCGCTGGCGGCGTCCAAGAATAGGCGGCATCATCCACTTTGCCTTGCCCGCCACCGCCATGACCACCTGTCTGATTGTGATCGACGCCCAGGAATCGTTCCGCCACCGCCCCTACTGGAACGCCGCCCTGCTCGCGCCCTACCTCGAGGCCCAGAACGCGCTGATCGCCGGTGCCGTGGCGGCCGGACTGCCGGTCGTGCGCGTCTTCCACGTCGATGCGCCGCCATCCCCCGCCAACCCCTTCGCGCTCGAATCGGGCCATGTGCGCCCGATCGAGGGTCTCGCGCCTTTCGAGGCGGCCGCCACCTTCACCAAGCACCGCCACAGCGCGCTGGTCAACAGCGGCCTGGACGTGTGGCTCACGCAGCACGGCATCCGCCGCCTGATCGTGAGCGGCATCCGCACCGAGCAGTGCTGCGAAACCACCACGCGCCACGCCTCGGACCTGGGCTGGGAGGTCGACTACGTGACCGACGCCACCCTCACCTTCGACATGGTGCAGCCCGACGGCCGCCCCTTGTCGGCCGCCGACATCAAGGCGCGCACCGCGACCGTGCTGGACGGGCGCTTCGCCACGGTCTGCAGCGTGGCGCAGGCGTTGGCGCGTGCCACGGAAGGCGCGACCGCATGAGCGCCGCGCCGGGCCGCCCCAAGCAAGCTCGCACCGAAGTGCGAAGCACGGAGGTATTTCAATGACCCCGCTGCGCGTGCGCATCCTGGCCTACGACGGCGTCGAGGCGCTCGATTTCGCCGGCCCCTTCGAGGTCTTCACCACCGCCGCCCGCGTCCACCAGCGCCTGCAGCCGGGTGCGCCCGCGCCATTCGAGGTCGCCTCGGTCGCCCACACCCGCACCGGGGAACCGGTGCAGGCGCGCGCCGGCCTGCGGCTGCTCGCCGACCACACACTGGCCGATGCCGCCGCCACCGCCGACGTGCTGGTCGTCCCCGGCGGCGTGGTCGATGCGCCCATGGCGAGCCCCGACACCCTGCGCTGGATCGCCCGGTGCGCGGCCAGCGCGCAGCTCGTCGCCTCGGTCTGCACCGGCGTCTTCCTGCTGGCGCAAAGCGGCGTCGTGACGCGCGAGGCGGTCACCACGCACTGGGAAGACCTCGCCGACCTGCGCGCCCAGTTCCCGCAGCTCGACGTGCGCGACGGCGTGCGCTGGGTCGACACCGGCCGCATCGTCAGCTCGGCCGGCATCAGCGCGGGCATCGACATGAGCCTGCACCTGGTCGAACGCCTGGCCGGACGCGACCTGGCCGAGCGCACGGCGCGCCAGATGGACTACGCATGGACCCGCAACGAGCCCCTGTCCGCGTAGTTTTCGTGCTCCTGCCCGACAGCCTGGTGCTCGACTGGGCCGGGCCGGCCGAGGCGTTGCGCATCGCCAACCAGCGGCTGCGCGCGGCGGGCCAGCCCGAGCGTTTTGTCATCGAATTCGCGGGGCCGCGACCCAGCATGAGGGGCTCGGTCGGCGTCGCGCTGTCGGGGCTGTCGCCATTGCCGACGCAGTGGGACGGCCCGGGCTGGGTGGTACTGGTCGGCCTGCCGGGCGACACCATCGCGACCGACACGCCCGAGGCGCAGGACCTGCTGCACTGGCTGCGCGGCCAGCGCTTCACGCGCGGCGGCGTCGAGCTGGTCACGGTCTGCGCGGGCGCGCTGCTCGCGGCGCACGCGGGCGCGCTCACGGGGCGGCGCGTCACCACGCACCACCATCACCTGGACGAGCTGCGCACCGTGGAGCCGCGCTGCGAGGTGGTGAGCAACCGCGTGTTCGTGATCGACCCGCCGGTCTACAGCAGCGCGGGCGTCACGACGGGCATCGACCTGATGCTGCACCGCATCGCCGACACCTGCGGCGAGGCGCTGGCGGCCCAGGTGGCGCAGGCGATGGTGGTGGCGCTGCGGCGCGGCCCGCACGACCCGGAGCTGTCGCCCTTTCTCGCCTACCGCAACCACCTGCACGCGGCACTGCACCGGGTGCAGGACGCGGTCAGCGAACAACCGCAGGCCGACTGGAGCGTGCCGCGCATGGCCGAGGTCGCCCACACCTCGGCGCGGCACCTGACGCGGCTGTTCGTCGAGCACGCGGGCGTGGCGCCGCTGGCCTACCTGCGCCGGCTGCGGCTGGCGGCCGCGCAACTGGCGCTGGCCTCGGGCGCCAGCGTGACGCGGGCGGCCGAGCTGTCGGGCTTCGGCTCGGACACGCAGCTGCGCCGCGCGTGGCACCAGTTCGGGCTGCCGGGCTCGCCTTCCGCGGGCACGTCGGCGCCCGTCCGCTAAGGCTTGTCGCCGCAGGCCTCGGCGCGCGCCCGCAGCAGCGCCTGCTCGCGCGTGTTGCGCGTGAGCGAGGCGGCACGCTGGAACTCCCGCCGCGCCTCGTCGCGGCGGCCCAGCTTGAAGAGCAGGTCGCCGCGCACGGTCGGCAGCAGGTGGTAGCCCTTCAGCGCGGGCTCTTCCTGCAGCGCATCGACCACCTCCAGCCCGGCCGCCGGCCCGAAGGCCATCGACAGCGCGACCGCGCGGTTCAGCTCGACGATGGGCGACGGCGACAGCGCGGCCAGCGCGTCGTACAGCGCCGCGATGCGGGCCCAGTCGGTCTCGCCCGCGGTGCGCGCGCGGCCGTGGCAGGCGGCGATGGCGGCCTGCAGCGCGTAAGGGCCGAGCGCGCCGCCCAGCGCTTCGGCGCGCGCCAGCGCCGCCAGGCCGCGGCGGATCAGCATCGGGTCCCAGCGCGCGCGGTTCTGGTCGAGCAGCAGCACCGGCTCGCCCGAGGCGCCCACGCGCGCAGCGGTGCGCGAGGCCTGGATTTCCATCAGCGCGACCAGCCCGTGCACCTCGGCCTCGCCGGGCACCAGCTCGGCCACGATGCGGCCCAGGCGCAGCGCCTCGTCGCACAGCGCGGGGCGCATCCAGTCGTCGCCGGCGGTGGCCGAGTAGCCTTCGTTGAAGATCAGGTAGAGCACCTCGAGCACCGAGGCCAGCCGGGCCTCGAGCTCGTGGCGGCGCGGCACCTCGAAGGGCACGCGCGCCTCGGCCAGCGTGCGCTTGGCACGCACGATGCGCTGCGCCACGGTGGCCTCGGGCACGAGAAAGGCGCGCGCGATCTCGTCGGTCGTGAGGCCGCCCATCAGCCTCAGTGTGAGCGCCACGCGCGCCTCGGTCGAGAGCACGGGATGGCAGGCGGTGAACACCAGGCGCAGCAGGTCGTCGCCAATGTCGTCGTCGAGCGCCGCATCGACCGCCTGCGCGAAATCGGCCTCGGCCATGGCGTGCAGCGCGTCGAGCTCGCGGCCGATCTCGGGCGCCTTGCGCTCGGCCAGTTGCACGTGGCGCAGGCGGTCGAGGGCGCGGTGCTTGGCCACCTGCGTGAGCCAGGCGGCGGGGTTGTCGGGCACGCCGTCGACGGGCCACTGCTCGAGCGCGGCCACCAGCGCGTCCTGCGCCAGCTCTTCGGCCAGGCCCACGTCGCGCACCTTGCGCGCGAGCGCGGCGATGATCTTCGCGGACTCGATGCGCCAGACCGCCTCGATGGCGCGGTGGATGGCGGCGGCGTCTGGTCCGCTGCTCATGCGGCCTCGCTCCGGCCCGGCAGGCCGGATAGCATGCGGCCATGACACCACGCCTCGTCTTGTGGAGCCTGGGTTTCGCGTTCGGCCTCGCCTGCGGGGGCGTCCGGGCGGACGACCTCGCCGTGGAACGCAACAGCCTGGGCATGGCCTTCGTGCGATTGCCGGCCGGCGAATTCCTCATGGGCAGCGACGAGCCGCCCGAGACGCTGGCACGCGACTACCCGCAGCTGCCCAAGGAGCGCTTCACCCAGCTGGCCGACGAAGGGCCGGTGCACAAGGTGCGCATCACGCGGGCGTTCTGGATGGGCCGGCACGAGGTGACGGTGGGCCAGTTCCGGCGCTTCCTCGATGCCTCGGGCCACGTGCCCGAATCGGTGGCCGACGGCACCGGCGGCTACGGCTGGCGCGCCGACTACGACCCCGCCACCACGCGGCGCGGCGATGCCTTCGAAGGCCGCGACCCGCGCTACTCGTGGCGCAACCCGGGCTTCGCGCAGGGCGACGACCACCCGGTCGTCAACGTGAGCTGGAACGACGCGCAGGCGCTGGCCGCCTGGCTGAGCCAGACGGAGGGCCGGCGCTACCGCCTGCCGACCGAGGCCGAGTGGGAGTACGCCTGCCGCGCCGGCACGCGCACGCGCTACAGCACGGGGGACGATCCGGCCACGCTGCTGCGCGGCGCCAATGTGTTCGACACGCGCAGCGCCGCGCATTGGCCGCGCTGGCGCGCGATGGCGCTCGCGGGCGACGACGGTTTTGCCTTCACCGCCCCGGTCGGCAGCTTCGCGCCGAACGCCTGGGGCCTCTACGACATGCACGGCAATGCGTGGGAGTGGGTGGCCGACTGGCATGGCGACGAATACTACGCGCGCTCACCGGTCGACGACCCCCAGGGCCCGGCCACGGGCACCGTGCGCGTGCGCCGTGGCGGCTCCTGGCACACCTGGGCTTTCTATGCCCGCTCGTCGTACCGCAACTGGAATGCGCCGGACACGCGCTACACGCTGGTGGGCATCCGGCTGGTGCGGGACGACTAGGTCGGCTTACTTCTTCAGGGTCTGCTGCATCGACGTGAACTCGCTCGCCACGTCCTGCACCTCGGGCGAGAAGTCCTCCATCTCCTGTACCTGGCGGATCTCGATGACCTCGTTCTCGCTGCCCGGGCAGCGGCTCGCCCATTCGATAGCCTCGGCGCGCGAGGCGACATCGATCAGCCAGTAGCCGCCCAGCACCTCCTTGGCCTCGGCGAAGGGGCCGTCGACCACCTTCGGCTTGCCGCCCGGAAAGCTCACGCGCGCGCCCATCGACGGCGGATGCAGGCCCTCGCAGCCGATCAGCACGCCGGCCTTCTGCAAGGACTCGTTGAAGGCCATCATCGACCCCACGCGTTCGACGTCGTCGGGCACCGTGCCGGGCGCGGCGTTTTCGTAGCCGTGGGGAATCATCAGCAGCATGAATCGCATGATCGTTTCTCCTTCGAGGAATGGATGAAGTTCAGCGGCCGGCCTTGGCAGCCGACTCGGTGCGCAGGCGGTCTTCCTGGGCCAGCAGCTCGGGCGTCATGGCCTCGCCGAAATCGGTGGCCTCGAAGACCTGGCGGATCTCGATCTCGCCTTCCTGGAACGGGCTGCGCTTGATCCACTCGATGGCTTCTTCCTTCGACTTGACCTGCAGCAGCCAGAAGCCCGCCAGCAGTTCCTTCGTCTCGGTGAAGGGGCCGTCGATGACGGTGCGCTTCTTGCCTTCGCAGCGCACGCGCGCGCCCTTGGACGACGGGTGCAACCCCTCGCCCGCCAGCAGCACGCCGGCCTTGACCAGTTCCTCGTTGAACCGGCCCATCTCGGTGAGGAGCTCGGTGCTCGGCATCACGCCGGCTTCGGAATCCTTGCTCGCCTTGACCAGAACCATGAATCGCATGTCGTTTCTCCTGAAAGTGGGTGGGGATCGGGAGACGCCGGAATCTGCGTGCTCCTGTTCACACGTCGCGCGAGCGGGCCACGGATCGACACGGCCGCATCGATCTGTTTGTAATTTTGTGTTTCAGAGATAGCCGCAGAACCGCAGCACGTGGCCGTCGGGTTCGCGGATCGCGAATTCGCGCAGGCCCCAGGGCTGGGACGTGGGCGGCTCGATGATGGTCACGCCGCGCTTCACATAGGCGGCGTGCAGGCCGTCGATGTCCTTGCCGACGTGGATCACGATTTCGCCGCGCCACGGCCGGGCTTCGCGGCTGCCGCATTGCCACAGGCGCAGGTACACGGGGTCGCCATAGCTGCGGTCACCCTTCATCACGCGGGCGTAGCTGGGCGGCTCGCCGGCGATGAAGTCGATCTCGAAACCCAGCACCTCGGAAAACCAGCGCGCGGCGCGCGAGACGTCGGACACCGGCAGCACCGGCTGCACGCCGTGGAATTCGTGCAGCGTGCCCAGGTCGGGCGCCGCGCTCACGCCGGTGCGGGTGTCGGTCATGGGCGTTGTGGCTGTAGGGCTGGTTAGTTGGCCAGGCGCCGCAGCAGCGCCACGCGCTCGGCGATCGCGTCGATGTCGAGCGCGTCTTCGGCGTTGGCGAGGTAGGTTTCGAGGTCGCGCACGGCCAGCGCCGCATGGCCCTGCTCGGCATGCGCAACGCCGCGGTCGCGGTGCTCGCCCCAGGCGGTGGGCAAGAGGGCAATGAGGCGGTTCTGCACCGCGATGTAGCGCGGCCAGTCTTCCTGCGCGTGGTGCACTTCCTTCAGGTTGCGCAGCATGCGCGCGATGATCTCGCGCGGGCTCGCGGGCTGCAGATACAGGCCCAGCGGCACGTCGAACTCGCCGACCAGCCCGTTGCCGCGCTTGTAGGGCTCGAGCCGCTCGCCCAGCTCTTCGCGCGAGAGCGACTTGCCGGTGAACGGGTCGATCACGACCTGCCCCTTGGGCAGCGTGACCTTGACCATGAAATGCCCCGGGAAGCTGATGCCGCGCGTCTGCAGGCCCAGGCCCTGCGCCAGCTCCATCCACAGCACGGCCAGCGAGATCGGAATGCCGCGGCGGGTGCGCAGCACGGCGTTCAGGTAGCTGTTGTCGGGGTCGTAGTAGTCATTGACGTTGCCGCCGAAATTCAGGTCGCTGAAGAAGAACTGGTTCAGCGCGCGCAGCCGGGCCAGCGGCGCGGCGTCGGCCGGCAGGCGGCGCTTGAGGCGCGCGAGCAACTGGTCGACGTCGCCCAGCACCTGCTGCACGTCGAGTTCGGGGTATTCGTCCTGCGCGATGCTGGCGGCCGCTTCGAGCAGCGGAAAGTGGTCATCGCTGCCGACCAGCGACTCGAAATATTCCAGTGCCGTGGGAACCTGGTAGCTGAACGTCATATGGCTTTGTAGAGGAGCCCGCAGGGAGCGTCAAGGCAGTGTTTTCCGGCTCGCCAACGGCGCTTCAGCGGCGCATGAAACTGCGCAGGCGCACGCCCGCCGCCGTGAGCACGGCGAAATAGAGCAGCGCGGCGCCGGCGATGAGCGCGGCCAGAAGGCCGATGCGGTGCAGGCGCTGCGCGCGCAGGCCGACCCAGTCGAAATAATGTGCGCCCCAGGCCAGCAAGGCCGCCAGCACCACGGTGCCCAACAGCACCTGCAGCGCGAACTTGCCCCAGCCGGGCTCGGGGGTGTAGCTGCCGCGGCGGATCAGGCCGATCAGCAGCCACAGCGCGTTGACCAGCGCGCCGATGCCGATGGTCAGCGTCAGCGCCGCGTGCTGCAGCAGCGGCACCAGGAAGAAGTTGAGCACCTGCGTGAGCACCAGCACGGTGACGGCGATCAGCATGGGCGTGCGCGTGTCGTGTTTGGCGTAGTAGCCGGGCGCGAGCACCTTCACCGCCACGAGGCCGACCAGCCCCACGCCGTAGCCCATGAGCGCCACGGTGGTGCGGCCCACGTCCTCGCCGGTGTAGGCGCCGTTGTGGAACAGCACGGCCACCAGCGGCTTGGCGAACAGCAGCAGCGCCACGGCGCACGGCGCCGCCAGCAGCACCACGAGGCGCAGGCCCCAGTCGAGCAGCGAGGAGTAGCGCGCGTCGTCTTTGGCGGCGCGGGCGCCGGCGAGTTGCGGCATCAGCACCACGCCCAGCGCCACGCCGAGCATGGCGGTGGGGAATTCCATCAGCCGGTCGGCGTTGGTGACCCAGGTCACGCTGCCGGTGGCCAGGTGCGAGGCGATCTGCGTGTTGATGAGCAGCGAGATCTGCGCCACGCTCACGCCCAGCAGCGCCGGCAGCATGAGCTTCATGACCTTGCGGGTGGTCGGATCGGTCCACGCGGCGCGCAGCGCCTTGAAGCTGGCGCCGATGCGCGGCATGAGCCCCAGCGCGCGCAGCGCCGGGATCTGCAGGGCCAGCTGCAGCACGCCGCCGACCATCACGCCCACGCACTGGGCATAGATCGGCTCGATGCCGTAGCGGCGGAACAGCGGCGCGCCGATGGAGATCGACAGGATCAGCGCGATGTTGAGCAGCACCGGCGACGCCGCCGGCACCGCGAACTTGCGCCAGGTGTTGAGAATGCCGCCCGCCAGCGCCACCAGCGACATGAAGCCGATGTAGGGGAACATCCAGCGCGTCATGACCACGGCGGCGTCGAAGCCCTGCAGGCCGCTGGCCATGGCCCAGACCAGCAGCGGCGCGCCGGCCACGCCGGCCACGCACAGCACCACCAGGGCCCAGGTCAGCAGCGTGGCGACGTGGTCGACCAGCTCCCGGGCGCCCTCCTGCCCCGCCTCGGTCTTGCGCGCGGCCAGCACCGGCACGAAGGCCTGGCTGAAGGCGCCCTCGCCGAACACGCGGCGAAACAGGTTGGGGATGCGAAAGGCGACGTTGAAGGCGTCGGTGAGCGCGCTGACGCCGAACACCGAGGCAAACAGCACGTCGCGCACGAGGCCCGTGATCCGCGAAGCGAGGGTCAGCAGGGAGACGGTGGAGGCGGATTTGAACAGGGACACGGGGGCGAGTGTAGGGCTGCGAAAGGTAGCAAAAGCAGGCAATTCGGCAAAAACCGGAACCCAGCCTATAATGGAGGGCTTTGCTGCATCATCCTCAGACACCTAAGGAACACTAAATATGGCATCCGCCAAGCCCAAGAAGAAGAACCCGCGCCTCGCGTCGGGCCGCAAGCGCGTCCGCCAGGACGTCAAGCTCAACGCTGCGAACACCTCGCTGCGCTCCAAATACCGTACCGCTGTCAAGAACGTCGAAAAGGCTGTTCTGGCTGGCGACAAGACCAAGGCAAGCGAACTGTTCGCGAAGGCCCAGAGCATCGTCGACACCGTCGCCGACAAGGGCATCTTCCACAAGAACAAGGCCGCCCGCGACAAGAGCCGCCTGTCGGCCAAGGTCAAGGCCCTCGCCCTGGCGCCTGAAAAGGCCGCCGCCTGACACCTGTCAGGCAAGCCCGGACCGGAATCCTCCGGTCCGCCGTTTGATCGGGGTGCGCTGCAGCAAGCAAAAGTGAAAAACCGCCTTCGGGCGGTTTTTTCATGGGCGCTCGAAAAGTGCCCAGGCCAGAGCGGCCGCCCAGAAAAGAAAAAGGCCTGGAAGTCAGGCCTTTTTGGGAGGGGGCGGCGTGTCCGCCGGGTCGGGCACCAGGCAGGCCTCGGCCACCTGGAGGTTGTTGTCTTTGGCGAAGTTCACGCAGAAGTCCCAGGCCATGGGCTCGGCGTCGCGCAGGGCGCGGTTCACCACCACGCATTTCACGCCGTTGATGGTCGTGGGAATGCACCAGGGCGAATAGCTCAGGTGGCTGCCCGGGTAGGCGCCGCCGGGGCGGAAGGAGCACATGACGCCGGCGAGGCGTTCGGCCCAGTCGCTGGGGCGAAAAGTGCGGCCATCGTGGGTGATGCCCTGGATGAAGATTTCTTTGGCGTTGGGGGAAATCATCGTGAAGTGAGGCGACCGGAACAGGTGCTGCGGTGCAGCAAGCGATTGTATCCGGGGCCCTTTTTGCATCCTGAATGGGGGGCATTGCTGTGATGCGGAATCCTCAACGAAGCCGTCAAATCGCACGCCTAGAATTCGTGTTCCCTATCTGGAGTACCGAATGAGCGCCACCGCCCAGCAACCCACCTCGCCCCACGTCATGAACACCTACGGTCGCCTGCCGATCGCGCTGTCGCACGGCCAGGGCTGCCGAGTCTGGGACACCACGGGCAAGGCCTACCTCGACGGCCTGGGCGGCATCGCCGTCAACACGCTGGGCCACAACCACCCCGAGCTGGTGCCCGCCCTGCAGGACCAGCTGACCAAGCTGATCCACAGCTCCAACTACTACCACGTGACCGGCCAGGAACAGCTCGCCACCAAGCTCACCGAGCTGTCGGGCCTGACCAACGCCTTCTTCTGCTGCACCGGCCTGGAAGCCAACGAAGCGGCCCTGAAGCTGGCCCGCAAGTACGGCCACGACAAGGGCATCGAGCGCCCCGAAATCGTCGTCTACGAAGCCGCCTTCCACGGCCGCAGCATCGCCACGCTGTCGGCCACCGGCAACCCCAAGGTGCAGGCCGGCTTCGGCCCGCTGGTCGAAGGCTTCATCCGCGTGCCGCTGAACGACATCGAGGCGCTCAAGAAGGCCACCGAAGGCAACCCCAACGTGGTCGCCGTGTTCTTCGAAACCATCCAGGGCGAAGGCGGCATCAACCCGATGCGCGTCGACTACCTCAAGCAGGTGCGCCAGCTGTGCGACGAGCGCGACTGGCTCATGATGATCGACGAAGTGCAGTGCGGCATGGGCCGCACCGGCAAGTGGTTCGCCCACCAGTGGGCGGGCATCAAGCCCGACGTGATGCCGCTGGCCAAGGGCCTGGGCTCTGGCGTGCCGATCGGCGCCGTCGTGGCCGGCCCCAAGGCCGCCAACATCTTCGGCCCCGGCAACCACGGCACCACCTTCGGCGGCAACCCGCTGGCCATGCGCGCCGGTGTGGAAACCATCCGCATCATGGAAGAGCACAAGCTGCTCGAGAACGCCGCCACCGTGGGCGCCCACCTGAAGGCTGCGCTGGAGCGCGAGATCGGCAGCCTGCCGGGCGTGAAGGAAATCCGCGGCCAGGGCCTGATGCTGGGCATCGAGCTCGACCGGCCCTGCGGCGCGATCCTGAACCGCGCCTGCGACGCCGGCCTGCTGCTGAGCGTGACGGCCGACAAGGTGATCCGCCTCGTGCCGCCGCTCATCCTGAGCATTGCCGAAGCCGACGAGATCGTTGCGATCCTCGCGCCGATCGTCAAAACCTTCCTCTCGGAGCCTGTTGCGCAATGACGACCGCCGCCGCACCGAACGCCCTGCGCCACTACCTGCAGTTCTCGGACCTCACGGCCGACGAATACGTCTACCTCTTCGATCGCATGGCGATCATCAAGAAGAAGTTCAAGACGTACGAAAAGCACCAGCCGCTGGTCGACCGCACGCTGGCCATGATCTTCGAGAAGGCCAGCACGCGCACCCGCGTGAGCTTCGAGGCCGGCATGTACCAGCTCGGCGGCAGCGTGGTGCACCTGACCACGGGCGACAGCCAGCTGGGCCGCGCCGAGCCCATCGAGGACAGCGCCAAGGTCATCAGCCGCATGGTCGACCTGGTGATGATCCGCACCTACGAACAGACCAAGATCGATGCCTTCGCCGCGCACTCGCGCGTGCCCGTCATCAACGGCCTGACCAACGAGTTCCACCCCTGCCAGATCCTGGCAGACATCTTCACCTACATCGAGCACCGCGGCTCCATCCAGGGCAAGACGGTGGCGTGGGTCGGCGACGGCAACAACATGGCCAACACCTGGCTGCAGGCCGCCGAAATTCTGGGCTTCACCGTGCACGTGAGCACGCCCAGCGGCTACGAGGTGGACCAGTCGATCGCCGGCATCCGCTCGGGCGACAGCTACAAGGTCTTCAAGGACCCGATGGAAGCCTGCCGCGGCGCCGACCTCGTCACCACCGACGTGTGGACCAGCATGGGCTACGAGGCCGAGAACGAGGCGCGCCGCAAGGCCTTCGCCGACTGGTGCGTCGACGAGGACATGATGCGCATCGCCCAGTCCGACGCCCTCTTCATGCACTGCCTGCCCGCGCACCGCGGCGAGGAAGTGCAGGCCGAGGTCATCGACGGCCCGCAGTCGGTCGTGTGGGACGAGGCCGAGAACCGCCTGCACGCACAGAAGGCGCTGATGGAGTTCCTGCTGCTCGGCAGGCTCTGACAGACACCCGACCGCTGACCGACCCAGGCGCCGCATGGAGCTGATGAACCGCTACCTGCCGCGCTACCAGTTCGCGGAGACGCACAGCCTCCACGTGCCCGCGTCGCCCGCGCGCGTGCTCGACGTGGCGGCCCGCCCCGAGATCACCGACGACCCCGTGGCGCGCAGCCTGATCGCGCTGCGCGAACTGCCGAACCGCCTGGCCAGCCGGCTCGGCCTGGCCGCTCCCACGCTGCGCCAGCGCGAGGCCTTCGGGTTTGCCGACTTCACGCCGCTGGGGCGCGACGGCGAACGTGAACTGGCCTTCGGGCTGGCCGGCCGCTTCTGGCGCTTCGACTATGGCCTGGTCCCGCTGGCCGACGGCCCGGCCTTCGCCGCGCTCGATGCCACGGGCCTGGCCAAGCTGGTGCTTCACTTCACGGCCGAGCCCGAGGGCACGGGCACGCGCCTCACCACGCGCACCCGGGTCTGGTGCGGCGATGCCGCCGCGCAGCGCCGCTTCACCGCCTACTGGCTGCTGATCCGCCCCGCGAGCGGGCTGATCCGCCGCCGCATGCTGCAGCGCGTGCGTGACGCCGCGCTGCTCCCCTCATGAATCCCTGCCAGACCTGCGGCGCCTGCTGCGCCAGCTACCGCGTCGACTTCAGCGTGCACGAGCTCGACGACCACGGGGGCCGCGTGCCTTCGGGCCTGGCGGTCGACGTGAACGACGCGCTTTGCCGCATGCGCGGCACCGACCACACGCCGGCGCGCTGCGCCGCGCTCACCGGAAAGATCGGCCAGTCGGTGGCCTGCGGCATCTACGAATGGCGCCCCAACCCCTGCCACGAGCTGCAGGCCGGCAGCGATGCCTGCCAACGCGCGCGCCTGCGGCATGGGCTGCCGATGCTGTCCGACGAGCTGCACTGACGGCCCAGAAGGTGTGAAGAAACCGTAGCGAGCGCCCCGAGGTCGCATCGAGGACCGGAACCGTACACGCGTACGGTGAGGACCGCAGATGCGAGATCGGGGCGCGCAGTAGGTTGATTCACACCTTCTCAGGCCATGGGTACCGGCAACCCACCCAGTTGCCCCTTGAACTCCTGCAGCGAGAAATGCGTCTGCACGTGGCGCACGCCCGGCAGGCGGTGCAGCTTGCGCTGCAGCAGGTCGGAATAGGCATCGAGGTCCTTCGCGACCACCACGAGGATGAAATCCGCCGGCCCCGAGATGCCGTGGAACATCACCACCTCGGGAATGGCGCACACCGCGTCCTCGAAGGCGCGCGACGAGATCTCGGTCTGGTGGTCGATGCCGACCATCACGAAGGCCAGCACGCCGAAGCCCAGCGCGCGCCGGTTCAGGCCCGCGTGGTAGCCGCCGATCACGCCGTCGTCCTCCAGCTTCTTCACCCGGCGCCAGCACGGCGACTGCGACAGGTGCGCCATCTGCGCCAACTCGCCCGAGGTCAGGCGGGCGTTGTCCTGCAGCGCGCGCAGCAGCTGGAGGTCGGTTCGGTCGAGGTCGGCTTGCATGATCTGTTCTCCAATTCCCGTTGATTGAATAGATTATTCAATCTTTCGATGATTGATGGATAACTTCTCGACTCAAGGCAGTCACTGCGCATAGCATTCGGCACCCGCCGGCCCCTTGTGGAGCGACTCCAACCGGCCCACACTGCCCTTTTTCTTCCTTCGCCCTGCCGCCCGCCATGACCGCCCCGCTCCGACTCTGGGACATTTCCGCCCCCGTGCACGCCGGCAGCCCGGTGTTCCCGGGCGACACGCCGTATTCGCAGCAGTGGTGCGCCACCATCGGCCCCGGCTGCCCCGTCAACGTGAGCGCGATCACGCTGTCGCCGCATGTGGGCACCCATGCCGACGCGCCGCTGCACTACGCCCCCGAAGGCCAGACCATCGGCCAGGTCGATCTCACGCCCTTCCTCGGCCCGTGCCGCGTGATCCATGCGATCGGCCGCGGCCCGCTGGTCACCTGGGAGCACATCGCGCATGCCGTGAACGACACACTGCCCCCGCGTGTGCTCGTGCGCACCTACCCGGCCATGCCCGTCGACCGCTGGGACCCGCAGCTCGCGGCCTATGCACCCGCCACCGTCGAGCGCCTGGCGGCCATGGGCGTGAAGCTCATCGGCATCGACACCGCCAGCATCGACCCGGCCGACAGCAAGACGCTCGACAGCCACCAGCGCATCCGCCACCTGGACCTGCGCGTGCTCGAGAACCTCGTGCTCGACGACGTGCCCGAGGGCGACTACGAACTCATCGCGCTGCCGCTCAAGCTGACAAGCGCCGATGCCTCCCCCGTGCGCGCCGTGCTGCGCGAACTTCCCCGCTGAAACCCTCCCTTCCATGACGACGACCCTTGCCGACTGCCGCGCCCTCGACGCGCAAGACCCGCTGCGCGCCCTGCGCGACCAATTCACCCTGCCCGAGGGCGTGCTCTACCTCGACGGCAACTCGCTCGGCGTGCTGCCCAAGGCCGCGCCCGCGCGCATCGCCGAAGTGGTGGCCAAGGAATGGGGCGAAGGCCTGATCCGCTCGTGGAACACCGCGAGCTGGTTCGACCTGCCGCAGCGCCTGGGCGACAAGGTGGCCCGCCTGATCGGCGCCGCGCTGGGCGAAGTGGTGTGCACCGACAGCACCTCCGTCAACCTCTACAAGGTGCTGTTCGCCGCGCTCTCGCAGCAGAAGGCCAGCGGCCGCAAGCTGGTGGTGAGCGAACGCAGCAACTTCCCGACCGACCTGTACATCGCCGAATCGCTGTGCCGCGAACGCGGCTTCACGCTGAAGCTGATCGATGCGAGTGAGCTCCCAGCCGCACTGACCGATGAGGTCGCCGTGCTCATGCTCACGCACGTCAACTACCGCACCGGCGCCATGCACGACATGAAGGCCGTCACCGCCGCCGCGCACGCCGCGGGCGCGCTCACCGTGTGGGACCTGGCGCACAGCGCGGGCGCCGTGCCCGTGGCGCTCAACGACAGCGACGCCGACTACGCGATCGGCTGCGGCTACAAGTACCTCAACGGCGGCCCCGGCGCGCCCGCTTTTGCCTGGGTGAACACGAAGCACGCAGGCCAGTTCGAGCAGCCGCTGTCCGGCTGGTGGGGCCACGCGGCGCCCTTCGAGTTCACGCCGCACTACCGCCCTGCCCCAGGCGTCGGCCGCTACCTGTGCGGCACGCAACCGGTCATCGCCTTGGCCGGGCTCGAATGCGGACTCGACACCGTGCTGGCCGCCGAAGCCTTCAACGGCACCGGCGGTGCGATGGCTGCGCTGCGCAGCAAGTCGCTCGCGCTCACCGACCTGTTCATCCAATTGGTCGAGCAACGCTGCGCAGGACAAGGCCTGTCGCTCGTCACGCCGCGCGACCACGCACTGCGCGGCTCGCAGGTGTGCCTCAGCCGCGAGGAAGGCGCCTACGCCATCGTGCAGGCGTTGATCGCGCGCGGCGTGATCGGCGACTACCGCGCCGGCGATTCGCAGATGCCCGACATCCTGCGCTTCGGCTTCACGCCGCTGTATGTCGGCTTCGAGGATGTGTGGCACTCGGTCGAACACCTCGTGCAGGTGCTCGAGACCGGCGAGTGGCGACGCGCCGAATTCAACCGCAAGAACGCAGTGACATGAGCACCGACAACGACAACAAGACCCCCGAGTCCATCGTCCACGAAGAGAAGGCGCAACTGGACTTCAGCAAGTCCATGAGCTACGGCGACTACCTGCACCTCGACGAGATCCTGAACGCGCAGCACCCGCTGTCGCCCGCGCACGACGAGATGCTGTTCATCGTGCAGCACCAGACCAGCGAGCTCTGGATGAAGCTCATGCTGCACGAGCTGCACGCCGCCGTGCAGTGCATCGCGCAAGAGCGCCTGCCCGACGCCTTCAAGATGCTCGCGCGCGTGAGCCGCATCATGGAACAGCTGGTGAGCGCATGGACCGTGCTCTCGACCATGACGCCGCCCGAGTACACGGCGATGCGCCCCTACCTCGCCAACTCCAGCGGCTTCCAGAGCGCGCAGTACCGCTGCATCGAGTTCCTGCTCGGCAACAAGAACGCCGCCATGCTCAAGCCCCACGCGCACCGCGCCGACCTGCTCGCGCAGGTGGACGCGGCCTACCGAGCGCCCTCGCTGTACGACGAGTCGCTGCGCCTGCTCGCACGCCACGGCCTGCCCGTGCCCGCCGACCGGCTGGAGCGCGACTGGACCCAGCCCTACGAATCGAGCGACGGCGTCGAGGCCGCCTGGCTCACGGTGTATCGCAATCCGCACGACCACTGGGACCTGTACCAGCTCGGCGAAAAACTCACCGACCTCGAAGACGCCTTCCGCCTCTGGCGCTTCCGCCATGTGACCACCGTGGAGCGCGTGATCGGCTTCAAGCGCGGCACCGGCGGCACGGGCGGCGTGAGCTACCTGCGCAAGATGCTCGACGTGGTGCTGTTCCCCGAGATCTGGAAGCTGCGCACCGATCTGTAGCGCGACATGCGGGGGTTCGCGGTGGCCCCGGGCGAACGAGGGTTGCTCCCTCGGCGCAAAGCGCTACATTTTGGAGAACACGGAGGCCGCTGCCATGAACAACAACACCTCGTTCTCTGCCGAAGAGCTCTCCACCCTGCGCGAACATGGCGTCGTGCTGTTCGCCGACCGCGTGATCTTCGACGCGCAACCGCCGATGCCGCAGCAGCAGATCGACGCGGTGCAAGCCCTGTGCGCCGGCCCGCTGCCCGAGGCGCTGGTCGCGCTGTGGCAGCACACGGCGGGCGGGCGCCTCGACTACGACCTGGCGTTGCCGATGAACGGCAATGTCGAGAGCGTCAGCTGGTCGGAGCTGTTCTGGGACGGCAGCGACGGCTACCGCGACCTGCAGGGCTGGATCGAACACGAGCAGGAACTCGCCGAGGAAGCGGCCGAAGACAACGGCACGCCCTGGAGCGGCAAGCTCACGCACCTGCCCTTCGGCGGCTTCGAGTACTGCGACCGCGTCTACGCGGTGGTCGAGCCCGGCGCCACGCACGGTCAGGTCATTGCGTGGAAGCAGGGCCTGCCGCCAGCCTGGACCCACGCGCTGCACGAAGACGGCCTGAGCCCCGTCGCGGCCGACCTGTATGGCGCCTTCGCGGCGCTGCATCTCGACGAAGACCCGCTGGCGCCGACGGGCGACTACTTCTCGGGGCAGGCGCTGCTCGCCTACCTCGACGATCGCCATGAAGGCTACGGACTGGACCTCGATCTGATGGACAAGCTGGTCACCTTCTATTGCCGCGCCATCGTCGACTGGCGCACCCCGCTGGCAGACGGCACGCTGCGCCATCACCCGGCGCTCGCACGCGCGGCGCTGCGCCACGCCATCGCGACCGACGACGCCGCGCTGGTCGCCGAACTCGCCGCCGCAGGCCTGAACTTCGAAGGGCCGCATGAAGGCAGTGCACTCGCCACCGACGTGGCCGTGGGACACAGCGCCTTCGCCGCCGCGGCAGCGCTGGTGCGCGCAGGCGCGCCGGTGGCATCCGACGTGCTGCGCAACATCGACGGTCAGATCTCGCCCGAACTCACGAGCGCCCTGCTGGACAACGGCGCCGAGCCGACCGTGGCGGCCATCGTGAAGTGCGCAGCCTGCGGTGCGCCCGCCAGCGCGCATCTGATCGCCGACGCCTGCGCGCAGATCGGCATCGACGTGCCACCGGCCTTCGTGGCGGATCGCGATGCGATGCTGGTCGAGCTGGAAACCACGCTGGCGCAGATGCGCGATGGGACGCACGGGCATTACCTGGGGCAGGAAGGCTTGGCCGAGCGCATCGAGCATCTGCAGACGTTCCGGCTCTGAGTTTTTTCAGGGCGACGCTCACGCCGACGGGGCACCTTGCTCCGCGAATGTCCCCCGGCCTGCGGCCTCCTCCTTGATTTCGCTGCGCAAGGCACCCCATCGACGTGAGCGTTGGGCAGTGCGGTCGTTGATCGGCCAGCACAACGACCGCGCCCATCGTGCCCAGGACACTGGGTGCTTCCCGCAGCGAAATCAAGGAGGAGGGGCGAAGCCCCGGGGGACATTCGCGGAGGGAAGTACCCGGTGGCCTGGGCACGCGCCCTGGATCAGCCGCCGTACAACCAGGGCTGATCGAGCAACCGGGAGCCCAGCAAGCGCATCGCCATGTCGCGCCCGAAGCGCACAGCACCCGTGGCATGAAAGATCTCGCCATTGCGACGCGCCCTCGCCTGCACCTGCGCATTGCGTTCCCAGCGCGCCTCGGCATAGCGCGCGAACGCAGCCGGCACCCCCAACGCCGAGGCATCGCCCAGGGCATCCGCCAATGCGATCGCATCCTCGATCGCCATGCCAGCGCCTTGCGCGAGGTACGGCACCATCGGGTGCGCAGCATCGCCCACCAGCGCCACGCGCTCGTGCGCCATGTCGCCAGGCCCGGCCACGGGCGCACGGTCGCTCAGCGTCCACGCACGCCAAGCAGGCATCGCGTCGAGCAATGACTGAAGGCTCGCACAGCTGCGCCCCATCGCCTGCTTCAGCGCCACAAGGCTGCTGGCCTGGTCCCAGTCGCGCGCATCACCAGCCGGTGCAGATTCGGCAATCACGACGACGTTGAGCGCATCCCCCGCGCGCACCGGGTACGCGACTGCATGCAAACGCGGCCCGAGCCACACATCGACGCGCGAACGGCGCAGCGCCGCAGGCAGGTCGGCCTGACGCACCAGCGCACGCCAGGCCGTGTGCCCGGTCACGCGCGGCGGCGCTTCGGCGGATGCGGATTCAAGCTGCGCCCGCACCAGGCTCCACAGGCCGTCGGCGCCCACGAGCGCCTCGCCCTCCCACGCACGCGCGTCGGTGCTCGAGACGCAGACTAGGTCGTCGCTGGTCTCGACCTGCCGGATGCGCGCGGCCGTGACCAGCGAGCCCGTGCCCTGCGCGCGCACGGCATCGAGCAGCAGCGTGTGCAGGTCGGCGCGGTGCACGCAGCAGTACGGCGCGCCGTAGCGCTGCTGCATGGCATCGCCCAGCGGCATGCGGGCCAGTTCGGCGCCGCTGCCGGCACTGTGGACCACCAACGCCTCGGGGCGCGCCGCGATAGCCGCGAGGCCGCGGCCGAGGTCGAGTTGGTGAAGGCGGCGGGTGGCGTTGGGGCCGAGTTGCACGCCGGCGCCGATTTCGCCGAAGTCGGCGGCCTGTTCGAAGACGTCGGCGCGGTGATGGGCGCGGGACAGCGCCAGCGCCGTGGCCAGCCCCCCGATCCCGCCCCCGGCGACGAGGATGTGCGCGGGCATCGGACTCAGCGTCCGGTGCTGGGCGTGGTGGAAGTCAGCGCGGGGCTGCTGTGGCTGTCGGCCGGATCGGCGCCAGCGGGTTTCTTGGGGGCACAGCTGCCGCAGCTGTCGCACGAGCCGCAGCCCGAGGTCTTGGCCAGCGAGGCGGCGAGCTGATCGGCACGGGCCTGATCGATGAGGCCCGCGCGCTGCGTGCCGGCCGCGAACTTGCGCGCGGCGCCACGGCGCCAGCCGGCAGGCATCCAGCGCCAGACCGCGTAGAGCGCGGCGGCCGCGACGATCAATCCGACGATCAGTTGCTGTGTCATGTCTTCTTCAACCCTTTCCCTGTTGTTTTACCCCGCGCCGACAGCGAGTGCAATGCGATAGGTCAAGAAGCATGCCACGTATGCCAGGGCGAATAAGTAGCCCGCCATGATCCACACGTATTTCCAGGAGCCGGTTTCGCGCTTGACGGCCGCCAGCGTCGAGATGCACTGCGGCGCGAACACGTACCAGACCAGCAGCGACAGCGCGGTCGCCAGCGACCAGCTGCCGGCGATGAGCGGCTCCAGCGCACTGGCCACGTCGTCGCCGGTGGCCGAGAGCGCATACACCGTGCCCAGCGCGCCCACCGCGACTTCGCGCGCGGCCATGCCCGGCACCAGCGCGATGGAGATCTGCCAGTTGAAGCCGATGGGCGCGAAGATGTGCTCCAGCCCGCGGCCGATCATGCCGGCCAGGCTGTATTGAATGGCGGGGCCGGTCGCGCCTTCGGGCGGCGACGGGAAGGTCGACAGGAACCACAGCAGGATCGTGAGCGTGAGGATGATCGTGCCCACGCGCTGGATGAAGATCCAGGCCCGCTCATAGAGGCCCAGCGCCAGGTTGCGCAGGTTCGGCCAGCGGTAGGCCGGAAGCTCCATCAGCAGCGGCGAGTGCCGCGTGCTATCGCGGAAACGCTTCATCACCCAGGCCACGGCCATTGCCGAGACGATGCCGAACACGTACAGCGCGAACAGCACCACGCCCTGAAGGTTGAAGATGCCGCCCACCTCGCGCGCCGGAATGAAGGCCGCGATGAGCAGCGCATACACCGGCAGCCGCGCCGAGCAGGTCATGAGCGGCGCGATCATGATGGTCGTGATGCGGTCGCGCCAGTTGCTGATGGTGCGCGTGGCCATCACGCCCGGAATGGCGCAGGCAAAGCTCGACAGCAGCGGAATGAACGAGCGGCCCGACAGCCCCACGGTGCCCATCAGGCGGTCGAGCAGGAAGGCCGCGCGCGGCAGGTAGCCGGAATCTTCGAGCGCGAGGATGAACAGGAACAGGATCAGGATCTGCGGCAGGAACACGATCACGCCGCCCACGCCCGCGATCACGCCGTCGACCAGCAGGCTCTGCAGCATGCCTTCGGGCATGTGCGTCTTGATGAGGTTGCCCAGCCCCTCGGTGCCGGCCTTGATGGCGTCCATCGGCACGTTGGCCCAGCTGAACACGGCCTGGAACATCAGGAACATGGTGACCGCCAGCACCAGCATGCCCCACACCGGGTGCATCACGACGCGGTCGATGCGGTCGCTGGTGTCCAGGCTGCCCACGGGCTCCTTCACGGCCAGGCCGAGGATGCGGCGCACCTCGCGCTGCGTGGCGAGCACGTCGTCCAGGCCGGGCGCCTTCCAGGGCTGGGGCGCCGCGGCGGCGACCGGTGCGTCGAGCGCCTCGAGCAGGTTCTTCGCGCCGCCGGTGTGGACACCCACGGTCTCGATCACCGGCACGCCGAGTTCGCGCGAGAGCACGGCGGTGTCGACCGCGATGCCCTGCTTCTTGGCCATGTCGGTCATGTTGAGCGCCACCACCATCGGCAGGCCGAGCTGGCGCGCTTCGAGCACCAGCCGCAGGTTCAGGCGCAGGTTCGTGGCGTCGGTCACGCACACGAGCAGGTCGGGCAGCGCTTCCTGCGCCTGGCCGGTGACGATGTCGCGCGTGACGGCCTCGTCGGCGCTCAGGGCGTTCAGGCTGTAGGCGCCCGGCAGGTCGAGCACGAACACGCGGCGGCCGGTCGGCGTGCGCAGCGTGCCTTCCTTGCGCTCGACGGTCACGCCGGCGTAGTTGGCCACCTTCTGGCGGCTGCCGGTCAGCAGGTTGAAGAGCGCGGTCTTGCCGCAGTTGGGGTTGCCCAGCAGCGCGATGCGCGCGGGCTGCGCGGTGGCGCCGAGACGGCCCGGCCCCTGGATGACGGCTTCAACCATGGTTCGCGGCCCCCGGTGTGACGTGGATCAGCGCGGCCTCGTGGCGGCGCAGCGCGAAGGTGGTGTGGCCCAGGCGCACGGCCAGCGGCTCGCGGCCCGGGGTGCCGGTGGCGACGATGCGCACGGCCTCGCCCGGCACGAAGCCGATTTCGGTCAGGCGCAGCACCAGCTCGCGGTCGTCCGCGCTGTCGGGGCGGGCCACGTCGAGCACGGTGGCCCACTGATGGGACGGAAGCTGGTCGAGGCTCAGCGCGGTGGTGGTCGGCGCTGCGCCGAGGTCGTTGTTTCGCACGGTGGAGGTGCGCCCCCCGGAAACCCCGGGGCGCGCCAGTAAGCAAAAGCCAGATGCTAGCAATTCTCACTCGCGAAAACCTGACCAACCCCAAAAAGTCCCGGGTCAGCCTGAAATGAGCGCGTCCCCCGGGGCCAGACTCAGTTCAATCCGAGCATCCCGCGCAATTTGGACAGGTCTTCGGCCAGCGTATTCACCCGGCCGGCCAGCATCTTGCGGTCGCGCTCGGTGAGCTTCGAATAGGTTTCGAAGCCGCCGTCGGCCGTGCGGTACTTGGCCAGCGTGTCGAACACCACCTTGAAGTTGGCGTCGGCCTTCTCGGCAAACGGCTTGTCCTGCTTCACGACCAGCGGGCGCAGCAGCTCGACGATCTTGTAGGCGCCCTCGAAGTTCGACTGGAAGTCCCACAGGTCGGTGTGGCTGTAGCGGTTTTCCTCGCCGGAGATCTTGGTGGCGGCCACCTCTTCCATCAGCACGGCGGCGCCGCCCACGACCTTCTCGGGCGGGAAGGTCAGCGCGCCCAGGCGCTTTTGCAGCTCGAGCACATCGGCCAGCAGCTTGTCGGCCACGGGGTTCAGGTCCTTGGTGCTCTTGAGCGTCCACAGGCTGTACTCGATGCGGTGGAAGCCGATGAAGGCCGGGTCTTTCTCGGCCTTCTCGTGGTCGTCCGCGCGCGAGTCGATCGACTGGTCGAGGTCGGTGAACAGCTCGGCCACGGGCTCCACGCGTTCGTAGCTGGTGCGCGTGGGCGCGTAGAGCTTCTTGGCCTTCTCGATGTCGCCGGCCTTCACGGCGGCGGTGAACACGCGCACGTCGGCCGCCAGCTTGCGCACGTTCTGCGTCACGTAGATCTTGTAGTCCGAGATCGGACCGACCAGCTCGAGCGGCGACACGGCGGCCTGCGCGCCCACGGCATAAAGGCCGGCAAAGCCTGCGACGAAAGCGGCGAGGAAGCGGCGGCGGAACTGCACAGTCATGGATCTCCTTGGATGCGATGCGGTGGTGATGAAAAAGGGAGCGATCAGGCGGCCAGCAGGCTGCGCCCGAGCCAGTCGTCGGTGCCCTGCACGCCGGGCAGCGTGAAGAAGAAGCCGCCGCCGATGGGCTTGATGTATTCCTCGAGCGGCTCGCCGTCCAGGCGCGTCTGCACGGCGACAAAGCCCTTCTCGAGGTCGGCCTGGTAGCAGATGAACAGCAGCCCCATTTCGAGCTGGCCCGACTTGGTGACGCCGTTCGAGTAGTTGAAGGGCCGGCGCAGCATCAGGTTGGCGTCCGAGGCCTTGGTGCGCGGGTTCGCCAGGCGGATGTGCGCGTCCATCGGCGTCGCCTTGCCTTCGGGGTCCTTCGTGTAGTCGGGCACGTCGTGCTCGGTCTTGCCGCCGTCCAGTGGCGCGCCGCTGGGTTTCAGGCGGCCCATGATGGCCTCCTGCTCCTGCAGCGGCGTGCGGTCCCAGCGCTCGACGAAGTTGCGGATGATGCGCACCGCCTGGTAGCTGCCGCCCACGGCCCAGGCCGGCTCGTCGCCGTTCGGCTGCACCCAGACGTGCTTGTTCATGAGCGTGTCGTCCGCGGAGTCGGGGTTGGCCGAGCCGTCGCGAAAACCGAGGAAATTGCGCGCGCTCTCCGCGGGCTGGCCCGCCACGGCCGGAATCGGCGGCACGGAGCCTTCCTGCTTCCAGTGCAGCACCAGCAGGTCGGGCGTGTTCTTGATGATGTCGCGCAGCGCGTGGATGTTGGTGTCGGGCGTGTTGGCGCAGAACTGGATCGACAGGTCGCCGTGGCACAGCGCGGCGTCGAGCGCGTCGTTCGGGTGGCGCTGCATCGGCTTCAGGCGCAGCGGCTTTTTCTTGTCGAGGCCGAAGCGCTCGTCGAACAGCGAGGCGCCGACCGACACCGTCACGGTGAGCCCGTCGGGCTGCACCACCGGGCCGAGGATGCCGGAGCCCGCGGGCGGCAGCTTGGGGTCGGGGTCGGTCTGCGGGCCGCCCTGCGTGAGAAAGGCGATGCGCTCGGTGAGCGTGCGCATCAGCCGCTCCAGGTCGGCGCGGTTCTCGGCCAGCACGTAGAACGAGGCGATCATGCCGGCCGTCGGGCGCGGCGTGACCACGCCCGCCTGGTGCTTGCCGCGGAAGGGCACGCGGTCTTGCGTGTGGGTGCTCTGCGGCGCGTCGGTGACCTGCGCGCCGGTGTCGGGCGGGCCCGGAATGGCCGCGCCGGCGCGCGCGCTGGCGGCGAGCCCGGCAAAGGCCACGCCCGCGGCGCCGAGCATGCGGCGGCGGTGCGGCGAGGCAGGAGCGGTGTCGTTCTTCTTCGTCGGTTCCATGGGGTCGTCGTTCTCTCTCAACTCATTCCAGACCGAGCGCGGCGTTCACCTTGCCCAGTTCCTCGGCCAGCGCACGCACGGGCACGGCCAGCGCCTGGCGCTGTGCGTCGTCCAGCGGCGCGGGCTGGAAGCCTTCGCCGGCGCGGTACGGCGCCAGCGCGGCGTCGAAGGCGGCAAAGCGCTCGTCCACGGCCTTCTGCTGCGCGGGCGCTGCCTTCACCAGCAGCGGCTGCAGCAGGTCGGCGATCTTCTTGGTGCCTTCATAGCTGCCCTGCAGGTTCACCAGCTCGGCGTGGCCGTAGTGGTCCTCGCCGCCGGCCGGCAGGTTGTCGGCCACGCGGCGCAGCAGCTTCGAGGCGGCGCTGGCGAGCCGCTCGGGCGGCACGCTCAGTTCGCGCAGGCGCGCCTGCAGCGTCTCGGTGTCGGCCAGCAGCTTCTCAAGGACCGGGGCCAGTGCTTTGGGATCGCCCTGGCCGTACAGCGCGTACTCGATGCGGTGGAAGCCGCTGAAGCCCGGGTCGGCCTCGCGCTTCTCGAAGTAGTCGGCGCGGGCGTTGATGCGCGCGTCGAGGTCGGCGAACAGCTCGGCCATCGGCTCGATGCGCTTGTAGGCCTGGTGGGCCGGCGCGTAGAGCGCGCGCGCCTGCGCCAGGTCGCCGGCCTTGACGGCATCGGCCAGCGCGCGCACCGCGTCGTCGAGCGTGGCGGCCTCCAGCCGCAGGAACACCTGGTACTCGGCCAGCGCGCCCACGTAGTTGACGAGCGAGGGCCGCGCCTCCTCGGCCAGCGAGGCCGCCGACGGCGTGACGTGCAGCTTGCCGCGCGGGTTGCTCAGCAGGCCGCAGGTGATGGCGAAATCGCCCGGCGAGAGCTTGACCGTCATGGTCTGCGAGAAGCCGGGCGCGATGTTCTCGCGCTCTTCGACCACCATCACGCCGTCGAGAATTTCCCACTCGAGCGCGCGGTTCGACTGGTTGACGATGGTGAAGGTCGTGCGGCCCGCGGGCACGGTGATCTCGTTCGGATCGCAGGCGTTGCCGCGGATCGTGACGGTGACGGCATGGTCGACCGCCTTGGGCGGCGCCTTGCGCGCCTGGTTCGAGGCGTACCAGAAGGCCGCGAGGCCGGCGACGACCAGCAGCGCCGAGGCGCCCACGGCGACGCGCATGAGCGTCGATGACGAAGAAGAGGAAGAAGACATCGGGGAAAAAAATCAGCCGGCAGTCGCCGTGCGCGGCGCCACAGCAACCGCCGGGCGCAGGAAGAAGAACAGGGCCACGGCCAGGAAGGCCAGGTAGACGATCACCTCGCCCACCACGGGCGCGGCCTGGTAGCCCAGCAGGCCCGACAGCACGGCGCCCACGGGGCTGTCCATCGGCAGGGTTTCGCTCATGTCGAACACCACGGTCTGCAGCTGGTTCCACACGCCGGCCTCGTGCAGCTTGCGCAGCACGCCCGCCAGCAGCCCGGCCGCGACCAGCAGGATGAACAGGCCCGTGAAGCGGAAGAAGCGGCGCAGGTCGAGCCGCACGCCGCCCGAGTAGATGCCCCAGCCGACCACCACCGACACGGCGATGCCCGCAAGCGCGCCCACGGGCGCTTCCCAGCCGGTGCTCTGCTGGAACACGGCCAGCAGGAAGAAGACCGACTCCAGCCCCTCGCGCGCGACCGCCAGGAACACCATGCCGATCAGCGCCCAGCCCTGCCCGTCGGCATGCTGCGCCAGCGCCTTGTCGATCGACGCGTGCAGCTCGCCCTTGATGGAGCGGGCCGCCTTGCGCATCCAGAACACCATCGTGGTCAGCATGACCACGGCGATGAGCCCCACCACGCCTTCGAACAGCTCCTGCTGCTTCTGCGGAAACTCGGCCGCCAGCAGTTGCAGGCCGGCGCCGGCAAAGAGCGACAGCGCGGTGGCCAGCAGCACGCCGACCCACACCGCGGGCATCAGCACGCCGCGACCGCTTTGTTTCAGGTAACTGGCAACGATGCCGACGATGAGCGCGGCTTCGATGCCTTCGCGCAGCATGATGAGAAAGGGAATGAGCATCTCAGAGCAGAAGAATGTCCTTTGAAAATGCCCCGATGTGGTGCATTTTTCAAAGAATGGCCCGAGGATACCCCATCAAATAAGATTTATTCTCAATTAGGGGTATTCGGCCCCGCCCCGCTCACAGGGGCAGTTCGACGATGCGCGCGCTGACCGTGTCGCCATCGACGATCAGCTCGGCCACGGCGATAGGCAGCTTGAATCGGCGCGGGCCGGCGCTGCCCGGGTTGACGTAGAGCACGCCGTCGCGTTCTTCGACCTTGGGTTTGTGCGAGTGGCCGGAGATCACGACACGCACGCCGGCACCGGCGGGGTCGATGTCGATCTGAGAAAGGTCGTGGATCGCGTAGACATGCACGTCGCCGACCTTCAGGAATGCCGTTTCTGGAATGGCCTCGGCCCAGGCCTCGCGGTCGTTGTTCCCGCGCACCACCGTCAGCGGCGCGATCGCGGCGAGTGCGTCGAGGATGCCGGCGTCGCCGATGTCCCCGCCGTGCACGATGAAGTCGCTGCCCTGCAAGGCCGCCACGGCCTGCGGACGCAGCAGGCCGTGGGTGTCGGAGATGAGCCCGACGCGGATCAAGCCCGACCCGTCAGGCCGCCAGCAGCTGCCGCAGCACGAACGGCAGGATGCCGCCGTGCTTGTAGTAGTCGACCTCGATCGGCGTGTCGATGCGCAGGCGCACCGTCACCTCCTGATGCGTGCCGTCGGCGCGATGCACGACCAGCTTCACGTCCATCTGCGGCTTGAGTTCGCCGCCGATCACGACGTCGATCTTTTCCTCACCCGTGAGGCCCAGCGTCTGCCACGAATCGGCGCCGCGGAACTGCAGCGGCAGCACGCCCATGCCGACCAGGTTGGCGCGGTGGATGCGCTCGAAGCTGCGCGCCACCACGGCCTTGATGCCCAGCAGCTGCGTGCCCTTGGCGGCCCAGTCGCGCGACGAGCCGGTGCCGTACTCCTCGCCGCCGAACACGATGGTGGGCGTGCCCGCTTCCATGTACTTCATGGCGGCGTCGTAGATGAACATCTTTTCGCCGCCCGGCTGGAACAGCGTGACGCCGCCCTCTTCCTGCGTGCCGTTGGCGTCCGGCGGAATCATCAGGTTCTTGATGCGCACGTTGGCGAAGGTGCCGCGCACCATCACGTCGTGGTTGCCGCGGCGCGAGCCGTAGCTGTTGAAGTCGGCCTTGGGCACGCCGTGCGCCTTGAGCCAGATGCCCGCGGGCGAGCTTTCCTTGATGGAGCCGGCCGGGGAGATGTGGTCGGTGGTGATCGAGTCGCCGAACAGCGCCATGACGCGCGCGCCCTGGATGCCGGCGTCCGACGCGTGCGGCTGCATCTGGAAGCCTTCGAAGAACGGCGGCTCGGCGATGTAGGTCGAGGTGGGCCAGTCGTACACCTGGCCGGTCGTGCCCTTGATGCTCGTCCAGAACTTGCCCGGATCGCTCTTGACCTTCTCGTAGTTCGCGCGGAACGATTTGGCGTTCATCGCGAAGCGCAGGTTGTCGTCGATCTCCTTCGGCGTGGGCCAGATGTCGCCCAGGTACACGTCCTTGCCGCCCTTGCCCTTGCCCACGGGCTGGGTCATGAGGTCGGTCATCACGTTGCCCGCGATGGCGAAGGCCACCACCAGCGGCGGCGAGGCCAGGAAGTTGGCCTTCAGGTTCGGGTGGATGCGCGCCTCGAAGTTGCGGTTGCCCGAGAGCACGGCCGCGCCGATGAGGTCGTTCTTGGTGATGGCTTCGTTGATCTCGGGCGTGAGGTCGCCGGCGTTGCCGATGCAGGTGGTGCAGCCGTAGCCCGCGAGGTAGAAGCCCAGCTTTTCGAGGTACGGCAGCAGGCCCGCCTTCTCCAGGTACTCGGTGACGATGCGCGAGCCCGGGGCCAGCGAGGTCTTGATGTGCGGCTGCACCTTCAGGCCCGCTTCCACCGCCTTCTTGGCCAGGATGCCGGCCGCCAGCATCACGCTCGGGTTGGAGGTGTTGGTGCACGAGGTGATGGCCGCAATGAGCACGTCGCCGTTGCCGATGGTGACGTCGCCCTTGGGCGCCGACGGCGCCGTGGCGCTGGTGTGGGCCGCGGCCTTGGTCGAGCGGTTGGCCACCATCTCGATGACCGGGCGCGGCGAGCCGGGCGGCGGCGGGGGCACCTCGGTGTCGCCGCTCTGGCCGTCGCGCGTCAGCGCGTAGCGCTGCTTGAGCTTGTCGGCCGGCTGGTTGAAGCCGTTGGCGTCGTTGGGCTTGCTGTACAGCTCGGCGAACTTGGTCGACAGGTCGCCCAGGTTGATGCGGTCCTGCGGGCGCTTGGGGCCGGCCAGGCTGGGCGAGACGGTGCCCAGGTCGAGCTTGACGACCTTGGTGTAGTCGATGTCGCCCGGCGCGGGCATGCCGAACAGGCCCTGCGCCTTGTAGTAGGCGGCGAAGCGCTCCACTTCTTCCTTGGTGCGGCCGGTGCCTTCGAAGTACGCCACGGTCATCTCGTCGACCGGGAAGAAGCCCATGGTGGCGCCGTACTCGGGCGCCATGTTGCCGATGGTGGCGCGGTCGGGCACGGCGATGGATGCGGCACCGGGGCCGAAGAACTCGACGAACTTGCCCACCACCTTTTCGGCGCGCAGGATCGAGGTGACGTACAGCACCAGGTCGGTGGCCGTGACGCCTTCGCGCAGCTTGCCGGTGAGCTCGAAGCCCACCACGTCGGGCGTGAGCATGTAGACCGGCTGGCCCAGCATGGCGGCCTCGGCCTCGATGCCGCCCACGCCCCAGCCGACCACGCCGATGCCGTTGATCATGGTGGTGTGGCTGTCGGTGCCCACCAGCGAGTCGGGGTAGTACACCGGCGTGTCGCTCTTGTCGGCCGGGCTCTTGTAGACGCCGCGCGCAAAGTACTCGAGGTTGACCTGGTGCACGATGCCGAAGCCCGGCGGCACGACGCCGAAGGTGTCGAAGGCCTGCATGCCCCACTTCATGAACTGGTAGCGCTCGTTGTTGCGCTGGAACTCCAGCTTCATGTTCAGGTCGAGCGCCTTGGGCGTGCCGTAGTAGTCGACCATCACCGAGTGGTCGACCACCAGGTCGACGGGCACCAGCGGCTCGATGGTCTTGGGCGACTTGTTCAGCTTGGCGGCCACGCTGCGCATGGCGGCCAGGTCGGCCAGCAGCGGCACGCCGGTGAAGTCCTGCAGCACCACGCGGGTGACGACAAAGGGAATTTCGTCGGTGCGCTCGGCGTTGGGCGCCCAGTGGGCCAGCTCTTCGACGTGCTTGGCCGACACCTTCTGGCCGTCGCAGTTGCGCAGCACCGACTCGAGCACGATGCGGATCGACACCGGCAGGCGCTCCACCGAGGGGTACTGCTTGGCCAGTTCCTTCAGCGACCAGTACTTGCCGGACTTGCCCGACGCGGTCTTGAAGGTCTTGAGGGTGGACGCAAACGCGTGCGCCGGGGCTTTGGCCATGAGAAGACTCCTGTGTGTTCGTGGAAGCCTCTCAAGGATAGCGAGGTTCAATGTCAGTGGCTGTAGTCGGTCTTCCTTGTCGGGCTCTTCCGGAACTATCGTTCTCATAGCGAAAACGCCCGCCGCACGGGGTGCGGCGGGCGCGGGGCGGACGGTCAGACGCTCAGGCCATCGCCATAACGGTAGCACCCCGGGTGCGGCGCAGCCCGGTCCATTGCAGCTCGGCCAGCACGACCACGCACAGCGCCTGCGCCAACACCCAGGCCGTGCCGAGCGCGGTGACCGCGAACACGCCGCTCACCAGCAGCGCCACGCAGGCCACGGCCCAGGCGAAGTTGCCGACGACCACGAGGCCGATCAGCGTGCGCGGCGGCGTGCGGCGGCTGGCCATGAAGGCGGCCGCCGCCGCATAGGCCAGCAGGAACACGCCGGTGCCCATGAGCAGCCAGGCCGGCAGGCCGGTCAGGTGGGCAAGGACGTCGGTGAACGCCACCTGCAGCGCGCCGGTCGCGGCGCACGAAGCGGCGTCGGCCCACATCACGTTCGACAGGAAGCGGGGGGAAGCGAAAACAGACATGTGGATCTCCTGGTTGGGTACGCTGCAGGCCAGTCCTGCTGCGTTGGGGTCGATGATTCCGCCGGGCGTGGATCGCGTCGATGACCTGGGAGGTCATGGCGCGGCGGCGCCGCCGCGCCAGAATGCGGCTCCATGAACACCCCCCGCACCCATTCGTCCAAGGCCGCCGCCGCCGGCCTTCCCGGCGCGCGCGACCCGTTCGGCACCCACCTGCGGCACTGGCGCACCCACCGCCGCCTGAGCCAGCTCGACCTGGCGCAGGAGGCCGAGGTCTCGACCCGCCACCTGAGCTACGTGGAAACCGGCCGCGCCGCGCCCAGCCGCGAAATGGTGCTGCGCCTGGCCGAGCGCCTGGACGTGCCGCTGCGCGAGCGCAACGCGCTGCTGGTGGCCGCCGGCTTCGCGCCCATGTACCGCCAGCGCTCGCTCGACGACCCGGCCATGGCCTCGGCGCGCCGCGCCATCGACCTCGTGCTGAAGGGCCACGAGCCCTTCCCCGCGCTGGCCGTGGACCGGCACTGGAACCTGGTGGCGCACAACGCGCTGGTGCCGCTGCTCATGGAAGGCTGCTCGGCCGAGCTGCTGAAGCCGCCGATCAACGTGCTGCGCCTGAGCCTGCACCCCGAGGGCGTGGCGCCGCGCATCGCGAACCTGGCGCAGTGGCGCACGCACCTGCTGGAGCGGCTGCAGCAGCAGATCGCCGCCACCGGCGACACCGTGCTGCAGGCGCTGCACGACGAGCTGGAGGGCTACCCGCCGCCGGCCGTGAGCCACGACGCGCCGCTGCTCGACACCGCGCTGTCGGCGGTGGCCGTGCCGTTCCAGGTGGTCATGCCGAGTGGCGTGCTGAGCTTCATCAGCACCATCACCATCTTCGGCACGCCGGTGGACGTCACGTTGCAGGAACTCGCGGTGGAGTCGTTCTTTCCGGCGGACGAGCAGACGGCGGCGGCGCTGACGGCATTGGCGGCGCAGCAGGCACGCTGAGGCCGGCGCTGCCGTCCGCGTTGCGCGCCGGCCCCTCGAAGTCGTCGACCTGGATGACCTTGTCGGCCGCCTGCAGGTAGGCCAGCGCCAGCGCGGGGTCGCTGGCCGATTGCGCCGCCTCGTCGAGCGAGCGCGTGCGGCGCAGCACCTTGTTGAGCGCGGCCGTCTCGTCGCCCAGCCGCGCACCGAGCGCCATCGCCTGCATCAGGTCGCGCAGGCCGCCCGGGCCGGGTTCCGACAGATCGGGCACGAGCCGCGCGACCACGTCCGGGCGCGTGCGCAGCAGCTCGGCCAATGCCATCAGCTGCACGTCGCGCAGCGGCGCCAGGTGCGCGGTGCGGCGCAGCACCAGCGCGCCCAGCAGGCGCCGCCCCGGCGTCGGCAGGTTGGCGTACAGGTCGCGCAGGATCTTGCCGGCCTCGTCCAGCTGCAGCCGGATCGCGGCCTGCGCAAAGGGCAGCAGCTCGGGCGCCGCATCGACGCGGTAGCGCCACACGCAGGCGCTCGCCAGGTACAGGTGGGCCAGCACGTCGCCCAGCCGCGCCGACAGCAGCTCCATGCGCTTGAGCTTGCCGCCGAGCAGCCCCATGGCGAGGTCGGCGGTGAGCGCGTACTTGGCGCTCATGCGCGCGATGAGCCGCGCTTCGCCCGCCAGCGTCTCGGGCGGATCGCCGAGCACCGGCGCGCCGAACAGGCTGTGCCACAGGTTGCGCGCCACATGCCTGCCGTGTGCGATGAGCGCCTGGCCGAGCGCGGTTTCGTCTTTCGCCTGCACCGCCGCCATCTCGTCGAGCACATGCGGGTGGCAGCGCACCGCGCCCTGTCCGAACACGATGAGCGCGCGCGTGAGGATGTTCGCGCCCTCCACCGTGATCGCGATCGGCGCCTGCCGGTACGCCACGCCGAGCAGGTTCGACGGGCCGGAGATGATCCCCTTGCCGCCGAGGATGTCCATGCCGTGGTTCACCGCGCGCCGCCCGGCCTCGGTGAGCTGCACCTTGAGGATCGCGCTGGCCACGCTGGGCCGCTCGCCCTTGTCGAGCGCGGCCGCCGTGAAGCGCCGCGCGGCATCGGTCGCGTACAGCTGCGCCGACATCTGCGCGACCAGCCCCGCCACTGCATGGAACTTGCCCACCGGCAGGCCGAACTGCTCGCGGATCTGGCCGTAGGCGTTGCTCACGTACAGCGCGGTCTGCTGCATCGCCGAACCCAGCGCGGGCAGCGAAATGGCGCGGCCCGCGGCCAGGCATTCCATCAGCATGCGCCAGCCCTGCCCCACCTGCGCTTCGCCGCCGATGACCCAGTCCATCGGCACGAACACCTGCCGGCCGTGGATCGGGCCGTTCATGAACGCGCTGTCCATCGGGCGGTGGCGCCGGCCGATCTCCATGCCCTCGTGCGGCACGGGAATCAGCGCGCAGGTGATGCCCAGTTCACGCTGGCCTTCGGGCCGGCTTTCGTCGATGGCATGGAACGCGAGGCCGACCACGGTGGCGACCGGCGCGAGCGTGATGTAGCGCTTGTCGAAATCGACCAGGAAGCCGCGCGTGCGCCGGCCCTGGAACTCGCGCTCGACGAGCACGCCGCGGTCAGGAATGGCGGCGGCGTCGGAGCCCGCGTAGGGCGAGGTCAGGCCGAAGCACGGCAGCTCGCGGCCGTCGGCCAGGCGCGGCAGGTAGTGGCCTTTCTGCGCGTCGGTGCCGTAGCGCAGCAGCAGCTCGGCCGGCCCGAGCGAATTGGGCACCATCACCGTGACGGCCGTTGCCACGTTGACGCTCGCGATGCGCGCCACCACGGTCGCGTGCGCGTAGTGGCCGAAGCCCAGGCCGCCGAAGACCTCGGGAATGATCATTCCGAAGAAGCGCTTCTCGCGCAGGAAGCGCCACACCTCGGGCGGCAGGTCGTGCGCCTGGTCGATGGCGTGGTCGTCGAGCATGCGGCACAACGCGGGCACCTCGTTCGCCAGGAAGGCTTCTTCGCGCGCGCTGAGCTGGTTGGGGCCGGCGGCCGTCAGCGCATCGAAATCGGGACGCCCCGCGAAGAGCTGGCCTTCGAACCCGACCGTGCCGGCCTCGAGCGCGGCGCGCTCGGTGTCGCCCAGCGGCGGCAGGGCCTTGGAGAAAGGCTGCATCGCCCATCGGCCGATCAGGGTCGCCAGTGGCATGGGGTCTCCTTGCGCCGCACCGGAGCGCGCGGCATGCGTCCATTCTTGGACGGCACCGGCCCGCACCGGGCCGGTCAAGGGCGTTCACGCGTGTCGGAGACGGGCTCGCGCGCCCCGCAGGCTCAGCGGCGCTTGGGGGCCTGCCCGGCCGGCGCGGCGGCCGGCACAGGTGCATTGGGATCGCGCCAGCCGTACTCGACGTAGCGGCGGATCACGAGGCAGCCCGGCGGCGAATCGATCAGCGAGACCGACGAGGTCGGCTCCTTGTCGTCGGTGTAGACCGTGTAGATCGGCAGCAGCGGCGTGCGCTTGTAGTTCTTCAGTTCCTGCTCGGCCACGCTGGCGCAGGTGAAGGGCGCGACCGAGATGCGCTCGGCCGCCACGGTGCAGGCGCCGCTGTCGTCGGGAATGGCGGTGATGGACGCGGCCACGCCCGCGTTCGGGTACTGGATGCCGACCAGCGAGAACACCGGGCCGGCGTCGGGGCGCTTGCGGTCCCAGTCGAGCAGCACGTCGTGTGCGCGGCTGCCCTGCACGGTGAGCGTGGCCAGCCGCGTGATGGCCGGCAGGCAGCGCTGCACGCCCACGCTGGCGGCGGCGCGCGTGAGCGTGTCCAGCGGCGCCGCGGGCGGGGCCAGCACGCCTTGCGCGAGCGCGCTGCCGGCCATCGCGAGCACACAGGCTGCAGCGGCGAATCGGGCCAGGGCGGTCATCGGTGTCGTCCTCACGCGTAGAGGCTCTCGATGGCCGCCGAGTAGAGGCGCACGTTCTCCTCGCCTTCCGGGTCGAGCCTGGCGATGAGGGCGCGTGCGCGCTCGCGGTAGGCCGGCAGGTTGGCGTCGTGCTCGGCGAAGGCGCGCCGCAGCGCCTGCCCGCCCTCCTCGCAGTCGAAGCCGTGGTAGCGGTAGCCGCAGTCGCCGATCAGGTGCGAGTTGTGGATGAGCGGCCAGCCGCCGTACAGCGCCTCGTAGTAGAGGTAGTTCTGCGCGTTCTCCCAGTGGTGCGCAAAGACCGCGTCGATCGCGCCCGGCAGCACCTGGTACAGCGGAAAGCGCCCCTCGAAGGTCGCCAAACCGTGCCGCACGAGATCGAGGCTCTGGGCGAAGGCGACGAAGTTCGGCTTGTCCTTCAGGTGGAAGCTGTTGTAGACCCACATCTTCTCGATGAGGCGCGGTTGCGCGCGGTGCGCCGACTCGCAGCCCAGCATCGGGATGAAGCTGGTCTTCACCATGCAGATGTTGGGCTCGAAGATGGCCACGCGCCACTGCTTGCGCCCCGGTTCGTAGACAAAGCGCTTGCCCTCGGCGCCGCGCGCCATCGCCTTCTCGACCACCATCGGGCTCCACAAGTGCGGCATGAGCTTGGTGGGCGCGCGGAAGGTGCTCGCGAAGTACGGCTTGCAGGAGGTTTCGTACTCGGGCAGCGTCCACACCTCGTCGTAGGGCGCGCCGCTGACCAGCATGCCGTGCGGCTTGTTGAAGGTCATGCGCTCGATGTCGATCACGTAGTCGTTGCCCACGCGCATCGAGACGATTTTTCCGCCGCGCTCGCGGAACGCCACCGACCAGTCGCGCCCGAGCTGCGCGCTCATCTCGATCATGAGGTCGAGCTCGTGCGCGGCGGTGGCCATGTCGATGATCGGCACCGGCGAATCGGCCAGGAAATTGGTGGCGTCGGCCGGCCCGCCGTCGCCGCCGCCGGCCACCAGCACCGTGCGCTCGACGCAGGGCGAGCGCAGCAGCAGCATCACGAGGAACAGGCAGTTCTGGTAGACGCCGTTCTCCCAGAGGCTCTGCTCGCCCTTGCGGATGAAGATGGAGACGCCGACTTTCAGCTTTGTAGGTGAAACGGCCGCGCGCGGGCCTGCGATGGGGTTCTGCGCCTCGCTCATACGGCCACCTTCGCGTTGCCGGCACGGAACGCCGGATCGCCGCCGACCAGGTTCAACAGCCGCTGCGCGTAGCCGTCGATGTTGGCGGGGTGCATCGGATCGATCGCGTCGAACACGCGCTGGCTGCGCGCGCGGTAGTCATCGAGTTGCGCGTCGTGGCCGCGCACGGCCACGGCCAGCTGTTCGGCACCGACGGCGATGTCGAAGTCGGGGTAGTAGTAGCCGGCGTCGCGCAGCCACGGCGAGTTGTGCACCAGCGGGTAGTTGCCGTACAGCGCGTCGAGGTAGCTGTAGTTCTGGTCGTTCTGCCACTGGTGCGACACCACCGCGTCGGCGTGCTGCACCATGAAGCCCGCGAAGTCGTGCCGTCCGTGGAAGGTGGCCTTGTGCTGGCACACGATGTCCAGCGAGTTGGCCAGGTAGAGCATCGTCGGATGGTCTTTCAGGTGCAGCGTGTTGAGCACGTGCATCGCCGCGACGTGCTCCGGGTTGGCGCGGTAGGCCCCGTCGCTGATCAGCATTGGGATGCTGCACGACTTCACGACCGAGATGTTGGGCTCGAAGATCGCGACCCGGAACCCCGGCTGCTGCGCCGTGCGCGGCTGGTAGCCGAAGCGGAAGCCCTGCGCCTGCACCTCGTCCACGCGCTGCGCCAGGAACTGCGGCGACCAGAGGTACGGCACCTCGTGCACCGGGCAGCGGTGCAGCGTGCGCATCATCGGCGCAAAGGCCGCGTCCTTGGGCAGCAGCCAGATCTCGTCGCAGCGGTCGGTGGCGCCGAAGTGCCCCTTGTCGGCAAAGACGATCGGCTCGGCCAGCGCCACGAAGGGCTGCCCCACGCCGTGGAAGGCCACGCGCCCGCCGCAGGCGCGGAAGTACGACAGCCACTGCACGTCGAGCGCGCCGGCCATTTCGATGACCACGTCGAGCGCGTCGGTCAGCTCGCGGGCGCGGCCCAGCGTGAGCCCCATGGCCGACAGGTCGACCTGCGGCGGCATCGCCTGCTGGTCGCCCGCGTCGATGAGCGTGACGGACTCGACGAATTCGATGCGTTGCAGCAGCCGGGCCAGGAACAGGACGTTCTGTCCCATTCCGTTTTCCCAGATGTTCTGCCCCGCGTGGGAGAGGACTGAAATACCGATGCGCATGGGCGAAGTGTGTACCAAAAAAACAATGGCTCCCGCGCGCAGGGCGCGGGAGCCACCGGACCGGGGGGCGTCGGCCTAGCGGCCTTTTACTTCCACTTCCAGCCGATGCCCGCGTTGACGCCCCACTCCTTGCCGGTGGAGCTCAGGCCCGCGCCCCAGGAGATCTTGCCGTCGTCCGACAGGGCCTTGAAGGTCAGCGCCACCGCGCTGTAGCCCTTGTACGAACCCATGCCGATGCCGATCGTCTTCTCGCCCGGGTACAGCGTGGGCAGGTAGGTGCCCGACATCGCGAAGGCCATCGCCGAGCCCGAGTAGGCGATGCGCGCCACGTCGCCCACCTGCTTTTGCACCTGCTGCAGCTGGCCCAGGTTGACCGCGTCGCCCGGCAGCACGCCCGGGGCCACGTTGCTGATGCGCGTGGGACCCGAAGTCTCGGTGCCCAGCGTGATCTGGTTGTAGTTCACCGACCCGTCGGGGTTGGTGGCGTACTGCACGCTGCTGGCCTTCGCAGCCGCCGAGACCGCCTTCAGCTGCGCCACGTTGGTCGCGTCGCTGTCGGCCGAGCCGGCTGCCACGCCCGTGATCTGGCGGAACTGGTTGTTGGCCGCATCGCCCACCGACACCGCCGCCTGCGTGCTGGTCGTGGCCTTGATGGCCGCTTCCTGCTGCGCATTCGCGCTGCCCGGCACGTAGCCAGCCACGCCCGCCGCCCGCGAGGCCACCGAGTTCGCACCCAGTGCCACGCCGCCGGTCTGCTGCACCACCGCGCCGAAGCCGATGGCCGTGCCCTGCGCGATGTTCTGCGCCTTGCTCAGCGGCGTGCCGCCGGCGTCCGCACCGTCACCCAGGGCCACGCCGCCGCCGCCGGCACGGGAGTTCGCGCCGATCGCCTGCGAGCCCGTGGCCAACGCCCCGGTGCCGATGGCGATGGCGTTGGTGCCCGTGGCCTGCGCCCCGAAGCCCACCGCCACCGCGCCGTCGGCCGTGGCCCGCGCGCCGTTGCCGGCCGCGAAGGAGTTGGCGCCGCTGGCTTCGGAACGCGGCCCGATCGCCACCGCTTCCGCACCGCTGGCCTTGGAGTCGGTGTTGGTCGAGTTGGCGTGGAAGTACTTGGTGCCTCCGTTGTAGATCGAGCTGACCGTCGTGCTCAGGCTGCCGATGCCGCTCATCGCCGTGCTCAGGCCGGTCGACGTCGAGGTCGACAGGCTGGAGAGGCCGCTGGCTGCGCCGCCCACGCTGGTGGACAGGCTGTCCAAGTTGCTGTTGGTGGTGCTCAGGCCGGTCGACAGGCTGTTGACGGTGCTGTTGGTCGTGCTCAACCCGGTGGACAGGCTGCTCACGTTGCTGTTCGTCGTGCTCAGGCCGGTCGACAGGCTGCCGACGGCGCTGTTGGTCGTGCTCAGACCGGTCGAGAGGCTGTCGACGCTGCTGCCCACCGTGCTCAGGCCGGTCGACAGGCTGTCGATGCGGCTGGCCGAGGTGCTCAGGCCGGTGGACACCGAGCTCGACAGGCTGTTCACGCTGCTCGTGACCGTGCTCAGGCCGGACGACGTGGAGGTCGAGAGGCTGTTCAGGTTGCTGTTCGTCGTGCTCAGGCCCGACGAGAGGCTGCCGACATTGCTGTTGGTCGTGCTCAGGCCGGTGGACAGGCTGTTGATGCCGCTGGTGGCGGTGCTCAGGCCGGTCGACAGGCTGCCGATGCTGCTGTTGGCGGTGCTCAGGCCGGTCGAGGTCGAGGACGACAGGCTGCCCAGGTTGCTGTTCGTCGTGCTCAGGCCCGTCGACAGGCTGAAGATGCCGCTGTAGGCGGTGCTCAAGCCGGACGAGAACGAGGTGGACAGGCTGCTGACGTTGCTGTTGGTGGTGCTCAGTCCGGTCGACAGGCTGTCGATGCTGCTCGTGGCCGTGCTCAGGCCCGACGAGGTCGAGGTCGAGAGACTGTCGACGTTGCTGTTCGTCGTGCTGAGGCCGGTCGAGAGGCTGTCGATGTTGCTCGTGGCGGTGCTCAGGCCCGAGGACGTGGAGGTCGAGAGGCTGCCGACGTTGCTGTTGGTGGTGCTCAGGCCTGTGGAGAGGCTGGAGATGCCACTGGTGGCGGTGCTCAGGCCGGTCGAGAGGCTGCTCACGTTGCTGTTCGTCGTGCTCAAGCCAGTGGACAGGCTGCCCACATTGCTGTTCGTGGTGCTCAAGCCAGTGGACAGGCTGCCCACATTGCTGTTCGTGGTGCTCAGGCCGGTGGACAGGCTGGAGATGCCGCTGGTGGCGGTGCTCAGGCCGGTCGACAGACTGGAGATGCCGCTCGACGTCGAAGTCGACAAGCTACCCACGGTGCTGTTCGTGGTGCTCAGTCCGGTGGACAGGCTCGAGATACCGCTGGTGGCGGTGCTCAGGCCACTCGACGTCGAGGTCGACAGGCTGCTGACGTTGCTGTTGGTCGTGCTCAAGCCAGTGGACAAGCTGGAGATACCACTGGTCGCCGTGCTCAAACCGGTCGACAGGCTGTCGATTCCGCTCGTGGCGGTGCTCAGGCCGCTCGACGTCGAGGTCGACAGGCTGCTGACGTTACTGTTCGTGGTGCTCAGGCCAGTGGACAGGCTCGAGATGCCACTGGTCGCTGTGCTCAAACCAGTCGAGAGGCTGTCGATGCCGCTCGTGGCGGTGCTCAGGCCGGACGACGTCGAGGTCGACAGGCTGCTCACGTTGCTGTTGGTCGTGCTCAAGCCAGTGGACAAGCTGGAGATACCACTGGTCACCGTGCTCAGACCGGTCGAGAGGCTGTCGATTCCGCTTGTGGCGGTGCTCAGGCCGGACGACGTCGAGGTCGAGAGGCTGCTGACGTTACTGTTCGTGGTGCTCAGGCCAGTGGACAGGCTCGAGATGCCACTGGTCGCTGTGCTCAAACCAGTCGAGAGGCTGTCGATGCCGCTCGTGGCGGTGCTCAGGCCGGACGACGTCGAGGTCGACAGGCTGCTCACGTTGCTGTTGGTCGTGCTCAAGCCAGTGGACAAGCTGGAGATACCACTGGTCACCGTGCTCAGACCGGTCGAGAGGCTGTCGATTCCGCTTGTGGCGGTGCTCAGGCCGGACGACGTCGAGGTCGAGAGGCTGCTCACGTTGCTGTTGGTCGTGCTCAAGCCAGTAGACAAGCTGGAGATGCCGCTGGTGGCAGTGCTCAGGCCCGTCGACAGGCTGGAAATGCCGCTCGACGTCGAAGTCGACAAGCTACCCACGGTGCTGTTCGTGGTGCTCAGGCCCGTGGACAGGCTGGAGATGCCACTGGTCGCCGTGCTCAGACCAGTCGAGAGGCTGTCGATTCCGCTCGTCGCGGTGCTCAGGCCGGACGACGTCGAGGTCGACAGGCTGCTCACGTTGCTGTTGGTCGTGCTCAAGCCAGTGGACAAGCTGGAGATGCCGCTGGTGGCGGTGCTCAGGCCCGTCGACAGGCTGGAAATGCCGCTCGACGTCGAAGTCGACAAGCTACCGACGCTGCTGTTCGTGGTGCTCAGGCCAGTGGACAGGCTCGAGATGCCACTGGTCGCTGTGCTCAAACCGGTCGAGAGGCTGTCGATGCCGCTCGTGGCGGTGCTCAGACCCGAGGACGTGGACGTCGAGAGGCTGCTGACGTTGCTGTTCGTCGTGCTCAAGCCAGTGGACAAGCTGGAGATGCCGCTGGTCGCGGTGCTCAAACCGGTCGAGAGGCTGTCGATGTTGCTCGTGGCCGTGCTCAAGCCAGACGACGTCGACGTCGACAGGCTGCTCACGTTGCTGTTCGTCGTGCTCAAGCCCGTGGACAGGCTGGAGATGCCGCTGGTTGCGGTGCTCAGACCCGTCGACAAGCTATCGATTCCGCTCGTGGCCGTGCTCAGGCCAGACGACGTAGACGTCGAGAGGCTGCTCACGTTGCTGTTCGTCGTGCTCAGGCCGGTGGACAGGCTGGAGATGCCACTGGTAGCGGTGCTCAGGCCCGTCGACAGGCTGGAAATGCCGCTCGACGTCGAAGTCGACAAGCTACCGACGTTGCTGTTCGTGGTGCTCAGGCCCGTGGACAAGCTGGAGATACCGCTGGTAGCGGTGCTGAGACCGGACGACGTCGATGTCGACAGGCTGCTGACATTGCTGTTCGTCGTGCTCAAGCCGGTGGACAGACTCGAGATGCCACTGGTCGCCGTGCTCAAGCCGGTCGAGAGACTGTCGATGCCGCTCGTCGCTGTGCTCAGACCCGACGATGTCGAAGTCGACAAGCTGCTCACATTGCTGTTGGTGGTGCTCAATCCCGTTGACAGACTCGAGATACCGCTGGTTGCGGTGCTCAGGCCCGTCGACAGGCTGTCGATGCCGCTCGCGGCCGTACTCAGGCCGCTCGACGTGGAGGTCGAGAGGCTGCTGACGTTGCTGTTCGTTGTGCTCAGGCCCGTGGACAGGCTGGAGATGCCGCTGGTAGCAGTGCTGAGGCCGGACGACGTCGACGTCGAGAGGCTGCTGATGTTGCTGTTCGTGGTGCTCAGGCCGGTCGACAGGCTGGAGATGCCACTGGTCACTGTGCTGAGACCCGTCGACAGGCTCGAGATACCGCTGGTCGCCGTGCTCAAGCCCGACGACGTCGAAGTCGAGAGGCTGTCCAGGTTGCTGTTCGTGGTGCTCAGTCCCGTGGACAGGCTGGAGATGCCACTGGTCGCCGAGCTCAAGCCGGTCGAGAGGCTGTCGATGCCGCTCGTGGCCGTGCTCAGTCCCGATGACGTCGAAGTCGACAGGCTGCTGACGTTGCTATTCGTCGTGCTCAAGCCGGTGGACAGGCTGGAGATACCGCTGGTTGCGGTACTCAGACCCGTCGACAAGCTGTCGATGCCGCTGGTAGCGGTGCTGAGGCCGGACGACGTGGAAGTCGACAAGCTGCTGACGTTGCTGTTGGTCGTGCTCAGGCCCGTCGACAGGCTGGAGATACCGCTGGTGGCTGTGCTCAGGCCGGACGACGTGGAAGTCGACAGGCTGCTCACGTTGCTGTTTGTCGTGCTCAAGCCGGTGGACAGGCTGGAGATGCCACTGGTGGCAGTGCTCAGCCCGCTCGACGTCGAGGTCGACAGGCTGCTTACGTTGCTGTTCGTCGTGCTCAGGCCGGTGGACAGGCTCGAGATACCGCTGGTCGCCGTGCTCAGGCCAGACGACGTAGACGTCGAGAGGCTGCTGATATTGCTGTTCGTGGTGCTCAGGCCGGTCGACAGGCTGTCGATGCTGCTCGTCGCAGTGCTCAAGCCAGACGACGTAGACGTCGAGAGGCTGCTGACGTTGCTGTTCGTGGTGCTCAAACCGGTCGACAAGCTGTCGATGTTGCTCGTCGCAGTGCTCAGGCCGCTCGACGTCGAGGTCGACAAGCTGCTCACATTGCTATTCGTGGTGCTCAGGCCCGTGGACAGGCTGGAGATACCGCTGGTCGCGGTGCTCAGGCCACTCGAAGTAGACGTCGAAAGGCTGTCCAGGTTGCTGTTGGTGCTGCTCAGAGCCGTGGACAGGCTCGAGATACCGCTTGTTGCCGTACTCAAGCCCGACGACGTCGAAGTCGACAGACTGCTGACGTTGCTGTTCGTGGTGCTGAGACCGGTCGAAAGGCTGGAGATGCCGCTGGTCGCGGTGCTCAGGCCGGACGACGTCGATGTCGACAGGCTGCTCACGTTGCTGTTGGTTGTGCTCAGGCCCGTAGACAGACTAGAGATGCCGCTGGTTGCCGTGCTCAAGCCGCTCGACGTCGAGGTCGACAAGCTGCTGACATTGCTGTTCGTCGTGCTCAAGCCCGTGGACAGGCTCGAGATACCGCTGGTTGCCGTACTCAAACCCGACGACGTCGAGGTCGAGAGGCTGCTGACGTTGCTGTTGGTCGTGCTCAGGCCGGTGGACAGACTCGAGATGCCGCTCGTGGCCGTGCTCAGGCCGCTCGACGTCGAAGTCGACAGGCTACTCACGTTGCTGTTCGTGGTGCTCAGGCCCGTCGACAGGCTCGAGATGCCGCTGGTTGCCGTACTCAAACCCGACGACGTCGAGGTCGAGAGACTGCTGACGTTGCTGTTGGTCGTGCTCAGCCCGGTCGAAAGGCTGTCGATGCTGCTCGTCGCAGTGCTCAGGCCAGACGACGTGGAGGTGGACAAGCTGCTCACGTTGCTGTTCGTCGTGCTCAAGCCCGTGGACAGGCTGGAGATGCCGCTGGTCGCAGTGCTCAAACCCGAGGACGTCGAGGTCGAGAGGCTGCTGACACTGCTGTTGGTCGTGCTCAAGCCGGTCGACAAGCTATCGATGCCGCTGGCAGCAGTGCTCAGGCCACTCGACGTCGAAGTCGACAGGCTGCTGACGTTGCTATTCGTGGTGCTCAAGCCGGTGGACAGGCTCGAGATACCACTGGTCGCCGTGCTCAGGCCAGACGACGTAGACGTCGAGAGGCTGCTGACGTTGCTGTTCGTGGTGCTCAAACCGGTCGACAAGCTATCGATGCGACTCGTAGCCGTGCTCAAACCCGACGACGTCGATGTCGAGAGGCTGCTGACGTTGCTGTTGGTCGTGCTCAGCCCGGTCGACAGACTGTCGATGCTGCTCGTCGCAGTGCTCAAACCAGACGACGTAGAGGTCGACAAGCTGCTCACGTTGCTGTTCGTGGTGCTCAAGCCGGTCGACAGGCTCAAGATACCACTGGTCGCCGTGCTCAGGCCAGACGACGTAGACGTCGAGAGGCTGCTGACGTTGCTGTTCGTGGTGCTCAGGCCGGTCGACAAGCTATCGATGCCGCTGGCAGCAGTGCTCAGGCCACTCGACGTCGAAGTCGACAGGCTGCTGACGTTGCTATTCGTCGTGCTCAAGCCCGTGGACAGGCTGGAGATGCCGCTCGTGGCGGTGCTGAGGCCGGACGACGTGGACGTCGAGAGGCTGCTGACGTTGCTGTTCGTGGTGCTCAGGCCGGTGGACAGACTGGAGATACCGCTGGTTGCGGTGCTCAAACCGGTCGACAAACTATCGATGCGGCTCGTAGCCGTGCTCAAACCCGAGGACGTCGAGGTCGACAAGCTGCCGACATTGCTGTTCGTCGTGCTCAGGCCAGTGGACAGGCTGGAGATGCCACTGGTCGCCGTGCTGAGCCCCGTCGACAGGCTATCGATGCCACTCGCGACCGTGCTCAGCCCGCTCGACGTGGACGTCGACAGGCTGCTCACGTTGCTGTTCGTGGTGCTCAGGCCCGTCGACAGACTGGAAATACCGCTGGTTGCCGTGCTCAAGCCGGTCGAGAGGCTATTGATGCTGCTCGTGGCCGTGCTCAAGCCGGACGACGTGGAGGTCGACAGGCTGCTCACATTGCTGTTCGTGGTGCTCAGGCCCGTAGACAGGCTCGAGATACCGCTGGTGGTCGTGCTCAAGCCACTCGACGTGGACGTCGACAGGCTGTCCAGGTTGCTGTTCGTGGAGCTGAGGCCAGTGGACAAGCTGGAGATACCGCTGGTCGCAGTACTCAAACCAGACGACGTCGAAGTCGACAGGCTCGAAATACCACTGGTTGCCGTGCTCAAGCCGCTCGAGGTGGATGTCGACAAGCTGTCCAGGTTGCTATTGGTGGTGCTCAGGCCGGTGGACAGGCTGGCGATGCCGCTGGTCGCCGTGCTCAGCCCTGACGACGTGGACGTCGACAGGCTGCTCACATTGCTGTTGGTCGTGCTCAGACCGGTCGACAGGCTGTTGATGCCACTGGTGGCAGTGCTCAAACCAGACGACGTCGAAGTCGAAAGACTGTCGATGCTGCTCGTGGCCGTGCTCAGACCGGACGAGGTCGAGGTCGACAAGCTGCTGACGTTGCTGTTCGTGGTGCTCAGACCCGTGGACAGGCTGGAGATACCGCTGGTGGCCGTGCTCAAGCCGCTCGACGTGGACGTCGACAAGCTGTCCAGGTTGCTGTTGGTGGTGCTCAGGCCGGTGGACAGGCTCGAGAAGCCACTGGTCGCCGTGCTCAAGCCCGTCGACAGGCTGTCGATGCTGCTCGTGGCCGTGCTCAGGCCGGACGATGTAGACGTCGACAAGCTGCTAATGCTGCTGTTCGCCGTGCTCAAACCCGACGACGTGGAGGTCGAGAGGCTGCCGACGTTGCTGTTCGTCGTGCTCAACCCAGTGGACAGGCTGGAGATGCCGCTGGTGGCGGTGCTCAGACCCGACGAGGTCGAGGTCGAGAGGCTGCTGACGTTGCTGTTCGTCGTGCTCAGGCCGGTCGACAGGCTGGAGATACCACTGGTCGCGGTGCTCAAACCAGAGGACGTAGACGTCGAAAGGCTGTCGATGTTGCTCGTCGCCGTGCTCAAGCCGGACGACGTCGAGGTCGACAGGCTGCTCACATTGCTGTTTGTCGTGCTCAAGCCAGTCGACAGGCTGGAGATACCGCTGGTGGCAGTGCTCAAACCAGACGACGTGGACGTCGATAGGCTGTCGATGTTGCTCGTCGCCGTGCTCAGGCCGCTCGACGTGGAGGTCGACAGGCTGCTGACGTTGCTGTTGGTCGTGCTCAAGCCAGTGGACAGGCTAGAGATGCCGCTGGTCGCAGTGCTCAGACCCGAGGACGTAGACGTCGAGAGGCTGTCGATGCTGCTCGTCGCCGTGCTCAGGCCGCTCGACGTGGATGTCGAAAGGCTATCGATACGGCTGTTGGTCGTGCTCAGGCCCGACGACGTCGAAGTCGACAGGCTCGAAATTCCACTGGTTGCAGTGCTCAGACCGCTCGACGTGGAGGTCGAAAGGCTGTCCAGGTTGCTGTTCGTGGAGCTGAGGCCGGTAGACAGGCTGGAGATGCCACTGGTCGCGGTGCTCAAACCAGAGGACGTCGAGGTCGACAGGCTGCTCACGTTGCTGTTCGTCGTGCTCAGACCCGTGGACAGGCTGGAGATACCGCTGGTGGCCGTGCTCAAACCAGACGACGTCGAAGTCGACAGGCTGTCGATGCTGCTCGTCGCAGTGCTCAAGCCGGACGACGTCGAGGTCGAGAGGCTGCTGACGTTGCTGTTGGTCGTGCTCAGGCCCGTGGACAGGCTGGAGATACCGCTGGTAGCGGTGCTCAAACCGGACGACGTCGACGTCGAGAGACTGTCGATGCTGCTCGTGGCCGTGCTCAGACCGGACGAGGTCGAGGTCGACAGGCTGCTGACGTTGCTGTTCGTAGTGCTCAGGCCAGTGGACAGGCTGGAGATGCCACTGGTCGCCGTGCTGAGCCCCGACGACGTCGACGTCGAAAGGCTGCTGACGTTGCTGTTGGTGGTGCTCAGACCGGTCGACAGGCTGGAGATCCCGCTGGTGGCGGTGCTCAGACCCGACGACGTCGACGTCGAAAGGCTATCAATGCTGCTCGTGGCCGTGCTCAAGCCCGACGACGTGGACGTCGACAGGCTGCTGACGTTGCTGTTCGTGGTGCTCAGACCGGTCGACAGGCTGGAGATCCCACTGGTCGCCGTGCTCAAACCCGACGACGTCGAAGTCGAAAGGCTATCGATGCTGCTCGTAGCCGTGCTCAAACCAGACGACGTCGAGGTCGACAGGCTACTCACGTTGCTGTTCGTCGTGCTCAGGCCCGTGGACAGGCTGGAGATCCCACTGGTCGCCGTGCTCAGACCCGACGATGTCGAAGTCGACAGGCTGCCCACGTTGCTGTTCGTCGTGCTCAGGCCCGTGGACAGGCTGGAGATGCCGCTCGTGGCCGTGCTCAAACCCGACGACGTAGACGTCGACAAGCTGCTCACATTGCTGTTCGTCGTGCTCAGGCCCGTCGACAAGCTGGAGATGCCGCTGGTCGCCGTGCTCAAGCCACTCGACGTCGAGGTCGAAAGGCTGTCCAGGTTGCTGTTCGTGGTGCTGAGGCCGCTCGACGTGGACGTCGACAGGCTGTCGATACGGCTGTTGGCTGTGCTCAGACCCGACGATGTCGAAGTCGACAGGCTGCCCACATTGCTGTTCGTGGTGCTCAGGCCTGTAGACAGGCTGGAGATGCCGCTCGTGGCGGTGCTGAGGCCAGACGACGTGGAAGTCGACAGGCTGCTGACGTTGCTGTTGGTCGTGCTCAGACCAGTCGACAGGCTGTCGATGCCACTCGTGGCTGTGCTCAAGCCGCTCGAAGTGGAGGTCGACAGGCTGCTGACATTGCTGTTTGTCGTGCTCAGGCTCGTGGACAGGCTAGAGATCCCGCTGGTCGCCGTGCTCAGGCCACTCGACGTAGAAGTCGACAGGCTGCTCACGTTGCTGTTCGTCGTGCTCAGGCCCGTCGACAAGCTCGAGATGCCGCTGGTCGCGGTGCTCAGACCGCTCGAAGTCGACGTCGACAAGCTGCTCACGTTGCTGTTCGTGGTGCTCAGCCCGGTCGACAGGCTCTCGATGCCACTCGTCGCCGTGCTCAGACCCGAGGATGTGGAGGTCGAAAGGCTATCGATTCGACTGTTGGTCGTGCTCAAACCACTGGACGTCGAAGTCGACAGGCTGGCGATGCCACTGGTCGCAGTGCTCAGGCCCGACGATGTCGAAGTCGACAGGCTGCTCACATTGCTGTTGGTCGTGCTCAGGCTCGTGGACAAGCTGGCGATGCCGCTGGTCGCTGTGCTCAGACCGCTCGAAGTCGACGTCGACAAGCTATCGATGCTGCTCGTGGCAGTGCTCAGACCCGACGACGTCGAAGTCGAGAGGCTGTTCAGGTTGCTGTTGGTGCTGCTCAGAGCCGTGGACAGGCTGGAGATACCGCTGGTCGCGGTGCTCAGACCAGACGACGTCGAGGTCGAGAGGCTGCTGACGTTGCTATTGGTCGTGCTCAGGCCCGTGGACAAGCTGGTGATGCCACTGGTCGCCGTGCTCAGACCGCTCGACGTAGACGTCGAGAGGCTGTCGATGCTGCTCGTGGCGGTGCTCAGGCCCGACGATGTGGAGGTCGAAAGGCTATCGATTCGACTGTTGGTCGTGCTCAAACCGCTGGACGTCGAGGTCGACAAGCTGCCCACGTTGCTGTTCGTGGTGCTCAAGCCCGTCGACAGGCTGGCGATGCCACTGGTCGCGGTGCTCAGGCCCGACGACGTAGACGTCGAAAGGCTGTCCAGGTTGCTGTTGGTGCTGCTCAGAGCCGTGGACAGGCTCGAGATACCACTGGCAGCGGTGCTCAGGCCGGATGACGTCGAGGTCGACAGGCTGCCGACGTTGCTGTTCGTGGTGCTGAGACCGGTCGAAAGGCTGGAGATGCCGCTGGTCGCGGTGCTCAGGCCGGACGACGTCGAAGTCGACAGGCTGCTCACGTTGCTGTTGGTCGTGCTCAGGCCCGTAGACAGACTAGAGATACCGCTGGTTGCCGTACTCAAGCCCGACGACGTCGAGGTCGACAGGCTGCTGACGTTGCTGTTGGTCGTGCTCAGGCCCGACGACAGACTAGAGATGCCGCTGGTTGCCGTGCTCAAGCCGCTCGACGTCGAGGTCGACAAGCTGCTGACATTGCTGTTCGTGGTGCTCAAGCCCGTCGACAGGCTCGAGATACCGCTGGTGGCAGTGCTCAGACCGCTCGAGGTGGAGGTCGAGAGGCTGTCGATGCTGCTCGTGGCCGTGCTCAGGCCGGACGACGTGGACGTCGACAGGCTGCTCACATTGCTGTTGGTCGTGCTCAGGCCCGTCGACAGACTGTTGATGCCGCTCGCAGCGGTACTCAAACCGGACGACGTGGACGTCGACAAGCTGCTGACGTTGCTGTTCGTGGTGCTCAGGCCCGTGGACAAGCTGGAGATGCCGCTCGTGGCAGTGCTCAGGCCCGACGACGTCGATGTCGACAGGCTGCTCACGTTGCTGTTCGTCGTGCTCAGCCCCGTGGACAGGCTCGAGATTCCACTGGTCGCAGTGCTCAGGCCGCTCGACGTGGACGTCGAGAGACTGTCGATGCGGCTGTTGGTCGTGCTCAGACCCGACGATGTCGAGGTCGACAAGCTACCCACGTTGCTGTTCGTGGTGCTCAAGCCCGTGGACAGGCTGGAGATGCTGCTCGTGGCCGTGCTCAGGCCGGACGAGGTCGAAGTCGACAGGCTGCTGACGCTGCTGTTGGTCGTGCTCAGGCCCGTCGACAAGCTGCTGACGTTGCTGTTCGTCGTGCTCAGACCTGTGGACAGGCTCGAGATGCCGCTCGTGGCGGTGCTCAGACCGCTTGAAGTCGACGTCGACAGGCTGTCGATGCGGCTGTTGGTCGTGCTCAGGCCAGTCGACGTGGACGTTGACAGGCTGCCCACATTGCTGTTCGTCGTGCTCAAGCCCGTGGACAGGCTCGAGATTCCGCTGGTCGCCGTGCTCAGACCCGACGACGTCGACGTCGAAAGGCTGCCGACGTTGCTGTTGGTCGTGCTCAAGCCGGTGGACAGGCTGGAGATGCCGCTCGTGGCCGTGCTCAAACCAGACGACGTCGAAGTCGACAGGCTGCTCACGTTGCTGTTCGTGGTGCTAAGGCCAGTCGACAGGCTGGAGATGCCGCTGGTCGCGGTGCTCAGACCCGACGACGTGGAGATCGAAAGACTGCTGACGTTGCTGTTGGTCGTGCTCAGGCCAGTCGACAGACTCGAGATGCCACTGGTCGCCGTGCTCAGACCGGACGACGTCGATGTCGAAAGGCTGTCGATGCGGCTGCTGCTGGTGCTCAGGCCGGACGACGTGGAGGTCGACAAGCTGCTGACGTTGCTGTTCGTCGTGCTCAGACCGGTGGACAGGCTCGAGATGCCGCTCGTGGCCGTGCTCAAGCCAGACGACGTCGATGTCGACAGGCTACTGACGTTGCTGTTCGTTGTGCTCAACCCCGTGGAGAGGCTGGAGATGCCACTGGCAGCGGTGCTCAGGCCAGACGACGTGGACGTCGAGAGGCTGTCGATGCGGCTGTTGGTCGTGCTCAGACCCGACGACGTGGAGGTCGACAGGCTGCTGACGTTGCTGTTGGTCGTGCTCAGGCCACTCGACGTCGACGTCGACAGGCTGTCGATGCGGCTGCTGCTGGTGCTCAGGCCCGACGATGTGGAGGTCGACAAGCTGCCGACGTTGCTGTTCGTTGTGCTCAGGCCAGTCGACAGACTGGAGATGCCACTGGTCGCCGTGCTCAGACCACTCGACGTCGATGTCGAAAGGCTGTCGATGCGGCTGTTGGTCGTGCTGAGGCCGGTCGACGTGGAGGTCGAAAGACTGCCGACGTTGCTGTTCGTGGTGCTCAGGCCGGTCGACAGGCTCGAGATGCTGCTCGTGGCCGTGCTCAGTCCCGACGACGTCGAAGTCGACAGGCTGTTGATGCGACTGCTCGCCGTGCTCAGGCCCGACGATGTGGAGGTCGACAGGCTGGCGACGTTGCTGTTCGTGGTGCTCAGGCCCGTAGAAAGGCTCGAGATGCCGCTAGTGGCAGTGCTCAACCCCGTGGAGGTCGATGTCGATAACGACCCCACCGCGCTGGCAACGGAGAACAACTGGCTGCCATTGATCGCATCGGTCGAAGTCGAGGTCACCTGGCCCGCAGCCACGTTGGTGATCTGACGCTCCTTCCCCCCCGAGCCAACGCTCACCACACCAACCGGCGCGGTACCGGCAAATCCGCTGAGCACGACCCCATTGACTGTTGCGCTGGAAACGGCGACCGCCGTTGCCGTCGAACTGTTGCTGCCGAGCGCCACACTGTTGTCAGTTCCGGCATTGGCTCCCGCGCCAATCGCTATGGCGTTGGCGCCGGCGCTCTTTGCACCGCTATCCGCTGTCGAGTTGCCGCCAATCGCCACACTGTTCGTGCCGCCAGCGTTGGTATATCGGCCAATGGCAACCGCTTGATCACCCGAGGCCACGGAGCCACCGCCGCCAGACCCATTGCCACCACCGATGGCCACAGACGACGCGCCATCGGCATTAGCATCGTTACCAAGGGCGAACGCGCCGCCGCCGCCAGTCGCCTTGGCCCCGGAACCGATCGCCGTCGCGCTCCCATCCGACGAGGTGGCATTGGCGTTGTGGCCGATTGCGATGTTGAAGCCGCCACTGCCCGTGGTGTTTGCACCACGACCGATGGCGACGTCAGCCGTGTTGGCTGCAATTGAGTCCTGACCAAGAGCGGTCGAGCCATCACCGCGGGCCCTGGCATTGAAGCCCGCTGCCGTCGCGTAGGTGTTGGATGCGTTGGCGGTATTCCCCAGTGCTGTCGCGCTGGTGCTATTGGCAACGGCACCGCTGCCTACTGCTGTCGCGTTGGCGCCTGAAGCACTGGCGGTGCTACCCAATGCCGTCGCATTGGTGTTCCCTGCGATGGCTGTGTTGCCCAAAGCAATTGCATTCGCAAACAAAGCGCTGGCCTTGAATCCGATGGCAACTGCATTGGAATTCGAGGCACTGGCTTGTCCAAGAGCAGCGGTATTGCCTGCTCCGATAGCAATCCCGCCGCTTCCCGTACCACTGGTAGTCCCGGCGTTCGCCTGGTTGCCGGTATAAGCCGCATGCGCTCCTGGTGCCCACCCCGCTGCCACCGAAACTACGGCGACCGCCACCGCCGCAGCAACCCGCGAACCGCTCTTCTTCCCCCGAGCCGAAGTAATTTCAGACGCCGCAACCCAGGCCCCCAGGGCTTCATTCCAGATACTTCGGTAAGACTTGTTCATATTCTTCGAGCTCGGTTCGCAGAGGGCGGGCGCGGTATCAACGGCGGAGGAAGGCAACGACCGCCCGCGGTTCGTCGCCCCAGCCAGGGTCGTAGTTACCCTGACGTTCACAATGGACGCGGTAATGTACGCAGCCGTTTACATTTGCAGCCATTTCGGTCTACCGGAAACCGTGAAATGATGATTTAGTTCACAAACTTTCACGATTGGCGACAAATCCGGGCGCGGCGATGTCGCTGTGGAACGTCGATCCGAACGCCCCGCCTAGAATCGCCGCCGCTGTCTGTCACAGCGGTTTTCCTCACAAAAGGTGCCCAATGAAGCCGTTTCTCCCCCGTTTCCTGGCCGCATGCACGCTGGCCCTGGCCGGTTCCTGCGCCCTGGCGCAGGACGGCAACTCCGCCGACGAACTCGTCCAGGCGGGCCTCAGCAGCCTCAAGCAGATCGATGAGAACCGGGCGGGAGAGATCTGGGATACCGCGTCTGCGTTTGTGAAGACTCGCTTTCCCAAGGCCGAATTCGTTGCCAACACGCAACGCTCGCGCCAGACCGTGGGCGTCGTGGCCCGCCGTGACTGGGCCAGCGTGACCCGCATCCGCTACCTGGACGACAGCACCGGCATCCCTGCAGGCCTGTACGCCAACGTCGACTTCGCCACCCGCCTGACCAACGACAAGACGGTCTTCGAAAAAGTCAGCTTCCGCCTCGAACCCCAAGGCTGGCGCCTGACGGGCTACATCCCCCGCGAAAACCAATGACCACCGCCTCGGGTGCCGGCCTGCGCATCGGCATCACGATCGGCCTTCACCACGAGGCCGAGACCCTCTGGAACAACGGCATCAAGCAGAACGCCGTGTTCCTGGCAGAGGCGCTGAAGCACTGCCCCAGCGTCGCCTCGGTGGTGCTGGTCAACACCACCGCCACCCCCATCACCCCCGCCCTGCCCTGGGACCAGGCCCGCTGGCCGACCGTGACTTTCGAAGCGGCCAAGGACAGCGTGGATGTGCTGATCGAGCTGGGCGGCCAGATCGACGGCGACCAGACCGACCACCTCAAGCGCCGCGGCGCGCGGCTGGTGTCGTACTGCTGCGGCTTCGAGTACGTGCACGCGATGGAGTCGATGCTGTTCGGCAAGCCGCTGTGGGGCCGCAACCTGTTCATCAACCAGCGCTACGACGACATCTGGATGGTTCCGCAGGTGGCCCACATCAGCCAGCCGTACTTCGAGGTGCTGCGTCGCGCCGAGGCGCGCGCCGTGCCCTTCGTCTGGAGCCCGGTGTTCCTGCAAGAGCGCGCCCGCGCCCTGCCCGACGGCGGCGCGTACCAGCCGCGCAGCGGCCCGCGGCGGCTCAGCGTGATGGAGCCGAACATCAATGTGGTGAAGTTCTGCGTCTACCCCATCCTGATCGCCGAGCTGGCCTACCGCGCCCGCCCCGACGCGATCGCGCTGCTGCAGGTCACGAACGTGGAGCGCATGGCCAAGGACAGCATGGAGTTCATCACGCTGATGAACCAGCTCGACCTGGTGCGCCAGCACAAGGCGGTCTTCCTGGGCCGGCACGAAACCCCGGTGTTCCTGGCGCAGAACACCGACATCGTGGTCTCCCACCAGTGGGAGAACCCGCTCAACTACTTCTACCTCGAGACCTGCTGGCAGGGCTATCCGCTGGTGCACAACGCCCACCTGTGCGCCGACCTGGGCTACTACTACACAGAAAACGACGTGGCCGCGGGCAGCGCCCGCGTGCTCGAAGCCATCGACGGGCACGACGCCCAGGCCCAGGCCTACCGCGACCGGCAACGCGCACTCATCGCGCGCTACCTGCCCGGCGACGCGGCGGCCACGCAGACCTACGACACCCTGCTGCAGGGCCTGATGCAGCGCCCTGCCCGCTAGCCAGACCCTCGCCCCACGGAGCCCCCTCGCATGCTCGATCCGTCCGAACTCCGGCACTTCTACCCCGTGATCGTGACGCCGAGCCACGACGGCAAGTTCTTCCAGAACTACGTGGCGTCGCTGCTGAACTTCACCATCAATGCCGAGCGCGCCGGCATGAAGATGCAGGTGCTGATGCACCAGGGCGAAAGCCTGGTCACGCGTGCACGCAACAACTGCGTGGCCCAGTTCCTGGCCAACACGGAGTGGACCCACCTGTTCTGGATCGACGCGGACATCGGCTTCTCGGCCGAGGCGGCGTTCCGCCTGCTGCTGTCGGGCTACGACATCGCCGCCGGCGTCTACCCGCTCAAGCGCGAAGACTGGCCAGCCGGCGGCGTGGCGGCCGGCACCACGCAGCAGCAGTTCGAGGCCGCGTTCACGCGCTACACGGTCAATGCCAAGGCCGAAGAAGGCGCATCGCAGATCGAGCTCGAGGTGCAGCCCGACGGCTTCATGAAGATGACCGAGGCGCCCACGGGCTTCATGGCGATCCGGCGCGGTGTGTTCGAGCGACTCATGGCCGCCTATCCCGACCTGCAGTACGTGCCCGACAGCATCGGCGAAGCCGACCGCGGGCTGCACTACCGCTTCTTCGACGTGATGGTCGACCCGGTCACGCGGCGCTACCTGTCGGAAGACTACGGTTTCTGCCGGCTGTGGTCGGGGCTGGGCGAGTCGATCTACATCGACGCCAACTCGAACCTGACCCACCAGGGCGCCAAGCTGTACCGCGGCGACTTCGCCCATTCGCTGCAGGCCTCGCTGCCCTACGCGGTGGGCGGCCCCGCCGGCATGGCGATGGTGCTGAAGGGGCAGGAACACCTGAAGCCGAATCCGCCGCCGGGCTGACACCGGCAGCGAACGCCCATGAAAAAGCCCCGCCGAAGCGGGGCTTTTTCATGAGGCCGGCGAATCGCTCGCCGGCTGCAACGACCCTCAGGCCGTGACCGTGTCCGCCACGCCCTTGTAGTCTTCGATCTTGTCGAAGTTCAGGTACTGGTAGATCTGCGCGCTGGACGCGTCGATCACGCCCGTGGCGGCCATGTACTCCTCGCGGGTCGGGATGCGGCCCAGGCGCGAGCAGATGGCGGCCAGTTCGGCCGAGCCCAGGTACACGTTGGTGTTCTTGCCCAGACGGTTCGGGAAGTTGCGGGTGCTGGTCGACATCACCGTCGCGCCTTCGCGCACCTGTGCCTGGTTGCCCATGCACAGCGAGCAGCCCGGCATTTCGGTGCGCGCGCCGGCGTTGCCGAACACGCCGTAATGGCCTTCCTCGGTGAGCTGCTGCGCGTCCATCTTGGTCGGCGGTGCGATCCACAGCTTGACCGGGATGTCGCGCTTGCCTTCGAGCAGCTTCGATGCGGCGCGGAAGTGGCCGATGTTGGTCATGCACGAGCCGATGAACACTTCGTCGATGGTGGCACCGGCCACGTCGCTCAGCGTCTTCACGTCGTCCGGGTCGTTCGGGCAGGCCACGATGGGTTCGTGGATCTCGGCCAGGTCGATCTCGATGACGGCGGCGTACTCGGCGTCGGCATCGCCCTTGAGCAGCTGCGGGTCCTTGAGCCAGGCTTCCTGCGCGGCGATGCGGCGTGCCAGCGTGCGGGCGTCGGCGTAGCCTTCGGCAATCATCCACTTCATCAGCGTGATGTTGCTGTTGATGTACTCCTGGATCGGTTCCTTGTTCAGGTGCACCGTGCAACCGGCGGCCGAGCGTTCGGCCGAGGCGTCGCTCAGTTCGAAGGCTTGTTCCACCTTCAGGTCGGGCAGGCCTTCGATCTCGAGGATGCGGCCCGAGAAGATGTTCTTCTTGCCTTGCTTGGCCACGGTCAGCAGGCCCGACTTGATGGCGTACAGCGGAATGGCATTGACCAGGTCACGCAGCATGACGCCGGGCTGCATCTTGCCCTTGAAGCGCACCAGCACCGATTCGGGCATGTCCAGCGGCATCACGCCGGTGGCGGCCGCGAAGGCCACGAGGCCGGAGCCCGCGGGGAAGCTGATGCCGATGGGGAAGCGGGTGTGGCTGTCGCCGCCCGTGCCCACGGTGTCGGGCGTCAGCAGGCGGTTGAGCCAGCTGTGGATCACGCCGTCGCCCGGACGCAGCGACACGCCGCCGCGGTTGGCCATGAACTCGGGCAGTTCGTGGTGCATCTTGACGTCGACCTTCTTGGGGTACGCCGCCGTGTGGCAGAACGACTGCATCACGAGGTCGGCCGAGAAGCCCAGGCAGGCCAGGTCCTTCAGCTCGTCGCGGGTCATCGGGCCGGTGGTGTCCTGCGAGCCGACCGAGGTCATCTTGGGTTCGCAGTACGTGCCCGGGCGCACGCCCTGGCCTTCGGGCAGGCCGCAGGCGCGGCCGACCATCTTCTGTGCGAGCGAGAAGCCCTTCTTGGTGTCGACCGGGCTTTGCGGCAGGCGGAACAGCGTGGAGACGGGCAGGCCCAGCGCCTCGCGCGCCTTGGCCGTGAGGCCGCGGCCGATGATCAGCGGAATGCGGCCGCCGGCGCGCACTTCGTCGAACAGCACGTCGCTCTTGACCTGGAATTCGGCGATGACCTGGCCGTCCTTCAGGGCCTTGCCTTCATAGGGACGCAGCTCGACCACGTCGCCCATATTCATCTGCGTCACGTCGAGCTCGATGGGCAGTGCGCCCGAGTCTTCCATCGTGTTGTAGAAGATGGGAGCGATCTTGCCGCCGAGGCAGACGCCGCCGAAACGCTTGTTCGGCACGAAGGGAATGTCTTCGCCGGTGAACCACAGCACCGAGTTGGTGGCGCTCTTGCGCGACGAACCCGTGCCGACCACGTCGCCGGCGTAGGCCACGAGGTGGCCGCGCGCGCGCAGGTCTTCGATGAACTTCACCGGGCCGCGCTTGCCGTCTTCTTCAGGGACGATACCGGGGCGGGCGTTCTTGTGCATCGCCAGGGCGTGCATCGGAATGTCGGGACGCGTCGTCGCATCAGGAGCGGGCGACAGGTCGTCGGTGTTGATTTCGCCAGCCACCTTGAAGATGCTGACGGTGATGCTTTGCGGCACTTCCGGGCGGCTGGTGAACCACTCGGCATCGGCCCAGCTTTGCAGCACGCCCTTGGCGTGGGCGTTGCCCTTGTCGGCCTTTTCCTTGACGTCGTGGAACTGGTCGAACATCAGCAGGGTCTTCTTCAGGCCTTCGGCTGCGACAGCGCCGACTTCGGCGTCGTCCAGCAGGTCGATCATGGGGCTGATGTTGTAGCCGCCGAGCATGGTGCCGAGCAGTTCAGTGGCGCGGGCGCGCGAGATGAACGCGTTCTTCTCGGTGCCGTGGGCCACGGCCGCGAGGTAGCTCGCCTTGACCTTGGCGGCGTCGTCGACGCCGGCGGGCACACGGTAGGTGAGCAGGTCCAGCAGGAAGGCGCCGTCCTTGGCGTTCGCGCTCTTCAGGAGCTCGATCGCTTCGGCGGTCTGCTTTGCGCTCAGGGGCAGCGGCGGGATACCGAGCGCGGCGCGTTCGGCAACATGATCAACGTAGGCTTGCAACATCTTCTTTTCTCCGGAAACTAGGCTATCGGGTGTGCGCAGCGGTCTCTAGCGGCCAAGCAAGAGCCGCGCCGCACCCCGGGTTCAGTGCTCTTCTTACTTCTTGGCTGCGTCGGCACCTTCGAAAAGGGCCTTCGGGGGGTTCTTCTTCATCTCGTCGGCGAAGGCGACCTGGGCGGCGGTCTGGCATTCGTCGGCGATGCGCAGGCCGGCCTTCTGGTTCATCAGCATCGACTTGTTGCCCAGCTGGAGCCACATGGCGCCGGCACGCGGGTCTTCGAGGCGGATGGCGCCGGTGCGGCTTTCGACCGGGTGCATGCGGTACTTCAGGCCCTTGGTGGTCACGGTGAAGAAGCCGGGCTTCTTCTCGTCGGGCGTGACGGTCACGTCGGCGCCGAGTTCGCACTGGGCCTTGCCGATGGACACGCGTTGCGCCACGGCCAGGTCGGACTCGGACAGCACGATGTTGGTGTCGTCGGTGATCGGCGTGACCTCTTCGACGGCCTTGGCCGCCTTGCGGGTGACCTGGCGCTTCGGCGGGGTCTTCTTGGCTTCGGCCTTGGCCGCAGCCGGCTTGGTGGCGGTGGCGTTCTGGGCCACGGCGGCGAAAGGCAGGGCCAGCGCAACGGCGGCGATCAGTGCAATTTTCTTCATGAGCGGGGTTCCTTCAGGCTGATTCAGTGGGTTTCAGGAGACCGCGATGCAAACCAGGCTTTCGCCTCGGAGGGCAACGCGCGCCCTGTTGCGTGGGCGCGCGTCAGGACCTGCCAGAAGTGGCGGTAGCTCGCGCGGTCGTGCAATGTGCCATCAATTTGTGTCGGTGCCCAATCCGCGTCTGCGGCTTTTGTAATGATTTTTGTGGCAATTTGAATCTGCGCCTCGTCGGGCGCGAAGGCCTCGAGGATCGGCCGGATCTGGTTCGGGTGGATGCTCCACATGCGCGTGTAGCCGAATTCGGTGGCCGCCTTGCGGGCCGCCAGGCGCATCGCATCGGTGTCGTTGAACTCGGTGACCACGCAGTGCGAAGGCACCTTGCCGTAGGCATGCGCCGCCGAGGCCAGTGCCAGCTTGGCACGCACGACCAGCGGGTGGCTGAACTGCCCCGCCGCGCCCATGCCGTCGGCGGGAATGGCGCCGGCATGCGCCGACACGAAATCCATGAGGCCGAAGCTCAGCGACTGCACGCGCGGATGCGCGGCGATTTCGAAGGCGTTGTGCACCGCCAGGGGCGATTCGATGAGCACATGCAGCGGCAGCGCGCCGGCATCGGCGGCGTCGAGCGCGGCAACAGCCTGACACACATCGGCCACGGATTCGACCTTGGGCACCATGAGGTGGCTCAGCCGCTGGCCGGCGCGTCCGGCGATGGTGACCACATCGCCGGCAAAGGCCGGGTGGTCGACCGGGTGCACGCGCACGCCGACACGCATGCCGGGCTGGGCGGCCAGCGCGAGCTCGGTGACGAGCGCGGCATGCTCCGCCTCGCCGCCGACCGGGGCGCCGTCTTCGCAGTCGAGGGTGACGTCGAACACGCAGGCGCCGAACTCCTGCGCCATCTCGGCCTGGAGCGCGAGGCTCTTCTTCATGCGGGCTTCGACGCCGCTGTAGTGGTCGCACACCGGCAGGGTCACGGCGCCGGCCTGTGCGCCGAGCAGCACGTCCGCGGGATGGGCAGCGGCGGTCTTCGTCGTCATGCGTCTTTTTTCTTGTGCGCCACGATGAACATGCGCGGGAAGGCGAGCAGGCGCTTGCCGTCGGTGCGCAGCGGGTAGGCCTCGTCCACCCGACGTTCGTATTCGGCGAGGTAGCTCGCCTGCAGGTCGGGCGGCAGGCGGTCGACAAAGGGCTTCAGGCCCGTGCCGCGCACCCATTCGACGATGGCCGCGGCATTGGCCATCGGGTGCTGGTAGATGGTGTGCCAGACATCGACATGGGCCGCACGCGCGGCCAGCAAGTCGTAGTAGCCGCCGAGCGGCAGCAGCAAGGTGCGCAGCTTGTCGGCGTCGCCGATGGGCTCGGCCCAGGGCGCTTCGGCCGCCACCGCGCGCATCAGGCGGTGCGTGGGCTCCTGGCGGTTGTCGGGCATCTGGACGGCAAGCACGCCGCCCGGGGCCAGCGCGTCGAACAGGCGGGGGATCAGCGTTTCGTGATCCGGCACCCATTGCAGGGACGCGTTGGCATAAATGAGATCGGGCGCTTCTTTTTCACGCGGTGCCCAGGTCGCGATGTCGCTCAACTCGAAGCGCGCCGCCGGCAGGCGCTCGCGCGCGCTGACCAGCATGGCTTCGGAGTTGTCGGTGCCCGTGACTTGCGCCGAGGGGAACCGATGTGCCAGCAGCTCGGTGGAATTGCCCGGTCCGCATCCGAGGTCGACCACATGGGCGGCCTCGGCAAGCGGGACCCGCGCCAGGAGTTCCTGTGCGGGCCGGGTGCGCTCGTCCTCGTAGCGACGGTAGAGCGCGGGGTTCCAGTCGAGCATGCGGTCGGCTTGCTTGACTTACAGCAGGTGGGCGACGCCGGCGCGTTCGCCTTCGAGCTCTTCGAGCGTCTTGTTGATGCGTTCCTGGCTGAATGCGTCGATCTCGAGGCCTTCGACCAGCTTGTACTCACCGTTTTCGCAGGTGACCGGGAAGCCGAACATCACGTCCTTCGGAATGCCGTACTGGCCGTCCGACGGGATGCCCATCGTGACCCACTTGCCGTTGGTGCCCAGGGCCCAGTCGCGCATGTGGTCGATGGCGGCGTTGGCGGCCGAGGCAGCCGACGACAGGCCGCGCGCTTCGATGATGGCCGCGCCGCGCTTGCCGACGGTCGGCAGGAAGGTGTTGGCGTTCCATTCCTGGTCGTTGATCATCTTGGCGACGCTTTCGCCGTTGATGGTCGCAAAGCGGTAGTCGGCGTACATCGTGGGCGAGTGGTTGCCCCAGACGGTGAGCTTCTCGATGTCGGCCACGGCCTTGCCGGTCTTGGCGGCGATCTGGCTGGCAGCGCGGTTGTGGTCCAGGCGCAGCATGGCGGTGAAGTTCTTGCGCGGCAGGTCCGGTGCCGACTTCATGGCGATGTAGGCGTTGGTGTTGGCGGGGTTGCCGACGACCAGCACCTTCACGTTGCGCGAGGCGACGGCGTTCAGCGCCTTGCCTTGTGCCGTGAAGATGGCGCCGTTGACGGCCAGCAGCTCGGCACGTTCCATGCCGGGACCACGGGGGCGCGAACCGACCAGCAGGGCGTAGTCGGCGTCCTTGAAGGCGGTCATCGGGTCGCCGTGGGCTTCCATGCCGGCCAGCAGCGGGAAGGCGCAGTCGTCGAGCTCCATCATCACGCCCTTGAGCGCCTTCTGGGCCTTCTCGTCGGGGATTTCGAGCAGTTGCAGGATGACCGGCTGGTCTTTGCCGAGCATTTCGCCGGAAGCGATACGGAACAACAGGGCGTAACCGATTTGACCGGCGGCACCGGTAACGGCAACGCGGACAGGCTTTTTGCTCATGGGAAGACTCCAGAAGGTGGTGAAACGGGTTAGCGCTCTCGTGGGGCGCCGCGGTCCAGCGGGGGGAAGCTTTCCCGCGGCGCGGGACCGGGCCGCATTTTAAGCCGATTCGACAAAGGCCGTCTTATGTCTTATATAAGATATCCTCTGGGGGTCCGCCACGGCGCACCCCACCGCTGCCATGAACACGCCCTCCACCCTCGACGAGCCCACGACGCCGTCCTTCAGTCCGCTCTACCAGCAGATCAAGACCCTGATCCTGCAGAGCCTGCAGGCCGGCGAGTGGAAGCCGGGCGAGCCCATCCCCAGCGAGATGGACCTGGCCGTGCGCTACCGCGTGAGCCAGGGCACGGTGCGCAAGGCGATCGACGAGCTGGCGGCCGAAAACCTGGTGGTGCGCCGCCAGGGCAAGGGCACCTTCGTGGCCACGCATGCCGAGCAGCATGTGCAGTACCGTTTTCTCAAGCTCGTGCCCGACGCCGGCAGCCCGAGCGCCGAAGGCCCGGCCGAGCGCACCATCGTCGACTGCAAGCGCCTGCGCGCCTCGGCCGACGTGGCGCGCGCGCTGAGCCTGCGCACCGGCGACGCCGTGCTGCAGGTGCGCCGCGTGCTCGCCTATGGCGGCGTGCCGACCATCCTCGAAGACCTCTGGCTGCCCGGCGCGCCCTTCAAGGGCCTCACGGCCGACCGGCTGCGCGCCTGGCCCGGCCCGATGTACGCGATGTTCGAAACCGAGTTCGGCGTGCGCATGGTGCGCGCCGAAGAAAAGATCCGCGCCGTGCTGCCCGATGCCGAACAGGCGCAGCTGCTCGACGTGCCGCTGCAGATGCCGCTGCTGAGCGTGGAGCGCGTGGCGCACACGTACCACGACATGCCGATGGAACTGCGCCGCGGCCTGTACCGCACCGACACCCACCACTACCGCAACCAGCTGGGCTGATCCGATGGCGCCGAAGAACCTCGCCCGCGCGGGCACAAACGCGCACACTCAGCCCGCGCAACGCGACCTCGAGCCCCGAGCATCCGACTGCCGCAGTGCGTTGACTCCTGTGCGTCCGATGCGCGATGGTGCATTGCAATAGAATTTTGCGTTGTTTGCATTCCGCAGAAGAAACAAAAGCGTTCGCTCTCAGAACAAGCCAACAAGTCACAAAGCCACGAAAGCCATCTCCCTATGACAGAGCTTGCAACTCCCCCCCGGCCGCCGCGTCGCGAATTCCGGAACATCAATGCCTTCACCGATCTCACGACCTACCGGCTGCCGCCGGCCGGCATCGTGTCGATCCTGCACCGCGTGAGCGGTGTGCTGATGTTCCTGCTGATGCCCTTCATCATCTGGATGTTCGACACCTCGCTGTCATCTGACTATTCGTTCGCGAAATTCAAGTCTGCTTTCAACATCGGCGTCGGCTTCGCTCCGGGATGGTTCTTCAAGCTCGTCGCACTGGCGCTCATCTGGGCCTACCTGCACCACTTCATCGCCGGCCTGCGTCACCTCTGGATGGACGTGAGCCACTCCGCCGTGACCAAAGAGTTCGGTCACAGCTCGGCCATCTTCACGCTGGCTGCGAGCATCATCCTCACGCTGGTGCTTGGCGCCAAGCTGTTCGGCCTGTACTGAGAAGGAGCCCACCATGTCTGTGAATTACGGCTCCAAGCGCATCGTCGTCGGCGCGCACTACGGTCTGCGCGACTGGCTCAGCCAACGCATCACCGGCGCCCTGATGGCGCTGTTCACGATCATCCTGCTCGCGCAGCTGATCTTCTCGCGCGGCCCCATCGGTTACGACCTGTGGGCCGGCATCTTCGCCGCACAGTGGATGAAGGTCCTGACCTTCTCCGTGATCGTTGCCCTGCTCTATCACGTGTGGGTCGGCATGCGCGACGTGTGGATGGACTACGTCCAGCCTGTCGCCATCCGTCTCGTGCTGCAAGTTTTCACCATCGTCTGGCTTGTCGGTTGTGCGGGTTGGGCCATTCAAGTGCTTTGGAAGATCTGACCCACCATGACCTACACAAAAGAAAACATCACCAAGCGCAAGTTCGACGTCGTGATCGTCGGTGCCGGCGGCTCCGGCATGCGCGCCTCGCTGCAACTCGCCCGTGCCGGCCTCAACGTGGCCGTGCTCTCCAAGGTGTTCCCGACCCGTTCGCACACCGTCGCTGCCCAGGGCGGCGTGGGCGCCTCGCTCGGCAACATGAGCGAGGACAACTGGCACTACCACTTCTACGACACGATCAAGGGTTCCGACTGGCTCGGCGACCAGGACGCGATCGAGTTCATGTGCCGTGAAGCCCCGAAGGTCGTGTACGAGCTCGAACACTTCGGCATGCCCTTCGACCGCAACCCCGACGGCACGATCTACCAGCGTCCGTTCGGCGGCCACACGGCCAACTACGGCGAGAAGGCCGTGCAGCGCGCCTGCGCCGCGGCCGACCGCACCGGCCACGCGATGCTGCACACGCTCTACCAGAAGAACGTCGAAGCCCGCACCCAGTTCTTCGTCGAATGGATGGCGCTGGACCTCATCCGCGACAACGAAGGCGACGTGGTCGGCGTCACGGCCCTCGAAATGGAAACCGGCGACCTGCACATCCTGCAGGCCAAGACCGTGCTGCTGGCCACCGGCGGCGCAGGCCGCATCTTCGGTGCGTCCACCAACGCGTTCATCAACACCGGCGACGGCTTGGGCATGGCCGCACGTTCGGGCATCCCGCTGCAGGACATGGAGTTCTGGCAGTTCCACCCCACCGGCGTGGCCGGCGCGGGCGTGCTGCTGACCGAAGGCTGCCGCGGCGAAGGCGCGATCCTGCTGAACAGCAACGGCGAACGCTTCATGGAGCGCTACGCGCCCACCCTGAAGGACCTGGCACCGCGCGACTTCGTGTCGCGTTCGATGGACCAGGAAATCAAGGAAGGCCGTGGCTGTGGTCCCAACAAGGACTACATCCACATGAAGCTGGACCACCTGGGTGCCGACACCATCCACAAGCGGCTGCCGTCGGTCTACGAGATCGGCATCAACTTCGCCAACGTCGACGTCACCAAGGAACCGATTCCCGTGGTGCCCACCATCCACTACCAGATGGGCGGCATCCCGACGAACATCAACGGCCAGGTCGTCATCCAGAAGGGTGAAGACAACAGCGCCGTGGTCAACGGCCTGTACGCGGTGGGCGAATGCTCCTGCGTGAGCGTGCACGGCGCCAACCGCCTGGGCACCAACTCGCTGCTCGACCTCCTGGTGTTCGGCCGCGCGGCCGGCAACCACATCGTCGAGTTCAACGACAAGCTCAAGGATCACAAGGAACTGCCCAAGGATGCGGCCGACCGCACCCTGCAGCGCCTGAACGAGCTCGAAGCCTCCACCGGCGGCGAATACGCCCAGGACGTGGCCGGCGAGATCCGCGCCGTCATGCAGCAGCACGCCGCCGTGTTCCGCAAGCAGGCCTCGATGGACGAAGGCGTGGTCAAGATCGCCGCCGTGCGCGAGCGCGTCAAGTCGATCGGCCTGAAGGACAAGTCCAAGGTGTTCAACACCGCCCGCATCGAAGCGCTGGAAGTCGACAACCTGATCGAAGTGGCGCAGGCCACCATGGTCTCGGCCGCCGCCCGCAAGGAATGCCGCGGCGCCCACACGGTGGAAGACTACGAGCGTCCCGCGGACGACCCGGTCGCACCGCTGGGCCGCGACGACGCCAACTGGATGAAGCACACGCTCTGGTACAGCGCGGACAACCGCCTCTCGTACAAGCCCGTCAAGCTGCAGCCGCTGACGGTGGCATCCGTGCCGCCCAAGGTCCGCACGTTCTAAGAATATTTACAAGGTCCATACGATGAAGCGCACATTCCAGATCTACCGCTACGACCCGGACAAGGACGCCAAGCCCTACATGCAGACGGTCGAGGTCGAACTCGACGGCCATGAACGCATGCTGCTGGACGCCCTGATGAAGCTCAAGGCGCAGGATCCCACGCTGTCGTTCCGCCGCTCGTGCCGCGAAGGCGTCTGCGGCTCCGACGCGATGAACATCAACGGCAAGAACGGTCTGGCCTGCCTGACCAACATGAACACGCTCAAGGGCACCGTCGTGCTCAAGCCGCTGCCGGGCCTGCCCGTCATCCGCGACCTGATCGTCGACATGACCCAGTTCTTCAAGCAGTACAACTCGATCAAGCCGTACCTGCAGAACGACACCGTGCCGCCCGAAAAGGAGCGCCTGCAGTCGCCCGAAGAGCGTGAAGAGCTCGACGGCCTGTACGAGTGCATCCTGTGCGCGAGCTGCTCCACGAGCTGCCCGAGCTTCTGGTGGAACCCCGACAAGTTCGTCGGCCCGGCCGGCCTGCTGCAGGCCTACCGCTTCATCGCCGACAGCCGCGACGAAGCCACCGCCGAGCGCCTGGACAACCTGGAAGACCCGTACCGCCTGTTCCGCTGCCACACGATCATGAACTGCGTCGACGTGTGCCCGAAGAGCCTGAACCCGACCAAGGCCATCGGCAAGATCAAGGAACTGATGGTGCGCCGCGCCATCTGACGGTTTTTCCGAGAAGCCTTACTTATGTCGCCCCCCGCCAACGCCCCCGATACGCTGCTCGGCGAACGCGCGCTGAGCAAGCTCAAGTGGCGTTGCCGGCGCGGCCTGCTGGAGAACGACCTGTTCATCGCCCGCTTCTTCGAGCGGCACGAATCCCACATGACCGTCGGTCAAGCGGGAGCGATGGAGACATTGATGGACCTGTCGGACAACGACCTCCTCGACCTGCTGCTGTGCAGAAAGGAGCCCGAGCCCGCATGGGCCGGGGCCGAGGTGGTCGCATTGCTGCAGCTGATGCGTACCGACGGCGCTCAGCGTCCTGCCATTTTTTCTCCTTCGTCCTGAATCCACCTCTGAAAGTAAACCGAAATGAAAGCATCCGATACCAAGGCCACGCTGTCGTTCAGCAATGGCGGCGACAACGTCGAACTGCCGATCTACAAGGGCACCATCGGGCCCGACGTGATCGACATCCGCAAGCTGTATGCACAGACCGGCATGTTCACGTACGACCCGGGCTTCATGTCGACCGCCGCCTGCCAGTCGGCCATCACCTACATCGACGGTGACAAGGGCGAGCTGCTGTACCGCGGCTACCCCATCGAGCAGCTCGCGACCAACTGCGACTTCATGGAAACCTGCCACCTGCTGCTGTACGGCGAGCTGCCGGACGCAGGCAAGAAGGCCAGCTTCACCAAGCTCGTGACGAACCACACGATGGTCAACGAGCAGATGCAGTTCTTCCTGCGCGGCTTCCGCCGTGATGCCCATCCGATGGCCATCATGACCGGCCTCGTGGGCGCCCTGTCGGCCTTCTATCACGACAGCACGGACATCAACAATCCCGAGCACCGCGAGATCGCCGCGATCCGCCTGATCGCGAAGATGCCCACGCTCGTGGCCATGGCCTACAAGTACACCGTCGGCCAGCCGTACATGTACCCGAAGAACGAACTCAGCTATGCAGGCAACTTCCTGCACATGATGTTCGCCACGCCGTGCGAAGAGTACAAGGTGAACCCGGTGCTCGAGCGCGCGCTCGACCGCATCTTCATCCTGCACGCCGACCACGAGCAGAACGCCTCGACCTCGACGGTGCGCCTGTGCGGCTCGTCGGGCACGAACCCCTTCGCGGCCATTGCAGCCGGCGTGGCGTGCCTGTGGGGCCCGGCCCACGGCGGCGCCAACGAAGCGGCGCTGAACATGCTGTACGACATCCAGCGCGAAGGCGGCGTGGAAAAGATCGGCGAGTTCATCAAGAAGGTCAAGGACAAGAACTCGAACGTCAAGCTGATGGGCTTCGGCCATCGCGTGTACAAGAACTACGACCCGCGCGCCAAGCTGATGCAGGAAACCTGCAACGAAGTGCTGACCGAGCTGGGCCTGGAAAACGACCCGCTGTTCAAGCTGGCCAAGGAGCTCGAGAAGATCGCCTTGGAAGACGAGTACTTCGTGTCGCGCAAGCTCTACCCGAACGTCGACTTCTACTCGGGCATCGTGCAGCGCGCCATCGGCATCCCCGTGCCGCTGTTCACCGCGATCTTCGCGCTGGCCCGCACGGTCGGTTGGATCGCCCAGCTGAACGAAATGATCGGCGACCCCGAGTACAAGATCGGCCGCCCGCGCCAGCTGTTCGAAGGCTCGCCCAAGCGTGACGTGAAGCCGATCTCGGCCCGCTGATCGAACGGCTGCGGAACCTCCGCTCCCTGAAAAAGCTGCCTCCGGGCAGCTTTTTTATTGCCCGTTCGGCATGCCCCTCCTCGCCAGCCGGCAGCGAGGTCATCGCGCATCGCGATGGCAAAGGCTTCAAAACAGGAAGAAAATAGCCAACTCATCGCCAAACGCGATGCCCAAGCCCCCATGAGCACGTCCGAACGCAACTTTGCCCGCCGCATCGACCTCACGTCGCTGCAGCTGTTCGTGGCCGTGTGCGAGCTGGGCAGCATCGGGCGCGCGGCGGAGCGCGAGTTCATTGCGGCCTCGGCCGTGAGCAAGCGGCTGTCCGACCTGGAAGCCACGCTCGGCACCGCCCTGCTCTACCGCCATGCGCGCGGCGTCGACCTCACGCCGGCCGGCGAAAGCCTGCTGCACCACGCCCGCTCGGTGCTCTACAGCCTCGAGAAGATGCAGGGCGAGCTCAGCGAATACGCCGACGGCGTGCGCGGGCACGTGCGGGTGCACGCCAACATCTCGGCCATCGTGCAGTTCCTGCCGGAAGACCTGGGCGTGTTCTCGCGCGCGCACGAGGCCATCAAGATCGACCTCGAGGAGCACCTGAGCAGCGAAGTGATCCGCGCGGTGCAGGAAGGCGCGGCCGACCTCGGCGTGTGCCACGTGGCCGGCGGCGCGGGCGAACTGCAGAGCCTTTCCTACCGGCACGACCGCCTCGCACTGATCGTTCCCGAGGGGCACGCGCTGGCCGCGCAGGACGCGATCGATTTCGTCGACTCGCTGGCCTTCGACCACGTGGGCCTGCACACCAACAGCTCGATCTACGTGGCGATGCACGAAGCGGCGCTCGGCGCCGGCCGCAGCGTGAAGCTGCGCATCCACGTCACGGGCCTGGACGCCATGTGCCGGATGATCGACAACGGCCTGGGCATCGGCGTGATGCCGCAGCGCGCCTTCGAACTCATGCACAACGGCATCGGCCGCGGCCTCGTGAGCGTGACGCTCAACGACGCCTGGGCGGCGCGCGAGATCCGGCTGGTGGCGCGCGACTTCTCCACCCTGCCGGTGGCGGCGCGCACGCTGGTGAACCACCTGCACGCGGCGGCCGATTCGGCCGACGCCACCGAACGACTCGCGGCCTAGACCGCGTCGACAGACAATCCATTTCCCCACGAAAGACAAGAGACCGACATGGCACGCACGCTCTACGACAAGATCTGGGACGAACACGTCGTCCACACCGAGGAAGACGGCACCGCGATCCTCTACATCGACCGCCACCTGGTGCACGAAGTGACCAGCCCGCAAGCCTTCGAAGGCCTGCGCGAGGCCGGCCGCAAGCTGTGGCGCATCAGCTCGGTGGTGGCCACTGCCGACCACAACACGCCGACCACCGGCTGGGAGCGCGGCTACGAAGGCATTGCCGACCCGACCAGCAAGGAGCAGGTCACCACGCTGGACCACAACATCGCCGAGTTCGGCGCCGCCGCGTTCTTCCCGTTCCTGAGCAAGCGCCAGGGCATCGTGCACGTGATCGGCCCGGAAAGCGGCGCGACGCTGCCGGGCATGACGGTGGTCTGCGGCGACTCGCACACCTCCACGCACGGCGCGTTCGGCGCGCTCGCGCACGGCATCGGCACCAGCGAGGTCGAACACGTGATGGCCACGCAGACGCTGCTGGGCAAGAAGGCCAAGAACATGCTCGTGAAGGTCGAAGGCAAGCTGCCCTTGGGCTGCACGGCCAAGGACATCGTGCTGGCCATCATCGGCAAGATCGGCACCGCCGGCGGCACGGGCTACACGATCGAATTTGCCGGCTCGGCGATTCGCGACCTGAGCATGGAAGGCCGCATGACGGTCTGCAACATGGCCATCGAGGCCGGCGCGCGCGCCGGGCTGGTGGCGGTCGACGAGAAGACCATCAGCTACGTGAAGGGCCGCCCGCTCGCGCCCACCGGCGTCGAATGGGACCAGGCCGTGAGCTACTGGCGCACGCTGCAGTCCGACCCCGGCGCGACCTTCGACGCCGTGGTCGAGCTCGACGCCACACAGATCCAGCCGCAGGTCACCTGGGGCACCTCGCCCGAAATGGTGGTCGAGATCAACGGCCGCGTGCCCGATCCCGACAAGGAAAAGGACGCCAGCAAGCGCAGCGCCATCGAGCGCGCGCTGGTTTACATGGGCCTGGAGCCCAACAAGGCCATGAACGACATCTTCATCGACAAGGTGTTCATCGGCTCGTGCACCAACAGCCGCATCGAGGACATGCGCGAAGCCGCCGCCGTGGTGAAGAAGCTGGGCCAGAAGGTCGCGAAGAACGTGAAGCTCGCGATGGTCGTGCCCGGTTCGGGTGTGGTGAAGGAACAGGCCGAGCGCGAAGGCCTCGACCTGATCTTCAAGGCTGCGGGCTTCGAATGGCGCGAGCCCGGCTGCTCGATGTGCCTGGCAATGAACGCCGACCGGCTCGAGCCCGGCGAGCGCTGCGCATCGACCAGCAACCGCAACTTCGAAGGCCGCCAGGGCGCCGGTGGCCGCACCCACCTCGTGAGCCCCGCGATGGCCGCCGCCGCAGCCGTGCACGGCCACTTCGTCGACGTGCGCACCTTCGCCTGATCTGGAGACATCACATGCAGAAATTCACCGTGCACAAGGGCCTCGTGGCCCCCATGGACCGCGAGAACGTCGACACCGACGCGATCATTCCCAAGCAGTTCCTCAAGTCGATCAAGAAGACGGGCTTCGGCGTGAACCTGTTCGACGAGTGGCGCTACCTGGACGCCGGCTTTCCGGGCCAGGACCCGGCCAGCCGCAAGCCGAACCCCGACTTCGTGCTGAACCAGCCGCGCTACGCCGGCGCCTCGGTGCTGCTGGCGCGCAAGAACTTCGGCTGCGGCTCGTCGCGCGAGCACGCGCCGTGGGCGCTCGACCAGTACGGCTTTCGCGCGATCATTGCGCCGAGCTATGCGGACATCTTCTTCAACAACAGCTTCAAGAACGGCCTGCTGCCGATCGTGCTGCCCGAGTCGCAGGTCTCGCAGCTGTTCGACGAAGCCTTCGCCTTCCCGGGCTACACGCTGACCATCGACCTGGAACGCCAGGTGGTGGTGAAGCCCGACGGCCAGGAGTTCGCGTTCGACGTGCAGGCCTTCCGCAAGTACTGCCTGATCAACGGGCTGGACGACATCGGCCTCACGCTGCGCCACAAGGACAAGATCAAGGCCTTCGAGACCGAGCGCCTGGCGCAAAAGCCCTGGCTCGCGCACACGATGATCTCGTGATCGGCGGCCTTTCCGTTTTCAAGAAAAAACCTCAGACCAACTTATGAAAATCGCAGTTCTCCCGGGTGACGGCATCGGCACCGAAATCGTGGCGGAAGCCGTCAGGGTGCTCGAAGTCCTCGACCTGAAGTTCGAGATGGAATCGGCTCTGGTCGGCGGCGCGGCCTACGAGGCGCACGGCCACCCGCTGCCCGAATCGACGCTGAAGCTCGCCAAGGACGCCGACGCGGTGCTGTTCGGCGCCGTCGGCGACTGGAAGTACGACAAGCTCGACCGCCCGCTGCGGCCCGAGCAGGCCATCCTGGGGCTGCGCAAGAACCTGGGCCTGTTCGCCAACTTCCGCCCGGCCATCTGCTACGAGCAACTGGTGGGCGCCTCGAGCCTGAAGCCCGAGCTGATCGCGGGCCTGGACATCCTCATCATTCGCGAGCTGACCGGCGACATCTACTTCGGCCAGCCGCGCGGCCGCCGCATCGCCACCGACGGCCACTTCCCGGGCGCCGAGGAAGCCTTCGACACGATGCGCTACTCGCGCCCCGAGGTCGAGCGCATCGCCCGCGTCGCCTTCGAGGCGGCCCGCAAGCGCAGCAAGCGCGTGACCAGCGTGGACAAGGCCAACGTGCTGGAGACCTTCCAGTTCTGGAAGGACATCGTGACCGAGGTCGGCAAGGAGTACCCGGACGTCGAACTCGACCACATGTACGTCGACAACGCAGCCATGCAACTCGTGAAGGCGCCCAAGAAGTTCGACGTGGTGGTCACCGGCAACATGTTCGGCGACATCCTCTCGGACGAGGCCGCGATGCTCACCGGCTCCATCGGCATGCTGCCCTCGGCCTCGCTCAATGCGAGCAACCAGGGCCTGTACGAGCCCAGCCACGGCAGCGCGCCCGACATTGCTGGCAAAGGGGTTGCCAATCCTTTGGCTACAATCCTGTCCGCTGCCATGATGCTCCGCTTCTCCCTCAACCAGCCCGAAGCTGCCGACCGTATCGAGTCGGCGGTCAAGCACGTGCTCGCCTCCGGGCTGCGCACGGGCGACATCTGGTCCGAAGGCACGAAGCGCGTCGGCACCCGCGAAATGGGCGACGCGGTCGTAGCAGCCATCACCAAAAAGACGATTACCGGCTAACCGCAGCCCGCTTCGTCACGCCCTCCCCCGGCCGACGAGTCGGGGGCAAAAAAGACTGATTTTTTCTTTCTTCACTAAGGGCAAACTGAAATGGCGAACGCATCCAAGCAACCTCTGGTCGGCCTCGTGGGCTGGCGCGGCATGGTCGGCTCGGTCCTCATGGACCGCATGCAGGCCGAAGGCGACTTCGGCCTCATCGAGCCGGTCTTCTTCTCGACCTCGAACGCGGGCGGCAAGGCCCCGGCGATGGCCAAGAACGAAACCACGCTCAAGGATGCGAACGACATCGAGGCACTGAAGAAGTGCGACATCGTCATCACCTGCCAGGGCGGCGACTACACCAGCGAGGTCTTCCCCAAGCTGCGCGCCGCCGGCTGGAACGGCCACTGGATCGACGCGGCCTCCACGCTGCGCATGAACGATGACGCGATCATCGTGCTCGACCCCGTCAACCTGCCCGTGATCCAGAACGCGCTCGCCAAGGGCGGCAAGAACTGGGTCGGCGGCAACTGCACCGTCAGCTGCATGCTCATGGGCGTGGGCGCCCTCTACAAGGCCGGCCTGGTCGAGTGGATGACCAGCATGACCTACCAGGCAGCCTCGGGGGGCGGCGCGCAGCACATGCGCGAGCTGCTGACCCAGTTCGGCACCCTGAATGCCGAAGTGCGCGCCCTGCTCGACGACCCGAAGTCGGCCATCCTCGAGATCGACCGCAAGGTGCTGCACAAGCAGCAGAACCTGAGCGCCTCCGAAATCGCCAACTTCGGCGCCCCGCTGGGCGGCTCGCTGATTCCCTGGATCGACAAGGACCTGGGCGACGGCATGTCCAAGGAAGAGTGGAAGGGCGGCGCCGAGACCAACAAGATCCTCGGCCAGGGCGCGGGCTTCGGCACCGCCGCCACGCCGGTGGACGGCTTCTGCGTGCGCATCGGCGCGATGCGCTGCCACAGCCAGGCCCTGACCTTCAAGCTCAAGAAGGACGTGCCGGTGGCCGACATCGAAGCGATGATCGCCGCCGACAACCCCTGGGCCAAGGTCGTGCCGAACACGCGCGAAGCCACCGTGAAGGACCTGACGCCGGTGGCCGTGACGGGCACCATGGACATCCCGGTCGGCCGCATCCGCAAGCTGGCGATGGGCCCCGAGTACGTCGGCGCCTTCACCATCGGCGACCAGCTGCTGTGGGGCGCGGCCGAACCGCTGCGCCGCATGCTGCGCATCCTGCTCGAAGCCTGATGCGGGCAGCTCAGGGCCTTGAAATACAAAAATGTTGCCGAAAGGCAACACAGGATGTCATCGGAAGTATGCGCGCACTGGGTAGATCAGGCGCATTGCCTTGTCAGTGCATGTTGATGATGCTAACGTCCTCTTACAAATTCAGGGCCTGAGCCGCCCCTATCAGCATGACAAGACATCTGTTGCCCGCGGCCCGCCCTTCGGCCGCCCGCCCCGCCCTGCCGTCGAATGGCTGGCGCCTTTCCATCCTGGGTGCCGCTGCGGCCCTGACGCTGGGACTGGCCAGCGCCGATGCCAGCGCCTTCGCGCTGGGGCCGCTGCGGGTGCAGTCGGCACTGGGCGAACCCCTGCGCGCCGAGATCGATGTCACTGAAATGGCCGCCAACGAGGCGGAAGGCCTGAAGATCAACATCGCCACGGCCGAAGCCTTCAAGAACGCAGGCATCCCGTACAACGCGGCCCTCGGCGACGTGAAAGCCACGCTGCAGCGCCGCGCCGGCGGCCAGTACGTCGTGCGCCTGGCCGGCAACCGCCCGCTCAACGACCCCTTCATCGACCTGCTGCTCGAAGCCAATGGCGCCTCGGGCCGCATCGTGCGCGACTACACCGTGCTGCTCGATCCGCCGGCCACGCGCCAGGCGGCAGCCGCGCCGGTCGCGCCCATCGCACCGCAGATCGCCACGCCGGTCGAGCGCCCCGCGCCCGCCCCGCGCGTGCGCCGCGAGCCTGCGCCTGCAGTCGCTGCAACGCCTGCACCCGCTGCGGCTGCACCGGCCCCTGCGACCGCACCGGCTCCTGCGCCGGCACGTGCCGCCGTCGCCGCGCCCAGCGGCGGCAGCGGCGAGCAAGTCACGGTGCGCCGCGGCGACACCGCCGGCAAGATCGCCTCCGCTCACAAGCCCGCCGATGTCTCGCTCGACCAGATGCTGGTCGCGCTGCTGAACGCCAACCCCGACGCCTTCGTCGGCGGCAACGTCAACCGGATGAAGGCCGGTGCCGTGCTCGACCTGCCGAACGCTGCCGCAGCGGCCGCCGTGCCGGCCGCCGACGCACGCCGCACGATCACCGCACAAAGCCGCGACTTCGGCAGCTACCGCCAGCGCCTCGCCGAAAACGCCCCGACCACCAACGTGGCCGCCGCGAGCCGCCAGGCCTCGGGCAAGCTGCAGGCCAGCGTGGAAGACCGCAATGCCGCCGCCAGCGCCCCCGACAAGCTCACAGTGTCGCAAGGCAACGCCGCCGCACGCGCCGCCGACGAAAAGGTCGCGCAGGCCCGCCAGGCGCAGGACAGCAGCAACCGCGTCGCCGAGCTCACGAAGAACATCAACGAGCTGAACAAGCTCAAGGCCGGTACCGGCACGGGCACCGGATCGTCCGCTGCGGCCGCCGCGCCTGCAGCGCCGGCCACCACGCCCGGCATCGCCGTTCCCGCGCCGCTGACCGGTGCCACGACGCCGACGCCAGCGGTCGCGGCCGCTCCTGTGCCCGCCGCGGCCGCCGCAGCCACTGCACCGGCAACGCCGGCGCCGGCAGCCGCTCCCGCTGCAACGCCCCCCGTCGCCGCGGCCTCCGCTGCAGCACCCGCCGCACCGTCGGCCACCGACGCAGCCGCCCTGCCCGTGGCAGCCGCAGCCAGCGCTGCAGCCGCCGCCGCGCCCATCGTCGCTCCCAAGCCTGTGGTCAAGGCCGCACCGCCGCCGCCCCCGCCGGAACGCAGCTTCCTCGAGGAGCTGCTCGACAACCCGCTGATGCTCGCGGGCGCCGCGCTGATCGCGCTGCTGGTCGGCTTCCTGCTGTACCGCGTGCTGGGCCGCCGCCGCGAAGAAATGAGCGAAAGCGTGTTCCTCGAGAGCCGCATCCCCAAGGACTCGTTCTTCGGCGCCAGCGGCGGCGAATCGGTCGACACCAAGAACCGCGGCGACTCCACCGTGTCGTCGCTGTCGTACTCGCCGAGCCAGCTCGACGCGGGCGATGTCGACCCGGTCGCCGAAGCCGACGTCTACCTCGCCTATGGCCGCGACCTGCAGGCCGAGGAAATCCTGCGTGAAGCGCTGCGCCTGAACCCGGACCGCACCGCCATCCACCTCAAGCTGCTCGAAATCCACGCCAAGCGCCGCGATGTGCGCGCCTTCGACGGCCTCGCCACCGAAGTGCACAAGCTGACCAATGGCGCGGGCTCCGAATGGAACCGCGTGGTCGATATGGGCAAGGACCTCGACCCGGGCAACCCGCTGTACGAATCGGGCACGGGCACCTCGCGAGGCGCCAGCCAGGCCGAAACCGCCGCATTCGCCGGCGCGCTGGCCGCCGCCGCCAAGCCGGCTGCTGTCGCCGCGGCCGCCGTCGTGGCACCGCCGCCCCCGGCCGCACCGCCCGTGGCGTCGGCCCCGCCGGCCTTCATGCCCTCGGTCGCACCACTGGACTTCGACCTCGACCTGACCCAGCCGCCCGCACCGGCACCTGCTCCGGTGGGTGCCAGCCTGCCGAAGTCGGTCTACGCGCCGACGGCCGCACCGGCCCCGCTGAGCAACGGCCACGCCGCAGCACCTGTCGATCTCGAAAACGATTTCGACACGGCCCCCGGCGCCCTGACTGCCCATACGCGCCCCTCGTCGCTGAACGACGCGGAGCACAACACCCGCCCGGCCATGCTGCGCGACACGCTGCCTGCGGACTCGGGCTTCATCGAGTTCGACATGAGCGCCCTCGCCGGCCTGCCGGCCCGCTCCGCCGCCGCCGAAGCACCGCGCTCTGCGGCCGTGGCCACCTCGCCGTCCGCCCTGGACGACGACGGTGACGACAACCCGCACGCCGTGAAACTCTCGCTGGCCCGCGAACTGCAGGCCATCGGCGACGTCGAAGGCGCGCGCTCGCTGGTCGAGGAAGTCGAAGCCGAAAGCGCCGGCGACCTCAAGTCGCAAGCCAAGCAGCTGCTCGCCGAACTGCGCTGAGCCGCTTGCCGACTGCCCTTCTGATCGCTTCGTGAGGCTGGCACTCGGCATCCGCTACAACGGCCAGGCATACGAGGGCTGGCAGAGCCAGCGCTCGGGCCGCACGGTGCAGGACAAGCTCGAAGCCGCCCTCGCGAAGTTCGCCGGCCTGCCCGCCGGCAGCCGGGTCAGCACGCTGTGCGCCGGCCGCACCGATGCCGGCGTGCACGGGCTGATGCAGGTGGTGCATTTCGACACCGACATCGAACGCGATCCGTTCTCCTGGATGCGCGGCACCAACCGCTACCTACCCGACGACATCGCGGTGCAGTGGGCGCACCCGGTGCCCGCCGAATTCCATTGCCGCGCCAGCGCCCTGGCACGCCGCTACGTCTACGTGCTCTCGCAATCGCCCGTGCGCCCCAGCCTCGATGCGGGCCGGGTCGGCTGGTCGATGTACCCGCTCGACGGCGATGCGATGCGCGCCGCGGCGGCGCTGCTGGTCGGCCGGCACGACTTCAGCTCGTTCCGCGCCTCGGCCTGCCAGGCCCTCTCGCCGGTCAAGGACCTGCGGCGCCTCGAGATCACGCGCGTGGGCGACGGTGAGCGCTGCCGCTGGCACTTCGAGTTCGAGGCCGACGCCTTCCTGCACCACATGATCCGCAACCTGATGGGCAGCCTGGTGCGCATCGGCCGCGGCGATGAACGGCCCGAATGGATCACCGAGGTGCTCGAGGCGCGCAGCCGCAAGGTGGCCGCGCCCACCTTCTCCGCCGACGGCCTGTACTTCCTCGGCCCGTTGTACGACGCCAAGTGGGGTCTGCCGGCCGAGGCCACGTTCCAGGGCGAGCGGGCTTCGTATGATGGCCCGCCATGACATCTCCTGCTCCTCTCGCCCCACGCACCCGCATCAAGATCTGTGGCCTCACGCGTGAGGCCGACGTGGACGCGGCGGTCGAGGCCGGCGCCGACGCGATCGGTTTCGTGCTCTACCCGAAGAGCCCGCGCGCCGTGAGCGTCGAACGCGCCGCCGAACTGGCCTCGCGCCTGCCGCCCTTCATCACGCCCGTGCTGCTGTTCGTGAACGCGGACGCTCCCGAAGTCCTGGCCTCCCTGGCCCGCGTGAAAGGCGCGATCGCGCAGTTCCACGGGGAAGAAACGCCCGAACAGTGCGAGGAAGCCACCGGCCCGGGACGCTTTCGTTACATGCGCGCCGCCCGGATTCCGCTGGGGGCTGCCGGGGCCGGCTTCGACCTCGTAAAATACGCGTCCGATTACTCCCGCGCCCAGGCCATCCTGCTCGACGCCCATGTCGAAGGTTATGGCGGAGGCGGCAAGGCTTTCGATTGGTCACTTCTTCCACCCGCCGTCGACGCTCACCTCGTCTTGAGTGGTGGGCTCACACCTGCAAACGTGAGCGATGGCATTCACAGCCTGCGGACGCGCTGCAAGACGCTGTCCGTTGATGTGAGCTCGGGCGTCGAAATCGACGGTCCCGGGCACAAGGGCCTCAAGGACGCCGGAAAGATCCGGGCATTCGTCGCCGCCGTGAGAGCCGCAGATGCGGCGAACACTGTCAAAGCCTCGGCTGCCGACGCTTCGTCCTTCTCCAGTTAGCCGCCGCACCCGATCGCATTCGGGCTGCGGCCCATCGATCGAGAACCATGCAAAGCCAATTCCAGGACTACCAGCAACCCGACGCCAGCGGCCACTTCGGCCCCTACGGCGGCACCTTCGCGAGCGAGACGCTCACTCACGCGATCAACGAGCTGCGCGACGCGTATGCGAAGTTCAAGGACGACCCGGCCTTCCTGGCCGAGTTCCACTACGAGCTGAAGCACTTCGTCGGCCGCCCCTCGCCGATCTACCACGCCGCGCGCACCAGCCGCGAAATGGGCGGCGCGCAGATCTACCTGAAGCGTGAAGACCTCAACCACACCGGCGCCCACAAGATCAACAACGTGATCGGCCAGGCGATGCTCGCGCGCCGCATGGGCAAGCCCCGCGTGATCGCCGAGACCGGCGCCGGCCAGCACGGCGTGGCCACGGCCACCATCTGCGCGCGCTACGGCCTCGAATGCGTGGTCTACATGGGCAGCCAGGACGTGAAGCGCCAGAGCCCCAACGTCTACCGCATGAACCTGCTGGGCGCGACCGTCGTGCCCGTCGAATCGGGCAGCAAGACGTTGAAGGACGCGCTCAACGAGGCGATGCGCGACTGGGTCACCAACGTCGAGAACACCTTCTACATCATCGGCACGGTGGCGGGCCCGCACCCCTACCCGACGATGGTGCGCGACTTCCAGAGCGTGATCGGCACCGAGTGCATCGCGCAGATGCCCGCCATGCTGGCGGCCGACGGCATCACCGGTGAAGCCGAGGGCAAGCAGCCCGACGTGGTGGTCGCCTGTGTGGGCGGCGGCAGCAATGCGATCGGCATCTTCCACCCCTACATTCCGTTCGCGGGCACGCGCCTCATCGGCGTGGAAGCCGCCGGCGAAGGCCTGGACAGCGGCAAGCACGCCGCCTCGATCCTGCGTGGCAGCCCCGGCGTGCTGCACGGCAACCGCACCTACCTGCTGCAGAACGACGACGGCCAGATCACCGAGACGCACAGCGTCAGCGCCGGCCTCGACTACCCGGGCGTCGGCCCCGAGCACGCCTACCTGGCCGACATCGGCCGCGCCGAGTACGTCGGCATCACCGACGTCGAGGCGCTCGAAGCCTTCCACTACCTGTGCCGCACGGAGGGCATCATTCCCGCGCTCGAATCCAGCCACGCCCTGGCCTACGCCCTGAAGCTCGCCAAGACCATGCGCCCCGACCAGTCCATCCTCGTGAACCTCTCGGGCCGCGGCGACAAGGACATCGGCACCGTCGCCGACCTGTCGGGTGTCGATTTCTACGACCGCCCCTCGATGCGCGGTCTGAGCGTGAAGGGAGGCAAGTGATGAGCCGCATTGCCGCCAAGTTCCAGGCCCTGCAAACGCAAGGCCGTCGCGCGCTGATCCCCTACGTCACCGCCGGTTTCCCCTTCGCCGACATCACGCCCGAGCTCATGCACGGCATGGTCGAGGCCGGTGCCGACGTGATCGAGCTGGGCGTGCCCTTCTCCGACCCGATGGCCGACGGCCCCGTGATCCAGAAGGCCGGCGAGGCCGCGCTGGCGCTGGGCGTCGGCATGAAGCAGGTGCTCGCCATGGTGGCGGCCTTCCGCGCCAAAGACACGACCACGCCGGTCGTGCTCATGGGCTACGCCAACCCGGTCGAGCGCTACGACCTCGTGCACGGCAAGAAGGCCTTCATCCGCGACGCGGCCGCGGCCGGCGTCGATGGCCTGCTGGTCGTCGACTACCCGCCCGAGGAATGCGAGGACTTCGCCGCCGACCTGAAAGCCGCCGGCATCGACCTGATCTTCCTGCTGGCCCCCACGAGCACCCCCGAGCGCATGGCGCAGGTGGCGCGCATCGCGAGCGGCTACGTGTACTACGTGTCGCTCAAGGGCGTGACCGGCGCCGGCCACCTCGACACCGAGGCGGTCGGGCGCATGATCCCGCGCATTCGGGAGCACGTGAGCATCCCCGTCGGCGTGGGCTTCGGCATCCGCGACGCGCGCACGGCGCAGGCCATCGGCTCGGCGGCGGACGCCGTGGTCATCGGCACGAAGATCATTCAACTCATCGAAGACCAGCCCCGCGACAACGTGGTGCCCACGGTGCGCGAATTCCTGGCCGGCATCCGCGAGGCGCTCGACGCCCTGCCGGCCGCCACGGCCAAGAACGCGGCTGGTCGATAATCACTGCCCTCACAAGGAGCCCCCATGAGCTGGCTTGAAAAACTGCTACCCGCCAAGATCGCACAAACCGACCCGTCCGAGCGCCGCCAGGTGCCCGAGGGCCTGTGGATCAAATGCCCGGCCTGCGAGACCGTTCTGTACAAGACCGACCTCGAGCACAACCAAAACGTCTGCCCGAGCTGCAGCCACCACCACCGCATCGGCGCCCGCGCCCGGCTCGATGCGTTCCTGGACGCCGAAGGCCGCTACGAAGTCGGCCAGGAAGTGCTGCCGGTCGACGCCCTGAAGTTCAAGGACAGCCGCAAGTACCCTGAGCGCCTGAAGGAAGCGCTGGAGAACACCGGCGAGACCGACGCGCTGGTCGTCATGGGCGGCTCGGTCCACAGCATCAGCGTGGTCGTGGCCTGCTTCGAGTTCGAGTTCATGGGCGGTTCCATGGGCAGCGTGGTCGGCGAGCGTTTCGTGCGCGGCGTCGAGACCGCCATCGAGCAGAAGGTGCCCTTCGTGTGCTTCACCGCCACCGGCGGCGCGCGCATGCAGGAAGGCCTGCTCTCGCTGATGCAGATGGCCAAGACCAACGCCGCGCTCACCCGCCTGGCGAAGAAGGGCCTGCCCTACATCAGCGTGCTGACCGACCCGACCATGGGCGGCGTGAGCGCCGGCTTCGCCTTCGTGGGCGACGTGGTGATCGCCGAGCCCAAGGCGCTGATTGGCTTTGCCGGCCCGCGCGTGATCGAGTCGACCGTGCGCGTGACGCTGCCCGAAGGCTTCCAGCGCGCCGAGTTCCTGCAGACCAAGGGCGCGATCGACTTCATCAGCGACCGCCGCGAACTGCGCAAAACCATCGCCAGCACGCTGGCCATGCTGCTGCGCCAGCCGGCCGACGCGGTGCTCTGACCTTCACCGTAGCTCAGGCTCCGGCCTGAACGCCCGCACGCCGAAAGGCGGTGCGGGCGTTTTGCTGTCTGGGGTACCCCGACGCGTCAGGCGCCGAGCCGGAACGCGAAGACCAGCAGGTTGCCCAGCACGATCGCCACCACCTGCAGCACCACGATGGCGGCCAGCGGCGACAGGTCGACGCCGCCGATCAGCGGAATGAAGCGCCGGAACGGCCGCACCAGCGGCTCGGCCAGGCGCGAGATCAGGTCGAGCAGCATCGGCGACGCGCCCGGAATCCACGACAGCACCGCGTACACCACCAGCAGCGCCGTCAGGCCCGACACCGCCAGCTGCAGCAGGCCGACCAGCGACACCAGCGGCAGCGCCGTGATCCGCGCCAGGCTGCCGGCCAACAGCCACAGCACCAGGAACTTGAGCATCACCAGCAGCCAGGCCGCGATCAGGCTCGCGAGGTCCCAGCGCTTCACCGCGGGCACGATGCGCCGCAGCGGCAGCACGATCCAGTCGGTGATGGCGAACACGAAACGCCCCAGCGGATTGCCGAAGGGCACGCGGTGGTACTGCATGTACAGGCGCAGCAGGCAGGCGCCACCGAGCAGGCCGACGATCACGTCGAGAAGAAACGAAGGAATCTGATAGAGCATGGGGCGCAGCCGTGAGCGGAATGCGATGATAGCCACGCAAGGTTCTTCGATGACGACACAACCCCTTTTGCATTCACTGCCATTGTTCCCACTCGGCACGGTTCTCTTCCCCGGCGGCCTGCTGCCCTTGCGCATCTTCGAGGTCCGCTACCTCGACATGATCGGCAAGTGCCGCAAGGCCGGTGCCCCCTTCGGCGTGGTCAGCCTGACGAGCGGCGCCGAGGTGCGCAAGGCCGGCGCCGAAGCCGAGAGCTTTGCCGCCGTCGGCACGCTCGCCGACATCCGCACCTTCGACGCCCCGCAAAGCGGCCTGCTGCAGATCGAATGCGTCGGCACGCAGCGCTTTCGCGTGCGCAGCAGCGAGCTGCAGAAGCACGGCCTGTGGATCGCCGAGGTCGAAGCCGTCGCCGACGACGTCGACCTCGAAATTCCCGACGACCTGCGCCACACCGCCACCGCGCTGCGCCGCCTGATCGACACCCTCGAAGAGCGCCGCCACGCGCAGGGCGACACCGTGCGCCTGCCGATCGGTGCGCCCTACCGCCTCGACGACTGCGGGTGGGTGGCCAACCGCTGGTGCGAGCTGGTGCCGATGCAGGTCGAGCTGAAGCAGCGCCTGATGGAACTCGACAGCCCGCTGATGCGGCTGGAGCTGGTGAGCGACCTGCTGGCGCGCACCGGCATCACTGAATAGTTCGCTTCTTTTTTCATAGCGTGTTGCGCAGGATTGACGGGCGCTCGCAGGCGGTTTCATTCAAGACCGATCAGCTAAAATGCCGGGCTCGCGCACGCTCCGGTTGCGCCTCATCCGCTCCTCATGTCCGATCACCTGACCCCTCCCATTCCCGCGCCCGCTGCTGCCCCCTCCTCGGCACCCGCCGTCGACGACAACCAGCTCATCGTCGAACGCCGCGAAAAGCTCAAGCTGCTGCGCACGGCGCAGACCGAAGGCAAGGGGGTCGCGTTCCCGAACGACTTCAAGCCCGGCCACCGCGCCGCGGCGCTGGTCGAGCAGCACGGCGGCACCGAGCCGGAAGCCCTGGAAGCACAGGCCGTCGCCGTCAGCGTGGCCGGCCGCATGATGCTCAAGCGCGTGATGGGCAAGGCCAGCTTCGCGACCGTGCAGGATGCCACCGGCCGCATCCAGCTGTACGTGACGCGCGACGCCATCGGCGAAGAGGCGTACGCCGACTTCAAGCGCTGGGACCTCGGCGACATCCTCGGTGCCGAAGGCACGCTGATGAAGACCAAGACCGGCGAGCTGTCGATCAAGGTCAGCCGCCTGCGCCTGCTCACCAAGAGCCTGCGTCCGCTGCCCGACAAGTTCCACGGCATGGCCGACCAGGAGCAGAAGTACCGCCAGCGCTATGTCGACCTGATCACCGACGAATCGGCCCGTGTGCGCTTCACCGCGCGCAGCAAGGCCGTGAGCGCGCTGCGCGAGTTCATGGTGGCCAACGACTTCCTCGAGGTCGAGACGCCCATGCTGCACCCGATCCCGGGCGGCGCCAACGCCAAGCCGTTCAAGACGCACCACAACGCGCTCGACCAGGAAATGTTCCTGCGCATCGCGCCCGAGCTGTACCTCAAGCGCCTGATCGTCGGCGGCTTCGAGCGCGTGTTCGAGATCAACCGGAGCTACCGCAACGAGGGCATCTCGGTGCGGCACAACCCCGAGTTCACGATGATGGAGTTCTACGCGGCCTACTGGAACTACCGCGACCTGATGGACTTCACCGAGACGCTGATCCGCACCATCGCCGACAAGGCCGTGGGCACGCAGCAGCTCACCTACGGCGGCAAGGCCGTCGACCTGACGCAGCCCTTCGAGCGCCTGACGATCCGCGAAGCGATCCTCAAGCACACCGATGCCGGTGACGGCGTGGACGACACCGCCTGGCTCATCAACGCCCTGCGCAAGCTCGGCCTGAGCGAAGAAAAGGACAAGCTCTCGCAGCGCAGCCTCGCCAGCCTGCAGGTGATGTACTTCGAGGAGACCGTGGAAGAGAAGCTCTGGCAGCCGACCTTCATCATGGAGCACCCGACCGAGATCTCGCCGCTGGCACGCGCCAACGACGAGCGCCCCGAGGTCACCGAGCGCTTCGAGCTGTACATCACGGGCCGCGAATTCGGCAACGGCTTCAGCGAGCTGAACGACGCCGAAGACCAGGCCGCGCGCTTCAACGCGCAGGTGGCCGCCAAGGACAGCGGCGACGACGAAGCCATGTTCTACGACCACGACTTCGTGCGCGCCCTCGAATACGGCATGCCGCCCACCGGCGGCTGCGGCATCGGCATCGACCGCCTGATGATGCTGCTGACCGATTCGCCGAGCATCCGCGACGTGATCCTGTTCCCGGCGCTGCGCAGGGAATCTTGAGCGTGTTGTCACCGTCGTCGCTGCCGACGATCGGCATCGACTTCGGCACCTCCAACTCCGCCGTGGCCTGCCGGGTCGACGGCGTGGCCCGCCTGCTGCCCATCGAAGGCGCGGCCACCACCTTGCCCACCGCGATCTTCTTCAACGCCGAAGACCGCACGACCCACTTCGGTCGCGACGCCATCGGCCAATACCTCTCGGGCACCGAAGGCCGCCTGATGCGCTCGCTGAAGAGCCTGCTCGGCAGCGCGCTGATGCAGGAGAAGACCGCCATCTACGACGGCCTTGTGAGCTTCGAGGACATCATCGCGCGCTTCCTGCGCGAACTGGCCATGCGCGCCAGCCGCGAACTCGGCCAGATGCCCGAGCGCGTGGTGATCGGGCGACCCGTGCATTTCGTGGATGACGATCCGAAACGCGATGAGCGTGCCGAGGAAAGCCTGCGCCACGCGGCCCGCGCCGCGGGCTTTCGCGAGATCGGCTTCCAGCTCGAACCGATCGCAGCCGCCTTCGACTACGAGCAGCGCATCACCAAAGAGTCGATCGTTCTCATCGTCGACATCGGCGGCGGCACCTCCGACTTCACCGTCGTGCGCGTCGGCCCCGAGCGAGCTGCACGCGAGGACCGCACCGACGACGTGCTGGCCACCAGCGGCGTGCACATCGGCGGCACCGATTTCGACCAGCGCCTGAACCTCGAACGCGTGATGCCGCAGTTCGGCTTTCGCCACACCGGGCCGCAAGGGCGCGAGGTGCCGAGCAAGGTGTTCTTCGAACTCTCGTCCTGGCACCTGATCAACTGGCTCTACGCCGCCAAGGCGGTGCGCCAGGCGAAAGACCTGCGCACGAGCTACGGCGACACGCGGTTGCACGACCGGCTGATGACCGTGCTCGAAGAACGGCACGGCCACCGCATCGCGAGCGCGGTGGAAGCGGCCAAGATCGATGCGTCAGTGACCGACGCGGCGACAGCCATCGACCTCTCCTGCGCCGAGCGCGGACTGGTGGCCTCGCTCACACCGGACGATATGGCGCAGCAGCTGGCCGGCCCGCTCGAGAACGTGATCGCCTGCGCACATGCGTGCGTCAAGCGCGCCAGCTTGCGCAGCAGCGACCTCGATGCGATCTACCTCACCGGCGGCTCTTCGGCGCTGCGGCCATTCCAGCACGCTCTGCGCAAGAGCTTTGCGGGCGTGAACCTGGTCGAAGGCGACCTGTTCGGTGGCGTGGCCACGGGGCTGGCCTGCGCGGCGCACACGGAGCGCCGTCGCGCATGAAGTACCTGGCGGGCTATCCGGCGCCCCTGCTGGACCAGGTCCGCCAGTTGGTCGCCGAGGACAAGCTGGGGGTGCTGCTCGGCAAGCGCTATCCCGACGGCGTGCACGGCATCCAGACCGATCGCGCACTCTACGACTACGTGACCGAACTCAAGAACGAGTTCATGCGCAAGGCCGCCCCGCTGTCGAAGGTGATGTTCGACAACAAGCTGCACGTGATCCGCAACGCGCTGGGCACACACACCACGGTGTCGCGCGTGCAGGGCGGGAAGCTCAAGGCCAAGCGCGAGATTCGGGTGGCGAGCCTGTTCAAGGACGTGCCCCTGGCGTTGTTGCGGATGATCGTCGTGCACGAGCTCGCGCACATGAAGGAGCGCGACCACGACAAGGCTTTTTACGCGCTGTGCATGCACATGGAGCCGGACTATCGGCAACTTGAATTCGACTTGCGGCTGTATCTGACGCACCTGGATTCAGACGGAACGCCGCTCTGGGCATCGAACGGCCGCGCTCATCGTCTGGCCGCCGAGTCAAACGGGGCGTAAACTTTTTCAGCTCGCAGGCGTTGGGCAAGATCCCGAGTGACTGCGAGGAGTGAAAAAATGAAACTCCTGATCACAGGCATCAACGGGTTTTGCAGGAAAAATGCTGTGACCAACGAAAATCTTGATCGAGCCCACCTCGACACCTTTGCTCGCAGGCAGCGCCCCTAGCCCGTGATCATTCAATGAATCCGAAACTGCATCTCACTTCTGTCGGCGACCCGCAAATGGTCGGGGAGATCGTCGAAGGCTTCCGGCTGGGATTGTGCGAGCTCGGGTACGACGTCACGTGGAACTACGCTCAGATCGATGCGGCTCGAGTCAACATCATCATGTTCGGGGCCGCATCGCTGAAGTGGAAGGATCTCGCTCATCTGGCGCCGAACTGCATCGTCGTGAACGTCGAGCAACTCGTGGAGGGTGGAAACGCCTTCAATCCGATCTATCTGGAAGTTCTGCGTAACAGCTACGTGTGGGAGTACAGCGAGCTGAACTTTAGAAGGTACGCGGAACTCGGCATACCGCACGCCAGCCTGGTTCCACTCGGCTACCAGGCCGGGGCGATCCTGGCGCCGCCGGAAGCTCAGGCCCCTCCCGTGGAAGACATCGATGTGCTTTTCTTCGGCAGCCTGAATGCGCGGCGACATCGCCTCCTCGATGAAATGCGCGAGCGAGGGTTGCGTGTCGAAGCACATCACTCGATTCCTGCCGAAGAGAGGTCTGCGCTCCTGATGCGAAGCAAGTTGATGCTCAATGTGAGCTATCTTGACACCACGCGAACCGTGGAGCTTCCGCGGCTGGCCGTAGGATTTGTCGCAAGGAAAGCCATCCTCACGGAGATCTACGATGACAGCGAATTGCGCGCCGAGTTGCGCCAGGGCCTTTTCGGCGTCCCCTACGAGCAGCTGGTCGACACAGCAGAGCGACTGATTTCCACGCCCGAGCAGTTGCGCGAACGCGCCGACCTGGGGCATCGGCTATTTACCGCGAAGTCCCAGGCTTCGTTCATTCAGCCAGCACTGAAACAATTCTTCGCTTGGCGCGAGAACCAGGCTGCGCGCTGATTCAGTTGACGGTTGAGGTGGGTTCGCCGCTCGGTTTCAGCGAAAAAAATCGGCCAACTCGCGCGCGAGTGTTTCCAACTCTTCCTGCGACATGCTCTCGATGGCGTTCGACGCGCGCAAGTTGTCGGAGTCGCGGATGCTCTCGATCAATGCATTGCGAGAACCCGAGTCGTGGTGCAAATGGAAGAGGGGCACGGGTATCGAGTGCCAGCGCAACCCCAGCCGCCCCGCCCTGCGCAGCAGTTCATCGTCCTCGCCGCCCCACCCCTCCAGGCGCGCGTTGTATCCGCCGACGCGGATGTACTCGCTGCGCTTGAACAGCACAATGCCCCCGTTGGCATTCGAGTACAGCACGCTGGTGTCCGCAGGCAACTGCTCCGCGTTGATCGATGCGAACCATGCGTAGTCGGGCGACTGCATGAAATTGCGCTTGAGCTCGCCGGCAATGTTGATGACGTTCCAGTAAGGGCACAGTACGTCGCTGTCGCCTCGGTCCAGCAGCGCATCGACGCAGCCGCGCAGCGTTGACGGTTGGGCAATGGAGTCGGCGTCATGGAAGCAGATGACAGGGCTGCGGGCCAGCCGAACGCCCGTGTTGTAGAGCATCGATTTGGGAAACGGCCCGTCGTGGTGGATGAAGACATGCCGGATCTTCGGATCATTCAACCTCTGCCACTCGAAGCGCGGAGTCGGCGCAGCCTCCATCAACCACAACCGGTAGTCGGTATAGGTGCGGCCCAGATGCGCCAGCACGGCGTAGAGGTTCTCTCGCCGCTCTTCATTCGCCTCCCTGTAGGAGACGATGATGTCGATATCACGAAGGGAGATCTTGTCGGCTTCGGCCATGGGACAACGCTTGTCAGAGGGGGCGATACAGCACCACATTGTGCCCGTCGGTCTGTTCCTTGTAGCGCGTGTCGCGAATCGTCAGGTTGACCGGCAGCTTCTGGCCGCTGGAATGTCCGTTGAAAAGTCCGGCCCCATTGACCGCACTCACCACCTCGGCCAGACCGGGCCCGGCCCAGTTGTCATATCCCATTCCGGGGCGGAAACGATGAGATAGCGCGACCGGTAGTTGAGAAATTCCAGCAGGTCGCGGCCTTGCGCGTGGAGCATGTGCTCGATGACATCGCCCAGGATCACCACGTCGTAGAGATCGTTGCTGCGCTCATGGAGCTTGTCGGCCGTGATCGGAAGAATCTGGTGGTAGCGTGTGCTTCCCAGCTTGTGGCAATGCACCGGCGTCGTGCCTGCCTACCGGACCTGCTGCGACGCGGCGTCCATCGCAGCCATGTACACGGACCGATAAGGCTCGGCGAGGCTCACGAAATGCACGAGCAACGTGTCTTCGCTTGCAAGCAAGGGTGGCGTGTTGATGGTCAGGTTGTCGAGCACGCTGCGCTCGTCCAGGAGCGACGCCTGGCTCAACACCTCGTTGGTGTAGTACTGGTCGCCCATGCTGCTGTAGACGCCCGACTTGTCGGCCACCTCGCCGATCCGCGACCAGATCTGCGCCAGCAATTCGAGGTTGCGCGGCGTGTTGCGGAACCCCATCACGCCGGAATTGAAGAGCCACGCGCCCACATCCTTGGCCAGCAGCAGGTCACGCCCCTGCAGCAGGGGCTCGATCGGACGAGACTGGTTGAAGAAGAGCACATCGGCATCGACCCAGATCACCCAGTCGTGATCTGGCAGGTGCTGTTGCAGCAGCCAACTCCTGACCCAGGAGCCGTTGATGCCCGGTTCGATCTCGTGGGGAACCTCGCGATACACGTGATACGCGTAGCCGTGCACGTCGCAGTAGCGGCGCACGTTGTGCTCCGAGACCCGGGCATAGGTCTGCACGTGGTGGGTGTAAAGCGTCACAAACGCGATGCGTGCGCCGGGGTTGAGGCTGCTGAGAGGTTCGTCGCCAAGCGAGGGGTATTGGGGTGGCTGCAGTACGGGCCGACCGTGCATCAGCGCGCCGTTGACTTCGCGCACCAGCAAGGCCTGCAGGTTCACGTCGTGCAGGACCTCGTCGCGCCATCCACCGCCTGGCAACGGAACAGGCAATGGCGCCAGATTGACCACGAAGACCCGCGCGTTGTGCCACTGCGCAATGCGCCAGGACACGTTGAAGTAGACATCGGCCACGATGCCATTGCACGCCAGCAGTCCCGCTGGACGCAGCCGTGCTGTCTCGTCGAGCCGGTCAGACTCCAGTGCAACGACATGGCCCGAGTCCACGATCAGCTGGTGCAGCAACGCCCGATTGGCCGCCGTGTTGCGCACGACCAGCGTGTTGGTCATGGCCGGCCCCGGTCGACCGTCGGTTGGCGGCCCTTCCGCCGCGAGCAGGTCGAAGCCTTGCACCAAGGTGTCGATGGCCACGGGGTGAAAGATCACCGAATCGCCATCGAGAAAAAGCAGCCAGTCACCCTCGTCCAGCGTCCGCAAATGGCGAAGGATCTGGCTGTACTTGGCGCTGGCACGCAGCGCCGGATGGATCAGCTTGTCGCTCTCCAGCCATTGGTGAGGGTAGCCAAACAGGCGACAGTAGTGCGCATGGTTGCGCAGCACAGCCTCATCCATGCGCTGAAAAAGACTGAGGCACAGGGGCATGGCGGGCTCTGGATTGGCGGGACAGCAGCGCTCAGATGTCCACGATCCGCCTTGCGTCGCGGTATCCGCGCGAGGCGACCAGCGTCTGCCAGTCGGGTGCGGCGCCCGTCGGCAGCAGGGCCTGCCGGCGCGCTTCGCTGTTCGTGTCCGGCTGCCATCGGCCCGCGCGCACGGCAGCCTCGAATCCGTCGAGGAAGTCGTCCAGCAAACGCCCGTCTCCCACACTCTGGTTGCACAACAGCGCCAGATCGCATCCGGCTTCGAGCGCAGCCAGCGCCGCATCTGTATAGCTCAGCAGCTCGCCATCGATGTAGCGCCCCGCCTCCATGCTCAGGTCATCGCTGAACACGGCGCCGTCGAACGCGAAGCGCTGGCGCAGGATTGCCTTGAGCCATTTCGACGAGAAACCCGCCGGCCGCTTGTCGACCTTCGGGTAGATCACGTGCGCCGGCATCACGGCCGCAAGCGTGCCGCCCAGCCAGTCGTAGGGCCGCGCGTCGTCGGCCAGGATGGCCTTCAGGCTGCGCCGGTCGACCGGGATCTCGACGTGCGAATCGGCCTGCACGAAGCCATGCCCCGGAAAGTGCTTGCCGCAGTTGCGCATGCCCATCTGCAGCATGCCGTGCATCACGCTCTTGGCGAGCAGCGCGACCACGCGCGGGTCGCGGTGAAAGCTGCGGTCGCCGATCACGCTGCTGCCGCCGTAGTCCAGATCGAGCACCGGCGCGAAGCTGAAGTCGACACCGCAGGCGCGCAGCTCGCCGGCCAGCACCTGCCCGGCGGCGGTGGCGACCTGCGTGGCGCGCAAGGCATCGTGCATCCACAGCTCGCCCAGGCTGCGCATCGAGGGCAGCCGCGTGAAGCCGTCGGTGCGAAAGCGCTGCACCCGGCCGCCTTCGTGGTCGACGCAGATCAGCAGGTCGGGCCGGATCGCCTTGATCTCGGCGTTCAGCGCGGTCATCTGCGCGCGATCCTGCCAGTTGCGGGTGAAGTGGATCACGCCGCCCACGTGTGGGTTGGCGAGGCGCCGGCGGTCGGCGGCGGTGAGTTCGGTGCCAGCCACATCGATGAGGAGCGGCGCGTGGTTCAGGTCGGTCATGTCGGTCGATCGGTCGGCAAGGCGCAACGGCGCCGGAGATTCGTTCAGGCCTTTTCCACCACCACGAAGCTGGCGGCGTACTCGGTTTCGTCGGTGACGGTCACGTGCGCTGTCAGGCCCTGCGCCTCGAACCAGTCTTTCAGCTCGCCGTGCAGCACGATCACCGGCTTGCCGCTGCGCAGGTTGGCGATCTCGCACAGGCGCCAGCTCATCGGCATGCGCATGCCCAGGCCGATGGCCTTGCTGAAGGCTTCCTTGGCGGAAAAACGCGTGGCGAGGTAGCTCAGGCCGCGCTTGGGCCAGCGTGCGGCGCGGGCCTGCCAGATGGCGAACTCGGCGTCGCTCAGGACCCGGCGGGCGAAGCGCTCGCCCTGGCGCTCGAAGGTGGCCGCGATGCGGCGCACGTCGCAGATGTCGGTCCCGATGCCGTAGATCATGCGGCGTCGGCGATGCAGCGCAGGTAGTCGCGCGTGGTCGCGGCGTACCCGAGTTCGAGCGCATCGGCGACGAAGGCATGGCCGATCGACACCTCGTGCACGCCGCGCACCGCGCGCAGGAACGGCGTGAGGTTGTCGCGGCTCAGGTCGTGGCCGGCGTTGACGCCCAGGCCCGCCGCATGGGCGGCCTGCGCCGCGGCCACGTAGCGCGCGAGCACGGCGGCTTCCTGCGGCGTGCCGCGCGAGGCGGCGTAGCCCTCGGTGTAGAGCTCGACGCGGTCGGCGCCCACGGCCTTGACGGCGGCCATCATCTCGGGGATCGGGTCCATGAACAGGCTCACGCGCACGCCCAGCGCCTTGGCTTCAGCGATCAGCGGGCGCAGGCGCTCGGCGTCTTCCGGGAAGCTCCAGCCGTGGTCGCTGGTCGACTGGGTTTCGCTGTCGGGCACGAAGGTGGCCTGATGCGGCTTGAGTTCGCGCACGAAGTCCATCAGGTTGTGGAAGGGGTTGCCTTCGATGTTGAACTCGATGCCCGGCCAGTCCTTGGCGAGCAGTTCCGACAGGTCGCTCACGTCATGCGCGCGGATGTGGCGCGCGTCGGGGCGCGGGTGCACGGTGATGCCCTGCGCGCCCGCGGCCAGGCAGGCCTGGGCCGCGCCCACCACGCTCGGGATGCCCAGGTGGCGCGTGTTGCGCACCAAGGCGACCTTGTTGAGATTGACTGACAGGGCCGTGGTACCGGCATCGCCCGAAGAAGTGCTCATAGTGCTTGCAGATCTCTCATCATTTGCCGCGTGCGCAGCGTGGTCACGCCGCAATGGTAGTTGAGCAAGGCCCGCAGCTGGTTGCGCAGGGCACTGTTGCTGCCGGCGTTCATCGTCGCGACCTCGCGCAGGGTGGCGGTGAACGGGGTGCGGTCGTCGAGCACCTCTTGAAGCGCTCGCCAGTCGGCACCGGCCAGCGCGGCCTCGTCCTTGGCCGCCTGGCGCAGGCCGGCTTCGGGCACGAGGGTGTAGCGCGTGCGGGCCGCCAGCGGCTCCAGGGTGAGCGTCTGCACGTCGAGCGAGGGCAGCAGGCCGACCGAACGCAGCAGCAGCAACTCGAAGGCGCGCAGCGCGGCGGCCTGCGTCGCGGCCTGGGCGCCCGCATGGTCGCCGGCCAGCACCTGCACCACGCCGGCGTAGGCGTCGAACAGCGCCTCGTGCGCGTCGTCGCGCGCCAGCAGGCGCAGCAGCAGTTCGTTGACGTAGTAGCCCGAGAGCAGCGCCTCTCCCGTCGGCATGACGTGGCCGCCCATCCATTCGGCGCCTTTCAGCGTGCGGATCTCGGCGTCGCCGCCGTAGTTGAGCTGCAGCGGCTGCAGCGGCAGCAGCACCGGGCGGAAATTGGAACTCGGCCGCTTCGCCCCCTTGGCCACGAGCGCGATGCGCCCGTGGTGGCGGGTGAAGACCTCGAGGATCAGGCTCGACTCGCTCCAGTCGTAGCGATGGAGCACGTAAGCCGGTTCATGCGAAACGCGATGAGCGGCGGCCACTTCATTCGTAGCCGAACGAACGCACGCGAGCTTCGTCGTCGGCCCAGCCGGAGCGCACCTTCACCCACAGCTCGAGGAACACCTTGGCGTCGGCCAGCTTCTCGAGCTCGACGCGGGTTTCCATGCCGATGCGTTTGATGCGCTCGCCCTTGTCGCCGATCACCATGGCCTTGTGGCCGTCGCGCTCGACCACGATGGTGGCGGCGATGCGCAGCAGGCGCTTCTGGCCCTTCTTCTGGGGCGGCTCTTCCTCGAACTTGTCGATGATGACGGTCGAGGTGTAGGGCAGCTCGTCGCCCGTGAGGCGGAAGAGCTTTTCGCGCACCAGCTCGCCGGCGAGGAATTTCTCGCTGCGGTCGGTGAGCTCGTCCTCGTCGTAGAACCAGGGCTGCTCGGGCAGGTATTTTTCGCAGATGCCGAACAGGCGCTCGACGTCCTTCGCGTTCTTGGCCGACATCGGCACGAATTCGGCGAAGCTGTGCTTGGCCTGCATCGTCTGCAGCCAGGGCGCGATGTCGCCGCGGCGGTGCACGTTGTCCAGCTTGTTGGCCAGCAGCACCGTGGGGATGCCCTTGCCCAGCAGCTTGAGCACGCGCTCGTCGGCCGGCGTGAAACTGCCGGCCTCGACCACGAACAGGATCAGGTCGACGTCGCCGACCGCGCCCTGCACGGTCTTGTTGAGCGACTTGTTCAGCGCGTTGGCATGCAGGGTCTGGAAACCCGGCGTGTCGACGAACACGAACTGCGTGGCGCCCAGCGTGCGCATGCCGGTGATGCGGTGGCGCGTGGTCTGCGCCTTGCGCGAGGTGATGCTGATCTTCTGGCCGACCAGCGCATTGAGCAGCGTCGACTTGCCCACATTGGGCTTGCCGACGATGGCGATCAGGCCGCAGTGCTGCGGCCCGGTGGCAGGCGTGTCGCCTGCGGTGTCTTCGGGTCCCGCTGCGGGATTGGTTACATCGTTCATTCTGATTTCACGCGGCGCCGCGTGCCTTGAGCCGGATCAACATGGCGGCCGCGGCAGCTTGCTCGCCGGCGCGGCGCGAGCCGCCGATGCCGCGCTCGCGAAGGCCCAGCTCGGGCACCTCGCACTCGACATCGAAGGTCTGCTTGTGCGCTGCACCCAGCGTCGCTGCCACGCGGTACACCGGCAGCTTCATTTTGTGGCCCTGCAGCCATTCCTGCAATTCGGTCTTCGGGTCTTTCGCGGCGGCTTCCATGCGCGGATTGATCTCGACCGCCTCGTAGAGCCGGTGCACCAGCGCCTGCGCGGCGGCAAAGCCGGCGTCCAGGTAGACCGCGCCGATCAGCGCTTCGAGCGCGTCGGCCAGGATGGAGGGCCGGTTCGGGCCGCCCGAGCGGGCCTCGCCTTCGCCCAGGCGCAGCAGCGGCGACAGCGCCAGTCCCAGCGCGAGCCGGTGCAGCGTGTCCTGCTTGACCAGGTTGGCCCGCACGCGCGACAGGTCGCCCTCGGGCAGTTCCGAGAGACGGATGTACAGCAGGTGCGAGACGGCCAGGTTCAGCACCGAGTCGCCGAGAAACTCGAGGCGCTCGTTGTGGTCGGCCGAGAAACTGCGGTGCGTGAGCGCGAGCTGGAGCAGGCGCGGGTCCGAGAACGTGTACTGAAGGCGCGCCTGCAGCGCGACGAGGCTGCCGTCCACCTTCTTGTTCGACACCGCGGTCAGCGGGACGCGCCCTTGTATTTGAGCGTCAGGTAGGCCGGCCCGAACAGGGGGATCTCGCGTTCGTACGCATACGACACCACGACCTTGTCGCCCACCTTCTTGATCTCGAGGTCCCGGCCGCTGACCGACTTGAAGTCGTCGATGGCCTGGGCACGGTCGAAGATCGCGCGGATCTCGGGCACCGTGGCGCCTTCCTTGGCCTTGTTGGCGGCCTTGTCGATGGCCTGCCATTCGATCAGCGTCGGAATGACCTGCGCGACGACAACGCCCACGCAGCCCAGCACCGCCGCGACGAACACCAGGCCGATGAACGAGATGCCGCGCTGGTGCGCGGCACTGCCACGGACGGACCGACTGTTGGTTCTCATGCCCTCTTACCCCTCGAACAGTAACGTTGACTGTTGATTAATTATTGAAACGGACCGATGCGACCGAGATCGCCGAAGTTCATCCAGACGAAGAAGGCCCTGCCCACGATGTTCTTGTCCGGTACGAATCCCCAGAAACGGGAATCGGCCGAATTATCGCGGTTGTCGCCCATCATGAAATAGTTGCCTTCGGGCACCTTGCACACCACGCCCTCGACCGAGTAGCGGCAGTTCTCGCGGAATGGGAAGTCGCTGGCACCCGGCACGAAGGCGGGGGCGTTCTCGTCGTTGAGGATCTTGTGCTGCTTGCCGCCGAGGTCTTCGTCGAACTGCTTCAGGATGCGCATCGACTCGCCATCGAGGTAGTCGGCGATCGGGGCCTTGCCCACCGGCTGGCCGTTGATCGTGAGCTTCTTGTTCAGGTAGGCCACCTCGTCGCCCGGGATGCCGACCACGCGCTTGATGTAGTCCATGCTGGGCTTGGGCGGGTAGCGGAACACCACCACGTCGCCGCGCGCCAGCGGCGTGCCATCGGTGAGCTTGGTGTTGACGACCGGCAGGCGCAGGCCGTAGGTGAACTTGTTGACCAGGATCAGGTCGCCGGTCAGCAGCGTGGGCATCATCGAGCCCGAGGGAATCTTGAAGGGCTCGTACAGGAACGAGCGCAGCAGGAACACCACCAGGATCACCGGGAACAGGCCCGCGGTCCAGTCGAGCCACCAGGGCTGCATCAGCAGGCGCTCGCTGGCCTTGGCGTCGGTGGTGTCGACCTGGGTGATGCCCTGCCCCGCCAGCCGCGTGTTGCGTTCAGCGATGGAGCTCTCGAGCGTGGCGGCGGCGCGTTCGCGCTGCGGCAGGAAGTAGAAGCGCTCGGCCAGCCAGTAGACCCCGGTGACCACCGTGGCCACGAACAGCAGCAGCGCGAAGTTGCCTTCGAGCGCGCCGAAATACCAGGCGCCGACGTAGCTGGCGAACGCCGCGAGAACCAGGGTGGTGAGGTATGCCATGTTCGTGGTGATCAGTCTTCGACTTGCAGAATCGCGAGGAAGGCCTCTTGCGGGACTTCGACGGAACCGATCTGCTTCATTCTTTTCTTGCCCGCCTTCTGCTTCTCGAGCAGCTTCTTCTTGCGGGAGATGTCGCCGCCGTAGCACTTGGCGAGCACGTTCTTGCGAAGTGCCTTGATTGTCTCACGCGCAATGATCGTGACCCCGATGGCCGCCTGGATCGCCACGTCGTACATCTGGCGCGAAATGATCTCGCGCATCTTCGACACCACCGCCCGGCCGCGGTACTGCGACTGGCTGCGGTGCACGATGATCGACAGCGCATCGACCTTGTCGCCGTTGAGCAGGATGTCGACCTTCACCACGTCGGAGGCGCGGTACTCCTTGAACTCGTAGTCCATGGAGGCGTAGCCGCGGCTCACCGACTTCAGCTTGTCGAAGAAGTCGAGCACGATTTCGCCGAGCGGCATCTCGTAGGTCAGCATGACCTGGCGGCCGTGGTAGGCCATGTTCAGCTGCACGCCGCGCTTCTGGTTGGCCAGCGTCATGACGGAGCCGACGTATTCCTGCGGCATGTACAGGTGCACGGTGACGATGGGCTCGCGGATCTCCGCCATCTTGCCGACGTCGGGCATCTTGGACGGGTTCTCGACCATGATCACTTCGCCGTCGTTGCGCACCACCTGGTAGACCACGCTCGGCGCGGTCGTGATCAGGTCCTGGTCGAACTCGCGCTCCAGGCGCTCCTGCACGATCTCCATGTGCAGCAGGCCCAGGAAGCCGCAGCGGAAGCCGAAGCCCAGCGCCTGGCTCACTTCGGGTTCGTAGCGCAGCGACGAATCGTTGAGCTTGAGCTTCTCGAGCGCGTCGCGCAGCGAGTCGTACTCGCTGGCTTCGGTCGGGTACAGGCCCGCGAACACCTGCGGCTGGATCTCCTTGAAGCCGGGCAGCGCCTCGGTGGCCGTGGCGGCAGCACCGCCGGTGCCGGGCCGGATCAGCGTGACCGTGTCGCCGACCTTGGCCGCCTGCAGTTCCTTGATGCCCGCGATGATGTAGCCCACCTCGCCGGCCTCGAGCGACGCGCGCGCTTCGTTGGCGGGCGTGAAGACGCCGATGCTGTCGGCGTTGTACATGGCGCCCGAGGCCATCATCTTGATGCGCTCGCCCTTCACGAGGCGGCCGTCGACCACGCGCACCAGCATCACGACGCCGACGTACGGGTCGAACCAGCTGTCGATGATCATCGCGCGCAGCGGGCCGTCGGGATTGCCGCGCGGTGCGGGCATGCGCGCGACGATGGTCTCGAGGATGTCGTCGATGCCGACACCGGTTTTTGCGGAGCACGGAATCGCGTCGGTCGCGTCGATGCCGATCACGTCTTCGATTTCAGTGCGCGCGTTGTCGAGGTCTGCGTTCGGCAGATCGATCTTGTTGAGCACCGGGATCACTTCGACGCCGAGGTCGAGCGCGGTGTAGCAGTTGGCCACTGTCTGCGCTTCAACGCCTTGCGATGCGTCGACAACGAGCAATGCGCCTTCACATGCGGACAGCGAGCGGCTCACTTCGTACGAGAAGTCGACGTGGCCCGGCGTGTCGATCAGATTGAGGTTGTAGACCTGTCCGTCGCGTGCCTTGTAGTGCAGCGCGGCGGTCTGCGCCTTGATGGTTATCCCACGCTCTTTTTCAATGTCCATCGAGTCGAGCACCTGCGCTTCCATCTCGCGTTCCGCGAGGCCGCCGCAACGTTGGATCAAACGGTCTGCGAGCGTCGACTTGCCATGATCGATGTGCGCAATGATCGAAAAATTTCTGATGTGATTCATCAACGGGAACGCTTAAGTACTTGAATTGGCTCGGGCGCCGAGGGGCGGGGCCAAGAAAAAAGGGCGCGTCTTCTGGAGACGCGCCCTGAACCAACAAGCAATGGCAACTGCAGTAGTTGGAACTTCATTGTAGGCAAAAAGGGAAGCACGTACATCCGGGAACAGGGTCCAAAGGGCTCGTTGCAGGTCCACAACATCAAAGATACTCACAACTTATCAACAGGATCGGTGGAGCAGTAGCTGAACAACTTGTGGGCGATCTGTGGAGCACCGGTGGACGGCTGTGTGACATCTCGCATCGTGAAGGCCATCGCCCTCTTTATGCGCTGACTGGCCGCCAGGAGCTGTCTATTCTACCGAAATTCGTCCTTAGCCCTTTTGTAAGTTAGTGACCGCAAACAAATCTTGGCGTTTTCGAGGCCTCGGATTTTTTTAGAGGCCGGCGCCGAAGCGTCGTAAACACCTCGAAAAAATGGCCCCAAACCCGACTGCCGGGTGGGGCCACTTGACGCCGCCGCCGTATCAGCGTGCGGGTCGGATCAGGGCGTACTGCGCCCAGTCGCCCCGACGGTAGAGCACGCTGAGCGACTTGGCCTTGTCCGCCTTGGCGACCGCCGCCTCGAATTCGCGGGCATTCGCCACCTCGAGATTGCCCACCGCGAGGATGACGTCACCCTCGCGCAGGCCGGCCCGCGCCGCGGCGTCGTTGGCGGCATCGACCTTCACGCCGCCCTTCAGCTTGAGCTCTTTCTTCTGCGCATCGCTGAGGTCGCTGACCGCGAGGCCGAGCGACTTGAGGGCCGCGGAAGCAGACGGCTTCGCAGCCGGCTCGTCGCGGTCGGTTGCGCGTTTGGCGGGCTTGTCCGGCTCGATCTCGGCGATGGTCACGCTGAGGTCGCGCGAGCTGCCGCGGCGGAACACGGTCAGCGTGCTCTTGGTGCCCGGCTTGGTATTGCCCACGAGGCGCGGCAGGTCGCTCGGCTTCTCGATCGCCTTGCCGTCGAACTTGGTGATGACGTCGCCCGGCTCCACGCCGGCCTTCTCGCCCGGCGAACCGGCTTCGACGCCGCGCACCAGCGCGCCCTGCGCCTTGCCCAGGCCGATGGCTTCAGCCACGTCCTTGGTGACCTGGTCGATCTGCACGCCGATGCGCCCGCGCGAGACGCGCCCCGAGGTGCGCAGCTGCTCGCTGACGCGGATCGCCTCGTCGATCGGGATCGAGAACGAGATGCCCATGAAGCCGCCCGAACGCGAATAGATCTGGCTGTTGATACCCACCACTTCGCCGCGCATGTTGATCAGCGGGCCGCCCGAGTTGCCGGGGTTGATGGCCACGTCGGTCTGGATGAACGGCAGGTACTCGCCCGTGTCGCGCTGCTTGGCGCTCACGATGCCGGCCGTGACGGTGTTCTCCAGGCCGAAGGGCGAACCGATCGCCATCACCCACTCGCCCACGCGCAGCTTGGAGATGTCGCCCACCTTCACCGCGGGCAGGCCTGTGGCTTCGATCTTCACCACGGCCACGTCGGTGCGCTTGTCGGCACCGATGATCTTGGCCTTGAACTCGCGCTTGTCGGGCAGCGTGACCAGCACCTCGGAGGCGTCTTCCACCACGTGCGCGTTGGTCATGACGTAGCCGTCGCCCGTCAGGATGAAGCCCGAGCCCACGCCACGCGGACGCTCTTCTTCCTGCTGCGGACGGTTCGGGCGCGGCCCCTGGCGCGGCGTGCCCGGCAGCGGCTGACCGAAGAAGCGGCGGAAGAACTCCTGCATTTCCTCGTCCATCTCGCCGTTGCCGCCGCCGCGCTGCGCGACCTTCTCGACGGTGCGGATGTTGACCACGGACGGACCGACCTGGTCGACCAGGTCGGTGAAGTCGGGCAGCGTGCGCGTCTGCGCATGCACCGACTCGACCGGCAGGAAAGTGGCGCCGGCCGTCATTGCCAGCGCAAAGGCCAGCAGACCGGAACGAAGCTTGTGTCCCTCGACTTTGAACATCATCGGTTGTCTTTCCAAAAGAACAGAGCTGCAAATAACGACAGAGGCTATGAGTACCCGGCGCCGGCTTGGTTCAGCCCGAACGCCTGCACGGCGTCAGCGCATCGCCCGTCAGCGCGTGCGCGCGAGGCTCTGGGCAAAGGCATTGAGCGTCTGCTGCGGCACCTCGCCGACCGCGGTCAGCCACCAGTCGCTGGCCGGTGCGGGCAGTCGCCGGCGGATCGCGTTGGTGGCGCCGATGGTCAGCACGCCGTCGCCCGGCGTGCGCGTGGGATCGTAGCGTTCGATGAAGAGCGAGACCGTCGCCAGGCCATCGGAGAAGGTCCACTGGACGGTGGTCGCCTCGGGCTTGGGCGGCTTGCCGTCGCCGGAGGGCAGCGCGGGGCGCCGGAAGAAGCTTCGGGGCTTGAATCCGGCCACGGGTGTGCGCAGCATCCAGCCTTCGTCCTGCGCGGTGCTGCGCTCGAGTTCGAGCTTCTCGATGCGGTAGCCGCTCGTGTTGGCCATCATCTGCGCGAGCGCCTGCGCCTTCACGGGCGCATCGAGCTGCAGTTCGGAGAACGCCGACTGCTCGACCACGCGGGTGTCGCTGTCGACGGTCTGGAGCTTCACCACGAGGCCGGAGCGGCGCTCACTCCAGATGCGGTAGCCGAAGCGCAGGCCGTCCCGCGGTACCAGCTGCACCACGTCGGCGTCGAAGCCCGCGACGCGGTCCTTGCCGATGGCGCGCACGTCGTAGTAGTCGCCCACCGACGAATCGGGCTTGTCGGGCAGGTTGGGGAAGAGGTCGAGGTTCTCGCGCTTCTCGACCTTCACGACCTTCGCCTCGGGCAGGAAGGTCATCACGTTGCGGTTGCGCCGGAAGGTCGAGCGCGGCGGGCCCGACAGCGCTTCGATTCGCTCCAGCTGGTGATCGCCGTCGCGCACGTGCCAGATGCGCGCGCTCGACAGGTCCCCGCCCGGGGCCGACACCACGAAGGTGCCCACGTAGCTGCGCTGCCGCGCGCCCGCATGCATGCGCTGCAGCCACTCGGTCACGCCCATGGCCGGCGGTTCGTCGGTCTGCGCCGAGGGCACGCTCTTCGTGTTCGCCGCACCGTAGCGGGTCTGCGCGGTGGCCATCTGCCCCAGGCAAAGAACAGCAAACGCGAGCACCAGGGTGCGTGCGGAAATCGGCATGTGAACAACGGTCATTGCAGGCGGCGACGGGCGCGCAATCAGCGCGTGGGGCCCTCGAAGGTGGCGTTGCGCAGGAAGCCGGACGGCATTTGCGATGCGCCACCGGCCTGCTGGTGAGCTTCGAGCAGCTGGTCAAGGCGCGGATCGCGCAGCATGACCTGCGGATTGCCGCTGCCGACCAGCACGCGGGTCGGCGTCAGGGCGCCGTTGCTGGGCAACGCACTGCCACCGGCAGCCGCCGCCAGAACCGAGTTCGCCACGGGCTGCTGCGCCGCTGCCAGTTGTGCACCTCCGCTCGGCACCGCGGCACCGTTGCCGACCAGCGTCCAGCTGATGGCCGCCACGGCCATCAGCGACGCGGCACCGGCCACCAGCTTCCAGCGGAACACCGGCTCGTTGGCCGCCTCGGCGCGTTGCCGCACGGGTATCGCGGCCGGCACGGCGGCGAGCGGCGCCACGGCCGCGGGCGGAGCGATCACGACCGGCTCTTCGGCAAGCCGCTGCTGGAAACGCGCCAGGAAGGCCGAGGTGTCGCTGCAGCGCGAATGCGCCGACGAGCGCAGCACATCGCCCACCACGTGGTACGCGTGCCAAGCGTCGCGCGAGTCGTCTTCAGCGCAGACGGATTCGATCGCACGCGCGAACGCTTCGCCCTGCAAATGGCCGTCCGCGAGTGCGGACACCTGTTCCCGAACCGTCATCGTCTGATTCATGTCATTCACCTGCTGATCTACCAACGCTTGCCGGACTGGTTGTCCAGCAGCGGCTTGACCCTGGCCGAAATGGCCTCGCGCGCCCGGAAAATACGCGAACGCACCGTGCCGATCGGACAATCCATGACCTCGGCAATCTCTTCGTAACTCATCCCCTCGATCTCGCGCAGCGTGACCGCCTGGCGCAACTCGGTGGGGAGCGCTTCCATGGCAGCCTCGACGGCACTGGCGATTTCGTTCGCCGCCATGACCGATTCGGGGGTTTCATCGCTGGTTGGTTCGTTTCCAGGACGGTAAGTTTCATCTTCGTCATCCGAGGACGAACGCAGTGCGCTTTCGGAGACGGTCGGATCGCGCTTCATGTCCACCAGCGCCTTCTTGGCGGTGTTCACCGCGATCCGGTACAGCCAGGTGTAGAACTGCGCCTCGCCGCGGAACTGGTGCAGTGCGCGGTAGGCGCGAATGAAGGTTTCCTGGGCGATGTCCTCGATCAGGTCGACATCGCGCACCATGCGCCCGATCAGCCGTTCGATGCGGCGCTGGTACTTGATGACCAGCAGCTCGAACGCCTTCTGGTCGCCCGCGACGGTGCGCTGGACCAACTGGAAATCGACCTCACCCGGGCGCGGCGCCTGCGCCGCCTCATCGGGCAGCGCGGACTCCGGAGGCACGGGAGGCAAGGACGTGGTCATCGAAACGGGTCAGGGCGCATCGGCCGGAGCGGTCGCGCGCCAGGGGTCGCCGGCCACCTCGGCGACCGGGGGCCGTGCGTAGACCGCACGGCGCACGTCGCGCCAGCGTTCCGGCATGGCCCGCTGCTCGAGCCAGACCCAGCGCGCCGCGCGGCCGGGTTCGGCCAGGCGGATCAGCAGCAGCGACTGGAAATCGAGCGCCACCACGGCGCGCGCGGCGAGCACGCCGCGCGTCGGATCGGCACCGGTCAGCGACCAGTGCAATCCGTCGAAATGCAGCGTCGCCGCACCGTCCCGCCGCAGGCCAAAGCCTGCCGCGACACCAGAGAAGACGACGCTGAGGAGCAGCAGCAGCTGACGCCAGCCATTGCTATCGAACAGATAGCAGGCCGCGCCCGCGCAGCAAACGCCCAGAGTCCAAAGGGCCAGAAGAATCCGGGTCGCGCCGCGGGTGCGCCCCACCGGATAGGTCACCGACGGTGCGCTGTGCATGGGAGAGCGACGCTCAAGCGCGCTTGAACACCAGCGTACCGTTGGTACCGCCGAAGCCGAAGTTGTTCTTGACCGCGACGTCGATCTTCAGATCGCGCGCCTCGTTGGCGCAGTAGTCGAGATCGCACTCCGGATCCTGGTTGAAGATGTTGATCGTCGGCGGGCTCTTCTGGTGATGCAGCGCAAGCACCGTGAACACCGATTCGATGCCGCCCGCGCCGCCCAGCAGGTGGCCGGTCATGGACTTGGTCGAATTGACGACGAGCTTCTTCGCGTGATCGCCGAACGCCAGCTTGACCGCGTTGGTCTCGTTGAGGTCACCGATCAGCGTCGAGGTGCCGTGCGCGTTCAAGTACTGGACCTCGTCGGCGTTGACACCCGCATTGGCCAGCGCCATCGCCATCGAACGGCGCGGGCCGTCGACGTCGGGCGCGGTCATGTGGTACGCGTCGCCGGTCATGCCGAAGCCTGAAACCTCAGCGTAGATCTTGGCGCCGCGCGCCTTGGCGTGTTCGTACTCTTCGAGCACCAGCACGCCGGAGCCCTCGCCCAGCACGAAGCCGTCGCGGTCCTTGTCCCACGGGCGCGAGGCCGTGGTGGGATCGTCGTTGCGGGTGCTCAATGCGCGAGGCGCGGTGAAGCCGCCGATGCCGAGCGGAGAAATGGTCGATTCGGCGCCGCCCGCGATCATGACGTCGGCATCGCCGTACTCGATCATGCGTGCCGACGTGCCGATGGCATGCAGGCCGGTGGTGCAGGCGGTCACGACGGCGATGTTCGGGCCCTTGAAGCCGTACTTGATCGAGACGTGGCCCGAGATCATGTTGATGATCGACGCCGGCACGAAGAACGGCGAAATGCGACGCGGGCCGCGGCTCGCGTACTCGCCATGCGTCTGTTCGATCATCGGCAGACCGCCGATGCCCGAGCCGATGTTGCAGCCGATGCGCACGGCCTTTTCATAGGACAGCGCGTCGCCGGTCGGCAGTCCGCTGTCCTGCACCGCCTGGATGGCGGCGGCGAGTCCCAGATGAATGAAGCGGTCCATGTGACGCGCTTCTTTCTCCGAGATGTATTGGGTGATGTCGAAACCCTTGACCTCACCGGCGAACTTGCAGGCGAAGGCGCTTGCATCGAACGCGGTGATGTTCGCAATGCCCGACTTCCCGGCCAACAGGTTGGTCCAGGATTCGGCTGCGGTGTTTCCGACAGGAGCGATGCAACCGAGTCCGGTCACGACGACGCGGCGTTTGGTCATGCCGGCAAACCTTTCTGGAAGCGCTGGACAGCTGCCGAGCGGCGCGGGCGGTTGAAAAAAGAGCCGCCGGCCGTCGTTGCAGTGTCAGCTGGCCGATCAGGCCTTTTGATTCTTGGTGGCGTAGTCGACGGCGTTCTGCACCGTCGTGATCTTCTCTGCGTCTTCGTCCGGGATCTCGATGCCGAACTCGTCTTCGAGTGCCATCACGAGTTCGACCGTGTCGAGCGAGTCAGCGCCGAGGTCGGCCACGAAAGCCTTTTCGTTCGTCACTTGGGACTCTTCCACGCCGAGTTGCTCGGCGATGATTTTCTTGACACGTGCTTCGATATCGCTCATTTGATTCCCTCTAAGGGTTGTAGGTAACTGGTGGATTTTAGCCGGGCGGCCCGTGGCATTTGCCCCGCGCTCCGGTACGGAAAAAGATTGCGCCTTTCGGCTACATGTGCATGCCGCCGTTGACGTGCAGTTCCTGCCCCGTCACGTACGAGGCCTGCGGCGATGCGAGGTAGGCCACCGCATGCGCGATGTCGGCCGGCTTGCCCAGGTGGCCCAGCGGGATCTGCGAGAGCAGCGCCTGTTGCTGGGCTTCCGGCAGGCTGGCCGTCATGTCGGTTTCGATGAAGCCCGGCGCGACACAGTTGACCGTGATGTTGCGGCTGCCGAGTTCGCGGGCCAGCGCACGGGTCATGCCCGACACGCCGGCCTTGGCGGCCGCGTAGTTGGCCTGGCCGGCATTGCCGGACGCGCCCACCACGCTCGTGATGCTGATGATGCGGCCATAGCGCTGCTTCATCATCGGGCGGATCACCGCGCGCGAGAGACGGAAGACGGCCTTGAGGTTGGTGTCGAGCACCGCATCCCAGTCGTCGTCCTTCATGCGCATGGCGAGCGTGTCGCGCGTGATGCCGGCGTTGTTGACCAGCACATGGATCGCGCCGTAAGCCTGCACGATCTCGTCGATCAGGGCTTCGACAGCAGCGCCGTCGTTCACGTCGAGCGCACGGCCGCGGCCGTCGAACGCGCTCAGCGCCTGGGTGATCTTGGCTGCGCCGTCATCGGTGGTGCCGGTGCCCACGACCTTGAGGCCGCGCTGCGCGAGTTCGAGCGCAATGGCGGCACCGATGCCGCGCGTTGCGCCGGTGACCAGGGCGACCTGGCCTTCGAATTTGGGAGTGCTCATAAGAGAGAAAGAGTATCGGGGCCTGGCGGCGTTCAGCCGGCGAGCGATTGTCGGACGTCCGCGAGGGTGGCCGGGTCGTACACCGACGCGGCTTCCAGTTCGGGGGCGATGCGCTTCACCATGCCGGCCAGCACCTTGCCGGGACCGCACTCGATGATGGCGGTTGCACCGCGCAGTTTCAAGGCCTGAACGCTCTCGACCCAGCGCACCGGACCGGCGGCCTGGCGCACCAGGGCGTCGCGGATGCGGTCGGCATCGGTCTCGACGGCCACGTCGATGTTGTTGAGCACCGGAATCTGCGGCGCGGCCAGCGCCACGCTCGCGAGCTTCTCGCGCAGGGCTTCGGCCGCGGGCTTCATCAGGCTCGAATGGAAAGGCGCGGACACCGGCAGCGGCAACGCGCGCTTGGCGCCGTTGGCCTTCAACAGCTCGCAGGCCTTGTCGACCGCGGCCTTGCTGCCGGCGATCACGGTCTGCATCGGATCGTTGAAGTTCACGGCCTCGACCACCTCGACGCTGCCGGGGCCGAACGTGGCGGTGGCTTCGGCGCAGCCGGCGACCACCTTGTCGGACGCCATGCCGAGGATCGCCGCCATCGCGCCGACACCGACCGGCACCGCCTGCTGCATGGCCTGCGCACGAAAACGCACCAGCGGTGCGGCCTGCGAGAGCGTGAGCACGCCCGAGGCCACCAGCGCCGAATACTCGCCCAGCGAATGACCGGCGACCACGGACGGCGTGGCGCCGCCTTCAGCCAGCCAGGCACGCCAGGCGGCCACGCCAGCCACCAGCATCACGGGCTGCGTGTTGGTGGTGAGCGCCAGTTCTTCCTTGGGACCGCTCTTGATCAGTGCACCGATGTCTTCGCCCAGCGCTTCGGAGGCTTCACGCAAGGTCTCGACCACGGCCGGGTGATCGCCCCAGGCGTCGAGCATGCCGACCGCCTGCGAGCCCTGACCCGGAAAGACAAAAGCAAAGGATTTCATTGTTGTTTCTTCGTCACCGCGCCGACGCCCGCTTCGGGGCGTCGCGACGCACTACAGATTCAATAGCACCGCGCCCCAGGTGAAGCCACCGCCCACGCCTTCCAGCATGAGGGTCTCACCCTTCTTCACCTTGCCCGAGCGCACGGCTTCGTCGAGCGCCAGCGGGATCGAGGCGGCCGAGGTGTTGCCGTGCTCGTGCACCGTGACGACCAGCTTCTCGCGCGGCAGCTTCAGCTTCTTGGCCGTGCCTTCCATGATGCGGATGTTGGCCTGGTGCGGGATCAGCCAGTCGATGTCGGCCTCGGTCTTGCCCGCCTTGGCGAGCGTGGCGCGCGCGGCGTCTTCGAGCACGCGGACCGCCAGCTTGAAGACGGCCTGGCCGTCCATGTGCAGCAGCGGCGTGCCGAGCACATTGCCGCCTGACACATGACCCGGCACGCACAGGATGCCGACGTGCTTGCCGTCCGCATGCAGGTCGCTGGCCAGGATGCCAGGCTCGTCGGAGGCCTCGAGCACCACCGCGCCCGCGCCGTCGCCGAACAGCACGCAGGTGGTGCGGTCGTTGAAGTCGAGGATGCGGGAGAACACTTCGGCGCCGATCACCAGCGCGCAGCGCGCGGTGCCCGTGCGGATCATCGCGTCGGCCACCGTCAGTGCGTAGACGAAACCGCTGCAGACCGCCTGGACGTCGAAGGCCGGGCAGCCGGCAATGCCGAGCTTGTGCTGAAGGATCGCGGCCGACGACGGGAACACCATGTCGGGCGTCGAGGTCGCGACGATGATCAGGTCGACGTCGCTCGCCTTGCGGCCGGCGGCTTCCAGCGCATGCTTCGCGGCTTCGAGGCCGAGATCGCTGCTGCTGACATCGGGCGCCGCGAAGTGGCGCGCGTGAATGCCGGTGCGCTCGACGATCCACTGATCGGAAGTTTCGATGCCGCGTGTCGCCAGATCCTTGGCAAGGTCGTCATTGGTGACGCGGCGGGGGGGCAGGTAGCTGCCGGTGCCGGTAATGCGCGAAAAAGGGGTCATCAAGCGTGAAGGGCTGTCGCGTCGGCCGGCACCGCCGACTCCTGCCGCGCGAGCAAAGGCGCGGCGTGGGCGATGCGGGCCCGCACGCGATCGAGCAGGTTGTTGCGAGCGGCATCATAAGCGCGATCCAACGCATGGCCGAAAGCCACTTCGTCGGCCGAGCCATGGCTCTTGAACACCAGCCCGCGCAGGCCCAGCAAGGCCGCACCGTTGTAGCGACGGTGATCCAGGCGACCTTTGAACGCTTTTAGAACCGGGTAAGCAACAATAGCCGCCAGTTTCGTGAGAATGTTTCGCGAAAACTCGACGCGAATGAACTCGCCGATCATCGACGCGACGCCTTCGCTGGCCTTCAGCGCCACATTGCCGACAAATCCGTCGCACACGACGATGTCGGTCGTACCTTTGAAAATGTCGTTCCCTTCGACGTTGCCGTAGAAGTTCAGATCCTTGGAGTTGGCAGCTGCACGCAGCAGTTGGCTGGCCTTCTTGATGGTTTCGCTGCCCTTGATGGCCTCTTCGCCAATATTGAGCAGACCTACCGAAGGCGATTCGTTGCCGGTCAACGCCGAAACGAGTGCGGAGCCCAGCACGGCAAACTGGAGTAGGTCCTCGGCGTCACAATCGACGTTTGCGCCGAGATCGAGCACGGTGGTCGCCCCACCCTTCACATTGGGCAGCTGGGGCGCAATGGCAGGACGATCGATGCCATCGAGCGTCTTGAGGAGATAGCGTGCGATCGCCATCAATGCGCCTGTGTTGCCGGCAGATATCGCCGCTTGCGCCGCGCCATCCTTGACCTGCTGGATCGCGACGCGCATCGAAGAGTCTTTCTTCTTGCGCAGGGCGATTTCGATGGGATCGTCCATGCCGACGACTTCGCTGGCCGGTACGATGCGGGCGCGCGGATGGTCGGCAAACCCCGCCAATGCGGCCGGCGCACCGACGAGCAGCAACGAGGCTTCGCTGTGCCGCTCGAGAAACGCGCGGCAGGCCGCGAGCGTGACACGCGGCCCATGGTCACCCCCCATGCAATCCACGGCGAGCGTGATTGCGGCGGGCGCAGCAGTGAGTTCGGGAGAAAAAGGCGCAGCCATCAAAACAAAGGCCCGACGCTACAGCAAAAGTAGCTTCGGGCCTTGGCCTTGGGATTCGAGATCAGGCTTCGGACTTGTTCTTGAGCACCTGACGGCCGCGGTAGAAACCGTTCGGGCTGATGTGGTGGCGCAGGTGCGTTTCGCCGGTGGTGGGCTCGACAGCGATGCCGGGCACGCCCAGGGCGTTGTGGGAACGGTGCATGCCGCGCTTGGAAGGCGACTTCTTGTTTTGCTGGACGGCCATGATGGCTCCTGGACGGTTAGGTGGGTGACTGGATGCGGGCTCAAGCGGTGGCAATGAGGCGAAAGCTCCGGCGGCATGCATGGAATGCCACGTTCTGCCTTTGCCTTGTATGCATTGCTGCTCACGGCGGCGCGCGCGAAGCCCATGATTATAGCCCAGCCAGAGAGAAAGGGCTACTTGCCCTCTTCGGGCTTGCGCGGACGCAACGCACCGAGCACGGCAAAGGGGTTCGGCTTGGCCTCCTCGGCCGCCTGGAAATCGTCGTCGCTGGAGGACAAGCGCACCGGCGTCGGGCACACGTCGTGGACCGGCATGACGGGGATTTCCATCAGCAGCTCGTCCTCGATCAGCCCGCGCAGGTCGAAATCGCGGCTGACGACCAGCAAGTCTTCATCGGACTCCTCGTCTTCCGCCTCGGCCGTGGCCTCGTCGGCCACGAAGCGGAACCAGCGGTCCACGAACAGTTCGGTGTCGACGGGCGACAGGCAGCGCTGGCAGACCAGGGGCACGGTGGTTTCGACATCCAGGTGCAGCCAGGGCGTCGCCTTGCCGTCGGCGCCGGGACGCTCTTCGCCGGTCGCTTCCCAGCGGACCACGGCATCGGTGGCCGGCGTCGCCAGTTCGGCGACCAGGCGTGCGAAACCCGGGACCGGATCAGCACCATCCAGCGTGGCAGCCGCCGCGGTGAACGCGGGCACATTGAGCCTTTCGGGGGCAAATTCTCTCTTCATCCGCCCCAGTCTAGCGCGCCGGCCGGCCTCCCAGGCGAGCAACCCGTCGAGCCGGTCGGGTCCGGTCGCTCACGCACAATCGCTGCATGCAACGCACCGTGATCCTCGCCTCGACCTCGCGCTACCGGCGCGAACTGCTCACCCGCCTCCATCTGCCCTTCGAGGTGCACGCCCCCGACGTCGACGAAACCCCGCTCGACGGCGAAACGCCCCGCGCGCTGGCCGAGCGCCTGGCACTGGAAAAGGCCAACGCCGTGGCCGCGCGCTTTCCCGACGCAGTGGTGATCGGCTCCGACCAGGTTGCCGACCTGGCGGGCGCAGCACTCGGCAAGCCCGGCGACCACGCACGGGCCACCGCCCAGCTGCGCCGCATGCGCGGCCAGACGCTGATCTTCCAGACCGCCGTGGCCGTCGTCTGCCATGCGACGGGCTTCGTCCAGCGCGACATCGCTCCCGTGCGCGTGGTGTTCCGCGACCTCTCGGACGCCGCCATCGAGCGCTATCTATTAGCGGAACAGCCCTACGACTGCGCCGGCAGCGCCAAGAGCGAGGGCTTCGGCATCGCGCTACTCGATGCCATCGACAGCGACGACCCGACCGCGCTGGTCGGTCTGCCCCTGATCCGCACCTGCCGGATGCTGCGCGCCGCGGGGGTCGACCTGCTGTGACCACAAAAGGCAAGCTCTACCTCGTCCCCGCGCCGCTCGATTTCGGCTGCGACCTCCAGGCCCCGCTGCAGGACGCCCTGCCGCTGGGCACGCTGCAGGCCGCCGCAGGCATCACGCACTGGATCTGCGAGAACGCCAAGTCGGCCCGCGCCTACCTGAAACGCATCGACGCCGTCGTGCCGCTGGCCGCGCCGCTGCAGGCGCAGAACATCCAGGAACTGCCGCGCGAGGTGCACAAGAAAGGCGACCACGCTGGCCAGTTCGACGCCCGCCCGCTGCTCGCCGCCGCACTCGAAGGCCACGACGTCGGCCTGCTGAGCGAAGCCGGCATGCCCGCCGTGGCCGACCCCGGCTCGTCGGTGGCGCGCGCCGCGCACGACCTGGGCATCACCGTCGTGCCGCTCACCGGACCGGTGTCTTTGCTGTTGGCCCTCGCAGCAAGCGGCCTGAACGGACAGAACTTCGCCTTCGTCGGCTACCTGCCGCAGGATGGCGGCGAACGCCAGGCGCGCATCCGCGAGCTTGAGGCGCTCGCACTCAAGACCGGTCAGACGCAGCTCTTCATCGAAACGCCGTACCGCAATGCCGCCCTGCTGCAGGCGCTGGTGCAGACGCTGCAGCACAACACCCGTCTCGCGGTGGCGCGCGGCCTGACGCTCGCCACCGCGCAGGTGCGCAGCGAGACGGTAAAAGCCTGGCGCGCAGCCAAGCCGCAGGCCACGACCGACGAGCGCCTGCCCGCCGTGTTCGCGATCGGGCGCTGAGGGTGGGGCCGGGCGTCACGGCCGGTACGCGCTGGGCGTCGCGCGCCCAGTTCTTCGCATCCGGTTTTATCTTCGCGACCTGGGGCGTGCATGTGCCGACGGTCAAGGCGCACTACGCCATCGACGAGGCGCAGCTTGGGCTCGCCATGCTCGCGGCCGGTGCCGGCGCGATGGTCGGCCTGACCAGCGCCGGGCGCTGGATCGGCCGCCACGGCCCGCGCCGCATGGCCGCGCTGTGCGGCTGCGTCTACGCACTGCTGATCGCCGGCCTGATCGCGATGCCCGGCTATGCCGCGCTGCTGGGCCTGCTGGCGGTGTTCGGCCTGGTCACCAGCGTGTTCGACGTAGCGATCAACACCGAAGCCGCGCAGCTCGAACTGCGCGGCGGCCAGCCGTTGATGAGCGGCATGCACGGCATGTTCAGCCTCGGCGGCATGGTCGGTGCCGCGAGCGGCAGCGCGGCGCTGGCCGCCGGCATGGCGCCGCAGACGCACCTGTGGACGGTGGCCGTGGTGATGATCGGGGTGGTCGCGATCGCATCGACGCGCATGCTGCCCACGCCAACCGCGCCCGCCGACGGTGCGGCCGCAGCGGACCACGGCTTTCGCCTGCCGCGCGGCGTGCTCGCGGTGCTCGGCGTGCTGGCCGCGCTGGGGCTGATCGCCGAGGGCGCCATTTACGACTGGAGCGTGCTCTACATGCAGCAGGAACTGGGCAGCCCACAGCAGCAGGCCGCACTGGCCTATGCGAGCTTTTCCGCCGCGATGGCGGCTGCGCGTTTCGGTGGCGACGCGATGCGCGCCCGTTTCTCACCCACGGCCTTGCTGCGCGGCAGCGGCCTGCTCGCGGCGGGGGCGATGACGTTGGTATTGCTGACCGACCTGCCCTGGCTCGCGCTGCTGGGCTTCGCGGGGGTCGGCGTCGGCTTTGCGAACGTGGTGCCGATCCTGTTCGGGGCCTCGGCCCGCGTGCCGGGTGTGGCGCCTGCCAACGGCATTGCCGCCGTGTCGGCCATCGCCTATCTGGGGTTCATGGCAGGGCCCGCGGTGATAGGCCTACTGGCGCGGGTCAGTTCGCTGACCGCCGCGCTCTATGTGGTGGTGGCCTTTGCCGCCGCGCTGGCAGCCTCGGCCCGGTTCACCGGCAGCGGCGACAGCAGCACCGCCTGAAAAAAGCCGCGCTCAGCGCAGCGCTGGCGAGGTCTTCAGCGCGCTCACCGAGGCCGCGCCCATGGCGGCGCCGAACTTCTTGGCCAGCTTCTCGGCCACGTTGTCGCGGCGCGTGTAGTCGATGACTTCCTCCGCCTTGATCACCTCGCGTGCCACGAAGTCGACGTTGCCCAGCTGGTCGGCCAGGCCGAACTCCACGGCCTGCTCGCCGCTCCAGAACAGGCCGCTGAACAGGCCCGGGGTGTCGAGCTTGAGGCGGTCGCCGCGGCCTGTCTTCACCACGTTGATGAACTGGGTGTGGATCTGGTTGAGCATCGCCTGGGCATGCGCGCGCTGCGCGTCGTTCATCGGGCTGAACGGATCGAGGAAGCCCTTGTTTTCACCGGCCGTCAGCAGGCGGCGCTCCACGCCGACCTTTTCCATCACGCCGGTGAAGCCGAAGCCGTCCATCAGCACGCCGATGCTGCCGACGATGCTGGCCTTGTCGACGAAGATCTTGTCGGCGGCCGCGGCGATGTAGTACGCCGCCGAAGCGCAGGTCTCTTCGACCACCGCGTAGACCGGCTTCTTGTGCTTGGCCTTCAGGCGCTTGATCTCGTCGTTGATGATGCCGGCCTGCACCGGGCTGCCGCCGGGCGAGTTGATCAGCAGCACCACGCCCTTGGCACCCTCGTCCTCGAAGGCCGTCTTCATGGCGGCGATCACGAACTCGGCGCTGGCGTCGCCGCCGTTGGCAATCTCGCCCTTGATCTCGACGACGGCCGTGTGGGCCGTGGTCTTGGCGGTGCTTGGCGTGCTGCGCGAGAACGCGAACCAGGCCAGGAACACGAAGAAAGCCAGCCAGCCCAGGCGCACGAAGGTCTTCCAGCGGCGCGTGGCCTTCTGCTCATTCAGGGAGGCGAACGCGAGTTTCTCGAGCGTGGCGCGCTCCCACCCGGGGCGCTGCGTGGGATCTTGGGCCATGGTGCGGGGGCTGTCTTGGGATGTCGTGAGGGGGACGGCCGGCTCCAGCGGTTCGAAACCCTGGGGTTCCCTGCGATTCGGATCGGTCATGTCAGAAGGAAAGAGGTTGGAGGTTCCAGTCAGTATGCCAGTGCACCACGCCGTCTTCTTCGCTCAGCGCGATCTTCACGAGCCCGCCGCGGCAGGGCCCGCCCGCGCATTCGCCGGTGTCGGGCTTGTAGACGGCGCCGTGGGTGGCGCACAGCAGCCACTGGCCGCTGTCGTCGAAGAAGCGGTCGGGCTGGAAGTCCATCTCCATCGCCACATGGCTGCAGCGGTTGAGGTACGCATGCGGCAGGCCCTCGAAGCGCACCGCGAAGGCGCGGCAGGTTTCACCGCCGTGGACCACGTCGAAGGGCACGGCGTTGCCACCCTCGACCAGGTCCGAGGCATTGCACAGCGGGATGCGCGAGTCGCTCATGCCTTGGCCCTCAGGCGTTGTCGAGCAGCCAGGCCTGCAGCTCGGCGATCGACTGCGCCACGTACAGCGGCTTGAACTCGTCGAAGGTGGACGACGCATGCGCGCCGAAGCCCACGCCCACGCTGGCGCAGCCGGCGTTCTGGGCCAGCTGCAGGTCGTGCGTGGTGTCGCCGATCATCAGCGTGCGCTCGGCCGGCACGTCGAGCTCTTCCATCAGTTCGAGCAGCATGCGCGGATGCGGCTTGCCGAAGGTTTCATCGGCAGTGCGCGAGGCGTCGAAGCGGTCGCGCAGCGCCACTGTCTTCAAAGCTTCGTTGAGGCCGCGGCGCGACTTGCCCGTGGCCACGGCCAGCTTGTGGCCGCGCGCGCGCAGCGCATCGAGCATGGGCAGTACGCCGTCGAACAGCACGAGGTCGTCCTGGTGCTGCAGGAAGTGATAACGGTAGCGGGCGCCGAGTTCGGGGTACTTTTCCTTGGGCACGTCGGGCGCCGCGCGCGCGAGCGCCTCGGCCAGGCCCAGGCCGATCACCCAGGCGGCATCGTCCTCGCTGGGCTTGGCACCGCCGACATCGACCACGGCCGCCTGGATGCAGCGCACGATCAGGCGGGTGGAGTCGTAGAGCGTGCCGTCCCAGTCGAAGGCGATCAGGTCGAAGCGAGGGGAGCGTGCAGGGCTGGCGGAAGAATCAGTCATGGGCCGTGGGGGTGGGGTGTTGCGCCATCGCCTCGAGCGCCGCGCGCGACATCAGCGCATGCAGCTCAGGCGGCAGCCCGGCCTGCAGCGCAATGCGCTCGCCGCTGGCCGGGTGGTTGAATTGCAGCCGCCACGCATGCAGGAACATGCGCTTGAGGCCGAGTTTGTGCAAGGCACGCTGCCGATCGGACTCGCCATATTTGTCGTCGCCGGCAATCGGATGCCCGGCCGAGGCCAGGTGCACGCGGATCTGGTGGGTGCGCCCGGTCTTGATGGTCACCGCCAGCAATGACAGCGGCGTGGCGTCGCCCGGCAGGCTGAGGCGGGCCAGCACGCGCACCAGCGTGACGGCCCGCATGGCGTCGGGGTGGTCCTTGGCGACCACGCGCACGCGGCGTTCGCCGGCACCGGCGCCCGAGCCGTCGGGCAGCAGGTACTTGGCCAGCGGCGCGTCGAGCACCTTCTTGTTGGCGGGCCAGTCGCCTTCGACCAGCGCCAGGTAGGTCTTGCCGGTCTCGCGCTCGCGAAACTGGTCCTGCAATGCCACCAGTGCGCTGCGCTTCTTGGCGACCAGCAGGATGCCGGAGGTTTCGCGGTCGAGCCGGTGCACCAGTTCCAGGAACTTGGCGCCCGGGCGCGCCGTGCGCAATTGTTCGATCACGCCAAAGCTCACGCCGCTGCCGCCGTGCACCGCGACACCGGCGGGCTTGTCGATGGCCAGCACGGCCTCGTCTTCGAGCAGCACCGGAAACTCGCGCGCCGGCGCCGGCGGCGTGGCGCCCTCTTCGGCGCGTGGCGAGATCCGCACGGGCGGAATCCGGACCAGGTCGCCGTCTTCGATGCGGGTTTCGGCCTGGGCGCGGCCCTTGTTGATGCGCACCTCGCCCGACCGGATGATCCGGTAGACGTGCGTCTTCGGCACGCCTTTCAGATGGCGAAAAAGGAAGTTGTCGAGCCGTTGCCCGGCGGATTCGGCGTCGACGGTCAGGAAGTGGATGGCGGCGTGCGGCGTGCCGGTGTCGGCGCCCGCGGGTCGATCCGCGGGATTTGGAGCCCCCGCGGGGCTTTTCTTCGCACCTATAATGTTTTTCACCAGCGCGGTCGTGTAAGTGCTTGATTAGACAGAAGTTTAGAGCACTGACGACCATGCTGTGAGGTCGATGCCGCTTTGGCGTCCAGCCCGCAAACCCCGCGCAATCGCGCAAAGTGGCAGGCCAGGCACCCAAGTCAAGCCGACACCCACGAAACACCGATACGGAATACCCAGCCTGCAGCTTCCAAGCTGCAGGCGGATCGAAGCGAGTCCCTTGTTGTGTTGATGCTGCTGATTCAAATATGCCTGCGCTGGTCGACCTGGTTTCGACCAGTCGCCTCAGGCATTGAATCGCCCGCAGTGCGCGCCACCCTTGCGCAACCGGCTGTCAAAAAGGCAGCCACCCAACACCGAATCTGGCTCGCGCCCATCCACGCGCCCCCACCCCGGCTGTCTTCTTGAGCTGACGCTCGAGAGGCCTGCTCGCGCCTGGCGCGGCAGTCACAGCATCCGGGGCCAAGCGGCAATTCCCTGGTTTCGCGGGCGTCGTCCGTGCATCGTTGGCTCGTCATGAGCCGGTAGAACGATACATATAAGGACAACGCATCATGAAGCGGATGCTGATCAATGCCACGCAGGCCGAAGAACGCCGCCTGGCCATCGTCGACGGGCAGAAACTGCTCGACTACGAAATCGAAATCGAAGGGCGCGAACAGCGCAAGGGCAACATCTACAAGGCGGTCGTGACCCGCGTCGAGCCGTCGCTCGAAGCCTGTTTCGTCGACTACGGCGAAGACCGCCACGGCTTCCTGCCGTTCAAGGAAATCTCCAAGCAGTACTTCGCCGAAGGCGTGTCGGCCAGCCAGGCCCGCATCCAGGACGTGATCCGTGAAGGCCAGGAACTCACCGTCCAGGTCGAAAAGGAAGAGCGCGGCAACAAGGGCGCGGCCCTCACCACCTTCATCTCGCTGGCCGGCCGCTATGTCGTGCTGATGCCCAACAACCCCCGTGGCGGTGGCGTGTCGCGCCGCATCGAGGGCGACGACCGCGCCGAACTCAAGGAGGCGATGGACCAGCTCGAGTACCCGAAGGGCATGAGCATCATCGCGCGCACCGCCGGCATCGGCCGCTCGGCGCCCGAACTCCAGTGGGACCTGAACTACCTGCTCAAGCTGTGGACCGCCATCGACGGCGCGGCCAAGGGCGGCAAGGGCGCCTTCCTGATTTATCAAGAATCGTCGCTCGTCATCCGCGCCATCCGTGATTACTTCAATCACGACATCGGCGACATCCTGATCGACACCGACGACATCTACGACCAGGCGCAGCAGTTCATGGCGCACGTCATGCCCGAGCATGCCGCCCGCGTGAAGCGCTACCGCGACGACGCGGCGCTGTTCAGCCGCTTCCAGATCGAGCACCAGATCGAGTCGGCCTACGCCCGCACCGTGCAGCTGCCTTCGGGCGGCGCCATCGTGATCGACCACACCGAAGCGCTGGTCTCGGTCGACGTGAACTCGGCCCGTGCCATCAAGGGCGGCGACATCGAAGAGACCGCCACCCGCACCAACCTCGAAGCCGCCGACGAAGTGGCCCGCCAGATGCGCCTGCGCGACCTGGGCGGCCTGATCGTCATCGACTTCATCGACATGGACGAGTCGAAGAACCGCCGCGAAGTCGAAAGCCGCCTGCGCGACGCGCTGCGCCAGGACCGCGCCCGCGTGCAGTTCGGCTCGATCAGCAAGTTCGGCCTGATGGAAATGAGCCGCCAGCGCCTGAAGCCGGCGTTGTCCGAAGGTTCGTCGATCCCCTGCCCCCGTTGCGGCGGCTCGGGCCACATCCGCGACACCGAATCGAGCGCGCTGCAGATCCTGCGCATCATTCAGGAAGAGTCCATGAAGGACAACACGGCCGCCGTGCATGTGCAGGTGCCCGTGGAAGTCGCTTCGTTCCTGCTGAACGAAAAGCGCCCCGAAATCGCCAAGATCGAGCTCAAGCAGCGCGTCACCGTGCTGATGGTGCCCAACAAGACGCTCGAAACGCCGAACTACAAGCTCGAGCGCCTCAAGCACGACGACCCGCGCCTCGATCACATCGAAGCCAGCTACAAGATGGCCGACGAGATCGAGGACCCGACCTCGGTCACGCGCCGTTCGCAAGAACCCACCAACAAGCAGACGCCGGTCATCAAGGGCGTGCTGCCCGACGCACCCGCGCCCGTGGTGCCGCCCAAGCCCGAAGCGGTGCGCGCTGCGCCCGCTCCCGCCCCGGTGGCCCCGCCCGCGGTGGTCGCTCCGGCCCCGGCACAGACAGGCTTCATGGCCTGGATCAAGAGCTTCTTCGGCGGCGCCTCGCCGGCGCCTGCACCGGCACCGGCGCCCAGCGCCATTCCGGTCGAAGCACCGAAGCCCCGCCGCGAAGGCGGTCGCCCGGGCCGTGACGGCGAAACGCGCGGTGCACGTGGCGCCGACGGCGAACAGCGCCGCGGCGGACGCGGCGGCGAAGGCCGTGGCGAAGGCGGCGGCCGTTCGGGTGGACGCGACGGCGACCGCCGTGGCGGACGCGGTGGCGAGCGCCGTGAAGGCGGCGAACGCCGCGGCGAGGCTCGCAACACCGAGCAGCGCAACGACAGCACCAACCCGGCACGCGAGCAACGCGAGCCCCGTGAAGCACGCGCACCGCGCGACGGCGAACAACGCCGTGGCGGTCGCGGCGAGCGCCGCGAAGGTGGCGAAGGCCGCAACGCACCGGCCGAAGCCCTGCTCGACGGCAACCTGAACCTCGACGCGCAGCAACAGCAGCCGGCACCCGGCGGCGACGAGAACGGCAATGCCGCAGCGGAACGCGCACCGCGCGCCCGCGGCGAGCGCCGTGAACGTGGCGAGCGCGGCGAGCGTGGTGAACGTGGCGGCGAACGCAACGAGCGCGGTGAGCGCAACGGCGATGCGCAGCAACAGCAGCCGCGCGATGAAGCCACCGCCGGCGACGGCGAGCGCCAGCCCCGCAGCGGCCGTGGCGACGAGTCGCGCGGCCCGCGCGGCGAGCGCAACGACGGCCGCCGCGAGCGCCGCAACGACGCGCCCGCTGCCAACGAAGGCGACGCACGCGTGGCCGAATCGGCTGCCGCTGGCGATGCCGAGCAAGGCAACAACGAAGGCAACGAGCAGCAAGCCCCCCGCCGCGAAGGCGAAGAGCGCCGCGGCCGTTCGCGCGACCGTTACGGCCGTGACCGCCGCGAACGCGGTCCGCGTGACGACGCCGGCAACGGTGGCAACGAAGCCAACGGCGCAGACGCCGCACCGGTCGCCGAAGGCGCCATGGCTGCCGAAGGCCAGGCCGAGCGCCAGCCGCAACAGCAACTGCCGCTGGTGGCGGAAGCCGCCGCAGTGGCCGTGGTCGCCACCGCGGTCGAAGTGCGCGAACCCGCACCGCAGGTGCAGGAGCAGCCGCGCTTCGAGCGCCCCGCCGCCCCCGCACCGGCACCCGTCGCAGCGCCCATCGTGGTCGAAGCCGCAGCCAAGCCCGCGGCAGCAGCGCCGGCCGGCAACGGCCGCGCACTGCCCAAGGTGCAGGCCTTCGAACTGCCGCTGAACGAGCTCGCGCAGATCGCCGAAAGCTCGGGCCTGCAGTGGGTCAACTCGGATGCCGAACGCATCGCGCAGGCGCGCGCCGCGATCGCTGCCGAGCCGAAGCCGGTGCACGTGCCGCGCGAGCGCCCGCCGGTGATCGTGCTCGACGAAGGCCCGCTGGTGCTGGTCGAGACCCGCCGCGACCTCGGTTCGATGTCGCTGCCGTTCGAGCAGCAACAGCAGCCGCAGGAACAGCAGCGCTCGCTCTGAGCCCTGCTCCCTCGCAAATGAAAACGGCGCCTCTGGCGCCGTTTTTTTTTGGCCTCGCGCTTCCTCAGGCCTGCAGCGGCAGTGCCTCGATGCCCGGCAGGTCCGGCATCTCCAGGATCAGTTGCCCGAAGCGGCAGGCACAGGGCGTCTTGCCGTTCTCGCTCCAGATCAGCGAGAAGTTCACGCTCGGCAGCGGCGGCAGGCCGTAGCGGCCGTCGACGATCTTCATGCCCGGCTCCACCTCTTCGCGCGTGAGCACCGTCACCGCGAGCCCCGCCAGCACCGCCGCGCGAATGCCCTGCGGGCTGGCCGAGGTGAAGACCACGTGCCAGTCGAGCGACGACGCGAGGTCGAGCGCCGACCCGGCCACCTGCCGGTTGACGCACGGCTTCGGAAAGAAGGCCAGCGGCAGCGATGCGCCCTTCGGCGCCTCGAAGGCCTCGGCCGCAGCCCACACCAGTTGCGTGCGCCGCAGGCAGGTGCCCTCCACCACGTCGGGCGGCGACATCACGACCGCGAGGTCGAGCTCGCCGGCGCGGATGGCCGCGCGCAAGTCGGTGTGCATGCTCACGCAGACCTCCATGCGCACCGCCGGAAACCCGCGCGCGAACTGCGAGAGCAGCGGCGGCAGGCGGTCGCCCATGAAGTTGTCCGGCACGCCGAAACGCACCACGCCCGAGATCGGCGAGGGCTGGAAGCGCCGCGTCATCGCGTCGAGCGTGTCGAGGATCTGCGTCGCGTAGCGCAGGAAATCTTCACCGTCCTCGGTCACCGTGAGGCGGCGCGTCGTGCGGTGCAGCAGCGGCCGGCCCACCTGCTCTTCGAGCTTGCGGATCTGGTGGCTGATGGCCGACTGGGTCAGGTGCAGGCGCTCGGCGGCGCGCGTGAAGCCGCCGGTTTCCTTGACGGCCACGAAGGCGCGCAACAGCGTGGGGTCGAAGTCCATGGCGATCCTGGATAAATGATGTTTCCTAATGAATTCTAGGAAATCAAATCATTTCCATCATGAAGAGGGTTTCACCAGAATCGGCCGCTCTGCCTTTTTGGAAACCGCCCGATGTCCCTCTCCCCTGCCGGCAAGAACCGGATCGCCCTGTCCGCGGTCTGCCTGATTGCCTTGATGTTCGGCCTGGAAATCTCCAGCGTGCCGGTCATTCTTCCCACGCTCGAAAAATCACTGCATGGCGACTTCAGCGACATGCAGTGGATCATGAACGCCTACACCATCGCCTGCACCACGGTGCTGATGGCCGCCGGCACGCTGGCCGACCGCTACGGCCGCAAGCGCGTGCTGATCTTCGGCGTGGTGCTGTTCGGTGCCACCTCGCTGGCGTGCGGCATCGCGGGCAACACGCCGGTGCTGATCGTCAGCCGCTTCCTGCAGGGCCTGGCCGGCGGCGCGATGCTGATCTGCCAACTCGCGGTGCTGTCGCACCAGTTCCAGGAAGGCAAGGAGCGCAGCAAGGCCTTCGCCATCTGGGGCGTGGTGTTCGGCATGGGGCTGGGCTTCGGGCCGATCGTCGGCGGCGCGATCGTCGCGCTGTCGAGCTGGCAATGGGTGTTCCTGGTCCATGTGCCGCTGGCCGTGGTGGCGCTGGCGCTCGTGTGGGGCAGCGTGGAAGAGTCCAGCGACCCTGACGCGAAGCGGCTCGACCTGCCGGGCATCGTCACGCTGTCGCTGGCGGTGTTCGGCCTCACCTACTTCATCACGCAGGGACCGGGCCTTGGGTTCGCGAGCCCCGTGGCCATCAGCATCCTCGTGGCGACGCTGGCCTGCTTCGCGGTCTTCGTGTGGGTCGAGAAGATCAACCCGCACCCGATGTTCGACTTCTCGGTGTTCCGCATCCGCAATTTCTCGGGCTCGATCGTCGGCTCCATCGGCATGAACTTCAGCTTCTGGCCGTTCATGATCTACCTGCCGATCTACTTCCAGAGCAGCCTGGGCTACGACGCCGTCACGGCCGGCTCGGCGCTGCTGGCCTACACGCTGCCCACGCTCGTGCTGCCGCCGCTGGCCGAGCGCCTGTCGATGCGCTACCGGCCCGGCGTGGTCATTCCGGCGGGGCTGTTCGTGATCGGCCTGGGCTTCATCGCGATGCGCTGGGGCAGCGGCGTGGCGCATGCGAGCTGGCTCACGTTGCTGCCCGGCTGCCTGCTGGCCGGCATCGGGCTGGGCCTGACGAACACGCCCGTGACCAACACCACCACCGGCTCGGTGTCGAGCGCCCGCGCGGGCATGGCCTCGGGCATGGACATGAGCGCGCGGCTGATCACGCTGGCCGTGAACATCGCGCTGATGGGCTTCCTGTTGCTCGAAGGGATTCACGCGCACCTGAAGAGCGCCCTGTCGGCATCGCTGGATGCAGAGCAGCTGCGCGCGCTGGCGGAAAAGGTCGCGGCGGGCAGCTTCGCGTCGCTGCCCGAGAGTTTTCCGGTGCTGTCTCAGGCCGATCCATCAGGCGCCGTCGTGCATGCGGCGCTGGTGAGCAGCTTCGGGTGGGTGATGCTCTACGGTGGCATCGGGGTGTGGGTGCTGGCCGGCCTCAGCCTGTTGATCTTCGGCAACGGCAAGCCGTCGGCGCGGGCGGCGGGCCTGACGGCCGCCAAGGAATCCGCGTGCTCCTGAGGCCAGGACGCACGACGAAACCCCAAAACGCTCAGGGCGTGTTGTCGACCTGCGCCGCGCGCTTCCACGCATCGGCCGCCTGCGCGTGGTCTTCGCGCGCCTCGGCCAGCTGGGCCAGCGCGAGCCAGGCGCGCCGGTAGAGGTCGGGGTCCTGCAAACCGAGCCCGGCCTGCGTGAGCAGCTGCTGGGCCTTGCCCCAGAGCTGGCGCTTCATGCAGGCCATGCCGGCGAGGTACTGCAGGTTGGCGTCGCGCGGGTTGTTGCGCTGCGCGCTTTCGATGCGTGCGAGCCAGTCGGCGTCCACCGAATCGAGCCCCGCTTCGAGTGCGCGCGTGAGCTTCACGCGCAGCCCGTCACCGAGGCCGCGCGGGTTCGCCACCATGCGCTCCCAAGCCGGCAGCAGCCAGCCGCGTGCCAGTGCCAGGTCACCACGCAGCGCGACCATGCGCTGGGCCGCGTGGATGGCCACCTCGGGCATCTGGCGTTCGGCAGAATCGAGTTCGGACCATGCGCGCAGCAGCTGCGCCGGGTCGTGCGCGCCGGTCAGCAGTTCGGTCGCGAGGCCGCGCACGATGCTTTGCGCCGCCGCATCGGAGAAGGCGCGGTGCTTGGCCAGCAGGCGCGCGGTGTCGAGCGCCTCGACCGTGCGACGGTCCTGCCGCGCGGCCTTGAGCCGCAGCCGCAGCGCCAGCGTGCGGCGTTGCGCGCCCTGCGGCAGTTCTTCGAGCCGTGCGAGCGCGGCCGTCGGGTCGCGGTCGTCGAGCGCCCAGCGCGCGGCGCGCAGCTGCACGCCTTCGCGGGTTTCCGGGCTCGCGAGCACGGTGCGGTCGGCGCTTTCATTCAGGGCCTGCTGCAGGTGCGCGTCGCGCGCGGCCTTGTCCTGCAGGGCCTGCGCGCTTTCGGCGGCCAGCAGGTGCGACAGCACGCGCACCTGCTGCGCCTGCGGCAGCTCGGCGCCGAGCGCGGCCAGTGTTTTTTCCTGCGTGAGCGCAGCTTGCGCGGCCTTGCGGGCGCGCGAGAAGCGGCCGGCGATCAGCTGCACCATCGCATCGAGCAAGGCGGAGTGCAGCATGCGTTCCTTCTGCTGCAGCCGCCAGTGGCGCGCCTGCGTGGGCAGCGAGAACAGCGCCGCGAGCGCGCGCAACGCGACGTGCAGCAGCACGAAGGTCAGCAGCAGGATCACGAGCACGAGGTTCAGCGAGAGATCGACCCGCCACGGCGGCCAGAACACGGTGATCGTGCCCTGGTTGTTGCCGGCGAAGAGCGCCACCGCCGCGGCGACGGCGAACAGCGCGAGGAGCCAGATTGCAGCGCGCATGAGCGGATCAGCGCCCTGCGGCCGCGGTGGTCAGCGCGGCCAGCGTGTCGTCGATGCGCACCGGCTCCGTGCTGCGCACGAGCTGCTGCAGTTGCTGCAGCTGCGTGGCCGCGGCCTGCGTGCGGCGCGAGGCCGGATCGAAATAGCGGTTGAGCGACGCGGTCACCTGGCCCAGTTCGCCACGCGCGGCATCCATCTGGCGCGACAACAGCGACAGCCGCGCGTTGAGCAGCTTGAGCTTGAGATTCTCGCGCAGGAAGTACGACTGCTCAGGCGCCAGCAGCACGGCCTCGGGGCTCTCGATGCGGCCCACGCGCACCAGCGAACGGGCCTCGCCGCGGATGGTCAGCAGCACACGCTGCCACCAGGGCGCATCGGCGGGAATGGGTTCGGGACGCCAGGCGTTGACGCCGTTGCCGCGAACGGCCACCGCATTGAGCGTGGGCAGGTCGTCCACGCTGCGCACCAGTTCGTCGAGCTTCTGCAGGGCTTCGGCGCTGTCGGTGCTGGCACTGCTGCGCAGGCGGTCGGCATCGCGCTGCATGGCGCGCTGCACGGGCGCGAGCCGCGGTTGCGCGGCGCGTGCGATGCGCAGGTCGCCGGCCTTGAGCGCGGCGAGCAGCGGCTCGAGGCTGCCAGTGACCTGCGCCTGCTGCAGCGCGAGGCGCACAGCGGATTCGATGTCGATCACCAGGTTCTCGTCGCGCGAACGCGAGAGGCTTTGAATGAGTTCTTCGAGCTGCGAGCGCTGCAGCGCGACTTCGGCCACGCGGGTCTCGATGAGCGCCACGCGGGCGGCGGCATCGCGCACCGTGTCGCTGGCCTGGCGGGCCAGCGTGCGCGCTTCCATCGACTGGGCGGTGGCCTCGGCGCTCTGGCGCGCAAGCTGTTCCTTCATGCCGCCGACCTTCTGCCACAACGCGATGGTCGACAGCAGCGCGATCAGCGCCACGAGGGCCACGAGGCCCATGCCGATGCGTGCCAGCAGGGTGGCCGCGGCCGCCTGGGCGGCGGGCGTCTGGTGCGGCGCCACCGTGGCGGGCACCTGCACCGGGGCGGCGGAAGGGGGAGAAAGGTCGTCGGACGGGGACGCGGCGCTCATGCGAAGGATTCTATCGACGCGATCAGCGCTTCCCGCAGGGGTGTGCAGACACGCAACGCCCCGAAACCCGCGGCCTGCGCGGCTTCGCCGATGCGTGCATGGGTGGCGATGGCGCACGCGGCCTGCCACGAGGTGCCCGGCATGGCGCGCTGCAGGTTGCCGATGGCTTCCGAGCTGCTGAAGAGCCAGACGCCGTGTCCGCCTGCGGCTTCGGTCGCGATGCGGCGCTGCGCCTCGTCGAGCGCGGGCGCCAGGCGCCGGTAGGCGACGACGGTGTCGCGCACGCCGCCGGCGGCGTCGATCTCGCGGGCCAGCCATTGGCGCCCGGCCGGCTGGCCGGCTTCGTCGCCACCGCGCACGATGAGCACGCGCACGCCCGGCGACACCTGCCCGTGGGCCAGCGCCCACAGCGCCTCGGAGTCGAAGCGCGTGGCGCCGGGTGGTGGGGCGTCGATGGCGGCGGGCGGCACGCCGGCGCGCAGCAGCGCGCGCTCGGTGCCGGGGCCGGTGGCCCAGAAGCGGCAACCGGCGAGGGTCGAGGTGCCCCGGTGCTGGAAGAAGTGATCGACGGCGGTGGCGCTCACGAACATCAGCGCCGCGTAGTCCGCGAGCCGCGCCCAGGCGGCGCGCAGCGGTTCCACCTCGAGCGCAGGCGCAATGGCGATCAGCGGCAGCGCCACGGCCTCGAGACCGGCCGACTGGAAATCGCGAACCCACGCCGCCGCTTCGTGCGCCGGCCGCGTGACGATGACAGGCCCCGCGCGCATCGCTCGGCGCCCACCGTGATCAGTGGGCACCGGCGTCGCGCAGCAACCAGGCGGCGTGCTGGCCGAGGGCATCGGCCCCCGCGAAGTCGCCGGCCTCGGCCTGCGCGTGCACGCGCACCAGCGGCGCATCGCCTTCCGGGTCGCCCCAGGCGGCATCGATGCGCAGCGTGCCGTCGGGCTGGCGGCGCGCATGGGCCGCGAGCGGCATGGAACAGCTGCCGCCCATCGCGCGGCTCACGGCGCGCTCGGCGGTGGTGCTGAGCCAGTCGCCCTTGTGGGCCAGCGGCGCCAGCAGGTCGATGAGATCCTGGCGGTCGGCACGCACCTCGATGCCGAGGGCGCCCTGCCCTGCGGCGGGCAGCATGGTGTCGGGGTCGAAGGCGACGCGGATGCGGTCTTCGAGACCCAGCCGCTTGAGCCCGGCCGCCGCCAGCACGATGGCGTCGTAGTGGCCTTCGTCGAGCTTGCGCAGGCGGGTGTCGAGGTTGCCGCGCAGCGGTTCGATGCGCAGGTCGGGCCGCTGCGCGCGCAGCAGCACCACGCGGCGCAGGCTCGAGGTGCCGACCACCGCGCCCTGCGGCAGTGCGTCGAGCGAGGCGTAGCGCGGCGACACCAGCGCGTCGCGCGGGTCTTCGCGCTCCAGCACGCAGGCCAGCGTGAAGCCCTCGGGCAGCTCCATCGGCACATCCTTGAGCGAATGCACGGCGATGTCGGCGCGCCCGTCTTCGAGCGCGGCTTCGAGTTCCTTGACGAAGAGGCCCTTGCCGCCGACCTTGCTCAGCGTGCGGTCCAGGATCTGGTCACCGCGGGTCGTCATGCCCAGCAGGCTGACGCTGTGGCCTCGTTCTTGCAAAAGCGTTTGCACGTGTTCGGCCTGCCACAGGGCCAGCCGGCTTTCGCGCGTGGCGATCACGATGTTGCTCAAGATCGCTCCCAAAAAAGTACATGGTTTCTGACCTCTGGAATGCTAGCATGTTGCGCCGCAGCAACGGAGGCGGCGCGTCCATTCAAGTCCCCAGGAACAACATCGAATGAAAGCCAGCAAGACTCCTGCATCTCCCGCCAAGCGCCGCCAGACCGAAGACCAGCCATTGATCGACGACATCCGGCTGTTGGGCCGAATCCTCGGCGACGTGATCCGGGAGCAGGAGGGCGACGAAACCTACGCGCTGGTCGAGAAGATCCGCACCCTGTCGGTGTCGTTCCGACGCGACGCCGACCATGCCGCCGACCGCGCGCTGAAGAACCTGCTCAAGGGCCTGAGCGCCGCCGAAACGGTGCGCGTGATCCGCGCCTTCACCTACTTCAGCCATCTGGCCAACCTGGCCGAAGACCGCCACCAGATCCGCCGCCGCACCGAGGCCGAGCGCGAAGGCTTGCAGGCCGACGGCGACCTGCAGACCGCCCTGGCCCGCATCCGCAAGGCCGGCATCAAGCCCGACGAGATCGTCGCCTCGCTGGCCCACAGCTACGTGTCGCCCGTGCTCACGGCGCACCCGACCGAAGTGCAGCGCAAGAGCATCCTCGACGCCGAGCGCGCCATCGCCCTGCTGCTGACCACGCGCGACGAGATCAAGCTGCGCCAGAACGCCTACGCGGGCGGCAAAGACGCGCTCTCGCCCATCGAGCTGGCCGACAACGAAACCCAGGTGCGCATCCGCGTCACGCAGATCTGGCAGACGCGCATCCTGCGCTTCTCCAAGCTCACCGTGGCCGACGAGATCGAGAACGCGCTGAGCTACTACGAAGCCACCTTCCTGCGCGAAATCCCGCGCGTGTACGCCGACCTCGAGAAGGCGCTGGTGCAAGGCGGGCAGACGCCCTCGGTCGCGCCCTTCCTGCGCATGGGCCAGTGGATCGGTGGCGACCGCGACGGCAACCCCAACGTCACGGCCGAAACGCTCGAGTACGCGCTGAGCCGCCAGTCGGAACTCGCGCTGCGCCACTACCTCACCGAGGTGCACTACCTGGGCGGCGAGCTGTCGCTGTCGGCCACGCTGGTCGACGTGTCGGTCGAGATGCAGGCACTGGCCGAGCGCTCGCCCGACACCAATGAGCACCGCAAGGACGAGCCCTACCGCCGCGCCCTCACCGGCGTGTACGCGCGCCTGGCGGCCACGCTGCGCGAACTCAGCGGCGGCGAGGCCGCGCGCCATGCGGTCGCGCCGCAGAACCCGTATGCGAACGCCGAAGAATTCCTGGCCGAGCTGCGCACCATCGAAGAGTCGCTGGTCGAGAAGCACGGCACCGTGCTCGCCGCGCCGCGCCTGCGCCCGCTGATCCGCGCGGTGGAGGTGTTCGGCTTCCACCTGGCGACAGTCGACCTGCGCCAGAGCTCCGACAAGCACGAGGCCGTGATCGCCGAGCTGCTGGCCACCGCGCGCATCGAACCGTCGTATGCGTCGCTGGCCGAAGAGGCCAAGCAAACGCTGCTGCTCAAGCTGCTCGACGACGCGCGTCCGCTGCGCGTGCCCGACGCCGACTACTCGCCGCTCGCCAGGAGCGAGCTGGCCATCTTCGCGGCCGCGCGCACCGCGCGTGCGCGCTACGGCGCGGCGGCCATCCGCCACTACATCATCAGCCACACCGAAACGGTGAGCGACCTGCTCGAAGCCCTGCTGCTGCAAAAGGAAGTGGGCCTGCTGCGCGGCGCGATGGACAGCAACGCGACCTGCGACCTGATCGTGGTGCCGCTGTTCGAAACCATCGAAGACCTGCGCAACGCCGCGCCCATCGTGCGCGCCTTCTACGCGCTGCCCAACATCCAGGCGCTCATCGAGCGCTCGGGCGCCGAGCAGGACGTGATGCTGGGCTACTCCGACAGCAACAAGGACGGCGGCATCTTCACCAGCAACTGGGAGCTGTACCGCGCGGGCATCGCGCTGGTGTCGCTGTTCGACGAGCTGAACAAGAAGAAAAAGAACCCGATCCGCCTGCGCATGTTCCACGGCCGCGGCGGCACGGTCGGACGCGGCGGCGGCCCGAGCTACCAGGCCATCCTGGCGCAGCCGCCCGGCACGGTGCGCGGCCAGATCCGCCTCACCGAGCAGGGCGAAGTCATCGGCTCGAAGTACGCCAACCGCGAGATCGGCCGGCGCAACCTCGAGACGCTGGTGGCCGCCACGCTCGAAGCCACGCTGCTGCCGCAGGGCAAGTCGGCACCGGCGAACTTCCTGTCGGCCGCGGGCGAACTTTCGACCGCCAGCATGGCCGCGTACCGCAAGCTGGTGTACGAGACCCCGGGCTTCGGCGACTACTTCTTCGGCTCCACGCCGATCCGCGAGATCGCCGAACTCAACATCGGCTCGCGCCCCGCTTCGCGCAACCCGAGCCACAAGATCGACGACCTGCGCGCCGTGCCATGGAGCTTCAGCTGGGGCCAGTGCCGCCTCACGCTGCCGGGCTGGTTCGGCTTCGGCTCGGGCGTGGAGCAGTTCCTGGCCGCCGCCGGCACCGCCGCGGGCAAGAAGGAACGCCAGGCGCTGCTGCAGCGCATGTACGTGCAGTGGCCGTTCTTTCGCACGCTGCTGTCGAACATGGACATGGTGCTGGCCAAGAGCGACCTCGCGCTGGCCTCGCGCTATGCGGAGCTGGTCACCGACCGCAAGCTGCGCCAGAAGGTGTTCTCGATGATCGAGGCCGAATGGCAACGCACCTCGGACGCGCTCACGCTCATCACGGGCGCCAAGCAGCGGCTCGAGGGCAATGCCGAGATGCAGCGCTCGGTGCGCCACCGCTTCCCCTACATCGACCCGCTGCACCACCTGCAGGTCGAACTGATGCGGCGCTACCGCGCGGGCGACGGCGGCGAGCGGCTGCAGCGCGGCATCCACATCTCGATCAACGGGGTGGCGGCGGGCCTGCGCAACACGGGCTGACCTGCACACAGCCTCCATGGACAAAGGGCGCCTTGTGCGCCCTTTCCTACGTGCGCTGTCGGCAATGAGGTACCTGTAAGGTCATTTAAAAGGGTACGGTCGGGACACGTTCACAGTTCTCGCAATCGCGCGGCAGCTCGAAGTCGTTTCACAGGAGCCCGTTGCAATGTCCGTCCCGCAGTCCCTTTCCCATTCTCAGATCGATTTCGTCGGCAGCGATTTCGAAGCCCTGGCTTCCCACATGCACCACTGTGCACGTGCCCACGGGCGATGGTTCTCGCTGCGAAGCCACATGCAACGTGTGCGTGCGCTCGCTGCGGGTCGCATTGTCACGATGGCCTGCGTGGCCGTGGTGTTGGGCATCGGCCTGTTCGCGGTCACTTGAGCGCCGCTGCCGTCGTCGACCGCCTCCAAGGGCTCAGTCACTACGCCCGGACCCTTCTGCTCGGTCCGCACGACCCGGTAGCCCTCCCGATTCGCGCCGAACTCTTCGGTGCCCAACGTTTCGAACAGCACGGCCACAGCCTGGCCCGTGCCCAGGTGGTGGAAGACGAGCACCACCGCGCGCGCGAAGGCGCGCCCTTCTTTCCGCGGGTCGACGAAAACCTCGAGTCGCTGCGCGCCGCCTTCGACTACATCGCGCTGATCTCGCTGAGCGGGCGCTATGTGTCGCCGGCAGCCGAATGGCTGCTCGACAACTTCCACCTCGTCGAGGCGCAGCTCCAGCAGATCCATGACGGCGTGCCGCGCAGTTACTACGCACGCCTGCCCAAGCTCGTCACGCCGCCGCTGGCGGGGCTGCCGCGCGTGTACGGCATTGCGTGGGCCTATGTGGCGCACACCGACAGCGTGCTCAACAAGACGTTGTTCACCGCCTTCCTCAACGCGTATCAGGACATCGACGAGCTCATGCTCGGCGAGCTGTGGGCGCTGCCCACCACCCTGCGCGTGGTGCTGCTCGAAAACCTGCGCCGCGTGGCCGAGCGCATCGCCGAGAACAAGGTCGCGCGCGAGATCGCGCATGCGGCCTGGGACGCGGCGCCGCACCTCTCGGTGCAGGACCTCGACGTGCTCTACCGCGCACTGCAGAGCCACGGCCTGCAGGACAGCTACCTCACGCAGCTGTGGCAGCGCCTGCCCGTCGAGCACGGCGACGACATGCCCGCGCTGGTGCGCTGGACCGAGCAGCACTGTCCCAACGGCCCGGCGTTGATCGGCGACGCGCAGAACGCGCAGGCCGCGGCCAACCTCACGGTCGGCAACATCATCACGACCTTGCGCATGATCGGTCAGGTCGAATGGAGCGACCTCATCGAGCCCGTGAGCCGCTCGCTGCGCGTGCTGCGCGAACTGCCGAGCTTTGCGAACGAGAGCGAACTCACGCGCCAGCAGATCACGCATGCGATGGAGCAGGTGGCGCGCAGCACCGAACGGCCCGAGCGCGAAGTGGCGCAGGCCGTGGTCACGCTGGCGTCCAGTGCGCCGGCCGACGAAGCCGGTGCCGAGACCGACCGCGCCGACGGCACTGCGGGCTACTACCTCTTCGGCCAGGGCCGGCCCGCGCTGATCGCGTCGCTGCAGGCGAACGCAGCGCCGGGCCAAGCCGCACGCACTGCGAGCGCGCGGCCCGCGCGCAGCCATCGCGGCTGGCGCCTGCCCGTCTACGTGGGGTCCGTCGCCCTCGGCACCGCGCTGCTGCTGGCCGCCGTGCTGCACGGTCTGCCGCATCGCGGCGACTGGACCACCGTCGCGGCGTTGCTGCTGCTCGCGTGGCCGCTGTCCGAAGCGCTGATTGCACTGGCGCAACGCATCATGGCGGAGTCGGTGCGCGTGCAGGCCCTGCCACGCCTCGATTTCGCGAACGGCATTCCCGAGCGGCACCGCGCGCTCGTCGTCATGCCCACGATGCTGGGCTCGACCGCGAACAACGCCAGGCTCGCGCACCGGCTCGAACTGCATTGGCTCGCCAACCGCGAGCCCCACGCGCAGTTCGCACTGCTGACCGACTGGGCCGACGCTTCGCAAGCGGCGATGCCCGACGACGCGCCCTTGCTCGATGACGCCCAGCAACGCATCGCCGCGCTCAACGCCAAGTACCCGCCGGCGGAAGGCGCCGCGCCGCGCTTCCTGCTGCTGCACCGCCCGCGCAGCTGGAGCGAGACCGAGCAGCGCTGGATGGGCTGGGAACGCAAGCGCGGCAAGCTCGAAATGCTGATGCGCCTGCTGGCCAGCGGCGACGCCAGCGGCTTTCTGCCGCTCGCACCGGGCCAGCAGCTCGCGCCCGGCCGCACGCCCTATGTGCTGACGCTCGACAGCGACACCGGCCTGCCGCCCGGCGCGCTGCGCGACCTCGTCTCCATTGCCGCGCATCCGCTGAACGCGCCCGAGATCGAGATGCCGAGCCGGCGCGTGGTCGCGGGCTTCGGCATCCTGCAGCCGCGCATCGTCACGCCGTTCCCGATGCGCAGCGAGCGCTCCTTCTTCCACTGGGTGTTCGCCGGGCAGTGCGGGCTCGACCCCTACGGCAGCGGCGCCTCCGACATCTACCAGGACGTGTTCGGCAGCGGCTCCTTCACCGGCAAGGGCTTGCTCAACGTGCGCGCGGTGCACGCCACGCTGAACGACCGCCTGCCCGACAGCGCCGTGCTGAGCCACGACCTGCTCGAAGGCAGCGTCGCGCGCTGCGCGATGGTCAGCGACGTGGTGCTGGTCGAAGACCATCCGCACCATGCCGGGGTGGCCGCCTCGCGCGTGCACCGCTGGGTGCGCGGCGACTGGCAGCTGCTGCCGCTGATGTGGCGCGCGCGCCGTTTCGGCATCGACACGCTGGGCCTGTGGAAGATGAGCGACAACCTGCGCCGGTCGCTGGTGGTGCCGGCGTCTTTCGCGCTGCTGGTGCTGGTGATCTTCACGCAGGCCATGCCGCTGGGCTGGGCGCTGGCCGCCGTCGGTGCGGCGCTCACGCTGGGCCCGCTGCTGGGCGCGCTGGCCGGCCTGGTGCCGACACGCCGCGCCATCGAGCTGCGCCACTTCTTCGACGCGGGCGCGGTCGAGCTGCTGCGCGCCCTGGCCGGCGCGGCCTGGCAGTTCGTGCAGCTGGCGGCGCAGACGCGCCTGCTGCTCGACGCGGCCTTCCTCGCCACCTGGCGGCTGGTCGTGAGCCGCAGGCACCTGCTGCAGTGGACGACGGCCGACCAGGCGCAGGCGCAATCGAGCCAGCGCCTGAAGCCCTTCGTGCGCAGCGCGGCCCTCAGCAGCGCGGTGTGCCTGGTGCTGGCCGTGCTCGCCAACTGGAGCGCCTGGCCGGTGCTCGGCCCCCTGCTCTTCGTGCTGTGGTCGCTGGCGCCCATCGCGGCCTGGTGGGGCAGCCGTGTCGACGCACACGCCGAAGACCCGCTCGCGCCCGCGCAACGCAGCTACCTCGAGACGCTGGCGCACGACACCTGGCGCTTCTTCGAGCACGTGGTCGGCCCGGACGACCACCACCTGCCGCCCGACAACCTGCAGCTCGAGCCGCAGCCGACCCTCGCGCACCGCACCTCGCCGACCAACATCGGCATGTACCTGCTGGCCACCTGTTGCGCGCGCGAGTTGGGCTGGATCGACACACAAGCCCTGCTGGCGCGCCTCACGGCCACGCTCGACACCGTCGATCGCATGCAGAAGCACAACGGCCACCTGTTCAACTGGTACGACACGCAGACGCTCAAGCCGCTGCCGCCGGACTATGTGTCCAGCGTGGACAGCGGCAACTTCGCGGGCCACCTCGTGGCCGTGGCGCAGGCCTGCCGCGCCTTCGCGGCGGACGCAAGCTGCCAGCCCCACGAAGCACCCGCACTGGAAGCACTGGCCCGACGCTGCGACGCGCTGCACGACGGCATGGACTTCAGCGGCCTCTACGACGCCAAGCGCCACCTATTCCACATCGGCCTGCGCGTCGAAGAGAACGTGCTCGACGCGAGCTACTACGACCTGCTGGCCTCCGAGTCGCGCCTGTTGAGCTTCCTGGCGATTGCCAAGGGCGACGTGCCGCGCCGCCACTGGATGGCGCTGGGCCGGCCGTTCCTGCTGGTGGGCTTCCAGCCCAGCCTGAAGTCGTGGTCGGGCTCGATGTTCGAGTACCTGATGCCCGCGCTCGTGATGACCGAGCCCACCGACGGCCTGCTGCAGGTGGCCAATGCCGCGGCCATCGCCGAGCAGCAGGCCTTCGGCCGCGCACAGAACATGCCGTGGGGCGTGTCCGAGTCGGCCTACTTCGCGCAAGACCATTCGCTGGCGTACCAATACTCGCCCTTCGGCGTGCCGCGCCTGGCCCTGCGGCGCACGCCACCGACCGACCACGTGGTGGCGCCCTACGCCAGCCTGATGGCCGCGCCGTTCGCGCCCGAAGCGGCGGTGCGCAACCTCGAGTTGCTCGAATCGCTCGGCGCGCGCGGCGAGTTCGGTTTTCACGACGCGATCGACTTCACCACCTCGCGCCAGGCCGAGGGCCAGGACTTCACCGTGGTGCGCAACTTCATGGCGCACCACCAGGGCATGTCGCTGGTGGCGCTGTGCAACGTGCTGCGCGGCGACGCGCCGCGCCGCTGGTTCGGCAGCACCGCGCTGGTGCAGGCGCACGAGTCGCTGCTGCACGAGCGCACGCCGCGCCAGATCATCGGCAGCGCCGACCCGCGCACGCCGCCCGAGCCCAGCCAGGCCGAGCTGGCGCCGCTGTTCCAGCCGCGCGTGGTCGACCCGACAGGGCCGGGCTTCCAGCCCACGCACCTGCTGTCGAACGGCCGCTACACGGTGGCGCTGCGTGCCAACGGCGCGGGCGTGAGCCGCTGGCGCGCATTCAACGTGACGCGCTGGCGCGACGATCCACTGCGCGACAGCTACGGCACCTTCTTCTATGTACGCGACGAAGGGAAAGCCGAGCTCACCTCGCTCACCGCCCTGCCCACGCCCGGCGCCGACTGGCACTACCGCACCCGCTTCCTGGCCGACCAGGTGCAGTTCGATGCGACCGGCCCCGGCCTGCAAGTGCGCACCACGGTGCTCATCAGCCCCGAGGACGACACCGAGCTGCGCAACATCACGCTGCACAACTCGGGCGACGAAACGCGCACGCTCGAACTCATCTCGTACTTCGAGCCGGTGCTGTCGAACCCCAAGGCCGACGAGGCACATCCGGCCTTTGCCAACCTGTTCGTCGAGTCGCGCTGGGAGCCCACGTGGCGCGCGCTGCTGCTGTCGCGCAAGCCGCGCCTGCATGGCGATGCGGTGGTGGCCGCGGTGCACTTCGTGGCCTCGGTCGATGCCCACGTGCTGTCGATCGACTGCATGACCGACCGGCGCGCCTTCATCGGCCGCAACCGCACGCTGGCCGACCCCGCGCTCGACCCGCAACCGCTCACGGCCCAGGGCAAGCCGATGAACGGCCTGGACCCCATCGCCTGCCTGCGCGTGCGCCTGTCGATTGCGCCGGGCACCACCGCGCGCCTGAGCTTCGCCACCGCCGCCGACGAAAGCATCGAGGCGCTGATGCCCTGCATCGACCGCTACCTGCAGCCGATGCACGTGGAACGCGCCACCCGCATGGCCGCCACGCTGGCGCAGGTGCGGCTGCGCGACCTGAGCATCGCGCCCGCGCAGAACCTGGCGCTGCAGGACCTGACGACCATCCTCACCTACACCACGCCCCGCGTGATGCGCGACCGCGGGCTGATCGACCTGCGCCAGATCTGGCGCTTCGGCATCTCGGGCGACAAGCCCATCGTGCTGGTCTACATCCACTCGATGAACGGCATGGGCCTCATCAACACGCTGCTGCGCGCGCAGCCGTGGTGGGGCTTCGGCGGCGTGGCCTGCGACCTCGTGGTGCTCAACAGCGAACCGAATTCGTACCTCATGCCGCTGCAGCGCGAGATCGAAATGCTGCGCACGCGCGTCGCACAGCAGACGCAGAACAGCTTTCCGCGCAACGACACCGCCGGTTTCTACCTGCTGCGCGACCAGGACGTGGTGCCCTCGGAAAAGGCCGCGCTCTCCAGCCTGGCGCGCGTGGTGTTCACGGCCGACGGCCGCGCGCTCGAAGTGCAGGTGGCGGCGTTGCATGAGGCACGCAGCCCGACGATTGCGGACGACAGCAGCGCGCCGGTGCAGCACCGCACGCCGCTGTTGACGCGGCACGCACCCTCATCGACCACCACGGCACCCACCGGCGACTTCGACGCCGAGAGCGGCGAGTACCGCTTCGAGGTCGGCGCCGACCGCCGCACACCGCGCCCGTGGATCAACGTGATCGCCAACGCCACCTTCGGCTTCCAGGTGTCCGAATGGGGCACCGGCTACACCTGGGCCGGCAACAGCCGCATGCACCAGGTCACGCCGTGGTCGAACGACCCGGTGCAGGACCCGGCCTTCGAGCACTACCTGCTGCAGGACGTGGCAACGCGCGAGATGCTGCCGCTGACACCTGCCGGCGGTGGCGACGGCACCACCCGCCACCGCGTGCGACACGGCCAGGGCTACACCGTCTTCGAGTGCCGCCAGGGCGACCTCGCACTCGAAACCACCTTCTTCGCGGACCGCGACGAGGCCGTCAAGCTGGTGCATGTGCGCGTGCGCAACGAAGGCGCCGGCCAGCGCCGCCTGCGCGCGCTCGCGATGGTCGAGTGGCAACTGGGCGCCGCGCGCGGCGAACGGCGCACCGTGCATTGCTGGAAGCCCGAAGACCAGCCGGCCGTGTTCGGCCAGCAGCGCGAATCGAGCGCGGGCTTCGGCGGCAGCGCGGCTTTCCTGCTGCTCGCAGGCCTGCAGGGCGCAACGACCGGGGCCACGCAATGGACCTGCGACCGCAACGAATTCTTCGCCGGCCGCGGCATCGTCGAAGTGCCCGACACGCTGGCGCGGCGCGCGGGCAGCGGGCTCGATGCCTGCGCGGCGATTGGCGGTGAGTTCGTCGTGGCGGCGGGCGAAACCGCCAGCTTCAGCTTCGTGCTGGGCCATGCGGGCAATGCCGACGCCGCGCTCGAGCTTGCGCGCCGCTGGCGGCAGCGCGACGTGCCGGAGGCGCTGGCGCAGGTGCGCGACTTCTGGGACGAGCTGCTGGGCCGCCTGCAGGTGCGCACGCCCGACCCGCTGTTCGACGCACTGGTCAACCGCTGGCTCGTGTACCAGACGCTGGCCTGCCGGCTCTGGTCGAAGGCCGGCTTCTACCAGGCCGGCGGTGCCTTCGGTTTTCGCGACCAGCTGCAGGACGCGATGGCCTTCGCGCTCACCGACCCGCCGCGCCTGCGCGCACAGATCCTCGTGAACGCGGCGCGCCAGTTCCCCGAAGGCGACGTGCAGCACTGGTGGCACATGCCCGGCGGCGCCGGCGTGCGCACGCATTTCTCCGACGACCTGCTGTGGCTGCCGTATGCGTCGGCGCACTACGTCGAGGTGACGGGCGATGCCTCGCTGCTCGACGAGATGGTCGGCTTCATCGAAGGCCCCGGCATTCCCGAGGGCGCCGAAGACGCCTACTACGCGCCGCAGAACAGCGGCCGCATGGCCACCGTGTTCGACCATGGCGCGCGCGCCATCGACCGCAGCCTGAAGACCGGCGTGCACGGCCTGCCGCTGATGGGCACCGGCGACTGGAACGACGGCATGAACCGCGTCGGCCACGAGGGCCGCGGCGAATCGGTGTGGCTCGCGTGGTTCCTGTGCAGCGTGGTCGAGCGCTTCGCGCCCATCGCGCAGGCGCGCGGCGAACACGAACGCGCCGCGCGCTGGACCGCGGCGCGCACGGGCTGGATCGCCGCGCTGCACGACGCCGGCTGGGACGGCGCCTGGTTCCGCCGCGCCTTCTTCGACAACGGTGCGCCGCTGGGCTCGTCGATCAACAGCGAGTGCCGCATCGACCTGATCGCACAGGCCTGGTCGGTGCTCTCGGGCGCCTCGGACGCGGCCCACACCGGCCCGGCCATGGCCGCCATCGGCAAGCACCTGCACGACGAACCGGCCGGCCTGCTGCGGCTGCTGGCGCCGCCTTTTTCCCAGTCGACCCACAACCCGGGCTACATCCAGGCCTATCCGCCGGGCGTGCGCGAGAACGGCGGCCAGTACTCGCACGGCGCCGTGTGGGCGCTGATGGCGCAGGCGCTGCAAGGCGACCATGAAGCGGCTTGGCAGAGCTTCGAAGGCCTGAGCCCGGCCCACCGTTCGCAGCACCCCGAGCGCGGCCCGGTCTACGAGCTGGAGCCCTACGTGATGGCAGGCGACGTCTACGGCGCTGCGCCCTATGTGGGCCGGGGCGGCTGGAGCTGGTACACCGGCTCGGCCGCGTGGCTGCATCGCGCGGCCGTCGAGACCTTGCTGGGCCTGAACGTGAAGGGCAGGCAGTTGTCGATGACGCCGCATGTGCCCGCGCACTGGCCGGGCTTCGAGCTCGCGCTGCGGCTCGGCACGCACCGGCTGACGCTGCAATGGGGCACCGTCGAAGGCGCCGCCGCGCCCACGCACCATGTGGCGGTGGGCGAATGGATCGACTGGCAGGCGCTGCCGGCGGATGCGGTGCTGCGGGTCGCTCAAGCGGCAGGCAAGGGGCAGATGACGGCGTAGGTTATGGTCCGGACCCGCTTTCACCCCGCGCATTCATGACCAAAATCCAGTTCCGCCGACGCGTCATCGTCCTGATCCTCCTGTGCGTGGCCGTGGGCGGCGGCATCGTGCGGCACTACGCGGCGCCCGGCACCACCACGCGCGACATCGCCACGCTGCTGATGGTGCTGTGGGTGCCGATCATCGGCAACGTGATCGGGTGGCTCATCGGCAAGCTGCCGCGCCGCACGCCGAAGCAGGCGCCGCCCGCAGGCTTCGACGCGCTGCCCGAGTTCACGCCGCACCTGGCCGTGGAACTCACCTTCCGCCGCCCCTCGGTGCCGGCGCAGGACGTGCCGCTGGGCCCCGGCGAATACCGGGGCGCGCTGGTGCTCGACACCGAAGGCTTCTCGGCGCGCTGGCGCGTGCCGCAGGGCACCTCGCTCGCGCGCGGCACGCCGGTCGCGCTCGACATCGAATTTCTCTCGCCGGCCGTTGCGCAGCCGAAGTTCGTGCAGGGCACGGCCTTCCGCGTGCTGGTCGACGAATCGTTCGTGGCCGATGGACAGGCGCTGCAGTTGCGCCCTGCCCACACTTAATCCCGGCAACTCCAATAAACGGTGATGGCGAAAGGCGCCATCGCCGCATCCCCGGACGGCTTCAGGCACCAAAGGGGTCGATTGTTCGCCGCAGGGAAACTGTCTACTGCTCCACCGCCCCTTGGTCGCAAGGCGGCCGGCTCGCACACTCCAATGCCCCCTCACCGGCATTGGCGTCTTCATCGCCGATGCGTTCAAGGACTGCATCTCCATGATGAATTCTTCCGGCAGCAACCCCTGCATCGACGACCTGGCGGCGCCCGCGCGCGACGCCGTGGCCGCCCCCACCCGCTCCGCGTGGCTCGCGGTCGGCTCCATTGCCGTCGGCACCTTCGCGATGGTGTCGACCGAATTCATGCCCATCGGCCTGCTCACCGACATCGCGCGCGGCCTGAACGTGTCGGACGGTACGGCCGGTCTGATGATCACCATGCCCGGCGTGCTCGCCGCCTTCGCCGGGCCAGCGCTGATCGTCGCCTCGGGCCGGCTCGACCGGCGCACGGTGCTGATCGCGCTCACGCTGCTCTTGATCGCCTCGAACCTGTTGGCCGCGTTCGCGCCCAACTTCACGACCATGCTGGTCGCGCGCCTGATGCTCGGCCTGGCCGTGGGCGGCTTCTGGACCTTCGCGCCCGCCGCCGCCACGCAGCTGGTGCCCGACGCCTCGAAGGCGCGCGCCATGTCGCTGGTGCTGGCCGGTGTGTCGGCCGCCACGGTGCTCGGCGTGCCCGCGGGCTCGTGGCTGGGCACGATGTTCGGCTGGCGCGCCTCGTTCGCCGTGACCGGCGCCCTGGCTGCGGCGGTGCTGCTGGTGCAGCTGTGGCTGCTGCCCGCGATTCCGCCGCAACGCGCCATCGGTGCGCGCGACCTGCTCACGCCGCTCACGCGCCGCATGGCGCAGGTCGGCCTGCTCGCGGTGCTGTTCTTCATCGCCGGCCACTTCGCGGCCTACACCTACCTGAAGCCGCTGCTGCAGCAGGTGTTCGGCCTGCAGGCCAATGCGGTCTCGACGCTGCTGCTGGTCTATGGCGCGGTCGGCTTCATCGGCACCTTCCTGGGCGGCAGCCTGGTGGCACGCAGCGTGCGCGGCACCACCCTGCTGGCGGCGCTGATGCTGGCCACGGCGCTGCTGCTGTCGACGCTGATCGGCACCGGCATGGTGGCCGGCGCGGTGGTGGTGGTGATCTGGGGCGTGGCCTTCGGCCTGATTCCGGTGGCGCTCACCGGCTGGATGATGGAAGCCGTGCCCGACGCGCAGGAAGCCGGCCAGGCCCTGCTGGTGACGGGCTTCCAGGTGGCGATCGCCTCGGGCGCGCTGATCGGCGGCCTGATGGTCGACAGCCGCGGCATCTCGCCCACGATGGTGCTCAGCGGCGTGCTGGTGCTGATCGCCGCGCTCATCGTCGGCACGCTGGGCCGCGCACGCGGCGGCGCGGCGCCGCTGGCGGCCATTCCGGAGTAAGTACCTTCAACGGCGGCCGGGCTTCTTGCCGGCCGCCACGATCGCCTCGAGCACCGTGCGCAGCGCCTTGTTGAGCGGCTTGTCGCGACGGATCACCACCGCCAGTGTGCGGTGCATGCGCGGGGCCAGGCGGCTGGCCTTCAGCGCCGGGTGGGCGCCGCGCCCCGCCATCGACATGCCGGGCACCAGGCCGTAGCCCAGCCCCGCGGCCACCATCTCCTTCATCGCCTCGACGCTGCCCAGCTCCATCACGGGCTGCGGCTGCAGGCCCTCGGCGGCAAACCAGCGATCGACCAGCTTGCGCGTGTTGGCCGCGGGCTCGAACAACACCAGCGGCAGCGGCGCCAGGTCGGCCGGCGTGACGCGGGCCTTGAGCGGCGCGAGGTCGGCGCGGCCGATGGCGACGAACTCGTCATCGCACACGGGGATCACGCTCAGCGAGCGTCCGGCCGCGGGCAGCGTGACCAGCGCGAGGTCGATGCTGTTGTCTTCCACCTTGCGCACGTGCTCGTCGGTGTTGCCCGTGCTCACCACCACGCTGAGCGCCGGGAAGGCCTCGCGCAGCTGGCGCAACACGGCCGGCAAGAAATACAGGCAGGCCGTGGCGCCGGTGCCCAGCCGCACGCGGCCCGTGACGCCGCGCGCATGGTCGGCCAGCGCGTCGATCGCGTTCTCGACCGCCGCCTCGATCTGCGGCACATGGCGCAGCAATTCCGCACCGGCCGGCGTGGCCCGCGCGCGCTTGCCGACACGCTCGATGAGCCGCACGGCGAGCCGGCGTTCGAGCTGGCGCACCTGCAGGCTCACGGCCGGCTGCGACAGGCCGAGCCGGTCGGCCGCGGCGGAGAAGCTGCCGGTGTCGATCACCAGGGCGAAGGTGGCGAGTTGGTCGAGGTTGAGGTTCTTTTCCAAAGTATTCCTTATGCGCTGCATAGGTTGACCAAGCTTCACTTATCGATCCTGGCTCGTCAAGATCGACCCATGTCCTCTCCCACCCTCGCTCTCGCCACGCTCGACATCGCCGATGCCGAGCCCCACCACATGGCCCGCGTGCAGGCCATCTACAGCCACTACGTGCAGAACGACCTGTGCTCGTTCGAAGAAGAAGTACCCACCCTCGCGCAGATGCAGGCACGCCGCATCGACGTGCAGGAACGCGGCCTGCCCTACCTCGTGGCGTTGAAAGACGGCGAGGTGGCCGGCTATGCCTACGCCGGCCCCTACCGCGCGCGCTCGGCCTATCGGCACACGGTGGAAGACTCGATCTACGTCGCGCCCGACATGCACGGCCACGGCATCGGCACGGCGCTGCTGCAGGCGGTGATCGACCGCTGCACCGCGGCCGGCTTCATGCAGATGGTCGCGTGCATCGGCCACAGCGGCAACGCGGGCTCGCAGCGGCTGCATGCGAGCCTGGGCTTCGAGAGCGTCGGCGTGCTGCGCCACGTCGGCTTCAAGTTCGGCCGGTGGGTCGACACCGTGCTGATGCAGCGTGCACTGCGCTGACCCCGCCCCAACGCCGCAGCGCGGATGGCTGGCGCTGCTGTGCGCCAGCCGCCTGCTGCAGGGAATGATCGTCACGGCCTACTCGGGCGTGCTGCCGTTCATGCGCGACGACTGGCAGATGACGGCCGCGCAGGCCGGCTCGATCCAGAGCGCCTGGCACGTGGGCTACATGAGCTCGCTGTTCGCCGTGGGCCTGCTGGCCGACCGCTTCGGCCCGCACCGCATCTTCGCGGTCGGCGGCGTGATCGGCGCCGCCGCCTCGCTGACCTTTGCCCTTTTCGCACACGACCACCGCTCGGCCCTGCTGCTGTACGGCCTGGCGGGGCTGTGCGCGGGCGCCTCGTACACGCCGGGGCTGCAGCTGCTGTCGCTCAACGCCGGGCCGGCGGTGCGCGGGCGCGCGATGGGCCTCTTCCTCGGCGCGGCGTCGATGGGCTATGCGCTGTCGCTCGCGGTGGTGGCGGGCTTCAGCGCGGTGGCGCACTGGCGCACCGGGCTGCTCGTGGCCGCAGGCTGCACGGTGATGGGCGTGCTGCTGGCCCAGCTCGCGCTGCGGCGCATGGCACCGCCCGTGCCACCGGTCGCCGGTGCGCCGCGCGAAGGCGTGCTGCAGGCGCTGAACGCGACCGTGCGCGACCGGCCCGCGATGGCCGGCAACTGGGCCTACGCCTTCCACTGCTGGGAACTGATGGCACTGTGGGCCTGGCTGCCCGCCTACCTCATGGCCTCGTCGCGCGGCGGCGCGGCCGCATGGCCGGCCGCGGGCATCGCGCTCGCGGCGTTCGCGCACCTCGTGAGCGTGTTCGGCAGCGTGGTGGGCGGCGCGGCCTCCGACCGGCTGGGCCGCGCGCGCGTGATGATGATCGCCACCCTCGCGAGCCTGAGCCTGTCGTTCAGCTTCGGCTGGATGTGGACCTGGCCGCTGTGGGCGCTGGCCGCGATGGCGGCGCTGTACAACCTGCTGGCCATCGCCGATTCGTCGGTCTACTCGACCGCCCTGGCCGACGTGGTGGCGCCGCACCGGCTCGGCGTGGCGTTCTCGGTGCGCTCGGTGATGGGCTTCGGCGCGGGCGCGCTCAGCCCGTGGGTGTTCGGGCTCGCGCTCGACTGGGGGCAGGCGCGGTTCGGCTTCGGCAGCACGTACGCGTGGGTGGCGGCGTGGAGCTCGGTCGGGCTCGGGGCGCTGCTCGGGCCGTGGATGATCGTGCGCTTCGCGCGCCTCAGCGCGGCAGCGGTGCCGCCCCGCGATAGCCCAGCATCGCGTCGTACAGATCGGTTCGCCGGTCACGGTGCAGGTCGTTGAGCGGCGTCCAGATCGGCGCGGAGCGCGCGGCGCCCAGGTCGACGTCGGCATAGAGGATCGTCTCTTCCTCGGGCCCCGCGATGCGCCCCATCGGCCAGCCGTTGGTGCCCGCGATCAGCGAGTTGCCCATGAAGCCCGTGCCGCGCTCCTGCCCCACGCGGTCGGCGGTGGCGATGAAGACGTTGTTGGCGTGCGCGGCCGTCATCGTCAGGTAGGCCGCCATGCACACGCCGCTGGCGTCGTACAGCGGAGGCGGCGTCCAGACCCAGCCCGTGGGCACGCAAATGATGTCGGCGCCCTGCTGCGCCACGATGCGCGGCGCCTCGGGAAACCAGATGTCCCAGCACACGAGCAGGCCAATGCGGCCGATCTTCGTCTCGAACACCGGGTAGCCCTCGTTGCCGGGCGTGAACCACAGCTTCTCGTGGTTCCACAGGTGGGTCTTGCGGTAGCGGCCGATGTAGCCCTCGGGGCCGACGAGCACGGCGGTGTCGAACAGCTGCATGCCGTCCTGCTCGGCCAGGCAGCCGACGAGGTACACGCCGTGCTGCGCCGCGAACGCGACCCAGCCCTGCACCGTGGGGCCGTGCGGCACGGGCTCGGCGTGGGCGAAGGCCTCGGCGCGGCCGTTGAAGCAGTAGCCGGTGGTCGCCAGCTCGGGCAGCACGATGAGCTGCGCGCCGCCGGCCACCGCCGCTTCGAGCTGTTGGCGCACGGCAGCGGCGTTGCGCGCGAGGTTCTCGACGCCGACCTGCGGGTCGAACTGCACGACGGCCACGCGCACGGGGCTGGCGCGCAGGCCGGGCACGGCGTCGCCGCTGGAGGGGATGTCGTGGGAAACGGGGGTCGGGAGGGTCATGGTCATTTCAGGTTTCAAATTAAAACCACTCGGATGCTAGTCGCATCGGTTTTAATTTGCAACCAATCCAACGCTACGGTCTAATCCCGCCATCCCAGGGATGCACAGGACAAACACACGATGGCCAGGAGAAAAAGTCTGAGGTTCGACGCCTGCCCGATGGCGCGTGCGCTCGAGATCGTCGGCGACCAGTGGTCGCTGCTGATCGTGCGCGACGCCTTCGACGGCATGCGGCGCTTCGGCGAGTTCCAGCAGAGCCTGGGCGTGGCCAAGAACATCCTGGCCGACCGGCTGAAGTGGCTGGTGCAGGAAGGCGTGTTCGATCTCGTGCCCGCCTCGGACGGCTCGCTCTACCAGGAGTACGCGCTGACGGCCAAGGGCCGCGGCCTGTTCCCGGTGGTGGTCGGCCTGCGGCACTGGGGCGAGGCGAACCTGTTCGCGCCCGGCGAGCCGCATTCGGTGCTGCTGGAGCGCGAGAACGGTGAGCCGGTAGCGCCGATCGACCTGCGCACGCGCGACGGCCAACCGCTCGACCCCGCCGCGACCTTCGTGAAGAAGCTGCCCGTCACGGCCCCCTGACAGCGCCGCCCGCTCAGTCGTTGCCGATCGGGTACTCCAGCGCGACGCGGATCTGGCGCGTGTTGAGTTCGGCCTGCGCCTTGTTGTTGCGGTGCTCGCCGTAGCGCAGCAGAAAGGCCAGGCCCTTGGCACTGCCTTGCTGGACCGTGTAGCGCAGCCAGAGGTCGCGCTCCCAGTGCCGGCCGCCCTGCCCGTAGCCCAGCCATGCGTAGCCTCCGCGCGGCGGCACCCGGCTGCCGTCGATGCCACTGCCGCGGATGTAGGCCGCGCCCAGGCTCAACCCGGGCGCACCCCAACGCGCGGCATCCACTTCGTACCGCAGCTGCCACGACCGCTCATGCGGCGCATTGAAGTCGGACAGCTGCGCTGCATTGCCGAGCCAGACGGCGCCGCGCGTCACGTAGTCGAACGGCGTGTCGCCCGCGACCTTCTGCCAGCCCAGGCCCACGCGGTGGGGGCCGTGGGTGTAGCTGGTCATGAGGCTCGCGGTGGTGTTGTCCACCGGGCCGGCCAGCGCGCGGCCCGTGTCCTTGCTGCGGTACACCTGCAGGTCGAAGGACAGCGCACGCTTCTGCGGGAGCGGCACCGTGTAGTGGGCGCCCAGGTAGCCCGTGCGCCAGGTGTCCTCCAGGCGTGCGACATAGGCCGTGAGCGACAGCGAAGCGCTGCCCTTCCAGGTGCCGCCGGCAAAGTCGAACACGTCGCCGCGCGGTGACTTCGGGTCGAGGTAATTGACGATCAACGGGTGGTTCGTGCCGCGCGCATGGCGGTCGGTCGATCCGGTGAAGCGGCCGGCCTGCAGCGTGAGCGTGTCGAACTCGCGGCTCGTCAGCAGCCAGCCGCGCATGGTCTCGGGCAGCAGGCGGGAATCGGACGCGCTGAAGACCGGCGTCTTGACGCGTTGCTCACCCACCGTCAGCACGGTGGCGGAGATTCGCGCCTTCAGCGCCACGCCGCCGCGCGCGATGCCGTCCTGCGCGTAGCCCGCGCCGTCCACCGGCAGCATGCGGATCTTGCCGACGCGCAGATCGTCGCCGTCGAGGCTGCGCGCGAGCGAGGCATGCGCGTCCACGCCGAAGCCGATCCAGCCCGGCGTGAAGCCGGACGCGAGGGTGCCCATGACGCCGTAGCCCCACTCCTGCGCGTGATCGCTGCGCCGCACCCGGGGCAGCGAGGCATTGCGCCCGCCGTTGCTGCGATCGCCGTGCAGGTAGCTACGGTGCTCGTACACGCTGCGCTGGAGCACGTGCCAGCGCGTGTCCTCGACGAAGCCGCCGCCTTCGGCCGCGAGGGCGGACGTGCCCAGCATCGCGAGGGCCGCGCCGCAGACCCGCTTCATCGCCGGCCCTTCACAGGTACTTGAGCCACGCGATGTCGCGGCGCCGCGCCTTCAGGGCGGCGAAGGCGCGCACCGCCGGATACAGCGCGAAGGCCAGCACGCCGGTGGTGAGCCACACCATCCAAACACTGTCGAACCCGAAGAGCCGGCCCTGGTTGGGGCCCCAGACCGCCTCGGCCCCCAGGTAGAGGAACTTGAGCACGTACAGGTGCAGCACATAGAAGAACATGGGCGCCGCGCCGAACACGGCCAGCGGCGCGAGCCAGGGCGCGCCCTGCCGGCGCTCGAACAGGCGCAGCAGCCACAGCCCCACGCCGAGCGTCAGCGCGATGAACAGCAAGGACGGCGGGTACTTCGTGACGTTGAGGAAGGCCATCACGGTCGTCAGTGCGCTGTCGCCTGCTGCCCAGGGCTTGTCGCCGTAGGCATTGAGTGCGCGCAGCGCCACGAAGCCAATGAGCAGGCCCACGGCCCATGCGAGCAGCCGCCGCTGGCGCTGCGGCGCATCGGCGCCGGGCAGAAACCACGGCCCGGCGACGTAGCCCAGCGCGATGATGCCGATCCACGGCAGCAGCGGGTACGACGTGCGCAGCCTCAGGGCCTCGGACACCTCGATCCAGCCCCGGTCGTGCAGCACCGCCCAAGGCACGTGCAGCACATGGCCGACGGGAAAGTGCACGCCGTCGAGCAGGTTGTGCCCCGCCACCAGCACCACGCCCAACACGACCAGCGCCCGGCGCGGCAGCCACACCAGCGCCGACAACGCCAGCATCGACAGCCCGATCACCCAGATCACCTGCAGGAACACGGTGGCCGGCGGGAACTGGAAGGTCCACGCAAAGTTGACGACCGTGACCTCCAGCAGCACGAGGAACAGGCCCCGTTTCCACAGGAACGAGGACGCCGCTGCGCGGCCGTCCGCCTGCTTCGCACCGTAGAGAAAGGCCGACAGCCCGGTCAGGAACACGAACACCGGCGCGCACAGGTGCGCCAGCAGGCGGCCGAAGAACAGCGCCGGCGGCGTCTGCGCCACGAGCATCGGGTCGGGCACCTGGTGGTGCAGGTAGAAGGTCTCGCGCACGTGGTCCAGCAGCATGAACAGGATCACGAGGCCGCGCAGCGCGTCGATGGAGAGCAGCCGGGCCGGGGCGCCGGCCCCGGGTGGCAGGGAAGCGGATGGAACGTCGGGCATTTAATTATTGCGAATTGATTCGCAATAATTTACAGCATCGGACGATGCACCCTCCTGAAGGGTTTGAAGGGCCGGTTTATTCGCCCAGCAGTTCGCCGATCGGCTGCAGGTCTTCCACCCGGTCGCAGATCGACTTGATGACCATGGTGATCGGGATGCCCAGCAGCAGCCCCCAGATGCCCCACAGCCAGCCCCAGAAGATCACGCCCACGAACACGGCCACCGGGTTCATGCGGCTGGTGCGGCTGGTGAGCCAGGGCATCAGCAGGTTGCCCACCACCGTGTGAATGGCCAGCGACACGCCGCCCACCAGCAGCGCCATCTCGATGCTGCTGAACTGCAGGAAGGCCATGAGCCCCGCCGCCACCAGCACGATCACCGAGCCGATGTAGGGAATGAGGTTGGTCACGGCCGCGATGATTCCCCACACGGCCGCGTTCTCCACGCCGAGCAGCCAGAACGCCAGGCCGGTGGCCAGCCCCACCAGCCCGCTCACCAGGATCTGCACCAGCAGGTAGCGCTCGATGTTGCGCGTGATGTCGTCCAGCACGTGCACCGTGACCTTCTTCTTCTGCAGGCTGGGCCCGGTGATCTTGATGAGCTTGCGCCGGAAGGTGTCGCCCGAGCACAGCGCGAAGTAGGTGAGGAAGGCCACGAGGGTGAGCTGTCCCATCGCATTGAGCAGGCCGACCGTGCCGCTCACCAGGTAGTCGCGCACGTTGAAGCCCGGCCGCTCGATCACGACGCGCGCCACGCCCTTGCGCGAAGCGACGCGCGCCGAGTTTTCCTCGGCCGCCTTCTCCAGTTGCGCGGCGGCCTGCTGCACGCTGTCCAGCGGCGTGGCGCTGGCGTTCTTGTCGCGGCGCATGGCCTGGCCCAGCTTCTGCGCGGCGACCGGCAGCGAGTCGAGCAGCTGCGAGGCGCTGCCCGAGAGCGAGTAGCCGGTCCACCCGAGCCCGCCGAACAGGCCCAGCAGGATCGCCGCCGCGCCGATCCAGCGCGGCACGTACCAGCGGTGCAGGCGCTCGACCAGCGGCGACAGCGCGTAGTTCAGCAGCAGGCTCAGCATCAGCGGCACGAACACGGCCTGCCCCCAGCGCAGCGCGAAGACGCTGGCGAGCACGGCCAGCACCACGAGCGAGGCGCTGCGCACGTCGACCGGCATGTGCAGCACGAAGCGCCTGCGCAGGGCGGAGGTCGCCTCTTCGGCGGTCGCGCTCGCCTCGACCGGCGCAGCGGGCTCGACGGGTTCGACCGGCGGCGGCGGCGCCGGAGCGGGTGCAGGCGCAGGCGGCGGCTCATCCGCAGCCACCGGCCGTTCAGGCGCCGGCTTCGGGCCGGCCGGGGTGTCGTCGGTCATCGCGATTCCTTCAGCATCTCGCGCACCGCGGCCAGCTGGCGGCGCGACACCGCCACGGGCTCGGGCACCGAGTCCAGCCGCAGCGCCCAGCCATCGGCGTCCTCGCCGTCGTCGTAGCGCTCGAGCGCGCGGATGGCCGAGCGCGCCACCAGCGCATTGCGGTGCACGCGCAGGAAGCGGTTCGGGTAGCGCTCCTCGAAGTCGTTGAGCGAGCCGTCGAGGATGTGGCTGCGCGTGGCGGTGCGCACCGTGAGGTACTTGTATTCGGACTTGAGGTAGAGCACCTCGGACAGCGGCACGCGCTCGGCGCGGCCCCGGTCCTGGATCAGCACGCACTCGGGCGTGGCCTCGGGGGCCGGCTGGGCGGCGCGGCGCTCCTTCAGGAAGCGTTCGACCTTCTGCAGCGCCTGCTGCAGCCGCTCGGCGCGCACGGGCTTGGTGAGGTAGTCGACCGCCTCCAGCTCGAAGGCCGTGACCGCGTGGCTGGCGTGCGCCGTCACGAACACCACGGCCGGCGCGTCGGGCCGGCTGCGCAGCGCGCGCGCCACCTCGATGCCGTCCACGCCGGGCATGTGCACGTCGAGCAGCACCAGGTCGAGGTCCATCGCGGCCAGGTGCGCCAGCGCCTCCTCGCCCTGCGCGGCCTCGGCCGCCACCTCGGCGGCGGGCGAGGTGCAGTCGCGCAGCAGCGTGCGCAGGCGCGAGCGGGCCAGGGCTTCGTCGTCAACGATCAGGGTCTTGAGGCTCATGATTCGGCGGGGATGGCAATGCGTACGCGGTAGTTCTTCTGGTCCATGCCGGCGCTGAACTGCATCTGCATGTCGTGCAAGAGGCGCAGCCGCTCGCGCACGTTGTCCAGGGCGATGCCGTGGCCGCGCGGCAGCGGCTCGTCGGCCCAGCGCAGCGGCGGCAGGCTGTTGACCACCTCGATCACGACCATGCCGCCGCGCCGCTCGGTGCGGATGCGCAGCTTGCCGCCCTCGGGGCTGGGCTCCACGCCGTGCTTGATGGCGTTCTCGACCAGCGGCTGCAGCAGCAGGGGCGGCAGGCGCGCGTCGCTGGCGGCGGCATCGAGGTCCCAGCGGATGCGCAGGCGCTCGCCGAAGCGCACCTGCTCGATGGCCAGGTAGCGCTCGGCCAGCGCGATCTCGTCGGCCAGCGTGCCCGATTCGCCGGGCACGGTGAGCGCCTGGCGGAACAGCTCGGCCAGGTCTTCGAGCATGGTCTCGGCCTTGGCCGGCTCCTCGCGCACCAGCGCGATGGCGCTGTTGAGCGTGTTGAACAGGAAGTGCGGACGGATGCGCGACTGCAGCTCTTCGAGCCGGGCCGTGGTGGCGGCCGGCGTCTGGCCGCGCGCGCGCAGCACCATCGCCGCCATCACCAGCCCCGCGAACAGCGCGCCGGCCAGCGCGCTGGCCAGCCAGGGCGCGCTGGCGATCACGCCAGTGAGGCGCAGCAGGCCGCAGCCGTACAGCGAGGCCACGGCGCCCAGCACGGCGCCCGCGGCGTATTGCCCGGGGGGCGGCAGGCGCCGCAGCTGCTTCTTGAGCCCGCAGGCCGCCACCAGCCACAACAGCGTGGCGGGCAGCGCGCCGCCGGTGACCGTGGCCGCCTGCACCAGCCATTCGCCGAAGGAGCCGACCACGAACAGCGTGGCCACCGCCACCACCGCTTCGACGAACACCACGGTGCGCAGCACCACGCCGATCTGGCAGGCGTCGAACAGCGCCGGACCGCCGCGCACGGGCGCGCGCACGCGTTCCGGCGACGAAGCGGACGTGGAGGGGGAGCTGGCCGATAAAATCGCCGGGTTGCGCATCGCAGACATCAGATCCATCGGGTGACCAACCCATTATTGCCTTCCTGGACGGCTCCCATGACCCAAAACCAACTCGACAAGAAATCCGAAGCCTGGTCGGCCCTGTTCTCCGAACCGATGAGCGACCTGGTGAAGCGCTACACCTCCAGCGTCTTCTTCGACAAGCGCCTGTGGCAAGCCGACATCGAGGGCTCGCTGGCGCACGCCGGCATGCTCGCGGCCCAGGGCATCATCAGCGTGACGGACCACGCCGCCATCGAGCGCGGCATGACGCAGATCCGCAGCGAAATCGAGGCCGGCAGCTTCGAATGGAAGCTCGACCTCGAGGACGTGCACCTGAACATCGAGGCCCGCCTGACCCAGCTCGTGGGCGACGCCGGCAAGCGCCTGCACACCGGCCGCAGCCGCAACGACCAGGTCGCCACCGACGTGCGCCTGTGGCTGCGCGGCGAAATCGACCTCATCGGCGACCTGCTGGTCGAGCTGCAGAAGGCGCTGGTCGACATCGCCGAGAAGAACGTCGAGGTGATCCTGCCCGGCTTCACCCACCTGCAGGTGGCCCAGCCCGTGAGCTTCGGCCACCACATGCTGGCCTACGTGGAAATGTTCAGCCGCGACGCCGAGCGCATGGGCGAGGTGCGCAAGCGCGTCAACCGCCTGCCGCTGGGCGCCGCCGCCCTGGCCGGCACCAGCTACCCGCTGGACCGCGAGCTCGTGGCGCGCACCCTGAAGATGGACAGCGTCTGCCAGAACAGCCTGGACGCCGTGAGCGACCGCGACTTCGCGATCGAGTTCACCGCCGCCGCCAGCCTGTGCATGGTGCACGTGAGCCGCCTGAGCGAAGAACTCATCATCTGGATGAGCCAGAACTTCGGCTTCATCAACATCGCCGACCGCTTCACCACCGGCTCGTCGATCATGCCGCAGAAGAAAAACCCCGACGTGCCCGAGCTGGCGCGCGGCAAGACCGGCCGCGTGGTCGGCCACCTGATGGCGCTCATCACGCTCATGAAGGGCCAGCCGCTGGCCTACAACAAGGACAACCAGGAAGACAAGGAGCCGCTGTTCGACACCGTCGACACGCTCAAGGACACCCTGCGCATCTTTGCCGAGATGATCGGCGGCATCACCGTGAAGCCGCAGGCCATGGAAGCCGCCGCGCTGCGCGGCTACGCCACCGCCACCGACCTGGCCGACTACCTCGTGAAGAAGGGCCTGCCCTTCCGCGACGCGCACGAAACCGTGGCCCACGCCGTGAAGGCCGCCACCTCGCACCAGGTCGACCTGTCGGAGCTGCCGCTGGCCGTGCTGCAGCAGTTCAACCCGAACATCGAGAAGGACGTGTACGACGTGCTGAGCCTGCGCGGCTCGCTCAACGCCCGCAACGTGCTGGGCGGCACCGCGCCCGTGCAAGTGAAGGCACAGGTCGCCCGCCACCGCGCGCGCCTGGGCTGAAGCCCGCGGCCACGCCACCGAGGGCCGCGCTTCATGTTCTACGCCATCCCGCTCGAAAACAAGCCGAGCTGGCGCAACCCGCCGTGGATGACCGTGCTGCTGATCCTCCTGAACATGCTCGTGTTCTGGGGGCCGCAGCGCAGCGAAGACAACGGCCGCGAGCGCGCCGCGCAGTTCTACGTGCAGAGCGTGCTGCCCGAGCTGGAGCTGCCGCCCTTCGTCGAGTGGCTCGAAAAAACCGACCCCAAGCGCGGCAAGCTGGCGCGCCGCATGCTGGCGCATGAAGAGGCCTACCCGCAGCTGCTCGAAGGCCTGCAGAACGACCAGCCTTTCCTGAAGAAACTGCGCGCCGACCAGGTCGTGACGCCCGCGAACCCGCGCTTCGACGAATGGCAGCGCGACCGCCGCCAGTACGAGGCGATGCTGCCCGCGCCGTTCACCGCGCGCTGGTCGCAGGACTACGGCAAGGACGCCGAATTCAAGCCCTGGACCTGGCTCACCGCCACCTTCCTGCACGGCAGCACGGGCCACCTGCTGGGCAACATGCTGTTCCTCTTCCTGTTCGGCTTCTCGGTCGAGCTGGCGCTGGGGCGCGGCACCTACCTGAGCTTCTACCTGCTGGGCGGCGTGGGTTCCGCGCTGCTGGCCGGCTGGGCCTATGCGGGCAAGGGCGGCTACGGGCTGGGTGCCTCGGGCGCGATCTCGGCGCTGATGGGCATGTACGCCGTGATGTACCGGCTGCGGCGCATCCGCTTTTTCTACCAGCTGTTCTTCTATTTCAACTACGTCACGGCGCCCGCCCTGCTCTTGCTGCCGGCCTGGATCGTCAACGAGCTGGTGCAGCACTGGATCGGCGGCCAGGGCATCGCCTACATGGCCCACCTGGGCGGCCTGCTGACGGGCGCGGCGCTGATGGCCGGCGCCATGTGGCTGGGCCGCGTGAAGACGCCCGAGACCGTGAAGTCGGAAATGGTGACCGACGACCACCGCTTCGACCAGCACGTGGCTGCCGCGCGCAAGCTGTCGGCGGCCATGAAGTTCGAGCCCGCGTGCGTTGAATGGCGCGCCGCCGCCGCCCTGCGCCCCGGCGACACCGACACGCTGCGCGCCTGGTTCAACACGGCGCGCCTGCAACCTGCCAGCGACGACTTCCACCAAGCCGCGCGCCGCATCTTCCGCCTGCCCGCCACCGATGAAGACACCCTGGCGCTGCAGCACAGCAGCTTCACGACCTACCTCGACCAGGCCAAACCGGGCGTGCGACTGAAGCCCGACGACATGGCCCGGCTGGCGCGCCGCTTCACGCGCATCCGCCAGTTCGGCGACGCCGACAAGCTCTGCCGCATCCTTCTGAAGACCGCGCCCGACCACCCCGAGCTGGCCGACACGCTCTCGGTGTGCGCCAACGGCCTGCTGCATGCGGGCGAACGCGATCGCGCCCTGGGCCTGCTGCCGCACCTGCTGCGGCTGGCGCCCAACGACATGGTCACGCGCGCGTTGCAACGCACGTAAAAAACCCGGCGCGAGGCCGGGTGCGTTGATGAAGCGCCGCAGCGCTTACTTGTCGTTGTGCAGGTAGGTGGCCTGCTTCGGCAGCAGCAGGCTGACCAGGAAGGCCACGCCCATCATCGCCGTCACGTACCAGTAGAAGTACGACTCGTGGCCGATCGACTTCAGGCCCAGCGCCACGTACTCGGCGCTGCCGCCGAAGATGGCATTGCCCACCGCGTACGACAGGCCCACGCCCAGCGCGCGCACTTCGGGCGGGAACATCTCGGCCTTCACGATGCCGCTGATCGAGGTGTAGAAGCTCACCACCGCCAGCGCCAGCGTGATCAGCACGCCGGCCATCAGCGGGCTGCTCACGCTTTGCAGGTTGCTCAGCACGGGCACCGTCATCAGCGCGCCCAGGGCGCCGAACAGCAGCATGTTGCTGCGACGGCCGATGCGGTCCGACAGCGCGCCGAACAGCGGCTGCATGCACATGTACAGGAACAGGCAGGCCGTCATCACGTTGCTGGCGGTCTTGATCGACATGCCGGCCGAGTTCACCAGGTACTTCTGCATGTAGGTAGTGAAGGTGTAGAAGATCAGCGAGCCGCCGGCCGTGTAACCCAGCACGACGAGGAAGGCGCGCTTGTGGTGCTTGAACAGCTCGGCGACGCTGCCGGCGCCCTTGGCGGCGCGGGTCTTGGTGCTGGCCGTTTCGGTCAGCGTGCGGCGCAGCATCAGCGCCACGACGGCGGCCAGGGCACCCAGCACGAAGGGAATGCGCCAGCCCCAGGCCTTGAGCTCGGCCTCGGTGAGCAGCTGCTGCAGCACCACCACGGCCACCACGGCCAGCAGCTGGCCGCCGATCAGCGTGACGTACTGGAACGACGAGAAGAAGCCGCGCTGGCCGCGCATGGCCACTTCGCTCATGTAGGTGGCGGTGGTGCCGTACTCGCCGCCGACCGACAGGCCCTGCAGCAGGCGCGCGGCCAGCAGCAACGCGGGCGCCCAGGCGCCGATCTGCGCGTAGGTGGGCAGGCAGGCAATGACCAGCGAGCCGACGCACATCATGACGACCGAGGTCACCATCGACGTCTTGCGGCCCTTGCGGTCGGCCAGCCGGCCGAACAGCCAGCCGCCGATCGGGCGCATCAGGAAGCCGGCGGCGAACACGCCGGCGGTGTTCAGCAGCTGGACCGTCGGGTCCGACTTGGGGAAGAACGAGGGCGCGAAGTAGATCGCGCAGAAGGCGTAGACGTAGAAGTCGAACCACTCCACCAGGTTGCCGGACGAGGCGGCAAAGATGGCGAAGATGCGCTTGCGCTTTTCCTCGAAGGTGTAGGGGGTGGTGTCGCGGGTCGCGTCCGGGATGGAAGCGCCGGCGCTCGTGCTGCTGCTGGCAATGGCGGTCATGCGGGGGGTCCTTGTCTCTGGCTGCAGCCCCCGCGAAGCCCGCGGAAAGCCGTGCCGGGGAGTCTGGTCCGCCGGGGGCACGCTGTCGTCCGTAGGGCCCCCGCCGCGGGACTGCGTACCGGTACGCAGGGGTAAACCCTAAGTTCTAGCCAGAAGTTGGGGCGCCTTCAGGGCGACGCTCCCGCCGACGGGGCACCTTGCTCCGCGAATGTCCCCCGGGCTTCGCCCTCCTCCTTGATTTCGCTGCGCAAGGCACCCCATCGGCGTGAGCTTGTTCAGTGCAGTCGTTGATCGGCCGCACACCGACGCCGCTTCCCGTGCCCAGGACACCGGGTGCTTCCCGCAGCGAAATCAAGGAGGAGCCGAAGGCGGGGGACATTCGCGGAGGGAAGTACCCGGTGGCCTGGGCACGCGCCCCGAACAAACCTACAACCCGTGCTCGCGCAGGAAGCGATCCAGCTCCAGGCTGCTCGAAAAACCCAGCTTCGCGAACATGTGCGCCCGGTGCGTTTCCACCGTGCGCAGCTCCAGCGGCGCGAGTTCCTGCGCGATGCGTTTGTTGGGCAGGCCTTCGGCCACGAGCCGGGCGACCTGCATCTCGCGCGGCGTGAGCTTGGCCCACAGCGCCTGCGCGGCCTGCCGGGCCTGGCGGCGCACGGCGATCTCTTCGGCTTTGTGCAACGCCTTGGCGATGCTGTCGAGCAGGCGCTCGTCGTTGCAGGGCTTTTCCAGCCAGCCGAAGGCGCCGTTCTGCACCGCCTCGACCGCCATCGGGATGTCGCCGTGCCCGGACAGGAAGATCACGACCAGCGGGCTGTCCTGCGCGCGCAGCGCGTCGAACACCTGCAGGCCGCTCATGCCCTCCATGCGCAGGTCGAGGATGGCGCAGCCCGGGCGCTGCAGGTCGGCACCGGCCAAAAAGGCCTCGCCCGAGGCGAAGGCCTGCACCGCATGGCCGCGCGACAGCAGCAGCAGGCCCAGGGAGCGGCGCACGGCCTCGTCGTCGTCGACGACGCACAGGTGGTTGGCAAGCAGGGGTGCGTTCACGGGGAAGCCTCCAGTTCGAGGGTGAAGACCGTGCCGCCGCCGGGCCGGTCGGCGAACGACAAGCGGCCGCGGTGGGCCTCCACGATGGTGCGGCAGATGTTCAGGCCCAACCCGAGCCCGCCGGCCTTGGTGGTGAAGAAGGGCGCAAAGACCTGCTCGGCCAGCGCGGCGTCGATGCCGGGGCCGTGGTCCGCGATGCGAATGTGCACGCGGCCTTCGCGCAGCTCGGCCTCGACCTCGACCACGCGCCGCTCGGGCGGCGTGCCCTGCTGCATCGCCTGCAGGCTGTTGGACAGCAGGTTCAGCAGCACCTGCTCGAGCAGCACGCGGTCGCCGCGCACCGGCGGCAGCGCGGGCGGAATGCGCACCTCGGCGCGCACCTGCCGCTGGCGCATCTCGCCCTGCAGCAGCGCCAGCGCATTGGTCACCAGCGCGGCCACGGCGCAGTCTTCGGTGCCGGCGGTGCGCTGGCGCACGAAGCCGCGGATGCGCCGCACGATCTCGGCGCTGCGTTTGGCCTGCGCCACGGTCTCGTCGAGGCTGCTGGCCAGGAGCGGCTGGTTGCCCTGCGCGGCGAAGGCCTTGGCGGCGCTGGCGAAGTTGCTCAGCGCCATCAGCGGCTGGTTGAGTTCGTGGGCCAGCGTGGAGGCCATCTCGCCCAGGCTGGCCAGGCGCTGCGCGTGCTGCAGCTGCTCGTCGTTCTGGCGCTGGCGCAGCTCGGCGCGCTTCTGCTCGGTGATGTCGACCACCGAGCTCATCCAGCCGCTGTGGCGGCCGTCGGCGTCGATGAGCCGCGCGGTGTAGACCATGGTGATGACCTCGTGCCCGTCGCGGTGCCGCAGGCGCGACTCGAAGCCCGAGCGCGCGGGCTGCCCGCTCATCATGGCCTCGTAGTGGAACCAGTGCTGCGTCACGTCGTCGGGGTGCCAGTAGGGGTACGGCGGCAGCCGCCCCAGCAGCTCGTCGGCGCCGTAGCCGGTCATCTCGCAGAAGGCCGGGTTGACGTAGATGATGCGGCCCTGCAGGTCGCGCGCGCGCATGCCGACCAGCAGCGAGTCTTCCATCGCCTTGCGGAAGGCGTGGGCCTGGTCCAGCTCGTGGGTGCGCTCGCGCACGCGCAGCTCGAGGTCGCGCCGCGCGTCGCGCTGCTCGGCGAAGCGGCGCTCGCGCAGCCGCCAGTACAGCGCCCCCAGCAGCAGCACGCCGGCGCCCAGCAGGCCGAGCATCCAGGTGCGCTCGCGGGCGCGGGTGACTTCGGCGTGGTCGGCCATCACCGTCAGGGTCCAGCCCAGGTCGGGCAAGGGCTCGTCGACGGCGAGAAAACGGCGCGCCTTGCCACCGACCGTGGTGCGCACCAGGTAGCCCGGCGCGCCTTCGATGTGCTCGACGCGCCAGGGCAGCGGCGCGAAGCGGGTGCGCGTGCCGTACTGCTGGTCGTGCTCGATGCCGGCCAGGTCGGCGGGGCTCAGCGCCCGCGTGGCCTGGTACATCCAGCCCGGCACCGAGCTCAGGAACACGATGCCGCGCGCGTCGGTCAGCAGGATCGGGTCGCGCACGAAGGCCCAGGCGTCGTGCAGCTGGCGCAGGCTGACCTTGACGGTGACCACGCCCAGCACCTCGCCGCCGCCCTCGGCGCGCACCGGCGCCGACATGAACAGCCCCGGCTCGCCCGTGGTCTGGCCCACGCCGTAGAACAGGCCGCGCCGCCCGGCCCGTGCATCGAGAAAGTACGGCCGGTTGGCGTACGACTCGCCCACGAAGCTCTGCGGCGTGGCCCAGTTGCTCGCGGCCAGCGTGAGGCCCTGCGGGTCGGTGAGGTACAGCGCGTCGGAGCCCGCGAGGCGGTTCACCTCCTCGATGTGGTGGTTGGCGCGCTGCCGCGCGGCGGGGTCCTGCGGATGGGCCAGCACGGCCAGCACGTCGGGGTGCATGCCGGCGGTGAACGGCAGGTAGCCGTACTTGCCGGCGGCGTCGCGCAGGCCGAGCACGTGCACTTCCATGGCGCGGCGGATCGAGTCGGCCTGGAAGTTCGCCTCGCGCCGCGCGGCCCACTGGCCGGCCACGGCGATCAGCAGCAGCGCCAGCGCCACGGCGCCCGCCCAGGCCACCAGCGCGCGGCGGCGGGAACGCGCCGGCGATGCAGACGAAGAGGAAGCAGGAAGGGACGGTTCGGGCGAAAGGGGCGGCATGGGAGGCAGGTCCGCAGGTCCGGCCGGCGCGGCGTGCGGAATTTTGCCTTGATCCGCGGGCCGGCCCCCTCTCAGGCCGCCGGCCGCAGCAGCCAGCGCACTTCCTGCGTCTGCTCGCTCTCGGGGTAGCGGGCCTCGAGCGTCGTGAGGATCGGCTGCGCCATGTCCGTGCGGCCCAGCCCCTGCACCAGCGCGCGGGCCGCGAGTTCGTAGGCCTGCGGGATCGCCGCGTGACCACGGAAGCGCTTGTCGAAGCCCGACAGCAGCGCGAGCGTGCCGTGCGCGTCGCCGCCACGCCATTCGGCGCGCGCCATCGCGATGACCATCGCCGGGTCGTCGAGCACGAAGGTCTTGTCGATGGCGCGGCAGGCCTTGAAGACCTTCAGCGCGTCCGATGCGAGGTCGCGCCGCATCAGCAGCGGGATGAAGCGGCGCGCGTGGTCGAACAGCGTGTCCTTCTTCTCGGGCATGAGCGCCAGCACGCGGTGGTAGCGGCGCTGCGCGGCCAGGTCGTCGGCGTCGGCGGTGCGCTGCGCCTCGTAGGCGATGCCCAGCGCGGCGGCCAGGTCGCCATCGGTGATGCACTGCGCCACCTCGGCGTCGGTGCGCTGCGCGGCGATCTGCGCGGGCGTGCGGCGGTCGACCGGCGCGCCGATGTCGGCGCCCGCGCCGGGCACGAGGTCGATGCCGAAGGCGTCGTGGTGCTGGTACATCACGTAGCCCAGGAGGCTCGCCATCACCCAGCCGAAGTAGATGAACGCGAAGTTGACGATCGGCAGCACGATGCGCCCGTCGAACACCGGCAGCACCATCGAGATCGCCACCTGCGCGCCCGTGCTCAACAGGAACAAAAAGAAGCACAGCAGCGCATAAGGCCAGCCGATGGTGCGCATCGCGTCCATCACGTAGCCCGGGTTCATGGCCTGGAAGAAGCTGCCCGACTGCACCAGCACGATCACCGCCGCCGGGAAGGTGAAGGACATGATGAAGAGGCCCACCGTGCCCAGCACCGGCTCGTACCACGCGAGCCAGCCGATGAGCATCGTCTGCACCAGCGAGATGGCGAAGAGCTTCCACGGCAGGTAGGTCCACTCGTCGCTCGATTCGCGCCCGAAGTCGGCCGAGTCGCGGATGCCGCGCGCGCCCAGCGCAATGACCTTGAAGCCGTAGCGGCTGGCCGCCAGGATGATGCCGACCTCGATGACGATGAAGGCCAGCGCATCGGGCAGGAAGAACACGGCCTCGAACAGCAGGCTGCAGAACGACAGCACCAGGCCGTAGGCCAGCGGCCGCAGCTGGAGCGGAAAGGCGAAGAAGCTGTTGAGGCGGTGCCAGAACGGCGGAGGCGGCGGCAGGGAGTCGCGGTCGATCATGGCGGGGCCTGGGGCGTTGCTGCTGCGGCTACTTGCGGAAGAAGTCGCTCTGGCTCATCGCGCCCGCGCCGCCCAGGCGCACCACGGTGACGCCGTTGGAATGCACGAGGCGCATCTGGCCGAGTTCGCGCTCCAGACGCTGGGTGAAACTGCTCTTGTACTGCAGCACCGACTCGCCCATCTTCAGCACGCTGGTGCCCGTGACGGTGGCGCTCTTGCGGTCGGTGGCCACCTCGATGCTGTCGATGTGGTAGTCGTACTCGATGGTGAGGATGCCGCCCATGCGGTCGCCGACGGTGCGAAACAGCTCGATGTTTTCCTTCACCGTGTCGCAGGCTTCGTCGCGGTTCTGGGTGGTCTCGAGGGTGCGGCCCATGGCCGTGACCTTGCTCTCGATCACCGCCTTGCGGCTGAGTTGCTTGCAGATCGCCTCGGCGTCGCGCGAGTACACGGCGTGGGCGTCCTTCCGGTAGTAGTCGCGCACCATCGCCTCGTCGAGCTTGCGGCCGCCGACAAAGAAATACCACGCGCCCACGCAGAGCGCGATCACGATCGCAATTTGCTTCATTCCCGCCCCCGCGCGCACGCGGTCCCGCTCCGTTTTGCGGCGCAGTATACGTTGCCGAATGTTTCCAAACGGCGGCGCAGCGGGGGTTCCCGGCGCTTCAGCCGGCGCGGTAGAAGATGTAGTCGGCCTGGTACTTCACGACCTGTTTCTGGCCCAGGTTCGTGGCGCCACAGGCGGCGGCGGGGGCCACGCCGCCCTGCGTGGCGACGCGCTGGATGTAGCTCACGCCCTGCATGGCGCCCATGCCGGTGGCGGGGTTGGCCTTCACCAATTGGTGGGGAATGTTGCCGCTGCCGTTCGGCGCCACCGCCACCTGCGTGGCCGTGACCTTCGAGCCGTCCGCGTTCTCCCAGGTGGCAGGCGGGCCGTAGTACTTGCCGACCTGCTTGCCGGCGCGGTCCATCAGTTTGGCGTCGGGGCCGACGAAGACCCATTCGTGCGCGCCCGGCGTGTTGGCCTTGGCGCGGCATTCGTAGGTGATGTCGCCGGCGCCCACGGTTTCCATGGCCACGCGGTGGCCGGCGGGCACCTTCACGGCGTCGGGCAGGCTGGCCTGCGAGAACACCGGCGCGGGCTTGGCGCCCATGCCGGAACAGGCGGCCAGGCCAAGCGCCGCTGCGGTGGTGGAAGCCAGGACGGTCAGGGTGCGGATGTGCATGGTCGTTTCCTCGGTGTCTGTTTGATCGGTGGTGAAAGAGAAAGAGCCGCCGTCTGGAGTTCTGCATCTCGACGCCCCCTGTCCCGTGTACGCAGCCCGATGGCCAATGGATTCAGGCGGGCCGCGCTGAATCCGCCGCCCCCGCCGGGCCGTACCTCGGACATGCGCACCGATGCCCCACAATCCGCCGATGACCGCACCCAGCCCCGACGCCGAACTGATGGCGCTGATCGACCGGATCGGCCATCGCGACGAAGCCGCCCTGCGACAGCTGTACGACCGCACCGCGCCCCGCCTCATGGGGCTGGCGATGCGGGTGGTGCGCCAGCGCGAGTGGGCCGAAGACGTGCTGCAGGAGTCCTTCCTCACCGTCTGGCGCGTGGCCGGCGACTACCGTGCCTCGCTGAGTCCGCCGCTGGCCTGGCTGGGGCTCATCGTGCGCAGCCGCTCGCTCGACTTGCTGCGCCGCCGCACCGCCGACCGCGCCCAGCTCACGCAGGAGTTCGACGAGCTGATGGCCGACACCTTCGAATCCGACACGCCCAACCCGGCCGACATGGCCGATGCGAGCGAGCAGGCCTGGGCGCTGCACCAGTGCCTGAGCCAGCTCGAGGGCCGCCAGCGCGAGGTGGTCAGCCTGGCCTACCTGCGCGAGATGAGCCACGGCGAACTGGCCGAACAGCTCAAGCTGCCGCTGGGCACCGTGAAGACCTGGATTCGGCGCGGGCTCGAGAAGCTGCGCACCTGCATGGGCCGCTTCGCCTGACCACGAGACCCGCCCCATGAACCTCCTTGCCCACCCCGAACTGCTCGAACTGCTGGCGGCCAGCCATGCGCTGGGCACGCTGCGCGGCGGCGCCCGCCGCCGCTTCGAAACCCTGGCGCGCGAGCAGGCGCCCGTGCGCGCCGCCGCACTGGTCTGGCAGGGCCGGCTGGCCGGCATGACCGAGCTGCAGCAGCCCGTCGCGCCCGACCCGGCCGTCTGGACCCGCATCCGCAACCTGATCGACGCCGAGCAGGCGCAGCAGGCCCTCGAGCGGCAGCGCGACAACGCCGCGCCCATTGCGTCTGCATCGACCGGCGGCTGGCTGCGCAGCCTCGCGCTGTGGCGCGGCGCCGCCGCAGCGGGCGCGCTCGTGGCCGTGCTGGCCGTGGGCGTGGGCCTGAACCTGCGCGAGCAGCTGATCAATGCGCCCGCCGTGCAGTACGTGGCCGTGCTGTCCGACGACAAGGCCGCCGCCTCCATGCTCGTGACCTTCGACCCGAAGAAGAAGCAGCTCGTACTGCAGCGCGTGGGCAGCTTCCGCGAAGGCGCCGACAAGTCGCTGCAGCTGTGGGCCCTGCCGCCCGGCGGCGCGCCGCGCTCGCTCGGCGTGCTGGACAATGCACCGGCGCTGCGACTGGCCGCCTCGGAATCCGATGTGCGCGTGCCGGCGCTGGCGATCAGCCTGGAGCCCAAGGGCGGCGTGCCGAGCGCGGGCGGCCCGACCGGGCCGGTGCTGTTCCATGGCCCGTTGATCGAAAAAACGCTCTGACCCTGTCCTGAATTTCTCCGCTTCCGTTCTCTTTCCGATGCCTTCGATGAAATCCGCGCTGGCGGCCACCGCCGCCCTGCTGCTGGCAACCGCCGCCTTCACCGCCCAGGCCCAGACCGCGGCCGCCGCCTTCCCCTACGAAGCCGACGGCGCCGCGGCCGCCGACACCGCCTCCGCCTACCTCGCCGCCAAGGCCCGCTGGCACAACGAACTGGCCGCCTTCGCGCGTGCCGACCAGGAGCGCTTTCCGCAACCCGGCGGCGTGGTGTTCGTGGGCAGCTCGACCGTGCGCATGTGGACCCGCCTCTCGCAGGACTTTTCCCGCGTGCCGGGCGGCATCGTCAACCGCGGCTTCGGCGGCTCGACGCTGGCCGACTGCGCCCTGTTCGCGCGTGATCTCGTGGTGCGCTACAAGCCCCGGCAGGTGGTGCTCTATGCGGGCGACAACGACCTGGCCGAAGGCCGCACGCCGCTGCAGGTGCTCGACAGCTTCGCGCGCTTTGCCAACACGGTGCGCGCCGAGCTGCCCGACGCGCGCATCAGCTTCATCTCGGTCAAGCCCAGCCCGTCGCGCGAGCAGCTGATGCCACAGATCCGCGAGACCAACCACGTGATCTCGGCCTACCTGAACCTGCTGCCCAACAGCGAGTACATCGACATCCACACGCCGATGCTCGGCGCGGATGGACGGCCACGCCCCGAACTGTTCCGCGGCGACCGGCTGCACCTGACGGACGAGGGCTACCGGCTGTGGCAGTCGGTGGTGGCGCCGCACCTGCCGATGCCGCCTGCGCCGCCAGTTGCGCCGACCAACGCGCCCTGATCAGGGCGGCGGCAGCAGGTCCTGGTATTCGGGGAGCGTGAGCAGCTCCAGGTCGGGGAACTTGCGCACCGCCGCCTGGATGTTCTTCAGCGTCTGCGCCATGCGGGCGCGCACCGTCTTGCGCACCCAGGCCTGATCGTCGGGCGAGAGGCTGGCCAGGTAGTAGGCGCCCGGCACGCAGCCGTGCAGGAAGTTCTCGGCCTTGGCCTTGGCTTCGTTGAGCCGCTTCGCGTGGACCTGGGCGATCACTTGCGTCAGGTCGGCGCCCGGTGAAGCCTTGCGCGCATCGTTCAAGGCCGACATCGCGGGCCCGCTGCTCTCGAACGACGCGGGATGGCAGTGGACCCACGACAGGAACATCCGATCGGCCGCCGACTGGCGATCCGACCCATCGAAGTCGATGCGCCCGCTCAGCTGTTTCGCCGCGTCGGCATGGCCGTGTTCGGCCCCGAGCCAGCGCCAGCGCAGGCCCTCGCTCCAGCCGGCGCCACGCCCGAGAAAGACCGCCAGGGATTCGTAGGCAGGCGGATAGCCCTCTGCCGCCGCCGAGCGAAGGTCTTCCATCGCACGGGCGCGGGTCGCGGCATCGACCTCCGAGCCCAGCAGGAGCGCCGAACCACGGCGCACACGGCCAAGGGCGGAGCTGCTGTCGAGTGCGATTTCGCAGGCCGACGAGTAGTTCGGGCTGTAGCAGTTCAGCCAGCGCTGCACTTCCTGCTGCACCGCCTCCGGCAGCGCCGAATGCGCCGCAGCACCCCACGCCAGCACGCAGGCCGCCAGCGCACGTCTCCAAAAAACGGAATCGATCATCGCCCTCCCCCTCTTCTCAAAAAAACGAGCGGCGCTCCCTACAGACACCTACGCCGGCGCAGGCTCCGAAGGCACATCGTCCGCCGGCGGCGGCACGTCGGCGCCGCGTGTGAAGCGTGCCACGAAGTACATCCCCGCAAACACCGCCGCCAGCAGCAGGCCGTCGCCCCACCAGGGCCGCGCCATCTGGTTGTCGCCGTAGAAGGCCAGCACCAGCAGCACCGCCACGAGGTGCGCGCAGAACACCGGCAGCGAGGCCGAGCCCATGGCCTCGAGCCAGTGCAGGCGCGGGATCTTGCGCATGAGCCAGGGCCCGAAGCGCACCGCCAGGATGCCCAGCGCCACCAGGTTCACGATGCGCAGCGGGCCGAGCTGCCACTTGTCGAACAGCAGGTTCATTTCCACATCGCCGCCGAACGGCGCCTGGCCGTTGATGCCGGTGTGGCGCCAGTAGAAACCGTACAGCGCGATGCCCGCCGCCAGCACCAGCAGCCAGGCCGGAAAGCGCAGCGGCCGGGCCTCGGGCGCATTGCGGCTGGCGCCCAGGCACAGGCCGGCGAACCACAGGAACTGCCAGGCGTAGGTGTTGAAGGCGCCCATCTCGTGGAACGGCACCGGCACGCCGAGGTAGCGCACCGCCAGTCCGTAGACCCATTCGCTGAGCCCGAACTGCGCCATCGCCCAGACCGTGGCGCTGGCCACCATCACGAGCGTCCAGCCGTGGCGCATGGCAAAGGCCAGCACCCAGGGGCTCATGAGCATGAAGAAGATGTACATCGGCAGGATGTCCAGCAGCGGCGGTTCGTAGATCAGCAGCAGCCCGAACAAGAAACCGTCGCGCGGCTCGGCCAGGTAGTACGACACGAGGTTCTTGACCGCCGGCTGGTCGATGTGCACGCCGAGCGCGGCGATCACGGTGAACAAAAACAGCAGGATCGCCGCCTGGCACAGGTAGACCTTGAGCACGCGCCGCCAGAAGGCCTGGCGCATCGAGTCGACGCCGCGCACGTGGCCGATGCGGCTGTAGACCAGCCCCGCCACGAAGGCCGACAGCAGCACGAAGCCCTCGGCGGCCGACACGAAGCCGAAAGGCTGGCCCAGCGGATCGGTCAGCCGCGTGGGCAGGTGGGTGACGGTCATCAGCACGAGCATCAGCCCGCGCAAGGCGTCTATTTCCCAGTAGCGTTTCATTCGGTCGGCGGCGAGGTCTTGGTGGCGGTCTGCGCAGCGCACGCACGACGTCAGCGATTGTAAGAAGACCGGCGTACGTCGACCGAACGCGCGCTTCAAACACGCACGGCCTATGACGCTTGGCACTCCCGGAGCGCCATGCAAATCGGCTACGCTGCGCGCTGCCTCAAGGTGGAGAACTCCGTGAACCGTTTCATTCCGACATTGCTACTGGCCGCCGGCGCGCTCGCGGCGGGCCCGGGCTTTGCACTTCAGATCACCAGCCTGACCCCGCAGGGCGAAGTGGCGCGCGTGCGCCAGGTCGTCGCCAAGTTCGATCAGGCGGCGGTCAACTTCGGCGACCCCAAGGCGCCCGCGCCGCTCACCGTGAGCTGCTCGGACGCGCAGGCCGGCAAGGGCACCGGCCGCTGGACCGACGCCAAGGCCTGGGTCTACGACTTCGAGAACGACCTGCCGCCCGGCGTGCGCTGCTCGGTCACCCGCGTTCCCACCTTCAAGCCGGCCGGCGGCGGCGAGCTGACCGGCCCCGAACGCTATCAATTCAATAGCGGCGGCCCGTTCGTGCGCAACTACATGCCGGGCACCTACGCCCGCATCGACGAGCAGCAGATGTTCGTGCTCGAGCTCAACGGCGCGGCCACCATCGACAGCGTGCGCCAGAACGTCTGGTGCGCGGCCGACGGTGTCGGCGAACGCATTCCGGCCAAGCTGCTCGAGGGCGAGGCGCGCACCGAGCTGCTCAAGGCCTTCCACCGTGAGAAGGAAGCCGCGAAAGACCCGCTGCGCTTCATCACGATGCAGTGCAACCGCACGCTCACGCCGGGCGCCAAGGTGCAGGTCGTCTACGGCAAGGGCGTGGCCACGCCGTCGGGCGTCGCCAACAACGTGGAACGCCGTTTCGACTACCAGGTGCGCGAGCCTTTCGCCGTGTCCTTCACCTGCGAGCGCGAGAACGCGCAGGCCGCCTGCCTGCCGCTGCGCCCGATGCAGCTGCAGTTCAACGCGCCGGTGACGCGCAAGGTGGCGTCGCAGATCGTGCTCAAGGGCGACGGCAAGACGATCAAGGCCACGCTCGAAAGCGGCGGCGGCTCGCAGAACGACGACGACGTGGTCAACAGCGCGAGCTTCGGCCCGCCGCTGGCCGAGAGCACGCAGTTCAGCATCGAGCTGCCTTCCGGCTTCCAGGACGCCTCGGGCCGCGCGCTGGGCACGCCCGGCAGCTTTCCGCTGAAGGTGGCGACCGGCGCCATGCCGCCGCTGGCCAAGTTCGCGGCCTCGCCCTTCGGCGTGATCGAGCGCCTGGCCGAGCCCGGCACCCCGGCCATGATGCCGGTCACGGTGCGCCGCGTGGAGCCGCAGCTGATGGTGCAGGCGCTCACGCCCGGCAAGGTGAGCGACCTCAACCCCAAGACCGACGCCGAGATCATCGCGTGGTACCGCAAGGTGCGCCGCTACGACAGCTACACGGTCAGCCGCGACACCGCGCGCCGCGACGTGAAGGGCGCCCTGCCCCCGGTGATCGACAAGAACGAACGCTCGCACGTGCAGACGCGCATGGTGTCGCTGCTCGGCGGCCAGCCGGGCGTGAAGGCCCTGGACATGCCCAAGGCCGAGAGCGGCGACCCGCGCCCCTTCGAGGTCGTCGGCATCCCGCTCACGCCGGGCTTCCACGTGCTGGAGATCGCCTCGCAGAAACTCGGCGAAGCCCTGCTCGACGAGCGCTACAACGCCGGGCGCACGATGTACGTGCGCACCACCGCGCTGGCCACCAACCTGGCGGTGCACTTCAAGCTGGGCCGCGAGAACTCGATGGCCTGGGTCACCACGCTCGACAAGGGCAAGGTGGTGGCGGGCGCCGAGGTGCGCGTGTCCAGCTGCGACGGCAAGGCCGTGGCCACCGGCACCACCGACGCCAGCGGCATCGTGATGCTCAACGGCGTGTCGCCCGATGCACCCAGCTGCAACGGCCCGAACGAGTACGAGACCAGCGCCTGGTTCGTGAGCGCGCGCGCCAAGGACGACAAGGGCGTGGAAGACCTCGCCTTCACCTGGAGCGACTGGCAGCGCGGCATCGAGCCCTGGCGCTTCAACGTGCCCACCAGCCTGGACGTGCGCCCCGACGGCATCGCCCACACCATCTTCGACCGCACGCTGCTGCGCGCCGGCGAGACGGTGTCGATGAAGAGCCTGCTGCGCACGCAGACCAGCAAGGGCTTCGGCCTGCCGGCAGACCGGCCCGACACGCTGGTCGTGACCCACATGGGCAGCGGCCAGCGCTTCACCCAGCCGCTGGCCTGGCGCAAGACCGCCACCGGCGGCCTGAGCGCAGAGAACAGCTTTGCCATTCCGCCGGCCGCCAAGCTCGGCGTGTACCAGGTCGAGCTGCGCAGCGGCGACGGCACCAATGACGAAGGCAACAACCGCACCTACTCGACCGGCATCTTCCGCGTCGAGGAGTTCCGCCTGCCGGTCCTCGAAGGCCGCATCGCGCCCACCGAGAAGAAGCCGCTGGTGGCCGCCACGAGCGTGCCCACCGACGTGCAGATCAACTACGTGGCCGGCGGCGGCGCCGCCAACCTGCCGGTGCGCGTGTCGGCCATGGTGCGCGGCAAGGGCCTGAGCTTTTCCGACTACGACGCCTTCAGCTTCAACCCGCCGCGCGCTTCCGGCGACGGCAGCGAAGCCGCCACCGCCGCCGACACGAGCGCCGGCGAGGAAGACCTCAACAGCGTGAACGACACCCGCGTGATCGCCGACAAGCTGCCGCTCACGCTGAACAAGGACGGCGCCGGCAAGGTCACGATCGACAAGGTGCCCAAGGTGAAGGCCGCGCGCGAGCTGCTGCTCGAAGCCACCTACGCCGACCCGAACGGCGAGGTGCAGACCATTCGCAGCACGCAGACGCTGTGGCCCGCGTCGGTCATCGCCGGCATCAAGACCGAGGGCTGGGTCTCGACCAGCCAGAAGCTCAAGTTCCAGGCGCTCGCGCTCGACCTCACGGGCAAGCCCCAGGCCGGCGTGACGCTCAACGTGCGCGCCGTGGCGCGCATCACCACCACCAGCCGCAAGCGCATGGTGGGCGGCTTCTACACCTACGACAACAAGACCGAAACGAAGGACATCGGCACCGTCTGCTCCGGCAAGAGCGACTCGCGCGGCCTGCTGCTGTGCGAGTCGGAGCTGAAGGAAGCCGGCGAGGTCGAGCTGGTGGCCAGCGCCACCGACAGCGACGGCCGCAGCGCCAGCGCCGTGAGCTCGGTCTATGTGACCAAGCAAGGCGAACTGTGGTTCGGCGGCGAGGACAACGACCGCATCGACGTGCTGCCCGAAAAGAAGAGCTACCAGCCCGGCGAGGTCGCCAAGTTCCAGGTGCGCAGCCCGTTCCGCTTTGCCACCGCGCTGGTGGCCGTGGAACGCGAAGGCATCATCGAGACGCACGTGGTGCAGCTGGACGGCAAGGACCCGACGGTCAGCCTGCAGGTCAAACCCGAGTGGGGCCCGAACGCCTACGTGAGCGTGCTCGCGCTGCGCGGGCGCCTGCGCGAAGTGCCGTGGTACAGCTTCTTCACCTGGGGCTTCAAGGCACCGCGCGAGTGGTGGACCGCCTTCTGGTACGAGGGCAAGGAATACGTCGCGCCCACGGCCATGGTCGACCTGAGCAAGCCCGCCTACCGCCTGGGCATGGCCGAGATCCGCGTCGGCACGCGCGCGCACCAGATCGACGTGACCGTGACCAGCGACAAGCCCAGCTACCCGATCCGCAGCAAGGCGCAGGTCACCATCACCGCCAAGCTGCCCGACGGCAAGCCGGCCGCCGGCGCCGAAGTGGCGCTGGCCGCGGTCGACCAGGCGCTGCTGGAGCTCATGCCCAACGACAGCTGGAACTTGCTCAACGCGATGCTGCAGCGGCGCAGCTGGGGCGTGAGCACCTCCACCGCGCAGATGGAAATCGTCGGCCGGCGCCATTACGGGCGCAAGGCCGTGCCCGCGGGCGGCGGCGGCGGCAAGGGCCAGACGCGCGAGCTGCTCGACACCCTGCTCGTGTGGAACCCGAAGATCGTGCTCGACGCCAACGGCCAGGCCGTGGTGACGGTGCCGCTGAACGACGCGCTCACCACCTTCAAGATCGTGGCCGTGGCCGACGCGGGCACCAGCCTGTTCGGCACCGGCCAGGCCAGCATCCAGGCCACGCAAGATTTGCAGATCATCAGCGGCCTGCCGCCGCTGGTGCGCGAGGACGACCAGTTCCGCGCGCAGATCACCTTGCGCAACACCACGCAGAAACCGATGAAGGTGGAAGCCACGCCGCGCGCCACGCTGCTCACGCTCGAGACGCAGACCGTGGACATCCCGGCCGGCGAATCGCGCGAGGTGGCCTGGAACGTGACCGCGCCCGCGCAGCTCGCGCAGACGCGCGCCGAAGCGATCCTGTGGGAGATCGAGGCGAAAGACACCGTCGGTGGCGCGCGCGACGCGCTCAAGGTGCGCCAGCGCATCGTGCCCGCCGTGCCGCTCACGGTGCAGCAGGCCACGCTGGTGCAGGTCGACGGGCCGTTCACGCTCGACGTGGCACCGCCCGCCGACGCCCTGCCCGGCCGCGGCGGCCTGAAGATGTCGCTGCAGCCCAAGCTGGCCGAAGGCCTGCCGGGCGTGCGCGACTGGTTCGCCAACTACCCCTTCAGCTGCCTCGAGCAGAAGACCAGCAAGGCGGTCGGCCTGCGCGACGCGAAGATGTGGCAGGGCGTGCTGGCCACGCTGCCGACCTACCTGGACAGCGACGGCCTGGCCAGCTACTTCCCGCCGCGCGACGGCGAAGCCAACCGCGGCAGCGACATCCTCACGTCGTACCTGCTCGCGGCCACGCACGAAGCGGCCCAGCTCAACCCGGCCTTCGCGCTCGCCGACGACGCGCGCGCACCGATGGAATCGGGCCTGATCGCGTTCGTCGAAGGCCGCGTCACGCGCGAGTTCTGGAGCCCGCGCAAGGACCTGGACGTGCGCAAGCTCGCCGCGCTCGAAGCCTTGTCGCGCTACGGCAAGGCCAAGGGCAGCATGCTCGGCAGCATCACCATCGCGCCGAACCAGTGGCCCACCAGCGCGGTGATCGACTGGGTCAACATCCTGAAGCGCGTGAACGACGTGCCGCAGCGCCAGCAGCGCCTGGACGAGGCCAACAATGTGCTGAAGGCGCGCCTGTCCTACCAGGGCACCAAGCTCATCTTCAGCACCGAACAGGACGACTACTGGTGGTGGCTCATGACCAACGGCGACGTCAACACCGCGCGCCTGCTGCTCACGGTGATGGAAGACCCGGCCTGGAAGGACGACATCGGCAAGCTCGCCAACGGCTTCATCGGCCGCCAGCAGAACGGCGCCTGGCACACCACCACCGCCAACCTGTGGGGCGGGCTGGCGCTGGAGAAGTTCAGCAAGGTGTTCGAGAGCACGCCGGTGGCCGGCGTCACCGCCGCCACGCTGGGCGCGGTGAAGGCGCAGGTCGACTGGAGCAAGGTGGAGCGCGTGAAGGCCAGCGACGCAACCGGCGCGCCGAACCAGACCACGATGTTCGGCGCGCCCGCCTCGCCGGGCAACCTGCGCAACAACACGATGTTCGTGCCCTGGTCCGCATCGCCCACGGGTGCGCCCGTGCGCGACACGCTGCTGGTCACGCAGCAGGGCACCGGCAAGCCGTGGCTCACGCTGCAGTCGCTGGCCGCCGTGCAGCTGAAGGCACCGTTTGCGGCGGGCTACGCGCTGAAGAAGACCGTCACGCCGGTCGAGCAGGCCGTGGCCGGCAAGTACACGCGCGGCGACGTGCTGCGCGTGAGCATCGAGGTCAACGCCAGCACCGACATGACCTGGGTCGTGATCACCGACCCGGTCCCGGGCGGCGCCACCATCCTGGGCAGCGGCCTGGGCCGCGACTCGCAGATCGCCACGCAGGGCGAGAAGAAGAGCGGTTCCGGCTGGCCGGCGTTCGAGGAGCGCAGCTTCGAGGCCTTCCGCAGCTACTACGAGTACCTGCCCAAGGGCGTCGTGAAGATGGAATACACCGTGCGCCTGAACAACGTCGGCGACTTCGCGCTGCCGCCCAGCCGCGTGGAAGCGATGTACGCGCCCGAGATGTTCGGCGAGACGCCGAATGCGCGGGTGAAGGTGGAGGCGGCGAAGTAGCAGGAGCCACGGTGAAGGCGGGCCGTCATCCCGCCTTCACCGCTTCTCGTCACCATCGCGGCGAACCCACTACCTGGAGAACCCCATGGGCCTGGCCATTTGCGTCGGCATCCTCGCCGACCTGATCGAGAACGATCCCGAGAGCGCCGAACACTTCGAGGCAGATTTCGCCGCCGCGAACCGCAAGCTCGCCGAAGCCGGCCTGCCGCCGCACGTCGAGCCTCGCACGCTGCCGCCGCTCGAATCCCGCGCGCCGCTGGACGGCCTGCCCTATTCGTTCATCCACTACCTGCGCCGCGCCTACGCACACCGCGTGACGACGCCCGGCTGGATCGCCACGCCCTTGCCGGAAGACACCGATCCCACGGAAGACGAGACGCTCGAAGACGTGGCCAACATGTTCGAAAGCCACCTGCTGTGCCACTCCGACGCGGAAGGTTTCTACCTGCCGGTCGAGTTCGACGAAGTGATCTTTGCCGAGGAAGACGAGACCGACCTGCCCGGCGGCATGCTCGGCTCGTCGTACCGCCTGCTCGAGGAACTGGTGCTGGTGGCGCCCGCCCTCGGCATCACGCTTTCGGACGGCGAGCTGTCCGACGAGGAAGCCGCGCGGATCGCCGACAGCATGGGCGAGGACGAAGGCCTCTACCGCGAGACCGAATCGTGGCTGCTGCTGTACGAATCGGCGCGGCTGAGCATCGCGCACAAGACGGCGATCGTTTTCACCTGAGGGCGATGCGGCTGATCGATCGGCTGTAAGGTCCGCAGACCATGTTCGAGACCACCATCCACTGGGTCCGCGACATACAGCCGCATCGGCTGGGCCTGATGGCACGCCCGCGCGGCGGCGACCAGCTGCGCGAGGAGGTGGCGGCCTGGCAGCGTGCCTCGCTGGACATGGTGGTCTCCCTGCTCGAGGCGCAGGAAATCAGGGCACTTGAACTCCGGGAAGAGCCTGCGCTGTGCGCCGAACATGGCATCGCGTTCCGGCATTTCCCGATTCCGGACCGAGGCCTGCCGGCCTCGCAGCGGGACGCGGCGGCCTTCATTGCCGAACTGGGCGCCGAACTCGCGAGCGGAAAGGCCATCGCCATCCACTGCCGCGCAGGCATCGGCCGCACGGGCCTCATCGCGGGCAGCCTGCTGCACGGGCTCGGCGTTCCGCGCCAGAACATCTTTCACCTGCTGAGCCGCTCGCGGGGCGTCGACATGCCCGACACACCGGAACAGGCGGAATGGGTCGCGCAGTACATCCTCGGCACCCACCGCCCACCGCCCCCATGAAGAAGTCGATCCGCATCGGTCGCGCGCCAGTCGATCCACAGGCGCCGTCGGGAAGCGAACACGACGGATCGCTCTCGTGCCCCAAGCCCTGGGACGCACTCGAAGCCACCGCCACGCCCGGCGTCCGGTATTGCAGCGACTGCGGCAAGAACGTGTTCCAGGTGAACACCACCGAAGAAGTGCGCGAGGCCGGCCTGCTGGAGCGCTGCATCGCGATCGCGGACGACAGCGCCCATGCCCGCGCACACGACAGCGCAACGAACACGCACGACACCCGCCCCATGACGCCTCCAAACCGCATTCACTTCGCCGGCAACCCCTGGCCCGAAGGCCACCCCATCAAGGAGTTCCGCTGGACAGCATCCGTGAGGAACAACGAGGTGTGGTTCGACCTGCACCTGCGCAGCGAGGACTACGACGTCGAGCGCGAGATCGACGAGCCCGAAGACGAGGACATCGATTACCCGTCCGACTGGGACGCACCCGGGGTCTGGACCAACTACCACCGCTGCACGCTGTCGTCGACCGCCTGGGGCGACGGCGGCGGCTTCGCGGTCTGCGCACTGTCCGACTTCAGCTTGGCGCACATCGACGGGCTCGAGGTCAGCATCGACCTGCCGCCGCCCGACGACATGGAAGACAACGTCTTTCACATCTACCTGCTCGGACACGACGCCGCGGCCCACCACCGCATCCGCTTCGACCGCATCGCGGGCACCGACCGCTTCGACATCACGTGGACCGGAAAGATCGCGCTGGCCTATGCCGGCGACTGCGAATACAAGTACGACTTCAGCGCGCGGCTGCACGATGTCGAAGCACCGCGCATTCCCGCATGAACGCTGCCGTCCATTCCCATGAAGCGCCTACTCGAAATCCGCACCTACCGCCTCAAGCCCGGCACCCTCGACGACTTTCACCGCGCGATGCATGAGCGCGCGGTGCCCATGCTGCGCGGCAAGGGCATGGACGTGGTGAGCTACGGCAAGTCGGACCACGAGGAAGAGAGCTACCACCTCGTGCGCGCCTACGCGAGCCGCGAGGCGCTGGAGGCCGAGCAGGCGGCGTTCTACGGTTCCACCGAATGGCGCGAGGGCCCGCGCAGCGCACTGGTCGACCGCATCGAGACCTACCTGAACACGCTGCTGTGGCTCTCGCCGGAGGGCGTCGACAGCCTGCGCGCGCTCAACGAACCAGCGCGTTGAACATCTGTCGACGACGCACGGTGCGCGGGCCTACACTGCGCCTCCCGTCATCCCCCCAACTCACTGGAGAAACGCATGAACACCCAGGAAATCGCCGCCAAGCTCGTGGCGCTGTGCAAAGCAGGGACATTCGATGAAGCCCAGGCGCTCTACGCGCCGGAGGCCGTCAGCGTCGAGGCCAGCGCGCCGCCCGGCATGTCGCGCGAGTCGGTGGGCCTGTCGGCCATCCGCGCCAAGGGTGAATGGTGGGTGGCCAACCACGAGGTGCACTCGTTCCAGGTGGCCGGCCCCTGGCCGCACGACGATCGCTTCATCGTGGGCTTTCGCTTCGACGTGACCATGAAGCCCACGGGCCAGCGCTTCACGATGGAAGAGATGGCGCTGTACACCGTCAAGGACGGCAAGATCGTGCGCGAAGAGTTCTTCTACGAGGGCGACTGAGCCCAGGCCGACGCGCGGCCGGATCGCCCGTCGGCTTCACCATTGTTGACGATTGAATCGTTCTCTCCATGGCAACGCCAATGGGCACCTCCCGCCTTCTGAACTAACGTCGAAACCGACGCCTGCACGGGCTGTCCGGCAGGCGCACCGGCGTTCATTCACAGAGGGAGGAAATCATGGTCACAGGACTCCACGTCACGCAACAACGCTCGTTCACCAACCCGGCGGACTACGAGGCGTTCTCGCTGATCCGCGTGCACAACCAGCGGCTGGCGCCGCTGGGCGGGCGCAACGCCTGGGTGGTGCTGAAGACGAACGCCGGCAAGCGCTGCTGCCGCATGATCCGGGGCATCGGCCGCGACCCGGGCTTCCCCGAAGACGGCATCGAGATCGACTACGAAACCCGGCTCGCGCTGCAGATTCCCAAGAGCAGCATCAACATGCAGGGCTTTCACGGCTGCGCGATGGAAATCCGCCGGGCCACCGCGCTCGAGGTGCTGCGCGCGCACTGGGACCACCCCGATCCCGCCTACCGCATCCCGCTGCAGCTCAGCCTCGTGAGCTTCGTGCTGGGTGTCATCGGGCTGGGGCTGGGTGTCCTGAGCCTGAAGTAGCCTTTGCCCGGCGGATGCTGCGCAAGAAAACGCGATTTCGCTAGACTGGCCGCGCGGCCCTTGCGCCGCGCCTGACCGGAGCATTCGCCATGTGCCGCAGCATCAAGACCCTCTACAACTTCGAGCCCCCTGCCACCGAGCAGGAGATCCGCGCCGCCGCCCTGCAGTTCGTGCGCAAGCTCAGCGGCTTCAGCGTGCCGTCGCGCGCCAACGAGCAGGCCTTCGAACGCGCCGTGGACGAGGTGGCCGCCACGGCCGCGCGGCTGATCGACTCGCTGGTCACCACGGCCGAGCCGCGCGACCGGGCCATCGAGGCCGAGCGCGCCAAGGCGCGGTCTGCGCTGCGTTTCGGGGCAGCTGCTTCGACCTCGGACGCATGAAAAAGACTTTGTTCCCGCGCTGAACGGCGCACCGCCCTTCCCACACCACCAGGAGCATCCATCCCCATGCCCATCGAACTCTGGCTCGCCTTCGTCGCCGCTTCGGCGCTGCTGTTGATCATTCCGGGGCCGACCATCCTCACGGTGATCAGCTATTCGATGTCGCACGGCCGCCGCGCCAACGTGCCGCTGGTGGCCGCGGTGGCGCTGGGCGATTCGACCGCGCTGGTGGTGTCGCTGCTGGGGCTGGGCGCGCTGCTGGCCGCGTCGGCCTTCTGGTTCACGGTGGTGAAGTGGGCCGGCGGCCTGTACCTGCTGTACCTGGGCATCAAGCTGCTGCGCGCCGGCATCTCGTCCACCGAGACCGCCGCGCCGGCCGCACCGGCCTCGCGCTGGCGCCTGTTCGCCAACACCTACCTGGTGACGGCGTTGAACCCCAAGGGCATCGTGTTCTTCGTGGCCTTCCTGCCGCAGTTCATCAGCCCGGGCGCCGACGTGTCGCATCAGATGTGGGTGCTGGCCCTGACCTTCGTGGCGCTGGCCACGCTCAACGCCACGCTCTATGCGGTGTTCGCGAGCTCTGCCGGCCGGCTGCTCGCCTCGCAGCGCGCGCAGCGGCGCTTCCACCTGGCGGGTGGCTCGCTGCTGAGCGCGGCCGGCCTGTGGGCGCTGATGGCGCGCCGCGCTGCCTGAGCACATCCACACGCGCACAAGAAAGAAAAAAGACCGCGGGGCTGCGTGCCTCGCGGTCTTTTTCTTTGGGGGCCTTCGGCCCCGGTGTCAGTAGCGGTAGGGGTTGTTCGGCCGGCGGTCGTAGCGATTGGGCACGCCGTCGTTGTCGCGGTCACGGTCGTAGCGGTTGGGCACGCCGTCACGGTCGCGGTCGTAGCCGTGGCCGCGCGGGGGCGGGCCCCGGTCGTAGGGTGCGACCACGCAACCAGCCAGGATGGCCGAGGCGGCCAGCAGAAGCGCGAGTGTTTTCGTCATGCGGAGTTCTCCTTGGGTGGGCTGTACGGTCGGGCCCGCCTGCTGCGAGCCCGTACCGTATTGAAGCCCCGCCGCGTGCGCATCGGGTGTCCAGATGCAGGCGCTTGTGTGAAGTTCGTTACCGGATGTGGAACCTTTGCCTGCGCTTGAGCACGCCGTAGCGACGTGGCACGATCCCGCCGATGACCGCCACGCAGCCCCAGCCCTCTCTGCCCGACCTCGCACGGCTGCGCCGCGTGCGCGACCGCATCGACCGCGAGCACGCGCAGCCGCTGGACGTGGAAGCGCTCGCGCGCGACGCGAACATGTCGGCCGGCCACCTCAGCCGCCAGTTCCGTCTGGCCTATGGCGAGTCGCCCTACGCCTACCTGATGACGCGGCGCATCGAGCGCGCGATGGCGCTGCTGCGCCGCGGCGACCTGAGCGTGACCGAGGTCTGCTTCGAGGTCGGCTGCGCCTCGCTGGGCACCTTCACCACGCGCTTCACGGAGCTGGTCGGTGTGTCGCCCGGCGTCTACCGGCGCGAGGCGGCGCAGGCGACGGCGGGCATGCCGGCGTGCATCGCCAAACAAGTGACGCGCCCGATCAGGAATCGAGAAGCGCGAAACCCCGCGTCGCACCTAGCATGACGGCCCGACACAACCACGGACCCTCGCCATCATGAATCTCAGCATCCATTCGAGCTTTCTCCCGCACACCGACCCGCAGGCCTCGCTGGCCTTCTACCGCGACACCCTGGGCTTCGAGGTGCGCAACGACGTCGCCTACGGCGGCATGCACTGGATCACGGTCGGCCCGGCCGGCCAGCCCGCCACCTCCATCGTGCTGTACCCGCCGGCCGCCACGCCCGGGCTCACCGACGACGAGCGCCGCACCATCGCCGAGATGATGGCCAAGGGCACCTTCGCCTCGCTGCTGCTGGCCACGCCCGACCTCGAAGGCACCTTCGAGCGCCTGCAGGCCCGCAGCACCGAGATCGTGCAGGAGCCCACCGACCAGCCCTACGGCGTGCGCGACTGCGCGGTGCGCGACCCGGCGGGCAACCTGATCCGCATCCAGCAGACGCGCTGAGCCGGCCCGCCGGCGCCGCAGCCCCCCGACCTCCTGCACGGGCGCCGCCGCCATGGCGACCCCGTGTCCCTTCCAGAGACGAAAGACCCGATGAGCAGCAAGGCCCCGAAGAAGGAAGCAAAGAGCGCAACGCGCACGAAGGACGCGAACGGCAGGCACGCCGCCGACCACCACGACCTCATCCGCGTGCAGGGCGCGCGCGTGAACAACCTGAAGGACATCAGCGTCGAGCTGCCCAAGCGCCGGCTCACGGTGTTCACGGGCGTCTCGGGCTCGGGCAAGAGTTCGCTCGTGTTCGGCACCATCGCGGCCGAGTCGCAGCGGCTCATCAACGAGACCTACAGCGCCTTCGTGCAGGGCTTCATGCCGACGCTGGCGCGGCCCGAGGTCGACGTGCTCGACGGCCTGACCACCGCGATCATCGTGGACCAGGAGCGCATGGGCGGCGACCCGCGCTCCACCGTCGGCACGGCCACCGACGCCAACGCGATGCTGCGCATTCTGTTCAGCCGCCTGGGCAAGCCGCACATCGGCTCGCCCAGCGCCTTCGCGTTCAACGTGCCCTCGGTGAAGGCCACCGGCGCGATCACGGTGGAGCGCGGCGCCAGCAAGACCGTGAAGCAGACCTTCAGCCGCACCGGCGGCATGTGCCCGCGCTGCGAAGGCCGGGGCGCGGTCACCGACTTCGACCTGAGCGCCTTCTACGACGACAGCAAGTCGCTCAACGAAGGTGCGCTCACCATCCCGGGCTTCAGCACGGAAGGCTGGTACGGGCGCATCTTCAACGGCTGCGGCTTCTTCGACCCCGACAAGCCGATCCGCAAGTTCACCAAGAAGGAGCTCGACGCCCTGCTCCACAAGGAGCCGACCAAGATCAAGATCGACGGCATCAACCTCACCTACCAGGGCCTCATTCCGCAGGTGCAGAAGTCGTTCCTGGCCAAGGACGTCGAGGCGATGCAGCCGCACATCCGCGCCTTCGTCGAACGCGCCGTGACCTTTACCACCTGCCCCGACTGCGGCGGCACGCGGCTGAGCGAAGCGGCGCGTTCGTCGCGCATCAAGAAGCTCAACATTGCCGAGGCCTGCGCGATGCAGATCAGCGACCTCGCCGCGTGGGTCGGCGGCCTGAACGAGCCTTCGGTGGCGCCGCTGCTGGCCAAGCTGGCGCACACGCTCGATTCTTTCGTCGAGATCGGCCTCGGCTATCTCAGCCTGGACCGCCCCTCGGGCACGCTCTCGGGCGGCGAGGCGCAGCGCGTGAAGATGATCCGCCACCTGGGCTCCTCGCTCACCGACGTGACCTACGTCTTCGACGAGCCGACCATCGGCCTGCACCCGCACGACATCCAGCGCATGAACGAGCTGCTGCTGCGGCTGCGCGACAAAGGCAACACGGTGCTGGTGGTGGAACACAAGCCCGAGGCCATCGCCATCGCCGACCACGTCGTGGACCTCGGTCCCGGCGCGGGCGCGGCGGGCGGCACGGTCTGCTTCGAGGGCAGCGTGGCAGCGCTGCGCACCAGCGGCACGCTCACGGGCCGGCACCTGGACGACCGGGCCGCGCTCAAGAAAAAGCTGCGCCAGCCCACCGGCGCACTGCCGATCCGCGGCGCCAAGGCGCACAACCTGCGCAACGTCGATGTCGACATTCCGCTCGGTGTGCTGGTGGTCGTGACAGGCGTGGCGGGCTCGGGCAAGAGCTCGCTGGTGCACGGCTCGATTCCCGCCGGCGCGGGCGTGGTGGCGGTCGACCAGGGCGCGATCCGCGGCTCGCGGCGCAGCAACCCGGCCACCTACACCGGCCTGCTCGACCCGATCCGCAACGCCTTCGCCAAGGCCAACGGCGTGAAACCGGCCCTGTTCAGCGCCAACTCCGAAGGCGCCTGCCCCACCTGCAACGGCGCGGGCGTGATCTACACCGACCTGGCGATGATGGCCGGCGTGGCCACCATTTGCGAGGAGTGCGAGGGCAAGCGCTTCCACGCCTCGGTGCTCGAGCACCGCTTCGGCGGGCGCGACATCAGCGAGGTGCTGGCGATGCCGGTGACCGAGGCCGCGGCCTTCTTCGGCGAAGGCCCGGCGCGCACGCCGGCCGCGCACGCCATCCTGCAACGCCTGGCCGACGTGGGCCTGGGCTACCTGAGCCTGGGCCAGCCGCTCACCACGCTGTCGGGCGGCGAGCGCCAGCGGCTCAAGCTGGCCACGCACATGGCCGAGAAGGGCGGCGTGTACGTGCTCGACGAGCCGACCACCGGCCTGCACCTGGCCGACGTGGCGCAGCTGCTGGCCCTGCTCGACCGGCTGGTGGATGCGGGCAAGTCGGTCATCGTCATCGAGCACCACCAGGCGGTGATGGCGCACGCCGACTGGATCATCGACCTGGGCCCCGGCGCCGGCCACGACGGCGGGCGCGTGGTCTTCGAGGGCACGCCGGCCGACCTGGTCGCCAAGCGCGCGACGCTCACAGGACAGCATCTCGCGGCGTACGTCGGCCCCTGACGCGCCCGGGGGCGAGCCCCGCAAGGCATGGCGGAGAATGGGCCGTCTCCGCTTTGCCTGCCGCCCCGCGGCCCCGTCTGCTGCGATGCCTCTTGCGTTCTCGTTTTCTTCCACCGCCCGGCACACCCTGGCCGTGGTCCTGCTGACGGCAGCCGCCGCCCCCTCAGCCTGGGCGCTGGCCAGCTTCGAGGAGGTGAAGCGCGACTTCCGTTCCTCCGAGACCGCCGTGCTCGACCGCCAGGGCGAACTGCTGCAGCGCGTGCGCACCGACCCCACGGTGCGGCGCGGCCAGTGGACCGCGCTGGCCGACGTGTCGCCCGCGCTGCGCGCGGCCATGGTGCTGAGCGAGGACAAGCGCTTCTACGAACACAGTGGTGTCGACTGGCGCGCCGCCTCGGCCGCCGCCTGGGGCAACCTGTGGAACACGCGCACGCGCGGCGCCTCGACCATCACCATGCAGCTGGCGGGCCTGCTCGACGACGACCTGCGCCGCGCGGCGGGCGGGCGCAGCTTCACGCAGAAGATCGGCCAGACCGTGGCCGCCACGCAGCTGGAGCGCCGCTGGCGCAAGGACCAGATCCTCGAGGCCTACCTGAACACGGTGCCCTTCCGCGGCGAGATCGTCGGCATCGACGCGCTCTCGCGCACGCTCTTCAGCAAGGCCCCGAGCGGGCTCGACGCGCGCGAGGCCGCCGTGGCCGCCGCGCTGGTGCGCGCGCCCAACGCCCGCCCCGCGCTGGTGGCGCAGCGCGCCTGCGAGGTGCTGCGCGTGATGGAGCCCGGCGCCAAGACCGACTGCGAGGCGCTCGACATGTTCACCAGCGCGGTGGTGCAGCGGCGCGCGTTCGAGCCCAACGAGGGCATCGCGCCGCATGCCGCGCGGCGGGTGCTGCGCGAGCTGCGTGATGCCGGGGATGCAAAAGCCACCGCGCCCACCAGCGTGCGCACCACGCTGCGCGCGCCGCTGCAGCGCTACGCGCTCGACAGCCTGCAACGCCACCTGCGCGAACTGCGCGACCGCCACGTGGAAGACGGCGCGCTCGTGGTGCTCGACAACGCGAGCGGCGAGGTGCTGGCCTGGGTCGGCTCCTCGGGCCCGCTGAGCCAGGCCGCCGAGGTCGACGGCGTGACCGCGCTGCGCCAGCCCGGCTCCACGCTCAAGCCCCTGCTGTACGCGCAGGCCCTGGCCGAGAAGCGCATCACGGCGGCCTCGCTCATCGAGGATTCATCGGCGCAGATCAGTACCGCCAGCGGCCTCTACATTCCGCAGAACTACGACCGCCGCTTCAAGGGCCCGGTGTCGGCGCGCACCGCGCTGGCCGCCTCGCTCAACGTGCCGGCCGTGCGCACGCTGGTGATGGTGTCGCCCGAGGCCTTCGCGCGCGAACTCCGCGCCGCCGGCCTGCCGCTGCGCGAGAGCGGCGACTACTACGGCTACAGCCTGGCACTGGGCAGCGCCGAGGTGTCGCTGCTGTCGCTGGCCAATGCCTACCGCATGATGGCCAACGGCGGGCGCTTCGGGGCGACCACGCTCACACCGCGCCCACCCGCCCCGGCCGGCAAGCACAAGCCTGCCGAAGCCCCGCCGCTGCTCGACCCGCGCGCCGCCTTCATCGTCAGCGACATCCTCTCGGACCCGAACGCGCGCACGCGCACCTTCGGCCTGGACAGCATCCTGTCCACCCGTTTCTGGACCGCCGTGAAGACCGGCACCAGCAAGGACATGCGCGACAACTGGGCCGTGGGCTGGTCGCAGCGCTACACGGTCGGCGTGTGGGTCGGCAACGCCAGCGGCGCCTCGATGTGGGACGTGAGCGGCACCAGCGGCGCCGCGCCCGTGTGGGCCGAGGTGATGCGCTTCCTGCACGCGCGCGAACCCAGCCGCGCGCCCGCGCCGCCCGCCGGACTGGTCGAGGCGCGCGTGAGCTTCGGCCCGGGCGCCGACGGCAGCCCGCTCGAAGCGGCGCGCAGCGAATGGTTTTTGCAGGGCACCGAGCAGCCGCTGTTCGCGCTCGACACCGGCATGGCGAGCGACGCCGCCTCGGCGCGCATCACGGCGCCGGCCGACGGCACGATCCTCGCGCTCGACCCCGACATTCCGCCGCAGCGCCAGCGCGTGCGCTTCGAATCCGAAGGGCGCGGCGTGCAATGGCGCATCGACGGCAAGTTCCACGCGCGCGGCAACAGCGCGCAGTGGCTGCCGTGGCCGGGACGGCACCTGATCGAGCTGGTGGACGCCAGCGGCAAGGTGGTCGACCAGCGCCGGGTCGAGGTGCGCGGCGCGGGCGTGGTGGCGGCCAAGGGCGCGCGCCGATGAACGCGCCGATGCGCGTGCCGCTGTCGATGCCCCGCTGGCTGTCGCTGTGCCTGGGCCTGCTGCTGTTGGTGCTGTGCCTGGCCGGCCCGCGCGCCGCGCAGGCCAAGCCCGTGCCGGTGCCGCCGATGAGCTCGCGCGTGGTCGACCTCGCGCAGGCGCTGCCGGCCGGCGAGGCCGAGGCGCTGCGCGCGCAGATCGCCGACATCCAGAGCCGCACCCAGGCCCAGCTCGCGGTGCTCATCGTGCCGACCACGGGCGAGGACACCATCGAGAGCTACGCCACGCGCGTGTTCGCGAAGTGGCGGCTGGGCCGCAGCGAGGCCGACGACGGCATCCTGCTGCTCGTGGCGCAGAAAGACCGCCGCATGCGCATCGAGGTCGGCACCGGGCTCGAAGGCACGGTGACCGACATCCAGGCGGCCCGCATCATCGACCGCGAGATGGCGCCGCGTTTTCGCGAGGGCGACTTCGCCGGCGGCGTGCAGGCGGCCGTGGGCGCGCTCGCGCGGCTGCTCGACGGCGAGGTGAGCGTCGTCGCGCCCGAGTCGCAGCAGATCGTCGTGGACCACGCCGCCGCACCCGACGAAGAGAAGGTCACCAGCCTGACGCGCGGCGGCCACGTCACGCCCGAAGGCTGGGGCCTGCTGGGCGTGGTGCTGTGGGGCCTGGGCCTGGGCATCTACCACGGCCGCGGCATCGAGCGCGACCCGACGCGCGGCAGCTCGGCCTCGCGGCGTGCCGAAGAGAAAAAACGCAAGGGCCAGCGCAAAGGCAGCGCGGGCCCCGAACCCTGGGCCGACGCCCTGGCGGCAATGAAGCCCGAACCGGCGCGTGCGCGCCCTGCCCCGCGCGACCTGCGCCTGGTGCTCGGCCTGCTCGGGGCTGGCCCGCTGGCCGCCGGCGCGGCGCTGCTGAACCCGGCCATCGCGCTGGTGCTGGCGATGCCGGCGATCTTCGGCTACGGCCTGGGCTTTCTCTGCGGCATGTCGCGCACGGCCGCCATCTTCATGGGCGGCTTCGTGCTCGTGATCGCGTCGCTGGTCGCCGTCGCGTGGACGGTCGGCGCCGACCGCTTCTGGTGGGGCTTCCTGTGGGCGCTGTGCCTCGGCGGCGTGACGCTGTTCGCGGTGATCATCGTGCGCTGCATGGTCAACACCTTCCAGCGCAGCGTGGTCAGCTTCGTCGTCCGGCTGGTCATCGTGGCGGGCATCTGCGGCTACGTGTTCCACATCACCTCGCCCGGCCCGGTGCCGGACACCTCGTGGATTCCCATTGCGCTGGCGGCGTTCTTCTCGATGCTGATCGGCTTCCTGCCGCCCGGCGTCATGGAATCGAGCGACGACGGGGACAGCGGCTGGAGCAGCAGCAGTTCGTCGTCCTCGTCCTCCTCTTCCTCGTCGTCTTCGTCCTCCTCGGACAGCGGCGGTTCGAGCAGCGGCGGCGGCGCCTCGGGCAGCTGGTAAAGCGGGCGGCAGGGCCCCCTTCCGCGCCGCCTCATGCCCCTCCCGCCGACCGCGTCTTTTTAACAGTGGTTAAATTCATCCAATCATTCAATGAATAAGCCGCCCTGATCCCATGCTCGTCCAACCGCCCCGCACCTCCCTGGCCGACGCCGCCGCGAACAGCATCCGCACCGAGATCGCGGCGGGCCGCTGGCCCATCGGCTCGCGCATTCCGATCGAGCCCCAGCTGGCGCAGCTGCTGGGCGTGAGCCGCGGCACGGTGCGCGAGGCGGTGAAGACGCTGGTCTCGCGCGGCCTGCTCGAGGTGCGGCAGGGTTCGGGCACGTACGTGCGCTCGGGCTTCGACCCCTCGGCCAGCCTGCAGAAGCTGCGCCTGGCCAGCCTGCGCGACCAGTTCGAGGTGCGCCGCGCGCTCGAGGTCGAGGCCGCCCGGCTCGCCGCCGTGCGCCACACCGCGAAAGACCTGCGCCGGCTGAACGCCCTGCTCGACAAGCGCGGCCAGCCCGACCTGGCCGACGGCGGCGCGGCCTTCATCGAGCGCGACCTGGCCTTTCACCTGGCCATCGTCGACGTGTCGGGCAACCTGGCGCTGGTCGAGACCTGCCGCTTCATCACCGGCTACATCAAGGAAACCATCGCCAGCACGCTGAGCGCCAGCCTGCCCGAGCCCGACGAGGCGGCGCACCGCGCCATCGTCGAAGGCATCGCCAGCCGCGACCCCGAGCGCGCCGCCGCCGCCGTGCGCGAGCTGATGGCGCCGACGCTCAACGCGCTCGCATTGGGCACCGCATGAACTCCATGACCTTGCCCACGGGTGCCACCGCCACCGCGCGCACCCAGGCGGGCCCATCGGGCGCCGAAGAACTGCTGATCGACGCCGAAGTCGACAGCCTGCCCGCGCCGCGCCCCACGCCGACGCCCAGCCGGGGCCGCCGGCTGCTGCTGGGCCTGACGGTGGTGCTCATCGCCTTCAACCTGCGCCCGGTGTTCGCCAGCCTGTCGGTGGTGCTGCCGGAAATCATCCGCGCCACCGGTCTCTCAGCCACCGCGGCCAGCCTGCTGACCACGCTGCCGATCGTCTGCCTGGGCGTGTTCGCGCCGATGGCGCCCTGGCTCGGGCGCCGCTTCGGCACCGAGCGCACGCTGCTGGGCTGCATGGTGCTGATCGGCGTGGGCACGGTGCTGCGCGGCACCGGCAACATCCCGCTGCTGTTCCTGGCCTCGGCCATCGCGGGCAGCGGCATCGCGGTGTCGAACGTGCTGCTCTCGGGCCTGGTGAAGCGCGACTTCGCCAAGCAGGCCGCGCTGATGATGGGCCTGTACACCATGGCCGTGTGCGGCGGTGCCGCCAGCGCCGCGGGCCTGACGGTGCCGCTGGAGCACGCGCTGGGCGGCGGCTGGACGCTGGCGCTCGCCATGTGGGCCGTGCCGGCCGCGCTGGTCACGTTCATCTGGGCACCGCAGGCGCTGCCGCTCAAGCCGGTGGCCAGCGAGTCGGGCTTCACCGTGCGCGGCCTGTGGCGCGACCGGCTGGCCTGGCAGGTGACCTTCTTCATGGGGCTGCAGTCGGCCCTGGCGTACATCGTGATGGGCTGGCTGGCGCCGATCCTGCGCGAGCGCGGGCTCAGCGGCGAAATGGCCGGCTACGTGGTGTCGCTGTCGGTCATGACGCAGGTCGTGACCTGCCTGGTGGTGCCGGCGCTGGCCGTGAAGCTGCGCAACCAGCGCGCACTGGCGGTGGTGCTGTCGGCGATGACGGTGGCGGCCATGCTGGCCATGCTGTTCGCGCCGCTGGACGCCCCCGGCGGCATGTGGACCTGGGCCGTGGTGCTGGGCATCTCGCAGGGCGGCACCTTCGCGCTGGCGCTCACGATGATCGTGCTGCGCTCGCCCGATTCGCACATTGCCGCGCACCTGTCGGGCATGGCGCAGGGCGTGGGCTACATGGTGGCGGCCTTCGGCCCGCTGCTGGCCGGGCTGCTGCACGGCTGGACCGGCAGCTTCCGCGCCTCGGCGTGGCTGTTCGTCGGCCTGGGCGTGGTGCTGGTCATGGCGGGGCTGGGCGCGGGGCGCACGCTGCACGTGGGCGCGGTGACGGTGCCGCGGCACTGAGCCGCTGCGGCCGGCCTACTGCAGCCCGCCGTCGCAGGCGGTCGGCTTCTGCGCGCTGTCGTCCGTGAAGTCGACGCTGGTGCGCTTGTTGCCGGCCGGCCCCGTGTGCGCCGGCCACTCGCTCTGCAGCCAGGTGTAGCGCCACACATAGGGGCCACCGGCCTTCGCCGGCGCGTCGTAGGCGATGCGCAGGCTGCCGCGGCTTTCGTCGTGGCAGTGCTTCGAGGTCTTGTATTCCTTCTCGCTGAAGCAGGCACGAATCGACCGCGAGCACCAGTACGGGACGCCCTCGCGCGCGGCCTTGGCGCGCTGCCCGGGCGGCGTGTCCAGCGGCACGAAGTCGGCCGTCACATAGGACGCGCCGCCGCCCGAATAGCTTTCCGATTCGCGCTGGGTCACGGCCACGGCCCAGCGGCCCTCGGCCAGCGGGTAGAGCACCGGCGCGAGGGCCAGGTGCAGCTCGGGGTCGTCGCTGCGGCGGTCGCGCTGCTGCGAGGCCACGTAGGTCGAGAAATCGTGCAGCTGCGCGAGCTGCCAGCCGCCGGCGCCGGTGTCGCGCTTCAGGCGCGCCATGGCCAGGGGCTTTTCCGAGGTGAGCAGGTAGTCGTCGGGCGCGGCGCCGTCGCGCGGGCGGTGCAGCTTCAGCGCCTGCGCATCGCAGGGCTGCGGCAGCAAGGCGCACAGGTGGGCGCGCCACATGGCGTCGACGGCCTCGGGCGTCTTGACGGCCACGAAGACCTGGGCTGCGGGCGCAGCGAGCACGGGGCCGGCCAGCCACGAGACAAGAAGACCGACGATCCCGGCAAGAGGCAGCTTTTTCATGGGGCGCAATGGTAGCCATCGCGGGAAGCCCTGGCAGAGGGGTCATCGGGGTTTCTCCGGCCGCGCCCCGGCCCGACCGGGCGACAATGGGGGGCTCCGGCGAAAGTCCATTTCGCCCAATGAAATTTCAGCCCTCTCGACAACCCAGAACCTACGGAAGCAAGCGCATGAGCACGAAGCAACCCACCATCGTCTACACCCTCACCGACGAGGCGCCCCTGCTGGCGACCTACGCCTTCCTGCCCATCGTGCGCGCCTTCACGGCTCCGGCCGGCATCAACGTGACGACGAGCGACATCTCGGTGGCCGCCCGCATCCTGGGCGAGTTCCCCGAGTTCCTGAGCGACGACCAGAAGGTGCCCGACAACCTGGCCGAACTGGGCAAGCTCACGCTCAAGCCTGAAGCCAACATCATCAAGCTGCCCAACATCAGCGCCTCGGTGTCGCAGCTCAAGTCGGCCATCAAGGAACTGCAGGGCAAGGGCTACAAGATCCCCGACTACCCGGAGAACCCGACCTCGGACGAGGACAAGGACATCCGCACGCGCTACAACAAGTGCACCGGCAGCGCCGTGAACCCCGTGCTGCGCGAAGGCAACTCCGACCGCCGCGCGCCCCGCGCCGTGAAGGAATACGCCCGCAAGAACCCGCACAGCATGGCCGAGTGGAGCCAGGCCTCGCGCTCGCACGTCTCGCACATGCACGGCGGCGACTTCTATCACGGCGAAAAGTCCATGACCCTGGACCGCGCCCGCAACGTCAAGATGGAACTGCTGACCAAGAGCGGCAAGACCATCGTGCTCAAGCCCAAGGTCGCCCTGCTCGACCGCGAGATCATCGACTCCATGTTCATGAGCAAGAAGGCCCTGCTGGCCTTCTATGAAAAGGAAATCGAAGACGCGCACAAGACCGGCGTCATGTTCTCGCTGCACGTGAAGGCCACGATGATGAAGGTCTCGCACCCCATCGTGTTCGGCCACTGCGTGAAGATCTTCTACAAGGAAGCCTTCGAGAAACACGGCAAGCTGTTCGACGAGCTGGGCATCAACGTCAACAACGGCATGGTCGACCTGTACAACAAGATCGCCACGCTGCCCCAGAGCACGCAGGACGAGATCAAGCGCGACCTGCACGCCTGCCACGAAGGCCGCCCCGAGCTGGCCATGGTCGACTCGGCCAAGGGCATCACCAACTTCCACTCGCCCAACGACGTGATCGTGGACGCCTCGATGCCCGCGATGATCCGCAACGGCGGCAAGATGTGGGGCGCCGACGGCCGCCTGAAGGACGTCAAGGCCGTGATGCCCGAATCGACCTTCGCCCGCATCTACCAGGAGATCATCAACTTCTGCAAGTGGCACGGCGCCTTCGACCCCAAGACCATGGGCACCGTGCCCAACGTCGGCCTCATGGCCCAGAAGGCCGAAGAGTACGGCTCGCACGACAAGACCTTCGAGATCCCCGAAGACGGCGTGGCCAACATCACCGACCTGGACACCGGCGAAGTGCTGATGAGCGAAGACGTGGAAAAGGGCGACATCTGGCGCATGTGCCAGGTCAAGGACGCCGCGATCCGCGACTGGGTGAAGCTGGCCGTGAACCGCGCGCGCAACTCCGGCATGCCGGTCGTGTTCTGGCTCGACGCCTACCGCCCGCACGAAGCGCAGCTGATCACCAAGGTCAAGATGTACCTGCACGAGCACGACACCACGGGCCTGGACATCCAGATCATGAGCCAGGTGCGCGCCATGCGCTACACGCTGGAGCGCGTCGTGCGCGGCCTGGACACCATCAGCGCCACCGGCAACATCCTGCGCGACTACCTCACCGACCTGTTCCCCATCATGGAACTGGGCACCTCGGCCAAGATGCTGTCGATCGTGCCGCTCATGGCCGGCGGCGGCATGTACGAGACCGGCGCGGGCGGCTCGGCCCCCAAGCACGTGCAGCAGCTGGTGGAAGAAAACCACCTGCGCTGGGATTCGCTGGGCGAGTTCCTCGCGCTGGCCGTGAGCCTGGAAGACCTGGGCCTGAAGACCGGCAACGCACAGGCCAAGATCCTGGCCAAGACGCTCGACGCCGCCACCGGCCAGCTGCTGGACAACAACAAGAACCCGTCGCCCAAGACCGGTCAGCTGGACAACCGCGGCAGCCAGTTCTACCTGGCCATGTACTGGGCCCAGGAACTCGCCGCGCAGACCGAGGACAAGGAGCTGCAGGCCAAGTTCAAGAAGCTGGCCGAAGCGCTCACCGCCAACGAGAAGAAGATCGTCGACGAACTCGCGGCCGTGCAGGGCAAGGCCGTGGACATCGGCGGCTACTACCTGGCCGACCCGAAGAAGTACGAAGCCGTGATGCGCCCGAGCGCCACGCTGAACGCGGTGCTGGCACCGGCGGTCTGATCCCGCTGCGTTGCGCCTCCCGGGCCTGACCAGGCCCGGAAGTGCCCACACCAACGGCCTGTCGCTCACGCGGCGGGCCGTTGGTCTTTGTGCGCGACTAGACTCCGATTTCTCCCGCCCCCACTGCACGCAAGAAAGAAAGGCAGGCCCCTCATGAAACGCCATTGGCTTGCTGTTGCCGCCGCCTGGCCCCTGCTCATGGCCGCCGGCAGCGCCCATGCCCAGAGCCCCACTCAGAGCAACTGCGAAACGCTGCGCGCCCAGATCGAAGCGAAGATCGCCGCATCGGGCGTGACGAACTTCAGCGTCGTCACCATCGATGCCGCCGCCACGGCGAGCGGACAGGTGGTGGGCAGCTGCGAGCTGGGCACGAAGAAGATCGTCTACCAGCGCGAAGGCGGCGCGGCCTCGCCGCCCCCGAGCGCCACCTCGGCGCCCGCGTCGCGCGGCGAGCCCATCCTCACCGAATGCAAGGACGGCTCGGTGTCCATGGGCGGCAGCTGCAGGCCCTGAGGGCCGACACGGCATCCCATGGCCTGGTCCGCGCTGCGCCTCTTCTTCGGCCTGCTGACCCTGGTGGCGATCAGCTGGCAGCTGGCGATCCATGTCCGCATGGGCTTCGACGTCGTCAACTTCTTCAGCTTCTTCACCAACCTCTCGAACCTGTTCGCGGCGATCGTGCTGGTACTGGGGGCGCGTCGCCTCTGGCGGCCGGCGTCCACGGGACCCGACGAAGGGCTGCGCGCCCTGTCGGCCGTGAACATGGCGGTGGTCGGCATCGTCTTCTCGCTGCTGCTGCGCGACGTCGACCTCGGCGCGCTGCGGCCGTGGATCAACACGCTGCTGCACCACGTGATGCCCTGCGTCGTGCTGCTCGACTGGCTGCTGCAACCGCCGCGCAGGCGCCTCGGCGGCCGGCAGCTGCTGTGGACGCTGGTCTTCCCGATGGCCTACCTGGTCTACACGCTGGTGCGCGGCAGTCGCACCGGCTGGTACCCCTACCCCTTCCTCAACCCCGCCAACGTCGGCGGCTACGGCGGCGTGGCCCTCTACGCCGCAGGCATCGCGCTGACCTTCGGGCTGGCGGGATGGGGGCTGCTGGCGTTGGGGAATCGGCTGGGCCGGCGCGCCTGACGCGGCCCCGCGCACGACCCGCCTGTTTCTGCATTTCGCAGGATCAGGCAAAAACCTCGTTCGATCCGGATACCGCCTCAGGCCCCTTCGCCCCGAGACTCATCCCCATGCCCGGCGCACCCCTTGCGCCATGGCGCATCGACCCGCATGAGGAGTTTTGTATGAGTGCAATCCAGGACACAGTGGTTCTCGTCACCGGCGCCAGCAGCGGCATCGGCGAGGCGACGGCGCGGCGGCTCGCGCGGCGCGGCGCCCATGTGGTGCTCGGCGCGCGCCGCACCGAACGGCTCGCGGCGCTCGCGGCCGAGATCAATGCCACCGGCGGCTCGGCGAGCTTCCGGCGGCTGGACGTGACGCACCGGCCCGACATGGAGGCCTTTGCCGAGTTCGCCCTCGACACGCACGACCGCATCGACGTGCTGGTGAACGCCGCCGGCGTGATGCCGCTGTCGCCACTGTGGCAGCGCAAGATCGAGGAGTGGGAGCTGATGATCGACGTCAACCTGCGCGGCATGCTGCTGGGCGTGGCGGCCGTGCTGCCCACGATGCAGGAGCAGGGCTGGGGCCACATCGTCAACGTCGCGCCGGTGGCCATGGGCGGCGCCACGCCCGACTCGGCCGTGTACCACGGCACGCAGTACGCGGTGCAGGCGATTTCCGAAGGGCTGCGGCGGGAACACGCGGGGCGCGTGCACGTCTCGCTGGTGAGCCCCGACGTGGCCGAGGCCGCCGACCCGCTGGCCGAGCGCATCGCCGACAGCTACGCCTTCGAGCGCATGCGCACGCGGCGGCGGCTGACAACACCCGTCGAGGGCGTGGCGCGTGCCATTGCCGGGGCGATCGAGGGCGCGCGCTACGGCATGGCGGGCCCCGGCTGGCGCCCGGCCCCGACGCCGCGGCCGAAGCCGGCGGCACCGGTGTACTGACCGAGCGCCGGGCCTCAGTAGCTCTTGTACGGCAGGAACTTGCCCGACAGCACCACGTTGACGCGGTCGCCCTTCGGGTCGGGCTGGCGCTGGATGTCCATGCTGAAGTCGATGGCGCTCATGATGCCGTCGCCGAACTCTTCATGGATCAGTTCCTTGATGGTGGTGCCGTACACGCTCACCACCTCGTACCAGCGGTAGATCAGCGGATCGGTCGGCACGGGCGTGGGCAGCGAGCCCTTGTAGGGCACGACCTGAAGCCACTTCTGCTCCTCGGGCGTGAGACCGAAGATCTTGCCGACGGCCTTGGCCTGCTTGTCGTCGAGCGTCATCTGGCCGAGGCAGGCGGCGGTGGTCCACTCCTTCGACAGGCCGACCTTTTTGGCCACGTCGGCCCACTGAATGCCTTTGGACACCCTCACGGTGATGATCTTCTCGGTGACGTCGTTGCGGTTCATGTGGCTTGGCTCCTGGGTTGAAACGGATGCAACAGGGCTAGCAACAGACATGCCCAGCTGACTTGCTCCTCCCCCGCTGGGGGAGGGCTGGGGTGGGGGCACGCGGCCTCCGAAAAAGCATGGCGTCTGTTCGAAGGCCTGCCCCCATCCCCGCCGTCCCCCGGAAGGGGAAGGAGCAAGACCGGCTCAGCGCTCCCAGCGGAACTTGCGCTCCGATTCCGCAATGGGCTGGTCGTTGATGCTCGCATAGCGCCTTTGCATCAGCCCGTTCTGCGCAAACTCCCAGTTCTCGTTGCCATGGCTGCGGAACCACTGGCCCGCGGCGTCGTGCCATTCGTACTCGAAGCGCACCGCGATGCGGTTGTCCATGAAGGCCCACAGCTGCTTCTTCAGGCGGTAGTCGTGCTCGCGCTCCCACTTGCGCGACAGGAACTCGACCACCTGCTCGCGGCCATTGACGAAGTCCGCGCGGTTGCGCCATTCGGTGTCGGGCGTGTAGGCCAGGCTCACGCGCGCGGGGTCGCGCGAGTTCCAGGCGTCTTCCGCGGCCTGGACTTTCTGGAGGGCGGATTCAAGGGTGAAGGGCGGCAGCGGCGGGCGGGATTCCATGGCGGTCTTTCAGTCAAGAAATGAAGTGATGAAGGCCCGCAATGTGCCATGAGTAGACAGACCTGTCTACATGCCTACAATCGCCGCATGGACATCTCTGCACTGCCCGCGCGCGAGCGCATCCTGCTCACGGCGCACGAGCTCTTCTATGCCGACGGCATCCGCGCCACCGGCATCGACCGCGTGATCGCCGCGTCGGGCGTCACCAAGGTCACCTTCTACCGGCACTTCCCCTCGAAGGACGACCTGGTGCGCGCCTTTCTCGACCATCGGCATGGCGTGTGGATGGCCTGGTTCGTCGATGCGCTGGGCCGGCGCGACGCGCAGCAGCACATCGCGCAGGGGCAGGCGCTGCCGGTGCTGGCCGATGTGATGGCCGAATGGTTCGCTGACCCGCTGTTTCGGGGCTGTGCCTTCATCAACTCGGTGGTGGAAGTGGGGGCCAGCGTGGCCGGCGCCGCCGACATCGCGCGCGAGCACAAGCGCGAGATGGTCGAGGTGATCGCCGGCCTGCTGCCCGACGGCCCGCAGCGCATGGCCGTTGCACAGGCGGCCGCGCTCGGCGTCGATGGTGCCATCGTCAAGGCGCAGATGGGCGATGCGGCCCTGGCGCGCGAGGCGGTCGACGACCTGCGGCGGCTGCTCGATGCGCTGGTCGCCCTTCGATAACATCGCATCGCTCACTCCCTTCCAAAAAGCACATGGCATCGACGCGACTCCCCTCGACCCAGGGCCTGCAGGCCTTCGAGGCCGTCGCGCGGCTGCGCAGCGTGAACCTGGCAGCCGAAGAGCTCAGCGTGACGCCCAGCGCCGTGAGCCACCGCATCCGCCAGCTCGAGACGCAGCTCGAGCTCAAGCTCTTCACGGGCAACGACTTCGGCCTGAGCGCCGACGGCGTGGCCTACCTGGCGCGCGTGCGCGAGGCCATTGCGGCGCTGCAGCAGGTGCCGGGGCGCGAGCCCGCGTCGCAGGTGCGGCGGCTGCGCGTGGCCGTCACGCCCACCTTCTCGCGCCAGATGCTGCTGCCCCGGCTGGCCGAGTTCCGCGACGCCTACCCGACCATCGAGCTGATGCTGCAGGTGACCATGCCGGTGCGCAACTTCACGGCCGAAGACGCCGACATCGAGCTGCGCTTCGGCACCGGCCCGTTCCACGACCGCGAGTTCTGCCAGCTGCTGGCCGACGACGTCTCGCCGGTGTGCAGCCCGGCCTACCTGGAACGCCACGGCCCCTTCGAGCAGCACTTCTCGACCGATGCCGAGGTGGCGCGCGTGCAGCTGCTGCGCACGCCGCTGGAGTCGTGGCGCATCTGGTTCAAGGCCTGCGGCATCGGCCTGCCCGAACCGGCCGTTGGCCACCAGTTCAACGACCTGGGCCTGGCGCTCGATGCGGCCGCCGAAGACTTCGGCGTGGTGCTCATGCACCTGCGGCTGGGCCGCGCCTGGCTGGACAACGGCCGGCTGGTGCGCCTGTCGCCGCACAGCGCGCCCTCGCCCAACGCCTACTTCCTGTGCTGGCGCCCCGGCACCATGGAGCGCTGGGAATGCGCCACCTTCGTCGAATGGCTGCGCCAGGCGCTGCGCGAGCCGGGCTGAATAATTTTCAGCCGGGGTGTGGGCTTTTTTCAGGTCGCCGGCGCGTTTCCCCTGCAGACTCGACCCCCGGCGCTGCCGTGGCCCACATGGCCCGGCCCGCCCTGACCCCCATAACACCAGCCAGGAGACCTCCCCCGTGCCCGACCTTTCCAAGATCACCTGCATCGAAGACCTGCGGGCGATCGCCCAGCGGCGCGTGCCGAAGATGTTCTACGACTACGCCGATTCCGGCGCCTGGACCGAGGGCACCTACCGCGCCAACGAGAGCGACTTCCAGAAGATCAAGCTGCGCCAGCGCGTGGCCGTGAACATGGAAGGCCGGTCCACCCGCACCACCATGATCGGCCAGGAGGTGGCCATGCCCGTGGCCATCGCGCCCACGGGCCTGACCGGCATGCAGCACGCCGACGGCGAAATTTTGGGCGCGCGCGCGGCCAAGGCCTTCGGCATTCCGTTCACGCTCTCGACCATGAGCATCTGCTCGCTGGAAGACATTGCCGAGAACACCGACCGCCACCCCTTCTGGTTCCAGCTCTACGTGATGAAGGACCGCGACTTCATCGAACGCCTGATCGACCGCGCCAAGGCCGCCAACGTGTCGGCACTGCAGCTCACGCTCGACCTGCAGATCCTCGGCCAGCGCCACAAGGACATCAAGAACGGCCTGTCGACGCCGCCCAAGCCCACCATCAAGAACCTCATCAACCTGGCGACCAAGCCGCGCTGGTGCATGGGCATGCTGGGCACCAAGCGCCGCACCTTCGGCAACATCGCCGGCCACGCCAAGGGCGTGAAAGACCTGTCGTCGCTGTCGTCGTGGACCGCCGAACAGTTCGACCCGGCCCTGAGCTGGGCGGACGTCGAATGGATCAAGAAGCGCTGGGGCGGCAAGCTGATCCTCAAGGGCATCATGGACACGGAAGACGCACGCCTGGCCGTGGCCAGCGGCGCCGACGCGCTCATCGTGTCGAACCATGGCGGGCGCCAGCTCGACGGCGCGCCCTCCTCCATCGCCGCGCTGCCGGCCATCGCCGACGCCGTGGGCAGCCAGATCGAAGTGTGGATGGACGGCGGCGTGCGCAGCGGCCAGGACGTGCTCAAGGCCCGCGCGCTCGGCGCACGCGGCACGCTGATCGGCCGCAGCTTCCTGTACGGCCTGGGCGCCTACGGCCAGGAAGGCGTGACGCGCGCGCTGCAGATCATCCACAAGGAACTGGACATCACGATGGCCTTCTGCGGTCGCACGCAGATCGACGATGTGAAGTCGGACATCCTGTTGCCGGGGACGTTCTGACGCGGTCTGGCAGGGCCACGCCCGACGGTTACCCGCTCACTTCGTGAACCGTCGGAACGGCGCGCTCAACAGGCAGCCCAGCCAGAGCGTCGCCAGCCCGTCCGATGCCTCGTCGTGCCAGCCGCTCTTGTCGTTCCAGAGCAGCATCCTGTCATCGATGCTCACGCTCCACCTGGCATCCGGCAGCACTTCGCGGCGAATCCGGTTGAGGCAGGCCACCCAGTGGCTGGCCCCCTTGTGCATGGCGAACGCCTTGTTGTCGGGGAGTTTCGTGGCGCCTTCCAGTACCTTTCCCCCGGTGAGTCCGGACGCCTCGTAGAGCGTGAAGGTCTCCCAGTTGAGGCCCTTACCTGAATGCGCATGGCGGTCGGCTTCGTCGACTTTGTCGAAGGCAGCCACGATCGCGTCCAGGCGCTGCGCTTCCTCGCGGGTCAGGGGACTGTCTCGTCTTGCGTCGTAGTAGATGCTGAAGCTCATGGAGCCGATTTCTGATGAACAGGATCGACGAGGGTAATGGCTCTGAGCTGCGCCCTGGTGCATTCGATGCGGTGGGGCTAACTCGTTCACGATCGGTTTGCGATTGCCACGGCAAGCAAACTACTTGCGTCACGGTCATTGCTGATTCCAGCGCGACCTGCTGCATGTGCATGAGACAGCTCTCCCTAAGATTTTGAGGAGGCCACAACGGTCCAACAGGGAGAGAAAAATGACAGTACAGAACTCACGCAGCACCGCGCGACGCGATTCGATGAATGCCGGCCTGTGGCTGGTGCTGAGCGCGCTGATGTGGGCCGTATCGATTCCGGTCCTCAATGTCCTGCTCACCGGCCTGGCGCGACGCCAGGCCCTGACATTGACGGGGACCGGTGTAGCCCTCGTCGCCTGCGCCCTGCTCTTGTGGGCGGGACTGATCTACTGGTGGCAGGTCCCAGCCACCCCCAGCATCGCAAGACGCGTGACGTACTTCATTGCCTACGTCACCGTCATGGCGCTGCTGGGGCTGATCGGCGTGTGGGCCGCCTTCTGGGCCACCGTTGCCATCCACGGGCTCTGAGCGCGATGCGCGCGGCCGACAACCTCAGTCCGCGTACACCCCCGCCGCCTTGATGATCGGGCTCCACTTTGCAATCTCCGCCGCCACGAACTTCTTGTGCCCCTCGGGCTCGATGCGGCCGTCGGTGGCGACCACGGCGCCCAGCGCTTCCTCGCGCTTGATGAAGTCCGCATCTTTCAGTGCCGCTTTCAGCGCATCGCTGATCTTCTTGAGCACCGGCGCGGGCGTGCCCTTGGGCGCGTACAGGCCGTGCCAGATCGTCACCTGGAAGTTCTTCAGGCCGGCCTCGTCGAGCGTGGGCAGGTCTTTCAAGAGCGGCGTGGTCAGGCGCTTGGGCGTGGTCACGGCATAGGCCTTGACCTTCTTCGCCTCGATCTGCGGCGAGGTGTTGGTGCTCTGGTCGCACAGGAGGTCGATCTGGCCGCCGATGAGGTCGGTGATGGCGGGTGCCGTGCCCTTGTAGGGCACGGGCGTCATTTCGGTCTTCGTGGCGCTCTGGTAGAGCAAACCGCACAGGTGCGAGGCCGAGCCGATGCCCGCGTTGCCCAAGTTGATCTTGCCCTTGTTGGCGGCGATCCAGGCGGTCAGTTCCTTGTAGTTGGTGGCCGGCAGGCTGGGCTTGGCGATGAGCGTCATGGGCACGTCGTTGACGATGCCCAGGTACTCGAAGTCGGTCTCGACCTTGAACGGCACGTTGCGCACCAGCGTCGGCACGGTCGCCATCGCGATGTGGTTGAGCAGCAGCGTGTAGCCGTCGGGGTTGGCGCGCGCGACCTTGGCCGCGCCGATGGAGCTGCCTGCGCCGGGCACGTTGTCGATGATGACGCTGGCGCCGCCCAGCGGCTTGCGCAGCGCCTCGGCGAGGTCGCGCGCCACGCGGTCGGTCGGGCCGCCGGCCGCGAACGGCACGACGATGGTCACGGGCTTGCCCGCGGGAAAGTCCTGCGCGTGAGCGCACACAGCCAGGGCCATCGCCGCGAGGGCGAACAGTTTTTTCATGAAAGTCTCCGTCAAGGTCAAAAAGAAAAATCAGGGGGCGCGCGAAGGCACGCGGCTTTCGAGCGTCGGGGGTTGCCACTCGGGTTGGATGTGGCAGCCGTTCTTGCCGTCGGTGTCGTAGCGCGGCATGAGCGACGCGCAACGTTGCGCCAGGCTCTGGGGCGTGGGCTTCTCGCCCTTGTCGATCCAGTCGAGCAATGCGCCGAAGAGCGCGGGGTATTCCGAATCGCTGAGGTAGCTGTGCTCGCGCTCGGCGCTGAAGCTCTGCACCAGGTGCCCGCCGGTGCCGGCCGCATCGCGGATGCGGCGGTAGGCGTTCTCGAGTTCGACGAACGCCGTGGGGTCGTCGATGGCATGCAGGCCCACGGTGGGCAGCGAGGTGCGGCCGGTGGGCTGGCTGTCGGCCGCGAGTGCGCCCTGGGCCTGCGGGTCGGCCGCGTAGCGCAGCACGCCGGCGTTGAGCGCCGCATCGTCGGCCGAGCCGCTGTAGACCACGCCGATGTTGCCGAAGGGGTTGCGGCCCTTCAGGCGCTGCTGCACGAGGTCCTGGAACAGCCACGTCGCCCAGTTGAGGTGGCCGACGAGCGAGCGTTCGGGAATCTTCACGACCGACAGGATGGTCTTCAGCCGCGCCGCCTGTTCGGGCGTGCGCTGCGCAGCGGGCGTGCCGACGCCGGTGCAGTCCTTGACGCGCGCGGCGAGTTCCGCGCGCGTGAGCTTCGCGTCCATCGGCAGGCCCATCCACAGCGGGTACTGCGGCTCGTCGGGCTTGGGATGGTTGCGGCAGACGTACTGGTAGACCACGCGCAGGTCGAGCCGGAAGTCGTAGGCGCTGTTGCCGCCGCCGAGCACGCCGCTGGTGAGCAGCAGGCCGTCGTAGGGCGACTTCGCATCGCCCACGGGCGCATAGAGCTCGGCCGCCTTCGCTGCCACGCCCGCGCCGTAGCTCTGCCCGTGCAGCAGCGTGCGCTGGGGCGTGCCGAAGTGGCGCACGACGATCTGGCGCAGCCGCTCGGTGTCTTCGGCCGCCATCGTCACCCCGTAGCCGCCGCGCCGGTAGGTGGAGCCGGCCCAGGCATAGCCGGCCTTCACGGTGATGGCCCAGCGCTTGAGGTCTTCCTCGCTGCGCGCGAGCTTGGGCGCGCCGGTTTCGGGCCCGCCGTGCGCGTGCATCACGAGCACGCCGCGCTGCCAGTCTTTGGGAATGGCGATCCAGTAGAACGAGCCCGCACCGTCTTCACCGGTGTAGCAGCGCGCGGTCTCGGGCACGGGCGACGGGCAGGCCGCGGGCTTCGGCGCGGTGGCGGGAACCGCGTGCGCGGACAGCAGCGGCGCCGCACCCATCCAAGCGAAGACGGCAAGTTGCGAGAGGTATTTTTTCAATGGCGTACTCCGAGGTCCAGCGCCGCGTTCGCTCCACCGGTGGAGACGAAGGCCACGACGCCGCTGTTGAAGAGGAGATGGCCCGGCCGGCCGGCACCGGTCTGCGCCACGCCGAGCACCGGCGTGTCGTAGCCCAGCGTGGTGGCCGCGCCGCCGAGGTTGAAGGCCGTGCCGACCACGGTGGCCTCGCGGCCCTCGCCCTTCACGCTGGCCATGGCATAGCTGCCATCGGCCGCGCCGGGCATCAGGGCCTGCTGCACCGCGAGCAGGCGCAGGCCCGGCTGGATGACGGTGGCCACGCCGCTGGGGGTGTCGCCCGCCGGCACGGCGGTGGCCACGCGCCGCAGGTACAGCGGCGTGGACACGCCGTTGACCAATCCGATCACCACCGAGCCAGTGAGCGTGCCGCCCTCGGTCTCGGCGGTGCCGCTCGACGAGGTCGAGGTCGTGTACATGTCGAAGGCCCCGCGCGCCGTGCTGTAGCTGAGGTAGCCCTTCTCGGTGTTCTTGCAGGTCTGGTCGTAGGTCATGAAGCTGTTCGACGCCGGGCTGCGGCAGAACTGGAAGGTGCCCGCATTGCGCAGCCGCCCCGCCGACGAGAACGCCGCCGTGGTGCCCGCGCCGAGCTGCTCCACACCGGCCGCATTGAAGATCAGCGACACCGAGCGGAAGTCCGTCGACGGCGACACATTCTGGAAGGTGTTCTGGAACGCCACCAGCGGCGAGAAGCCACTGCCGCTCGGCGGATTCACGCCGCCCAGCAGCACGCCGCCGGCGCCGAAGCTGAACACCGCCCCGCTCTCGCCGCTCGTGTAGCTGCAGCTGCCCTGCGACACGAGCGAGCCGCTGCGCTGCGTGCCGACCCGCGTGGGTACGTGGCTGGCATCGATGGTCACGGTGTAGGCCAGGGTGGCCGGGTCGATCTGCACCTGCAGTTCCTCGCCGAAGCTGTTGCCGCCTTTGTAGCGCGTGGCGCTCGCCGGCAGGTTGGGGCAAGCCAACGGGTCGCCGACCTCGGTCACACAGCTGTAGTTGACGGCCGCATCGAGGCTGCCGCTGCCGCGGTACTTGGGCCACGACGGAAACTGGCACAGCGGGCGCGTGCGGCCGTAACTGCCGGGCACAGCGTCCACCGCCACGGGCGTGGCGGGCGCGAGGCCGGCCTCGACCCAGCCTTCGAGCGCCGCGAGCGAGTCCCAGCTGGGAATGAAGCTGCCGGTGCCGTGGCCCATGCCGGGCACGGTGTAGAAGCGCACGTTCTGCGTGACCGCGGCCTGGCCCAGCGTGGCGACGAGTTGCCGGTAGTAGTCGATGGTCGAGTTGGGGCTGATCACCTCGTCGGCCAGGCCGTGCAGCATGATCAGCTTGCCGCCGCGCGCGAAGAAGGGCGCGAGGTTCGGGTCGGTCGCGTCGGTGAGCTTCGAGACCTCGGCCACGCGCGCCGCGTACGTTCCGGGGTTCTGCGGATCGAAAGTGAGCGTGTTGAAACCGGCATCGCGCGTGACGAAGAACTTCACCCACTGGTCGCCCGTGACATACATGTTGGCGTCGGCCGAGGTGGCGGGGTTGCCCGGCGCCTTGCGTGTGCCGAGGTCGCGCGTGGTGTACGGGCCGGCCACGAGCGCACCTTCGAGCAGGTTGTAGCCCCCCGCGCGCTTCACGCCGTTGGCAAGCGAATAACTCGTGAACTCGAGCGGTGATTCGATGGCGTGCACCGTGTCGATCTGCGCGTCCGACAGGCAGGTGTCGGCCGTGTCCGCGCCGTTGGGGCAGCGCAGCGACGCGAGGATCTGCGTGTTGAGCTGGCGGCAGCTCTCCACATTGCTCACGATGTTGTCGATCGCGCCGTCGAGCTTGTCGCAGGCCTGCATCGCGGCCTTCTGCACCAGCAGCGTCTCCGTCAGGTTGAGCCAGCCCTTGCCGCCGTCGTTGTACAGCGCGCGGCCCACCGCCACGTTCGACAGGCGCGTGCCGGTGTAGTTGAGCGCGGGCTCGTTGGCGATCACGCCGTCGTAGTCCTGCGGCCAGCGCTGGATGTAGCTCAGCGCGTCGCGCCCGCCGGTCGAAGTGCCGAGGAAGTAGGCGTGCCTGGGCTGCACTGCGTAGCGCGCGAACACCAGCGCCTGCGCCACGTCGCGCGTCTTCTTGAGCGACTGGCCGCCGTAGTTGGCCAGTTGCTCGTCATTGGCCGCGAACTTGCCGTCGGTGATGCTGCTCGACTGGTGGCCCGAGTCGTCGCCGTAGGTCGCGTAGCCCAGCGCCAGCGGCGCGGGCTTGCCGGCGGGGCCGAAGCGGATGACCTCGGTGCCGTCGATCAGCACACCGTCGAAGCCGCCGCCGCCGAAGTGGATGGTCTTCTGGTTCCACTGCTCGGGCAGGTTGACCGCGAAGTGGATGAGCTGCGAAGCCGGGTCCACCGGCGCGATGGTGCCGCGCACGCGGCAGTAGTCGCCCAGCGTGTTGCCCGCATCGCCGGCGGCCACGGGCGTGGCGCTGGTGACGGTCGCGCCCTGTGTGGGCAGGCTGATGAGTGAGGCGGGCAGGCTTTTGCCGGCGAAGTCGGCGCAGGCCACGACGGGCAGCACGGGCGGGGGCACCGTGCCCGGCGGCTCCTCGGCAGGCGGGTTGTTGCCGCTGGCGGGCGGCGGGGTCGGCAGGAAGAAGCCGGGGCTTCCCCCTCCCCCGCTGCCGCCACCACAGGCGGCCAGGACCAACGACGCGCCAATCAGCGCAACGACGACACGAAACTTCGAGGCAGGGCGCGGTGTGCGCATGGATTTGTCTCCGGCATGCAGCCTCGGTGGACTGCTTTTTGAATAGGCGGCCGGACGATAGATTCCGTGTGACTCAGGGTCAAATAAAATAACAAGGCCTATTCAATACAAAAAACATATGGATATACGCGCCCTGAGGTACTTCGTGGCCGTGGCCGGCACCGGCCACATGACGCGCGCCGCCGAGCAGCTGGGCATCCAGCAGCCGCCGCTGAGCCTGCAGATCAAGGCGCTGGAGCGCGAGCTGGGCGTGCTGCTGTTCAAGCGCCATCCGCGCGGCGTGGCGCTCACCGACGCCGGCCGGCTGTTCCAGGCCGAGGCGCTGCGCATGCTGCAGGACATGGAGGCCATGAAGCAGCGCATGGCGCGCGTGGCCCAGGGCCAGACCGGCACGCTGGCGGTCGGCTTCACCAGCTCGGCCGCGGCGCACCGCTTCATGCCCGAGGCGCTGCGCGCCTTTCGCCGCGCGCACCCCGGCGTGGAGCTGCAGCTGCGCGAAGACAACGCCGCCGAACTCACCGAGGCGCTGGCCGCGGGCCGGCTGCACTGCGGCCTGCTGCGCGTGCCGGTGGCGCGGCCCGAGGGGCTGGTGTTCGAGACGCTGCTGCGCGAGCCCGTGTGGGTCGCGATGCCGAGCGATCACCGCTTCGCGCCACCTGCAAACGGCAAGAAGCCCACGAAGCCGCTGCCACTGTCGAAACTCTGTGAAGAGGGCATCATCCTCGTGCGCCGCCCGGGCGCGCCCGGCCTCTATGCCGAGCTGCTCGCGCTGTGCCACGCGCAGGGCCTGCGCCCGCGCGTGGTGGCCGAAATCGATCGCATGATGACCAATCTGAACCTCGTGGCCGCGGGCGTCGGCCTGTCGGTGGTGCCGACCTCGATGACCGGCGTGCACGCGCACGCCATCGCCTACACGCGGCTGGCCGATGGCGGCCAGCTCGACGCACCGCTCACGCTGGTGTCGCGTGCCGACGAAGACAACCTGCCGGCGCGGCACTTCGCGGCGCTGCTGCGCGGGCTGGCCGAGGGGAACGCTGCCGCATGACCGTGCCGCTGCTGCGCCGCCATTTCCTGCAACGCATCGGCTTCGCGGCTGCGTGCGCATTGCCGCACCTGTCGCACGCCGCCTCGTCGCCCTGGCCCAGCCGCCCCGTGCGCCTGATCGTGGTCTACCCGCCGGGCGGCGTGAGCGACGGCATGGCGCGTGCGCTGGCCGAGCCGCTGGCGCAGTCGCTGGGCGTGCCGGTGCTCATCGAACACCGCGCCGGCGCGGGCGGCAGCCTGGGCATGGACGCACTCGCACGCGCCACGCCCGACGGCCACACGCTGGCCTTTTCGGCCATCAGCCCGCTCACCCTGCACCCGCTGCTCGCGCGCGCGCCCTACGACCCGCTGCGCGCCTTCGTGCCCGTGGCCAGCGTGATGCGCACGCCGGTGCTGGTCGTCGGCACGCCGGCCTTCGCGGGCCGCGGCTTTGCCGAGTTGATCGCGCTGGCGCGCCGCCAGCCCGGCGCGGTGCGCTGGGCCACCTCGGGCGTGGCGACCATCGGCCACATGGTGCTCGCCCAGGTGCGCCTGCAAAGCCGCACCGACATCACGCACATCCCCTACCAGGGCGGCGGTCCGCAGCTCAACGACGCGCTCGGCGGGCAGTTCGAGGTGCTGTCGACCAACGTCGCGGCGCAGCAGCTGCAGTACATCGAGAGCGGCCGGCTGCAGGCGCTGGCGGTCGGCGCGCCCGCGCGCATCGAAGCCTTGCCCGCCGTGCCCACGCTCGCAGAGCTGGGCTACGAGAAGGCGAACCGCGATTCGCTCTTCGGCATCTTCGCGCCCGCGCGCACGCCGACGGCGGTGGTGCAGCGCCTCAACGGCGAGATCAACCGGCTGCTGCAAGGCGACCCGCTGCGCGCGCGCCTACGCGAGGCCTACAACCTGCCGGCCGGGGGGAGCATCGACGACTTCGCGCAGGAGATCGCGGCGGACCGGCGGCGCAACCGCGCGCTGGTGGCGGGGGCGCGGGCGCAGTTCGACTGACGGTCAGCCTTGCGCGGCCCAGAGCCGCGGATAGTCGCTCACGAACCCGTCCGCCGTGACGCCAAGCACCTCCGCATAGTCGAAGCGCTTGGCCTCGTACGCGTACGTGCCCTCGCTGCGCCGCTCATAGCGCTGCATCAGCTCGCTGAGCCCGCCGTCTTCGATGTCGACCCAGGCCGCCGGTGCGTCGGCGCTTTCGCCGGGTGCGAGGTTCAGGCGGCGCAGTTGCAGCAGGTTGGTGGCGGGGGTGAAGCCCAGGTCGAGGTCGACGCAGTGCGACATGTCGGACACGGCTTCGTCGTTGAGCTTCCAGTGGCCGCGCGCGTCGCGCGTGATCGACAGGTCGATGGCCGACTCGCCGAGCCAGCCGCGCACCGTGCCCCATTGCGTGTGCCAGAGCAGGTCGCAGCGCACGCGGTAGTGCAGCTGGGCGATGCGTCCGCCCTCGGTGCGGAACACCGCGGCGCCGTCGAGCTGCCAGGCCGAGGCATTGCGTTCGAGGCGGCAGGCATCGTGGCCCGGTGCATCGAGCCTGCGCCAGAGGATGGAGGCGACGGTTTGCATATGGCGCGGATCATGGCACCGGCATGCCGCGGGGCGCAAGCGGCATCCCGCAAAATGCCCTGCATGTCGAAAGCCCTTTACACGTCGTTGTCTGCCCTTTTCACCCTCCTGGCAGCCGGCGCAGGCCATGCGGCCACCGCACTGAAGGACGGCGACATCATCTTCCACACCTCGCGCTCGGCGCAAAGCCTGGCCGTGCAGCGCGCCACGGGCTCGCGCTACAGCCACATGGGCATCGTGCTGCTGCGAGAGGGCAAACCCTACGTGTTCGAGGCGGTCTCGACGGTGCGCTACACGCCGCTGGCGCAATGGACGGCGCGCGGCAACGGTGGCCACTACGTGGTGAAGCGGCTGCGCGACGCCGGCACGCGGCTCACGCCCGGCGCCGTGGCGCGCCTGCATGCGCGCACCTCGGACTTCGCGGGCCGCCCGTACGACCTGACTTTCGAATGGTCGGATTCGCGCATCTACTGCTCGGAACTGGTGTGGAAGCTGTACGACCGCGCGCTGGGCGTGCGCATCGGCGATCTGCAGAAGATCCGCAGCTTCAACCTTTCCGACCCGGCCGTGCGCGCCAAGATGCGCGAGCGCTACGGCAACGCCGTGCCGATGGACGAGCCGGTGATCTCGCCCGTGGCGATGTTCGACTCGCCGCTGCTGGTGACGGTCGAGTCGCGCTGACGACCCGCTACTGCACCGCGGCCAGCACGCTGTCGAGAAACTGTTTCGCCGGCGTGCCGAAATCTTCAGGGATGTAATCGCGCGAGAAGTCGCGTGCAAACGCCGCTTCGAGGTCGTCGTGCGAACCGAGGTAATCGGCGATCTCGGCCCGCAGCGCGGCCAGCTCGGCCTCGGTGCTCGACTCGCGGTACGAGGCCATGATCTCAGCGCCGGTTTCGCCGAAAAGGATGTCGGCGTCCTGGCCGAAGTAGACCTTGGTGAGGTGGTCGATCAGTTCGAATCGCATCGTGGGGTCGTGAGGAAAAATCAGAACGGATGGGCGGTGAGGATGTAGAACGGCTTGCCGTTGTACGTGCGCATGTTCAGCGTCACGCGCACCTTGGTGAGCTGGCTCACGGCGGTGCTGCCGCGCTGCACGCCGATGCCGACCACGGTGCCGATGTCGTGCTCGAAGGCCACGGGCTTGGAGCCCACCGCCGCGGAGCGCGACCACGCGCGAATGGCCCGGGCATTGGCGCGCACCGTCTGGCTGATGGCCGACTCGGCCGTGGCCAGGTCGAAGAACGACGACGAGCGCTGCAGGCTGGGCTTCTTCGCGAAGCGGTCGAACAGATCCTGCGCCGACTTGCCCACGTGCTCGCGGATGGTGTGGCCGCCGGCCTTGGAGCCCGCAATGCCCTCGTGCTCGATGAGGCGCACGGGCTCGAGCTTGAAGCGGCTCGCGCGCACCGCGATCACGCGCGATGCGGCCAGCCCGCCGGCCACGAAGAGCGGCACCGCCACGTCGACCGCGAGCCCCACCTGCGCGCCGGTTTCGGGCGAGGCGCCCAGTGCCTGCGCGGTGGCGTCGGCGGTGAGCGCGGTGGCGGTGCGCTGCGTCTGGCCGGTCCAGATCTGGCGCGCGGCCGTGGCGGTGACGTCACTGCCGTGCGCGCCCAGCACCACGCAGCCGACCTTGCTGGCCATGGTGGGCTCGGGCGCCACGCACAGCACGCCGGCGCCGACCAGTTCGATCACGCCGCCGATCAGCGCCGCCGTGCCCCAGAGCCGGTTGCTGAGGCTGGCCGACTCGGGCACGTCTTCGCCGCCGAGCACCGCCGCCATCTGCACCGGCGTCAGCGCGACCGACAGGCCGCCTTCCACCTCGTCGTCACCCATCGTGCATTCCTTTCCGTTCGCCACCTGCGTGGGGATTGAAATTCCGCCGCATTCTTGCACGCGACACGGGGGCGGGCGAACATGCCCGGAGAGCGAGACAATTGTCACCGTGAGTTTCCAGCCCGCGCCGCCCCCGGCCCCTCCGATCCGCCGCATTGCCCACCTCGACATGGACGCGTTCTACGCGTCCGTCGAGTTGCTGCGCTACCCGCAGCTCAAGGGGCTGCCGGTGGTCATCGGCGGCGGCCGGCGCCGCGTCGACGAGGCGATCCGCGAACTGCCCGAGGGCGCCACGCTGGCCGACATTCCGATCGAGGCCTTTCCGCGCCTGAAGGACTACACGGGGCGCGGCGTGATCACCACCGCCACCTACCCCGCGCGGCAGTTCGGCATCGGCTCGGCCATGGGGCTCATGAAGGCCGCCAAGCTGTGCCCGCAGGCGCTGATCCTGCCGGTCGATTTCGACGAGTACCGGCGCTTCTCGCGCACCTTCAAGCAGGTGATCCTGGACATCGCGCCGCTCATGGAAGACCGCGGCGTGGACGAGGTGTACATCGACTTCACCGACGTGCCCGGCGGCCAGCGCGATGGCGGGCGCTCGCTGGCGCGGCTGATCCAGAAATCGATCTTCGACGCCACGGGCCTGACCTGCTCCATCGGCGTGGCGCCCAACAAGCTCATCGCCAAGATGGCCAGCGAGTTCGAGAAACCCAACGGCATCTCGGTGGTCTACGAGCACGACCTCGAAAGCCGCATCTGGCCCCTGCCCTGCCGCAAGGTGAACGGCATCGGCCCCAAGGCCGACGAGAAGCTCAAGCGCTTCGGCATCGAGACCGTGGGCCAGCTGGCGGCACGCGAGCGCGGCTGGCTCATCGACACCTTCGGCAAGGCCACGGGCGCGTGGATGCACGAGGTGGCCTGGGGCCGCGACAACCGCCCCGTGGTGACCGAGAGCGAGCCCGTGTCGATGAGCCGCGAGACCACCTTCGAGCGCGACCTGCACGCGGTGCGCGACCGCGCCGAGCTGGGTGCGATCTTCACGCACCTGTGCGAGAAGCTGGCCGAAGACCTGCAGCGCAAGGGCTACGTGGGCAAGACCATCGGCATCAAGCTGCGCTACGACGACTTCAAGATCGCCACGCGCGACCAGACCATCGACCGCTTCACCGACGACGGCAAGACCATCCGCCAGGTCGGCGGGCAGTGCTTGAAGCGCGTGCCGCTGGAACGGCCGCTGCGCCTCTTGGGCGTGCGCGTGGGCGCGCTGGCCAAGGCTGGCAGCCCGGAGGCGTTGGCACCCGCTGGCAACGCCCGCAGCGCGGCGCCGGTGGCGACCACGGCGTCGCTCTTCTGACCGACCGCCCGATGATCCGACGCTGGCTGCTGCGCATTGCATTCACACTGCTGGGGCTGCTGCTCGCGATCACGTTGTACGTGGCCGTGGCCTGCGCGCTGGTCTTCTTGCCGGCGAACGCGAAACCACCGGCCGAGCCTGCGACCGTCGAGGCCTGGGTGCTGAGCAACGGCGTGCACACCGACCTGGTGTTTCCGGTCCGCTCGGCCACGGTCGACTGGCTGCAGCTCTTTCCGCTGTCCGACTTCAAGGCACCGCCGCCCGATGCCGAGTTCGTCGCCATCGGCTGGGGCGACCGCGAGTTCTACCTGCACACGCCGACCTGGGGCGACCTGACGGCCGCGCGCGCCTTCGGGGCCCTGTCGGGTGGCAACCGCTCGCTGCTGCACGTGACCTACCTGCAGCGCGCGCAGCTGCGGCGCGGGGCCTACAAGCTGCCGCTCTCGCAGGCGCAGTACGCGCAGCTCGTGGCCCATGTGCGTGCCACGCTGCCCTCAGGCCGCGCGGTGCCGATCGCGGGTGCGCACTACGCGAACGACGATGCGTTCTACGAAGCCCAGGGCAGCTACCACCTGTTCGAGACCTGCAACACCTGGACCGGCCGCGGCCTGCGGCAGGCGGGCGTCACGGTGAGCCGCTGGACGCCCTTCGACTTCAACGTGACGTGGCACCTGCAGCCCGTGCTGCAGCCCTGACGATCTTCAGGGCTTGGGCACGCCCACCGACCACGTGGGCCAGTTCTTCACGATGTGGTCGACCACGCGCGTGCCCACCAGCGCGATGTTCTCCACCGTCTCGGCAAAGCCGCCCGCCGTCTCGCCCGGTGCCGGGTCCAGGTGCTGCAGCGTGCTTTCCTTCGGGTGGCCCTGGTCGAAGTTGACCGCGCCGCGCAGGCTCATCACACGGTCGGTGCCGTGGGTTCGCTTGATCACGAGGGTGATGGCGGCGGCTTCCATCTCGGTGATCACGTAGTCGTCGGCGCCATACAGCTTGGCGATGTACTGCGCCTGCTTCGACATGCCCGGGCCGTGGAAGAAGGTGTCGCCCGTCATGTGCGTGCCGGTGCCCACGAAGGGGGCGCGGCGCGCGGCGGCGTCGGGGTAGCGCAGGCGGTACTTGCGCGCCGATTCCGCGTCCTTGAGCGGCGTGTCGGCCGACAGCTTCATGGCCCAGCCGACGAGGTCGGGGTTGAGCTTGAAGCGGCGGTACTCCTCGTAGCCCTTGCGCGGCATGAAGGTGGGTTCGCCGGGCTTGTTCTCTTCGGGGGCCCAGCGGTGGCCAAGGTCGTAGTCGACCAGCCAGGTGGCCCAACTCACCTCGCCGATGGTGCCGCGCTGGGGCGGCGTGCCGGCCACGCCGGAGATCACGTAGTAGGCCTGCGAGAAGTCGAACTTCGGGTTCAGCAGGATGGCCTGCATCGACGACGACGAGTTGACCTTGCCCATGCCCAGCACCGCGCCGCACACGCCGTCGGCGTTGCAGTACACAGGCTGCAGCGCGCCGGGCACGGCCACGGGCGTCGCGCCCTTCCAGTAGCGCTCGTACCAGTGCTGGAACTCGCCGGCGCGGTCACCGGTGTTCTGGCCGATCTCGAACATGGCGGCCACGAACACCTTCACCTTGACCGGGGCGCCGGTGGGGGCGGCAGCAGCAGCGCGCGTGTCGGCCGTGGGCGAGGTGGAGGCACAGGCCGTGGCGAGCAGCACGGCGCCGCACAGCGCCAGGCCGCGGCTGCCCAGGGAGAAGCGACGGGAGTTCAGGAGGGACATGGGTGGAATCCGAAGAGAAGGAAGGAAAGGAAAGCGCGCCTCGGCAACAGCGTGCGGCGTCCTACACCGCACGATTGTCGATGCTGGCACAAGCGCGATGACATGCCTTCGATGCAAACCCCATGCCGGCCCGCGCCGGCTGCCACCTCAGCGCTGGCCGGCGGGCTGGTCTACGTGAACCCCGGCATGCCGGGCATCCGCCGGCTGAAGTGGGGCGACGGCTTTCGCTACCGCGACGCGCACGGCTGCTGGCTGCGCGATGCCGACGCGCTCGCGCGCATCCGCAGCCTGGCCATTCCGCCGGCCTACACCGAGGTGTGGATCTGCCCGCTGCCGCAAGGCCACCTGCAGGCCACGGGTTTGGATGCGCGCGGCCGCACGCAGTACCGCTACCACCCCGACTGGCGTGCGCTGCAGGACGGCACCAAGTTCGAGCGCCTGGCGGCCTTCGGGCGCGCCCTGCCCCGTTTGCGCGCCCGCGTGGCGCGCGACCTGCGCGCCGGCACCAAGACACCTGGGCGCGCGCAGGTGATCGCCACGCTGGTGCGCCTGCTCGACACCACGCTGCTGCGCGTGGGCAACGAGGCCTACGCGAGCAGCAACGGCTCGTTCGGCCTCACCACGCTGCGCAACCGCCACGCGGCGGTGCAGGGCTCGGCGCTGCGGCTGCGCTTTCGCGGCAAGAGCGGCGTGGCGCACGAGGCCCGCGTCGACGACCCGCGCGTGGCCCGCGTGGTGCGCCAGTGCCAGCAGCTGCCGGGGCAGGCGCTGTTCCAGTACACGGACGAAGCGGGCGAGGTGCGCGGCGTGTCGTCCAACGACGTGAACGACTACATCGCCGACGCCACCGACACAGGCAAGGGCGAAGGCGAGCGCTTCACCGCCAAGGACTTCCGCACCTGGCACGGCACGGTGCAGGCGCTGGAACTCACGCGGCGGGCCTGTGCCTGGGAGGGCGAGCGCCGGCCCGGCGCCAGGGACATCCTCGTGGCCGTGGCGCGGCAGCTCGGCAACACGCCGGCGGTCTGCAAGAAGGCCTACGTGCACCCGGCCGTGCTGGCGCTGGGCGAGGCGCTGGCGCGCGAGGACGACACGGCGGCGACGGGCACTTTGCTGGAGAAGATCACGGCCCGTGCCGCCACGGCCGGCCCGGCGCGCGGCCTGGTGGCGGCGGAGCGGCGATTGCTCGCCTTCCTGCGGACGCCTCAGCCCGCGGCGAGGGCGAAGCGCACGGTGTCGGCGTCGAGCAGCACGGCATAGCCAAGGTCTTCGGCCAGGTTCTGCAGCGCCACGGTGTCGATGGCCAGGGCGCGCGGCGCGCGGTGGGCGTCGAGCACCGCGTTCGCGCCACCGGCCTCGCGCACCCGGGCGTGCAGGCGCAGCGCGTCGGTGCCGTCGGGCTCGATGCGGATGGTGCCGGCCTCGTCCGCGCCGTCGTGCAGGTAGCCCAGCGCGCCCAGGAACAGGTAGCGCAGCGCGGCGGCATTGGGCCAGCGCGGCTCGTCGTCCTGCGGGGCGGCGAGCGCGTCGTCGACCTCGAGCGCCACGCCGTGCAGGTCGAAGGCCGAGCGCATCAGCGTCATGCACTGCGCCACCAGCGCACTGCGCGTGATGCCGTCGTCGGTGGTGGCCAGTTCCCAGTCGCGCAGCGAGCGGATCGCGGCCACCAGCTCGGACACCTGGCTGTCGATGAGGTTCACCCGCTCCTCGCAGGCCGCGGGGTCGACGGGGTCGGCCGCCACCTGGCGCTTGAGCATCAGCACCGCCATGCGGATCACCGAGACGGGCGCCGTCATGTCGTGCCGCAGCGCCGGCAGGGCGCGCGTGAGCAGCTCGTGGCGCACGCCGGCCGCAATCCAGCTGCGGGCGCTGGGAGACGACTTCATCGCGGCGCAGCGGCCCGCAAGGGCGCGCGGCCCGTGGGACGAGAGGCGGCAGGGAGCACGGTCAAGGCAGGATTCCTGAAGGCGGGAACAAGGCCACGAGTATCGGCCCCGCTCCGCGCCGCGGCTGTAGGAGCCTGCCTACGCGCGCCCTGCCCGCCGGGCCGCACCTTCAGCGCGCGCTCAGGGTTTGCCGAGGTAGGTGCGCACGTCCTTCACCTCGACCCCGGCGGCCGCGACGGCCGAGCGCAGCTGTGCCTCGGTCACGCCCAGCGTCTGGGTCCAGTAGCGAACCTCGTGGAGTTCGTTGACATTGATGCGGGCCGCATCCTGCGGTCCGCGCTTGCTCAGGTCATCGGCCATGGCGTGGATTCCTTGTTGAAGGCTCCCACGATGCGGCCTGCACGGCGCATCGGCTGGCGGACAGCAGCGCGGCTCCTTGCAGGATAAGTCCGAGAGCGCGTTGCAGATGTCCGGAAGCAGCGGGCCGGCGCAACGCGGCCCACCTATCGTCGCCGCTCCTTCACTTCATCCGCCGCACCCCATGACCCCCGAACAGAACAAGCGCGCCGTCGTCGAGGCCTGGAAGGCCTTCGCCAGCCGCGACCCGCAGCGCGTGCGCGCCGCCTTCACCGACGACGCCGAATGGCTGGCGCCCAAGGACAACGCCACCGGCGTGGCCCTGGGCTTCACTGACCACATGATCGGGCCGGACACGATCGTTCGCTTCCTGGTCGAGGAGTTTCCGAAGCTGTTCGTGGCCGATGTCTCGGTGGACTTCACCCACCTGCTCTGCAACGGCGACACCGTGATCCTCGAGATGCGCCTGCAGGCCACGCTCGCCAGCGGCCGGCACTACGACAACGACTACTGCTTCATCCTCGAACTGCGCGAGGGCCGCATCGCCCGCATGCGCGAGTACATGGACACGCAGAAGGGGCGCCGCAGTGTCATCGGCGACCTTCCTGCGAATCTCAGGGCTGCCGGGCCCTTGCCTGTAGTTCCCGCTTGAGCAGCTTGCCGTTGGCCGTCGTCGGCATCGCCTCGATCACCTCGATGCGCGCCGGCCGCTTGTAGGGCGACAGGTGCTCGGCCAGGTGGGCGCGCAGCGCCGCCTCGTCGAGCGACGCGCCAGGGTTCAGCTCGACGAAGGCGACGATCTGCTCGTTGCCGTCGGCCTCGGGCACGCCGACCACGGCGCACAGGTGCACGCCCGCGAAGCGCCCGATCACCGCCTCGACCTCGGCCGGGTACACGTTGAAGCCCGAGCGGATGATCATTTCCTTCAGCCGCCCCACCACGAACAGCGCGCCGTCGGCGTCGAAGCGGCCGAGGTCGCCGGTGGCGTACCAGCCGCCCGGACGCATCACCTGCGCGGTGGCGGCCGCGTCGCGGAAGTAGCCCAGCATCAGGCCCGGGCCGCGCAGCCAGATCTCGCCGGTGTCGCCGGGTGCCGCTTCAGTGCCTTCGGGCGTGACGATGCGCCCCTCGCCGCCCTCGACCACGTAGCCCGCCGAGGTGTCGGCACGCGGCGCCTCGGTGCGCGTGAGAAACACCGAGCCCGCGTACTCCGACAGGCCGTAGCCGTAGTGCAGCGGCTGGCCGAACAGCCGCTCCACGCGCTGCTTGAGCGCCGGGTCGAGCGGCGCGGAGCCCGTGTACACGTAGCGCAGATTCGGAAAGCGCGGCGCCAGCTGCTGCGCCTCGATGTGCGCCAGCAGCCGCGCGTACATGGTCGGCGGCCCGAGCAGGTTCGACACCTGCCCGTGCGCCAGCGCCTCGAGCATGTCGGCCGGCGAGAAGCTGCCGCGCAGCACCAGCGCGGCCCCGCCCGTGAGCGCGGCCATCAGCACGGTGCCGATGCCGAAGATGTGGGTCATCGGCAGGAAGGCGTAGACGCGGTCGCGCGTGTCGAGCGCGCGCACCGCCGCCGACACGCGGCCGAAGTGCAGCAGCCCGCGGTGCGACACCATCACGCCCTTGGGCGTGCCCGAGGTGCCGGAGGTGAAGATGATCGCGGCGGCATCGGCCAGCGCCGCATCGGGCTCGGGACGGGCCTCGGCGCGCGCGGCGGTGAACATCACGCCGGGCAGCGTGGCCGGCACGGCCGACGCGCGCTGCGCGTGCGTGCGCGCCGCATCGGACGCGCCGGTGGTGAAGCAACACAGCCGCGCGTCGGCGCGCTCGGCAATCGCCGCGATCTCGCCCGGCGACATGCGCGCGTTGACGCCGCACGACCATGCGCCCACGCGGCTGCAGGCCAGCAGCAGAGCGATGTGGGCGGCGCAGTTCTCGGCCACCAGCAGCACGCGGTCGGTCGGCCGCACGCCGGCGGCGAGCAGGTCGTTCGCGGCGGTCTCGACCATGGCCTGCAACGCGCCATACGTGGTGGTGCCATCGAGTTCGTGGAGGAACACCGCGTCCGGTGTGCGGGCGGCGCGGTCTTCGAGCAGGTGATGAATGCGGGGCTGCATCGGCTATTCCGCCTCGATGCCCTTGGAGGCGCTCGCCCACAGCTTGCGATCCGACACGCCCTTGGTCGCCAGCACCTCCGGCGCGCCCGCCCAGACCTCGTAGCCCTGCTCGCGCAGGCGGTGCGCGATGTCTTCGCGCGCCAGCATCTTCTGCGCCGCGGCGTTCACGCGCACCACCAGCGCCGGGTCCATGCGCGCCGGGCCGTACAGGCCGAACCAGCCGCCCACGTCGTAGCCGGGCACACCCGACTCGATCATGGTCGGCACGTCGGGCAGCATGCGGTTGCGCTGGCGCGAGGTGACGGCCAGCGCGCGCAGCTTGCCCGACTGGATGAAGGGCCGCGAGGTGGCGATGATGTCGAACATCATCGGCACGGTGCCGGCCATCACGTCGGCCAGCGCCGGGGCGCTGCCCTTGTAGGGCACGTGCGTGAGCTGCACGCCGCTCATCTTCTCGAGCAGCGCGCCGCTCAGGTGGTTCGACGCACCCACGCCCGCCGAGCCGTAGAACAGCTTGCCGGGCTTGGCCTTGGCATAGGCCAGCAGCTCGCCCACGTTGCGCACCGGCAGGTCGTTGTTGACCACCAGCACGTTGGTGTAGTCGACCAGCGGCGCCAGCGGCGTGAGGTCCTTCATCGGGTCGAAAGGCATGCTGCGCTGCACGTTCGGGTTGATGGTGATGGTCGGGCTCGCGCCGAAGAACAGCATCGCACCGTCGGGCGGTGCCTTGGCCACGGCGTTGCCGCCGAGCGAGCCGGCGGCGCCGGGCCGGTTGTCGACGATCACCTGCGTGCCCAGCTCCTGGCCCAGCGCGGGCGCGAGCAGGCGCGCGGCGCCGTCCACCGGCCCGCCGGCCGAATAGCCGACCACCAGCTTGATGAGCGGCGGCAGCGGCTGCTGCGCGAAGGCGCGGTGCGGCAGTGCGGCCAGCGCCGCACCGCCCGCCAGCGCGGCCATGAGCTGGCGACGCGAAAAGAGGTCGAGGGATTGCATGAGCGTTGTCTCCAGTTGTGTATGTCTTTGGCGGCTCACATCGCTCAGGCCGGCAGGTCCAAGACTTGCCGCGCGAGGATGTTGCGCTGGATCTCGTTCGTGCCGCCGTAGATCATGGCGGCCGTCGAACCGATGAGCGGCGAGAGCACGTTGAAGCTCTGGCCGTCGAGCACCTGGTCGCCCGCGACCGCGCCCTGCTCTTCGCCGGCCTCGACCAGCAGCGCACCGATGCGGTGGTAGGTCTCGCTGGCCCAGATCTTCAGCAGCGACACCGAGGCCGGCAGCGGCTTGCCCGCGCGCACGATGTCGGCAAAGCCCGTGTACGCGGCCGACAGGTCGAGCACGTCGAGCCGCAGTGCCGCGAAGCGCTGCGCGAACACCGGGTCGGCGAACAGGCGCCGTGCCTGCCCGAGCCGCGCCAGCTGGCCCAGCGCGTACTGCGACTGCTTGGGGCTGCCCAAGAAGATGCGCTCGAAGCCCAGCAGCGCCTTCGCGATCGTCCAGCCGCCGTGCAGCCGGCCCACGAGCTGGTCGGCCGGCACGCGCACGTTGTCGAAGAACACCTCGCAGAACTCGGGCTCGCCCGCCAGCGTGTGGATCGGCCGCACCGTGACGCCCGGCGTGCGCAGGTCGCACAGCAGGAAGCTGATGCCCTCCTGCTTGCGCGCGCCCTTGTCGGTGCGCACGAGCATGAAGATGTGGTTGGCGTCCTGCGCGAGCGTGGTCCAGATTTTCTGGCCGTTGACGACGAAGTGGTCGCCCTGCGCATCGCGCCCCGCCACCGCCTCGGTGCGCAGGCCGGCCAGGTCGGAGCCGGCATTGGGCTCCGAATAGCCCTGGCACCACACGTGCTCACCGCTCAGGATGCGCGGCAGGAAGCGCTGCTGCTGTTCGGGCGTGCCGTGCTGGATCAGCAGTGGGCCGATCATCACGATGCCCTGGTCGGGCGCGCGCGCCACGCCGTGCTGCTCGAGCTCCTCGATCCACGCGATGAGCTTGTCCGCCGGCAGGCCCATGCCGCCGTGCGACTGCGGCCAGGCCGGCGCGATCCAGCCTTGCGCCGAGAGCGTGAGGTACCACTCGCGCACCTCGCTCCAGCGCGCGCGGTGCGACAGGTAGCGCAGATGCGCCGGATAGCGCTGCTGCAAAAATCCGCGCACCATGCGGCGGAACTCGGCTTCGGGCATGGCGGACCAGTCGGTGGTGCGTGCCAGAAACTCGCCATGCCAGGCGGTCGTGCCACCGGCCGCCGCTTCGGCCTCGCCGGTCAGCGCGGCATGCCGGCGCTGGTGCGCCGTGGCATTGCCCAGCCACGCCGACAGGCACAGCACGCGCTTGTAGAACAAGCTCAGGTCGCACTCCTGCGTGTAGCCGATGGCCCCGTGCAGCTGCACCGCCGCGCGCGACGCCTGCAGCGCGGCAGCGGTGCAACGCGCGTTGACGCGGCTGGCCTCGGCTTCGAGCCGGTCAGAAGGCAAGGTGCCGTCGCTTGCCAACGCCAGCACTTCGTTGAGCGTGGCCTGCGCCACTTCGAGGTGGATGAACATGTCGACGCTGCGGTGCTGCAGCGCCTGGAAGCTGCCGATGGCCTTGCCGAACTGTGCGCGCGTGCGCAGGTAGGCCAGCGTCTGCGCGAGCATCGCCTGCCCCGCGCCCAGCAGCTCGGCCGCCTGCAAGATTTGCCCCGCTGCGAGCGCCTGGCGCAGCGCCTCCTGCGCGGCCGGCCCGCTGGCCAGCACGGCGTCGGCCGGCAGCACGACCTCTTCGAAGCGCAGGTTGGCTGCCTGGCTGCCATCGACCAGCGGCACGATCGTCTCGCTCACGCCGGCTGTGCCGCGCGGCACCCACAGCAGCACGGCGTCGTCCTCGCCGCGCGCCGACACCAGCCAGCCGCTGGCGGCAGCGCCGGGCAGCACCATGAGCTTGTCGCCTTGCAGCAGCACGCCGCCCCCCTGACCCGCGCGCGCCTCGCAGCCGCAGGCCAGCGGCACGGCGCTGAGGTCGCCCGCGCTTTCTTGCCACGCCAGCGCGGGCAGGCTGCGGCCTGCCACCAGCTCGGCCAGCAGGGCACGCGCCGCCGGCGTGTCGAGCCGCGCCAGCAGCAGCGCGCTCAGGCCCGCCACCGCCAGCAGCGGCTCGGGCGCCGCGTGCTCGCCGGCCGCGCGCAGGATTTCCGCGGCGCCGTCGAGCCCCAGCGCGAGGCCGCCGGCCGCTTCGGGCGCCAGCATGCCGGGCCAGCCGAGCGCGGCGATCTCGCCCCAGCCGTTGGCCTCGTCGGCCTGCGGGTGTTCGGTGCGGGCGCGGCGTCGCGCGGTGGCGCCGCTGCGGGTGAAGTAGTCGAGCGCCGCTTCGCGCACGGCCAGGAGTGAGTCGGAATCCATCGCGCTGTCTGCCTTTTCTTTTCCGTTGCAATGACGAGTCGCAGCGTGCCCGAAGACCTCGCCGACGGGCATTCGCGATTGCGGAAGGGAGGGTTTCGCAATCACTGAGCGCCTGCGGGCGCGTGCGGGGATAGATTTGCGGCCATGACAAAGATCAAGAAATCCCTGCACACCGACCTCGGCCACAGCACGCCCGACAAGATCACCGTGCGCGGGCGCGACCTGCCCTCGGAAATCCTCGGCCACCTCAACCTGGGCGACATGGCCTTCCTGGAGCTGACGGGCCGCATCCCGACGCCGCAGGAGTCCGTGACCTTCAACGCCATCGTCGTCACGCTGGTGGAGCACGGCGTGACGCCCAGCGCGCTGGCCGCGCGGCTCACCTACGCTGGCGCACCCGAAGCCCTGCAGGCCGCCGTGGCCGCCGGCCTGTGCGGGCTGGGCAACGTGTTCGTGGGCAGCACCGAGGGCGCCGCGAAGATGCTGTACGAGGCCATTCCCTTCGGCGAGAAGCCGGGCCGTCCGCTGGCCGACATGGCGAAGGACATCGTGGCCGACCACCGCGCACGCAAGCTCATCGTGCCGGGGCTGGGCCATCCGCTGCACAAGCCGATCGATCCGCGCACGCCGCGCCTGTTCCAGATCGCAGCCGAGAACGGCCTGTCGAGCCACTACGTCGCGCTGATGCAGGCCGTGCAGGAAGAGGCCGAGCGCGTGTCGGGCAAATCGCTGCCGATCAATGCCACGGGCGCCATCGGCGCCATTGCCGCCGAGTTCGGCTTTCCGTGGAAGATCATCCGCGGCTTCGGCGTGATGGCGCGCGCCATCGGCCTCGTGGGCCACATCCTCGAGGAGATCGACGACCCGATGGCCATCGAGATCTGGCAACGCGTCGAAAAGGAAGCGGGCGGCCCCCGCCAGGACTGAAGCACATGATGATCGCTACCGACAACCGTTTCCCCGACATCCGCGACGCCGTGCGCGACCTGTGCGCGCAGTTTCCCAACGAGTACTTCCGCAAGGTCGACGAGGCACGCGGCTACCCCGCCGAGTTCGTCGACGCACTCACCCAGGCCGGCTGGATGGCCGCGCTGATCCCGCAGGAGTACGGCGGCTCGGGCCTGGGCCTGACCGAAGCCTCGGTGATCATGGAAGAGATCAACCGCTGCGGCGGCAACTCGGGCGCCTGCCACGGCCAGATGTACAACATGGGCACGCTGCTGCGCCACGGCAGCGAGGCGCAAAAACGCCAGTACCTGCCGAAGATCGCCAGCGGCGAGCTGCGCCTGCAGTCGATGGGCGTGACCGAGCCGACCACCGGCACCGACACCACCAAGATCAAGACCACCGCCGTGAAGAAGGGCGATCGCTATGTGGTCAACGGGCAGAAGGTGTGGATCTCGCGCATCCAGCATTCGGACCTGATGATCCTGCTGACGCGCACCACGCCGCTGGCGGACGTGAAGAAGAAGTCGGAAGGCATGTCGATCTTCATCGTCGACCTGCGCGAGGCCATCGGCAAGGGCATGACGGTGCGCCCCATCCTCAACATGGTGAACCACGAGACCAACGAGCTGTTCTTCGAGAACCTCGAGATCCCGGCGGAGAACCTCATCGGCGAGGAAGGCCAGGGCTTCAAGTACATCCTCGACGGCCTGAACGCCGAGCGCACGCTGATCGCGGCCGAGTGCATCGGCGACGGCTACTGGTTCATCGACAAGGTGACGGCCTACACGAAGGACCGCGTGGTGTTCGGCCGGCCCATCGGGCAGAACCAGGGCGTGCAGTTCCCGATTGCCGAAGCCTTCATCGAGACCGAGGCCGCGAACCTGATGCGCTACGAAGCCTGCCGCCTGTTCGATGCGCGCCAGCCCTGCGGCGCGCAGGCCAACATGGCGAAGTACCTCGCGGCCAAGGCGAGCTGGGAGGCGGCCAATGCGTGCCTGCAGTTCCACGGCGGCTTCGGCTTTGCCTGCGAATACGACATCGAACGCAAGTTCCGCGAGACGCGGCTGTACCAGGTGGCGCCGATCTCGACCAACCTCATCCTGAGCTACGTGGCGGAGCACATGCTCGGCCTGCCACGCTCGTTCTGAAGGACTGCACATGAACGCCATCAACCACCCCAGCAAGGTGCTCGCGACCTTCGCGGCCGAGCTGAAGTTCGCCGACATTCCCGCACCCGTGCTGCGCCGCACCGAGGACCTGATGCTCGACTGGCTCGGCTCGGTGCTCGCGGCCCGCACGGCGCGGCCGATACGCAGCATCGAGCGCTTCGCGCAGATGATGGGCCCCGCTGAAGGCCCGAGCGAGATCCTCACCTCGCGGCGCACCAGCTCGCCGCTGTTCGCGGCGCTGGTCAATGCGGCGGCCTCGCACTACGTGGAGCAGGACGACGTGCACAACGGCTCGGTGTTCCACCCGGCCGCCGTGGTCATCGCACCCGCGCTGGCCGTGGCACAGAGCCTCGGCGCCAGCGGCGCGCAGCTGCTGACGGCCGTGGTCGCGGGCTACGAGGTGGGCATCCGCGTCGGCGAGTTCCTGGGCCGCTCGCACTACCGCACCTTCCACACCACGGCGACGGCGGGCACGCTCGCGGCAGCCGCGGCGGTGGGCCGCCTGCTCGAGCTGTCGCCGCAGCAGATGCTGCATGCCTTCGGCTCGGCCGGCACGCAGTCGGCCGGTGTGTGGGAATTTTTGCGCGACGCGGCCGATTCGAAGCAGCTGCACTGCGCGCACGCGGCGGCCAGCGGCCTGATGTCGGCCTACCTCGCGCAGGACGGCTTCACGGGCGCGGCCAAGATCCTCGAAGGCGCGCAGGGGCTGGGCGTGGGCATGTCGAGCGACGCCGATCCGGCCAAGCTCACCGACGGCCTGGGCACGCGCTGGACGCTGGCCGAGACCTCGTTCAAGTACCACGCCTCCTGCCGCCACACGCACCCTGCCGCCGACGCGCTGCTGCAGGTGATGGAACAGAACCAGCTCAAGCCGGCCGACGTATCCCAGGTCACGACCCACGTGCACCAAGGCGCCATCGACGTGCTGGGCCGCGTGACGGTGCCGGCCACGGTGCACCAGGGCAAGTTCTCCATGGGCACGGTGCTGGGCCTCATCGCGGTGCACGGCCGCGCGGGCCTGGGCGAGTTCGACCGCGACTTTCTCTCGCCCGAGGTCTCGGCCTTCCGCGAGAAGGTGACGATGGCGCTGGACGACGAGGTCGACACCGCCTACCCCGCACGCTGGATCGGCAAGGTCAGCGTGCACACCGCTGATGGCCGCACGCTGGCCGGCCGCGTCGACGAGCCCAAGGGCGACCCCGGCAACAGCCTGAGCCGCGCCGAGATCGAGGACAAGATGCAGCGCCTGGCGCACTACGGCGAAGGCGCGACGGCCGACGAGGCGAAGGCCCTGTGCGAACGTGTCTGGCAGCTGGCCGGCACGGCCCGCGTGGGGCACTGGCTCGGCTGAGGCCGGTCAGGCGAACAGCAGCCCCTGCCCCGGCGAGCGCGCATCGAGCCCCGCGGTGCGCACGAGGTCCCAGAAGCCCGCGGGCGAACTGGACACCACGGGCACCCGCAGGCGCGCCTCGACCTCGCGCACGGCATCGAGCGTGACGAGGCCGCCGCACGAGATGAGGAGGCCGTCGGCGCCGGGCTGGTCCTCGAACACCTTGAGGCACAGGTCGACCAGCACCTCGGTCGACACCTGGCCCACGGCCTGCACGTCGGAGATGGCGAGGCCTTCGAGTGCGAGCGGTTCGAAGTCGCTCTGCTCGAGGTAGGTGCGCAGTTGCGTGTTGACCTCGTCGATGTAGGCGGTGGCGACGGCCACGCGCCGCACTTTCAGGTGACGCAGGCCCGCAAGGATGGCGTCGCTCATCGTCGTACAGGGCAGGCCCGTGGCCTGTTCCATCTCGCGCTTCAGCTGGCGGGTGAAGGCGACGCCGCGAAAGAAGCTCAGCGAGGTGCCCATGAGGGAGACGGCACTGGCGCCCTCTTCCTTCAGCGCCAGCGCCTTGCCGATGACCGAGTCGATCACCTCGGTGTAGCCGCGCGTGGAGATTTCGCCGAGGCCCAGGCCCTTGGCGCTGAAGCGGATGCGGTCGCCGTAGAGCAGCGGTCCGTCCACCGGCACGGCGCCGGCTGCGGGAGGAACGATGAGGCCGAGATGGGGCTGTTGTGTCACCTCAGTTCCCCTCCGCCACGATGCGCTGGTCCGTGATGATGCGTTTCCATCGCGTCGTTTCCTCCGCCATGTCCTTGCCCAGCTGGGCCGGCGTGGCATAGGCGCGCAGCGTGCCTTGCGCGGCGGCGGCCGTGCCCGTCTCGGGCATGTCGAGCACGGTCTTCACGGCGGCCGAGAGCTTGTCGACCACGTCGTTGGGCGTGCCCGCCGGGGCGAGCAGGAAGATGCGCGGCGCCACGTCGAAGCCGGGCAGCGCCTCGGCCAGCGGCGCCACGCCTTCGGCGCCTTCGAGCTTCGCGTTGTTCAACAGCGCGAGCGCGCGCAGCTTGCCGGCCTTCGACTGCGCCATGGCGGCGGTGGCGCTCACCACGCCCAGCGGCACCTGTCCGCCGACCACGTCGGGCACGATCTGCGCCGCGCCGCGGTAGGGCACATGCACCACGAACGCGCCGGTGGATTGCTTGAGCATCTCGAAGCCCAGGTGCTGCACGGTGCCCACGCCCGACGACGCGTAGGAATAGCGGCCCGGGTGCGCCTTGAGTTCCTTGACGAGTTCGGCGGGCGTCTTGGCGGGAAAGTCGTTGCCCGCGACGATCATCAGCGGCGACACGAAGGCACCGGCCACGGGCTTGAAGCTGGTCAGCGGATCGATCGCGATCTTCGGCTGCAGCAGCTTGGCGATGAGCAAGGCGCTGTCGCCCATCATCAGCGTGTAGCCGTCGGGCGGCGCCTTGGCGACGAGGTCTGCCGCGATGAGGCCGGTGGCGCCGGTGCGGTTTTCGACCAGCACCTGCTGGCCCAGCACCGCGGGCAGGCGCGCACTGAGCATGCGCGCGACCGCGTCGACACCGCCGCCGGCCGAGTAGCCGACGACGATGCGGATGGGCTTGTCGGGAAACTTCTGCGCCCACGCGGCGGGTGCGGCGGCCAGCAGGCCGGCCAGGGCCAGGGCGGCCTGCAGGGCATGCCGGCGCGATGGCCGCATGGCGTCTGTTCTTCTGTCGTTCATCTTGTCTCCGTGGTGGTCGGGATGCGCCGGCCGTCTGCGCGGCCTGGTCGTGGTCGGAAGTGTCGTCGGGTGGCGCTCAGGCCTTGCCTTTCCCGTGCGAGGTCGGCAGCTTCGCGAGTTCGCGCACGCGCTCGGCGTTGGGCGTGAAGCCCAGGCCCGGTGCCTCGGGCAGCGTGAGCCAGCCCTGGTCGGGCACGGGCAGGCCGTCGAAGATCTGCTTGAGCATCTGCACCGCGACGTAGTGGTACTCGACCAGCCCGCCGTTGGACACGCCCGCGTGCAGGTGCATGTTGTGGAAGGGCCAGGCGCCGCCGTTGTCGATCGGTACGTTGAAGGCCGCGGCCATGCCCGCGATCTTCAGGCACTGCGAGTAGCCGCCCGAGATGGTCACGTTGGGCTGCAGCACGTCGGCCGCCTGGTTCACCAGCAGGTCACGGAAGCGGAAGGCCAGGCCCTCGTTCTGCCCGCAGGCCAGCGGAATGCGCGTGCGCGCGCGCAGCTGGGCCATCTGGCGCACGTCGTTCTGCGTGAGCGGCTCCTCGAAGAAGCTGATGCCGTAGGGCTCGATGCGGTGCGCGAGTTCGGTGGCGTGGAACAGGTCGAGGCCGCAGTTGGCATCGACGTACAGCTTCACGTCGGGGCCCACGGCCTCGCGCACGGCGGCCACGCGGCGCACGTCTTCGGCAATGACCTCGTCGAGCGGGCGCGGCTCGTCGCGGCGCGCCAGCGCGTGGTTGCCGACGGTCATCTTCAGGCGCTGGAAGCCCTGCGACACCCACAGCCTGGCGGCGGCGGCGAGCTGGTCGCGCTCGAAGAAGCCGAAGCCGAAGGTGGCGTACACCGGCACCTTGGCGCGCGCGCCGCCGAACAGGCGCCACAGCGGCTGGCCGAGCGCCTTGCCCTTCAGGTCCCACAGCGCGATGTCGAGCGCGGCGATGGTGTGGCTCGCGTAGCCGGTCTGGCCGCGCGGCGAGAGCAGCCAATAGAGCTTCTCCCACAGGCGCTCGGTGGCCATCGGGTCTTCGCCGATCAGCGCGGGGCCGGCCACTTCGCGCACGGCGGCGGCAATGATTTCTTCTTCGGTGATGGCCGTCATGCCGTGGCCGACGAGGCCGGTGTCGGTCTCGATCTCGGTGAGGCACAACGACAGCGAGGTCTGCTTGTTCAGGCCGACCACGTCGATGGTCACGGGGATGTTCAGCGGCGTGGCGCTGACGCGGATGATCTTCAAGGGTGTCTCCTTTGGTGTGCCCGCATCTTTGCGCGAGGGCCGCGGGAGAACAATTCGTTTTTGGCGAGTTCGAGCCTTCGCGCGACGCGAAGGCTCGCCGCCCGATGGCCTCGGATCAGTCGGGACGGCCGAGGTGTTCGAGCACCGAGCGCGCGGCGGCCGTGAGCTCCTGCTGGCGGCGCACGCACAGCAGGTGGCGGCGCAGCGCCCAGGGCGCGTCGAGCTTGAGGCAGCGCAGCTTGAGGATCTGCAGCTGCGGCAGGATGGCCGCATAGGGCAGCACGCCGATGCCCACGCCCTGCTCCACCATGCGGCACACCATGTCGAAGCTGCCCACCTGCATGCGCACCTTGAGCGGCACCTGGGCCTCGAGCGCGGCGGCCAGCAGCACGCGGTGCAGCGCCGTGCCTTCGCGCACCACGATATGGTCGTGGCGCAGCACCTCCTGCACATCGATGCGCTTGCGGCGCGCCAGCGGGTGGTCGCGCGCGACCACCACGGCCAGCTCGTCGGTGCGGTAGGGCAGGCATTCGAGGCCGTCGGCGGGCGTCTGGCCCTCGATCACGCCGATGTCGGCCAGGCCGGCCTGCACGGCCTTCACCACCTCGGTGCTGGCGCGCTCCTGCAGGTCGATCTTGAGCACCGGGTGCAGGCGCAGGAACGAGCCGATCTGCGCCGGCAGGAACTGCGCGATGGTCGAGGCGTTGGCCGTGATGCTGACCACACCCGCCACGCCGTTCTGGAAATCGTCGAGCTCGGCGCCGAGCCGGTCCATGGCCGAGAGCACGGCGCGCGCATGCAGGAGCAGCCCGTGGCCGGCCGAGGTGAGCGTGACGCCGCGCGCATGCCGCACCAGCAGCGGCAACCGCGCGCGGGCTTCGAGATCGGAGATGCGCTTGCTCGCAGCCGCGAGCGCGATGTGGCAGCGCTTGGCGCCTTCGCTGATGCTGCCGTGGTCGGACACGGCCACGAACAGGCGCAGCGACTTCAGGTCGGCGGACATGGCCCGTCGGTTCTCAGGCGAGGACGAGGTGATCGAACAGCTCGCGCGCGGAAGCGGGCAGCTGCTCGCGGTTGCGCGCGATGAGCTTGAGTTCGCGCTCGGCCCAGGCATCGCTGAGCGCCACGGTCGAGATGCGCATCGCCATCGACAGCCGGTGCGCCGACGACGACGGCAGCACGCCGACGCCCACGCCCGCTTCGATCATCAGGCAGATGGCCTCGAAGCTGCTGACCTGGATGCGCGGGTTGAAGCCGCGCCCCGCGAGTTCGGCGCGGCGCTGCAGGAAGCGGTGGATCGCGCTGCCGTGGTGCAGGCCCACGTGTTGTTCATCGAGCGTGTCGGCAAAGGCCACCGACGACGCGCCCGCCAGCGGGTGCGTGGGCGGCACCACCAGCACGAGCTGGTTGCGCCCGAACGGGCGCGCATCGAACTCGCCGGTGTGCACGTCGCCCGCGAGGATGCCGATGTCGGCCTCGCCGTCGGCCACGGCGCGCACGATCTCTTCGCTCAGGTACTCGCGCAGGTCGACCTGCACGGCCGGGTGCTGCGTGAGAAAGCCCGCGAGCTTCTGCGGCAGGTACTCGGTGATCGAGGTGGTGTTGGCGAACACCCGCACATGGCCCTTGATGCCTTTGCCGAAGTCCTGCATGTCGCAGCGCAGGTGCTCCATCTGCTGCATCACGCGCTTGGCGTGGTACAGCACGGCCTGCCCCGCCGCCGTGAGGCTCACACCCTGCGCACTGCGGTGCAGCAGCTTGCCGCCCACCGCCTCTTCCATCTGCTTGATGCGCGTGGAAGCCGCGGCCAGCGAGATGCAGGCCTTCTCGGCGCCGCGCGTGAGGCTGCGCGCGTCCGCCACGTAGACGAACAGTTTCAGGTCGAACAGGTCGAAGTGCAGGTTCACCGGGCGGGCACGAAGGAAGCGGGAGGAACGCGCATTGTCCGGCGAACGGCGTCGCCTGCAGCCGCTTGCGGGTTTGTCCTCAGAAGGTGTGAATGAATCCGGACATGGCGGGTTCGCTCACGCCTTCTCAGACCGGGTCCCAGCTGAACACGTCGGCCGAGCGGTCCAGCGGGAAGAAACTGGCGCGCATCGCGGGCATGGCGTGCTCGGCGATGCTCTCGGGCGTCCAGCCTTCCGAGCGGTGGATGGAGCGCACCGGGCGCGGCTGGCTGATGAGCGAGATCTCGTTGTTGCGCACCGAGAAGATCTGCCCGTTCACGGCCGCCGCCGCATCGCTCGCCAGGTACACCGCGAGCGGCGCCACCTTGGCGGGCGTCATCTGCTTGATCTTGTCGACGCGGGCGCGCTGCTCGTCGGTGTCGGTGGGAATGGCGCCGATCATGCGGCTCCAGGCAAAGGGCGCGATGCAGTTGGAGCGCACGTTGAACTTCAGCATGTCCAGCGCGACCGACTTCGACAGCGCCGCGATGCCGAGCTTGGCCGCCGCGTAGTTGGCCTGGCCGAAGTTGCCGATCAGGCCCGAGGTGGAGGTCATGTGCACCAGCGCGCCCGCGTTCTGCTCCTTGAAGTGCGTCGCGGCCGCGCGGCTCACGAAGTAGGCGCCGTACAGGTGCACCTTGATCACCGCGTCCCACTCGTCGACCGACATCTTGTGAAAGAACCGGTCGCGCAGGATGCCCGCGTTGTTCACCACCGCATCGATGCGCCCGAAGCTGTCGACCGCGCATTCCACGATGCGCCCCGCGCTCGCGGCATCGGCCACGCTGTCGGTGTTCGGCACGGCCTGCCCACCCGCCGCACGGATCTCCTCGACCACCTGCTGCGCCGGCCCGGCACTGCCGCCGGCGCCGTCGAGCCCCGCGCCGATGTCGTTGACCACCACCTTCGCACCATGCCGCGCCATCGCGAGCGCGATGTCGCGCCCGATGCCGCCGCCCGCGCCGGTGACGACGACCACTTTGCCTTCAACCATGTGTCTTGCCTCTGCTTCGGATGTTCGTTCGCCCGCGAGTTCGCGGGGGAATTTCAGAATGCCACAGGGAGACGCTTGTCGGTTTCTCATTTCCGAAGAGGGGCTTCGGATCCGGACCGAACTCCTGGAACGCTGACGACCTGCGCGCAACGCCTTCGTCACATGAATTTTTCGCGGTTGGCGGCACTGATTTCCCGGGGCCGTCGCTGTTTGACCATTGTTTGCAAACCTACCGCACCGCGTGCTCCAGACTTTTTGGAACGCGCTCAGCCCGTCCTCGAAGCGCTCACCCCAACCTCACCGGATCAATGCCGCATATGACTGCTTCTGCCTGGCCATGGGACAGCGCCCCGCCCTCCTTGGTGACCTGGCTTGGCGCCCGACTGGCCGACCAGCTCGACGCCGATGCCCTCTACCTCTTGATCGATCCGGGCCAAGGCGATCCACCCGGCATCGAAGTCGAAGAGGCTCCTTCTGCCATTCCACCCAATGGCGTTCTCCGCGCTCGCAAAGCGGCTTGGAACCGCGAAATCCATTCGCTCCACACGCATACCCATCGCCGATTCACGGTGGCTGATTTCCCTTACCTCGTCCGATTGACCGGCGGAGATGACCCATGGCTGGCAACGAGCATCAAGTGGGCCATTCAAGAGCACCTCCAGGCGTGCGCGGTAGGCGCTGGTGCATATCGCATCGGCGGTTGGCTCCAGGTCGACGCAGCACGCGATGGTGGCGTTCTGGCACGACAGCTTTCAACCTTGATGCAGTACAGCGCTCCCGATGGCGCTTTCATGCAAGCGCGATTGCAGGACCGGCGTGTGCTGCACCTCCTCCGCCAGGGCGTCCCTCTGGACTGGGCTGCCAGCCTGAAGGGCATCCGGCTCTGGAGCTACCTTGATCACAACCTGAGTCTCCAACAGCTGAAAGGCGCACAGGGCGAGCCAGCCCTTCAGCCGCTCCCACCTGCGGTGGCGCAATCCGGTCTTCTGGACTGGAGCCATGCCGTCCATGCAGCCCAAACACGCTGGCTTCGCACCACGTTCCCGCTGCCAGAAAACGCACTCACCCTGGTTCTCGACAAGCTGAAGGTCGCCGAACGACGCGGATTGCGGTATCCAACCGATCAAGGGGCCTACGCCGCCGAGACGTTGGTTCAGCCGGCGTTCGAGCACTGGCCGGAGCTGGACCGACTCATCCATGTCGTGACGATTTTTCGCCAGGACCTGAGCGATGGCATGGATCTGTTTCGAACCGCATGGGCGGGCAAATCCCGCGATCACTGGCCCAACCTTCAACAAAGTCCCACATGAGCGAACTTCCCTGCAGAACCTGTGACCACAAGGCCGGCCTGTCGATCCTGCTGGTCCGTCCGACCGCCATCGCCACTGACGCAACATTCGCCCCCGCCGAGGCGAACAGGCTGCTGACACACGAAGCGAGCGTCAAGGCACTCGGGCTGCCTCGGCTCCACGCAACCCGCCATGCGCTGCGCATGTTGCGCCGTGGCGGCTTCGTCTACGCCTGGTACACCCAAAAGCCACGGCAACTGGCCAAGGCATGGCAGGTCTTCCGCGTGCACGGCAGCGGCGCGCTGGTTCCCGAGTCCCAGATCAGCTGGTCCGATGAGAAATCCTCGTTCGCGTGCAGCAAGAAAGCGTCGCACCCGCACGACGTGCGCACCTTGTGCATTCAGCTTCCAGTAGACAGCCCTGAGAGCGCGGGGCCCGTGTGGATCGGCTTCAGCATGAACTGGTGGGACGATGCCATTCGCCAACGCGTGCAAGCGGACCCTTCGGCGGCCGGCATGGTGAAGATCGACCCGCTGACACCGCTGGGCGGCGTGCCAAACGCCTTCAAGGCAGACGCCATGCTTATCCAACAACATGTCGCCGACTTCGCACTGCGCTCTATCGACCACGGCGGCATCAAGAAAGGAATCAACGTCACTGAGGGTGGAACCGAGCCGGGCACACCCTTCTACAACCGCGACGACGACAAGACCTATGGTCAGGCGCGGGATCTGGCGGGCGTCATGCAAAGACAAGCCGCCGGGCATCCGCTTACCGCAAACAAGGCCTTCGTGCTCGCCCTCCCGGACCCCGTGGGTCTGACGGCCGATCTGAACGGCATTCGCTTTGCAAAGGACCGGGCCAACCAGCAGGAGTGGAATCGGAATGACGACTGGGTACGTTCGGAAGCCTGTCACACCACCCTGGAAGGCTTGCGCAAATCGCTCATCGTCGCAGGCATGCTCCAGTCGCGTGAGTGGGGCAGCCGCGCGTCGGAAAAGGAATGGAAGAGCCTCCAGGGTCGCGGTGTGCCTTACGAATGGAGGCCTGATGCGAACGGCGCCTATGCCGTCGACGGCAGCCGGGCAGGTCACATGAAGCCGGTCGGCCCGGAAGCAGCACGAATCGGCGACCGGATCGAAAGCCGGGGCCGAATGCTGGGCGAGCGGCACTGGCGCAAGATCTCGGACGAACTGAACATGGAGCGCTACCGGGCCTGGCCCGCACAGCGGGCCGACATCGACAGGCAGCTCGCCGATACGCTGGCGCCCTATGAAACCGACTGGCTCTCTGCACTCGATGGAGAAGCGCTGCGCGCCTACTTCAAGCACCACTTCAACGAACACGATGCGGGCAAACTCACGGCCCGCGTGTCTTCGGGACTGATCTACGCCTCCGAGGGCGATCTGGCTCATTTTCCACAACCGTTCACCGCACAGCACACCGAACGCTGGACCGGACTGATTCTCGAGCCCGACATTACCGAGCCGCGCGCCATCGCACTGCGAGCAATGTTCGGCAACCAGAAATCGGTCATCGACAAGGTACACGCCATCCTGATCGGCAAGGCGGATCGCGCTGAAGGCGACGGTCGAGACAAGACCTACGACCTGCTCAAGGGCATCCTGACCCATGAGTTGGGACAGCGATTGAACTGGCTGCATCCCGTCATCGTGAGCCTCTCGGCAGGCGGACTGGCCGCGAGCGCGGCGGGCGTGGTACAGCTGCTGGCGTCGGGCGCAGGTCGATCACCGGCACCACCATCTGGCAGCCTAAAGAAATACCTGGCACTGCTGCCCCGGCTGACGGCCGCCCAGCAACAGCTTGAACTGGCAGTGGAAGCGACGCGCTCCAGCGGCAAGATCATGGCAGCGCCGTCGGTCACGCTGCTGCTCAAGACACGGGTGGATGTGCCCACCGCACTCGCCGTGCTCAACGGCTACCAACCCAAGGGGCAGCCAGCTATCGTCGTCGCACATGGCAACACCGTCGAACTGCAGGTGGTCACCGATGTGGAAACCGCCTTGGCGGTGCAGGAGGGCCGGATCAAGGCCGGGCAGGTGCCGGGGCAGCGCGTGAGCGTGGCTCCGACGAGCGGAATGGCGGCACGCAATCTCGAAGAGATGCAGATGCGCATGAGTCGGCTGCCAGTCGATCAACCGCTGACACCAGAAGAAGTCATGGAGGTCATGCGGCGCCAAGCCACCAAGAAGGATCTGGGCCTCAATAGCGTCGACGGGCGCTTGGCCATGGGAGCCATGCTGGTGCAGTTTCTAGGCCTGTACCAGAGCCTACCCCAGTTGCTGTCGGAGCTCAACAGAAGTCAGCGCGATCAGGAAAAGCTCAATGAAGTGGCACTGGGAGTGGCGGACAGCCTGGGTGGATTTCTGGGGGCCGCCGCCGAGCGGTTGGCGGCAGCACACAAGGCGACACTCATCATGAAGGAAGGCGGGGAACGCCTGGTGGAAATCAGTGGTCGGCTGGCGGTCTTGCGAACAGCGGCGGCGCTCACGGGCGTCTTCGGAGGAGCCATCAACGCGTACCTCATGGCAAAGAAAGCCGAAGTAGCAGGAAAGGAGGGAGATGTCATAGCCTCGCGCAGCTATGCCAACTCTGGCCTCTCCTTTTCCCTTCTTTCCGCAACCAGCGTGGTCACGGCAGCCGATGCGGCAGCAAAGGGAGCCATGACTCGCGCCGTCGCAAAACACCTCGTCTTGCGTCTGGCCGGTGTTGTGGCGACCGAAGTTGCCGTCGCCGGTGTAGCCGCCACGATGACAAGTATCGTGTCTGGCGTAGGCCTAGTTCTCTTGTTGATCGGCATCGGCACTTATGTTCATGCGGTTATCAGCGAACGCGATTCGTACCAGCGTTGGGCCGGTCGTTGTTATTTCGGCAGAGACGCGATGAAACGTTTCGAGAAGGCCAGCGCTGAAACGGCTTGGTTCATAGCCATCGAATACGAAGCGGAAGCTCAAGAGGATGTAACGCGCAAGGCACAGCAACACCCCGACCCCGAACGCTACCAGCCGTTACCAAGCAATCCAATGGGCGATGGCTGGGGCGGAGGCTTGCAGTGATTGGATTCAGCACCAGCGGCATCAGTACCGACGACGCGCGACAAGAAGGTCTCGTTTCGGGATTGCTTCATCGCTTCGACAAGCGTTTGCCAGGCAGTGGGCAAACAGGGCACCTGGGAAGGTTGAGCGAAGTCTATAGAAATGCGATTGAACTCAATGGCGGATCGCTGGTCGCAGCGGGCGGGTACGTTACGACGATCGGATTGCTTGGGGCACTCACAACCACTTATTTTTTCGGCCATGGTGTGTACCGAAATCTGGTCGACGGTGCATACGTTTTCTTCGTATTGAACCTGTTGACTATTTGGAGTCTGTTTCTCGTCGGCTTTTACTTCGAGATGTTCAGCCCCAGTGAAGAGCCGATCTACTTTGATCGCGCTCATCGCAAGGTCTACTACGTCCACCGAGGAAAACGAAAACGCTTCCTTCTCTTCGGCCCTTCGGTCATCGAGGCACGCGCAGCCGATTGGTCACTGGTGGACTGCGAACTGCACGCCAAACTTGGCGGTAGCACCACCAGCGTGCGACGCACCTACCACCTGCTCTTTCTCGTGCGGAAAAGTGCCACGGATCCCACGATCGTGGACTGGTTCGTGTTGGCGCAAATCGAGTTTCCCGGCGCCATGTGGGAATACATCCGCGGGTACATGGAGGCAGACATGCCCCCGCTTTCCGCGGATGAAGCGCCTCCCGTCAAAGGAAAGAGTTTCGACATGATCGAAGCCCTCCAACAGCGACGCATCGACTACTTACGCGACTGGAGGGAGCTCCCTTGGACACAGCTGTGGCAGCACCTTGTGCTGCCGCTGTTCGCTGTGTTCTTTGTCGTCAACCGCTTCGTAGTGTGGACCGCTCAGACCGTGTCATGGCCGCAGGAGATCACGGGTGCACTCGGCACGCCGATGACCTCTGGAGATGTCGAAGCGGACACAGCTCACAAGCTGCGCGCGCCCCCCGGGACCTGAGATCTCTCTTCTACTGCCGCGCCGTGCGGATGTTCGCCGGCAGCGCCTGCGGCCAGCTCGTGCGGAACGGGTTGATGTCCAGCCCGCCGCGCCGCGTGTAGCGCGCATACACCGCGAGCTTGGTCGGCTGGCATTGGCGCCAGATGTCCGTGAACATGCGCTCGGCGCAGGGTTCGTGGAACTCGTTGTGGTTGCGAAAGCTCACGATGTACGCCAGCAGGCCGGCCTGGTCGATGGGCGGGCCGCTGTAGCGGATCTGCACGCTGCCCCAATCGGGCTGGCCGGTGACGAGGCAGTTGCTCTTCAGAAGCCGGCTGGTGAGGGTTTCGTTCACGTGCACCTGCGTCGTGTCGCTGCGCAGCAGCTCGGGCGCGGGCTGGTAGTGGGTGCATTCGATGTCGAGGCGGTCGAGGTCCAGGCCGTCGATCTCGTGCACCGGTTCGCGGTCGAACAGGTCGGGCGTGAGCAGCTTCACGCCGATGCCGGCCGACTGGTCGCTGCCACGCCACGCGGCTTCGGCGAGGTCGGTGCGCAGCTGCTCGCGCACGGCATCGATGCTGGCGAAGGTGCTGTTGTTGAAGCTGTTGAGGTACAGCTTGAACGACTTGCTCTCGATGATGTTGGGCGTTTCGCAGGGAATGGTGAAGTGCGCGATGGCCACCTGCGGCTTGCCGCGCGGGTTCAGCCAGCTCAGCTCGAAGGCGGTCCAGAGGTCGGCGCCGAAGAAGGGCAAGGCGCCGGCCTGGATGCCCATGGCTTCGCGCTGCGTGGTGCGTGCGATGGGGAACAGCAGCGACGGGTCGTACTTGTCGGCGTAGGCCGAGGCGCGGCCGAGCTGCGACTGTTCGGGGGTGTTGGGGTTCGTGTTGGGGTTGGTGGGGTCGTGGCTCATGGGGCGGTTCCGGCATCCGCCGCGTGTGCGAACGGAGCGATGTGGTGGGCGAGGATCGTGCAGACCTCGGGCGGCAGGTCGTGGCCCATGCCGGGCACGGAAATGAAGGTCGCACCCGGAATGCGCTGCGCCGAATCACGGCCGCAGGCGATGGGCACGAGCGCGTCGGCGTCGCCGTGCAGCACCAGCGTCGGACGCTGGATGCGCGCCAGCACCTGCGGGCGGTCGTCGTCGGCGCCGATGGCGAGCATCTGGCGCATCAGGCCGGCCGGGTGGTAGGCGCGGCGCATGCTGAAGGTGAGGCGCGTGGCCAGTTGCTCGTCGGTCTGCGGGTAGGCAGGGCTCTGGATGAGCCGCAGCAATTTGATGCTGTGCGCGACCAGCGCGGCCTCGTCGTGGCTGCGCGGGCGCCGCATGAGCATGGCCCCGACCTCGCGGCGCGGGCCCGGCAGGCCGCGCGCGCCGCTGGAGCTCATGATGCTCACGAGGCTGGCGGTGCGCTGCGGCGCGGTGGCGGCGATGCGCTGCGCGATCATGCCGCCCATCGAGGCGCCGACGATGTGGGCGCGGGCAATGCCCAGCGCGTCGAGCACGCCGAGCGAATCGAGCGCCATGTCCTGCAGCGTGTAGGCGCTGCGCACCTTCAGGCCGATGCGGTGGCGGATGGTTTCCCACACGAGGTTGCCGGTGCCGAGGTGGTCGAAGCCCTGGCTCAGGCCGATGTCGCGGTTGTCGTGGCGCACCACGCGAAAGCCGGCGTCGACCAGCTGCTGCACGAACGCATCGGGCCAGGCGACCAGTTGCATGCCCAGCCCCATGATCAGCAGGATGACGGGGCGCCCTTCGCCGCCGGTGTCGTCGACTTCGATCTGCAGGCCGTTGGCGGTGACTTTCATCGGTTCCCTGTTTTTCTTTTTACTTGAACTCGCGCTCGCGCAGCCACTTGGTGGCGACCCACTTCTCGCCCGCGAGCACTGGCGCGCCGCCGTGCAGCGTGCGGGTGGCGGGGTCGGGCCGGTCGTAGCTGAAGAAGACGCCGGTGCCACGCACAGGGGCCACTTCGAGCCCGATGTCGGGGAAGGTGGTGGCGCCGCCCTGCTCGGGTTCCTGCAGGTACATCACGAGCGTGGCCACGCGCTGACCGCCGCGCTTGAGGATGGTGGGCGTGCCGGGCTCGTGCGGGTCGAAGTAGTCGTAGTGCGGGCGGTACTGCGCGCCGGGCGCGTAGCGCAGGATCTGCAGGCCCTCGCCGTATTCGAGCGGCCAGCGCAGCAGCATGGCCAGGCGCTGTTCGAGGCGCGCGACGATCTCGTTCTCGCCGCGCTCGAAGAACATGCCGTCGCTGGTGCGATCGACGTTGAGCACCTCGCCGCCGGTGCGGGTCTCGACGGTGAGCGAGCGCGCCAGCCGCACGCGCGCGGCGGCGATCAGGCCTTCGCATTCCTCGGCCGACAGCAGGTTGCCGAACACGACGACGCGCGGATGCCGCACGGTCTGCAGCACCTGCACGCGGCGGTCGCCGGCGTCGAGGTACAGCGGCGCACCGTCGAGGTCGGGGCCTGGCATCTCGGTGCGCGCCGGCGCCAGGGCCGCCGCGACATCGGGGAAGCCGGCTTCGAGCTGGGCCAGTGCTAGGTCGGTGGCGGCATCCTGCCAGCCGGCCGCCCGCATCGACATGCGCAACGCGGGCACCGAATGGCCGGCCGCGAGCTGGGCCACCAGCCATTCGCGCAATTCCGGACTGATCGCTTGGGACATCAGACTTTCCTTCTGAACACCAGCCTTTCGGCTGTCGACGCTTGAGCGTCGAAACCATAACCCTCGAGGTCGAATTTTTCCAGCGCCTTGGGCGTGGCCGCCTGGTGCACCACGGCCCAGCGCGCCAGCAGGCCGCGGGCGCGCTTGGCGAAGAAGCTCACGATCTTGTACCTGTCGCCCTTCCACTCCTGGAACACGCATTCGACCACGCGCGCCTTGAGCACCTTCTGGTCGACCGACTTGAAGTACTCCTGCGAGGCGACGTTGACGACGACCGGCGTGCGGTCGGCCGCCAGGCGCTCGTTCAGGTGCTCGGCGATGCGCGAGCCCCAGAAGGCGTACAGGTCCTTGCCATGGCGGTTGGCCAGCGCGGTGCCCATTTCGAGCCGGTAGGGCTGCAGGCGGTCCAGCGGGCGCAGCAGGCCGTACAGGCCGCTGAGGATGCCCACATGGTCCTGGGCCCAGGCGAGCTGGGCGGGCGTGAGGCTGCGGGCGTCGAAACCGCCGTAGACGTCGCCGTCGAAGGCGAAGGCGGCTTGGCGGGCGTTCTTGTCGGTGCTCTTGGACGACCAGGCGGCGTAGCGGGCCACGTTGAGGGCCGAGAGCTTGTCCGACAGGTGCATCAGCTCGGCGATGTCCTGGGGCGATTTCTCGCGCAGCAGCTTGATGAGTTCGACCGAGGGGCCGCGCGGGGCTTCGAAATGGGGTTGGGTGGCGGGGGTTTCGGAGGGGACGGGGGTGTCGTAGTCGAGCGACTTCGCGGGGGAAAGCAGGAACAGCATCAGTCGATTATGTGGGGTTGGGGTTACCCCGGGCCGCCCCGGTAAAATCCCGGGCAATCCCACCCTGTCACCAACGGCACCCGAGGGTGCCGTTTTGCATTCCCCATGAGCGAACCTACCTCCCAGCCCGGCCTCGAGAGCCTGTCCAAATCGTTCGAACCCGCCGCCATAGAGGCGCACTGGGGCCCGGAATGGGAGCAGCGCGGCTACGCCAAGGCGGGCTTCCGCGGCACGCAGCAGCCCAAGGAAGGCGCCGAGTCGTTCGCGATCCAGCTGCCGCCGCCCAACGTCACGGGCACGCTGCACATGGGCCATGCGTTCAACCAGACGATCATGGACAGCCTCACGCGCTACCACCGCATGAAGGGCGCCAACACGCTGTGGGTGCCGGGCACCGACCACGCGGGCATCGCCACCCAGATCGTGGTGGAGCGCCAGCTGCAGGAGCAGAAGGTCAGCCGCCACGACCTGGGCCGCAAGAACTTCGTGGCGCGCGTGTGGGAGTGGAAGGAAAAGTCGGGCAGCACCATCACCGAGCAGATGCGCCGCATGGGCGACACGGTCGACTGGAGCCGCGAGTACTTCACGATGGACGACGACCTCTCGAAGGTGGTCACGCACACCTTCGTGAAGCTGTACGAGGAAGGCCTGATCTACCGCGGCAAGCGCCTGGGCAACTGGGACCCGGTGCTCAAGACCTCGGTGAGCGACCTCGAAGTCGAGAGCGAGGAAGAAGACGGCTCGCTCTGGCACATCGCCTACCCGCTGGAAGACGGCAGCGGCACGCTCACGGTGGCCACCACGCGCCCCGAGACCATGCTCGGCGATACGGCCGTGATGGTCCACCCCGAGGACGAACGCTACAAGCACCTGATCGGCCAGCGCGTGAAGCTGCCGCTGGTAGACCGGCTGATTCCCATCATTGCCGACGACTACGTCGACAAGGAATTCGGCACCGGCGTGGTCAAGGTCACGCCCGCGCACGACTACAACGACTATGCCGTGGGCCAGCGTCACAAGCTCGAGGTGATCGGCATCCTGACGCTGGACGCGACCATCAACGACAACGCGCCTGAAAAGTACCGCGGCATGGACCGCTTCGTGGCGCGCAAGGCCATCGTGGCCGACCTCGAGGCGCTGGGCCTGCTGGTCGAGGTGAAGAAGCACCGCCTCATGGTGCCGCGCTGCGCGCGCTCGGGCGCCGTGGTCGAGCCCATGCTCACCGACCAGTGGTACGTGGCCATGACGCGCCCCGGCGCCGACGGCCAGTCGATCGCGCAGAAGGCCATCGACGTCGTGAAGTCGGGCGAGGTGCGCTTCGTGCCCGAGAACTGGGTCAACACCTACAACCACTGGATGGAGAACATCCAGGACTGGACCATTTCGCGCCAGCTCTGGTGGGGCCACCAGATTCCGGCCTGGTACGACGAAGACGGCAAGGTGTACGTGGCCGAGACCGAAGCCGAGGCGCAGGCCAAGGCGCCGGGCAAGACGCTCACGCGCGACGAAGACGTGCTCGACACCTGGTACTCGTCGGCGCTGGTGCCCTTCTCGTCGCTGGGCTGGCCCGAGAAGACGCAGGACCTGGCGCTGTACCTGCCCTCGACCGTGCTCGTGACGGGCTACGACATCATCTTCTTCTGGGTCGCCCGGATGATCATGATGACCAAGCACTTCATGGGCACTGTGCCGTTCAAGGACGTGTACATCCACGGCCTGGTGCGCGACGCCCAGGGCAAGAAGATGAGCAAGTCGGAAGGCAACGTGCTCGACCCGGTCGACCTGATCGACGGCATCGAGTTGCCCGCGCTGCTCGACAAGCGCACGCAAGGCCTGCGCAAGCCCGAGACCGCACCGGCGGTGCGCAAGAACACGCAGAAGGAATTCCCGGAGGGCATTCCGGCCTTCGGCGCCGATGCGCTGCGCTTCACTTTTGCCTCGCTGGCCTCGCTGGGCCGCAGCATCAACTTCGACTCGAAGCGCTGCGAGGGCTATCGCAACTTCTGCAACAAGCTGTGGAACGCCACGCGCTTCGTGCTGATGAACTGCGAAGGCCAGGACTGCGGCCTGCTGGAGCACACCAAGGAAGACTGCCAGGTCGGCGGCAAGGCGCATGGCTACCTGAAGTTCAGCCGCGCAGACTTCTGGATCGTCTCGCAGCTGCAGCGCGTCGAGGCCGAAGTGGCCAAGGGCTTCGAGGAATACCGCCTGGACAACGTGGCCAACGCGATCTACCAGTTCGCCTGGGACGAGTTCTGCGACTGGTACCTCGAGATCGCCAAGGTGCAGATCCAGACCGGCGACGACGCGCAAAAACGCGCCACGCGCCGCACGCTGATCCGCGTGCTCGAGGCGCTGCTGCGCCTGGCGCACCCGATCATCCCGTTCATCACCGAAGAGCTGTGGCAGAAGGTGTCGAAGGTCGCGGGCCGCGAAGGCGCGTCGATCATGATCGCGGCCTACCCGCAGAGCCAGCCGGAGAAGATCGACGAAGCCGCAGAAGCGCACGTGGCGCGCCTGAAGGCGCTGGTCGACGCCTGCCGTACGCTGCGCGGCGAGATGAACGTGTCGCCCGCCACGCGCCTGCCGCTGTACGCGGTGGCCGACGACGCGGAGGGCGCGGCCTTCCTGCGCGATGCGGCCCCGGTGCTGCAGGCACTGGCCAAGCTCAAGGAAGTGAAGGTGTTCGACGACGAGGCCTCGTGGCAGGCCGCCGCCGAAGCCGCGCCCGTAGCGGTGGTGGGCACGACGCGCCTGTGCCTGCACATGGAGATCGACAAGGCAGCCGAGAAGCTGCGCATCGGCAAGGAAATTGCACGCATCGAGGGCGAGATCGCCAAGGTGCACGGCAAACTCGGCAACGAGGCCTTCGTGGCCAAGGCGCCGCCCGCCGTGATCGAACAGGAGCGCACGCGCCTGGCCGATTTCACCGCCACGCTGGAGCGCCTGCGCGGCCAGCTTGTGCGCCTCGGCTGACAGACGAGGCCAGGGTGGGGGCTTAGGATGCGGATGCAGGCTTTGCGCTGCATCCTCTCCCAACCCTCTTCTTTCCTCTTTCAAACGACACTGAACCGCCCATGTCCACTTCTTCCCCGACGCGCATCCGCAAGGCCGTATTCCCTGTTGCAGGCTTCGGCACCCGCTTTCTGCCGGCCACCAAGGCGCAGCCCAAAGAGATGCTGCCCGTGGTCGACAAGCCGCTGATCCAGTACGCCGTCGAAGAAGCCTATGCCGCGGGCATCCGCGACATGATTTTTGTGACCGGGCGCAACAAGCGCGCGATCGAAGACCACTACGACACCGCCTACGAGCTCGAAAGCCAGCTCGAAGCCAGCGGCAAGGACGCGCTGCTCGAAATCGCCCGTTCGGTGTCGCCCGACGACATGACCTGCTCCTACGTGCGCCAGCCGCGCATGCTGGGCCTGGGCCATGCCGTGCTGTGCGCCGAGCACCTGGTGGGCAACGAGCCCTTCGCCGTGCTGCTGGCGGACGACCTGATGGTCGGCCCTGTCGGTGGCCAGCCGGTGCTGGCGCAGATGACCGAAGTCTTCGCGCGCCTGGGCGCCTCGGTGCTGGCCGTGCAAGAGGTGCCGCTGGAACACGTCAAGCGCTACGGCATCGTGGCCGGCGAGAACGTGGAAGACGGCCTCGTGAAGGTCAACCGCATGGTCGAGAAGCCCAAGCCCGAAGACGCGCCCTCGCGCCTCGGTGTGGCCGGCCGCTACATCCTCACGCCCGGCGTGTTCGACGAGATCCGCAACCAGCCCAAGGGCGCGGGCGGCGAGATCCAGCTGACCGACGGCATCGCGGCGCTGATGAAGAAGGAGTCGGTCTACGCCTACTCGTACAAGGGCATCCGCTACGACTGCGGCAGCAAGGAAGGCTTCCTGCAGGCGTCGGTGGAGCTGGCACTGGCGCACCCCGAGGTGGGCGTGCAGTTCCGCGAGTACCTCAAGAGCCTGAAGCTCTGAGGGCGCCGCAAAGCGCTGAAAACAAAAAAGGGGCCGCGAGGCCCCTTTTTCTTTGGTCGGTTGCCGACGCTAGCGCCGCTTCAGCACGTGAATGAAGTCGCTGCCCACGGTCTCCTGCGCCACCAGCTCGTTGCCGGTCTGGCGCGCAAAGGCCTGGAAGTCGCGCACCGAACCCGGGTCGGTCGACACCACCTTCAGCAGCTGGCCGCTCGCCATGTCGTTGAGCGATTTTTTCGCCTTCAGGATCGGCAGCGGGCAGTTGAGGCCGCGCGTGTCGATTTCGCGGTCAACTTGCATTGCCAGGCTCCGGCGGCAGGTTCAGGCCGCGGCGACGCTCTTCGTTTTCCGCCGCGGTGAAGAACACGGGCTCGTGGCCGCGCGTGCGCAGCCAGTCGGCCAGCGCATAGCCGGTGCCGGCGGGCCAGCACCGCAGGTCGGGCAGGTCGTAGAGGCGGTAGTCCACCAGCTCGGGCGAGAGCTTCACCTCGCCGTCGGCCACCACGTGGTACGCGATGATGATCTGGTTCATGCGCTGGAAGTCGTAGGCCCCGACGAGCTTGGCGGCGCTGACGTCCAGGTTGGTTTCTTCCTTGACCTCGCGCGCGATGCCCTCCTCAGGCGTCTCGCCGGCCTCCATGAAGCCGGTGATGAGCGCAAACATCTTGCCCGGCCAGGCCGCATTGCGCGCCAGCAGCACCTGGCCGCGGTACTCGACGATGGCCGCCAGCACGGGCGTGGGGTTGTTCCAGTGCGTGTGGCCGCAATTGGGGCAGCGCAGGCGCTCCTTGGGACCGCCGTCTTCCATCAACGCGATCCATTCGAGCGGGGTGGCGCAGGCCTGGCAGAACTTGGGGTGGGGCATGGAAAGTCTCTGTTCTTTTTCTCGGGCGTGCGGCGCCCGATGAAGGCGCCGCCGCAGTGTGAAGGGATCAGGCGGGGAAAACGCCCGTCGACAGGTAGCGGTCGCCGCGGTCGCAGACCACGAAGACGATGGTGGCGTTCTCGACCTTCTTCGACACCTCGATGGCCGCCCACAGCGCGCCGGCTGCCGAGATGCCGCCGAAGATGCCCTCTTCGCGCGCCAAGCGCCGGCACATCTCTTCGGCATCGTCCTGACTCACGCTGATTTCTTCGTCGACGCGGCTCGGGTCGTAGATCTTGGGCAGGTACTCGACCGGCCACTTGCGGATGCCCGGAATGCGCGAGCCTTCGGCCGGCTGCGCGCCGACGATGCGCACCGCTGGGTTCTTTTCCTTCAGGTAGCGCGAGACGCCGGTGATGGTGCCCGTGGTGCCCATCGCGCTCACGAAGTGCGTGATCTTGCCGTGCGTGTCGGTCCAGATCTCGGGGCCGGTGGTCTCGTAGTGGATGCGCGGGTTGTCGGGGTTGGCGAACTGGTCGAGCACGCGGCCCTTGCCCTGGGCGACCATCTGCTCGGCCAGGTCGCGCGCGTATTCCATGCCGCCGCTCTTGGGCGTGAGCACCAGCTCGGCACCGAAGGCCTTCATGGTCTGGGCGCGTTCCACCGAGAGGTCCTCCGGCATGATCAGCACCATGCGGTAGCCCTTGATGGCCGCGGCCATCGCCAGCGCGATGCCGGTATTGCCCGAGGTGGCCTCGATCAGCGTGTCGCCGGGCTTGATTTCACCGCGCTCCTCGGCCCGCTTGATCATCGACAGCGCCGGCCGGTCCTTGACCGAGCCCGCCGGGTTGTTGCCTTCGAGCTTGCCCAGGATCACGTTGCCACGCTTGGCGTTTTCCGCGGCATGGATGCGTTGCAGGGCAACCAGAGGGGTCTTGCCGATGGCGTCTTCGATCGTCGGATAATTCATGCCAGCCACTGTGCCATAATTTTGGGCTTCCTTCAGGATGTGCCCGGGTGGTGAAATTGGTAGACGCAGGGGACTCAAAATCCCCCACCGAAAGGTGTGCCGGTTCGATTCCGGCCCCGGGCACCACGAGACGACACCGTCTCACCCCCACATCAAGAAACCCGCTCGCTTCACTGGCGCAGCGGGTTTTTCTTTGCCTCTGGGCCTTTCGGGCCAGGCAGCGCCCCGCCCTAGCCAAGCACGTCGGCGAGCTTCACCTGCAGCGACAAGGCGGCATGGTGCAGCAGCTCGAACTCGTCGTCCGGCAGCGGCACGGCCGTGAAGTTGAAGTGGCACAAGGTGCCAGCGACCGCGCCCGAGGGGTTCAAGAGCGGAACGCCGTGGTAACTGATGGTGTAGTCCCGTCCGGGGTGCGTGGCAAAGCGCTCGTCCACGCTCGAGTCGTCGGTGCGGAACCACCCGTCGCGCAGGACAAAGGGACAGATGCTCGCCTCGAAGGGCACGACGGCGATGTTCTCGGGGATCAGTTCGCCTTGCTTGTCGTGCAGGTAGAGGCTCGTGACCAGGTCGGCGCGGATCCTGTAGATCCCGGTGTACCGATGCGGCACGCGCGCGTTCAAGTAGGCGAGGACAGCCTGTGCGCCTTGATCGGCAAGCAACGCTTCAATCGTTTGGGGCATTCGTTTCGTCCGCTTCGCTTCGATCGGTTCGATCTGGAACCTGTGCCGCGATGGTACGCCCGGCCCCTGGGCATCCGCTTCGGTGTCAGCCCGCTTGCGCGGTCTTCAACGCCGCCACGGCGCGAATCTCCACCCGCAGCGCCGGCCGCGCCAGCGCCGCCACGCCAAGGATGGTCCACGCCGGGAAATCCTCGGTGATGTAGCGGTCCTTCACCTCGCGAAAGCCCGCCAGCTCGTGCTCGACGTCGACGTGGTAGCTCACGATCTCCACCAGGTCGGCAAAGCCGAGCCCCGCGCTCTCGAGCACCACGCCCAGTCGCCGGAAGGCCCAGTCGGCCTGTTCCGCGGCGCTCTCGGGCACGCTGCCGTCGGCACGCAGGCCGACCTGCCCCGCCACGAACAGCAGGCCGCCGGCCTTGACGCCGGGTGCGTACTTGAGGGTGTCGAAAACGGCGGTCGAGCCGAAGGTCGGATGGCCGTCGGGAATGCGAACGCTCTGTTTGTTCACGGGTTGCGTCCTGTCAGGCTTCTGCGGGCTGCAGGCCGGTGTGCACCGTCGGATGCGCGAGCCGCACGCGCAGCTCGCGCTTGAGCCGCGTGTTGTCGAGCCGGCGCGATTCGCCCATGAAGCTCAGCAGCTGCAGCGGCAATTGCCGCTGCGCCTCATCGCGCGCCACGCGCGGCGGGCGGGGCATGCCGTAGAGATCGGCGGCCAGGTCGAAGTAGTCGCCCATGCGCAGCTCGGTGTCGTCCGACGCGTGCACCACGCGCTGGGGCTTGCCGCGAAACAGCGCCGCCACGCAGGCGCGCGCGAGGTCGTCGGCATGGATGTGGCTGGTGTAGACGTCGTCCTCGCGGCGCAGCACGGGCGTGCCGCGTTCCAGGCGGCCGCGCGGCGTGCCGTTCTCGCGGTCGGGCGCGTAGATGCCCGGGATGCGCAGGATGCTGGTGCGCACGCCGGTGCTGCGGCCGAACCAGCGCACGGCGCGCTCGGCATCGACGCGCCGGTGGGAGCGCGGGGTGTCGGGGCGCACGCCGCGCGTTTCGCTCACGCGCGCGCCGCCGCAGTCGCCGTACACGCCGCTGGTCGAGCCATAGACCAGCGCCGAGGGCAGCGAGCGCAGCCGCAGCGCCTGCGCCAGCGACACGGTGCGCTGGTCGCGCCACCAGGCCGCGCCGCCCTCGCGCGCGGGCGGCGCCAGGTGCACCACGCGGGTGGCGATGCCTGCCAGGCGGCGCAGGGTGGCGCGGTCGTCCAGGTTGCCCACCAGCGGCCGGATGCCGGCCGCGCGCAGCGCCGCGACGCGGTCGGCCGAGGACGTGAGCGCCACCAGCTGCATGCGCCCGCGCAGGTTGCGCGCCACGCGCTGGCCGACGTCGCCGCAGCCGACGATCAGCAGGCGCTCGCGCCGGAACCGGGCCGGCAGTGCGCCGGAGGGACTATTGATTGAAGGCAAAATCCGGGTTTCCTGTCTCAATTCAGTTGTCCCGGCCGCACACAGCCGGGAAAGTTCACCCCCGAAGAATACCGATGACTGCTACAGCGCCGCACGAAGCGGGCTTTTCCATCACCGTCGAACCCAGCGGGCGCCACTTCGTGGTCCAGGGCGACGAAACCATCCTCGCGGCCGGCATCCGCCAAGGCATCGGCCTCCCCTACGGTTGCAAGGACGGCGCCTGCGGTTCCTGCAAGTGCAAGAAGCTGTCGGGCGAGGTCACGCTCGGCCCGCACCAGAGCAAGGCGCTGAGCGCCGAGGAGCAACTGGCCGGCTACGTGCTGACCTGCTGCGCCCATCCGACGAGCGACGTGGTGCTGGAGTCGCGCCAGGTCACCGAGGCCGGCGCGCTGCCGATCCGCAAGATGCCGGTGCGCGTGATGGCGCTCACGCGCCAGTCGCACGACGTGATGATGCTGCGCCTGCAACTGCCGGCCGGCGAGCCGCTGCAGTTCTATGCAGGCCAGTACGTCGAATTCATCCTGCGCGACGGCGCGCGCCGCAGCTACTCGATGGCCAACGCGCCGCACACGGTGGCCGTGCCGGGCACGGGCCTGGAGCTGCACCTGCGGCACCTGCCGGGCGGCAAGTTCACCGACCATGTCTTCGGCGCGATGAAGGAAAAAGAGATTCTGCGCATCGAAGGCCCGTTCGGCAGCTTCTTCCTGCGCGAGGACTCCGACAAGCCGATGATCCTGCTGGCCTCGGGCACGGGCTTCGCCCCCATCAAGGCGCTGCTCGAGCACATGCAGTTCAAGGGCATCGACCGGCCCACCGCGCTCTACTGGGGCGGGCGCCGCCCCGAAGACCTGTACATGGACGCCTGGCTGCGCGAGCAGCTGGCCGCGATGCCGAACCTGCGCTACGTGCCCGTGGTGTCGAACGCCACGCCGGAAGACAACTGGACCGGCCGCACCGGCTTCGTCCACCAGGCGGTGCTGGAAGACTTCACGGACTTGTCGGCCCACCAGGTCTATGCCTGCGGTGCGCCGATCGTGGTCGACTCGGCCAAGCGCGACTACGTGGCATTGGCCGGCCTGCCCGAAGAAGAGTTCTTCGCCGACGCTTTCACCACCGAAGCCGACAAAGCCCTGCCCTGAGCCTTCGCGTTCCCCTTTCCTTTCCGCAGAACAACATGAAGACGAGACACTTCCTCCTGACCCTGATCGCCAGCACCGCGGTGCTAGGTACCGGCCACGCCGCAGCCCAGCAACATCGCCCGATCCGCCTCGTCGTGCCCTACGCGGCCGGCGGCCCGATCGACAACACGGCGCGCATCCTGGCCGAGCAGGTGAAGGACACGCTGGGCGGCCCCGTCATCATCGACAACAAGCCCGGCGCGGGCGGCAACATCGGCGCAGACTTCGTCGCCAAGGCGCCGGCGGACGGCCTCACGATCGGCATCGCGGCCACGGCCACGAACGCGGTGAACCCGTGGCTGTACAGCAAGATGCCATTCAACGCCGCGACCGACTTCGCGCCGATCACGCAGATGGTGCGCGTGCCCAACGTGCTGGTGATGAACGCCGAGACGGCCAACCGCCTGAACATCCGCACGCTGGCCGACCTGATCCGCTACGCCAAGGCCAACCCGGCCAAGCTCAACTACGCCAGCGGCGGCAACGGCAGCGCCGGCCACTTGGCGGGCGAGCTGTTCAAGAAGGAAGCGGGCATCTTCGCGGTACACATTCCGTACAACGGCGGCAACCCGGCGCAGCTGGCGCTGCTGTCGGGCCAGGTCGACTTCAACTTCGACAACCTCGCCACGGCCGCGCCGAACATCCGCTCGGGCAAGCTGAAGGCGATCGCGGTCACGACGCTCAAGCGCAGCAGCGCCCTGCCCGACGTGCCGCCCGTGGCCGACACGCTCAAGGGCTTCTCGATCGACACCTGGTGGGGCCTGGTCGCACCGGCCGGCACGCCGCCCGAGGTGGTCGCGAAACTGAATCAGGCCTTCGTCGCCGCGCTGAACGCGCCGGAAACGAAGACCCGCTTCGCCTCGATGCTGGCCGAGCCGGTCGGCAACTCGTCCGAGCAGTTCGGCAGCTTCATGAAGAGCGAACTGGCCAAGTACGAGAAGGTGGTCAAGGCCACCGGGGCGAAGGTGGACTGACGAGGTCGTCCAGGGGCGCTGCGGCCTGCGTGTCGGTGGCCGCAGCCACGGCCGCCGCCGCTTCGGCCGCCCCGCTCTGGTAGGTGCGCAGGCCCGCGAGGTCGAGCACTTCCACACCCCCGTGCTCGATGCGCAACAGGCCGTCGCGCTGCAGCGCATGCAGCGCGCGGTTGGCACGCTGGCGCGACACGGCCGACAAGAGGCCGATCTCGTCCTGGCTCAGCCGCACGAAGCGGGTGGCGCGCGGATAGAGGATGGGGTCGAACAGGCTGGCCAGGCAGCGCGCCACGCGCGCGTCGGGGCCGAGCAGGCGATCGAATTCCATGAGGCCGATGAACAGGCTCAGCCGCGCATTGATGTGTAACAACAGAAACCGATTGAAGTCGATGCTGGTGGACATCAGCCGCTCGAAGCTGTGCCGCGGCACGCAGGCCACGCGCGTGGGCCGCAGCGCGACGCCGTCGTAGCGCCAGCATCCGGGGGTGAGCAGCGAGCCTTCGCCGCCCCAGCCGCCGGCGGTCACGCCGGTGAAGGTGGACACGCGCCCGTCGGGCAGCGACACCGACATCTTCATGAGGCCGTCGATCACGCCGATCCAGTGATCGGCCGGCTCGCCGCGCCGCACGACGAATCCGCCGGCCGGCACCACGCGCTCGTGCGACTCCTGGACGACGCGGTCGAGTTCGTCGTCCGTGAGCGCGCGCGCCCACAGGCTCTCGCGAAGCATGTTCTCCAACGCGTTCGACATCGCGCCTCCTGCTGTCGTCCCTCGTGACATCGCATCGGCCGATCCGTCGCAGGCGCCGGTCGGCGGGGTCCGTAAGAAATGTCGTTGCAACGACATCTTCGGCGCGGCGATGGTGCCACAGTCATCCGCGTTCGCCAAACAACAAGGAGACAACGATGAAGCGTTCGAACAAGGACCCGCGCCCCGCGCGCGGGCCGGACGACGGGGATGCGCACGGCCTGCGCCGGCGCGACGTGCTCGGCTACGCCACGGCCGCGCCGCTGGCATCGGCGGCGGCCGGCATCGCGGGGCTCGGCGCCCTCACGGCGCCCGCCTCCGCGGTGGCCGCGCTGCTGCCCATGACCCCACCCGACACCACCGACCTGATCGACATCGGTGACGCGGTCACGCTGACCTCGCTGCCGACCATGCCGCTGGTGAAGGTGACAAACACCAGCGACGGCCGCGTGCGCCTGGCGCTGCCGCGCCTCGAAGTGGGCCAGGGCATCGCCACGGCCAGCGCGATGATGCTGGCCGACAAGCTGCGCCTGCCGCTGAGCGCGATCGAGGTCACGTCGGCCGACGCGAGTCCCGAGCTGATCTGGAACCAGCTCACGGGCGGCTCGTCGAGCGTGCGCTCGATGCACGCCGGCATGCCGGTGCTGGGCGGCCTCGGCGGCCTGCTCTCGGGCTCGACGCCTTCGGTGGTCGGCCAGCGCGTGACGCGGCTCGATGCGCTGGACATCGTCACCGGGCGCAAGAAGTTCACGCTCGACCAGGCGGTGCCCAATGCCAAGCCGACGATGGTGCGGCGCCCGCCGACCATCAACGGCAAGTTCGTCGGCATCAACAACATGAACACCGTGATGAGCATGCCGGGCGTGATCGGCGTGGTGCCGATTCCCGCCACCAACGGCATCACGCCGACGCCGCCCGGCGTGGCGGTGATGGCCGAGACCTTCGGCCAGGCCTGGGCCGCGGTGAACGCGCTCGACGTGACCTGGGCCGCGGGGCCGCTCGACGGCGAGTCGAACGCCACCATCATGCGCAAGCTGAAGTCGTCGCTGCTGCCCTTTGCGCTGCCGCCGCTGGGTGCGCTGACGGTCGAGGCCGAGTTCGAGTTCGCGCCGGCCGCGCACTGCCCGATGGAAGTCGAATGCGCGATTGCCGACGTGCGAGCGGATCGCGCCGAGATCTGGGCCGGGCTGCAGAGCCCCATCGTCACCCAGCAGGCGGTGGCCGCCGAGCTGGGCCTGCCGCTGAACAAGGTCGTCGTGCATGCGGTGCCCTCGGGCGGCTCCTTCGGGCGGCGCCTGTTCTGGGACCCAGTGCTGCAGGCGATCCAGGTGTCGAAGGCGCTGGGACGCCCCTGCCGCCTGATGTACCACCGCACCGACGACATGCGCCACACGCGCATCCGCCCGCCGATCTACCAGAAGGCGCGCGCCACGATGCTGCTGGGCCAGGTGATCGCCTTCGAGCAGCGCATCGCCAGCGTGCGCCTGGACACGCGCCACGGCTTCGGCAACATGCTCGAGGCCGCCGCCATCGCGCTGCCCAACGCCTTCCCGCAGACGGTGGGCAACTTCGCGATCGAGCAGGTGATGTTCAAGACCATGGTGACCTCGCCGTACAACTTCGGCGTCACGACCAAGCTGCTGACGCCGGTGCCGATGGACATGAACACCTGCTCCTACCGCTCGGTGCACATCCAGCCCGCGCGGCTGGTGGAAGAGATCCTGGTCGACGAGATGGCCCGCGCCGCGCGCAAGGACCCGGTCGCCTTCCGGCTCGAGTACCTGCGCCTGCCGCGCGCCCGCGCGGTGCTGAAGGCCGTGGCGGAGGCCGCGCAGTGGGGCAAGGCGATGCCGGCGGGCTTTGCGCAGGGCGTGGGCGTGCACCAGGAGTCGAAGTCGTTCACGGCCTGCATCGTCGAGATCGACGCGCGCGTGCCGACTCAGGCCCGCGTGGTGCGCGCGACCATCGCCATCGACGTCGGCACGCCGATCAACCCCTCGGGCATCGAGGCGCAGCTGCAGGGCGGCCTGTGCGAATCGATCGCGCTGGTGCTGTCGGCGGGGCTGCACATCCAGAACGGCCTGCCGCTGGAGGGCAGCTACTCGCAGTACCACTTCTCGCGCATGAAGCACTACCCGAAGGACGTGAAGATCATCATCCTGCCGGCCAATGGCGAGGCCATCGGCGGGCTGGGTGAGGTCGGCCTGTCGGCGAGTTCGGGCGCCATTGCCAACGCCTACGGGCGCGCCACCGGCATCAAGCCGCGCAGCTTCCCGCTGAACTTTCCGGTCGACTTCACGCCGATCCCGCCGGGCAAGCTGCCCACGCCCGTCAACGTTCCGATCCCCGCCTGAGGAGACCCGCCATGCCTGTGCAATCTTTCAAGGTGAACGGCCAGAACGTCGACGTCGAGGCGCCCGACGACCTGGCGCTGCTGTGGGTGCTGCGTGACAAGCTCGGCATCACCGGCCCGAAGTACGGCTGCGGCATCAACGTGTGCAAGGCCTGCACCTGCCACGTCGACGGCAAGGCCGTGACGACCTGCTCGGTGCGCGTGTCCGACGTGCGCGGCCGCCAGGTGACGACCATCGAGGGCCTTGCCAACGGCAACACGCTGCACCCGGTGCAGCAGGCCTGGATGAACCTCGATGTGCCGCAGTGCGGCTTCTGCCAGCCGGGCCAGATCATGGCCGCGGTCGACCTGCTGCGCCGCACGCGCACCCCGACGGACGCCGACATCGACGCCATCGAGAACGTGTGCCGCTGCGGCACCTACGGGCGCATCCGCGAGGCGATCAAGGCCGCCGCCGCGATGATGGGATAGGGATAGACGGAAAAACGGCCAGCCACCGCGCTCTGCGGTGCTGGCCGTTTGGCGCTGGCGGCGCTTACTCGCCGAGGTAGGCGGCGCGCACGCGCGGGTCGCGCAGCAGTTCCTTGGCGTCGCCGTTCATCGTGATGAGGCCCGACTCCATGACGTAGCCGCGGTCGGCCAGCTGCAGCGCGCGGTTGGCGTTCTGCTCAACCAGCAGGATCGTGACGCCTTGCGACGCCACGGTCTGCACCACCTCGAAGATCTTGTCGCACATGATCGGCGACAGGCCCATGGTGGGTTCGTCGAGCAGCAGCACCTTCGGACGCGCCATGAGCGCACGGCCCATGGCCAGCATCTGCTGTTCGCCGCCCGACATCGTGCCGGCCAGTTGGTCCTTGCGCTCGCGCAGGCGCGGGAAGGTCACGAACACGCGCTCCATGTCGCTGGCGATCTCGGCCTTGTCGTTGCGGATGTAGGCGCCGATCTGCAGGTTCTCGGTGATCGTCATGCGCGTGAACACGCCGCGGCCCTCGGGCACCATCACGAGGCCCTCGCCCACCAGGTCCCAGGCGCCACGGCCCTTGATGCTGCGGCCCAGGAACTCGATGTCGCCCGCGCCGGCCGGCAGCGTGCCGGTGATGGCCTTCATGGTGGTGGTCTTGCCAGCGCCATTGGAGCCGATGAGCGAGACCAGCTCGCCCTCGAACACGTCGAAGTCCACGCCCTTCACGGCCTGGATGCCGCCGTAGCCCACCTTCAGGCCACGGACCTTGAGCAGGTTCTTGCCTGCGGCCTTGGCGGCGGCCGGTGCCGTCGCGGTTGCCATCGTTGCTTCTGCGGTGCTCATCTCAGTGTCCTCCGGTGCCGAGGTAGGCCTCGATCACCTTTTCGTTCTTCTGTACCTCGACCGGGTTGCCCTCGGCAATCTGCTTGCCGTAGTCGAGCACGGTGACGCGGTCGCACAGGCCCATGATGAGCTTGACGTCGTGTTCGATGATCAGGATCGTGCGGTTGTCCTTGCGGATGCGGTCGATGAGCTCGCGCAGCAGGACCTTCTCGGTCGAGTTCATGCCGGCGGCCGGTTCGTCCAGCGCGATGAGCTGGGGGTCGGTGGCCAGGGCACGCGCGATCTCGAGGCGGCGCTGGTCGCCGTAGCTCAGCGTGCGCGCCTTGTAGTCGGCGAACTTGCCGATGCCCACGTAATCGAGCAGCTCCTGCGCCCGCTTGGCGATGGCCGCTTCTTCGGCCTTGAAGCCCTTGGTGCGCAGCATGGCGCCGAACACGCCGGAATGCGTGCGGATGTGGCGCCCGACCATCACGTTCTCCAGCGCCGTCATTTCGGCGAAGAGGCGGATGTTCTGGAAGGTGCGCGCGATGCCGGCCTTGGCCACTTCGTGCACGGCCGTCGGCTGGTAGGGCTTGCCGGCCAGCTCGAAGGTGCCGCTGTCGGGCGTGTACAGCCCGGTGATCACGTTGAAGAAGGTCGTCTTGCCGGCGCCGTTGGGCCCGATCAGGCCGTAGACCTGGCCGCGCTTGATGGTGATGCCCACGTCCGAGAGGGCCTGCAGTCCGCCGAAGCGCTTGGAGATGCCGCGAACGTCGAGGATGGTGTCTGTCGTCATGTCTGTGTGTCCTTGGCTCACGGATTGATGGACATGGGACGCGATGCCGCACCCGGCACTTCGTCGGCGGGGCTGTCGATGCCCGGTGCATGGGTCTGCAGCGTGCCGGGCGCCACGGCCGCATGGGTCGGGTCGACGGGCGCGCCGTTCTTCTTGGTCAGCGTCTTGCCGTGTTCCGGCGACGGCCACAGGCCGCGCGGGCGCATCAGCATGATGACGATCATGGCCAGCGCGATGAACAGCTGACGCAGGATGGACGCGTCGAGGCGGCCGTCGGTCATCGCCTGCAGCGGGCCGGCCACGTAGCGCAGCACTTCGGGCAGCGCGGCCAGCAGCACGGCGCCCAGGATGACGCCGGGCAAGTGCCCGAGGCCGCCCAGCACGACCATGGCGACGATCATCACCGACTCCATCAGGCTGAAGGACTCGGGCGACACGAAGCCCTGGAAGGCCGCGAACATCGCACCCGACACGCCGCCGAAGCTGGCGCCCATGCCGAAGGCCAGCAGCTTCATGTTGCGGGTGTTGATGCCCATCGCCTTGGCAGCGATTTCATCTTCGCGGATGGCCATCCAGGCGCGGCCGATGCGCGAGATCTGCAGGCGGTGCGAAATGATGATGGTGGCCACCACGAGCGCCAGGAACAGGTAGTAGTACAGCGTGACCGAGGAGATCGTGAAGCCGTCGAACTTCCACGCCTTGCCGAGGTCGAGACCCCAGAACTTGATGGAGTCGATCGCCGTGATGCCCTTCGGCCCGTTGGTGATGTTGATCGGCTGGTCCAGGTTGTTCAGGAACACCCGGATGATTTCACCGAAGCCGAGCGTGACGATGGCCAGGTAGTCGCCGCGCAGCTTCAGCGTGGGCGCCCCCAGCATCGCGCCGAGCACCCCGGCCACCACCAGCGCGAGCGGAACCACGATCAGGAGCGAGGTGTGCAGCCCGTTCGGGAACATCGCCTTGAACCACGGAAAGGTGTCCGAGAGGTGCGACGAGCCCATCAGCGCGTAGAGGTACGCGCCGACCGCAAAGAAGGCCACGTAGCCCAGGTCGAGCAGGCCGGCGTAGCCGACCACGATGTTCAGGCCGAGCGCGAGCATCACGTAGAGCAATGCGATGTCGGCGATGCGCACCCAGGCATTGCCCTGGGTCTGCAACAGGATCGGCAGCGCCAGCACGGCGACCACGCCGAGGATGTAGAGCGCGAGGTTCTTGCTGTTCTTCATGGTGTGCTGCTCCTCAGGCCCGGTCCGCCACGCGCTCGCCGAGCAGACCCGAAGGCCGCAGCGTGAGCATCACGATCAGCACGATGAAAGCGAAGATGTCGCTGTAGTTGCTGCCCAGCACGCCCCCCGTGAGGGTGCCGATGTAGCCGGAGCCGATGGCCTCGATGAGGCCCAGCAGAATGCCGCCGACCACCGCGCCGGCCAGGTTGCCGATGCCGCCGAACACGGCCGCCGTGAAGGCCTTGAGGCCGGGCAGGAAGCCCATCGCATGTTGCGCGATGCCGTAGTTGGAGGCGTACATCACGCCGGCGATGGCCGCGAGCACGGCGCCGATGATGAAGGTGGCCGAGATGACCATGTCGGGCCGGATGCCCATGAGCGCCGCGACGCGCGGGTTCTCGGCAGTGGCGCGCATCGCGCGGCCGAGCTTGGTGTAGTTGACCAGCCACATCAGGATCACGAGCGAGAACGCCGTGACGCTGAGGATCATGACCTGCGTGGGCGAGATCACGGCGCCGCCCACGTGGATGGGGTCGGTCGGCAGCAGGTTGGGATACGCCTTGTTGGTCGGCTTCCAGATGATCATGGCCAGCGTCTGCAGCAGGATCGACACGCCGATGGCGGTGATGAGCGGTGCGAGCTTGGGGCTGTTGCGCAGCGGCCGGTAGGCCACTTTCTCGATCACGAAGTTGAGGCTTGCCGCGACGACGCAGGCAATGATCAGCGCAACGAAGAGGATCAGCCAGCCCGGTGTGTTGGGCATTCCGTCCTTCATGAGACCGATGATGGTCCAGCTTGTGAGCGCCCCCACCATCAGCACTTCACCGTGCGCAAAATTGATCAGATTGATGATGCCGTACACCATGGTGTAGCCCAAGGCTATCAAGGCATACATGCTGCCGAGAACCAGACCGTTGATGATCTGCTGCAGCAATATTTCCATAACGCGATTCCCTATGTGTTGCACCTTGCGGGTGCCATTCACCTACCGAGGCACCGGTTTGGCGCCACTGGCTTGACAAGCAAAAAACCAGCCAACATGTGTCGCCGGCAGATTTGGTGGGCGGGATTGTAGACACGCCCCGGCGCTGTTTTGGGGCGGGATGACCGGGGTTTACCCGCTCACTTCATGCTGTATGCGCGTGAAGTCATGCAGATGCGCAAACCTGTATCAGCGATCTGAATTTGTGTTGAGGCGACGCAGTTCGCGCAGCTTTTCCGCGATGCGGATTTCGAGCCCGCGTTCGACCGGTTCGTAGAACACTTGGCCTTCCAGCCCCTCGGGCAGGTAGCGCTCGCCGGCGGCGAAACCGCCCTCCTCGTCGTGCGCGTAGCGGTACCCCTTGCCGTAGTCGAGCTCCTTCATGAGCTTGGTCGGCGCATTGCGCAGGTGCATCGGCACCGGGCGCGTGCTGTCTTTCTTCACCAGCGCGCGCACCGCGTTGTAGGCCTTGTAGACCGCGTTCGACTTGGGCGCGATGGCCAGGTAGACCACGCACTCCGCCAGTGCCAGCTCGCCTTCGGGGGTACCCAGGCGCTCGTAGACCTCGGCCGCATCGAGCGCCAGGCGCAGCGCGCGCGGGTCGGCCAGGCCGATGTCTTCGCTGGCCATGCGCACGAGGCGGCGCGCCATGTAGCGCGGGTCGGCGCCGCCGTCGAGCATGCGCACGAACCAGTAGAGTGCGGCGTCGGGGTCGCTGCCGCGCACCGATTTGTGCAGCGCGCTGATGGTGTCGTAGAACTGCTCGCCGCCCTTGTCGTAGCGGCGCATGCGCTCGCCGAGCACGCGCAGCAGCCACTCGTCGGTGATGTTCGTGAGCTTCTCGGCGCCGGCGGCAACCGCCAGGGTCTCGAGCGTGTTGAGCAGGCGGCGCGCGTCGCCGTCCGCGTAGGCGACCAGGCGGTCGATGGCCGCCTCGTCGATGGCTGGAACCGCCTGGATCGATTGCGCCTTGGCGACGATCTGCTTCAGGTCGCCTTCGTTGAGCGACTGCAGCACGTACACCGCCGCCCGCGACAGCAAGGCCGAATTGACTTCGAACGACGGGTTCTCGGTGGTCGCGCCGATGAACGTGAACAGGCCCGACTCGACGTGCGGCAGGAACGCGTCCTGCTGGCTCTTGTTGAAACGGTGCACCTCGTCCACGAAGACGATGGTGCGCTGCTGCGTGAGCCCGTCGCGCGCGACGGTAGCCTGCTCGACCGCCTCGCGGATGTCCTTCACGCCGCCCAGCACCGCGCTGATGCTCAGGAACTGCGCGTCGAAGGCGTCGGCCATGAGCCGCGCGATGGTCGTCTTGCCGGTGCCCGGCGGGCCCCAGAGGATGCAGGAGTGCGGCTGGCCCGACTCGAAGGCGATGCGCAGCGACATGCCCGGACCGAGCAGGTGCTGCTGGCCGATCACTTCGCCGAGCGTCTTGGGACGCAGGCGCTCGGCGAGGGGCTGGTGGGTGCGCGGGGCCAAACCGGGGACTGTCCTGCTGAGGGTGATTACTGCTTGAGCACGTCGGCGCCCGCGGGCGCCTTGAACTCGAAGGTGCTGGCGGGCAGCGTCGGGTTCACCTCGACCTTGCTGAACTTGAGCACCGAGCGCTGGCCGAAGCTGTCCAGGATCTCGAGGGCCGCGAGCGCGTCACCCTGGAAGCCGACCATCACGCTCTGCAGCTGGCCGTCCTTGTTCTTCGGCGTGGCCTTGACCCACTGCAGGCCGTCGCGCTCGGGCGCGGCTTCCAGCGCGAAGTCGGCCTGCAGGGCGCGCAGGTCGGCGGCGGAGGCAATCAGCGCTGCGGGCGTCGAGCCCAGTGCCTGCGCCTGGGTGCGCTGCGTGACCTGATTCAGGTCGGCGTCATAGAGCCACAGCGTCTTGCCGTCGGCCACGATGCTCTGGGCAAAGGGCTTGCGATAGTCGAACTTGAATTTGCCGGGGCGATGGAATTCGAAGGTGCCGGTCGACGTCTTCACGCGGCCCGGCTGGCCCTCGCGCGGCGGGGCCGTCACGGTCTGGGTGAACTCGGCGCGGCCGGACTTGACGGTCTTCACGAAGGCTTCGAGGCTTTCGAGCCCGTCGGCCCAAGCACTGCCGGCCACCGTGCAGATCAGGCCGGCCAACAGCCAGAGGCGGGTTTTCTTCATGGGAGATTCCTCGGAAAAACGTTGCTGCGATGTCCATCGACACTACCCGCCGCAGATGCCGGCATCTGTAGGCTTTGATGAAGATTTGCAGCGGCACTGGTGCTCGTTTGCAAATTGCCTCTCAGCACGTAACCGGCCCTGCAGTTGTGCTGGCGGTGGTGGTCGATGGCGTGCCGGCGGCTCACTCCGCCTGGCGCGCGGGCACGAGGATCTCGCGCTGGCCGCTGCCGCTCATGGCGCTCACGAGGCCGGCCTTTTCCATGTCCTCGACCAGGCGCGCGGCGCGGTTGTAGCCGATCTTCAGGTGGCGCTGCACCAGCGAGATGCTGGCCTTGCGGTTCTTGAGCACGACCTCGACCGCCTGGTCGTACATCGGGTCTTTTTCGCCGTCGCCGCCGCCGAGCAGGTCGCCATCACCGTCGCCATCGACCGTGCCGCCTTCGAGCACGCCCTCGATGTAGTCGGGCTCGCCCTGGCTCTTGAGGTAGGCCACCACGCGGTGCACTTCCTCGTCGCTCACGAAGGCACCGTGCACGCGGATCGGCAGACCCGTGCCGCTGGCCATGTAGAGCATGTCGCCCATGCCCAGCAGCGCCTCGGCACCCATCTGGTCGAGGATGGTGCGGCTGTCGATCTTGGAGCCCACCGAGAACGCGATGCGCGTGGGGATGTTGGCCTTGATGAGGCCGGTGATCACGTCGACGCTGGGGCGCTGCGTGGCCAGGATCAGGTGGATGCCAGCGGCGCGGGCCTTTTGCGCAAGGCGGGCAATCAGCTCTTCGATCTTCTTGCCGACCACCATCATCAGGTCGGCTAGCTCGTCGATGATGACCACGATGTGCGGCTCGCGCTTCAGCGGTTCCGGATCGTCCGGCGTGAGGCTGAAGGGGTTGTAGATGAACTCTTCCCGCGCCTTGGCTTCGTCGATCTTGGTGTTGTAGCCGGCCAGGTTGCGCACGCCGAGCTTGCTCATGAGCTTGTAGCGGCGCTCCATCTCGGCCACGCACCAGTTCAGGCCGTGCGCGGCCTGGCGCATGTCGGTGACCACGGGTGCCAGCAGGTGCGGGATGCCTTCGTAGACCGACATTTCGAGCATCTTCGGGTCGATCATGAGCAGGCGAACGTCGCGTGCCTCGGCCTTGTAGAGCAGCGACAGGATCATCGCGTTGATGCCCACCGACTTGCCCGAGCCGGTGGTACCGGCCACCAGCACGTGCGGCATCTTCGCGAGGTCGGCCACCACGGGATTGCCGATGATGTCCTTGCCCAGGCCCATCGTGAGCATCGACTTGCCCTCGTTGTAGACCTGCGAGCCCAGGATTTCGCTGAGCTTGATCGACTGGCGCTTGGCGTTCGGCAACTCGAGCGCCATGTAGTTCTTGCCGGGGATCGTTTCGACCACGCGGATCGACACCAGCGAGAGCGAGCGCGCCAGGTCTTTGGCGAGGCCGAGGATCTGCGAGCCCTTGACGCCGGTGGCGGGCTCGATCTCGTAGCGCGTGATGACGGGGCCGGGCGAAGCGAGCACCACGCGCACCTCGACGCCGAAGTCCTTGAGCTTCTTCTCGATCATGCGCGAGGTCATCTCGAGCGTGTCGGACGACACCGTTTCCTGGCGCACCAGCGCGGCGTCGAGCAGGTCGACCTGCGGCAGCTTGCTGTCGGGCAGTTCCTTGAAGAGCGGCTTCTGGCGCTCCTTGACGACGCGGTCGCTGCGGGGAACCTCGGTCATCGCGGGCTCGATCTGCACGGGCGGCGATGCGGGGCGGCGCTTGGGCGCGACTTCTTCCTCTTCGTCGTCGAAGCTCGGCTCGAGAGGGCCGGCGTCGCCGAACGCGGCCTCCTTGCTGGGGCGCATTTTCTTGGCGCGCGGCGCGGGCGCCAGCTCTTCCTCGTCGCCGGCACGTTCGCGCGCGGCCTGCTTGCCCATGGCGATGTCGGCGGCCATTTCGCGCTTTTCACGGCGCGACTCGAACAGCGAGTACGCACGGGCACCGATGCGCTCGGCGATCAGGCTCCAGGAGAAACGGAACACCAGCGCCGAACCGATCACGCCGCCGGCGATGGCGACCAGCGCCGAGCCCGTGAAGCCCAGCCAGCGCACGCTCGCCGGACCGACAAGGTAGCCGAGGGCGCCGCCGCCCGAACCCGGCAGGTGCGATTCGAGCCGGTACAGGCGCGACCATTCGAGCACCGCGCTCGCGCACAGCAGCAGGACCAGGCCGAACCAGAAAGCGAGGCGGCTGCGATTGAAGCGGCCGCGCGGGGGTTGCTCGACCGCCGGCGTCGGTTCGCCGCCGCGCAGCCAGCCGGCCAGCGACGAGAGCCATGCGCGCAGGCCCGCCGCAAGACACCACCAGACGGAATAGCCGGCAAGGAAGTAGCTGCCATCGGCCAGCCAGGCGCCGATGCGGCCGCCCCAGTTCTTGATCTCACCGCCCGTGCCCGAGGTCGACCAGGCGGCATCGGACGGGGTGAAGCTCAGCATCGCCAGCAGCCAGAACAGGAGGGCTGCGAACCCGGCGATCAGGGTGATTTCGTGGGCGAAGCGCAGGGCGCGCAGGCGCACGGGTTGCCCTTCGGCAGCGGAAGAAGAGGAGGACGATTGAAGCGTATGGAGCGAATAGGTCATGAAAAGCACGGCGCCCGGCCCGAAAAAACGCAGGCCGGCCGCCCCGAACACTACAACAAAAGGCCGTGGACACCGAAAGCGCCCGGCCTATGGGCTCAGGTCAGCGTCAGGAGCCGGTCCTTGATGATCACCGAGCCGTCTTCCTGGGACTGCACGAAACCGCGCTCTTCCAGGTCCTTCATGACGCGGCTCACCATTTCGCGCGACGCGCCGACCATCTTGGCCAAGTCCTGGCGGGAGATCTTGTCGCGGACCTTGAGGTTGCCCATGCCGTCCTGGCTGGCGAACTCGAGCAGCGCACGGGCGACGCGGCCGTACACGTCCATCAGCGCCAGCGACTCGATCTTGCGGTCGGCATGGCGCAGGCGCTGCACCAGGCCGCGCATGATGTTGTAGGCCATCGAGGAGTTCTCGGGCAGGCATCGCGCGAAGGCGTCGCGGCCCAGCATGAGCACGTCGCACTGGATTTCGGTGCGCACGGTGGCCGAATGCGGCTCGTCGTCGATCAGGCTCATCTCGCCGAGGTAGTCGCCGGGATGCAGCGTGGCCAGGATCACCTCGCGGCCACGGCTGTCGGCGCTCGTGACGCGGGCGCGGCCGGTCAGGATGATGTACAGCGCATCGGATTTCTTGCCCTGCTCCACGACGACCTCGGCGCGTTTGAAGCGCTTCTTGATGATCGCATCCGCAATGCTTGCGGACTGCGAGGCCGTCAACGACGCGAACAATGGAACGCGCCGAAGCAATTCAAGGTTGGACAGCATCGACATTAATCAATCCCTGAAACAGCGCGCGATGTGATCCTGATGCTGAGCCCATGGATTACTACAATCGCGCGCATTGAAAACACCGTGCACCCGGTGTTGAACCGGGCGGTGATACTCCCCACGTATCGCTACCACCCTGAAAATGTACACGCTGCCGCAGCGTCCATCCTAGGTTTTCTACTCATGTCCGCACCCCAACACGCCAAGGTTCTCATTCTGGGCTCCGGCCCGGCCGGCTACACCGCCGCCGTCTACGCCGCACGCGCCAACCTCCAGCCTTTGCTCATCACGGGCATCGCGCAAGGCGGTCAACTCATGACCACCACCGAGGTCGACAACTGGCCGGCCGACGTGCACGGCGTGCAGGGCCCGGAGCTGATGCAGCGCTTTCTCGAGCACGCCGAACGCTTCAAGACGCAGATCGTGTTCGACCACATCAACAAGGTCGACCTGAGCAAGCGCCCGTTCACGCTCACGGGCGACAGCGGCACCTACACCTGCGACTCGCTGATCATCGCCACGGGCGCATCGGCCAAGTACCTGGGCCTGGATTCCGAAGAGAAGTTCATGGGCCGCGGCGTCTCCGCCTGCGCGACCTGCGACGGCTTCTTCTACCGTGAGCAAGAGGTCTGCGTGATCGGCGGCGGCAACACGGCCGTCGAAGAGGCGCTGTACCTCTCCAACATTGCAAACAAAGTCACACTCGTGCATCGCCGCGACAAGTTCCGCGCCGAGCCGATCCTGATCGACAAGGTCATGGAAAAAGTGGCTGAAGGCAAGATCGTGCTGAAGCTGCACAACCAGCTTGACGAGGTGCTCGGTGACGGCACGGGCGTGACGGGCATCCGCATCAAGAACACGCAGACCGGCGCGACCGAAGAGATCACGCTCAAGGGCTGCTTCATCGCGATTGGCCACCACCCGAACACCGACATCTTCCAGGGCCAGCTGGAAATGAAGGACAACTACATCGTGACCCGCTCGGGCCTGAAGGGCTTCGCGACGATGACCACCGTGCCCGGCGTGTTCGCGGCCGGCGACGTGCAGGACAACATCTACCGCCAGGCCATCACCAGTGCCGGCACGGGCTGCATGGCCGCCCTGGACGCGCAGCGCTTCCTCGAAGAGCACTGAGGCCTATCCCCACGGGCACCGGCCACCCAGCGCGGCCGGATTTCCCGTATCTGCGACGGCCCCCGGCCTCGCTGAGCCCGAAAGGGCTATAATCCGAGGCTTTGCCGAAACAGGGCCTATCTCCCACCGGGAGTCGGGTTGCGGCAAATCCGGGGTACCGCCACCCGTTTCTGGCGAGGTCAAGCTGCAAAACACCCTGCAATCGCCCTGATTGCGCCGGTGCCAGCTGTTCAAGAAAGAGTGTCCACATGGCACGCGTATGCGACGTAACGGGCAAAGGCCCGATGGTCGGAAACAACGTTTCCCACGCCAACAACAAAACCAAGCGCCGGTTCCTGCCGAACCTGCAATACCGCCGTTTCTGGGTCGAGACCGAAAACCGTTGGGTTCGCCTGCGCGTTTCGAGCGCTGCACTGCGCCTGATCGACAAGAACGGTATCGATGCCGTGCTCGCAGACCTGCGTGCCCGCGGCCAAGCTTAAGGAGCTGAATCATGGCAACGAGCAAAGGCGGACGCGAAAAGATCAAGCTGGAATCCACCGCGGGTACCGGCCACTTCTACACGACGAGCAAGAACAAGAAGACGATGCCTGAAAAGATGTCGATCATGAAGTTCGACCCCAAGGCGCGCAAGCACGTCGAATACAAGGAAATCAAGCTGAAGTAATTCGGCCTGTTCTCCCCAAAAAACCCGCTGCTCACCCAGCGGGTTTTTTATTGCCTGTCGTTTTTGTGAAAGCAGAAAAAGGCAGGCACAAAAAAGCCGACCCGCAGGTCGGCTTCTTCACTGGGCAAGAGCAGCAGCGCGGGAGGCGCCGGCCCTTTGCTCTTCGTCAGGCGCGCGCAGCGCGCAGACGGGTCGAGAACTCGCGCAGGCCGGCAATGCCGCTGGCTTCCGCACGGTGGCACCAAGCCGCCAGGTCGGCCGCCAACTGCTCGCGCGATTGCGAGGTGTTCAGCCAGAGCTGACGCAGCTCTTCGCGCATCGTGACCATCTTGTCGAGCACCGGGTGCGCGGCACGGGCCTGCACCAGATGGGTGCGCGCCGAGGCGGGCACCTTGTCGTCGTCGCGATGCAGCCAGCGCTTGGCCGCCTTGAGCACCGACAGGTCGGCGCCCTTGGCCTTCAGCACGTCGATTTCTTCGCTGGTCGCGCGGCGCATTTCGCGGGCGTAGCCGGCCATCACTTCGTAGCGGTTGGCAATGACGGCCTCGAGCGTCTTCTCGTTGGCCACGGGCTGGATGTCGCCCATCTGCATCTTCGGCGGCACCTTCTTGACCTTGGCCCAGCCGAGCTTCTGGAACACCTGGATGTAGACCCAGCCGATGTCGAACTCGTACTTCTTGACCGAGAACTTGGCCGAGGTCGGGTAGGTGTGGTGGTTGTTGTGCAGCTCTTCGCCACCGATGATCAGGCCCCAGGGCATGATGTTGCGGCTGGCGTCGGACGCCTCGAAGTTGCGGTAGCCCCAGTAGTGGCCGATGCCGTTGATGATGCCGGCGGCGGTGATCGGGATCCAGAGCATCTGGACCGCCCACACGGTCAGACCGAGCGCGCCGAACAGCGCGAGGTTGATCACCAGCATCAGGCCCACGCCTTGCCAGCTGTAGCGCGTGTACAGGTTGCGCTCGATCCAATCATCGGGCGTGCCGTGACCGTAGCGCTCCATCGTTTCCTTGTTCTTCGATTCCTTGCGGTACAGCTCGGCGCCGCGCCAGAAGACTTCGTCGATGCCCTTGACCTGCGGGCTGTGCGGGTCGTCGGCGGTTTCGCACTTCGCGTGGTGCTTGCGGTGGATGGCGACCCATTCCTTCGTCACCATGCCGGTGCCGAGCCAGAGCCAGAAACGGAAGAAGTGCGAGGGAATCGGACCGAGGTCCATCGCCTTGTGCGTCTGCGTGCGGTGCAGAAAGATCGTGACCGCTGCGATGGTGATGTGCGTGGTGACGAGCGTGTACAGCACGACTTGCCACCAGGCAATGTCCCACAGGCCGTGTCCGAGCCATTGGATGACCGCGTTCAGAACGGCGGAGTCAGGAAGCATCATTGAGTCAGGTACTCCATGGCCACACGAAGGTGCAGCCTTCAGGTAACCCGCGATTTTAGGATGTCAGGGCCAAAACGAGGCCTTTTGTCCTTCTGTCACACCGCAGATTTACCCTAGTTTGGAGCCCCGCGCCTATTTCCGGTTCCACACGGCGGCAAAAAAGCCGTCGGTGGCGTGGCGATGCGGCCACAGCCGCAGGTAGCGACGGCCGTCTTCCCCGCCCGCGCAGAGGGTCTCGGCGCCCTCCACCTTGAGCGCCTGGAGCAATTCCGCGGCATCCATGGGCACGAAATCGGGGTTCGCCGCGGCAAAAGCCTCGGCGATGGCCTCGTTTTCCTCCGGCAGCACGCTGCAGGTGGCGTACACCAGCCGGCCACCCGACTTCACCAGTCGCGCCGCGCTTTGCAGGATGGCGGTCTGCTTGGCCGTCAGTTCGGCCACCGACTTGGCCGATTGCCGCCATTTGAGGTCCGGGTTGCGGCGCAGCGTGCCGAGCCCCGAACAGGGCGCGTCGACCAGCACGCGGTCGATCTTGCCGGCCAGGCGCTTGATCCGGTCGTCGCGCTCGTGGGCGATCGCGGCCGGGTGCACGTTCGACAGCTTGCTGCGCGCCAGCCGCGGCTTGAGCGCATCGAGGCGGTGGGCCGATGTGTCGAAGGCGTAGAGCCGGCCGGTGTTGCGCATGGTCGCGCCGATGGCCAGGGTCTTGCCGCCCGCGCCGGCGCAGAAATCGACCACCATTTCGCCGCGCTTGGCGTCCAGCAGCAGCGCGAGCAGCTGGGAGCCCTCGTCCTGCACCTCGATGGCGCCGCGCACAAACGCGTCGAGCTTGGTCAGCGCCGGCTTGCCGTCGATGCGCAGCCCCCAGGGCGAGAACGGAGTCACTTCAGATTTGATAGCAGCCTTCGCAAGCTCCGCCTTCACTTCGGCCCGCTTGTCGGTGAATGCATTGACGCGCAGGTCGAGCGGCGCCGGCTGCTGCAGGCTCTCGACCATCGGCCAGAAGCCGTCGCCCAGCTGCGCCTTCAGCGGCGCGACCAGCCATTCGGGCAGGTTGTGGCGATGGCGTTCGAGCAGGTCGTCGGGCTGGACGGCGTCGCAGTTGTCGAGCCAGCGCTTCTCGGTGTCGTTGAGCGCGCTCTTCAGGAAGTCGCGCGGGCCGTGAAAGCCCAGGATCGCCATGCGGCGCTCCTTCGAACCGCTGCCCGAGGGCGACAGGTGATCGAACAGCAGCTTCTTGCGAAGCACGGTGTAGACGGTTTCGGCGAGCGTCGCGCGCTCGCGCGGGCCGAACTCGCGGTGGTCGCGGAAAAAGCGCGAAACGACCTGGTCGGCCGGGTGATCGAATTTCAGGACCAGGCCGACCAGATCGGCGGTGGCCTCCAACAGGGCTTTGGGATGCATAGCCCCGATTGTCTCAGCCGGCCGGCCTCGCGGCCGAAACGCCTCAGGCGCCGCGCACCCAGACGGTTCCGAAGGCCTGCCGCTCGATGTCTTCCAGCGTGGGCGAATGCCCCGCCCAGAGCACCAGCGCCGCCCCCGGCAGGGTCAGGGTCTGCTCGAGTTCGCGGCACAGGTGCCAGCGATCCTCGTCGTCGAGCCCCGGCACCTCGACGAACACGATGTACGCCCGCCGCCAGGCGAACTCGCGCAGGTTCTTGCGCACCACCCAGAGCCGCGACACCGGCAGGCAGCGCGCGATGTCGGCGCGCAGTTCGCCCAGCTCGTGGTCGTTCAGGTCGTGGCGCGAAATCTGGCTGAAGAACGGCGTGTCGGTGATCTCTTCCCAGGCGCGCGCCTCGGCCTCCTCCGCCTCCTTGAGCCGCGCGCGCCACAGCTTGAGCCCCTGCTCGTCGTGCGGCCCGGCTTCGGAATCTTCGAGGGAAGCGACGGCGTTCTTCGCCGCCCACCAGCGGCTGGCCACGCCCGACTGGTGCAGCCGTTCGAGCACGGCCAGGCGCTCGGCGCGCTCGCGGACGGGCAGCATCTGGGCCAGCCCACGCAGGGCGCCGGGATGGTCCGGCGCAATCCGCAGCGCGCTTTCGTAGCGCGCGCGCACCGGCGCCGCCGGATCGAGCCGGCGCTCGGCGTCGGCCCACTCGACCATCTCGTCGGGCGTGTTGCGCTCGCCGCGGGCCGCCAGCACCGCGATGCGCTCGCGGATGCGCGAGCGGTGCGCGTGGTGCTGCTTCCAGTCGGCGGCGTGGGCGCGGCGCCAGGCATTGTCGAAATGCGAGATCCACTTGTGCTTGTCGGCCAGCATGTCGAGTGCGGGCCGCTGCGACCAGGCCGGCAGCGCCGCCTTCTGGTTCAGCGCTTCCAGCCGGTCGCGCAGCACGGGATGGGTGTCGTCCAGGTCGCTGACGCGGCGCATGGCCTCGCGCAGCGCCTGGCGCGCGAATTCCTCGCTCGGCGGCGTGCGGGCGCGCTGCCGCAAAGCGGCAAAGGGGCCGGGCGGCAGCGGCTCGCGCTCGGCGCGCGCCCAGTGCCAGGGCCAGAATTCACTGGCGTACCAGTTGCCCTTGATGGCCACTTCGGTGAGCGCGGCCGCGGCCACCGCGGTGCCGAGCAGCCGGCCCGAGATGCGGTCGGCCTCGTACTCGTCCTGGCGGGCCAGCGCGAAGGTCTTGGCGGCAAAGCGCGGAAAGTACCAGCGGAAGAAGGCCTGCGACACCAGCGCCATCACGCCCTCGTCGCGCTGCAGGCTGGCATCGAGCCGCAGCCACGACAGCCGCGTGCGGTAGATCCAGGCGCTCAGCCGGCCGTGGTTGCCGCGCAGGTGGCCGTATTCGTGGGCCAGCACCGACAGCAGGCGCTGCCGGTCCAGCATCATCAGCAGCGGCAGGCCGATGCTCAGCGAGTTGAGCGCGCCGCCGAACAGGCCGAAGCGCGGCACCTGGCGGATGCTGGCGTTGAAGTTGTCGTCCAGGTAGACGCGGTGCACCGGCGGCCCCTTGATGCGCTCGCGGATGCGGTCCAGCGCCTCGAACAGCCCGGGCGCGTCGGCGCGCGTGAGCGGCTCGCCGTCGGGCTCGTCGAAATGCACCCAGAGCGCGCGCAGGGTCGCCCAGAACAGGCCCAGCGCGAACACCAGCAGCCAGCCGCGGGTGAAGTTGAAGCGCCCGTCGGCCACCGACACGACCACCCAGGCCACAATGCCCACCGCCAGCCCGAGGCAGGCCAGCACCCAGAGGTAGCCGAGCGCGGCGAACGCCGCGACGCCACGCCGGTAGCGCGCGCTGTCGTCCGCACTCGCGTGCTCGCTCAGGCGAACCAGGTGAACAAAATCCGCACGGTCCATCCGACTCCCGTCAAAGACTCATCCGACAGTTGTTACCGAAGAAAGAAGCCCCCGTTGAACGACGAAGACCTCCCTCCCCTGATCGAAACGCCCCCTGGCCGCTACCGCCACTACAAGGGCGGCGAGTACGACGTGATCGGCACCGTCCGCCACAGCGAGACGCTGGAGCCGATGACGCTGTACCGCGCCCTCTACGGTGCCCGCGGCCTGTGGGTCCGGCCGGCCGCGATGTTCGAGGAAACCATCGAGATCGACGGCCGCCCGCAGCGCCGCTTCACCCCGATCGACGCTCAGCCGCAGTGAACGTCCTTGACGCGGCCACGCGCGTCGACGCTGATGTTGAGCCGTCCGGGGTTGAGTTCCATCGTGACCGCCTGGTTCGGCTTGAGCACCCGCGCCGTGCCGGCGCCTGCGCGCGCACGTGCCGCGGCTTCGAGCTGAGGCGTCACCTGCTGGCCCACGGCAAAGCGGGCGCCCTCGGCGTTGCACTGGAAGACGGGCTCGGCCGGCGCGGCGGGCGCAGGTGCAGTGGCGCCCGGTGCCGGCGCGGGGGCCGGGGCGGCGCAGGCGGCCAGCAGGGCCGCGGTGGCCAACGTCAACAGCAGCGATTGGGTTTTCAAAGTTCTGTGCTCCCGAAAACCCAACAATATAAACAACTTTAAGCTTTGTGACTCAATGTATCCAACAGCCATCCAGCGATGGCGCGCGGATACAGCAGGTGCTCCTGGGACAGCACCCGGGCAGCCAGCGTGGCGGCCGTGTCGTCCGGTAGCACCGGCACCACGGCCTGCGCCAGGATCGGCCCGTGGTCGAGCTCGGCCGTGACCTGGTGCACCGTCACCCCGGCCACTTTGCAGCCCGCGTCGATGGCGCGCTGGTGCGTGTGCAGCCCCGGAAAGGCCGGCAGCAGCGAGGGGTGGATGTTCACCAGCCGCCCGGCGTAGCGGGCCACGAAGCCGGGCGTCAGGATGCGCATGAAGCCCGCCAGCACCACCAGCGCCGGCGCGTGGGCGTCGACCGCCTCGGCCAGCGCCGCGTCGAAGGCCTCGCGGCTGTCGAAGGCCTGGTGCGGCACCACGGCGGTCGCGATGCCGTGCGACGCGGCCAGCGCCAATCCACCAGCCTCCGCCTTGTTGCTGATGACGGCGGCGATGCGCGCGCCGAAGCGCTCGGCCCAGCGGTCGCGCTCGGCGGCGCGCACGATGGCCGCCATGTTCGAGCCGCCGCCGGAGATCAGGATCACGATGTTCTTCATGGGAGGCCGGGATTATCCGTGCCCCGCCGACGCCGCCCGTCAACCCAGACGCCGGCGGGCTTGTCGCGACGCGGACACCGGATCGCAGCACGACCGTGCTAAAACTCGCAGTTCCGGAGACACCCCGCGTCTGCGGTGGACCGATCAACACAGCGAGGCACGCATGGATTTGAGCTTCACACCCGAAGAACAGAAGTTCCGCGAAGAAGTTCGCGCATGGGTCAAGGACAACCTCCCCCAGGAGATTTCGCACAAGGTGCACAACGCGCTCGAACTGACGCGCGACGATCTGCAGCGATGGGCCAAGATCCTCGGCAAGAAGGGCTGGCTGGGCTACGGCTGGCCCAAGGAATTCGGCGGCCCCGGCTGGACCGCCGTGCAGCGCCACCTGTTCGAGGAAGAAACCGCACTGGCCGGCGCGCCGCGCATCGTCCCGTTCGGCCCCGTCATGGTCGCCCCGGTGATCATGGCCTTCGGCAACGCCGAGCAGCAAAAGCGCTTCCTGCCCGGCATCGCCAGCGGCGAAGTCTGGTGGAGCCAGGGCTACAGCGAACCCGGCTCGGGTTCCGACCTGGCCTCGGTCAAGACCAAGGCCGAGCGCAAGGGCGACAAGTACATCGTCAACGGCCAGAAGACCTGGACCACGCTCGGCCAATACGGCGACTGGATGTTCAACCTCGTGCGCACCAGCAACGAGGGCAAGCCCCAGACCGGCATCAGCTTCCTGCTGCTGGACATGAAGTCGCCCGGCGTCACCGTGCGCCCGATCAAGCTGATCGACGGCGGCCATGAGGTGAACGAGGTGTTCTTCGACAACGTCGAAGTGCCCGCCGAGAACCTGATCGGCGAAGAGAACAAGGGCTGGACCTACGCCAAGCACCTGCTCTCGCACGAGCGCACCAACATCGCCGACGTGAACCGTGCCAAGCGCGAACTCGAGCGCCTCAAGCGCATCGCCAAGAGCGAAGGCGTGTACGACGACCTGCGCTTCCGCGACGAGATCGCCAAGCTCGAAGTCGACATCGTCGCCCTCGAGATGATGGTGCTGCGCGTGCTGTCGGCCGCCACCTCGGGCAAGAACTCGCTGGACGTGGCCGGCCTGCTCAAGATCCGCGGCAGCGAGATCCAGCAGCGCTACGCCGAGCTGATGCTGCTGGCCGGCGGCCCCTACTCGCTGCCGCTGATCCGCGAAGCCATGGAAGCCGGCTGGCAGGGCAACTTCCCGGGCGGCAACCCGGCGCTGGCACCGCTGGCATCGACCTTCTTCAACATGCGCAAGACCACGATCTACGGCGGCTCGAACGAAGTGCAGCGCAACATCGTGGCGCAAACCGTCCTGGGCTGAGGAGACACCAACATGGATTTCAATTTTTCGGAAGACCAGGACCAGTTGCGCGACGCCGTTCGCAAGTGGGTCGACAAGGGCTATGACTTCGAGCGCCGTCGCGGCATCGAGGCCAAGGGCGGCTTCTCGCGCGAGGCCTGGGACGAACTGGCCGAGCTCGGCCTGGGCGGCCTGTACATCAGCGAAGACGACGGTGGCCTGGGCATGGGCCCGGTGGCCGGCATGGTCGTGATGGAAGAACTGGGCCGCGGCATCGTGCTGGAGCCCTTCGCCCAGACGCTGATCGCCGGCGCCGTGCTCGGCGGCTACGCCGACGCGGCCACCAAGGAAAACTGGCTGCCGCGCATCGCCGGCGGCCAGGCCCTCGTGGTGCTGGCCTACCAGGAGCGCAAGGCACGCTACCGCCTCGACGTGTGCGAGGCCACGGCCGTCAAGTCGGGCAACGGCTACTCGCTGACCGGCGCCAAGAGCGTGGTGCCCGTGGGCGACGAAGCCGATGCCTTCATCGTGCCCGCCAAGGTCGACGGCAAGATCGCCCTCTTCCTGGTCGAGCGCAGCGCCAGCGGCGTCGAGGCCCGCGGCTACGGCACGCAGGACGGCGGCCGCGCGGCCGAAGTCGTGTTCGACAAGGCCGACGCCACGCTGGTCACGGCCGACGGCCTGGCCGCGCTCGAGTACGCGGTCGATGTCGGCATTGCCGCCACCTGCGCCGAAGCGGTCGGCGTGCTCGACAAGACGCTCGACGTCACCATCGACTACATGAACCAGCGCAAGCAGTTCGGCGTGGTCATCTCCAGCTTCCAGGCGCTGCGCCATCGCGTCGCCGACATGAAGATGCAGCTGGAACTGGCGCGCTCGATGAGCTACTACGCGACGCTCAAGCTCAACGCCCCGGCCGACGAGCGCCGCCAGGCGCTGGCCCGCGCCAAGTACCAGCTGGGCACGTCGATGCGCTACGTGGCCGCGAACTCGGTGCAGCTGCATGGCGGCATCGGCGTGACCGACGAATACATCGGCAGCCACTACTTCCGCAAGCTCACGCAGCTCGAGCTCACCTTCGGCGACACCCTGCACCACCTGGGCGAGGTCTCTGCCCGCATGCAGGACACGGCCGGCGTCTTCGCCTGACGGCTGTTTGTCGATAGCATCCAACGCCCGCCCGCCTTGCGCCGGCGGGCGTTTTCACTTGCGGGGCCCCAGCCCCCTGCCAGGAGAGAGACAGACATGCCTTCCCGCCGCACCCTGCTTGCCTTGGCCCTTGCCGGAAGCACCGCCGTCACCTTGCTGACCGGCTGCGCCACTTCCGCGCCCTCTTCCACCGAACGCCCGCCCATCGTCTTCATGCACGGCAACGGCGACTCGGCCGCGCTGTGGCAGACCACGATCTGGCGCTTCGAATCGAACGGCTGGCCGCGCGAGCGGCTGTTTGCGCTCGACCAGCCGACTCCCCTGGCCCGCGACGACGACGCCGTGGCCCAGCCGGGGCGCAGTTCCACCGCCGAGTCGGCGGCGTTCCTGCGCGCCGAGGTCGAGAAGGTGCTGAAGGCCACGGGCGCGCCCAAGGTGGTGCTCATCGGCAATTCGCGCGGCGGCAACACCATCCGCAACTACGTGCAGAACGGCGGCGGCGCGGCCGTGGTGAGCCACGTGGTGCTGGGCGGCAACCCGGCGCACGGCATCTGGAAGGTGAAGGGCCTGCGCGAGAACAACGAGTTCTCGGGGCTCTCGGCCTTCATGCAGCAGCTCAATGCGCCCAAGGGCCCGAACGGCGACGAGGTCACGCCCGGCGTGCAGTGGCTCACGCTGCGCTCGGACACCAACGACAAGTACGCCCAGCCCGACGGCCTGTGGATCGGCGCGCCGGGCCAGCCGACGAACATCGGCTTCGACGGGCCGGCCCTCAAGGGCGCCACCAACCTCGTGCTGCCGCGCGTGGACCACCGCGAGACCTCGTTCTCGCTCTCTGCCTTCGCGGCGACCTGGCGCTTCCTGACCGGCCAGGCGCCGGCCAGCACGGCGGTGGCGTCGGAATCGAAGGTCGTGCTCGACGGCCGCGCGACCGGCGCGGACAACCTCGCGCTGGCCGGCGCGCGCGTCACGGTCTTTGCGGTCGACCCGGCCTCGGGCGCGCGGCGCGGCGAGGCGGCGCACCAGCAGACGGTCGGCGCCGACGGCCGCTGGGGCCCGTTCAGCGCGCAGCCCACGGCGCGCTACGAGTTCGTGCTAGACGTGCCCGGCCAGGGCACCACGCACATCTACCGCAGCCCGTTCGTGCGCAGCAGCGGCGTCGTCAACCTGCGGACCGAGCGCCTGGCGCCGGCCGAGAGCGGCGCGGGCGCGGTGGTCGTCTTCACGCGCCCGCGCGGCTACTTCGATGCGCAGCGCGACACGATGAACTTCGACGGCCAGAGCCCGCCGCCCGGCGTGCCGGCCCAGGGCGCGGGGCAGTCGAGCTCGCGGCTGCGCATCGCGGCCGGCGCGCCGCAGCGCGCGGTCAGCGCCGAGTTCAACGGCGAGCGCCTCACCGGCCAGAGCTGGCCCGCCGCGCAAGGGCACGCGACGGTGCTCGAGCTGACGTACTGAACGGCCATGAACGACACCGCCCCCTTTGTCCTGACGGCGCACGACGCGCGCGGCGTGGTCACGCTCACGCTGAACCGCCCCGCCGCCTTCAATGCGCTGTCCGAGGGCATGCTCGGCGCGCTCGAGCAGGCGCTCGGCACCATCGCCGCCGATGACACGGTGCGCGCCGTCGTCATCGCCGCGGCGGGCAAGGCCTTCTGCGCGGGCCACGATCTGAAGGAGATGCGCGCCGACCCCTCGCTCGGCTACTACCAGCAGCTGTTCGACCGGTGCGGCGCGATGATGCTGTCGATCCAGCGGTTGCCCGTGCCGGTGATCGCGCGCGTGCACGGCATCGCGACCGCGGCGGGCTGCCAGCTGGTGGCGGTGTGCGACCTCGCGGTGGCCGCCAGCGACGCGCGCTTTGCGGTCAGCGGCGTCAACGTGGGCCTCTTCTGTGCCACGCCCGGCGTCACGCTGTCGCGCAACCTCGGGCGCAAGGAAGCCTTCGAGATGCTGGTGACGGGCGAATTCATCGACGCCGAAGAAGCGCGCGAAAAAGGCCTGGTCAACCGGGTCGCACCACCCGAAGCGCTCGACGCCGCGGTCGAAGCGCTGGTTGCTAGCATCGTCGCCAAGCCCCGCACGGCGCTCGCACTGGGCAAGGCACTGTTCTATCGCCAGCTCGAAACCGGCATCGAGACCGCGCTGGCCGACGCCAGCCGGACCATGGCCTGCAACATGATGGACGAGAGCGCGCTGGAAGGCGTGCAGGCCTTCATCGAGAAGCGGCCGCCGGCCTGGAAGGGCTGAAAGAAAAAAGGAGGCCGAGGCCTCCTTTTTTCTTGCGTGTCGGGTGTCAGATGTCGTGCAACCGGGACGACTGCGGCAGGTGCGCCATCAAAAACTCCATCTGGTCCGCCAGGATGCGGCGGTTGCGCAGGATGAAGTCTTCCCACAGGCTGGGCACATAGGGCGCGTACAGCAGCGGCATGTTCGCCTGCTCCGGCGTGCGGCTGCTCTTGCGGTGGTTGCAGGGCTTGCAGGCCGTGACCACGTTCATCCAGGTGTCGATGCCGCGCTGCGCGAACGGAATGATGTGCTCGCGCGTGAGTTCGTCTTCGTGGAAATGGCCGCCGCAGTAGGCGCAGATGTTGCGGTCGCGCGAAAACAGCTTGCTGTTGGTCAGGCCCGGGCGCTGCGCGAAGGGGTTGATGCGCGGCACGCCCTTGGTGCCGATGATGCTGTTGATCGCGATCTGCGACTGCTCGCCTGTGATCGCGTTGTGGCCGCCACGGAACACGGCCACCTGCGCGCCCACTTCCCAGCGGACTTCGTCCGCCGCGTAGTGGATCACCGCCTGTTCCAGCGATATCCATGACTGGGGCAGCCCTTGGGCCGACAGCTTCAAGACCTTCACACACGCCTCCTCGAAACGAGAAAAACACGCAGAGACCAGAGATTCGGAATGCGTTGGCGACTCACGCCAACCCACCCACTGCGTCACAATATACCGGCTTTGTGACAAATCGGCCTGATTTGCCCATACGACGGGCATCAGGCGCTATCAAAAAGATACTCTCCCATGCAGGTTTTCCGCGGCTTCCGACACCCGGGCGTAGCTCCGGCCTGCGCCCTCACGATCGGCAATTTCGACGGCGTCCACCGCGGCCACCAGGCCATGCTGGCGCTGTTGCAGACCGAGGCCCGCCATCGCGGGCTGCCCAGCTGCGTGCTGACCTTCGAGCCGCACCCGCGCGACTACTTCGCCGCCGTCACCAAGAAACCCGACCTGGCCCCGGCGCGCATCGGCACGCTGCGCGACAAGCTGACCGAGCTGGCGGCCTGCGGCGTGGACCAGACCATCGTGCTGCCCTTCGACGGCCGGCTGGCATCCCAGTCGCCCGAGGCCTTCATCCAGAACGTGCTGATCGACGGTCTGGGCGCGCGCTACGTGCTGGTGGGCGACGACTTCCGTTTCGGCGCCAAACGCGCCGGCGACTACGCCATGCTCGATGCGGCCGGCGAAGCGCACGGTTTCGACGTGGCGCGCATGAACAGCTACGAGGTGCACGGCCTGCGGGTGTCCAGCTCGGCCGTGCGCGAGGCGCTGGCCGAAGGCCGCATGGCCGATGCCCACACGCTGCTGGGGCGCCCGTACACGATCTCGGGCCACGTGGTCCACGGCCGCAAGCTGGGCCGGGCGCTGGGCGCTTCGTCGCCGGGCAAGGACGACGGCTTTCGCACCCTCAACCTGCGCTTCAAGCACTGGAAACCGGCCGCCAGCGGCATCTTCGCGGTGCTGGTCCATGGCCTGGCCGACCAGCCGCTGCCGGGCGTGGCCAACCTCGGCGTGCGCCCCTCGCTGGACGCCAACGACGTCAACGCGGGGCGCGTGCTGCTGGAGACGCATTGCCTGGAGTGGCCCTCGCATCTGGGGGCCGAAGGGGCCTACGGTAAAATCGTGCGCGTGGAACTCCTGCACAAACTGCACGACGAATTGCGCTACACCAGCCTCGAAGCCCTCACTGCGGGCATCGCGAAGGATGGCCGCGACGCACGCGCGTTCTTCGCATCGACCCACGCCGAGACCCACCGCCAGACCACGCGCGACCGAATTTAGCCCTGCACGCCCCGTGCTGCCGCCCTTCGACAAGCTCAGGGCGAACGGCTATATCTTCCGCACCGACCGCTCAATGCAGTTCGGGCTGAGCCTGTCGAAGCCCCCTCTGTTTCGCCGCACCCCACCATGTCTGACGCTGCTTCCCCCAAAGATTACCGTTCCACGCTGAACCTGCCCGACACCCCCTTCCCGATGCGCGGCGACCTGCCCAAGCGCGAACCGGGCTGGGTCAAGGAATGGAACGACGAAGGCCGCTACCACCGCCTGCGCGACGCACGCCACGGCGCGCCCAAGTTCATCCTGCACGACGGCCCGCCGTACGCCAACGGCCAGATCCACATGGGCCACGCGGTGAACAAGATCCTCAAGGACATGATCACCAAGGCGCGCCAGCTCGAAGGCTTCGACGCGCTGTACGTGCCCGGCTGGGACTGCCACGGCCTGCCGATCGAGAACGCCATCGAAAAGCAGTTCGGCCGCAACCTGAGCCGCGACGAAATGCAGGCCAAGAGCCGCGCCTACGCCACGGAGCAGATCGCCCAGCAGATGGTCGACTTCCAGCGCCTGGGCGTGCTGGGCGAATGGGACCATCCCTACAAGACGATGGACTTCGCCAACGAAGCCGGCGAGCTGCGCGCGTTCAAGCGCGTGATCGAGCGCGGCTTCGTGTACCGGGGCCTCAAGCCCGTGTATTGGTGCTTTGACTGCGGTTCCTCGCTGGCCGAGTTCGAGATCGAGTACGCCGACAAGAAGAGCCAGACCATCGACGTGGCCTTCAAGGCACACGAGCGCGAGAAGGTGCTCAAGGCCTTCGGCACCGACCACACGATCCTGGGCGACATCTTCGCGGTGATCTGGACCACCACCGCGTGGACGATCCCCGCCAACCAGGCGATCAACCTCAACCCCGAGCTCGAGTACTCGCTGGTCGACACCGAGCGGGGCCTGCTGATCCTGGCCAACTCGCTGGTCGAGATGTGCATGACGCGCTACGCGCTCGACGGCAAGGTGCTGGCCACGGTCAAGGGCGAAGCGCTCGGCGGGCTCGAGTTCGAGCACCCGCTGTACGACGTCGATGCGGGCTACCAGCGTCTGTCGCCCATCTACCTGGCCGACTACGCCACCGCCACCGACGGCACCGGCCTCGTGCACTCCTCGCCCGCCTACGGCGTGGACGACTTCAACTCCTGCATCGCCCACGGCGTGGCGTACGACGACATCCTGAACCCGGTGCAGGGCAACGGCAGCTACGCGCCCGACTTCCCGCTCTTCGGCGGCCAGAACATCTGGAAGGCCGTGCCGGTGATCATCGCCGCGCTGCGCGAGGCCAACCGCCTGCTGACCACCGAGACCATCACCCACAGCTACCCGCACTGCTGGCGCCACAAGACGCCGGTGATCTACCGCGCGGCTGCGCAGTGGTTCGTGCGCATGGACGAGGGCGAAGGCGTGTTCACCAAGGACAAGGCGTCCAAGACGCTGCGCCAGACCGCGCTCGACGCCATCGAACAGACCAGCTTCTACCCCGAGAACGGTAAGGCCCGCCTGCACGACATGATCGCCGGCCGGCCCGACTGGTGCATCAGCCGCCAGCGCAGCTGGGGCGTGCCGATCCCGTTCTTCCTGCACAAGGATTCGGGCGAGCTGCACCCGCGCACCATGGAAATCCTCGACCAGGCCGCCGACATCGTCGAGAAGGGCGGCATCGAGGCCTGGAGCCGCGTCACCGTCGAAGACATCCTGGGCGCCGCAGACGCACCGAGCTACACCAAGAGCACCGACATCCTCGAGGTGTGGTTCGACTCGGGCTCGACCTTCTCGCACGTGCTGCGCGGCACGCACCCCAACGTGCACCACGAGACCGGCCCCGAGGCCGACCTGTACCTCGAAGGCCACGACCAGCACCGTGGGTGGTTCCACTCGTCGCTGCTGATCGCCTGCATGCTGGAAGACCGCGCACCGTACAAGGGCCTGCTCACGCACGGCTTCACGGTGGATGCCAAGGGCATCAAGATGAGCAAGTCGCTCAAGAACGGCATCGACCCGCAGGAAATCAGCAACAAGCTGGGCTCGGAAATCATCCGCCTGTGGGTGGCGGCGAGCGACTACTCGGGCGACATCGCGGGCGACGACAAGATCCTCGCGCGCGTCGTCGATGCCTACCGCCGCATCCGCAACACGCTGCGCTTCCTGCTCGCGAACACCAGCGACTTCGATATCGCGAAAGACGCGGTGCCGCTCGACCAGCTGTTCGAGATCGACCGCTACGCCATGTCGCGCGCGGCGCAGTTCCAGGCCGAGATCCTCGCGCACTATCAGGTGTACGAGTTCCATCCGGTGGTGGCCAAGCTGCAGATCTACTGCTCGGAAGACCTGGGCGGCTTCTACCTCGACATCCTGAAGGACCGCCTCTACACGACGGCCCCGGGCTCGCTCGCGCGCCGCAGTGCGCAGACGGCGCTGTGGCACATCTCGCAAGCCATGCTGCGCTGGATGGCCCCGTTCCTGAGCTTCACGGCCGAAGAGGCCTGGAAGATCGTGGGCACCGGCAAGCCGGGCGAGTCGATCTTCACGCAGACCTACAGCCAGTTCGCCGCACCCGACGAGGCGCTGCTCGCCAAGTGGGGCCGCATCCGCGAGATCCGCGACGGCGTCAACAAGGACATCGAGGCGGTGCGCGCCGAGGGCAAGGTCGGCTCGTCGCTGCAGGCCAACCTGCAGCTGAACGCACCGGCCGACGACCTCGCGCTGCTGGGCTCGCTGGGCGACGACCTGAAGTTCGTGTTCATCGCCTCGGCCGTGGCGCTGGCGGCGGGCGACACGCTGTCGACCGTGGTCACGCCCAGCACCGCGCAGAAGTGTGAACGCTGCTGGCACTACCGCGAGGACGTGGGCCACGACCCGGCGCACCCGACCATCTGCGGCCGCTGCACGAGCAACCTGTTCGGCGCGGGCGAATCGCGCAGCGTGGCCTGATGGCGACCGCACGTTCCGCCTCGTCGGCCTCGCGTTCGCGCGGCGCCAGCATCTGGCCGTGGCTCGGGCTGGCGACGATCATCGTGATCATCGACCAGTTCACCAAGACGCTGATCCTGGGCTACTACAAGCTCGGCGACGCGACCTACGTGACGAGCTTCTTCAACGTCGTGCGGGCGCACAACACGGGCGCCGCCTTCTCGTTCCTGGCCGACCATTCGGGCTGGCAGCGCTGGTTCTTCACGGCCATCGGCGTGGCGGCGGCGATCTTCATCGTCTGGATGCTGCGGTCGCACGCGGGCCAGAAGCTCTTCTCGTTCGCGATGGCCTGCATCCTGGGCGGCGCCATCGGCAACGTGGTCGACCGCATGATGCACGGCTACGTCGTCGACTTCCTGAGCTTCCACTGGGGCAACTGGTACTTCCCGGCGTTCAACGCGGCGGACAGCGCCATCACGCTCGGGGCGATCTGCCTGATCGTCGACGAGATCCGGCGGGTGCGCCGGGGCAAGTAAGCCAGTTCTCGACCAAAGGGGCCCACGGGCCCCTTTTTCTTTGGGCCGCGCTCTGCGCCCGCGGCCCCGGGGTTCTCCCCACTTCCCTGCCCTGTCATCGCGAAGTCATACTGCGCCGGTCCAATGTAATCGATTACATGAACCCCACCACGGACCCCGCACGATGAGCATCCAAGCAGTAGCCGCCCAGGCCGGGGTTTCCGTGGCCACGGTCTCGCGCGCCTTCAATTTCCCCGACAAGGTGACGCCGGCCACGCGCGAACTGGTGGAACGCGTGGCGCGCGAACTCAACTACCTGCCCAACGCCAGCGCCCGCACCTTGCGCACCCAGCGCAGCCGCACGCTCGGCGTGGTGCTGCCCACGCTGCTGAACCCGACCTTCGCCGAATGCCTGCAGGGCATCGCGCGCGCGGCCGTCGCGGGCGGCTACGCGATCCTGCCGGTCACCACGGGCTACCGGCTCGACGAGGAAGAGCGCGCCGTCCAGCTGCTGCTGGCGGGCAATGTCGACGGGCTGATCCTCGTGGTGTCGAACCCGTCCACCTCGGCCGCGCTGCAGCGCCTGCAGGCCGCCGGCGTGCCCTACGTGCTGGCCTACAACCGGCACGCCGACCATCCCTGCGTGTCGGTCGACAGCGAAGGCGCGGTGGCCGATGCGGTCACGCGGCTCGTGCTGCTGGGCCACCGGCGCATCGCGATGGTCAGCGGCACGCTGGCCGCGTCGGACCGCGCGCAGCAGCGCTACCGCGGCTACCAGCGCGGCATGGCCGAAGCAGGCCTTGCCGCGCCGTCGCTGGTCGAAGTGCCCTTCGTCGAGACCGCCGTCGATGCGCTGTGCGCCGAGCTGCGCCCGCGCAGCCGCCCCACGGCGCTGGTCTGCTCGAACGACCTGCTCGCCATCCGCAGCATCCGCGCCGCGCATTTGAGCGGCCTGGTGGTGCCCGACGACCTCAGCGTGGTCGGCTTCGACGGCATCGCGCTCGGCGAAGACCTCACGCCCGCGCTCACCACCATCGCGCAGCCCAACAGCGACATCGGCCGCCACAGCGTCGAGCTGCTGGCGCAGGCGATCGCCGGCGGCCGCGCGCTGCAGGCCGACGCGAGCCTGCTGCTGCCCCATGCCTTCCGAGACGGCGAGTCGTGCGCGAATGCGCGCGAAGACAACGACGCCGCACTGTCCTGACCTCACCACCCCTCCCAGGAGTTTTTCCATGTCCCTGCGCTTTCACCGCCTCGCCCGCCTCGGCGTGCTGGCCGCCGCCCTCGTCGCCGCCGGCGGCGCCATGGCCCAGACCGCCATCTGCTACAACTGCCCGACCGAATGGGCCGACTGGGGCACCCAGCTCAAGGCCATCAAGGCCAAGACCGGCATCACCGTGCCGGCCGACAACAAGAACTCGGGCCAGTCGCTCGCTCAGCTGGTCGCCGAAAAGGCCAGCCCCGTGGCCGACGTCACCTACCTCGGCGTGACCTTCGCCGTGCAGGCCGCCAAAGACGGCGTGGTCGAGCCCTACAAGCCGGCCGCCTGGAAAGACATTCCCGACGGCCTGAAGGACCCCGCAGGCAACTGGTTCACCATCCACTCGGGCACGCTCGGCTTCATGGTCAACGTCGACGCGCTCAAGGGCAAGCCGGTGCCCAAGTCGTGGGCCGACCTGCTCAAGCCCGAGTACAAGGGCCTCATCGGCTACCTCGACCCCGCCTCGGCCTTCGTGGGCTACGTGGGCGCCGTGGCCGTGAACCAGGCGCGCGGCGGCACGCTCGACAACTTCAAGCCGGCCATCGACTACTTCAAGGCGCTGCAGAAGAACGAGCCCATCGTGCCCAAGCAGACCTCGTACGCGCGCGTGCTGTCGGGCGAGATCGCGATCCTGCTCGACTACGACTTCAACGCCTACCGCGCCAAGTACAAGGACAAGGCCAACGTCGCCTTCGTCATCCCCAGCGAAGGCACGCTGGCCGTGCCCTACGTGATGAGCCTGGTCGCCAAGGCGCCGCACGCGGCCGATGCCAAGAAGGTGCTCGACTTCACGCTGTCCGACGAAGGCCAGGCGATCTGGGCCAAGGCCTACCTGCGCCCGGTGCGCGCCAGCGCGATGCCCAAGGAGATCGAGGCGCAGTTCCTGCCCGCGAGCGACTACGCGCGTGCCAAAACCGTCGACTACGCCCGCATGGCCGACGCGCAGCGTGGCTTCTCCGACCAGTACCTGAAGGAAGTGCGCTGACCCGGCGCCGCGCGCGATGACACGCAGCACCACATCCTCCAACGCCTGGGACCCGCGCTGGCGACTGCTGGCCTGCGTCGCGCCGGCGGCCGTCTTCTTCGCGGCCTTCTGGCTGCTGCCGGTGGTGCGCCTGCTCGCGCTGCCGGCCGACAAGGGCGCCGCCACCTACTTCGCGGTGCTGACCGATGCGCGCTACCTGCACAGCATGGCCAACACCGTCGCGCTGTCGGTGGCGGTGACGCTGGCCACGCTGGTGCTGGGCGCGGCGGTGGGCATCTACCTCGCGCGCCATGCCTTCCCGGGCAAGCGCATGCTGCTGTCGCTGCTCACGCTGCCGCTGTCGTTCCCGGGCGTGATCATCGGCTTCTTCGTGATCCTGCTCGGCGGGCGCCAGGGCGTGGTGGCCGACCTGAGCGACGCGCTGGTCGGCGAGCGCATCACCTTCGCCTACGGCCTGCTCGGCCTCTTCCTGGCGTACCTGTATTTCTCGCTGCCGCGCGCCATCGCCACCTACGCCGCGGCGGCCGAGTCGATGAACACGCAGCTCGAGGAAGCGGCGCGTTCGCTCGGCGCCTCGAAGCTGCGCGTGGCGCGCGACGTGTGGATGCCCGAGCTCGCGCCCACCACGCTGGCCTGCGGCGCCATTTTGTTCGCCACCTCGATGGGCGCCTTCGGCACGGCCTTCACGCTGGCCAGCAAGTTCGAGGTGATCCCCATCACCATCTACAACGAGTTCACCAACTACGCCAACTTCGCGCTCGCCGCGTCGCTGTCGATCTCGCTGGGCGTCGTGACCTGGCTGGTGCTCTTCGTGGCGCGCCGCTTCGGCGCCAACCCGGTCGCCCGATGATGAAGACCCCTTCGCAACCCCGCGCCCCCTTTCTGCTCGCCGTCACCGTGATCGTGAGCCTCTTCATGATCGCGCCGATGCTGCTGTCGGTGATGGCCGGCCTCGTCAACAACTACAGCACCGGCCTGAAGAGCGGCCTCACGCTGCGCTGGCTCGGCGAGGTGTGGGAGAACTACGGCGGTACCGTCGGCTGGTCGCTCGCGCTGGCCGTCGCCTGCGTCGTGTGCACCGTGCTGATCGGCGTGCCCTGCGCCTACACGCTGGCGCGCAGCCGCTCGCGCGCGGCGCACATTTTCGAAGAACTTCTGACCCTGCCGGTCGCGGTGCCGGGCCTGGCGACGGCGCTCGCGCTCATCCTCGCCTACGGCCAGCTCACGGCCTTCCGCCAGAGCTTCGCCTTCATCCTCGTGGGCCACATCGTCTTCACGCTGCCCTTCATGGTGCGCACCGTGAGCTCGGCCTTCCAGCGCGACGACCTGCTCGCGCTCGAAGAGGCCGCGCGCTCGCTGGGCGCGAACTTCCGCCAGCGCTTCATGGGCATCCTCGTGCCTGCGGTGTTCCCGGCCATCGTGGCCGGCAGCCTGATGGTGTTCACGCTGTCGGTGGGCGAATTCAACCTCACCTGGATGCTGCACACGCCGCTCACGCGCACGCTGCCCGTGGGCCTGGCCGACAGCTACGCCTCGATGCGCATCGAGATCGGATCGGCCTACACGCTGGTCTTTTTCGCAGTGATCCTTCCCGTGCTGTGGGGCCTGCAGTACCTTGCCAACCTGATGCAGAAACGCCATGGAACTTGAACGCATCCCCGTCGACATCTCGAACTGCGCGAAGACGTATGCCGACGGCACGCGCGGCCTGCAGCCCACCAACCTCAAGGTCGAGGCCGGCGAAGTGCTCGCGCTGCTCGGCCCCTCGGGCTGCGGCAAGACCACGCTGCTGCGCCTCATCGCCGGGCTGGAAGCACCCGACGACGGCAGCCGCATCGTCTTCGGCGACCAGGACGTCACGCAGCGCCCGGTCGAACACCGCGGCGTGGGCATGGTGTTCCAGAGCTACGCGCTCTTTCCGCAGATGACGGTGGCGGCCAACATCGGCTACGGCCTGCGCATCCGCGGCGTGTCGCCCGAGGAAGAAAAACGCGCCGTCGGCGAACTGGTCGACCTCGTGCGACTGGGCGGCCTGGAGAACAAGCGCCCCGCCGAACTCTCGGGCGGCCAGCGCCAGCGCGTGGCCCTGGCGCGCGCCGTGGCCGTGCGCCCGCGCGTGCTGCTGCTCGACGAGCCGCTGGCCGCGCTCGACGCCAAGCTCAAGGAATCGCTGCGCGACGAACTCGCCGAGCTGCTGCGCCGCCTGCACATCACGGCCATCCATGTCACGCACGACCAGCAGGAGGCGCTGGCGATCGCCGACCGGCTCGCCGTGATGCGCGCCGGGCGCATCGTGCAGGTCGGACGCGGCGAAGACCTGTACCGCGCGCCCGCGCACCCCTTCGTGGCCGAGTTCCTGGGCCGGGTCAACCGGCTGGAGCGCGCGCCCGACGCCATCGCACAGGGCGTTGTCCGACTCGGAGGGTCGTCGCTGCCCTGCCCCGCGCCCTGGCAGCAGCATGCGACGCTGCTGGTGCGGCCCGAAGACATCGAGGTCGGCGCGCCCCCGCCCGGCGAGGCGCCCGGCTGGGGCCGCGCCACGGTCGAACGCCGCACCTTCCTCGGCGACCGCGTGCAGTTGCACCTGCGCCTGCAGGACCAGCCCGTGCTGGTGGCCGACGTGGGCCGCGACAACCCCTTCGGACCGGGCGACGCGGTGGGCCTGCGCATCCCGGCCGACCGCCTGATGACCTCGCAGGAAACCCGCGCATGACGACAACGAATCCCAACACCTTCCTGGTCCAGCTGACCGACCTGCACATCCGCGAGCCCGGCCGGCTGGCCTACGGCCGCATCGACACGGCGCCCTACCTCGCGCGCGCCGTGCAGTCGGTGCTCGCGCTGCGCCAGCCGCCCGACGCGGTGGTGATCACCGGCGACCTGACCGACTTCGGCCGCGCGGCCGAGTACGACCACTTGGCCGCCCTGCTCGCGCCGCTGACGATGCCCGTCTACCTGCTGCCCGGCAACCACGACGACCGCGACCAATTGCGCCGCAGCTTCCCCGGCCACGCCTACCTGGACACGGGCGCCGACACGCACGGCTTCGTGCAGTACTCGGTGCGCGTCGGCGACCTGCGGCTGCTCACGCTCGACACCTGCGTGCCCGGCGCCAGCCACGGCACGCTGTGCGACAAGCGCCTGGCCTGGCTCGAAGCCCAGCTCGACGCCTGCCGCCACGAGCCCGTGGTGGTCGCCATGCACCACCCGCCCTTCGAGACGCTGATCGGCCACATGGACGAGATCGGCCTGCTCGAAGGCGCCGACGCGCTCGAGGCCCTGCTGCGCCGCTACACGAACGTCGAGCGCGTGATCTGCGGCCACCTGCACCGCGCCATCGACGTGCGCTTCGGCGGCACCATCGCCTCGACCTCGCCGGCGCAGGCGCACCAGGTCTGCCTCGACCTGGCGCCCGACGCCGCCTCGGCCTGGACGCTGGAGCCGCCTTCGTTCCGGGTGCACGCCTGGTCCGCGGCCGGGCGCCGGCTCGTCACCCACCTGGCGGCCTCCGGCAGCTTCGAAGGGCCTTATCCTTTCCACGACAACGGAGCCCTGATCGACTGAAGCGTCTACTTGTGGAAAATGGGGCTGAAACGAATCAAAACGAAAACAAGAGAAAGGTCAGACCCCGCCCTCCATGAAGCACCTTCTGAATCTGCTTGCGGCCGTCGCCCTGCTGGTGTGGGGCACGCACCTCGTGCGCACCGGCGTGCTGCGCGTCTTCGGCGCCAACCTGCGCAAGATCCTCGTGCAGAGCATGCGCAACCGCTTCACGGCTGCGCTCTCGGGCATCGGCGTGACGGCGCTCGTGCAGTCGAGCACGGCCACCTCGCTCATGACCTCCTCGTTCGTCGGGCAGGGCCTGGTCACGCTGCCGGCCGCGCTGGCGGTGATGCGGGGCGCCGACGTGGGCACGGCGCTGATCTCGGTACTGTTCTCGGCCGACCTCTCTTGGCTCTCGCCGATGTTCATCTTCGTGGGGGTGGTGCTGTTCATCACGCGCTCGGCCACCGTGGCGGGGCGCGTGGGGCGGGTGCTGATCGGGCTGGGGCTGATGCTGCTGGCGCTGCAGCTGGTGGTCGCGGCCACCGAGCCGCTGTTCTCGTCGCCGGCCGTGCGGGCGCTGCTGGCGTCCATCACCAGCGATGTGCTGCTGGAGATCACCCTGGGTGCCGCGCTGGCCATCGTGGCGTACTCGAGCCTGGCGGTGGTGCTGCTGGTGGCGGCCATGGCGAGTTCGAACGTGGTGCCGCTCGACGTGGCGCTGGGCCTGGTGCTCGGCGCCAACCTCGGCAGCGGCCTGCTGGCGGTGCTGACCACGGCGCGCTCTGCCGTGTCGGTGCGGCAGGTGACGGTGGGCAACCTGCTGTTCAAGGCGCTGGGCGTGGCGCTGGTCACGCCGTTCGTGGGGCTGTGGGTGCGCTACGTGCAGCCCCAGCTGCCGAACCAGACGCACGGCGTGGTGCTGTTCCACCTGGCCTTCAACATCGTGATCAGCGTCGGCTTCATCGGTCTCACGCAGTGGGTCGCCAAGCTGGTGACGCGCATGCTGCCCGTGCCGCCGCAGCCCGTGGGCACGAGCCGGCCGCATCACCTCGATCCTTCGGCGCTGTCGACGCCTTCGCTCGCCATTTCGAACGCGGCGCGCGAGGCGCTGCACCAGGCGGACATCGTGGAGACGATGCTGATCGGCACGCTCGACGTGATCCGCAACAACGACCTGCGGCTGGCGCAGGAGCTGCGGCAACTCGATGACACGGTGGACGAGCTGTACTCGGCGATCAAGTACTACATGACGCGCATCTCGCGCGAGGCGCTGGGCGAAGAGGAAAGCCGGCGGTGGACGGACATCATCAGCTTCACGATCAACATGGAGCAGATCGGGGACATCATCGAGCGGGTGATCATCGATATCGAGGACAAGAAGATCAAGCCGCAGCGCAACTTCTCGGAAGCGGGGATGGCGGAAATCGTCGAGTTGCACCAGCGGCTGGTTGCCAACCTGCGGTTGAGCATGAGCGTGTTCTTGAACGGCAATGTTCGTGACGCGCAGAAGCTGCTGGAAGAGAAGGCGCGGTTTCGGGATCTGGAGCGGGCCTATGCAACAACCCATCTGGATCGGTTGTCGGATCGGACTACTTTGAGCATCGAGACGAGTTCTCTGCACATCGATCTGATCAGTGATTTGAAGCGGATCAATTCGCATATCTGTTCGATTGCTTATCCGATTCTGGAGTCGGCGGGGGCGTTGGCGCCTAGCCGGCTGCGGGAGTCTCGGTTGGGGAAGATCGAGGGTTAGTCGTTTGGGGGGCTGAGGCCGGGTCTCGCCCCGGCGGGCGACTCACTTTCTTTGCTTCGCCAAAGAAAGTAAGCAAAGAAAGGCGACCCTGCTGTCTGCGTCCCTCCGCTTCGCTGCGGGCAACCTGCGGTGCTCACGTTTCGCGGGGTCTCGCCCAAACTCGCTTCGCTCAAACAAGGGCGAGCCCTGATCCGCGAAACGCTCCGCTCCTCGGCGCATACAGAAGGGGTGGGGAACCTCACAGGCCTTTGCTTCGCTCGGCCTGGGAACACCGCAAGGCTCTGCCTCGTTTACCAGAAGTCTCCTAAAAGGCCGGCAATGCTCGGGGCTCCGAAGGAGTTCGACATGACCATTGTTCTGCCGCAAAGCGCGGTCGCCGCGTCGCTCGGGGTGCAGCAACTCGCCACCGCGTTCAGCCCGGCGTTTTCGCATCTGCGCATTCTTCGCAACCTCATCATCCCGATGCCCTCCGGTTGCGCGGTGCCCACGGCGCGCATCGATGCGGTGATCGTGTGCGAGACGGGCGTCTACCTGTTCGAGATCAAGGCCTGGCGCAATGCGTTCGTCTACCGCAAGAAGTCCGACGAGGCGCCGCCGCGCTGGTTCCTGCGGTTGCATGGCTGCACGCGGGCGCGCGAGGTGAAAGACCCGGCCTGGCAGGGCGGGCGCAAGACGACGCAGTTGCGCAGCCTGCTGCCCGACGACCTGCGGCTGCAGTACTTCGTGCTGCTGCCGTGCGAAGGCGTGGAGCTGGAGGGCGTGATGCCGGCTGCCGTGATCACGCAGCAAGACCTGCCGTACATCGCACGCCTGGTGCGCAACAACGGGCGCACGGCGCGCACGTACCCGCTGCTGGACGCGCAGGCGGTCGATCGCACGGTGCAGCGGCTGCTGGAGATCCAGGGCGACCTGTCGCTGGAGACGCATGCGCAGAACTGCCGCGAACGCATTGAACGGCCTGCGGTGGCGTGGCCGGCGGTGAACGCGATGGGGTTGCAGTAACGACTGCTCACCAACCGGCCCTGCGCGCGGGAGGGCGTCCCACATTCCTCCGACATTGGTGAAGACCATGCGGTGATGACGATTCTTCCCAAGTCCCTCGCGGCCCTTGCTGCGTTGTGCCTCGCGATGGCAGCCTGCCCGGCACAGGCCGCCGACCCGTTCACCGTGCAGGAGATCCGTCTCGAAGGCCTGCAGCGCGTCGAAGCGGGCACGGTGTTCGCGACCCTCGGCCTGAAGGCCGGCGACACGTACAGCGACGACCGCGGCAGCGCGGCGATCCGCGCGTTGTTCGACCTGGGGCTGTTCAAGGACGTGCGCATCGACGTCAATGGCCAGGTGCTCGTGGTCATCGTCGAAGAACGCCCCACCGTGGCCGATGTCGACTTCGCGGGCACCAAGGAGTTCGACAAGGCGGCGCTGCAGAAGGCGCTGCGCGACATCGGGCTGGCCGAAGGCCGGCCGTACGACAAGGCGCTGGCCGACCGCGCACAGCAGGAGCTCAAGCGCCAGTACATCGGCCGCAGCCTCTACAACGCGCAGGTGGTCACGACCGTCACGCCGCTGGAGCGCAACCGCGTCAACCTGACGTTCAGCGTGACGGAGGGCGAGCCGGCGCGCATCACGCGGGTGCGCGTGGTGGGCCAGCAGGCTTTCGACGAACGCACGCTGCTCGACCTGTTCGACCAGGACAGCGGCGGCTGGCTGGCCTGGTACACGAAGTCGAACCAGTACGCGCGCAGCAAGTTCGACGCCGACCTGGAAACGCTGCGTTCGTTCTACCTGACGCGCGGCTACCTCGAGTTCCGCATCGAGTCGACGCAGGTCGCGATCTCGGCGGACCGGCAGACGCTGGAGCTCACGGTGAACATCAGCGAGGGCGAGAAGTTCGCGGTGGCCGGCGTGAAGCTGGCGGGCAACTACCTGGGGCGCGAGGACGAGTTCAAGTCGCTCGTCACCGTGCGCCCCGGCGCGCCCTACAACGGCGAGGACGTGGCGGCCACCACCAAGGCCTTCGCCGACCACTTCGGCACCTTCGGCTACGCCTTTGCGCGCGTGAAGGCGGAGCCCGAGATCGACCGCGCGCAGCGCCGCGTCGTGATGGTGCTGAACGCCGAGCCCGGGCGGCGCGCCTATGTGCGGCGGCTGAACATCGGCGGCAATGCGCGCACGCGCGACGAGGTGATCCGGCGCGAGTTCCGCCAGTACGAAGGCGCCTGGTACGACGGCACGAAGATCAAGCTGTCGCGCGACCGTGTGGACCGCCTGGGCTTCTTCACCGAGGTGAACGTCGAGACCGCCGAAGTGCCGGGCAGCAACGACCAGGTCGACCTGAACGTCACCGTGGCCGAGAAGCCCACCGGCTCGCTGCAACTCGGCGCGGGCTACTCGTCGACCGACAAGATCTCGCTGAGCTTCGGCATCACGCAGGAGAACGTGTTCGGCTCGGGCAACTACCTGGGGTTGCAGGTCAACACCAGCTCGTACAACCGCTCGGTGTCGCTCACGGCCACCGACCCGTACTTCACGAAGGACGGCATCTCGCGCACCTTCAACCTGTTCCACACCACCACGCGGCCCTACTACGAGGCCGACGGCAACTACAAGCTCGCGAGCGACGGCGGCTCGGTGCGCTTCGGGCTGCCGGTGAACGAGCTGGACACGGTGTACCTGGGCATCGGCGTCGAACGTTATTCGTTCACGCCAGGCACCAACGGTTCGTACACGCTGGTCAACGGCTCGTATGTCTACACGGCCACGCCGCAGGCCTACCTCGACTACTTCCAGTGCACCGGCACCGCGCCGAGCGTGGTGTGCGCGGGCAGGAACGTGGTGGGCATCCCGGCGACCGTGGGCTGGTCGCGCGACGACCGCGACAGCGCGCTGGTGCCCACGCGCGGGCGCCTGCAGAGCGCCAACCTCGAGCTGGGCGTGGGCAGCGAACTGCGCTACCTGAAGACCAACTACCAGTACCAGCAGTACGTGCCGCTGTCCAAGCAGTACACGCTGGCCTTCAACGGCCAGCTCGGCTACGCGAAGGCGCTGGGCGGCAGCAGCTTCCCGATCTTCAAGAACTTCTACGCGGGCGGGCTAGGCTCGATCCGCGGCTTCGAGCAGAACTCGCTGGGCCCGACCGACGCGGTCACCGGCGGTTCGCTGGGCGGCACGCGCAAGGCGATCTTCAACATGGAGCTGACCACGCCCTTCCCCGGCGCGGGCAACGACAAGTCGCTGCGCCTGTACACCTTCTTCGATGCGGGCAACGTGTTCGCCGAACGCACGGCCAGCATGACCGACGCACAATGGAAGGCGCAGAACCGCCTGCGCGCGTCGGCCGGCCTGGGCATCAGCTGGATCTCGCCGCTGGGCCCGCTGCGCCTGGCGTATGCGGTGCCCATCGTCTACCAGAAGGAGGACACGGCCAACGGCATCGCGGCCGACCGCACGCAGCGCTTCCAGTTCCAGATCGGCACGTCCTTCTGAACCGGCCCGCACGCCCATGAGCCGCATCCTGCTGGTGGAAGACGGACGCGAGATCGCGTCGCTGCTGCTGGGCCCGCTGCAACACGCGGGCCACGAGGTGGAGCAGCTGGGCGACGGCGCCGCCGCGCTCGAGCGCATCCTGCACGCGCCGCCGGCGCTCACGCTGCTCGACGTGGTGCTGCCGCGCATCGACGGGCTGCAGGTGATCGCGCAGGTGCGCGCGCGCAGCGACCACCCGATCATCGTGCTGACGGCGCGCGCGCTCGAGGCCGACCGGCTGCGTGGCTTCGACCTGGGCGCCGACGACTATGTCTGCAAGCCCTTCTCGCCGCGCGAGGTGGTGGCGCGCGTGCACACGGTGCTGCGCCGGCGCACGCCGCCCGACCTGAGCGTGGGCATGGCCTCGCCGGCCGTGGCCTTCGACAGCGCGCTGGGCCATGCCTGGCTGGAGGGCCGGGCCCTGGCGCTCACGCGCCGCGAGCTGCTGTTGCTGCGCGCGCTGTCGCGCGAACCGGGCCGCGTGTTCACGCGCGCCAGGCTGCTCGAAGCGGCGTTCCCCGAGGTGCTGGACGTGAACGAGCGCGCGGTCGACGGGCACATCAAGAACCTGCGGCGCAAGCTCGCGGCCGTGTCGCCTTCGCACGGCTGGATCCGCTCGGTCTACGGCGTGGGGTTCAGCTTCGCGCAGCGGCCGGGCTGAGGGCGGGCCTGGCCTTGCATGCGCCGTGGCCGCGCGGCCCGCGGCCTTCGCTGCCCCTTTGCATGATCGGCGCCAGCGTCGCCAGGCGCGAGTTGCGCGCCTCGGCCTGCCGGGCCTCCGCGCAGGCGCCGCGTGCTGCGACGCCGATGCCCAGCGCCAGGCTGCACAAGGCCAGGCCGCCCGCGCAGGCGTGGGCCAGCGCGCGCATCGCGGCGCGCGGCGTCATCCGCCAATCGGCAGATGCAGCGGACGGGAGCGGCATGCGCAACACCGCTCAGCCTTCCGTGCGCGGCGGCACCAGCGCGCGGATGCGGGCGAGGCCCTCGGGCGTGCGCGGCCGCATCGGCCGCACGCCGCCCGCCGGCATGGGGCCGCTGCCGGGCGGCGGCGGGCGCTCGGTCACCGGGCGCGCGGCGGGGTCGACCACCAGCGTGAGCAGCGCGACGTAGCGCCGGCCCTCCTCGCGCACCGCGCCCAGCACCGTGTCACCGGCCCGCAATGCGATGCCGTCGGCGCTGTTGAGCGTGTCGCGCAGCCGCGCGCGCTGGTAGCTGGAGACCTGCGTGTAGAGGAACTCGCTGAGCGCATCGGGCAGGAAGAACTGCGTCGTGAGCACGGCGCGCTCGCGGTGGTGCACCTTGACGTGGATGTGCGTGGTGCGCCCCGCGTACCAGCCCGGGTAGAGCGTGGCGAACGTGGCCTGGCCGTCGCGGTCGGTGCGCTGGCTGCCGCGCAGGAAGGCCTGGCCTTCGAAGCCGCGCGTGCGGTCGTCGCCCTGCCCGCCGAAGCCCGAGTAGTTGCCCTGCGCGTCGCAGTGCCACAGGTCGGTGCGCAGGCCGCGCAATGGCCGCCCGGCGGCATCGAGCACGCGCAGGCGCACATCGAGCGGCACGCCCTCGCGGCCGTCGGTCAGGTCGGTGCGGAAGTTCGCGAGGTCCAGGTAGTACGGGCCCTCGGTGGTCTGGGCGGTCAGCGGAAGCTTCTGCGCTGCGGCAGCCCCGGGTGTGGACGCGCCCAGGCCCGCCGCACCGATCGCGGCCAGCAGGCCCCGGCGCCCGATCGCTTCACCGGCCATGAGCAGCCTCCTGCTTTCTGGCAGGCGCTTGCACGCCGGAGGCCCGCGCCTCGGCCCAGACCACGAGCAGCGTCCACACATGCGCGACGCCCCAGAACAGCGCCGCCAGCAGGAACAGCAGCAGGTCGATGTCGGTGTCGCCCGGGGGCGTGGACGGCGGCGCGGCGTGCCCCGGCGGGGCCCAGGCGAGCGCGGCGGCGGCCAGTGCGCGGAAGGCGGAGGTGGAAGGGGCGCGGTGCGTGTCCGGTGTCATGACGGGCATCGTGCGATCCGAATCGGGAGAAATGTGGGAGAGGCACGCAAGGACGCGTCTCCCAGATTCCTCCCCAATCGGGCGCCATGATCGGCGGCTTGCCCATGCCATCCCCGCCCCCGAAACGCATGCCGCAGAATGCGGCCATGCCCCCGCCGCCGAGCCCATGCCGCGCCTGACCCTCTCCCGCAAGATCTTCCTGGCCCTGGCCGCCCTGCTGATCGTGCTGCTGCTGAGCTTCGTGGGCTTCTCGATCGTCGCGCTGCAACGCGGCCTGGGCGCCTACGTGGCCGAGATCGAGATTCGCCGCATGGACTGGCTCTCGCAGCTCCTGCTGAAGCACTACACCGCCAACGGCGACTGGAAGAAACTGCGCGACAACGACGACGCCTGGCACCGCCTGCAGCTGGGCCAGTCGGCGATGGTGATCGACGGCGCCGCCGCGCCCGACGACCGGCGGCTGCCGCCCTGGTACGAGCGCCGCGCGCCCGGCACACAGGGCGACGGCGCGCCGCAGGCAGAACCGTCCAGCGGGCTCTCGCCCACCGCCTCGCCCACGCCGCCGCAGCTCGACCTGCTGCCCCGCCGCTTCCTGATGCCGCCCCCGGGCTTCTTCCCCGGCCTGGCCGGCCCGCCCGACTCGATCTTCCGCCGCCTCGCCGTGCTCGACGCGCACGGCGCGCTCGTGGTCGGCGCGACCATCGACCCGGAGAACGCCGCACGCCGGCCGATCCGCCACGGGCGCACCGTCGTCGGCTACCTCGCGCTCGCGCCGATGCAGGGCCTGGAGAGCGAGGCCGACCGCGCCTTCCTCGCCCGGCAGTCCGGCGTGATCGCGCTCACCGGGCTGTGCGGCCTGGCCTTCGCCCTCGTGCTGTCGTGGCTGCTGGCGCGCCGCTGGTTCCAGCCGATCGACGCGCTCACGCAGGCCGCGCAGGACGTGGCGCGCGGACGGCTCTCGACGCGCGTCGCGGTCCACGGCTCGGACGAACTCGCGCTGCTGGGCAAGACCTTCAACGACATGGCGCAGCGCCTGGACACGGCCGAGGCCTCGCGCCGCGCCTGGCTGGCCGATGCAGCGCACGAGCTGCGCACGCCGCTGGCCGCCATGCGCGCGGAGATCGAGGCGCTGCAGGACGGCGTGCGCAGCTTCGACGAACGCACCGCGCTGCGCATGCACCGGCAGGTGATCCGCCTCGGCCAGCTGGTCGACGACCTGCGCAGCAGCATGCGCGAGCCCCAGAGCGACCTGCTGAAGGCGCCGGTGTACCCGCTGTCGCTGCTGAAGGAGGCGCTCGACCACACGCGCGACCGCTTCGCGCAGCGCGGCATCGCGCTCGACCGCGACGCCCTCGACCGCATCGCCGCCTCGGCCCAGCCGGTGATCGACGGCGACGCGCACCGGCTGCACCAGGTCTTCATGAACCTGCTGGAGAACACGCTGGCCTACACCGACGCCGGCGGCCAGTTGCGCATCGGCGTGACCGTCGAAGGCGCCTGGACCGGCAATTGCCTCACGCTGGTGTTCGACGACAGCGCACCGGGCGTGCCCGAGGAAGAGATTCCGCGCCTCTTCGACCGCCTGTTCCGCGGCGAGACCTCGCGCAGCCGCGCGCTGGGCGGCTCGGGCCTGGGCCTGTCGATCTGCCGCGCGACCCTCGAGGCGCACGGCGGCAGCATCGAGGCGGCGCCCTCGCCGCTGGGCGGCCTGCGCATGACGATCACCCTTCCCCTGGCGGCCTCCGCATGACACGCATCGTGATCGTCGAGGACGAACTCGACATCGCCTCCGTGGTGCAGGACTACCTGCGCCACGCCGGCTACGACACCGAGCACTTCGCCGATGGGCAGAGCGCGCTCGAACGCATCGTCGCTGCGCCGCCCGACCTCACGCTGCTCGACATCATGCTGCCGCGCCTCGATGGCATCGAGGTGCTGCGCCGCGCGCGGGAGCACACCGCCCATCCGATCATCATGCTCACCGCGCGCATCGAGGAGGTCGACCGCCTGCTCGGACTGGAGCTGGGCGCCGACGACTACGTGTGCAAGCCCTTCTCGCCGCGCGAGCTGGTGGCGCGCGTGCGCGCCGTGCTGCGCCGCACCGCGCCGGCACCGGCCGTGGCCGCGCAGGGCGCGCCTGGCGATGCACCGGGGCTCGTGCTCGACGACGTGCACTGGCGCGCCTCGCTCGACGGCACGCCGCTGAACCTCACGCGCCGCGAGTTCGGGCTGCTGCAGGTGCTGTCGCGGCACCCGGGCCGCATCTTCTCGCGCGCCCGGCTGCTGGAGCTGGCCTACGACGACACGGTGGACGTGACCGAGCGCGCCATCGACAGCCACGTGAAGAACCTGCGCCGCAAGCTCGGCGCGGTGACGCCCGCGCACGACTGGATTCGGTCGGTGTATGGCGTGGGCTTCGCGTGGGAAGCGCCGCCGCCGGCCTGAACGGCCAGGCTAGTTCTGTCGAGGGGCTGCCGCGCGAATTTGCGTCGCCGTCTTCGCCCAGGTCTTCTCCAGCATCCGCGAAAGATAGGACGCCGACTCCCAGCCGACCTGCAGCGCGATGGACAGCACCGAGTCCCGCGTGGTCTGCAGCAGGTACACGGCCCGCTCGATGCGCTGGCGCTGCAGGAACTCCAGCGGCGAGATGCCGTGCTTCGCGCGAAAGATCCGCTCCACCTGCCGGCGCGACAGCCGGTGCTGCTGGGCAAAGGCGTCGAGCGACAGGGGTTGCGCCAGATCGCGCAGCATCGTTTCGGCCAGCAGCTCGGCCACCCACAACGCCGGCGAGGCGTCGCCCTCCGACAACAGGTTGGCGCTCAGGCGCGCGGCCTCCATCACGAGCGCGCCGCACAGCACGTAGTTCTCGCTGTCGCCGGCACGGGTCGATTCGAACATCCGCTGCGACAAGGCGCCCAGCGCGGCGCTGCCCGCGCGCATGCCTTGCGGGGGCCGCACGACGCCCTGCGCCTGCAAGGCCGTGGCCCACAGCGCCGGATCGACGTAGACCGCGACATGGCTCTGGCCGGCGGTGAGCGTGGTCGTCGAATGCGCGCTGCCCGCCGCGAACCAGACGAAGTGGCCGGGCCCGAGGCGCTGCGCCTCGCCCTGCGCATCGCCCACGCTGAAGCGGCCTGCGATGGGCACGAACAGCATGTCGCAATCGTGCACGTGCGCGTCGGTGGCGTAGTGGTCGCGGGTGTTGGCGACCATCGTCGCCTGGTGAGACAGCCGTTCGACGAACAGCGATTGGCGGGGCGGCGGATGGCTGGAAGTCAGTGGCATGGCCGTTCCTTGTCGCATTCGAAGCCGCGCATGTCGCAATCGGGCGCACGCGTTGGCGCGCGCTCCACAGAATCGGAAGGACCACTCCTGCAAGAAGACCCCATGACTACTCAACCTCTGCGCCGCGCGCTCCTGGGCCTGGCCGCCGCCGGTGCCCTGTACGGGCCGACCGCCTCGTGGCCGGCCTCCGATCCGGCCTACCCGGTGAAGCCGATCACCATCATCGTACCCTTCCCCGCCGGCGGCGGAACGGACGTGATCTTCCGTTCGGTGCAGCTGCGGCTGCAGGCTGCGCTCGGTGTGTCGGTCATCATCGACAACCGCTCGGGCGCGGGCGGCACCGTGGGCACCGGCTTCGGCGCGAAGGCGAACCCCGACGGCTACACGCTGGTGGCCAGCACCACGACCACCATCGCCTCGGCCGATGCGGTGTACCCCAAGCTCCCGTACGACCCCCTCAAGGACCTGGTGCCGATCGGCACCATCGGCACCACGCCTTTCGTGCTGGTGGTCACGCCCGCGCTGGCGGCGCGCACGGTGAAGGACTTCGTCGGCTACGCCAAGGCCAACCCGCAGGCGCTCAACTACGGCAGCATCGGCAACGGCAGCCTGAGCCACCTGGCGGGCGAACTGTTCAAGCAGCGCACCGGCATCGAGATGACGCACGTGCCCTACCGCGGTGCCGCGCCCGCGCAGGCCGACCTGATGGCAGGCCAGATCCAGGCGCTGTTCGACAACCCGCCCGCGCTGCTCGCGCAGGTGCGCGGCGGCCGCATGCGGGCGCTGGCCATCAGTGAACCGTCGGCGGGTTTCGCCGACCTACCGACTTTCGAGGCAGCCGGCATCAAGGACTTCAAGCCGCAGCTCTGGTACGGCCTGATGGCACCGGCCGCCACGCCGCAGCCGGTGGTGCAGCGCCTGCGCGCCGCACTCGACACCGCGATGAAAGACCCGGCCCTGCGCGCCGACATGCTGGCCAAGGGCGTGACGCCGTGGAACGTGCGGCCCGAGGTGTTCGAGGAGCACATCCGCGGCGACATCAAGCTCTGGGGCGGTATTGCGCGCTCGGTCAACGCGAGGGCTGATTGACGATGACTGCGATTTTTTCTGCGCCCGGTTGCCGGAACATCCGCGTGTTCGTCGGCCCCGATCCATCCGTCGGCGGCAACCCCGCGCCCGTCTGGCTCGATGCCGACGCGCTCTCCACCGCACAGATGCAGGAGCACACCCGGCTCAGCGGCCATGAGTCCGTCTTCGTGCTGAAGCCGACCACACCGGCGCACCGGCTGCGCATGCGCTACTTCGTGCCCAAGCACGAGATGGAAATGTGCGGCCACGCCACGGTCGGCGCGCTGTGGCTGCTGCACCGGCGCGGCGAATGGGACGGTGCGCCCGTCGCGATCGAAACGCTCAGCGGCACCGTCACGGGCCGGCGCGTCGATGGCACGGTGCAGGTCAGCCAGCCGCGCGCCACGGTGGAAGAGGTGACGCAACAGCGGCTGGTCGAAGACATCGCGCAGTGCCTGGGCATCGAGGTCGGGCAGATCGTGGGGCCGGTGCTCAACGCCGCCACCAGCCGGGTCAAGACGCTGGTTCGCCTGGCCGACACCGCGCAGCTGCACGCCTTGCGCGTCGACTTCGCACGCGTCGAATCGCTGTGCGAACGTCTCGGGTCCACCGGGCTGTATCCCTATGCCATGTCACGGGACGAAACCGACACGGTCAGCGCACGGCAATTTCCGAAATCTTCCGGCTACCCGGAAGACGCCGCCACGGGCATCGCCGCCGCCGCGCTGGCCTGGGGCCTGCGCCACCTCGGGCTGGTCGGCCACGAGGCGCTGTCGGTGACCGTGCGGCAGGGAGAAGCAATGGGTTCACCTTCCGCGATCCACGTGGGATTGCCATGGGATGCGAACACGCAGGAAGGTTGCTGGGTCGGCGGCGAGGCCTGCGATGCGCAACCCGAAGATTTCTTGCTCGACCGGCTGTGCCCACCTGAAGTGGCGCGGGCCAAGCCATCGGGTACTTACGCCACATTCGCGAGGGCCGGCAGTCTGCTGCACACGAGCGGCGTGGTGGCGCGCGAGAACGGCCAGGTGATCACAGGCCGGCTCGAAGGCCCCGACGATGTGGCACGCGGCCAGCGGGCCGCAGTGGCGGCTGTCGGCGCCCTGCTGCGCGCGGCACAAGACGAGCTCGGCAGCCTCTCGCGCGTCGTTCGCGTCGTGGCACTGAACGGCTACCTCCAGACTTGCGGCGACTTCAAGGACCACGCCCAGGTGATGGACGCGGCCTCGGCGGCCCTGCAACAGATCTTCCCCGATGCCGCCCTACCGGTTCGCACCACGGTGGGCATCGCCTCGCTGCCTCGCGGCGGCGTGGTCGAGGTGTCGATGGTGCTCGAGACGCGCGACTAGGCCCGCTCCTTCCCGGCTTTTTCCACGGGAGGCAGCGCAGCGTGCCCGCTCGTCACCACCGCCGAGGTGGCGGGCCGCTTCAGCCCCAGCGCGCCTTCGAGCATCCGCAGAATGGTCTCGCGGGCCAGGTCGAAATCCGCCGGCTCCAGCGCCTGCTTGCCGAGCAGCATGCGCATCTGCCAGGCGAAGTCGGCGTAGGTCTGCGTCATGGCCCACAGCGTGAACAGCAGGTGCGGCACGGGCAGCGGCGCCACGTCGCCATTGGCCATCCAGCGGTTCAGCACGGCCGCTTCGGCGCGGAAGGCCGGCACCAGCTTGGCCTCGATGTCGTCGGCGCATTGCGGCGCCTGCGAAATGATTTCCTGCGCGAACAGCCGCGAGCCCGAAGGGTGGTCGTACGAGAACTGCAGCTTCTGCGTGACGTAGCGCTCCAGCGCGGCATGCGGGTCGAGGTCGGCGTCGGCCAGGCTGTTGAGGTTCGACAGCCACGAGTCGAGCACGTCGTTGAACACGCGGCTGTACAGCGCCTTCTTCGAGGGGAAGTAGTACAGCAGGCTCTGCTTGGAGATGCCCGCGTCGGCCGCGATGTCGTCGACCGACACGCCGCCGTAGCCGTGCAGCGCGAATCGCTCCTGCGCCACCGCGAGGATGGCGCTCTCGAGGTTCTGGCGGCGGGCCTGGCGCTTCACGGCGGGAGGACGCGCCGCAGTTCGCAGGGGTGGCGCAGCGCTCATGGGTTCTTCATCCGCGCCAGGAAGCGCACCAGTCGCTCGTCGCCGCAGTGCGCGACGTTGAAGCGGTACCAGGCAAAGGGCTGCGGCATGTCGCCGAAATCGGTCGCGGCCGCGAGCGGCAAGCCCTGCTTGCGCGCCTCCTGCAGCACCGCATCGCTCGATGGACGAGGCTCACAGCCGGGCGGCCAACCCGCGCAGAGAAAGGGGCCGCCGTCGGGCACGCACAGCGCCTGCAGGCCCGCGCCGGTCAGCAGCGACAGCGTGCGCTCACCGGCGATCTTCAGCGCGGTGTTGAGCTTCTGCAGGAAGCGCGGATAGCCGGCATCGGCCAGCACCTCGCAGGCCACGCGCTCCTCGAACTCGCTCGGGCCGAGCGTGGTGTGCAGGCAGCGCAAGGCCGCATCCTCGACCCAATGCTGCGGCAGCAGCACATGTGCAAGCCGCAGCTTGGCCGAGAGCGTGGTCGACACGCCACCGACCTGCGCCACGCGCTGCAGCCCGTCCATCGCGGCAAGGCTGGGTGCCTGCAGCGGCGACAGCCCGCGCCAGGTGTCGAGCTCGATCACGCGCAGGTCGTGCCGCTCGGCCGCCTGCAGCGCCTGGTGCGCGCCCTGCGGGCTCATGCACACGCCCAGCGGATTGGAAACTGCCGTCGACAGGAACAGCAGGCGCTGGCGGCTTGCCGCAGGCAACATCGCGGCATGGCTGTCGAGCGCGGCGATGTCGAGGCAGCCGCCGCGCCGTGGCACTTCGAGCATGCGACGGCCCAGCGTGCGGATCAGGCTGCGCAGCTGGCGCGGTGCGGGCGACTCGACCAGCACCGCGTCGCCGGGTTCGGTCCAGGCCTGCAGCAAACACATCGTGGCGCCCAGGCTGCCCGCTGCCGTCATGACCTGCTGCGGGCCCAGCGCGGGCAATTCGGCGCGATGGCGCGCGGCGATCAGTTCGCGCAGGCGCGGCAGGCCGAAACCATGTCGCGTGCCGCTGTCCCATTCGGGGGCCGAGCGGGCCACGCGGCGCATGGCTTCGCGCACCAGGTCATCGCCCCGGTATTCGGCGGGTGGCGGGCGGTCGTGGGCCGTGGCGGTGTCGGTCATGCGCGGCACCGCATCGGCGTCGTCGGATGCAATGCGAGAAGGCCGGTGCAGCACGTAGTAACCGCTGCCCGGCCGCGAGGCCAGCACCGAGCGCGCGCGCAACGCGCTGTACGACTCGGTGACGGTGAAGGTGCTGATGCCCAGCTTGCCGGCCAGCGCGCGCACCGAAGGCATCTTGGTGCCTGGCGCCAGGCGCCCGTCGATGACGCGCAGCTCAACACCCACCACGAGGCGCTGCGCCAGCCCGAGGCCGGGCGCGGCCTCGTCCATGTCGCCCATCAGGCCCTGCATCCAACCGGCACCGGCGGGCGCCGGCTGGCGCAGCGCCGACGCGTTGCTTGAACTCTGCATCACCGGGTCTCCTTGAGAAACGCATGCGGCCTGTCTGGACAGGGTTTGCCCTGGGCAACTGTGCTGGGGAGTGCACCAAACAGCATGGTCGACAGCGGCAAACACTTTCTCGTGCGCCGCGCCAACTGTGTATGGGCGGCACCCCTCGTTTGCTGAATCATCGCGACATTCGACCACTTGGTCAAACTTCATGAGGGCTCGATCTCTCATGTCGCACACGGTTACCCCACCACGACCTGGAGCTTGAAAGCCCATGAGCAGCACGATGAATCCCGTCGCGCCCAGCGCGCACATTGCCTCCGATGTGCGCGCCGGCCGTCTCGACCCCGCGCAGTACGCCAAGAACTTCTGCGACGCCCACCCGCCGCTGAACGTGGTGCAGGCCAACATCGAGGCCGAGCGCTGCTACTACTGCTTCGACGCGCCCTGCCAGACGGCCTGCCCCACGGGCATCGACATCCCGACCTTCATCCGCCGCATCGCCGACGGCAACCTGCGCGGCGCGGCACGCACCATCCTCGAAGAGAACCCGCTGGGCGGCATGTGCGCCCGCGTCTGCCCGACCGAGGTGCTGTGCGAGCAGGCCTGCGTGCGCAACAGCAACGAGAGCAAGCCGGTCGAAATCGGACTGCTGCAGCGCCACGCCACCGATGCCTTCTTCGACGCGCCCGGCGCGCCGCTGTTCGTGCGCGCGGCCGACACGGGCAAGCGCATTGCCGTCGTCGGCGCGGGCCCGGCCGGCCTGGCCTGCGCCCACCGCCTCGCGGTGCTGGGCCATCAGGTGACGCTGTTCGACGCGCGCCCCAAGCTCGGCGGCCTGAACGAATACGGCCTGGCCAGCTACAAGACGGTGAACGACTTCGCCCAACGCGAGATCGAGTGGCTGCTGTCGGTCGGCGGCATCGAGGTACGCAACAACCAGGCACTGGGCCGCGACCTGCACCTGAATGCACTCGCCGCCGACTACGACGCGGTGTTCCTGGGCCTGGGCCTGGCGGGCGTGAACACGCTGGGCCTGGGCGAGCAGACCGGTGTGCGCGATGCGGTGGACTTCATCGCCGAACTGCGCCAGGCGGCCTCACCGGCCGACGTGGCCATCGGCCGCCATGTGGTGGTGATCGGCGGCGGCATGACGGCCGTGGATGCGGCCGTGCAGTCGCGCAAGCTCGGCGCGGAAGACGTGAGCATCGTCTACCGGCGCGGCGCGGAAGCCATGGGCGCTTCGGTCGACGAACAGAGCTGGGCCAAGGAGAACGGCGTGCGCATCATCCACTGGGCCGCGCCCAAGGCCCTGCGCGCCAAGGGCGGCGTGCTGCGCGGCATCGACTTCGCGCGCACCGCGCTGGTCGACGGCAAGCTGGTCGAAACGGGTGAAGCCCTCGCGCTGCAGGCCGACATGGTGCTGTGCGCCATCGGCCAGAGCTTTGTCGCGACCGCGCTGGAAGACAGCGGCGTGCAGCTGCAGGGCGGGCGCATCAGCACCGATGCGGAATGCCGCAGCTCGCTCCCGAAGGTCTGGGCCGGCGGCGACGCGCGCTTCGGCGGGCGCGACCTCACGGTCGAGGCGGTGGAAGACGGCAAGCAGGCCGCACTGTCCATCGACCGCCACCTGCGCGCCGCCTGACGCGACAGCGCCCGCTCTTCCTTTCTCACCTCTCATCCGAGCGCGCCGTGGCGCGACAGGAGCAATTCACATGGCAGACCTGAGCATCGACTTCGTGGGCATCCGCAGCCCCAACCCCTTCTGGCTGGCCTCGGCGCCACCGACCGACAAGGAGATCAACGTGGTCCGCGCCTTCGAGGCCGGCTGGGGCGGCGTGGTCTGGAAGACCGTGGGCGAAGACCCGAACGTCGTCAACGTGCACGGCCCGCGCTACGCCGTGTCGTATGCGGCCGACCGCCGCGTGACGGGCTTCAACAACATCGAGCTGATTTCCGACCGGCCGCTACGCACCAATCTCGAAGAGATGACGCGCGTCAAGCGCAACTGGCCCGACCGCGCGCTGGTGGCGTCGATCATGGTGCCGTGCACCGAAGAGGCGTGGAAGAACATCCTGCCGATGGTCGAAGACACCGGCTGCGACGGCATCGAGCTGAACTTCGGCTGCCCGCACGGCATGAGCGAACGCGGCATGGGCGCGGCCGTAGGCCAGGTGCCCGAGTACATCCAGATGGTGGCCGAATGGTGCAAGCACTATTCCAAGCTGCCGGTGATCGTGAAGCTCACGCCCAACGTGGCCGACATCCGGCCCGCCGCGCGCGCCGCGAAGAAAGGCGGCGCCGACGCGGTGAGCCTCATCAACACCATCAACTCGATCATGGGCGTCGACCTGGACGCGATGGCGATGTTTCCGCACACCGACGGCAAGGGCTCGCACGGCGGCTACTGCGGCCCCGGCGCCAAGCCCATCGCGCTGCACATGGTGGCCGAGATCGCGCGCGACCCGCAGACCGCCGGCCTGCCGATCTCGGGCATCGGCGGCGTCTCGACCTGGCGCGATGCGGCCGAGTTCATCGCGCTGGGCAGCGGCTCGGTGCAGGTGTGCACTGCTGCCATGGTCTACGGCTTCAAGATCGTGCAGGACCTGTGCGACGGCCTCTCCAACTTCATGGACCAGAAGGGCTACGCCAACCTCGAGCAGATGCGCGGCCGTGCGGTCGGCAGCATCACCGACTGGCAGCAGCTCAACCTGAACCACGTCGACAAGGCCGTGATTCACCAGGACCTGTGCATCCAGTGTGGGCGCTGCCACGTGGTGTGCGAAGACACCTCGCACCAGGCCATCAGCGCCACGAAGGACGGCATGCGCTTCTTCGAAGTGAAGGAAGAAGAGTGCGTGGGCTGCAACCTGTGCGTGTCGATCTGCCCGGTGCCCGGCGCGCTGTCGATGCGCACGCTGAAGGCCGGCGAGACGGACGCGCGCACCGGCCACCCGGTGGTCGGCCACTACGCCAACTGGACCACGCACCCCAACAACCCGATGCGCACCGGCAGCCCCGCCTGAACGGGATATCGAACAAGCGAGTGAGTGAGTGAGCAAGTGAATGACCAAGCCCGGCGCAGACCGGGCGGCGGCGGGAGGGGAACGACCACACGGCCAGAAGCACGACACACGTGCAGGAGAAAACCCACATGACGACCCCACAGCACGGCGGCGCACCCGCCGCAAACCTCTGGAACGAGGACCTGGCGCCCACCACGCTGGCGCAGCGAACGTGGCGCTGGTACCACTTCGCCGCGCTCTGGGTGGGCATGGTGATGTGCATCCCCGCCTACATGCTGGCGGCCAGCCTCATCGAAGGCGGCATGTCGTGGGGGCAGGCGGTGCTGACCGTGTTCCTCGGCAACGCCATCGTGCTGGTGCCGATGCTGCTCATCGGCCACGCCGGCGCGAAGTACGGCATTCCGTATGCGGTGATGGCGCGCGCCTCGTTCGGCACGCGCGGGGCGCGGCTGCCTGCCCTGCTGCGCGCCATCGTGGCCTGCGGCTGGTACGGCATCCAGACCTGGTTCGGCGGCCAGATGATCTACACGCTGGTCGGCGTACTCATGGGCCAGCCGCTGGGCGGCGACAAGCTGCCGATGCTCGGCATCAACGGCGCGCAGCTCGTGTGCTTCCTGATCTTCTGGGCCATTCAGCTGTACTTCGTGGTGCACGGCATCGAGTCGATCCGCCGGCTCGAGACCTACACCGCGCCGCTGAAGATCATCGTGTGCGTCGCGCTGCTCTACTGGGCCGTGCAACGTGCCGGCGGCCTGGGCCCGATCTTCGACCAGCCTTCGCAGTTCGAGGCCGGCGGCAAGAAGGCCGGCATGTTCTGGGCCGTGTTCTGGCCGTCGCTCACGGCCATGGTCGGCTTCTGGGCCACGCTGGCGCTGAACATCCCCGACTTCACACGCTTCTCGCGCTCGCAGCGCGACCAGGTGGTGGGCCAGGTGATCGGCCTGCCCGCGCCCATGGGCCTGCTCGCGATGATGGCCGTGATGGTCACCTCGGCCACCGTGGTCATCTACGGCAAGGCACTGTGGGACCCGGTCGACCTGGCCAGCCGCATGACCGGCGCCGCGGTGCTGCTCGCGCTCATCATCCTGCTGATCGACACGGTGAGCGTGAACCTGGCGGCCAACCTCGTGGGCCCGGCCTACGACTTCTCTGCCCTCAACCCGAAGAAGATCTCGTACCGCACGGGCGGCTACATCACGGCCGGCATCGCCATCGTGATGATGCCGTGGAAGGTGTTGGAGACCACGCAGGGCTACATCTTCACCTGGCTCATCGGCTACTCGGCGCTGCTGGGGCCGGTGGCCGGCATCCTGATTGCCGACTACTACCTCATCCGCCGCAAGGAGCTGGACGTCGATGCGCTCTACCGCGAGAACGGCGCGTACAGCTACGGCAACGGCTGGAACATGGCGGCCATCGTCGCTTTCATCGTCGGCGTGCTGCCGAACATCCCCGGCTTCCTCAACGCCGCCTTTCCGTCGGCCGTGCCGTCGATGCCCGAGTTCTTCAAGACGATCTACACCTACGCCTGGTTCGTCGGCGTGGTGCTGTCGGCCGTGGTCTACATGGGGCTGATGAAGGCGCGCGCACCGCAGCTTCAGGGCCTGGTCCCGCCCCTCAAGAACCCCAGCTGACGCAAGAAAGAAAAGGAACCCACGCCATGACCGTTCTCATTCGCGGTGGCACGGTGGTCAACGCCGATGCCGAGCACCGTGCCGACGTGCTCTGCCAGGGGGACAAGATCCTCCAGGTCGGCACCGACCTGCAGGTGCCGGCGGGCGCCGAAGTCGTCGACGCCGGCGGCGCCTACGTGATGCCCGGCGGCATCGACCCGCACACCCACATGCAGTTGCCCTTCATGGGCACGGTGGCGGCCGACGACTTCTTCAGCGGCACGGCGGCCGGCCTGGCCGGCGGCACCACCAGCATCATCGACTTCGTGATTCCCGACCCGCAGCAGTCGCTGATGGACGCCTTCCGCATGTGGCGGGGCTGGGCCGAAAAATCCGCCGGCGACTACAGCTTTCACGTGGCCGTGACCTGGTGGAACGACAGCGTGCACAAGGACATGGGCACGCTGGTGCATGAGCATGGCGTGAACAGCTTCAAGCACTTCATGGCCTACAAGAACGCGATCATGGCCGACGACGAGATCCTGGTGAAGAGCTTCCAGCGTTCGCTGGAACTCGGCGCCATGCCCACGGTGCATGCGGAAAACGGCGAGCTGGTCGCGATGCTTCAACAGCAGTTGCTGGCGCAGGGCATTCGCGGGCCTGAAGGCCATCCGCTGTCGCGCCCGCCGATGGTCGAGGCCGAGGCGGCCAACCGCGCCATCGCCATCGCCGACGTGCTGGGCGTGCCGATCTACGTGGTGCACGTCTCGTGCGGCGAAGCGCTCGACGCCATCACCCGCGCCCGCGCGCGCGGCCAGCGCGTGTACGGCGAAGTGCTGGCCGGCCACCTCGTGGTCGACGAGAGCGCCTACCGCGACCCCGACTTCGCGCGCGCCGCCGCCCACGTGATGAGCCCGCCCTTCCGCTCGCGCGAGAACCAGGCCATGCTGTGGCGCGGTCTGCAGGGCGGCAACCTGCACACCACGGCGACCGACCACTGCACCTTCTGCGCCGAGCAGAAGGCCGCCGGCCGCGACGACTTCACGAAGATTCCCAACGGCTGCGGCGGCGTCGAAGAACGCATGGCCGTGCTGTGGGACGCGGGCGTCAACGCCGGCCGGCTCACGCCCTCGGAGTTCGTGCGTGTCACCTCGACCAACGCGGCTCAGCTGTTCAACCTGTACCCGCGCAAGGGCGTGATCCAGCCCGGTGCCGACGCCGACATCGTGGTCTGGGACCCGAAGGCCACCAAGACGCTGTCGGTGAAGACGCAGCACTCGAAGAGCGACTTCAACATCTTCGAAGGCCGCCAGGTGACGGGCGTGCCCAGGCACACGGTCAGCGCCGGCCGCTGGGTCTGGCGCGACGGCGACCTGCGCGCCGAGCCGGGCACCGGCCGCTACCTCAAGCGCCCGCCCTTCGCGCCGATGTTCACCGCGCTCGAACGTTTCAAGCAGCAGCACGCGCCCACGGCCGTGGCGCGCTGAACCCCCAAGGAGTCATACATGAATGCAGCAGTGGACACGCAGGTGCTGACGATCAACGGCGAGCGCCTGTGGAACTCGCTGATGGAACTGGCACGCATCGGCGCCACCCCCAAGGGCGGCGTCAAGCGGCTGGCGCTGACCGACCTCGACAAGCAGGGCCGCGACCTCGTGGTGTCGTGGGGCAAGGCGGCCGGCCTGAGCATCACCGTCGACAAGATCGGCAACGTCTTCATGCGCCGCGAAGGCAGCAACCCCGCGCTACCGCCCATCGTGTCGGGCAGCCACATCGACACGCAGCCCACCGGCGGCAAGTTCGACGGCAACTACGGCGTGCTGTCGGCGCTGGAAGTGGTGCGCACGCTGAACGACCAGGGTATTCGCACCGAGGCGCCCATCGAAGTCGCGTTCTGGACGAATGAGGAAGGCTCGCGCTTCGTGCCGGTGATGATGGGCTCGGGCGTGTTCTGCGGCGCCTTCAGCCTGGAACACGCCTATGCGGCCAAGGACACCGAAGGCAAGACGGTGCAAGAGGAGCTGGCGCACATCGGCTACATCGGCGACCAGACGCCGGGCGACCACCCCATCGGCGCCTACTTCGAGGCGCACATCGAGCAGGGGCCGGTGCTGGAAGATGCGGACAAGGTCATCGGCGTGGTGCCGGCGGTGCTCGGCCTCTCCTGGTACGACTGCGTCGTCACCGGCATGGAGGCGCATGCGGGCCCCACGCCGATGCATCTGCGCCGCGATGCGCTGCAGGTGGCGACGCGGATCATGCAGGAGGTCGTGGCCATCGGGCTGCGCTACCCACCCTACGGGCGCGGCACGGTCGGCATGGTGCAGGTGCACCCGAACAGCCGCAACGTGATTCCGGGCGAGGTGAAGTTCTCGGTCGACCTGCGCAACGTGAGCGGCGAACTGCTCGACCGCATGCACGGCGAGATCCTCGCCTTCGTCGAGCGCACGGGGCGCGAGACCGGGTTGGGCGTGACGATCGAGCGCGTGTCGTACTTTCCGCCCTGCCCGTTTCATCCCGATTGCGTGGACGCGGTGCGCCGCGCGACTGAAAGGCTCGGCTACTCGACCATGGACGTGGTGTCGGGCGCGGGCCACGACGCGATCTATGCGGCGCGGCTGGCACCGGCCGGCATGATCTTCGTGCCCTGCAAGGACGGCATCAGCCACAACGAGATCGAGGACGCGCAGCCCGACCACCTGACGGCCGGCTGCAACGTCCTGCTGCACGCGATGCTCGAACGCGCGAAGCGCGTGGACTGACGCCCATACGCTCGCGGTGGCGGCGGCGCTGCCGTTACTGGTACGCCGCCAGCTCCTGCTTCGCGATCGCGTTGCGGTGCACCTCGTCGGGGCCGTCGGCCACGCGCAGGTGGCGTTCGTAGGCGTAGAAGTGCGTGAGCAGCGTGTCCTGGCTCAGGCCCATCGCGCCGAAGGCCTGCATGGCCCAGTCGATCACCTTCACGCAGTTGTTGGGCGTGAGCACCTTGATCATCGCGATCTCTTTCGCGGCGACCTTGTTGCCCACGGTGTCCATGCGGTAGGCGGCGTTCAGCACCATCCAGCGCGACTGCTCGATGAGCATGCGCGACTCGGCAATGCGCTCGCGCCACACGCCCTGCTCCGACAGCGGCTTGTGGAAGGCCACGCGCGACACGAGGCGCTGGCACATCATCTCCAGCGCGGCTTCGGCCATGCCGATGGCGCGCATGCAGTGGTGGATGCGGCCGGGGCCGAGGCGGCCCTGCGCGATCTCGAAGCCGCGACCCTCGCCCAGCAGGATGTTCTCGACCGGCACGCGCACGTTGTCGAACACGATCTCGGGATGGCCGAAGGGCGGGTCGTACATGCCCAGCAGCTGCATGTCGCGCACGATGGTGATGCCGGGCGTGTTCTTGGGCACGAGCACCATCGACTGCTGCTTGTGGCGGTCGGCGTTGTCGGGGTCGGTCTTGCCCATCAGCACGAAGATCTCGCAGCGCTCGTTCATGGCGCCGGTGATGTACCACTTGCGCCCGTTGATGACGTACTCGTCGCCCTCGCGGCGGATGCTGCAGCGGATGTTGGTGGCGTCGCTCGAAGCCACCTCGGGCTCGGTCATGGCGAACGACGAGCGGATCTCGCCGGCCAGCAGCGGCGTGAGCCAGCGTTCCTGCTGTGCCTTCGTGCCGTAGCGCGCCAGCACTTCCATGTTGCCGGTGTCGGGTGCGGAGCAGTTGAAGATTTCCGCGCACCAGTAGCGCCGACCCATGATCTCGCACAGCGGCGCGTACTCGACATTGCTCAGGCCCGGGCCGTGTTCCGACTCGGGCAGGAACAGGTTCCACAGGCCGCGCTCGCGCGCCTTGGCCTTGAGGCCGGCCATCATCGGCAGCTCGGCGTAGGGCCGGCCGGCACGGGCGTTGGCGGCCAGCTCTTCCTCGCGGCGCTTCTCGTTCGGGTAGACGTGCTCGTCCATGAACTTGAGCAGCTCGGCGCGCAGCGCGAGCACCCGGGGCGTGAATTCGAATTGCATGTCGTCTCGTCCTTCTTCCAATGTGCGGTCGAAGATACGTCGCGATGCGGATCGGGACGGTCGTTCGCGCGACAGCACGAACGCCGCCCTGCGCGGGCCAGCGTGGCGTGGGCAACGCCGTCGCGAGCGCGGCCAGCGCCGCCACCACCTTCTGCACCGACTGCGCAGCGCGCGCGTCCTTCAACGCGCCGTCGGCATCGAAGGCCTCGTTCGCGCGCCCGAGCGCGAACTGCTGCGGCGCCACCAGCATGGCGAAGGCCATCTGCAGGTACTGGCGCAGGAAGTTCATCGAGCGCAGTGCGCCCAGCGGCCCGGGCGAGGCCGACAACAGCGCGGCCGGCTTGTTGGCCGTGGCGGCCAGGCCGCCCGCGTGGCCCTCGCCGGGCGGAATGCGCGAGAGCCAGCTGAAGGCGTTGATGACCAACGGCGTGGGAAAGCCGTTGTACTCGGGCGTGACGATCAGCACACCGTCGCTCGCCGAGATGGCGCTGCGCAGTTCGTGCGCGCCGGCCGGCACGCCCGAGGCGGCCTCGAGGTCGCCGTCGTACACGGGCAGCGCCAGCGCGCGCAGGTCCATCTCCGTCACCTGCAGGCCCGCCGCGCGCGCGGTGGCCGCGGCCACGGCCGCCAGCCGGCGGTTGAGCGAGCCGTCGCGGGCGCTGCCGGGAATGATCAGGATGCGGGGACTGTCCATGCGGGGCTCCTTGCCGTGCGTTGAAAGAAGAAGGAAAGCCGCGCCGCACGCGAAGGGCGTGCGGCGCGGCGGTCGTCAGTGTCGCATCGAGAGGGTCAGGCGCGCTGCGAATCCAGCTGCTCGCTGTTCGTCACGACGTCCTGCGCCTTCATGTAGCTCTCGATCAGCAGCTGGTAGGGCGGGAACACGGCGCTGTAGGCCTCGGCCCATTGCGCGGCGTCGTCGCGGTGCCAGGTCTTCTGCACTTCGGAGCACACGCCCGCGGTGTCGATCGGCACCACGCCGGCCTGCACCACGCGCGCCAGCGTGATCTCCTGCGCCATCTTCGAGTAGGTGCCCGAGGCGTCGATCACCGCGAACACGCGGTAGCCCTCGTGCACCGCCGCGATGCTCGGGAAGGCCATGCACACGCTGGTGATGGTGCCCGCGATGATCAGCGTGCCGCGCCCGGTGGCCTTCACGGCGGCCACGAACTCGGGGTTGTCCCAGGCGTTGATCTCGCCCTTGCGCGCCACGTACTGCGCATGCGGCGCGTACTTGTGCACTTCGGGAATCAGCGGCCCGTTCGGCCCCTGCGGCACCGAGGCGGTGGTGATGACGGGAATCTTCGCCAGCGTCGCGACCTTGGCCAGCGTGGTGACGTTGGAACGCAGCTCGGTCATCGGCATGTCCTTCACGGTCTGGAACAGCCCGCTCTGGTGGTCGATGAGCAGCATCACGGCGTCGTCGGGGTCGATGACGGGCTTGGCGCCGTTGAAGTTGGCGACGGTGTTCGGTGTGGTCATGGGGTGCTCACTTTCCTTGGGTCAGCTGGGTGTAGCTGGTGATGAGGTTGCGGTAGTCGGGGATGTGGTTGGAGAACAGCGTGCCCAGCCCCTCGATGTCGTTGCGCCAGTCGCGGTGCAGCTCGCAGGCCACGCCGAACCACGACATCAGCTGCGCGCCGGCGGCCGACATGCGGTCCCATGCGGCCTGGCGCGTCACGTCGTTGAAGGTGCCCGACGCATCGGTGACGACGAACACGTCGAAGCCCTCGGCCAGCGCCGACAGCGCCGGAAAGGCCACGCAGACCTCGGTGACCACGCCGGCGATCAGGAGCTGCTTCTTGCCCGTGGCCTTCACGGCCTTGACGAAGTCCTCGTTGTCCCAGGCGTTGATCTGGCCGGGGCGCGGAATGTAGGGCGCGTCGGGAAACTGGGCCTTCAGCTCGGGCACCAGCGGGCCGTTGGGGCCGTTCTCGAAGCTGGTGGTCAGCACCGTGGGCAGCTTGAAGTAGCTGGCGATGTCGGCCAGGGCCAGCACGTTGTTCTTGAACTTGTCGGGGTCGATGTCGCGCACCAGCGAGAGCAGGCCGGTCTGGTGGTCGACCAGCAGCACGGCGACATCGTTCTTGTCGAGACGGGTGTAAGGCTTGGACATGAGAGGCTTCCTTTGCGAGGTTGAATGCCGGGGAAAAATGGCCCCCGATGCATGTCCGTCAGCGTAAAAGCGCACCCGAAAGTCCGGTAGTCGGCGAAATTTGCCTGCAGCGTTCCACCCGATGGACGATGGCAACACCCGTGCGCCGTGGTCGGATGAATTCGCGCCTGCCGGAGCCGATCCGTGGCGGCGGGTAAAATACCCCTACATGTCCCGCTGGTTTGCCGCTACCGTCCTCGCTTTCATGCTGTCCTGCTACGGCTTCGCCGTGCTCGCGCACGGGCTGGTCGGCGGCCACCATGTGACGTCGTCGTCCGGCGAACGCCAGACCGTCGCGACGCTCGCCGCCTCGCTGGCCGATGGCGGTGACAAGGACATCGGCAAGACGTCGTCCGAAGACCCGTCCGCCATGGACGAAGCCGGCTCCGAGCACGCCGAACTGGTCGACGCCCGTCCCCACGCGCGCAACCTGCTGGTGCTCTCCGCGCAACCGCCGCGGCTGGGCTCCACCTCGGTGCTCTCGCCGCTGCTCGACCGGCCCAAGCGGCCACCCCGGCCCCACGCCCTCCTCGCCGCCTGAGGCCGCGCGGCGGCGAGCGAACGCCTGAGGACTGTTGCAGTCCGGGCGTTTGCGCTCATCCGATCCGGCCCGTCGCCCTTTTCGCGCGACGCCCCTGCCCCTTCTTTTTCAGCCGTCTGACGGCCCCGCCGCACGTGTCATGCGACCCGTCCGGCCCTCTCTCTTTTTTCAGGATTTTTCGATGAACTCCAGCCAATCGGCCTACCCCTCCAGCTTCGGCGCACCGTTGGCCTCGGTCCAGGAACGCAACCGCGTTCTGCGCAACACCTACTGGCTGCTCGCGCTGTCGATGGTGCCCACCGTGCTGGGTGCCTGGCTCGGCGTGGCCACCGGCCTCACGCGTGCCATGTCGCCGGGCATCGGCATCATGGTGTTCCTCGGCGGCGCCTTCGGCTTCATGTACGCCATCGAGAAGACCAAGAACTCCGCCGCCGGCGTGCCCGTGCTGCTGGCCTTCACCTTCTTCATGGGTCTGATGCTGTCACGCCTGGTCGGCAGCGTGCTCGGCCTGTCCAACGGCGCCAGCCTGGTCATGACCGCCTTCGCCGGCACCGGCGGCATCTTCCTGGGCATGGCCATGCTCTCGACGGTCATCAAGCGCGACATCTCGGCCATGGGCAAATGGCTCTTCGTGGGCGCCATCGGCCTGCTGGTGGTGGGCATTGCCAACGTCTTCATCCAGTCGAGCGCGCTGATGATGACGCTGTCGGTCGCCGCCATCGGCATCTTCTCGGCCTTCATCCTGCACGACCTGAAGCGCGTGAAGGACGGCCTCGAGACCAACTACATCTCGGCCACGCTGGGCGTGTACCTGAGCCTCTACAACGTGTTCCAGTCGCTGCTGGCCCTGCTGGGCATCGCCGGCGGCCGCGACGAGTAAGCGCACACAGAACGACAAGCAAGGAAGGAAGCACCATGCGCCTCACCACCAAGGGCCGCTTCGCGGTCACCGCGATGATCGACATCGCCCTGCACGGCCGCTCGGGCCCCGTCACGCTGGCCTCGATCAGCCTGCGCCAGCAGGTCTCGCTCTCGTACCTGGAACTGCTGTTCGCCAAGCTGCGCCGCAACGGGCTGGTCGAATCCACCCGCGGCCCCGGCGGCGGCTACTCGCTCAGCCGCAAGGCCGCGGAGATCACGGTGGCCGACATCGTGCTCACCATCGAAGACCTGGGCGCCAGCAAGATCCGCCCGCGCGCCGCCGGCTCGGCCGACGAACCCGGCCGCTGCGAGATCGACGACCTGTGGGCCTCCGTGAACCTGCGCGCCGTCGAGTTCCTGCGCTCGATCTCGCTGCAGAGCCTGGTCGACGAACAGAAGGCCAAGGGCGTGCAGCCCGCCACCAGCGCGGCCGCCCGCCGCACCACGGCCGTCGTTGGCTCGCCGGTGCGCAAGCCCTTCGTGGTCGACGCGCCGAACTCGGTGTTCGCACTGGGACGGCGCCACAGCACGAGCAGCTGACGGCGATCGGCGCGGCCGCTGCGCCGCGCCTTGAAAGACCGGGCCGCGCGACCTAGACTGGGCAGTGAGGGCACCCGCGGTGCCGGGGGCCAAGGAGCCTGCCATGTACAAGCGTGTTCTCGTCGCAACCGACGGCTCTTCGCTGTCGGACAAGGCGGTGGCCGCGGCCATCGATCTCGCGTTGCTGACCGGCGCCGAGCTGGTGAGCGTCAACGTCGCGCACATCCAGCCCTATGGCTATTTCGAAGGCTCGATGCTGCTGAACCAGACGGACTTCGAAGCCAACCAGAAACACGTCGAGCAGGCGGCCCAGCGCGTGGCCGATGCGGTGCGCGACACCGCCCTGGCCAAGGGCGTGCGCCGCGCCGACGCGGTGGTCATGAAGTCGAACCAGGTGGCCGAAGCCATCATCCACGCTGCCAAGAACCAGGACTGCGACCTGATCGTGATGGCCTCGCACGGGCGCCGCAGCCTGGCCCGGCTGCTGCTCGGCAGCGAGACGCTGCACGTGCTGACGCACTCGCACATTCCGGTGCTGGTGCTGCGCTGAACTGAACGAATGAGGCACCGCGCACGCGGTGCGCGGGGTTATCTCGTCGCTGCGGACTCGACGGTCTCGACGACCGTGCGACCGGCCGGCGGGCACGACGGCCCGGCATCGCGGCCGAAGCAGCGCGCGGCCTGCGTGCGCGCCTGGGCTTCCTGCGCGTGGCGCGCCTGCGCGGCATCGACCTGGTAGTCGAGCAGCCACTTCATGAGCAACAGCATCGCGATCACCAGCCCGAGCGCCACACCCAGCAGGGTCGTGCGCCAGTTGCGCGGTCGCGCCGCAGACGGCGCGCGGGCCGGTGCGCTGCTCTCCATCGCGGTGAAGCCCGCAAGGCTGCGGGACGCACCACCGTCATGGATGCGGCGGCGGGGTGGTTCGGGGGTCGCGGAACGCGCGGACACCGAGGTCTGCGCGCGCTTCACGCGCGGCGCATGGGCAGTGTCCGAAGGCAGGTGGCGGGCAGGCATGACGGGGGCGATTATGAACGCCTTGCGCCCCCGGTCCGTGCGTCAGGCACCGACGCCGAACGCTGCGTGGTACTGCACCTCGCCAACCGGCCACGCGCCGTGGAACGACACGGCCTGAAAGTATTCCGGCGGCACGCCCGGCAGCACCAGCCCGGGCCGCACGACGAAGCCGAAGCGGCCATAGAAGGCCGGGTCGCCCAGCAGCACGCAGCCCTGCGCGCCGGCGTCGCGCAGGCCCGCCAGCGCCGCGTCCATCAGCAGCCGGCCGATGCCCTGCCCCTGGCGCGCAGGCGCCACCGAGATCGGCCCCAGGCCATGCCAGCCGGCCGTGCCGTCGGAAACTGCCACCGGCGACACCGCGACGTGGCCGACGATCTCGCCACCGTCTTCGACCACGAGCGACAGCGTGAGCTGGCCGGCCGCGCGCAGGGCGTCGACGATGAGGTGCTCGGTCCCGTCGGCATGCGCCGCGCCGGCAAAGGCCGCCACCGTCAGTTGCCGGATCGCGGCCTCGTCGCCCGGTTGCTCGGGGCGAACCACCGGCCCCGACTCCGCCCGTCGCGCAGCCTCCACCTTCTTCTGCGTGTCGGCATCCACCAACGCCCGCATGGCGCGGAACAGCGGCCGGCTGCCGGTGTGCTTCTGGCCGTAGCCGAGATTGAATTCGTAGTCGAAGTCCGGCGGGTTCGCGCCCTGGTTGTGCTGCAGCAGCGTCTCGAGCTTGTCGAGCGCCTTGACCGCCTGCGCTTCGGGCGTCTCGGCTTTCTCGTACTCGTCCCACAGTGCCAGGATGCCCGCGCGCAGCGGCGCGTCGAGCGTGCGCGTGAGCAGCTGCAGGTCTTCGCGCTCCTGCGCGCTCTTGTCGGGGTGCGCGGCCTGTTCGATGGCGGGAATGTCGCCATGGATCGCCTCGCCCAGGTCGTGCACCACGCACATCTTCAGCACCTTGAGCAGGTCGAGGTCGGCCAGCTCGTCCTCGAAGGCCATGGCCATGAGGCACAGGCGCCAGCTGTGCTCGGCCGTGCTCTCGGTGCGGCCCGAAGCGGTGTGCGCGCTGCGCAGCACGCTCTTGAGGCGCTCGGCCTCGCGAAGGAAGTCCAGCCTTCCCTTGATCTGATCGATGTCCATCTCGCGGTCTCGTTCGTCCTGAATGTGTCAGGCCGAGCCTAAGCGATCCGCAGGCACACCGTTGTTACAGCGCTGGCCCCAGCCCGATCGGTGCGGGCACCACGTTGACGATGCGCGTGAAGAGCGACGCATACACCTCGTCGGGCGCGGGGTGGCTGGAGAACAGGTCGCGGTTCTCGCCGAAGGCCGCGTCGAGCTCGCGCCAGTCGTCGGCGCTGAGCACGCGCTCGGCCAGCGGCAGGATCTCGCGCTCCTCGTGCGCCATGTGGTCCAGGTAGAAGCTCACGTACTCGTTCATCGCCTGCTCGAAGGCCAGGCGGCGCGGCTCGCCGAGCATCTCGAAGGCGAGCAGCGCGTGCTCGACGTGGCGGATCTTGCGCTCGCCCCAGGCATGGTCGTTGTCGAGCTTGTCCATCAGGTCGCGCGAGATCGGCGTGCAGGCGCGCAGCCGGGGAAAGAGCAGCTCGGTCTCCTTCGGGTGGTGGCGCTTCTCGGGAAACTCGTCCACGTAGAACAGCATCGCGCGCAGCGTCGCGAAGTCGGGCATCGTGCCCTTGCGGCGGTGCTGGTCGAGCAGCATCACGATGGAACGCAGCATGGCCGCCAGCGCGGCGTGCTCCTGGCGAATGATCCGGACGGCGGCATGGGTCATGAGGGTCTCCTTCTTTCGAAGGCCCCAAGGGTCGCAAGTCCGACGCGGCCCAGGCTTGTTCCAGATCAAGGCCCGTGCATGCAGCCAGGCACAGACTGGCACGGCATCTCCTCTTTCTCATCACCGCACCCTGGAGGTTCCACACCATGTACCAACGCATCCTGGTTCCCGTCGACGGCAGTTCCACCTCCGCCGAAGGCCTGGCCGAAGCCATCCGCCTGGCAAAGCTCACCGGTGGCCGCCTGCGCATCGTCCACATCCTCGATGAGCTCTCGTTCGCGCTCGGCATGGACGTCTACGTCGGCCATTCGGGCGACTGGCTCGGGGCGCTGCGCGCCAACGCCGTGACGCTGCTCGAGAAGGCCCGCGCCCAGGCGCAGGAAGCGGGCGTCGAGGCCGAGGTCGTGCTGCGCGACGGCTTCAAGGCCGGCGCGGTCCACGACCAGGTGGTGACCGAAGCCGTCGATTCGAAGGCCGACCTGATCGTGCTCGGCACGCACGGGCGGCGCGGCCTGAGCCGCTGGGCCATGGGCAGCAGCGCGGAACACATCCTGCGGGTGGCGCCCGTGCCGGTGCTGCTGATCCGCGCGCCCGAAGCCGCGGCGAAGGTGGAGTCCGAGCGCTTCAGCCTGCCGGACGGGCAGGTCGCGAACCAGTAGGCCGGCCACCCGTCGCCGGTTTGACGGGGCCCGGCACCGCGCCCAGAATGGCCTGCTCCGCTCGCGGCTTCTTTCGCGCAAGAGCCGCCCGCCCGTTCCCCGTTTCAAGGAGCAGCGCCATGAGCTCACCCCAGCACATCCGGCAGTCCATGGACACCCTCGCGAGCCACTTCGCGGCGCATCCCCAGGACGCCCTGACCCAGGACAAGCCGGCCACGGCCACGCTGGTGTCGGGCCTGCACTTTCGCGTGACCGGGCCCACCGGGGAATCCATCGCGACCGACATGCCGAAGGCCATCGGAGGCAAGGCTGAAGCGCCATCGCCCGGCTGGTTCATGCGCGCCGCCCTGGCCAGTTGCGAGACGACTGTGATCGCCATGCGGGCCGCGCAGCTCGGCATCGCATTGACGACCCTCGAAGTGGTCGTCGGCAGCCAGTCGGACAGCCGCGGCCTGCTCGGCGAGCCGGCCTCCGTGCCCGCCGGCCCCAGCCGCATGCACGTCGCGGTGCGGATCGCCGCGGAGGGCGTGCCGGAACAGGCGTTGCGCGACCTGGTGCACTGGGCCGAGGCCCACTCCCCGGTGGGCAGCGCGCTGCGCCGGGCCGTGCCGCTCGAGGTGACGGTGCAGGTCGGTCCGGCCTGACGGCACCGCCGAAGACCGTCCTCAGGCGTAGGAACGCAGCCGCACCGCAAAGGCCGCCAGCGGCGCGATGCCACTGGCTTCGGCGCGCTCGCACCAGTCCTGCAGCCGCTTCACGAGCTGTTCGCCCGTGGCGCCCGAGCGGCTCCACAGCGCCGTCAGTTCGCGCCGCATCGCGTACATCGTTTCCAGTGCCTGCGAAGCCACCAGCGCTTGCGTGAGCTGCGCATGGCGCGTGGCGTCGAGTGCCTTCTCTTCCTTGCCGAGCCAGGGCCGCGCGGCGCGCAAGGCACGGGCCTTGTTCGGCGCGAGCGCATGCACCCGCGCCAGCTCCTCGGTGCAGGCCTGCTTCAGCGAGCGCGAGTAGTTCGACAGCACGTCGTAGTGGTGCCGGATCACCGCCTGCACCGTGAGCAGGTCGACGGTGGCGCGCGGCGTGGTGAGGCGCGGCTTCGGCGCCAGGTGCTTCACCTTCGCCAGCCCCAGCGCCTGCAACGCGCGGATGTAGACCCAGCCGATGTCGAACTCGAACCACTTGTTCGACAGCTTGGCCGAGGTCGGGAACGCGTGGTGGTTGTTGTGCAGCTCCTCGCCGCCGATCAGCAGGCCGATGGGAAAGATGTTCGTGCTCGCGTCCGCCGCGGGCCAGTTGCGGTAGCCCCAGAAGTGGCCGATGCCGTTGACCACGCCGGCGGCCCAGAACGGAATCCACGCGATCTGCACGAGCAGCACCAGCGCGCCCGGCAGCACGCCGAACAACGCCATGTCGATCAGGCCCATGCAGGTGATGCCCAGCGTCTGGTAGCGCGTGTACAGCCGGCGCTCGAGCCAGTCGTCGGGCGTGCCGTGGCCGTAGCGGCTGAGCGTCTCGGGGTTGCGCGCCTCGGCCACGTACAGCAGCACGCCGCCCCAGAGCACGCGCTTCAGGCCCACCACCTGCGGGCTGTGCGGGTCGTCGGGCGTGTCGCACTTGGCGTGGTGCTTGCGGTGCACCGCGGCCCACTGCTTGGTGACCATGCCCGTGGTCATCCAGAGCCAGAAGCGGAAGAAGTGGCTGGCAATGGGATGCAGGTCGAGCGCGCGGTGCGCCTGGTGGCGATGCAGGAAGATGGTGACCGAGGCGATGGTGACGTGCGTCAGCGCCAGTGCGGCCAGCAGCACGCCCCACCATGGGAGGTCGAGCGCGCCCGAGAAAAAAAAAGATGCCATTCGTTCGTACCTTCTGGACCCTGTGGACAACGGGCGCGATTCTCGGAAGCGCTCCGCCCGCGGGCCTTGCGCCAGATCAACGGCGGGCGCTGCGGCTGCCAGCGCCGCGCCTTGCGTGCTACGCTTCCCGGCTCCCAGCGCCCTTCCCCGTGGCGCCGGCGTTTTTTCTCCCAGCCCCCGCATGACTTCTGCCCCCCACATCGCGGTGCTCGACGACGAGGTCGACATCACGCTGCTGCTGGCCAACTACCTCCAGGGCCACGGCTATCGCGTCACCCAGATCCACGACGGCGCGGCGCTGCGCTCGCTCATGGCCGCCGACCCGGCCGACCTCGTGCTGCTGGACCTGGGCCTGCCCGGCGAAGACGGCTTTTCCATCGCCCGCCACATGCGCGAGAACTGGCGCTGCGGCCTCGTGATCGTCACCGGCCGCGGCGACCCGGTGGACAAGGTGGTGGGCCTCGAAGTGGGCGCCGACGACTACGTGACCAAGCCCTTCGACCTGCGCGAGCTGGCGGCGCGCGTCAAGGCCGTGCTGCGGCGCCTGACGCCCGACGCGTCGGCGGCCGCCGCCGCGCCCACGCCGCCCGAGCGCCTGCGCTTCGCCGGCTGGCGCCTGGACACCGCCGCGCGCAGCCTCAGCAACGCGCAGGGCGAGGCCGTGGCGCTGACCACCGGCGAGTTCGACCTGCTGTGCGCCTTCGCGCGGCACCCGGGCCGCGTGCTCTCGCGCGACTTCCTGCTCGAGCAGACGCGCGGTCGCGAAGCCGCGCCCTTCGACCGCACGATCGACGTGCAGGTCGGCCGGCTGCGCAAGAAGATCGAGGCCAACGCCGACGATCCGCAGCTCATCAAGTCGGTGCGCGGCGCGGGCTACATCCTGGTGCCGCCGGTCACCCATGGCTGACGGCAACGCACCCTCGATTCCCGGCCTGCCCTCGGGCGTCGAGGAAGGCAGCGTGTTCCGCTCGCTGTTCGCCGCGTATCCCGATTCGCTGCTGGTGGTCGACCAGTCCGGCCGCATCGTGCTGGCCAACCCCTCGGCCGCCGCCATGCTCGGCTACGCGGCCGACGAGCTCGTGGGCCTGAGCGTGGAAGCGCTGGTGCCCGACAGCATCCGCCCGCGCCACGCGGCGTTCCGCGAAGCCTACGGCCGCGCGCCGCGCCCGCGCCCGATGGGCACCGACATGGAGCTCGTCGCCAAGCGCAAGGACGGCAGCGAGGTGATGGTCGAGATCGCGCTGAGCCCGCTGCAGAACCAGGGCCTGCCCTTCGTGGTGGCCGCGATCCGCGACATCGGCGCCTACCCGCGCGTGAAGCAGGCGCTGCAGCGCGCGCGCTACAGCGAGCACCTGGCCCAACTGGGCCGGCTGGCCGTCGACACGCGCGACCTGCAGGTGGTGCTGGCGCAGGTGCCCGAGATCGTTGCGACCGCACTGCAGGTCGATGTGGCGATGGTGTGGCTGCTCGACGGCAGCCAGCGCGAGTTCCGCCTGGCCAGCGGCGTGGGCTTGGTCGCCGACGAGAGCGTGGGCCTGCGCATCGCCAACCGGCCCGACACGCAGCCCGGCTACGTGCTCTCGCAGGGCTGCCCGGTCGTGGTCACCGACTACCGCGAAGAGCGCCGCTTCACCGTGCCGCCCGCCTACCTCGAGGCCGGGCTGGTCAGCGCGCTGGCCGTGCCGCTGTCCGACCGGGGCCGCGTGACCGGCATGCTGTCGGTGCGCGCCACGGCCGCACGGCGCTTCGGCGACGAGGAGATCCGCTTTCTCGAATCGGTGGCCAGCCTGCTGGCCACCAGCCTGCAGCGCGTGCAGACCGAAGAGGCGCTGAACCACGCGCAGCGCCTGGAGAGCGTGGGCCAGCTCACCGGCGGCATCGCGCACGACTTCAACAACCTGCTCACCATCATCCAGGGCAACCTGCAGGTGCTCGAGGAGCTGCCGCAGCTCGCGGCCGACGGCTACGCGCAGCAGCTCGTGGCCGCCGCCGCGCGCGCCAGCCGGCGCGGCGCCGAACTCACGGGCAAGCTGCTGGCCTTCTCGCGGCGCCAGATGCTGCAGCCCGACGCGGTCGACGTGCGGCAGATGCTGCACTCGCTCACCGACATGCTGCGCCGCACGCTCGACCAGCGCATCCAGATCGAGATCGACGCCGACGACCCCTGCCCCGCCGTGCGCGCCGACCCGGGCCAGCTCGAATCAGCGCTGCTGAACATCGCCATCAACGCGCGCGACGCCATGCCCGAGGGCGGGCGCCTGCACTTTCGCGCCGAGGCCTGCGACGCCCTGCCCGCCACCGTGCGCCAGGAACTGAGCGACGCCGACGCCGGCCGCCGCTTCGTCGCGCTGTCCATCGCCGACAGCGGCACCGGCATGACCGACGCGGTCATGGAACACCTCTTCGAGCCCTTCTTCACCACCAAGGAGGCCGGTCGCGGCACCGGCCTGGGCCTGAGCACGGTGTACGGTTTCGTGAAGCAGTCGCGCGGCGCCATCGCCATCGACAGCAAGCTCAACGCCGGCACCACCGTCACGCTCTACCTGCCGCAGGTCGAGGCCGACGCGGCGAGCACTGCGGCACCTGCCGACGAAGAGCCCATGGAGATCGAAGCCGAAGCCACGCTGGCCCCGGGCCTGCGCGTGATGCTGGTCGAAGACGACGCCGAGGTGCGCCAGGTGGTCCACACCTTCCTGACCACGCTGGGCTGCGAGGTCGCGACCGCCGCCAATGCCGAACAAGCGTTGCCCGCCATGGCGGCCGAGGCCACGCCCTTCGACCTGCTGCTGAGCGACATCGCGCTCGGCCCCGGCATGCGCGGCACGCGGCTGGCCGCCGAGGCGGTGCAACGCCAACCGCGGCTGGCGGTGCTGCTGATGTCGGGGTTCTCGGCCGAGCTGCTCGACGCCGACCGCGAAGCGCCCCCGGGCTGGGAGCTGCTGCGCAAGCCCTATTCACGCAGCGAACTCGCGCGGGCGATGGCGCGGGCGCTGCTCAACGTCGCTTCTTACTGAAGCATCGCAGGCGCCGGCGCCAGACAGCGCTGCACGAAGGCCGAGAGCGCGCCCACGTCGGGAATCTGCACCTCGCGCCGGCCCTTGGTGGCAAAGCCGATGACCTTGTCGCGCGCCAGCCGCGAGAGTGCGCGGCTCACGCTTTCGAGCGTCATGCCCAGGTAGTTGCCGATCTCGGCGCGCGTCATGCGCAGCGTGATCTCGTCGGTGCGCATGCCGCGGTCGGCCAACGACTCGGCCCAGTAGCGCAGGAAGTCGGCCACGCGCGCGTCGGCCGGCAAGGTGCACACCGACATCAGCGAATCGCGGTCGTGCGCGATCTCGCGGCTCATCGCGGCATGCAGCATCTGCAGCAGCGCGGGGTGCGTGGCGCAGGCGGCCAGCAGCGATTCGTAGGGCACGACCCAGACCTCGCCGGTGTCCATCGCCACCGCGTCGCACACGTAGCGCTGGCCCGCGATGCCGTCGAAGCCCAGCCAGTCGCCGCGGAACTTCAGGCCCACCACCTGCTCGCGGCCATCGGCCGAGAGGTTCACGATCTTGAAGAAGCCCGAGTTCAGGATGTAGAGGTTGCCGAAGCGTTCACCGGCCTGGTAGATCACGTCGCCCGTGTGCACCATGCGGCGCTGCGGTTGCAGCTGCTCGGCCAGCAGGCGCAGGCGCTCGGCCGTGCGGCGACCCGCGTCTTCCTTGTGCACCGCTGCCGGCAGCGGCCGAAGCGGGAGGATGGGGTTGGGGCGGGCACTCGTGAGCATGGGGATTCCTCGGCGTTCTGTCTGTCTTGTGTGGCGTTGCCTGCGATCAGGCGATATCTCGATGCTAGGAAGCGCGAGGCCCCGCAGTGACAACGGCCCGCATCGGTGCGTAACGTCGGGTGAACGCTCTGTGTCCGGCGTGTAACAGCGGGGCGCTCCTTGATGTGCGTCAAGGCCGGCGCGGCCTGGGTGGCTAGCCTCCGCGAGACACATGTCGAACCTTGCCATGCACCCTTCCACCGCCGCGCTGTCGCCCCAGAGAGAGGCCAGCCTGCTGGGCCGCGCCCGGCTGCTCCAGCGCGCCGCGCTCGACGGCACCGCTCCGCCGCGGCTGCTGCGCGGCAAGAACCTCGGCCTGCTCAGCGAGACCAGCGACAGCGCCGCGCTCGCCCTGTTGCGCCAGGCCGCCGAGGAACTGGGCGCGCAGGTCGCGACCATGCGCTCCAGCCTGTCGACCGACACGCCGGTGCAGGAGCTGCAGCACACGGCGCGCATGCTCGGGCGGCTCTACGACGCCGTGGCCTGCGAGGGCATCGACGCCGCGCTGGTGCGCCAGATCGGCCAGCACGCGGGCATTCCGGTGCACGACGGTGCGGCGGCCGACAGCCACCCCACGGCCGCGCTCGCGGGCCTGCTCGGCGAGCGCACGGCGGCGGCGGACAACCGGCGCTTCGTGCTGCAGGCGTTGCTGATCGAGAGCATCGCCTGACGAGATAGCGCGTCAGCCGCACCAGTCGGCGATGCGGTGGCTCAGGTCCATCCACAGCGCCTGCAGTGCCACCGCTGCCAGCAACACCCCCGCCAGCCGCGCGCCCCAGGCCTGGCGCGTACTGCTGTCGCCCCACCCGCGCAAGCGCTGCCACAGCCACGGCGCGGCGAGCAGCGAGACGCTGCTGCCCAGCGCGAACAGCGCCATCGTCGATGCGCCCCGCAGCGGCCCGTTGCCCAGCGCGGCCAGCATGAGCGCCGAATAGAGCAGGCCGCAGGGCATCGCGACCCAGAGCGTGCCCGTGGCGAGCACGCCCAGCAGCGAGCCGCCGGCCATCGGCCGCAGGCGTGCCTCGAGGGCGCGCCCGGCGCGCTGCGCCCACAGCGGCTGGCGGCCCGCGACGGCGAGCACCACGCCCCAGGCGAGCACGAACACATGCAGCATCACCCACAGCGGACGCCAGGCCGCGACCTGCGCGCTGGCTGCGCCCAGGCCGTGCAGGCTCGCGGCGGCGATGGCGCCGGCGGCGGCGTAGCTCGCCATGCGGCCGAGATGGAAGGCGACCGGTGCGACGGGATGCACCGCCTGCGCGGGCCCGCCCACCGGCACGATGCGGATCACCGCAGACGACACCGCGCCGCACATCGCCACACAATGCGGCCCGCCCGCGAGCCCCATCAACAGTGCGGCGCCGGCGAGTGCGGGGGACTCCATCGAATCAAACCACGCGCGAGAAGCGCGTGCGCGTCGCGGCGCAGTAGCGGTCGAACACCATCGCCACCGCACGCACGAGGAACCAGCCGGCCTCGGTGACCTCGATGGCGCGTGGCGACAGGCGCACCAACCCCTGCTCAGCCATCGGTGCCAACGCGGCGCGCTCGGGGGCGAAGTAGTCCGCAAAGGCGATGCCGTGCGCGGCCTCGACGGCGTCGAAGTCCACGCGGCCCCGGCACATCAGCGCCATGATGACCTCGCGGCGCAGCACATCGTCGTCCGACAGCGCGAGCCCCTTGACCACGGGCAGGCGACCCTGGTCGAGCAACGCGTAGTAGTCCTCCAGCGTCTTCGCGTTCTGGCTGTAGGTCGCGCCCACGCGGCCGATCGCCGACACGCCGAGCGCGACGAGGTCGCCGTCGGGTTGCGTGCTGTAGCCCTGGAAGTCGCGGTGCAACCGCCCCTCTCGCTTGGCCACGGCCAGCGGATCGTCGGGCAGCGCGAAGTGGTCCATGCCGATGTAGACGTAGCCGGCCTCGGTGAGCGCCGCAATCGCGCGCCCGAGCATGCGCACCCGCGTGGGCGCGTCGGGCAGTTCGTCGGCCGCGATACGCCGCTGCGGCTTGAAGCGCTCCGGCAGGTGGGCGTAGGCATACAGCGCGATGCGGTCGGGCCGCAGTTCGCGGATCTGCGCGAGCGTGCGCTCGAACGAGGCGTCGTTCTGGCGCGGCAGGCCGTAGATCAAATCGACGTTGATCGATTTGAAACCCAGCGCGCGCGCCGTGTCCATCAGCGCGAAGACCTGCGCCGCCGGCTGGATGCGGTGCACGGCCTGCTGCACGGCGGGGTCGAAGTCCTGCACGCCGAAGCTCAGGCGGTTGAAGCCGAGCGCAGCCAGCGCCGCGAGGCGCCGTGCATCGACGGTGCGCGGATCGATCTCGATCGACTGCTCGCCGCCCGGCACGAAGGCGAACGCGCGGCGCAGCAGGGCCACCAGCTCGCCCAGTTCTTCGTCGTCCAGAAAGGTCGGCGTGCCGCCGCCCAGGTGCAGCTGGCCGACGGGCGCACCGGGCCCGAGCTGCGCGACCTGCAGCGCCACTTCGCGTGCCAGGTAGTCGAGGTACTGCCGCCCGCGCTCGCGGTGCTTCGTCACGACCTTGTTGCAGGCGCAGTAGTAGCACAGCGATTCGCAGAACGGGATGTGCACGTACAACGACAACGGCTCGCCGGCCGTGTCCGCATCGCGCCGCAGGTGCAGCGCCTGCGTGTAGTCGTCGGCGCCGAAGGTCTCGACGAAGCGGTCGGCCGTGGGGTACGAGGTGTAGCGCGGGCCGGGCACGTCGAAGCGGCGCAGCAGCTCGACGGGCAGCACGGACGGGGTCTCGGGAACGCAGGCCAGGGGCAGGCTCATGACGCAGTCTCTTTCTCGGACGGCAACGCCAGCAGCGTGGTGCACGCGCTCGAGGCCGCCGCCATCAGCCAGAACACGAAGAAGGACACGGTGTAGATGCCCTGGCGCGACATGCGCAGCGCATCGGCGCCGCAGTACGAATGGATCGGGTCGATCATCGCGAACACCAGCACTTCCATGCCGCAGGCCACGAGGAACGACGGCCACAGGATGCCGGCGATGCGGCGCATGGCACTCATGGGGCCGCCCTCTTGGGTACCGGCACATCGTCCTCGGGCGTCGCCGCATGGTTGCGCCCGGCCTGCGCCGGCATGCGCTTCTTGTCGGCCAGCGTGCGGTTGATCTCGATGCCTTCGCGGTAGTAGTCCTCGGACACCAGCACCTCGGGCGTGCGCAACGCCAGCCACACGGTCGCGATGCTCGCGAGCACCACGGCGGCGGGCCCGGCGATCACCAGCCAGACCAGCGGGTAACGCCACCAGGGGCCGGAGGTCGCGGGCGCGTTCATCGGCAGGGCATCGTTCATGGGAAGACCTTTCAGCGCGGCACCAGGAAGACCGCTTTTTCGGAAACCTGCGCCGCGCCATCCGCCTGCCGGATGTCGAAGTGCACCGTGTGCGAACCGGTCGGTGCGGCGCCGTAGGGCACCTGCAGCCGCACCGCCACCCAGCGCGCCTGCGCGGGCTCGACCTCGATGGCCTCGTCGGGCGAGGCCACGCTCAACCCCTCGATGCCGCGCGCGGCGATGCGGTAGTGCTGCGTGCGCTCGGTCGCGTTCATGATCTGCAGCCGGTAGACGTTCTCCAGCCGACCGCCCTCGACGATGCGCGCCAGCGAGGCACGGTCGCGCACCACGTCGACCTTCAGCGGCGTGCGCACGACCAGGCTGGCGAGCAGGCCCGCCACCAGCAGCGCGAGCAATGCGGTGTAGACCAGCACGCGCGGGCGCAGCACACGGCGCCACAGCTGGCGGCGCGACCAACCGGCCTCCATGCCGTTCTGCGTGTCGTAGCGGATGAGGCGCGGCGCGTAGCCCATCTTGTCCATCACGCTGTCGCAGGCGTCCACGCACAGGCCGCAGCCGATGCACTCGTACTGCAGGCCCTGGCGGATGTCGATGCCGGTGGGGCACACCTGCACGCACAGGCTGCAGTCGATGCAGTCGCCCAAGGCGGCGCTGCGCGGATCGACGTTCTTGCGGCGCGGCGCGCGCGGCTCGCCGCGCCGCGGGTCGTAGCTGACGATGAGCGTGTCGCGGTCGAACATCGCGCTCTGGAAGCGCGCGTAGGGGCACATGTACTTGCACACCTGCTCGCGCATGAAGCCGGCGTTGCCGTACGTGGCAAAGCCGTAGAAGAACACCCAGAACACCTCCCACGAGCCCATCTGCGTCTGCAGGAAGGCCATGCCCAGCTCGCGGATGGGCGTGAAGTAGCCCACGAAGGTGAAGCCGGTCCACAGCGCGATGCCGATCCAGACGACGTGCTTGAAGGCCTTCTTCACCAGCTTCTCGAGCGAGAACGCGCCGGCGTCGAGGCGGATGCGCGCGCTGCGGTTGCCTTCGATGCGCTGCTCCACCCACAGGAACATCTCGGTGTAGACGGTCTGCGGGCAGGCATACCCGCACCACAGGCGCCCGGCCACGGCCGTGAAGAGAAAGAGGGAGAGCGCGCTGATCACCAGCAGCCCCGACAGGTAGATCAGGTCCTGCGGGTACAGCACCAGCCCGAAGATGTAGAAGCGCCGCGCGGCCAGGTCGAACAGCACCATCTGCCGCTCGCCCCATTCCACCCAGGGCATGCCGTAGAACACCAGCTGGGTGAGAAAGACCATGGCCCAGCGCCAGCGCGCGAACAGGCCCTGCACGCTGCGCGGGTAGATCTTCTTCGTCGCCTCGTACAGGCCGACCTCCGGCGCGGCGGCGGGCGGCGCGCTCGCGATCGGGATGACGGTCTTTCGCGTCATGGCGTCCCGGTCGCAGGGTTGGACATGCCCCACACGTAGGAGGCCAGCAGCTTGATCTGCGCCTCGGTCAGGCGGCCTTCCTGCGCGGGCATGGCGCTGTGCTTGCCCTCGTTGATGATCTGCACGATGGCGGCCTCGCCGTAGCCGTGCAGCCAGATGCGGTCGTTCAGGCGCGGGGCGCCCAGCGCCGGGTTGCCCACGCCGCCGATGCCGTGGCAGGCCGCGCAGGCGGCGAACTTGGGCTTGCCCAGGCCGGCGCGCAGAGAGTCGTGCGGCTCGCCCGACAGGCTCAGCACGTAATTGGCGACGTTCTTCACGTCGTCGGGCGTGCCGACCATCGCGGCGGCCGGCGGCATGGTGCCGATGCGGCCCTTGGTGATCGACTCGACGATCTTGTCGGGCGTGCCGCCGTGCAGCCAGTCGGCATCGGTGAGGTTGGGAAAGCCCTTGCTGCCGCGTGCGTCGGAGCCGTGGCACTGCGCGCAGTTGTTCATGAAAAGGCGCTCGCCGATGGCGCGGGCCTGCGGGTCGCGGGCGACCTCTTCCAGGGGCATGGGCGCGTAGCGCGCGTACACCGGTTCCAGCGCCTGCGTGGCCTTGGCCACGTCCTGCTGGTACTCGGCGCGCGAGCTCCAGTCGTTCGTGCCGCGAAAGCTGCCCAGGCCCGGGAACACGGCCAGGTAGCCCAGCGAGAAGACGATGGTCAGCACGAACAGGCCCACCCACCACAGCGGCAGCGGGTTGTTGGCTTCGCGCAGGTCTTCGTCCCACACGTGGCCGGTGGTGTTGTCGGCGTCGGAGGGCACGCGCTTGCGCGCCGTGAGCCACAGGAGCAGCACGCAGCCCAGGATGCTCAGCAGCGAGGCCACGGCCACGTAGCTGGACCAGAAGTTACTAATGAAGTCGCTCATCGGGGGGCTCCGCGTCAGTCTTGCTCGAAGGGCAGGCGCGCCGCTTCGGCGAAGCGCTGCGTGTTGCGGCGCGAACAGGCCCAGGCCACGATGCCGATGAAGACGACGAAGCAGGCGATGGTGGCGGCGATGCGCAGGGTGGTGATGTCGGTCATGGGGCGTTGCCTGTTCTTTCTTCTTACTTGAGCGCCAGGCCCAGCGACTGCAGGTAGGCCACGGTGGCGTCCATGTCGGTCTTGCCGGCGACCTCGTCGGCGGCCTTGGCAATCTCTTCGTCGGTGTAGGGCACGCCCACCGTGCGCAGCGCGCGCATGCGGGTGGCGATGCTGCCGGCGTCGACCAGCCCCTTCTCCAGCCACGGGTAGGCCGGCATGTTCGACTCGGGCACGAGGTCGCGCGGGTTGTTCAGGTGGATGCGGTGCCACTCGTCGCTGTACTTGCCGCCCACGCGGTGCAGGTCGGGGCCGGTGCGCTTGCTGCCCCACTGGAAGGGGTGGTCGTACACGAACTCGCCGGCCACCGAGTAGTGGCCGTAGCGCAGCGTCTCCGAGCGGAAGGGGCGGATCATCTGCGAGTGGCAGTTGTAGCAACCCTCGCGCAGGTACACGTCGCGGCCGGCCAGTTGCAGCGGCGTGAGCGGCTTCACGCCCTCCACGGCCTCGGTGGTCGACTTCTGGAAGAACAGCGGCACGATCTCCACGAGGCCGCCGATGGCCACCACCAGCAGGATCAGCACGATCATCAGCAGGTTGTTGGTCTCGACCTTCTCGTGCGTGAAGCCGGTGGCGGCGGGCGCGGAGTTCTTGTTGTCTGGTGCGTTCATCGTGCGTCCTCAAAGGCTTCAGGCGTGGGCGGCGGCAACGGCCGGGATCTCGGCGCGCACCGAGCGCCCGGTGATCACGGTCATCCAGACGTTCCAGGCCATGACCAACATGCCGCCCAGGTAGAGCACGCCGCCGATCACGCGCACCAGGTAGTAGGGGAAGGTGGCCTTCACGCTTTCGACGAAGGTGTAGGTCAGCGTGCCGTCGGCATTGATCTCGCGCCACATGAGGCCCTGCATCACGCCGGCGATCCACATCGCGGCGATGTACAGCACGATGCCGATGGTGGCCATCCAGAAGTGCACGTCGATGGCGCGCACGCTGTACATGGCGAGGCGGCCGTACATGCGCGGGATCAGGTAGTACAGCGACCCCATGGTGATGAAGCCCACCCAGCCCAGCGCGCCGGAGTGCACGTGGCCCACGGTCCAGTCGGTGTAGTGGCTCAGGGCGTTGACAGTCTTGATGGACATCATCGGACCCTCGAAGGTCGACATGCCGTAGAACGACAGCGCGACGATCAGAAAGCGCAGGATCGGGTCGGTGCGCAGCTTGTGCCAGGCGCCCGAGAGCGTCATCACGCCGTTGATCATGCCGCCCCAGCTGGGCGCGAGAAGGATCAGCGAGAACACCATGCCCAGCGACTGCGTCCAGTCGGGCAGCGCGGTGTAGTGCAGGTGGTGCGGGCCGGCCCACATGTAGGTGAAGATCAGCGCCCAGAAGTGCACGATCGACAGCCGGTACGAATACACCGGGCGCCCCGCCTGCTTGGGGATGTAGTAGTACATCATTCCCAGGAAGCCGGCCGTGAGGAAGAAGCCCACGGCGTTGTGGCCGTACCACCACTGCACCATCGCGTCCTGCACGCCGGCGTAGGCCGAGTAGCTCTTCATCCAGCCGGCCGGAATGGCCGCGCTGTTGACGATGTGCAGCAGCGCCACCGCGATGATGAAGGCGCCGTAGAACCAGTTGGCCACGTAGATGTGGCGCACCTTGCGCAGCCCGATGGTGCCGAAGAACACGATGGCGTAGGCCACCCAGACCACGGCGATCAGGATGTCGATGGGCCATTCGAGCTCGGCGTATTCCTTGCCGCTGGTGTAGCCCAGCGGCAGGCTGATGGCGGCGGCGACGATCACCAGCTGCCAGCCCCAGAACACGAACGAGGCCAGCGCCGGCGCGAACAGCCGCACCTGGCAGGTGCGCTGCACGACGTGGAAGCTCGTGGCCATGAGCGCGCAGCCGCCGAAGGCGAAGATCACCGCGTTGGTGTGCAGCGGACGCAGGCGGCCGTAGCTGAGCCAGGGAATGCCGAGGTTGAGTTCGGGCCAGGTCAGCTGCGAGGCGATGATCACGCCGACCAGCATGCCGACCACCCCCCAGACCACCGACATGAGTGCGAACTGCCGCACGACGGTGTCGTCGTAGATGGCCGCGGGAGGGTGCGTGGTCTGCTGCATCGTGGTGCCCGTGAATGTGATTTGCGGGCAGTGTCTGCCCGCGTCGCCCGGGCAGGCTTGATGCAGATCAAGCCATCAATCGCTGTGTCAGTCGTTGTTCAGGATGCGGTCGCCTTCGACCTCGATGTCTTCGAACTGGCCGCGTTCGATGGCCCACCAGAGCCCGCCCAGGATCGCGAGCACGAGCACCACCGACAGCGGCACGAGCAGGAACAGCACGTCCATCAGGCCACCGCCGCCTTGCCGGGCACAGCGAGCCGCGCCGCGTTGAGCACCACCAGCAGCGAGCTCGCCGCCATGCCCAGCCCCGCGAGCCAGGGCGGCAGCCAGCCGGCCACGGCCAGCGGCACGCACACGGCGTTGTAGGCCGCGGCCCAGAACAGGTTCTGGCGCACCACGCGCAGCGTGCGGCGCGCCTGCGCCACGGCCGCGGGAATGGCCTGCAGCGCATCGCCGAGCACCACGAAGTCGGCCCGCGCGCGCGACAGCGGCACGGCGTGGCCGAAGGCGAACGAGGCGTTGGCGCGCGCCAGGCTCGGGCCGTCGTTCAGGCCGTCGCCGACCATCGCCACCTCGCGCCCGGCCGCCTGCAGCTGCCACAGCACCTCGAGCTTGTCTTCGGGTGCGCAGTCGCCCTGCACCGCCGCGATGCCGGCCTGCGCGCCGATGGCACGCGCCGCGTTCTCGCGGTCGCCCGAGAGCAGGCGCACCGACAGCCCCTGCGCCTGCAGCGCGGCCACGGCCTGCGTGGCGTCGGGGCGCAGTTCTTCGGCGAGCACGAAGCTGGCGAGCCAACCCTCGTCGTCGCTCAGGTGGATCTGCGCCGCATCGACCTGCAGCGGCGGCACCTCGCAGAAGGCCGCCGAGCCCAGGCGCACGGGGCGCGCGCCGTGGTCGTCCACCGCATCGCGCCGGTGCAGCGAGGCCGCCACGCCCTGCCCCACCGTCTCGCGCAGCTGCGTCGCCGACCAGGCCGGCGGCGCACGGAACTGCGCCTGCCAGGCGTTCACGAGCGCGCGCGCCGCCGGGTGCAGCGACAGCGCGGCGAGCGCCGCGCCGATCTCCAGCGCGTCGCCCGGGCGCAGGCCCTGGCGGCAGTACACGCGCTCCAGGCGTGGCGTGTCGCCCGTGAGCGTGCCGGTCTTGTCGAACACCACGGTGTCGACGCCGGCCAGCGCTTCGAGCGCCTGCAGGTTCGACGTGAGCACACCGCCACGCGCCAGCGCGCCCGCACTCGCGAGCATCGCGGCCGGCGTGGCGAGCGACAACGCGCACGGGCAGGTGACGATCAGCACCGCCACCGCGACCATCAGCGCCTTGCCGGGATCGACCGCCCACCACAGCGCGCCCGCGCCGAACGCGCAGGCCAGCACCGCGATGAGAAAGGGCCGCGCCACGCGATCGGCGAGCCGGGCCAGGCGCGGCTTGTCGAGCGCGGCGTTTTCCATGAGGCGCACGATCTGCGCGAAGCGCGTGCCCTCGCCCACCGACGCGATGCGCACCTGCACCACGGCCGAGAGGTTGTGGCTGCCTGCGAGCACGCGGTCGCCGCAGGGGCGCGGCACGGGGCGCGACTCGCCGGTGAGCAGCGCCTCGTCGGCGGTGGTGTCGCCGTCGATCACCGTGCCGTCGGCCGGAAAGGCCTCGCCGGGGCGCACGCGCACCACGTCGCCCGCGCCGAGCCGGCGCACCGCCACGCGCGTCCATGCGCCATCGGGCCCGCGGCGTTCGACGCTGTCGGGCAGCCGGTGCATCAGCGCCTCGAGCGCGCCGGCCGTGCGGTCGCGCAGCCGCGCCTCGAGCCAGCGGCCGGTGAGCAGGAAGAAGACGAACATCGTCAGCGAGTCGAAGTAGACCTCGTGCCCCAGCGGCCCCGTGGGGTCGAAGGTGGCGGCCGTGCTCACCACGAAGGTGATGAGCACGCCGAAGGTCACGGGCAGGTCCATGCCGACGCGGCCGATGCGCAGGTCGCGCCAGGCGCTGCGAAAGAAGGGCCCGCACGAGAACAGCACCACGGGCAGGCTGAGCACCCACGAGGCCCAGCGCAGCAGCTGCGCCGCATCGGCCGTCATGTCGCCGGGGCGCGCGACGTAGGCCGGGTAGGCGTACATCATCACCTGCATCATGCAAAAGCCTGCGACCAGCCAGCGCCACAGCGCCATGCGCAACTCGCGCGTGCGCGTCTCGCGCGCGCTGCGGCTGCCGGCCGGCAGCAGGGGGTAGCCCGCGCGCGCGCTGGCTTCGAACCAGCGCGAAGGCCGCGTGGCCGTGGCCGACCACACGACGCGCGCGCGCCGGCTCGCGGCATTCACCTGCACCTCGGCCACGCCGGGCACCTGCGCCAGTGCGGCCTCGACGGTGAAGGCGCAGCCCGCGCAGTGCATGCCCTCGACCGCCACCTGCGATTCCCAGCGGCCCGAGCCGGCCTCCAGCGGGCGGCCGAACGCGGCCCACTCGGCGGGATCGTCGAGCAGCTGCCAGGCGTCGGCGCGGGCGTCACTCCCGGCGGACGATGGAACGGACGGAAACGGCGCGAGCGCGGCGGAAGCTTGCATCGGGGCAGGCTAAATGCCGGGCCGATGCAAGCGTTTGATCTGCATCAAGGTTCGTTGCGACGGCCGGGGCCGCGCACAACCATCACCGTCAGGCAGGTGTCTTCGCGGACTCCAGCTGTACCGGCGGCGTGCCGGCCTTGAACATGCTCGCCAGCTGCTTGCGCAGCTCGGGCGTGTCGGTGTGGCCGTGCACGGCCACGGCGTGCTGGACGGCGGCATCGAGCAGTTCGCCTTCGGAGTCGGCGCAGAGCGCGACACTGCAGTTCATCGTGCTCGGATACTCGCGGCAGTCGATGTATTGGCGGGACATGGCGCCTCCTTTGTCCTTACGGACGTGCTTCGAAGATCAGGTTGAAGGGCGTTTCGCTGGCGCGGCGGAAGTGCGAGAAGCCGCCCTGCGAGACGACGTCGCGCAGGCGCGCTTCGCCGGCCTGCGCCCCCAGGCACAGGCCCACTTCCTGCGAACGCGAGGCCGGCGTGCAGATGAAGCTGGAGGCCGAATAGAACACGCGCCCCACCGGGTTGATGTTGTCTTCCAGCCGGTCGTTGGCAAAGGGCTCGACGATCATCCACGTGCCCTGCGGTTTGAGGGTGCGCCGCACGTGCGCCGCCGCACCGACGGGGTCGCCCATGTCGTGCAGGCAGTCGAAGACGGCCACGAGGTCGTAGTCCTCACCGGGGAAATCCTTGGCGCTCGCGACCTCGAAGCGCAGGCGCTTTTCATCGTCGACGCCGGCCTTGCGCGCGGTTTCGCGCGCACGCTCGATCGACGGCGCGTGGTAGTCGAAGCCGACGAAGCTGGACTCGGGGTAGGCCTGCGCCATCAGCAGCGTCGAGGCCCCGTGTCCGCAGCCCACGTCGGCCACGCGCGCGCCGCTTTTCAGCAAGGGCTCGATGCCTTCGAGCGCCGGAATCCACTGGCTCACCAGGTTGGCCGCGTAGCCGGGCCGGAAGAAGCGCTCGGTGCCATGGAACAGGGCCACGTCGTGCTCGTGCCAGCCGATGCCCAGGCCCGTGCGCATGGCCTGGACCATCTTGGGAATGATCTTGAACTGCGCCACGGCGATCTGGAACGCGCCGGGCACGAAGGCCGGGCTGCCTTCCTCGGCCAGCGCGAAGGCCTGTTCCTCGGTCAGCGAGAACAGCTCGCCTTTGGGGTCGTACTCGACGTAGCCGCTGGCGGCCTGGGCCGAGAGCCATTCGCGCAGGTAGCGCGCGTCGGTCTCGGTGCGGCGGGCGAGCTGCTCCGCGGTGGCGGGGCCTTCGGCCAGCGCCTTGTACAGGCCGAGCTGGTCGCCGACGACGATGGTGGCCGCATGCATCACGGCCCCGATGTCGTGGACGAAGTTACCCATGAACGCGTTAAGCCGTGTTTCGTCGATGGCCATGTGTATCCCCTTCGTCGACAAGCGACTGGCGCGCCCGCTGCCTGCCTATACTGAATTCGAGGCAAAGGGCCTGCGAGCATCCTGTCTCTCGATGCGTGCGGGCACCATACGCAGCAATGCGTATGCACCGTGAAAGGGCATGCCATGACGCACCTGTCGCGCAACGATTGGGCGAGCGCACTTCGCCTGCTGGACAAACTGGAGTCCGGCCATGTGCCCGTGCGGCATCGCAGCGCCGACGCGCATCCCACGCGCACCACCCGCCGCATCGCCAAGGCGCCGGGCCGGCGCGAATTGCGCCGCGCCGCGCAGCAGGCCGACTACTGCCGGCGCGTGGGGCTGGAACATGCGATGGCGGTGGCCTTCCTGTACCGGCTGGCCTGCCGCACACCGGCGCCGTTGCCGGATGCGCAGACCGCCGGCCTCACGCCGCGCGAGGGCGATGTCATGCACTGGCTCTCGCAGGGCAAGACCGATGCCGAGATCGCCGCGCTGCTGACGATCAGCCCCCGCACCGTGCACAAGCACCTGGAGCATGTCTACGTGAAGCTGGGCGTAGAGACGCGCACGGCCGCCGTGATGCGCGCGCTCGCCATGGGCCGATCTGTCTGAAGAAGAGGGATCGGTGCCTTCCCCCTACTCGATGCGGAAGACGAACTCCTGCGTCGCCAGCACTTCGGCGTCGCCCGTGGTCTGGCATTCGTAGCGCATCACCGCGGCGCGCACGGCCGAGTGGTACACGCGCGGCCCCGACAGGAAGCGCACTTCCTGCACATGGCCGCCCTTGATGCGGACCTCGGCCTTGACCACGCCGCCGATGCCTTCGTCCAGCGCCTTGCGCGGCATCTCGGGCTTGACCTGCCGCGGGCAGGCCACCGCGATGTCGGTGGAGGTCGCCTTCGGCGGGGCCGGTGGTGCGGGAGGCGCTGGCGGTGCAGCCGGGGGCGGTGGCGTGGGCTCGGTGTTCTGCACGGCGGTGATCGCAGGCGCCGAGGTGACGGGCGGTGTCACGGCCGGCGGCGGCACGTAGGCCGGGCGTGGCGGCGGCGGGGCCTTGGGCGTTTCCTGGCGCACGATCTTCTTCGGCGGCGGGGGCGGCGGTGGCGGGGGTGGCGGCGGCTTGATCTCGCTGATGATGGTCGCGTCCATCGGCTTCTTGATCAGCTCGACCGTCTGCCGCGCCAGCCCCGACACGAGCGCATAGCCCACGCCGACGTGGAACAGCACCATCACGGCGATGCCCACGGGCCCGAAGCGTGATTTCGGGTTGAAGTCCTTGCGGGAGCGCTTCATGGGATGAACTGCTCCGCGCCCACGATGCCCAGCTTGCTCACGCCCGTGCGCTGCGCCGAGGCCATCACGCCGGCCACCACTTCGTACTTGGCGCGGCGGTCGGGGCGCAGGTGCACCTCGGGCTGCACGGCCTGCGCGGCGACCTGCTCGAAGCGCCGCTCCATCTCCGTGCGGTCGGCCAGCGGTTCGCCGTTCCACTGCACGACGCTGAGCGCGTCGATGTCGATGCGCAGCACCTCGGGCTTGAGCTCGCTGGGCGGCGGGTTGCCCGTGGGCATGTTCAGGTTCACCGAATGCAGCTGGATCGGGATGGTGATGATCAGCATGATCAGCAGCACCAGCATCACGTCGATGAGCGGCGTGGTGTTGATGTCCATCATCGGCTCGTCGGAAGGCGTGCTGCTGCGCCGCCCCTGCTTCTGTTTTCTTGGCATGGCTTGCTTGTCTCGCTGTCTGCTCGTCTCAGTTGCGCGCGGGCGGCTCGGTGATGAAGCCCACCTTGGCGATCCCGGCCGCCTGGCAGGCGTAGATGATCCGGCCCACCGGCTCGTAGTCGGAATGCCAGTCGCCGCGGATGTGCACCTCGGGCTGCGGGTTCAGGGCCGCCACCTTGGTGAGCCGCGCCACCAGCGCGGGCGTGCCCTGCACCGGCGTGTCGTACCAGTAGGTGCGGCCGGCGGCGTCCACCGAGATCACGACGGTCTCGGGCTTGCTCTCGCGCACCTCGTTGCGCTCCTTCGGCACCGCGACGGGCACCGAGTAATTGACCACCGGGATGGTGATGAGGAAGATGATCAGCAGCACCAGCATCACGTCGACCAGCGGCGTGGTGTTGATGGCCGCGATGGCCTGTTCCTCGTCTCCCCCGGAGGCCGGGATGTTCATCGCCATGGCGCAGTCCGCTGGGCGCGCATCAGGCCGCGGCGCTGCCGGCCAGGATCACGGAGTGCAGCTCGCCGCTGAACTCGCGCACGTCGTCCATCACGGTGATGTTGCGGCGCAGGAGCCAGTTGTAGCCCAGCACCGCGGGCACGGCCACGGCCAGGCCGATGGCGGTCATGATGAGCGCCTCGCCCACCGGGCCCGCCACCTTGTCGATCGACGCCTGCCCCGCCACGCCGATGGCGGTGAGCGCGTGGTAGATGCCCCAGACGGTGCCGAACAGGCCGACGAAGGGCGCGGTGGAGCCCACGGTGGCCAGCAGCGACATGCCGTTGCCCAGGCGCCGCTGCACGCGCTCGGTGGCGCGGTGGATGCACAGGTCGACGAAGTCGGCGAAGTCGACCTTGCCGCGCAGGCCGTCGTGCTTCTGCGTGGCCTGCATGCCGGCGTCGGCGATGAAGCGGAACGGGCTGCCCTCGGCCAACCGCGCGGTGCCGGCCTGCACGGTGCCCGCGTTCCAGAACTCGTTGTCGACCGCGCGCGCCTGGCGGCCCATGCGCATCTGCTCGAGCAGCTTGGTGACGATCACGTACCAGCTGCCCATCGACATGATCGCCAGGATGGCGAGCACGGCCTTGGCGACGGCATCGCTCTGCGACCAGAGCGCGCCCACGCCGTAGGGGTTGTCGACCTTGGCTGTGGCGGTCGGTGCGGCAACCGGGGCGGCAGGCTTTTCGGGCACCGCCACGGGCGCCGGCGCGGCAGCAGCCGCGCTGGCCGCGGCTTGCGGCGCCGGCGGCGTCTGGGCGCCTGCGAGTTGCGGCGCGCTGCCCAGGCCGAGGGCCAGAACAAAGGGCGCGGCCACGGCCGTCAGCCGTGCAAGGAATGTCTTCGTCATCGTTGTCTTCTCCAGAAAAATTGATTGGCTTCAGGCGCCGGTCTGCCAGCCGTGCGCCTTGTCCCAGACCGCCTGCACGCCGCTGCCCGCGCCGTCCACCACGTGGTAGCGGTCGTAGGGCGCGGCCGTCATGCAGGCGTGGTGCGGCAGCACGCGCACGCGGGCGCCCAGGGGCAGCGCGCGGAACATGGCCTGTGCGTCGTCGTCGCCTTCACAGGCGATCAGCCCGTGCTCCTGATGCAGTTCGGCCACGCACAGGCCGGGCAGCGGCACCGTGCCGTCGGCCCGGCACACCAGCCCGAAGCCCAGGCCGGCGCGGAACTCGGCCGCCGACTGGTCCTTCGACAGCGCGAGCGCGCCGGCATCGATCAGCACGCGGCGCGAGCGCGGGTTGTGGCCGATCACGGTGGCCAGCACCGACAGCGCGATCTCGTCCACGCCGCAGATGCCGCGCGCCGCCTGGTCCAGGTCGAAGAAGGTGTAGACGCCGGGGCGCATCTCGGTGACGCCTTCGAGCGACTGCGCGCACACGGCCGTGGGCGTGGAGCCCACGCTCACCACCTCGACCGGGATGCCGACCGCGCGCAGCCGCTCGGCCGCATGCACGGCGCCGGCGCGTTCGGCCTCGGCGATGGCGCGGATCGCCGTGCCGCCCTGCACGTGGTAGCTGTGGCCCGCATGTGTGAGCACGCCGGCCAGCGCCAGCGACTCGCTGCGCTGCACCTCGCGCGCGAGCGAGAGCAGGCCGTCGTCGCGCGGGCCGACCCCGCCGCGGCCGCCGCCCGTGTCGATCTCCAGCAGCACGCGAAAGCTCGCACCCAGCGCCCGCGCGCGGGCACCGGCCGCCTGCACCGCCTCGACCGAATCGGCCAGCAGCGTCACGCGCGCGCCGTGCGTGCGCTGGATGTCGTGCAGCGCCTCGATCTTGTTCGCGTCGATGCCCACGGCGTAGGTCAGGTCGGTGAAGCCGTGGCGCGCGAAGTAGGCGGCCTCGGCCACGGTCGACACCGTGAGCCCGCCGGCCTGCCCGCGCGTGGCGCGCCGCGCCACTTCGGCCGACTTGGCGGTCTTCAGGTGCGGGCGCAGCGCCACGCCGTGGCGCGCCGCGCGCTGCGCCATCGCCTCGCAGTTGCGTTCGAGCACGCCGACATCGAGCAGCAGCGCGGGCGTGGTGAGTTCGGCCAGGGGCGTCATCGGCCGGTTCCGGAGGCGACCTGCGCCATCACGGCGTCGATTTCCTCGGCCACGCGCTGAACCAGCGGCGCCAGCAGCACCAGCGTCATGTGCGCGGCGCCTTCGATGCAGGCCAGGCGGCGTTGCGTCGACAGCGCCGCATGCGCTTCCTGGAACTCGGGCCAGCGCTGCTGCACCGCGGCGATCGCGGGGTCGGCACCGGCCGGCAGCGGCTGCTGCTTCGCCCACAGCACGGCCAGCGGACGCGAGCCGAAGTCGGGCGACGCGGCCGCCTGGCGCGCGACGTGCGGCAGGCCGCGCACCTCGGCCACCATGGTGTCGAGCGCTTCGGGCGTGTAGGTCGCCTTCATCTGGCGCAGCACCTGCGGCATGTCGGCGAACAGGGCCTCGATGGGCGCCTGCTCCGGCGGCGGCGGGCCGCCGGCCTGGAAGTCCGCGCGCTTGACGCGCTCGGCCGCGAACTGCGATTCGGGCGGATGCTCGTACATCGCGAACTGGTCGGGGTGGCTGGCGTCGAGCATCACCACGCCTGCGACCTGTTGCGGGTACAGGCCCGCGTAGACGCGGTTCAGCAGGCCGCCGAGCGAATGGCCGACGAGCACGATCGGTCCCGTCACGCCGGCCGCTGCGAGCAACGCATGCAGGCGGTGCGCGGTGCGCTCGCCGTCGAAGGGTGCGTCGTCGGCTTCGCTCCAGCCCATGCCGGCGCGGTCGTAGCTGATCACCGGGTGCTTGGCCGCCAGCGCCTGCTGCAGGCGCGCGTAGGTCGGCGAGGCGCAGCCGCCGCCGGCTTCGATCACGAGCGTGGGCTGCGCGGCGCTGGCCGGCACGGGGCCGCTGCGCTGCAGGTGCATGGCGCGGCCGTCGATGGTGTACAGCTCGCCGGGCGCGGCCATGTGGTACGGGCGACCGGGTTGCTCCACGCGCGGCCAGTAGTCCAGGTCGCGCACGCGGTACGGCAGGTTGGCGAAGTCGGTGCTCAGCGAGGCCGGCGTCGACACGTACAGCACCGACTTGGCCAGGGGCCCGAACTCCGCGTGGAAGTGCTGCGCCGACTTCACGATGACCAGCTTCTTGGCCGTGAGGTCGATGCCCAGGCCCGTGAAGAGGTCGGCGCCGATGACCTGGTTGCGCTTGCTGATGAGCACGATGTCCACGCCGTCGGCGGCCTGCACCCACACGCACGGGCCCATGGGCGTGCGCACGCCCGACAGGCCGCCCTGCGAATGCGCCTCCACCACGTTCATCACGGTCACGTGCAGGTCGATCGGGTCGCCCGAGGCCGGGCCGCACTTGCCGCCCAGGCGCAGCTCGAAGCTCGCGCCCACGCCCGCGTCGCGGCACAGCTGCACCGCGCCCAGGTCCCACACGCCGCCGAAGGCCACGTCGCCGATGCCGCGCTCGACCACGGCGCGCAGCATGAAGGTGCTGTCGCTGGTGGCGCCGCCGCCAGGGTTGTCGGCGGTGTCGGCGATGACGACGGGGCCGCCCTGCACGGCCATGGCCTTGGCGAGCGTCTCCTCGATCGAGAGCGAGGGCACGCCGGTCTCGTGGCGCAGGTCCCAGAAGCCGCGGCCGAGTTCTTCGGCGAGCTTCGCGGCCAGCGCGGGGTCGTTGTCGGTCACCACCCAGAGCTTGGCGCCCGACTCGGGCACGTCGGCCCAGGGGAAGCCATGGCCCAGCGACACCGAGAGCACGCCCGGCAGCTTTTCGGCGTCCTGCATGCGGCGCACGAAGCCAGCCATCGGCTCGCGCGTGGTGTGCCACTTGCCGACCATGCGGCAGTCGTGCACGGCCGTCACGGGCTTCACGCGGCCCTGCGCGGTGTCGACCACGATGCGGATCAGCTCGGTCAGGCGCTCGAACGCATCGGTGTGCGGATATTCCTTGTAGCAAATGATCGCGTCGGCCGTGTTCAGCATCTTCTGCGTGAAGTGGCAGTGCAGGTCGAGCGAGACGCCGATGGGCACGTTCGGCCCGACGATCTCGCGCACGCGCGTGATCACGTCGCCTTCGCAGTCGTCGTAGCCGTCGGCCACCATCGCGCCGTGCAGCACGAGGATCACGCCGTCGACCGGGCCGGCCTTGCGCAGGTCGTCCAGGATCTCGTCGCGCAGGCGCTCGTACACGCTGCGCACGGTGCGCCCCAGCGGCTGCGCGAAGGCCAGCAGGCTCTCGACCGTTTCATGGCCTTCGGCGGCGAGCTGCCGGCGCACTTCCACCGCGTACAGGCCGTAGCCGGTCGCGTCGCGCGTGCTGGCGTCGCCGCGGAAGATGCCGTATTCCTCGTAGCTGCCCAGGCCGGTGGGGGCCGAGACGAAGGTGTTGGTTTCGGTGGCGAACAGGGTGGTGAAGAACTTCATGCGCGGGGCTCCTGGCGGGCAAGGTGGATGTTTCGCGAGCGCGTCGTGGCAAACAGCAGTCCCACGACCCGGCCGCCCTTGCGCTCCACGTTGAGAACCGATTTGCCCAGCTGGGCCAGCACCGGGTCAACCGAGGCGAGCGTGGCCACATCGGCCGACAGCGGCGTCAGCACGCACGCGTGCTGGCCGTGGCGGCCCTGCACCGTGAGCTGCAACCGGCCGTCCACCAACACCATCCGCGCGGTGGCGTCGAGGTCGGGGCTGATGTAGTCGCCGCACAGTTCGTCGGCGAGCGAGGCGGCATCGGGCGCGGTCTCGGGCAGGCGCTCGAAGCGGCGCGGCTGGCCGCCTTCGTGCAGCACGAAGGCATCGGGTGCGCGTTGCGGGTCGATGTCGGCGGTGTCGATCACGAGGTCGTTCGTCGGCAGGTCCTGCAGGCCCAGCCACAGCGTGCCGTCGCCCTGGTTCAGGGGCCTGGCCTCGCCGGCCTGCCACGACAGCGCCAGCTTGCCGGCCACGTCCGCAAAGCCCAGCAGGCCGCCCGTGGAGGGGGCGTGGTAGCGCTGGCCGGGCAGCGCGGGGAAGGCGCTGGCCAGCGGGCGCACCTCGGGCGGCGCGAGCGCGTCGCCCAGCAGCAGCTCGATCACCTTGAGGGCCAACGCCGACGGCGACACGGGCGCGCCGTTCACCATGGCGATGATGTCCAGCCCGTGGCTGGGCACGCTGATCATCTGCGACTGCGCGCCGAGCACGGCGCCCGCGTGGTGCACGATCTCGACGCCGCGGTACGGGTGGCGCGCCAGGCCGAAGCCGTAGTTCACCTGGGAGCCCGACGACAGCGTGGTCGGCGCCGACAGCAGCGCCCAGCTCTTCGCGCTGCCCACGATCTTCTCGCTGCCGTGCATGTGGGCGAGCCAGCGCAGCATGTCGTCCGCCGTCGACACCAGCGAGCCGCCGCCGTCGAGTTCGCACGGGTACAGGCCGCGGCGCCAGCCGCCGCCGGGCGCGGGCATGTACAGGCCGGCCATGCCGGGGACCACGTCCAGGTCGGTCACCACCGACGAGGTGTCGGCCATGCCCAGCGGGTCGAACAGGCGCGCCTTCAGGAAGTCGTTGAAGCTCTTGCCGCTCACGCGCTCGACGATCTTGGCCAGCAGGAAGTAGCCGCCGTTGCTGTAGACCATGTGCGTGCCGGGCTCGAAGTTCAGCTCGCTCTGGCGCGCCATGGCGGGCAGGCCCGGGCCGGGCAGCGTGAACGTGAGGCCGTGCGCGATGGCCCACAGCTCGTCGTGGCCGCGCCAGCCGCTGGTGTGCGTGAGCAGGTGGCGCAGCGTGGGGCCGTTGGCGCTGAGCTGCGGCAGCTCGGGCAGGTATTTCTGCACCGGGTCTTCCACGTCGAGCAGGCCGTCTTCGGCCAGCAGCAGCACGGCCATCGCCGTGAAGTGCTTGCTGGTGGAGGCGATGCGCATGCGCGTGGTCGGCGTGAGGGCCACGCCCATCTCCAGGCTGGCCATGCCGACGGCGCGGCGGTACAGCAGGCGGCCATGCTGTGCGACGGCCAGCACCAGGCCGGGCGCATCGCTGCGGTTCAGGGGCGCCACCAGCGCGTCGATGGCGGCCAGTGCGGAGGCGGTGTCAGGAAGAGAGGCTGAAGGGTGTGGTTGTGACATGGAGGAACAACGAACGATGAAAGGGGGGAGCGGGATCTCGACGCGGCAGGCTCAGTTCGGCTTCGCTTCGCGCATCAGGCGAACGAACGGGCCTTCGGCGGCGCGCAGCACCATGGCGCCCAGGCTGCCGCCGACCAGCGTGGTCACGACGATGGACACCGCCAGCCCGTTGGGCATCGACTTGAGGGCGTCCGACAACATGCCCACCACCAGCGGACCCACCACGCCGAAGGGCAGGCTGGCCAGCGTGAGCATGGCGATGGTGCGGGCGCGCAGGTGCGGCGGCGCCGCGTCCTGCAGCACGTTGGGCAGCAGCACCGCGCTGCCGATGAGCGGCACCACCAAGAGGCCCAGCAGCGCGAAGTTGTGGTTGGCCGAACTCGTGAACAGCAGCAGCGTCGACATCAGCGCCGCCGAGAGATTGCCCAGCATGATCAGGCGCAGCGCCGCGGCCGGCCCCATGCGCGGCTGCACGTAGCGCATCGACAGCACGCCCAGCAGGCCGCCGGCCACCGTGCCGCACAGGAAGGCCAGGCCCATGCCCTGCCCCATCTGCACCGGCGTGACGCCGTAGGTGCGCGCCGTGAGGATCGGCAGCCAGGTGCCCAGCGAGCTCAGGCCCACGCTGGTCAGGCCCACGCCGACCACCAGGCCCACGAAGGTGCGCCAGTGCCGGCGCAGGTGCTGGCGCAGGGTCGTGGCGCCCGGCGCGTCGGCGGCCGGTGCCCCGGGCTTGGCCTTGACTTCCTGTACGCCGCCGCGCGGCGTGCGCCGGATCGACAACACCAGCAGCGTCACCGGAATGCCGGCGCTGGCCAGCACGAAGAAGGTCAGGCGCCAGGCTTCGAGCTGCTGCATCGCGACCGGCAGCCAGGGCCGCAGGTCGTCGGTGAGGTGCACGATGGTGCCGCCCAGCAGCGCGCCCAGCGCACTGCCGAAGATGGCCGACAGCGCGAACACCGCATTCGCCAGCACCCGCTGCGCCCGCGGGAACAGGTCGGGGATCATGCTGTTGGTGATGGGCGTGAGGCCCGCCTCGCCCACGCCCAGGCCGACCGAGGCGACGAACAGCACGCCGTAGTCCATGGCCGTGCCGCGCATGGCGGTGGCGGCGCTCCACAGCACCACGCAGGCCGCGAGCACCACGCGCCGGTCGTAGCGGTCGCTGAGCCAGCCCAGCGGCAAGGTGGCGATGCCGGTGAACAGCACGATGCCCGCGCCCTGCAGCAGCCCGAGCTGCGTGTCAGAGAGCGACAGCGTCTGGCGGATCGGCTCCGTCAGCAGCGTGAGGATGACCTTGTCGATCGAGCCCAGCACCGTCGCGATGATGAGCACCGCCAGCGCATACCAGGCGCTGGTGGGCGCCTTGCGGGTCGTTTCCAGGGCCGCAGGGGCGGCCGCATCCAGCGGCATCGGTGCCGCGAACGGTGGGAGGCCCGACATGTCAGAACGGAACGTTGACGTTCACGCCGATGGTGCGCGCGGGCACGAGCGCCGCGGTCACCAGGTTCGGGTTCGCGTTGAGTCCGGTTTCGATCGACACGATGCCGCGCTTGTTCGTCAGGTTGCGCACGTAGGCCGAGACGCTGAAGCGCTTGAAGTCGATGCCCGCCTGCAGGTCGACCAGCGTGTAGGCCGGCATGTTGATGCTCGGAATGACCGTGCTGCCGCGGTAGCCCGCATCGCGCTTTCCGGTGTAGCGCGCGCTGATGCCGACGTAGGCCGGGTGGTCGGCCAGGCTGAAGTTGCGCGTCACGCCCAGCGTGGCGGCAAAGCGCGGCGTGTGCGGCAGGCGCGCGCCGGCCTTGGCGCCCAGGCCCTTGGCATCCTCGGTCAGGCGCGCATCGACGGCCGCGGCATTGGCGGTGAAGCGCCATTCCTTGCTGGGCTTCCAGTTGAGCGTGACCTCGCTGCCCTTGATGCGGGCCGCGCCCGCGTTGGTGACGAACACGAAGGCGCCGCTGCGCGTGGGCTGCTGCACGCCGGTCCACTCGATGTCGTACAGCGCCGCCTCCAGCGACAGCGTGCGGTCCAGCAGGTCGGCCTTGTAGCCCAGCTCGTAGCTCCACAGCGAGTCGGAGTTGTACATCGGCTGCACCACGTTGCGGTCGGTGTCGGCCTTGAGCACATTGGGACCGCCGGGGCGGTAGCCGCTGGCCGCGCGGAAGTACATGGTGCTCGTGTCCGACAGCGTGTACTTGGCCGCAGCCAGGTAGGTGGTCGGGCTTTCCGACGAGGTGCCGGCGGCACTGGCGGCGACCGACCCGACGAGCTGGCCGGTCTGGCGGCTGGCGTACTTCTGGTTGTTGCGCGCCAGGCGCACGCCGCCGGTGAGCGAGAACTTGGGCGTCACGTTCCAGGTGACGTCGCCGTAGGCCGCCTCCTCGCGGTAGCGCGAGGACTGCGTCGAGGTCAGCAGGCCGAGGCTGCGGCCCCCGATCAGGTTGGCGTCCATGACGCCGTTGTTGCTGCCGCGTTCGCGGTTCAGGTACAGGCCCGCCAGCCACTCGATGGTGGTGCCCGAGCGCGAGGTCAGGCGGAACTCCTGGCTGACGCGGTGCTGCTCCACGGCGCTGTTCACCGGCACCGAGGCCACCGGCAGGCGCAGCGCGCTCAGCAGCGGCCCGTAGCGGCCGGTGACGTCGACGGTGTTGTTGATCTTCACGTCCTGCGCGGAGGTGATCGAATTCAGGCGGGCCCAGCCGAAGTCGTATTCCACGTCCAGCCCGAACAGCTGCGTGAGGTTGCTGTACGACTCGTTGGCCGACAGCTGGCGCGTGCGCTCCCGCGTCCAGGGGCGCAGCGTGCGCTGGTCCATGTCCTCGAAGCCCAGGCCCTTGCGATGCACGTCCTGCACGGTGCCCGTGAGGCGCACCGTGAGTTCGCGCGTGGGCGTGAGCAGCAGCGAGACCCGGCCGCCGTCGGTGTGGCCGCGGTCGATGTTGCGCCCGCGCGCCAGGCCCGTGGCGTCGTAGCTGCCGCCGAACTGGTCGGTGAAGGCAGCGAAGCGCACGGCCGCCACGTCTTCCTTGAGCGGCACGTTGAGCACCGCGCCGGTCGTGAAGCCCGGACCGCCGCCCTGCGTCCACGAGGTGCCCAGCTTCACCGAGCCCGCGAACTCCATGGTGTCGGGCTGGTTGGTCACGTACTTGAGCACGCCGCTCATGGCGCCCGCGCCGTACAGCGTGCCCTGCGGGCCGCGCAGCACCTCGATGTGGCTCAGGTCGAGCATGCCCATGTCCAGCGGCGTGTTGCCACCGCTCGCGCCGGCCGAGCTCATGCCGGTGGCCACGTCGTCCACGTACACGCCCACGGTCGCGATGCCCTGCACCGGGCCGGTGGTCAGCCCGCGCATGGTGAGCGTGCCGCCCACGCTGCCGCTGCTGGTGAGGTTCACGCCCGGCTGCTCGGCCACGTAGTCGGCCAGGTTCTTGGCGCCCGCGCGCTCCAGCGCCTGCGCCTTCATCACGTTGACCTGCATCGGGATCTCGCGCACCGGCTCGCGGCGGCGCGTGGCGGTGATGGTGACGCTGTCGAGCGACTGCGGTGCCTCGTCGGCCTGCGGCTTGGCAGCAGCGGCGGCCGTGTAGATCACGATGGCGCCGTCGTCACCGCGGCGCGTCTGCAGCGGCGTGCCTTCGAGCAGCCGCGCCAGCGCGTCCTGCGGCGACAGCGCGCCCTTCACGCCGCGCGTGGCCACGCCCTTCACGTCGTCGACCTTGTAGAGCAGCTGCACGCCACCCTGCGCGATGTAGGCGTCGAGCGCGGTCTTGAGATCGCCGCCGCTCACGTCGAAGCCCTGCGGCGGGGTCTGCGTCTGTGCGTGCGCGGCCATGCCGCTGGCCAGCGCCCACGCGCCGCCGATGACCCAGGGGCGCAGCGCGCCGTACGTTCGCTTCTTCTTCTGGGGCGGCAGGCCGGTGCGGGGCGCGGTGCGATTCATTGTGTGTGTCTCCAGCGTGGTTATTTGTTTGGGTACCCACTGAGACGAATGCCCCGTCACATTCCGGTAATTTACGGATTCGAAATTCTGATTTCGTTGCCGCTCTCATGCGCGGCAAGGCCGAAGCCCTGCTTGAGAAGCCCCACGAAGCCGCTCATGTTGTTCGCATCGAAGCTGCCGCCGATGCGCACCTGCGCGATGACCGGGTCGGCGATCACCAGCTTGCGCAGGTTGTAGCGGTTGAACTGCGCGGCCGCGTCGCCCAGCGTGGTCTGGTCGAACACGAGCTTTCCTTCGCGCCAGCTGAGTTCGTCGTCGACCTGCTTGGGTGCCTTGGACATCACGAGCACGTTGTCGGCATGCGTGACCGCGGCCTGGTTGCGCGTGAGCACGGTGGGCTCTGCGCTTCGGGCATCGGGCTTGGCCGCGGCGATCTGCACGCGCCCTTCCTCCACCGTCACGTTCACCTGCTCGCCCTGGCGCCGCACGAGAAAGCGCGTGCCCAGCACGGTGATGCGGCGGTCGCCGGCGATGACCACGAAGGGATGGTTCTTGTCGTGCGCGATGTCGAAGTAGGCCTCGCCCGCGTCCAGCCACACCTTGCGCCCGCTGTCGTTCACGGCCGTGCGCACCTGCGTGGCGGTGTTCAGCGTGAGTTTCGAGCCGTCGGACAACGCGACCGACTGGCGCGCACCCACGGCTGTGGCGTAGTGCTGGCCGCGTTCTTCCTGCGTGTACTGCCAGCCGAGCCAGGCTGTGCCGGCGGCGGCCACGAGCACGCCGGCGGCGATGCGTTGCAGCGAGAAGCGCGACAGACGTTGAGCGGGCCGTGCGGCCTGCGGTGCAGGTGCCGGAGCCGGCGTGGGCAGGGGAATGGGAACCGCCGGCGTGCGCAGCGCGCCCAGCCGGTCGCCGCGCTCCCACGCGCTGGACAGCCGCAGCCACGCCACGCGGTGGGCGATGGAGGCGGCGATCCAGGCGTCCAGCTGCTGCTGGTCGGTGTCGGTCCAGTCGCCGCTGTCGCGGCGGGCCAGCCAGTCGGCGGCCAACGATTCGATGCGCTGCGCTTCGCTCATGGTGAGAGCCTCCGCTCGTTCTGCGCTCGCCCGAAGGCCTTGGTGTCCAGCTGCACGCCGCCCGACAGCAGGGCGTCGGCCAGGGCGCGCACGCCGCGCGAGACCTGCCGCTCGACCGTGTCCTCGGTGATGCCCAGTTGCGTGGCGACCTCGCGCTGCGAGAGCCCGTCGATCTTGCGCATCTCGACCACGCGGCGGCACTTGGAGGGCAGCGCGTCGAGCGCCGTCTGCAGCAGCCGCAGCTCGCCGCGGCCGGCGGCATGGCGTTCGGGCGTGAGCTCGTCGGCCGAGAAATCGAGCGCGTCGAGGTCGGCAATGATCTCGATGGAAACGATCTGCGCGCGCCGGGCGCGGTCGATCAGCAGGTTGCGCGCGGTGGCAAAAACGAAAGGCTTGACCTGGTCGGGCATGGATCTGGAGGCGGACTCGTAAATGCGCACGTAGACGTCCTGCCGCAGGTCGGGCACTTCGGCGTCGTCGCGCCAGTTGCGGCGAAGGAAGCGCGTGAGCGCGGCTTCCATCGGCAGCACCTCGCTGACGAACCAGGCATCCAAGTCACTGAGAACCACGAAGCGCTCCTGGAAATTGAAGGGCCGACACACAAAGCGGCAGGTCGCCGGGATTGGCGACAGACAGTGAGACGAACGGCCCGAAGATTTCCGGTAACGCGCGAAGGCCCGCCGGCGAAATTTCCTTGAATTCCCATGCCCGGCGGCGGACCCGGAAATTCTAGAAGGCCGGGCCCGAGGGCTTTTCCCCCTTGCCCCGTTACCGGAAAGTGCGCTCGAACTCGTCTCACCGGGGGCAGAAGAAAAACCAATTCGCGGAAAACAGACCGACATGATTCGAATCCGGAGGCAGCCCCCCACCTTCCTTGCCCTCTTGCTCACCCGCCCCCGCCTTGCCCTCGTGGCCGCCGCCGGCCTGCTGGCGACGGGGCTGGCCTGCGCCCACGCGCGGGAGTTCGACGTGAAGGGCGGCGAGCTGCGGCCCGCGCTCGACGCCTACATCGCGCAGTCGGGCGTGCAGCTCATCTACAAGATGGAAGACGTCAAGGACCTCTCGACCCGGGGCATCAGGGGAAAGATCGCCGCCGACGCGGCGCTGGAGCGCCTGCTCGACGGCACGCGCCTGCGCGTGCGGCGCGGACAGGACGGCGCGATGGTGCTCATCGCGCCGGCCCGCTCGCCCGCGGCCGCCCGATCGGAGCCGCCGCCGCGCGTCGAGTAATACGATTGGTTTCCCTCGCGCACCTGCGCAACACTCCGGCCCCCAGGAACCCCGCGAGATGCACCGCAATGGCGCGCATTTCTCGCACTTTCTGACACACTAGCTGCGCAACGCGCGAAGGGTGTGTGCCGTGCCCCCCTGGCCGGCCCGGCCGGTGGTCCCCGCCGCTTCGCTGCACCGCCCGCACGACGCCCATGAAACTCTTCGCGACCGCGAAACGCCGCATCAGCCTGAACACGCGCCTCAGCGTCGGCGTTGCGGCCGTCGTGCTGGCCACCACCTTCGTCATCGCCACGGTGGCGCTGCACCTGGTCAAGAGCCGCATGCAGGCCTCGATCGCCAACGAGGAGTTCGCGCGGCTGTCGGCCATCGCGAGCGCGGTGGAGCAGAAGTTCGCCAGCCGGCGCATCCTGCTGAAGACGATCGCCGAGAGCGTGGGCTCGCACGGCATCACGAACGCCGCGCCGCTGCAGGCCTTTCTCGAGAAGCACCAGTCCCTGCGGGCGGCGTTCGACAACGTCGCCTTCCTGGACACGGACGGCGAGCTGGTCGCCAACCTGAACGGCGCGCGACAGATCGGCAAGGTGAACGTGAAGGACCGCGCGTACTTCAAGGACACGGTCGCCGCGCGCACGGGCGTGATCTCCGAGCCTTACCGCAACCGGCTCAACGGCCTGGCGCAGGTCGCCATCACCGAGCCGGTGCTCGATGCGGCCGGCCGGGTGCTGTTCGTGATCTCGGGCTCCATCAACCTGAAGGACCGCAACATCCTGGGCGAACTGGCCGACGTGCGCTTCGGCCAGACGGGCTACGTGTTCATCACCACCGCCGACGGCATCGTGATCGACCACCCGCTGGCCGACCGCGTGCTCAAGCAGGCCAACATGGCCATGGCCGACGACGCGCCCGACCTGGACCGCGCGATCGGCGGCTTCGAAGGCACCATCGAAGGCGTGAACCATGCGGGCGTGCCCGGCCTGTACGCCTTCAAGCGCATCCGCCAGGCCGACTGGATCATGGGCTCGATGTACCCGCGCCACGAGGCCTTTGCCCGCATCGACGCCATCGAGCGCACCGCGTGGATCGGCGCCATCGTGCTGGCGCTGCTGGCCGGCGCGCTCGCGCTGGCCGTGGTGCGCCAGCAGCTGCGCCCGCTCACCGGGCTGCACCGCCACATGCTCGACGCCCACGCGGCGCCCGCGCAAACGGCCGTGGCGCGCACCTACCCGGACGACGAGATCGGCGACCTCTCGCGCACCTTCGACCGGCTCATGCAGCAGCACCAGGCCAGCGAGAAGTTCCTGCGCGACATCACCGACAACCTGCCGGCCATGATCTCGCACGCCGACGCGCAGGGCCGCTACACCTTCGTGAATGCGCGGCTGTGCGAGGAGCTGGGCTACAGCGCCGAGGAGCTGGTGGGCCAGCCCGTGCAGAGCATGAGCGGCCTGCACGACGACCCGACGCTCGAGCACAACCTGCGGCGCGTGCTGGCCGGCGAGGCCGTGTCCTTCGAGCGTCGCGGCGCCGCGCACCGCGACGAGGAAGAGCACTTCTTCCAGACCGACTTCATCCCCGAGCTCGACGCGCAGGGGCGGGTGTGCGGCTACTACGCGATGACCTTCGACATCACGCAGCGCAAGCACATCGAGCTCGAGCTGGCGCACAGCGAGGCGCAGATCCGCACCATCGCCGACAACATTCCCGCGCTGGTCTCGCACGTCGACGCCGCGCTGTACTACACCTTCGTCAATGCCAAGGTGCGCGCGCTGCACCACGGCCAGCCGCTGGTCGGCCAGTGGATGCCGGCGGTGCGGGGCGCGGCCGATTTCGCGGTGGTGCGGCCCCACATGGAGCGCGCGCTGGCGGGCGAGACGGTGATCGTCGAGAAGGCCGGCGACGCGGCGCTGGGCATCGGCGACCGCACCTTCAAGGCCCACTACATTCCCGACCAGGACGCCGAGGGCATGGTGCACGGCGTGTTCGCGATGACCTTCGACATCACCGACGAAGTGAACATCCGCCGCGCCCTCACGCAGCAGGAAAAGCGCCTGCGCGACGTGACCGACAACATCCCCGCGCTGGTCGCCTACTTCGACCGCGACGAGAACTGCCTGTACGGCAACAGCCGCGCGCGGCGCATGGCGGGCCTGGACGAGCGCGCGCCGCTGGACGGCGTGACGCTGCGCTCGGCCGTGGGCGAAGCGGTGTACGTGCAGCACACGCCCCACCTGCCCACGGTGCTCGCCGGCAGGGCCACGCAGTACCCGGTGCAGGTGCCGATCGATGACCGGGAGGCGCACTTCCAGGTGAACCTGATTCCCGACAAGGACCTGGCGGGCCACACGGCGGGCTTCTACCTCATGACCTTCAACGTCACGGCGCTGAAGGAGGCCGAGCGCAAGCTCATCGAGCTGGCGCGCATGGACGTGCTGACCGGCCTGCCGAACCGCCTGGCCTTCAACGAGCAGCTGCCCGCGGCGATGTCGCGCGTGCGCCGCGCCGAAGGCGGCATGGCGCTGATGTTCCTGGACATCGACCACTTCAAGGCCATCAACGACACGCTCGGCCATTCCACCGGCGATGGCGTGCTGGCCGAGTACGCGCGCCGCCTGCGCGCCAGCGTGCGCGAGACCGACACCGTGGTGCGCCTGGCCGGCGACGAGTTCGTGATCGTGCTGGAGAACGTGCACTCGCAGGACGCCGTGGCGGGCGTGGCGCACAAGATCGTCTCGCAGATCGCGGCGCCGGCGTTCCCCGTGGAAGGCCGGCGGCTGGACGTCACCACCAGCATCGGCATCGTGTTCGTCGAGACGGTCGATGCCACCGTCGGTGCCGGCGAACTGCTCGCGCGGGCGGACACGGCGCTCTACGCGGCCAAGTCGCAGGGCCGCAACCGTTTCGCGTTTTACCGTTAGCGTCGGCACACCCGCCGCGCCCCCACAACCACCAGGAGATCGATCCATGGCAGCCACCGAAGTCGTCATGCCCGAACAGCTCGTGCAGGAGCTCGACCTGCAAAGCCGCATGCCGATCGCGCGCATCGGCCAGGCGCTGATGTCGCTGGGCATGGTCACGCAGGCGCAACTCGACGCAGCGCTCCAGCAGCAGCAGCGCGAGCCCACGGTGCCGCTGGGCGAGACGCTGGTGCGCATGGGCGTCGTGAGCCGCGGCCAGCTGCAGACCGCGCTGGTGCGCAAGATGGGCTACCCGCTGGTGAACCTGCATGTGTTCCCGGCCGCGGCCGACGCGCTGCGCAAGGTGGGCCACGAGGCCGCGCGGCGCCTGCAGGTGATGCCGCTCATGCTGCACGGCGGGCGCCTGGTGCTGGCGCTCGACGATCCGGTCAACCGGCACGCGGTGATCGACGAAGTGGAGTTCATCGCGCAGATGAAGGTGCTCCCCGTGCTGGGCCAGTGCCTGGACCTGGACGGCGTGCTGCACAAGGCCTACGAGAAGGTCGGCCAGGTGGCGGCCGAGCGCCCGGTGGTCGACATGAACGACCCGATGCGTCCGCTCGAGTTCGACATGACGGGCACCAGCACGCTGCTGAAGACGCTCGAGAAGGAAGAATCGGCCGCCGCGCCCGCCGCCGGCGAGCCGCCCGTGGAGCAGTCGGACAACTCGCTGGTGCGCATGATCAACAGCATGATCCTCGAAGCGCACCGCGAGGGCGCCTCCGACATCCACATCGAGAGCGACCCGGGTCAAGAGAAGACGCGCATCCGCTTTCGCCGCGACGGCCGGCTCTACACCTACCTGGAGCTGCCGCCCAGCTACCGCAATGCGGTGGTGGCGCGCGTGAAGATCATGTGCGACCTGGACATCAGCGAAAAGCGCAAGCCGCAGGACGGCAAGATCAACTTCTCGAAGTACTCGCCGCAGCACCGCATCGAGCTGCGCGTGGCCACCATCCCGACCAACAACGGCCTGGAAGACGTGGTGATGCGCATCCTGGCCTCGGCCAAGCCCATCGCGCTCGATGCGCTGGGCCTGTCCGAGCGCAACCTGGCGCAGTTTTCGCAGGCGGTCGACCGGCCCTACGGCATGGTGCTGTGCGTGGGCCCGACGGGCTCGGGCAAGACCACCACGCTGCACTCGGCGCTCATGCGCATCAACACGCCCGAGCGCAAGATCTGGACCGCCGAAGACCCGATCGAGATCACGCAGCCGGGCCTGCGCCAGGTGCAGGTCAACCCGCGCATCGACTGGACCTTTGCCAAGGCGCTGCGCGCCTTCGTGCGCGCCGACCCCGACGTGATCATGGTCGGCGAGATCCGCGACGCCGAGACCGCCAGGACCGCCATCGAGGCCTCGCTCACCGGCCACCTCGTGCTGTCGACGCTGCACACCAACAGCGCGCCCGAAACCGTGACGCGCCTGCTCGACATGGGCATGGACCCGTTCAACTTCGCCGACTCGCTGCTGGCCGTGCTGGCGCAGCGGCTGGTGCGCTGCCTGTGCCCGCAGTGCGTGCAAAGCCGCCCGGCCACGAGCGAGGCGGTCGAGGAGCTGCTGGCCGACTACATGCACGCCTTCGGCGCGCAGGACACGCCGGCCGCGCGCGACGCCGTGCGCGCCGAGTGGGTGCAGCGCCACGGGCGCGACGGCCAGCTGCAGACCTACACGAGCACCGGCTGCAAGCACTGCAACGACACCGGCTTCCGGGGCCGCGTGGGCATCCACGAACTCATGGTGATGTCGAGGGAACTGCGCCGGCTGGTGCAGGGCGGCGCGCGCGCCGAGGAACTGCAGGACGCCGCGATGCGCGAGGGCATGCGCACGCTGCGTCAGGACGGCATCGAGAAGGTGCTGGCCGGCCGGACCACGCTCGAGGAAGTGCGCGCGACCAGCAACGTCTGACGCACAAGGTCAGAGGTCAGGGAAGGCTCAGGCGGCGGCGTCCCACGCCACCGCCGGCAGCGTGGCAATGGCCGGCCGTGCGAACAGGTAGCCCTGGAACAGCTCCACGCCGATCTCGCGCAAGGCGCGCACCTCTTCGGGCGCCTCCACGCCTTCGGCGATCACGCGGATGCGCAGCTCGTCGCAGGTGGCGACGAAGCCCCGCACGATGGTCAGCCGCACCGGGTCGGCATGGATGCCGCGGATCAGGCTCAGGTCGATCTTCACCACGTCGGGCTGGAACGCGGCCAGCAGCTCGAAGCCCGCGTAGGCGGCGCCGAAATCGTCGATGGCCGAGGTGAAGCCGTGGCGCTTGAAGGCGCGGAAGGTGTCGGCCAGGCCGTGCAGGTCGCGCACGCGCTCGCCCTCGGTGATCTCGAACATCAGCTGGCGCACCGGGAACTTGCAACGCTTGGCGGCGGCCATGGCGGTGCGGAAGCACTCGGCCTGCCCCGCGACGTCGTTGGGCATGACGTTGAGGCTCAGGCGCGACTTCATGCCCAGGCGCGAGGCGATCTCGATGGCCTTGACGCGGCAGGCTTCGTGGAAGGCGAAGCGGTCGACCGGATCGACGCGCCCCAGCACCTCGGCGGCGCCTTCGCCCGAGAGGCCGCGCACCAGCGCCTCGTGCGCATAGATCTCGTGCCGGCCCAGGTCCACGATGGGCTGGAACGCCATGGTGAACCCCGAGGCGAGGCCAGCAGGCGCGGCATCAGCATGTATTTCGGCGATCACGTTGGATGGACCTCGCGGGCAAGGTTGCAATGGCGTTGGATGGCGACTCCCAAGAGCGTAAATGTAAACGGTTCTATACACCGCACGCACCACCCCCCTGCGACAAGAGGTCGCGCCCCATGAAGACATCCGACCTAGGCCCGGCCCAGGCTGTAGACCGAAATCACTCATGAGCTCTCCCGGCCTCGAAAAAATCTGTAGCAAGCTGTCGACGACAGGGCTGCGTCCTATGTCCCATCGGGGAGAGATTGGTTAGAAAGGGGGCGCCCACTACTGGAAACGGTGGGTGGGTTTTCACTGTCGTTCCTGGGTTTCCAGTCACCGATGAAAGGTCCCGTCCGATGCGCCACCAGCCTCGCTCCCTCCTTCGCACACTGGCCCGTACCGTGCTGCCCGTCGGTGCCTTGTTGACATTGCTGCCCGCGCAGGCGGTCACGACGACCACGACCTTCCAGGTCACGGCCACGGTGCTCAAGGCCTGCCTCATGACCACGCCGGCCACGCTGGCGTTCGGGCCGTACGACCCGGCGTCAGCCACCGCGCTGGCCGGCACCACCAGCCTCAACGTGACCTGCACCTTCGGCACGCCCTACTCGCTCGGCCTGAGCGCGGGCGGCGGCTCGGGCGCGACGATCACGAACCGCCTGATGACCAGCCCCACGGCGGCCGCCGGCAACAACACGCTGGGCTACGGCCTCTTCAAGGACAGCGCGCACCAGACCAACTGGGACAACAGCGTCGCCGGCACCGGCTACGTCGGCAACGGGACGCCCCAGACGCAGACGATCTACGGCCTGATTCCCACGGGGCAGTACACCGCGGCGCCGGCCATCGACTACACGGACACGATCACGGTCTCGCTGACCTATTGAGGGCGCCGTTGACCGCCTTCACCGCAGGCCGCCACGGCATGCGTCGCGCCCTGCTGCCAGTCGCATGGGGGGCCGGCCTGCTGCTGGCCGCCCTTGCTCCCGCTCCCGCCGCGGCCACCAGCCTCAGCGTGGCGCCGCTGCGCATCGTGCTCACGCCGCAGCGCCCGGTCGCCTCGCTCACCATGGGCAACGCCGAGGACACCGAGGTCGCCGTGCAGGCCGAGGTGGTGGCGTGGTCGCAGCAGGACGGACGCGATGCCTACGAACCCACGCGCGACGTGCTGGTCAACCCGGCCATCTTCCGCCTGCCGCCGGGCGGGCGGCAGATCGTGCGCCTCGGGCTGCAGGTGCCGGCCGACGCCGGCGAGCGCAGCTACCGCGTCTTCCTGCGCCAGCTGCCGCGCGACCAGGCCCTGCTGGCGGACGGCACCGAGGGCGCGAAGGTGCAGACGCTGCTGCGCATCGGCGTGCCGATCTTCGTGCCGCCGCTGCAGCTGCGCCGCGCGCTGCAATGGTCGCTGCAGCCTTCGGGGCGCGCCACCGGCACGGCAGGCACCGCCTGGCGGCTGGTGTTCGACAACCAGGGCAGCGAACACATCCAGGTCACGCAGCTCGTGGTGCGCCGCGAGGACGGCACCGAGCTGCTGCGCAAGAGCCTGTCGCAGTACGCGCTGGCCGGGCAGTCGGCCGGCATCGACATCGAACTGCCCGCCCTGCCGCCCGACACCCGGCTGCAGGTCGAGGCCGCCACCGATGCCCCCGAGGCGTCGTCCAGCGCCACCGTGCGCGTGCCCCGTGCGCCCGCCACGCCACGCTAGCCTCTGGGTCTGCTGCGGCTGGCTGGGCCTGCGCGTGGCCTGCGCACAGACTTCGCCCACTGACGTGGCGGGCGAAGTGCAGCCCGCGATCCTCGATGTGCGCATCAACGGCCTGAGCCAGCCCGCGCCACGGCCGCTGCTGCGGCGCGGTGCACAGCTGCTGGCATCGGCGCCCGACTTCGCGGCCTGGCGCCTGGTGCGGCCCGCCACCGCGGCGTTGCAGCGCGATGGCACCGACTACTACGACCTGCGCGCGCTGCCCGGCGCGCAGCTGCAGCTCGACGAAGGCGCGCAGAGCGTGGACCTGAGCGTGCCCGCCGAGGCGTTCACGCTGGGCACCGTGCATGCGCACGCCGGCGACCGCCCGCCGCTGTCGGCGTCGGCCTTCGGGGCCTTTCTCAACTACGACCTGGCCTTGCAGCACGACCGCGAAGGCACGCGCGCCTCGGGCTACTTCGATGCGGCGGCCTCGGGCGACTGGGGCCTGGTGGGCACGAGCCTCGTCGCCGGCCAGTCCGCATTCGGCGGGCGCGGCACGACACGGCTGGACAGCTACTTCCGCCGCGACGACCCCGCGCGGCTCACGCGCCTCACGGTGGGCGACACCATCACGCAGGCCGCCGCGTGGTCCACGCCCTTTCGCTTCGGCGGTGTGCAGTTCGGCACCCGCTTCGGCTTGCAGCCCGGCTTCATCAGCTACCCGATGCCGACCCTGCGCGGCGGCGCGGCCGTGCCGTCGGCGGTGGAGGTGTATGTGAACGACACGCTGCGCTATCAACGGCGTGTGGACGCCGGCCCCTTCGCGCTCAGCGACGTGCCCGTGCTCACCGGCGCGGGCGAGATGCGCTTCGCCGTCACCGACGCGCTGGGCGTGCAGCGCACCGTGACCACGCCCTACTACGTGAGCTCGAACCTGCTGCGCGCGGGTCTCTCCGACTACTCGCTCGAAGCCGGCTGGACACGCCTGCGCTACGGCGAGCGCAGCTTCGACTACGGCCCGCCCTTCGTCGCCGGCACCTGGCGCCACGGCGTGAACGACGGCGTGACCGTCGAGGCGCGCGGCGAGGCCAGCTCGCGCAGCCAGACCGCGGGCGCCGGCGTGACCTGGGTCTGGGGCACGCTCGGCGAACTCTCGCTGCACGGCGCCGCCAGCCGCAGCAGGGACGGCGACAGCGGCCGCCTCTGGCGCGCTGCCTACACGCGCACCAGCGACGAATGGAACTTCTCGGTGAGCCGCCAGGTGGCCAGCCGCGGCTTCACGCAGATCGCCTGGCACGACAGCCCCGTGCACACCGACGCGCAGACGCAGCTCTTCGCAGGCCGCTCGCTCGGCCGCTACGGCACGCTGGGCGCGAGCCACACGCGGCTGCGCTACAACACCGGCGAGCACATCGGCGTGACCACCGCCAGCTGGTCGATCGGCCTGGGCGGCAACGCCTGGCTCGGCACCTCGGTGGCCCACACGCGCCAGGACGGCAAGCGTTCCATCACCTCGGTGAACGTGAGCCTCAGCTTCACGCTCGGCGATCGCCAGCACACCACGCTCTCGGTGCAGCATCAGAAGCCGGGCGGCCATTCGGCCGTGGCCGAGTGGGTGCAGCAGCCGCCCAACGACACCGGCTGGGGCTACCGGCTGCGCGCCGCCGACGGCGAGAACGCGCGCAGCGAAGCCGCGGTCGATTGGCGCGGTCGCTACGGCATGCTGACGGCCGAAGCTGCGCGCGCCCAGGGCCAGACCGCGGTGCGCCTGCGCGCCAGCGGCGCCGTGGGATTCGCGGGCGGCGTGGGCTTTGCCACGCGCCAGTCGGACGACGCCTTCGCGCTCGTGACCGTGCCCGGCGCCGCCGGCGTGAAGGTCTACCGCGAGAACCAGCCCTGGACCACCACCGACAGCGAAGGCCGCGCCGTCGTCTCGGGCCTGCGCGCCTACGAGCCCAACCACATCAGCATCGACAACGGCGATCTGCCGATCGAGGCGCAGGTGCGCAGCGACGTGCTGCGCGTGGTGCCGCGCTACAAGGGCGTGGCGCAGGCCAGCTTCGACATCGCGCGCGAGGCCATCGCGAACGTCACGGTGCTGCTGCCCGACGGCAGCCCGCTGCCGCCGGGCATCGACGTGATGCGACCGGCGCGTGGCACCTCGCTGCTGTCGGGCTTTCATGGCCTCGTGTCGGTCGACGACCCGCAGCCGAACGAACGCTTCGAGGCGCGATGGAAGAGTGGGCATTGCCGCTTCACGCTGGGCGCGCCCGACCGCGCCGCCGGCGCCTTGCCTTCAATGGGGCCCTACCGATGCGAACCCGTGTCGTCGTCCCCGCGCTGACGGTCGTGCTGGCGCTGGCGGGGCTGCTGGCCCCGGGCGCGTCGCGGGCCGCGTGCACGGGCCTGGGAGTGTTCACCTGCACTGTCACGGTCACTGCAGCAACGCCATTGGCCTTCGGCAACTACGATCCCGCCGTTGCAACGCCCAAGGACAACACCACGACCATTACCGTCGTCGGCAAGGTCACTTCCCTGGTCGCCCTGCTGGTGAACCTGTCCTACACGATCGGCCTCGACGCGGGCTCGGCCGGCGCCATCACCAGCCGGCAGATGGTGGGCCCGGTCAGCAGCACGCCGCTGGGCTACAACCTCTACACCTCCAACACGCACGGTACTGTCTGGAACGCCAGCAACGTCTCGGACAGCTACAACATCACGGCCTCCGTGCTGGGCACGACGGTGTCGAGGGACTACACCGTCTACGGCCGCATTCCGCCCGGCCAGTACGTGGCGCCGGGCCCCTACAGCAGCACGATCACCGTGACGGTGACCTACTGAAAGCTCAACCCCTCAGCATGCCCGCCAGGCGCTTGGCGATGAGCTCGTCGGCCTGCGCCATGATGCGGTCGATGAGCTCCGCGCAGCTGGGCACGTCGTGGATCAGCCCGGCCACCATACCGCAGCTCCAGGCGCCGGCGTCCATGTGGCCCTCGGTCATCACCTTCGGGTAGATGCCGGCGACCTGGTCCATGATGTCGTCGATCTTCAGCGCGTCGCCCTTGGCGCGCTCGATCTCCATGAGGCGCTCCACGCCCGCGTTGTTGATCACACGCTCGGTGTTGCGCAGCGAACGCATGATCAAGCGCGTGTCGAGCTCCGAGGCGTTGACGATGGCCTGCTTCACGTTGGCGTGCACCGGCGCTTCCTTGGTGGCGATGAAGCGCGTGCCCATGTTCATGCCCTCGGCGCCCAGGGCGAGCGCGGCCACGAGGCTGCGGCCGTCGGCCATGCCGCCCGAGGCGACGAACGGGATCTTCAGTTCTTCGGCCGCGCGCGGCAGCAGGATCATGTTGGGCACGTCGTCCTCGCCGGGGTGGCCGCCGCACTCGAAGCCGTCGACGCTCACCGCGTCGCAGCCGATGCGCTCGGCCTTGAGCGCGTGGCGCACCGAGGTGCACTTGTGGATCACCTTGATGCCCGCGGCCTTCAGCGCCGGCATGTAGGCCTCGGGGCTGCGGCCCGCGGTTTCCACGGCCTTGATGCCGCCCTCGACGATGGCCGCGATGTACTCGGGGTACGGCGGCGAGGCGAAGGTCGGCAGGAAGGTGAGGTTCACGCCGAAGGGCTTGTCGGTCATCTCGTGGCAGCGCGCGATCTCGCGGGCCAGCAGCTCGGGCGTCTTCTGCGTGAGGCCCGTGATGATGCCCAGGCCGCCGGCGTTGGAGACGGCCGCGGCCAGCTCGGCGAAGCCGACGTAGTGCATGCCGCCCTGGATGATGGGGTGGCGGATGCCGAAGAGTTCGGTGATGCGGGTTTTCAAGGGAACGTCCTTTGGTCGGGGTTGCTGGGAAAGAAAGAAAAAATCAGGGCGGCGAGATGACGCGCAGCACGTCGCGCGCCATCGCCTTCATCCAGGCCGTGTCGCTCTTCAGCGCGGGCTCGGCGAAGGTCTTGGCAAAGGTGGGCCGCGCCATCTTGGCGTAGTTCAGCGTGCCGAAGATGAGCGTCAGCACCACCACGGCCGACAGGTCGTCGCGCACGAGGCCGGCCGCCTGCGCTGCGGCCACCAGGCCCAGGCTGGCTTGCAGGAAGCCTTCGAGCGGCCGGGTCTGCGCATGCTGGATGCGTTCGGCGTTGTCGAGCAGTTCGCGCGTGACGAGCTTGAAGCCCGTGGGCCGCGCGTGCATCCACTCGACCTGCAGCGCGACGAAGGCCTGCAGCCGCGCGGGCAGGTCGGGGGCCGCCTCGACGCGCTTGCAGATGCGCGCCGTCAGGTCCTCCGCCTGCTTCTCGAGCACGGCGCGGTACAACACCTCCTTGCTCGGGAAGTGATGCAGCAGCCCCGGGTTGCCGACCTCGCAGTCGCGCGCGATGGCCGACAGCGACGCGCCCTGGAAGCCATGGTCGGCAAAGTGCTGCTCGGCGCGCGCCAGGATCGTTTCTTTACGGGAAGGGGCAAGGGTGGCCATCGGCGGTTCTGGAAGGCGTCACGCAGAAGAGCGCATGCCGCGAAGACGCGACCGGCGATCAGACGCGATGCGCGCCATTCTTTCTTGTGTCTTGTGGTCTGGTTGTTGCACGCGCGACACCCGTCCGCGTCAGCGTGCGGCCGGCATGGCCGCCACCTGCTGCGCGAGTTGCGCATGGAAGCGCGGCGCGCTGTACTCGAAGGTGCCGAAGCTGAGCGCGTCGTTCGCGCCCGACGCCAGCCCGGCCTGGATCGATTCGGCCAGTGCGTAGTCTTCCGCGAGCGTGCGCCGGTACAGCGCCACGTTCGCGTCCCAGTGCGCCGTGGCCTTCTCCGAGGCCGGCGCCTCGGGAATCAGCGTGAGTTCGTGCACGCGCGTGCGCGTGGCGCCCAGCGGCTCCAGCATGCTGAGCTGCGCGTGGTCGGGTTGCACAAGGATGGTCGTGTTCGGAAAGAAGAAGTAGGTCAGGTTGCCGTAGCGGCGCGGATCGAAACCGGCGGCGTCGGGCCGGTGTTCCTGGAACTTCGACTTGAGCAGGTACAGGCGCCGGTTCAGGTCGAACTCGTCGATGACCTGCAGGTTGTGCAGGAACATGTGGGCGATGGTCTCGCGGTGCGCCACCTTGAAGTGGTAGGCCTCGAAGGAACCGTCGACCAGCAGCTTCCAGTTGGCCTCGACCTCGTACGCGCGCGGCGCATAGGCCACGGGCGCGTGCAGCCCGGCCAGCGACTCGAGGTTGTCCATGAGCGGGCCCAGGTGCGCGCCGGGGTCGCTGTCCGCCTGCGACGGATCGCATACGACCCAGACCACGCCCGCGCGCTCGACGGTGGCCAGCCGGCGCAGGCCCGACTCGTCCTGCTTCAGGCAGGGAAAGCCGAAGGACTCGGGCACGCCGCGCAAGGCGCCGTCGGGCTTGTAGGTCCATGCGTGGTACGGGCAGACGAAGGCGCGCGCTTCACTGCCGCTGCCTTCGGGCACCACGCGCGCGCCGCGGTGGCGGCACACGTTGAGAAACGCCTGCACCTGCCCGTTCTCCTGGCGCACCAGCAGCAGCGGCACGCCGGTGTGCGTGAGCGACAGCCAGGCACCGGGCGACGCGAGCGACGCGCTGGCGGCCACCGGCTGCGGATGCCGCTGCAGCAGCCGCCGCTCGTCGCGTGCGATGGCTTCGTCGGTGTACTGGCCGACCGGCACGCGGTCGCCCTCTCCTTGCGCATCGGCGCGCCCGGCCTGCAGGGCCGTGGTCGCTCGGCGATGGAGTTCGGCTGCGAAGTTCTCGCTCATCGGGGGGCTTTCTGTGCGATGCCTGCAGCCCGGTGAAGCCCGGTGAGCTGCGCGATCGGCCCCAGTCTACCGACTGACCAGTCGGTACGTCAACCGCCCCCGAGACAGAGGTATCAGGCCGGCTTGCGCAGGAAGCCCTGCTGCGCCCCATTGCGGTTGGGCGCGAAGCCGTTGGCCTGCAGCGTCTCTTCGGTGGTCTCGTAGAACACGCCGATCTGCATGATCTCGCGCGCCTGCTGCGCGGTGGCGATGGGGCGGCCGAACTCGGTGGCGATGCGCACGAGCTGCTTGATCTGCTCGACCGAGCTCATCTTGCCGGTGCGGGTCTGGTTCCACAGCACGTCCTCGATGCCGCAGCGCACGTGCAGGCCCAGGGCGATGCCGATCATGTTCACGGGCAGCACGTTGAGCACCGAGCTCTCCACCGTGACCACCGCGCCGTCGGGTGCGGCGCGCAGGAAGTTGGCCAGGTTGTAGATGTTCGCCTGGTCCATGCCGCCGCTGATGGCCACCCAGTTCATCACCAGCGGACCCTTGTAAACGCCGCGGCGGATCATGCGTTCGATGGTCTCGAAGCTGTTGATGTTGTAGCACTGGAACTCGCTCTGGATGCCCGCGGCCGTGAGGCGGCGGATGTGCTCTTCCACCCAGCTGGGGTTCGAGGGCACGATCATGTCCCGGTAGGTCGAATACAGCCGCGGGTCGCCGCGCGACAGGCCCTTGAAGTCGTCCAGGCCCGCGTGCTCGGTCACGTTCATCTGCGTGGTGTTGACGGTCACCGTGACCTGGTCGGGCCTGGGCGTGAGCTCGGCCAGCATGTGGCGCGTGTCGTCGCTGAGCCACTTGGCGGCGGCGCCGTCGTCCTCGGGCGCGAAGCTGATGGAGCCGCCCACCTGGATGATCATCTCGGGCACGCGCGCACGCACGCCGGCGATCAGCTCGTTGAACATCGACAGGCGCTTGCTGCCCTTGCCGTTGGCTTCGCGCACATGCAGGTGCAGCACGGTGGCGCCGGCCTCGTAGCAGTCGACCGCCTTCTGGATCTGCTCTTCCATCGTGACCGGAATGTCTTCCGGGAAGTCGGCGGGAATCCAGCCCGGTGCATAGGGCGCGGCCGTGATGATCAGGGGCTGCTGGTTCTCGGGATACAGGTGGCCGTCGAGGAAGTTCATGGGGTTGTCTCCGGTGAAAAGGTTGCGCTTGCAGCCAAAGTTTCTGGCGCAGCTGCGAAAACTTCTTGCTCATCGGGGGCGCGGTTTTGTCTTTCTGGGGCATTGAAACGGCGCGTGCAAAGACAGGTGTCGCTGTCGCGATCCGGTAAGTGGCCGACGCGTGGCGCCAAGCATTCAGCAGCGGTGGCGCCACAGAATCCGCACGCCTTTGTCTCTTCCACCTGAGGACGAACTTCATGTGTCTGCATCTGCTGCGAGCCTCCCTTCTCTTCCTGGCCGCGCTGTGCTGCGGCACGGCCTCGGCCCAGGCCTGGCCCGACAAGCCCATTCGGCTGATCGTTCCCGCGCCGCCGGGCGGCATCTCCGACGCGGCGGCGCGGCTGCTCGCCGAACAGCTGCGCACGAACCTCGGCCAGACCGTGCTGGTGGACAACAAGCCGGGCGGCTCCGCCGTCATCGCCGAGCGCGCGCTGATGGCCGCGCCGGCCGACGGCTACACGCTGATGGTCGGACCGTCGAGCGTGCTGTCCGACATTCCGCTCACGGTGAAGACGCCCTTCGACCCGCTCAAGACCTTCACCTACGTCGGCGAGGTGACGGGCATGTTCCATGTGCTGGTGGCCAACGCCGGCTTCCCGCCGAACACCGTGAAAGACCTGCTGGCGCATGCCAAACAGAATCCGCGCTCGGTCAGCGTGGCCAACCTGAGCACGGGCACGCGCTCCAACCTGCTGGGCGAGATGCTGCGCGCGCGCAGCGGCAACGACATCCTCGTGGTGCCGTACAAAGGCTCGGCGCCGGCGCTGGTCGACCTCATGGGCAACCAGGTGCAGCTGACCTTCGAGGTGGTGAGCAACGTCACTTCGCTGATCCGCAGCGGCAAGATCAAGGCGCTGGCCGTGGCCTCATCGAAGCGCTCGCGCTTCCTGCCCGACGTGCCCACCTTCGGCGAACTGGGTCTGCCCGACTTCGTGATGCCCGACGCGAGCGTGGGCGTGTTCGTGCTCAGCAGCATGCCGCCGGCGCTGCAGGAGAAAATCCGCGCCGAGGTGGCCCGGGCCGTGCAGGCGCCGAAGTTCCGCGAGGCGCTGCTCGCGCAGAATTACGATCCGCCGCGCGAGGCGACGCTGCAGCAGCTGCGCCAGACGCTGGACGCCACGACCGCCCACAATCGGGCCATCATCGAGAAACTGCAACTCAAGATCAGCCCCGAGTGAACACGGGGCCTCTGCCAAAGAAGCCACCATGAAGCACCTCGGTCGACTGATGCGCAGCGCGAGCCTCAGCGGCTACGTGGAGCTGGTGCAGTCGCTCGGCCGCGACCCGCATGCCTTCATGCGCACCGTGGGGCTCAAGGCGCAGCTGCTCGAGCACCCCGAGACGCTGATCCCCGGCGACGCGGTGCGCGAGCTGCTCGAGATCACCGCGCGCGCCACGCGCACCGAAGATTTCGCGCTGCGGCTGGCGGCGCAGCGCAAGCTGTCGGCGCTGGGCCCCATCAGCGTCGTGCTCAAGGAAGAGCCCACGCCGCGCGACGCGCTCGACACGCTGGGCCGCTACCTGAAGCTGGTGAACGCCTCGCTGAGCTTTCGCCTCGAGGACACCGGCGACATGGTCATCATCCAGGAAGACCTGCTGCCCAGCCCCGGGCTGCCGATGCGCCAGTCGATGGAGCTGGCCGTGGGCATCATGTTCCGCATCCTCGGCGAGCTCATCGATCCGCAGTGGCGCCCGCAGCAGGTGTGCTTCACGCACCGCCCGCCGGCGGACATGGCGGCGCACCGTGCCTTCTTCGGTCGCAACGTCAAGTTCAACCAGGATTTCAACGGCCTCGTGTGCCTGGCGGCCGACCTGCGCAAGCCGCGCGAATCGGGCGACCAGGGCGTGGCGCGTTTCGCGCGCGAGTACCTCGAAGCCGCGCTGAAAGACCGCGGCGAGAGCACGCGCGAAGCCTGCCGCGAACTCATCCTGGCGCTGATGCCCGGCGGCGGCTGCACCGCGCAGGAAGTGGCGCGGCACCTGCGCGTGGACCGTCGCACGCTGCACCGCCGGCTCGAGGCCGAAGGCCTCACCTTCAGCCGCCTGCTCGACGATGTGCGCTCCGACCTCGTGAAGCGCCACCTGCGCGACAGCGACCTGCCGCTGAGCGAGGTGGCGGAGCTGCTGGGGTTTTCAGGGCCCAGCAGCTTCAGCCACTGGTTCCGCCACCACTTCGGCTGCAGCGCCTCGCAGTGGAGCAAGCAGACGGCCGGCGCGGTGGCTCAGGGCGCGGTGCGCGCGTTCTGAAGCAGGTCTTCGTGGCGCAGGGCATGTGCGATGCCCTCCAGCAGGCGCCAAGCGGCATGCGTGAAACGCCTCGTCATGATCGCCATCGTCCTTCTCAGGCCGCCTTGCGCAGGAAGCCCTGGTTGCCTCCGTTGCGGTTCGGCGCGAAACCGTTGGCGGCGAGCGACTCTTCGGCCGTCTCGTAGAAGACGCCGATCTTCGAGATCTCGCGCGCCTGCTGCGCCGTGGCGATGGGGCGGCCGAACTGGCGCGAAATGGCCACCAGCTGCTCGATCTGCGCCACGGTGCCGATCTTGGCGGTGCGCGTCTGGTTCCACAGCACGTCCTCGGTGCCGCAGCGCACGTGCAGGCCCATCGCGATGCCCATCATGTTCACGGGCAGCACGTTGCGCACCGAGCTTTCCACCGTGAGCACGGCGCCGTCGGGCACGGCGCGCACGAAGTTGGCCAGGTTGTAGATGTTCGGCGCGTCCATGCCGCCGCTGATGGCCACCCAGTTCATCACCAGCGGGCCCTTGTAGACGCCGCGGCGCATGAGCCGTTCGACCGACTCGAAGCTGTTGATGTTGTAGCACTGGAAGGCGCTCTGGATGCCGGCCTTCGTGAGGCGGCGGATGTGCTCCTCGACCCAGCCCGGCTGCGCCGGCACCGTCATCTCCTTGTAGGCCTCGAAGATGGCCGGGATCTCGCGCGAGGTGCCTTTGAAGTCGGCCAGCTCAGCATGCTCCGTGACGTTCATCTGCGAGGTGTTGACCGTCACCGTCACCTGGTCGGGCGTGGGCTCCAGCTCGGCCAGCATGTGGCGCGTGTCGTCGCTCAGCCACTTGGCCGCGGCGCCTTCGCTCTCGGGGGCGAAGCTGATCGAGCCGCCCACCTGGATGATCATCTCGGGCACGCGCGCGCGCACGCCGGCGATCAGCTCGTTGAATTTCGACAGCCGCTTGCTGCCCTTGCCGTCGAGTTCGCGCACGTGCAGGTGCAGCACGGTGGCGCCGGCGTTGTAGCAGTCGACCGCCTTCTGGATCTGCTCTTCCATCGTGACCGGGATCTCGCCCGGGAAGTCGGAAGGAAGCCAGCCCGGTGCATAGGGCGCGGCGGTGATGATCAGCGGCTGCTGGTTTTCGGGAAAGAGGTGGCCGTCGAGGAAGTTCATGGCGTGCGTCTGTCAGGTTGCGGGGCGGGGGCGATGTTCAGTACGGCACGTCGCCGACGATGCCGGCGCGTTCCATCTTTCGTGGCGCAGGCCAGTAGTCGTTCAGCGCGTAGTGCTGCGTGCTGCGGTTGTCCCAGACGACCACGTCGCCCGGCTGCCACGACCAGCGCACCTGGTACTCGGGAATGGTGGCGCGGCTGAGCAGGTAGTTCAGCAGCAGCGCCGCGCCCGGTGTCTTGTCGATGCCGTGGCGCACGTTCTCGGGGGTGCTGTAGTTCACGAAGTGGGTGGTGAAGCTGCCCACGTAGAGCACCTTCTCGCCGGTCTCGGGGTGCGTGCGCACCACGGGGTGCTCCACGGGCGGATGGTCCTGGCCCAGCTTGAGGCGCGCTTCCATCGGCATCACGGCGCCGAAGGAATGCTCGATGCTGGCCTTGGCGCGCAGCTTGCCGATCTTCTGTTTGATCTCGTCGGGCAGCTCGTCGTGCGCCTGCACCATGTTCACCCAGATGGTGTCGCCACCGACCTCGGGGCATTCGATGCAGCGCAGCACCGCACCCATCGCGGGGCTCTGGCGCCACAGGCCGTCGCAGTGGTAGGTGTTCTCGTAGCTGTGCTTGTTGTCGCTGCGGTAGATGCGCACGAGGCCCGGGTGCTCGGGGTCGCTGCCGACCACAGGGTGGTCTTCCAGTTCGCCGAAGCAGCGTGCGAAAGCGACGTGCTCGGCGCGCTCGATGTCCTGGCCGCGAAAGAAAAGCACCTTGTGCTTGAGCAGCGCGGCGCGGATCGACGCAAAGCATTCGGGGTCGCGCGAGGCCTCGCCCAGGTGGACGTCCGAGATTTCGGCGCCGATGGACGGCGTGAGGGGTCTGATCTTCATGAGGGGTCTCCGATGGAATGGCGCGTGCCGCTCAGTTCGCCTGGATGCGGTACTTCTTGACGATGGCCGCGTTGCGCTCGGACAGCGCCTTCGTCTCGGCGATGAGCGCGGGCGTGTCGACGCTGAGCTCGGGCTCCAGGCCCACGTCGAGCAGCTTCTGCTGCACGGCGGGCGCCTGGCCGGCCTTCTCGATCGCGGCATGGAGCTTGGCCATCACGTCGGCCGGCAGCTTGGCCGAGCCGATGAAGCCGACCCAGCCGCGAAACTGCAGGTCGGGGTAGCCGAGCTCGGTGGTGGTGGGCAGGTCGGGCAGGAAGCGCGAGCGGGTCTTGCCGGTGAAGGCATAGGGACGCAGCTTGCCGGCCTTGATGAGCGGCATCGAGGTGAGCATGCCGTCGAACATCAGGTCGACCTGGCCGCCCAGCAGGTCCTGCAGCGCGGGCGGCGAGCCAGGGTAGCCGATGTGCTGCAGGTCGAGCCCGGCGCGGTCGCTAAGGATGAGGCCCGCGTACTGCGACACGGTGCCGGGGCTGTAGCTGGCGAAGCTGGCCTTGCCCTTGCGCGTCTTGAGTTCGGCGACGAGGCCCTGGAAGTCCTTGGCCGGGAAGTTCGCGGCCGTGACGAGCACCACGCCCGAGCGCGCCACCGAGCCGATGGGCACCACGTCCTTCAGCGGATCGAAGGGCATCTTCACGACCTGCGGCGTCTCGGCCAGCACGTTGCTCGCGGCCATCACGATGGTGTTGCCGTCGGCCGGTGCCTGCAGCATGGCCTGCAGGCCGATGGAGCCGCCCGCGCCGGGGCGGTTCTCGACGATCACGGGGCGGCCGATGTCCAGCGCCATCTGCTGCCCGACGACGCGGGCGACGATGTCCATCGTGCCGCCCGGCGGCGCGGGAACGATGAGCTTGACGGGCTTGTCGCCCAGCGCCCAGGCCCCGAGGGCCATCGAGCATCCGACCAGCGCCACGGCGGCGGCGCGTCCAAATTGCAGCAGTTTCATGGGGTGTCTCCGGTTGTTGTCTTGCAGGCCTCGGTGGGCCGATGCCGTCAGTATCCGGCGCACCCCGTCCGCATTTCTTGCTTTATTGGGGCATCGATTTGCCAATTTGGGACATCGCCAAGACCACGCTTCCCGCCGCCGCCACGCGCCGCAAGAATCCGTTCCATGCAGCCCCCACACACTCCAGGAGACGCACCATGAACCAGGCCATCCGCTTCCACGAGACCGGCAGCGCCGACGTGCTCAAGCTCGAACACGTCGAGGTCGGCGAGCCCGGCCCGGGCCAGGCGCGCGTGCGCCACAGCCTCATCGCCGTCAACTTCATCGACATCTACTTCCGCACCGGGCGCTATCCGCTCGCGCTGCCCAACGGGCTCGGTTCCGACGCCGTGGGGGTGGTCGAAGCCGTGGGGCCGGGCGTGACCGACATCCGCGTGGGTGATCGCGTGGGCTATCTCATCGGGCCGCAGGGGGCGTATTCACAGGTGCGCGTGATGCCTGCCGATGTGCTGATCCCGCTGCCCGACGGCATCTCCGATCGCACGGCCGCCACATTGATGATGAAGGGCATGACGGCGCAGTACCTGTTCCGCCAGGTCTATCCGCTGAAGGGTGGCGAGACGATCCTGTACCACGCAGCGGCGGGTGGCGTCGGTCTCATCGCCTGCCAGTGGGCGCGTGCGATGGGCGTCACGATGATCGGCACCGTGAGCACCGACGAGAAGGCTGCGGTTGCCAAGGCCAACGGCTGCACGCACACCATCGTGACCTCGCGCGAGAACATCGCCCAGCGTGTGCGCGAGATCACCGAGGGCAAGGGCGTGCCCGTGGTGTACGACTCGGTGGGCAAGGACACGCTGGAGGCTTCGCTCGATTGCCTGCAGCCGCGCGGCACTCTGGTGAGCAACGGCACGTCTTCTGGCGCCGTGGTTCTCGACACCAAGCTGCTGGCGGCGAAGGGCTCGATCTGGCTCACGCGGCCGGCGATGGTGCACTACATCCACCCGCGCCCGCACATGCTGAGCATGGCCGACGAACTCTTCGACCACGTGCTGGCCGGCCGCATCGTGAGCGAGCCCCAGCAGAGCTTCGCACTGGCCGACGCCGCCGAAGCGCACCGCGCGCTCGAGGGCCGCAAGACCACCGGCGCCACCGTGCTCGTGCCCTGAGAACTGCCACGTGCGGACTTGCGATGTCTTCCCTGGTCCGCGCGGCAAGCCTCACCCACTACCGCGAGGTCGCCCGCGCCGGCGGCCTGGACCCGGCGCGCATGCTCCTGGACGCCGGCCTGAGCCCTCGCGTGCTGGACGAGCCCGACCTGATGATTCCGGTCGACCGCGTCGCCGCGCTGCTGCAGGCCTCGGCCGAGCGTTCGGGCAACGACAGCTTCGGGCTGTGCATGGCCGAGGGGCGGCGGCTGTCGAACCTCGGGGCCGTCGGCCTGCTGGTGCGCGAGCAGCCGACGCTGCGCGATTCGCTCGACGTGCTGATGCGCTACCAGCCGCTGCTCAACGGCTCGCTGTCGCTGATGGTCGAGGCCTTCGGCCAGGTGGTGGTCATCCGCGAGGAAGTGCAACCCGGCAAGGCGCACCGCGCCACGCGCCACCGCATCGAACTGGCGCTGGGCGTGATGCTGCGCCTGCTGCGGCAGTTTCTCGGCGCCGACTGGCAGCCCCGGCGCGTGTGCCTGGCGCACCCCGCGCCGCGCGACCTGCGCACGCACCACCGCGTGCTGGGCGCGGCCGTCGCCTTCGACCAGGACTTCCACGGCATCGTCTGCGCGCGCGACGACCTGGACGCGCCCAACCCCTCGGCCGACCCGGCCATGGCGCGCTATGCGCGGCAACTGCTCGACGCGGCGGCGCCGGCGCCCGGCGACGCGCTGCCGGGCGACGTGCGGCGCGCGGTGCTGCTGCTCCTGCCCAGCGGGCGCTGCAGCATCGCGCAGGTGTCGGCGCACGTGGGCGTGGAATGCCGCACGATCCAGCGCCGGCTCGCGGACGACGGGCAGAGCTTCTCAGCCATCGTCAACGACGTGCGCAAGGAACTCGCCGTGCGTCATGTGCTGGAGGGCGACCGCCCGCTGGCCGAGGTCGCGGGCCTGCTCGGCTTCTGTGCGCCCAGCGGACTGTCGCGCTGGTTCCATGCGCAGTACGGCTGCAGCGCGAAAGCCAGCCGCGCGCGGCGGGGGGCGCCGCGCCGCGCTTCGGCCTCGCGCGATTGACGTGGAGAATCGGGCCCGTTCTTCCCTCCACGCGCACGAACGAGCCTTGGCCACTTTCCCGCCCCCCGATGCGAGCGGCGCCCCGCGCGACCTGCTGCTCAAGGTGACGCCGCCCCGTGTCCCGCGTCACCTGGTCTCGCGCGCGCGGCTCCTGTCGAGCGCCGACGCGCTGCGCGACCACGCCGTGTGCGTGGTGCAGGCGCCCTCGGGCTTCGGCAAGACCTCGCTGCTGGCGCAGTGGCGGCTGGAGTACCTGGGCCTGGGCGTGCCGGTCGGCTGGGTCTCGGCGCAGAGCCAGGACGACCCGGGCCGGCTGGTGCAGAGCCTGGCGCTGGCGCTGCGCGTCGCCATGGGCCGCCCCGCGTTCGGGCGCAGCCTGTTCCAGGACGACCGGCCCGGCACGCTCGGCAGCGTCACGGCGCTGCTGGCCGAACTGGCGCAGGCGGCCTTGAACGTGGTGCTGGTCATCGACGAGGCCGACCGCCTGCCGCCCGCCTCGCGCGAGGCGCTGGCCTACCTGCTGCGCAACGCGCCGCCCAACGTGCGCACGCTGATCGCCACGCGCCCCGACGGCCGGCTCGACATCGAGGACCTCGTGGCCTACGGGCAGTGCGTGGAGATCGGCCCGGCGCTGCTGAAGTTCAGCCTCGACGAGACGCTGCAGCTGGTGCAGGCGCGCTTCGGCGCGCGTGTCGACCGCAACACCGCCGCCCGGCTGCACGAGCTCACCGAAGGCTGGCCGCTGGGCCTGCAGCTGGCCACGACCATCATCGCGCGCGGGGCCGACGCGCACGCTGCGCACACGGTGCTGGGCGACATGACGGCCGCCGCCGGCGAGCTGCAGGGCGAGCTGGTGCGGCTGCTGCTGGTGAACCTCGACCCGCAGGATCGCGACTTCCTGGCCCGCATCGCCGTGCTCGACCTGCTGCATCCCGAGCTGTGCCGTGCCGTCTCCGGCGTCGACGACGCCGCGGCGCGGCTGGCGCGGCTGAGCAACGACACGCCGGTGTTCGCCGCCGCCGAAGGGGGCGAGTGGCTGCGCATGCATGCGCTGGCGCGCGACGTGCTGCGCCAGCGTTTTGCCGCGCTCGACGCGGCCGAGCAGGTGGCGGCGCATGCGCGTGCGGCGCAGTGGCTGGCCGCGCACGAGCTGCTCGACGAGGCCGCCCACCACGCGCTGAGCGCGGGCCAGCACCAGACCGCCTACGAGCTCGCGGAGCGCAGCCTCTACGAATCGCTCATGCGGCGCGGCCGGCAGGCCACGGTGCTCGAATGGATGGCGCAGATGCCGGCCGACGAACTCGACCGCCGCCCGCGCCTGCTGCTGGCCGCGGCATGGACGCTCGCATCGAGCGAACGGCATGAAGAAGCCGGCCGCTTCGTGGCGCGCATCCTGGCGCAGCCCGGCGTGAGCGATGCACTGCGCTGCGAATGCGCGCTGATCCTCGGCGGCGCGGCCGTGTTCGCGGACGACCCCGACCGCTTCGTCGAGCTGCACGCGCCCTGGACCGAGGCCGTGCCGCTGACCGACCCGCTGCTGCTGCAGTCGCACGCCAACCGCATGGCCTACCGCGCGCTGCTCGAGGGCGAGCCCGCGCTCGCACGCCTGCGCCAGCAGCAGGCCCTGCGCGGGCACCCGGGCCACGGCGTCGACTACATCCGGCGCTGGAGCGAGCTGGTCATCGGCCTGAGCTATGCATGGGAGGGCCAGGTGCTGCTGGCCGAACAGCTGCTGCGCCCCGCCGTGGCCGGCGCCGAGGCCGAGATGGGCCGGCGCCACCGCTTCAGCTGCAACCTGGCCGCGCTGCTCGCGTCGGTGGCCTGGGAGCGCGACCTGCCGGGCGACGCCGCCACGCTGCTGGCCGACCGCCTCGACGTGCTGGAGCACAGCGGCCTGCCCGAGTCGCTGCTGCAGGCCTACCGCACGGCGGCGCGCATCGCGGCGGCCGAAGGCGCCGAGCACCGCGCGCTGGAACTGCTGGACGCACTCGACGCGGCCGGTGCCGCGCGGCGCCTGCCGCGGCTGCGCATCGCCAGCCTGGCCGAGCAGGTGCGCCTGCACGCGCAGCGCCACCGCGCCCAGACCTGCCGCGAGCTGTGCGAGCGCATCGACGCGCAACTGGCCGACCCCACACTGCCGCAGGGCCCGCTGTGGCGGCGCAGCGTGGAAGCACTGCGCGACGTGGCGCGCGCCCACGCGGCCATCGCCGCGCGCGACTGGCCCGACGCCCTCGCGAAGCTGGCGCGTGCCGACGAACAGGCGCGCCAGCGCAAGCAGGGCGGCCTGCACATCGAGCTGCTGGGCCTGCGCGCGCTGGCGCTGGAGCGCTGCGGCCAGCCGGCGCAGGCGCTGCTGCGCGAGGCCATGGACCTGGCGCGCGCCTACGGGCTGCAGCGCGTGTTCTCCGACGCGCACCCCGAGCTGGGCGCCTGGGTCGGCACGCTCGCGGCCGAGGGCGCGCAGGCCGAGATCGCGGTCGCGCCCCTCGCACCGGCCGTGCCGCCGGCACCCGCGCCAGCAACACCGGCGTCGCCCGGCGCCGTGCTCACGCCCAAGGAGGGCGAGGTGCTGGTGCTGCTGGCGCGCAACCTGTCGAACAAGGAAATCGGGCGCGCCATGCAGGTGGGCGAAACCACCGTCAAGTGGCATGTGAAGAACCTGTTCGCCAAGCTCGACGCCGGCACCCGCACGCAGGTGGTGCAGCGCGCGCGCATCCTGGGGCTGCTCGCCGCGGGGCACTGAGGGCTCGCCGCCGGGCACTGAGGGTTTCTCCCTCCCCTCCAGGGCCGCCTCCCCCTCCTGCGAGGAGGGGGCGCGCGCAGGGGCCCCGACCTATTCTTGCTTCCAGCACGGTCACCGCCGCACAGCGGCACCCCACGACCGGCACAGGAGACAAGACACATGGGTTCCACGATCCAGCCAGGCCTCTCGAACGGGGCCCCCGCCGTGCACACACGCGGCCTCCAGGTCCACCCCGTGACCTGTGCCATCGGCGCCGAACTGCGCCACGTGTCGCTGGCCGAAGCCTCGCGCGACGCCGGCCTGGCGGCCGAGATCCGCGCACTGCTGGTGCAGCACAAGGTGCTGTTCTTCCGCCAGCAGGAACTCACGCGCGCCGAGCACGTCACCTTCGCCCGCCACTTCGGCGAGCTCGAGGACCACCCCGTGGTGGGCAGCGACCCCGAGCACCCGGGCCTGGTGCGCATCTACAAGAACCCCGAGACGCCGGTCGACCGCTACGAGAACAGCTGGCACACCGACGCCACCTGGCGCGAGAAGCCGCCCTTCGGCTGCGTGCTGCGCTGCGTCGAGTGCCCGCCGGTGGGCGGCGACACCATGTGGGCCAACATGGCGCTGGCCTTCGAGAAGCTGCCCGCGCACATCCAGCAACAGATTGCGGGGCTGCGCGCGCGCCACAGCATCGAGGCCACCTTCGGTGCCGCGATGCCGATCGAGAAGCGCCTGGCGCTGAAGGCCCAGTTCCCCGACGCCGAGCACCCCGTGGTGCGCACGCACCCCGACACGGGCGAGAAGATCCTGTTCGTCAACGGCTTCACGACCCACTTCACCAACTTCCACACGCCGGCCAACGTGCGCTACGGGCAGGACTACCAGCCCGGCGCCGCCCTGCTGCTGGCCTACCTCGTGAGCCAAGTGCAGATCCCCGAGTACCAGGTGCGCTGGCGCTGGCAACCGGGCGACGTGGCCATGTGGGACAACCGCTCGACCCAGCACTACGCGGTCATGGACTACCCGCCCTGCCATCGAAAGATGGAACGCGCCGGCATCGTCGGCGACGCGGTCTTCTGAGCGGGCACGTCCTGCGCCCTCTCCCTTCCTTCTTCCTTTCTCCCGAGGTCCTGCCATGAATTTTCTCGACGGCCATCTGTTCCCCGAAAACCAGCAGCCGCTGGTCATCACCGCCGCGCCCTACGCACCGTCGTGGGTGCCCGCCGACTTTCCGGAAGACATTCCCGTCACGATGGAGCAGCAGATCCAGAAGGCGGTCGACTGCTACAACGCCGGCGCCACCGTGCTGCATTTGCACGTGCGCGAACTCGACGGCAAGGGCAGCAAGCGGCTGTCGAAGTTCAACGAGCTGATCGCCGGCGTGCGCAAGGCCGTGCCCGAAATGATCATCCAGGTGGGCGGCTCGATCAGCTTCGCGCCCGAGAGCGAAGGCGCCGCCGCCAAGTGGCTCAGCGACGACACGCGCCACATGCTGGCCGAGCTGGAGCCCACGCCCGACCAGGTGACGGTGACCATCAACACCTCGCAGATGAACGTGGTCGAGCACTGGGACGACGCCGACACCCGGGGCACCTCGATGGAAGACCCCGAGGTCTACCGCGCCTACAAGGAAATGACCGTGCCCGCGCAGCCGGGCTGGGCCGAAGAGCACATCCGCCGCCTCACCAAGGCCGGCATCCAGAGCGCCTTCCAGTGCTACAACATCAACAGCTTCGACTCGGTCGAGCGGCTGATGCGCCGCGGCGTCTACAAGGGCCCGCTGGTCATGAACTGGGTGGCCATCGGCGGCGGCATGGACGTGCCCAACATCTACAGCCTGGCCAACTTCGTGCGCGCCGTGCCCGACGGCGCGGTGCTCACGGTGGAAAGCTCCATGCGCAACGTGCTGCCCGTGAACATGATGGGCATCGCCATGGGCCTGCACGTGCGCTGCGGCATCGAGGACAACCTCTGGAACCAGTCGCGCTCCGCCAAGATGGGCACGGTGGCGCAGGTCGAGCAGCTGGTGGCCATCTCGCGCCAGTTCGGCCGCCCCATCGCCACCGCCAAGCAGGCGCGCGAGATTTCGAAGATCGGCGTGTTCTACGACACCGTCGAGGAATCGCTGGCGGCCAACGGCTTCGCGCCGAACCGCAACGGCGCGCAGCAGGGCTTCCTGCGCAAGGCGGCCTGAGCCCCCCACACCCCCGGCACCAGAACACCTGGAGACATCGCGATGAAAAAAACCCACAACATCCTTCGCCGCCTGAAGCCCTGGGCAGCCGCCCTGGCCGCCGCGCCCCTGCTCGCCCATGCCTGGACCACCAAGCCCGTGCGGATCGTGGTGCCGGCGCCCGCGGGCGGCACCATGGACGTCGTGGCCCGCGTGTTGTCCGACGCGATCTCGGCCGAGATCGGGCAGCCGGTGATCGTCGACAACAAGCCGGGCGCCGGTGGCGCCATCGGGGTGCAGGCGCTCAACAGCGCGCCGCCCGACGGGCGGACCATCATGTTCATGGTCAGCAACATCCTGACCGAGATTCCCCTGGTGATGAAGACCAGCTTCGACCCGGTCAAGGACGTGAAGCCGGTGACCATGGTGGCGCGCTCGGCGATGGTGCTGGTGAGCGCGCCGTCGGTGCCGGCCAACGACCTGAAAGGCCTCATCGCCTACCTGAAGACCGGCAAGGGCAGCCCGGGCAGCTACGCCTCGTACTCCGCGGGCACCAGCTCGCACTACGCCGGCGCCATCTTCGCCCGCAAGGCGGGGCTGGACCTGCAGCACGTGCCGTTCCCGGGCTCGCCGCCGGCGCTGCAGAACCTGATGGGCAGCCAGGTCGACATCCTGTTCGACGGCATCGTCACGTCGCTGCCGCTGATCAAGGCCGGCAAGGTGAAGGTCTTCGGGGTCGGGGCCAAGACCCGGCTGGCGCAGCTGCCGGAGGTGCCCACGATGGCCGAGCAGGGCTTCGACGAGATCGACTTCTCGAACTGGGCCGGCGCCATCGTGTCGGCAAAGATGCCCGACGACCTCGTCAAACGGATCAATGCGGTCCTCACGAAGGCCGCCTCCTCGCCGAAGGTGCGGGAGCGGCTCATCGCGCAGAACTTCGTGCCGATGACCAGCGAGAGCCCCGAGCAGCTCGCGAAGATCACGCACGACGAGTACGAGCGCAACGCGCGGATCGTCAAGACCTACAACATCCAGCTCAACCAGTGAGGGCGCAGGCCGACATGACCGCTCCCACCGTCCTCATCGTTCCCGGCCTGCGCGACGCCGTCGCCAGCCACTGGCAGACCCTGCTCGCCGCACGCCTGCCGCGCGTGCGCGCCGTGCCGCCCATGGGCCGCGACGACCTCGACTGCGCCGCGCGCGTGGCGGCCATCGAGCGCGAGGCGCAGGCGGTCGAGGGGCCGTTGGTCGTCGTGGCGCACAGCGGCGGCGTGGTGATGCTGGCGCACTGGGCGCAGCGCACGCGCCGGCCGGTGCGCGGCGCCCTGCTGGCCACGCCACCCGACTTCGAGCGGCCGATGCCCGAGGGCTACCCCACCGTCGAGGCCTTGCGCGCCGGCGGCTGGCTGCCCGTGCCCAGCGGGCCGCTGCCGTTCCCGAGCATCGTGGCGGCCAGCCGCGACGACCCGCTGGCGCCGTTCGAGCGCGTGGTGCAGATGGCGCAGGGCTGGGGCAGCCGCCTGGTCGACCTCGGCGAGGTCGGCCACCTCAACCCCGCCTCGGGCTACGGCGAATGGCCGGGCGCGCAGGCCTTCATCGACGAACTCTCGGCGGGCTGAAGCCTTTCTGCCCGCCTGCCCTTCACACCGAAAGAAATTCCCATGGTCCAAGCCATCCGCTTCCACGAGACCGGCAGCGCCGACGTGCTGAAACTCGAACACGTCGAGGTCGGCGAGCCCGGCCCGGGCCAGGCGCGCGTGCGCCACAGCCTCATTGCCGTCAACTTCATCGACATCTATTTCCGCACCGGGCGCTATCCGCTGGCACTGCCCAACGGCCTCGGCTCCGATGCCGTGGGCGTGGTCGAAGCCGTGGGGCCGGGCGTGACCGACATCCGCGTGGGCGATCGCGTGGGCTACCTCATCGGGCCGCAGGGGGCGTATTCGCAAGTACGCGTGATGCCGGCCGATGTGTTGATCCCGCTGCCCGATGGCATCTCCGATCGCACCGCTGCCACACTGATGATGAAGGGCATGACAGCGCAGTACCTGTTCCGCCAGGTCTATCCATTGAAGGGGGGCGAGACGATCCTGTACCACGCAGCCGCCGGTGGCGTGGGCCTCATCGCCTGCCAGTGGGCACGTGCGATGGGCGTCACGATGATCGGCACCGTGAGCACCGACGAGAAAGCCGCGGTCGCCAAAGCCAACGGCTGCACCTACACCATCGTGACTTCGCGCGAGAACATCGCCCAACGCGTGCGCGAGATTACCGAGGGCAAGGGCGTGCCCGTGGTGTACGACTCGGTGGGGAAAGACACGCTGGAGGCCTCGCTGGACTGCCTGCAGCCGCGCGGCACGCTCGTGAGCAATGGCACCTCGTCGGGCGCCGTGGTCGTCGATTCGCAGGTGCTGGCCGCGAAGGGCTCGATCTGGCTCACACGGCCCGCGATGGTTCACTACATCCACCCGCGCCCGCACATGCTTGCGATGGCCGATGAATTGTTCGGCCACGTGCTGGCCGGTCGCATCGTGAGCGAGCCCCAGCAGAGCTTCGCACTGGCCGACGCGGCCGAAGCGCACCGCGCCCTCGAAGGCCGCAAGACCACCGGCGCCACCGTGCTCGTGCCCTGAGGTTTTCATGACCGCCTTGTCTGTCGCCGCATGGCCGGCGCGCGGCCGCCTGCTCTTTCCGGGCGTGCTCGCCTGCGCGGTGGTCGCCGCCGCGTCCACCTTCCTGTCGCAGCACTACGGTGCGCCGGTGATGCTGTTCGCGCTCATCCTCGGCATGGCGATGAACTTTCTCTCGGCCGAAGGCCCGTGCAAGCCCGGCATCGAGTTCACCGCGCGCCACGTGCTGCGCTGGGGCGTGGCGCTGCTGGGGCTGCGCATCACGGCCGCGCAGGTGGTGGCGCTGGGCTGGCACCCGGTGCTGCTGGTGGCGGTGTCGCTGGTGCTGACCATCGGCGTGTCGATGGTCGTGGCGCGGCTGATGGGCTTCAACGTGCTGTTCGGCCTGCTCAGCGGCGGCGCCACCGCGATCTGCGGCGCCTCGGCCGCGCTGGCGCTGGCCGCGGCGCTGCCGCCGCATCCGCTGAAGGAGCGCGCCACGCTGTTCACGGTGGTGGGCGTGTCGGCGCTGTCGACGCTCACGATGATCGCCTACCCCCTGATCGCGCGCGCCCTCGGCATGGACGAACACACGGCCGGCGTGTTCCTGGGCGCCACCATCCACGACGTGGCGCAGGTGGTGGGCGCGGGCTACGGCATGTCGCAGGCCACGGGCGACACGGCCACGCTGGTCAAGCTGATGCGCGTGGCGGCGCTGCTGCCGGTCATCTTGTTCGCCGTGATGTTCACGCGCGCCACCGGCAAGGCCGTGGGCGGCCAGCGCCCGCCGCTGCTGCCGTGGTTCGCGGTGGCCTTCGCCGCGCTGGTGGCGCTCAATAGCACGGGCTGGCTACCGCCGCCCCTCGCCACCGCGGGCAGCGACCTGTCGCGCTGGTTCCTGGTGGCGGCCATGGCCGGCATCGGCATGAAGACGCAGCTGCGCGAGCTGGTCGACGTGGGCCTCAAGCCGGTGGTGCTGATGGTCGGCGAGACCGTCTTCATCGCCGCGCTGGTGCTCGCGCTGCTGCGCTGGGCGCCCTGACACGCAGCCCCCACGACGACAGAGACGACAACACACACAACAACCAGGAGACAAGACCATGAAGAAGAAGACCCTCATCGCCGCCGCGGCCGCGACCCTCGCTGCCGGCGCCACCCTCGCCCAGTCCTCGCTCACGCTGTTCGGCGTGATGGACGCGGGCGTGAGCCACTACCGCACCACCAGCAGTTCGTACAACCCGCTGCGCCCGGCCGAACTGCGCCAGAGCCAGACCGTGCTGTCGCCCTCGGGCAATGCGTCCAGCCGCATCGGCTTTCGCGGCACCGAGGACCTGGGCGGCGGGCTGGCCGCGAGCTTCTGGCTGGAGGCGCCGCTGAGCAACGACACGGGCAGCGGCATCACCAACTTCGGACGCCGCTCCACGCTCAGCCTCAGCGGGCCCTTCGGCGAAGTGCGCCTGGGCCGCGACTACACGGCCTCGTTCTGGAACGACGCGGTGTTCGACCCCTTCAGCGTCAACGGCGTGGGCACCAACCTGATCGCGGTGGTCAACAGCAACATCGCGGCCTCGCGCGCGCTGGCCACGGGCGGCCTGCTGAACGGCGGGCTCTCGGCCGGCACCGACAGCTACCTGCGCACCAGCAACGCCATCAGCTACTTCCTGCCGCCGAACCTGGGCGGCTTCTACGGCCAGGTGCAGTACGCGCTGCACGAGAACACGAAGGTCAGCAACACGCCCGACAGCCCCTCGCAGCGCGGGCGCTACGTGGGCGGGCGCATCGGCTGGGCCAGCGGCCCGGCCGACGTGGCGCTGGGCTACGGCGAGAGCACGCTGGCCAGCGCCGCCGCGCAGAGCGAGAAGATCAAGAGCCTAAACCTCGGCGCTTCCTACGACTTCGGCGTGGTGAAGGTGTTCGGCGAATGGTCGCGCGTGCGTGACGTGCGCCACAGCGCCACGCCGTTTGCCAACGCCTCGCTGCGCCTGAGCGACCGCTACGACGGCCTCATGGCCGGCGTGAACGTGCCGCTGGGCGCGGGCGTGGTGCGCGCCTCGTATGCGCGCGTGCGCTTCGTCAACGGCTTGGGCCTGCCCGACGGCAATTCGTCGGTGAACAAGCTGGCGCTGGGTTACGTGCACAACCTCTCCAAGCGCACGGCGCTGTATGCCTCGGTGGCGCGCATCCACATCGCCAACGGCCGCAACAACCCGACGGTGATGGGCGTGACGCCGCTGGTGCTGAGCCTGCCGGCGATCTTCCCGCAGCCGGCCTACGCGACCACCAACGGCATGCAGCCGCACCGCGCGCTGGGCTACGACGTTGGTATTCGCATGGCGTTCTGAGCGCCTGACAACAGCGGCGGCGCCCCCGCGCCGTCGCTTCGGTGTGGCACGATCCACGGATGCTTCAACCGTCCCGCCGCATCCCGTACCGCACCTGGCCGGGCGCGCTCGCGATCCTCCTGGCCATTGCCGCGTACGTCGGCGGCCTGACCTTCTGGAACAACCACACGCCCGGCAGCCGGCCGCTGCCCGCGGGCGAGACGGTGTCGGTCGCCCACGCGCGCTTCGAGCCCGCGCCGGGCTGGCAGATGGACGTGTCGCGCTCCAAGGCCGGCCAGTCGCTCATGCTCTTCAAGGGCGGCCACAAGTTCCTCGTGACCACGCGCCTGTGGATGGGCGGGCCCGACGGCCCCATGGTGCGCCAGCAGCGGCTCATGGAGCGCGGCCAGGGCCTGACCGTCGAAGGCGACGTGTCCGACTTCGTCACCGGCTGGGGCCTGCAGGGCAAGACTTTTGCCTACTACGGCGCCAAGCTCGCCGGCCGCTTCTGGCAGGTGGTCGACACGCCGCGCCGCTCGCTGGTGCAGATCGACGTGTACGGCCCCACCGACGGCTTCAACGAAGCGCTGGCCGACGCCCGCAAGATGCTCGACTCGATGGACCTGGAGGCACCGCTGTGAGCACCACCACCGAAGCCACTGAAGCCACTGTTGCCACGCAGGAAGACGCCGACTGGCCGATCGGCACAGACTCGTTCTTCCAGCCGCAGCGCGCCGCGTTCTGGCTGCTGGCGGCGCTGATCGTCAACGGGCTGTTCTACACGGTGTCGATGTTCTCTCTGGGCTTTCGCGTGGTGCCCGTCACCGCGCTGCTGGGCCTGCTGGTGTGGGGCGGCTACACGGCGGCGTTCGTGCTGTTTTTCCGCACGCTCGACCTGCTGGAGCAGCACCCGCCCGAGGCCTACGTGCTGGCCTTTGCGTGGGGCGGGCTGGGCGCGGTGTACTTCGCGGCGCCGGCCAACATCGCCATCCAGAGCCTGTGCGCCAAGCTGGTGTCGCCGGAGTTCGTGGCGGCGTGGGGGCCGGCCATCGCAGGGCCGATCACCGAAGAATTCTTGAAGCTCGCGGGCGTGATCCTGCTGGTGCTGATCGCGCGCAACCAGTTCGAAACCTACCTGTCGGTGCTGATCGTCGGCGCCATGGCCGGGCTGGGCTTCCAGGTGATCGAGAACCTGAGCTACACGGTGAACAGCGCCGTGAACTTCCCGCTCGAGAACCAGGTGTACCCGGTGCTCTACCACCTGCTGATGCGCGGGCTGCTGAGCGGGCTGTGGAGCCACGCGGCCTACACGACCATCGCCTCGTTCGGCGTGGCGTGGTTCCTGCTGAACCCGCAGCGCTCGATGGCGGCGCGCATCGGCTGTGCCCTTTTCTACTTCGCGCTGGCGTGGGCCATGCACTTCATCTGGAACTCGCCGCTGCTCGAGGACCGCTTCGACGACGGCTTTGTCGGCATCGCGCTGCTGCTCATCGTCAAGGGCATTCCGGTGGTGATCGCCGCCGCTTTCGTCTGGCGCGCCGCCGCGCGGGAGAACGGCACCTACCTGCATGCGCTGGCCGCCTACTTCGTGCCCGAGCGCGAGCTGATCCGCGACGACGAATGGGTGCGCCTGGGCGCGCCGCTGCTGCGCTACCGCGTGCGCCGCGACATGGGCAAGGAATTCGGCAAGCGCGCCCGGCGCCTGAAGGCGCAGCTGCAGCGCGAGCAATTGCGGCTCATCCTGAAGGCCGGCACGCATGGGCGCGGGCCGCAGACGCGGCGCCATGAAGTCGCGGTGCGCCGCCTGCGGGCCGAGCTCGACCTGCTCACCCGGCCGCAGGGCTGAGGGCCCGATCCGCTTACTTCGCCGGCAGGTACAGCCGCGGATCGACGGCCTTGCCGCGGTAGCGGATCTCGAAGTGCAGCTTGGCGCGCCCGCCCTCCGCCGGGCCGATCTCGGCGAGCTTCTGGCCGCGCTGCACGCGCTGGCCCTGCTTCACGCCCACGGTGCCCACGTTGGTGTAGATCGACATGTAGGAGCCGCCGTGGTCGACCATGATCACGCTGCCGTAGCCGCGCATGGTTTCGGTGGCGGCCACCGAGCCGGCGCCGATCGCGTGCACGGGCTCGCCGCTGCTGCCGCCGATGTCCAGGCCCTTGTTGCTGTTGCCGTTGAAGCCGGCGATGACCGCGCCCTGCGTCGGCCAGCCCCAGTCGCTGCGCCGCGAGGCGGGCGGCACCACGGGATCGCGCTCGCGGGGTGCGGGCGCGGGCTTGGCTTTTTCTGCACTGCCGCCGCTGCTGCTGCTGCTGCGCGGCGGGGGCGTGGCAGCCCCTGTCGTGGCGCCGCCCGGCGGCACCACGCGCAGCACCTGCCCGGCTTCGAGCTGGTCGGGGTCCTTGATCTGGTTCCAGCGGGCGATCTCAGCCGTCGTCCGGCCGTGCCGCTGCGCGATGCGGTAGAGCGTGTCGCCCGTCTGCACGACGTACTCGCCGGGGCCCGCCACCGGCGTGCTGGGCATGGTGGAGCATGCGCCCACCAGCAATGCCGCCATCAACGCGGCGCACGCGCCCCATCTTCTCCCTGTCACAACCACGCGCTGAGTCCTTTCTGATTCATCCGGATCGCGCGACCTCGCGGGGCGAGGCGCGCCTGAACAATCCGGCAAGGCTACCAGCAGTCGTTGCGCGGACATTGCGTCCGCGGGAGCGCCCCTATTTCTTCGGCTGCAGCAGCTGCTGCAGGTTGGCCATGTTCTCGTTCAGGCGGTCCTGCACCACCTTCCAGCTGTTGTTGCGCGCCTGCGCTTCCAGCTGCGCCAGTTCGCGGAAGTTGTCGACGGCCTGCTGCACGCCGCGCTGCGCGACCTCGGCCTGTTTGGAGATCGCGTCCTTGCCGGTGGCGTCCTTCAGCGCGTCCTGCCACTGGGCCAGCGTGTCGCGCAGGATCTCGCCGCGCCGCTGCGCCAGCGACTGGATGCCTTCGTAGGCCTGACGGTTGGCCTCGGCCAGGGCCTCCATGTCCTTGCGCTGCCACTCCACGAGCGCGCCGACGTCCACGCCGGGCAGCTTGAGCTGCTCGATCAGCTTGCTGAAATCTTCCATCGACGGCAGCGCCGTGGGAAAGAGCGGATTGGCGTTGGCTGCGGTCTTGCTGGTTGCCATGGATCGAATCTCCTTGTGTGAATGAAATAGCGGGTCACAAAAAATCAGGCCGTCGCGAGCTGCGAGCGGCGCGCGCCGGCGGGCCGCATGACGAGCAGCAGGACCACGCCGGACGACAGCCACAGCCCGATCGCAAGGAACATGCTGTTGTCCGAGCTGCCCGAGGCGGTGGTGATCCACGCGGTGATCACCGGCATCACGGCGGGCCCGAGGTTGCCCAGGCTGCTGATCAGCGCGATGCCGCCGGCCGCCGACTTGCGCGGCAGGTACTCGCTGATGGCCGCGAAGAAGATCGGCGTGTTGGCCGACTGGCCGATGCTCATCACCGCGAGGCCCGCCAGCGCCAGCACCAGGTTGCCACCGCTGAACACGGCCACCAGCAGGCCCGCCGAGGCCAGCGCCACGCAGAAGAAGAAATGCTTGCGCCGCTCCAGGTGCTTGTCGGAACTGCGTCCGACGAACACCATGCCCACGGCGCCGAAGACCGCCGGAATGGCCGACAGCAGGCCGACCATGAACACGTCGCCCACGCCCCAGTTCTTGATGAGCGTGGGCACCAGGAACACCAGCGTGTAGTTGGCGCCCAGGAACAGGAAGTACACGAAGGCCATCGTGAACACCTTGGGGTCGCGCAGCAGCGCCCAGAACGAACCGTGCGAGGCGGTCTCCACGGCATGCGGCTCGTTGTCCAGGTGGTTGCGCAGCGCGAGCTTCTCGGACGGCGTGAGCCAGTTGGCCTGCTCGGGCTTGTCCTTCAGGTAGAAGAACGCGACGATGCCGAGCAGCGAGGCCGGCAGCCCCTGCACCACGAACAGCCATTGCCAGCCGTGGTGGCCGCCCAGGCCGTTCATGTACTTCATGATCCAGCCCGACAGCGGGCCGGCCAGCAGGTAGCCGATGGCCGTGGCCGTCATGAAGATCGAGATCACCTTGCAGCGCCGCGCCGAGGGATACCAGTAGGTGAGGTACAGGATGATCCCCGGGAAGAAGCCCGCCTCGAACGCGCCCAGCAGGAAGCGCAGCACGTAGAACTGCGTGGTGGTCTCCACGAACATCATGGCCGAGGCCACGAGCCCCCAGCAGAACATGATGCGCAGCAGCGTCTTGCGCGCGCCGATCTTCTCGAGCATCAGGTTGCTGGGCACCTCGAAGAGGAAGTAGCCGATGAAGAAGATGCCCGCGCCCAGCGCATAGGCCTCGTTGCTGAAGTCCAGCGTCTGCTTCATCTGCAGCTGCGCGAAGCCGATGTTGATGCGGTCGATGAAGGCGACGATGTAGCAGAGGATCAACAGCGGCAGCAGGTGCCAGCTGACCTTCGAAAACAAAGCCTCGTCCGCCGCGTTGTACGGCGCGCGGGCGGGGACCTGCGCAGAAGTGGGAGTCATGGTCTTGCTTTCCTTTGAGGGTCGGTCGGTGAAGGAATCGGCGGGAAGGCTAGGCAGCGGCAGCGGCGCGCTTGCCCTTGGGGGGAGCGGCCGGCTTGCGCGGCGCGCGGGGCTTCTTGCTGGCGGGCGCGGCAGCCGCAGCAGCCACGCGCGGCTTGGCGGCGGCCGGCGCCTTCGCGCGGCGCGGGGCCTTGGCGGGCACGGCCTCGGCCTGCGCCTCTTTCGCGACCGCCGGCTTGGCCGCGCTCTCGACGCTGGGCAGCCGCTCGATCTGCCGCAGCGCCGCGCGCAGGTGGCCGATCAGCTCGTACGACTCTTCCTGCGACAGGATGCGGCGGCAGGCCGTGAGGCCGAAGTCGAGCGAGCCCGCGTAGCTCTGCACCGTGATGTTCAGCGCGCTGCCGTGGTACGGGATCGACACGGGGTAGAAGTGCATCATCCGCGCGCCCGCCACATAGAGCGTGGCGCCCGGGCCCGGCACGTTCGAGATCAGCACGTTGGCCGCGGGCGGCACGCGGCGCGCGAGGTTGGAGCGGCCGTACAGCGAGGCCAGGCTGGTCATGAGCCAGGGCGAGCCGGTGATCGGCATGTCGACGCCGAGCACGGGCTTGAGCTCGCGCACCACGGCCTTGGCCGCCTCTGACGAGGCATGGATCGCCTTGAAGCGCTCGGCCGCGTCGCCGATGTCGGTCGCCAGGTCCACGCGCACCATCGACACCTGGTTGTTCATCGAGTCGTCGCCCTCGGCGCGCAGGCTCACGGGCACGCCGGCGATCAGCGCTTCCTTCGGCAGCAGGTTGCGCTCCTTCAGGAAGCGGGCCAGCGCCTCGCTGCACATCGCCATCACGATGGTGTTGACGGTGCCGCCCACGCGCTTGCCCAGCGCCTTCAGTTCGTCGAAGGGCAGCGACATCGTGCTGTACGAGCGCTGGTTGGTGATGGCGTCGTTGAACATGCTCTTGGGCGCCATGCCCAGGCTCAGGCGCCGCTCGCCCTTGCCGGTCTGCTGGCTCGCCAGCACGCTGCCGGCCGCCGTGAGGGCGCGCGCGGCCGCCGGCAGCAGCTCGGCGAGCTTGCGGTACTGGCGCGCCGAGTTGGACACCGCCGCCTGCAGCAGCTCGGCCACGCCGAGCTGGTAGTGGCTGCCGCTGCCGCGCTTGCGGCGCGCGGGCGGCACCTCGCGCATCTGCGCCGTGGTGTCGTAGAGCACCTTGGCCAACTCGGTGCCGGCCTTGCCGTCGACGCCGCTGTGGTGGGCCTTGGTGTAGAAGGCCACCTGGCCGTTCTCCAGGCCCTCGATGACGTACATCTCCCACAGCGGGCGGCTGCGGTCGAGCAGGCTGGAATGCAGGCGCGCCACGAGGTGATGCAGCTGCTCCATGGTGCCGGGGCGGCGCAGCGTGAGGCTGCGCACGTGGTAGTCCAGGTCGATGTCGTCGTCGTCGATCCACACCGGCTCGGCCAGCTCGAAAGGCATCTGCGCGAGCTTGCGCGTGAGCACCGACGCCAGGTGCAGCCGCTTGCCCAGCATGCCCTTCACGTCTTCGTAGTAGTCGCCCCGGTAGCCCTCGGGCAGGTCCAGGAGCATGAGGCTGCCGACGTGCATCGGCGTCTCGGGGGTTTCAAGGTGCAGGAACGACGCGTCCATGCTGCTCAGGTGGTCCATGGCGTGGCCTCTTTCGTCGGTGGGATCGGTGGGAATTCGGGAATGCGCGCGCTCAGGCGGTGGCCGCGGCGACGGCCTGCTTGCGCAGCTCTTCGTCCACGAGGTCTTTCTTGGAGAGCTTGCCCACCGCCGTCTTGGGCAGCGCGGCGCGGATCTCCAGGGCCTGCACCATCTCGTGCTTGCCCACGCGTTCCTTGAGAAAGGTTTGCAGGGCCTTGATGTCGAAGGCCTCGGCGCCGGGTTTGAGCGTGACGAAGGCCTTGGGCGACTGGCCGCGGTATTCGTCGGGCACGCCGATCACCGCCACCTCATGCACGGCCGGGTGCTGGTAGATGGCCTCTTCGAGCACGCGCGGATAGACGTTGTAGCCGCTGCACAGCAGCATGTCCTTGCAGCGGTCGACGATGAAGACGAAGCCGTCCTCGTCCATGTAGCCCACGTCGCCGGTGCGAAAGAAGCCGTCGAAGGTGGTGCTGTCGGCCGTGGCCCCGGGCTTGTTCCAGTAGCCCTTCATCACGTTGGGGCCCTGGATGCACATCTCGCCCTTCTCGCCCAGTGGCACGTAGCGCGTGGGGTCTTCGAGGTCGAGCATCTTGATGACCACGCCCGGGTGCGGAATGCCGCACGAGCCCGCCTTGCGCTGGCCGTGCGCGGGCGAGAAGGTGCCGGTGGGCGAGGTCTCGGTCATGCCCCAGCCTTCGGCCAGCCAGGTGCCGGTGATGGCGCGGAAGCGCTCGCCGACCTCCATCGGCAGCGGCGCGCCGCCCGAGTTGCACAGCTTGAGCGAGTGCAGGTCGTACTGCGGCGTGTCGGGGTCGCCGATCACCGCGGTGAACATGGTGGGCACGCCGCAGAAGGTGGTGAGCTTCTTCTCGGCGATGTCGCGCAGCGCGGCCTTGGGGTCGAAGCGCAGGTGCTGCACGATCTCGGCCGCCAGGCGCACGCCCAGCAGCAGGTTGACCGTGAGCGCGTAGATGTGAAACGGCGGCAGCACCGCGAGCAGCCGCTCGGTGCCCATCTGCAGCACGGGCGGCGTGCCCGACTGCGTGATCACCACCTGCTCGCAGGCCGACGACAGGTTGGCGTGCGTGAGCATCGCGCCCTTGGGCAGGCCGGTGGTGCCGCCCGTGTACTGCAGGATGGCCAGCGCCTCGCGCGGATCGCCGAGGGGGTGCGGCGTGTAGCGGCCGTCGTTGTCGAGCAGTTCGGAAAAACGCAGGTGGTGCTCATCGCCCGAGATCTCGACCGTTTCGTTCTTCGCCTTCATCTGCGCGGCCACCTGCTCGGGCGCGCCCGTCATCTCGGCGAGGTTGCCGACGATGAGCTTCTTCAGCCGTGTCTTGCCGAGCATGGCGGCCATCTGCGGGTACAGCGCCGCCAGGTCGAGCGTGATGAGGACATCGGTCTGGCTGTCCTCGATCTTGTGCTCGAGCACCTTCGCCGCATCGAGCGGCGAGTAGTTGACCACCGTGCCGCCCGCCTGCAGCACGCCGAACAGCGCGACCAGGTAGTGCGGCGTGTTGGGCAGGAACAGGCCGACGTGCACACCGGGGCGCACGCCCAGGGCCTGCAGCCCCTTGGCGGCGCGATCGACCAGCGCGCCGAGCTCGCGGTAGTTCAGCCGCTTGCCCATGAAGTCGATGGCCGGCCGGTCGGGAAAACCGGCCACGGCGTCGGCCAGGATCTGCTGGACCGAGGTGGGCTTGATCGCGTGGTCCCACGCCACGCCTTCGGGGTAGGAAGCCAGCCAGGGCTTGCTGTTCATGTGCGTCTCCAGGAAGTGAACGGGTGGGTGAATGACTGACCGTTGAAGCGCGTCAGGCGGCCTTGCGCACGTCGCGGTGCGGATCGAGGTACAGCAGGCGGCGCAGGCCTTCGCGGCGGAACGGCTTCCACTGGCCCTCGGGCTGTGCGAGCCGGTCGGCGATGGCGTAGAGCACCACGGGGTTGTGGCCGAGGCCGCAGTGGCTGCCCTCGACCTCGATGTTTTCCGAGGTCGCGGTCTCGCGTTCGCGGCAGCCCTGCCAGGCCACGATGCCGTCGCTGCGGCTGTAGATGGCGCTGGCCGGCACGGGCGGCGGCGTGCGCATGCGTTCGCGCTCGGGCCAGTCCTCGACCTTGCGCTCGCTCACCATCTCGTACAGCCGCCACGCGTTGCTTGCGCGTGGCTCGCCGGCGAACGGACTGCCGAGCGTGATGACGCTGCGCACCTGCGAAGGCGCGCGCCGCGCCAGCTCGCGTGCGAACACGCCGCCCAGGCTCCAGCCGACGATGCTCACCTTGCGCTGGTAGCGTTCGTGCAGCTCGGCCAAGCGCTCCTGCATCTGGTCTTCCACACCGGGGCGCGGACCGAAGTTGGGGCCGAGCTTCCATCCGTGCGCGCGGTAGCCGCGGTCGCGCAGGAAGGCACGCAGCGGTTGTGTCGAGGCATCGCTCGCCGAGAGGCCGGGCAGCACGAGCACGGGATGCCCGTCGCCCGCGGGCGCCATGCGCAGCATCGGGGCCATGGTGAAGAACGCGGACAGCTCCGCCACGGCGCGCCACTCGAGCATCAGCAGGCGGCGGGACGGCGGGGCCATCGAAGAAGATTCGGTCATGGTCATCTCGGGAGTGGAGGGAAAGGGAAAAAGAGAAAAAAGAGAGGCGAAGAAAAAGCCCGACGTGCAGACGCGATGCACACGGCTACCCGGTCGGGCGGTCGTTCGAGAGAGGATCGAGGTCGGGGAAAAGGGGTGACGGCGCCGCGCAACGGCGGCGCCCGGCCTGTGCGGCGGCACGCATGCATGGTGTGAACCCGCCGCGTACGTCCAGTCCGTGCCGGGCATGCCGGCACGCGCGAGGTGCATCCATGTTGTTGTCTCCTGTCGGCCTCGTCCGGGCCTTCAGCGAGGCTCGGATCGGGCACTTTGTTGTCGTTGCTCTGGGCGCCATCTTTTCGCGGCGACGTCGACAAGGAAAGGTGCGATGCGACCACTTCGCGGTGATTTCGGGACGCGCATTTGAACGACGCGCAGGCGCGACTCACAACTGCGAACAGATGTGTGGATCGACGGCCACGCGAACGCCGCACGACGGCGCGCGCATGCGAATCAGCAGCGATGTTCACGATGCCCGATGCGGCATCGCGCAGGCGAGGCTCAGGCCTTCGCCGCGCGGTAGTCCTGCGGGCTGCGGCCGGTCCAGCGCACGAAGGCGTGGCGGAAGTTCGAGGCGTCGCTGTAGCCCAGTCGCTCGGCGATTTCCTCGGTGGTCATGCGCGTGGTGCGCAGGTACTCGATGGCCAGCACGCGGCGCACGTCGGCCAGGATGCCTCGGTAGGTCGTGCCTTCGGTTTCGAGCCGACGGCGCAAGGTGCGCGGATGGATCGACAGCTCCGAAGCCATCGGTTCGATGGTCGGAAAGCGCCACGGCATGTGGTCGATCAGCGTGCGCCGCACCACCGACGAGACACCGCCCGAGCGCGGCAGATCGGCCAGCACCTGCTGGCACATCTCGCTCACCATCGCATGCGTGACCGAGTCGGGCAGCCGCGAGGGATGGCCCACCCACGGCGAGCCCACATGCAGTTCATCGCGCGGCTGGCCGAACGCCACGGGGCAGCAGAACAGCGTGCGGTAGGCGCTCAAATCTTCGGGCTCGGCAAAGCGCACGTGCAGTGCGGAAAGACCGAACGAAGGACCGAAGAGATCGCGCCCCAGCCGCAGGTGCACCGCAAAGGCGAACTCGAGCGCGAAGCGGTACAGCGGGTCTTGCGGGTCGGACGACAGCAGCACCTCGTAGGGCAGCACCGCGGTGCCGCTGCTGCAGGTGTAAGACACCGGCCCGGCCACGGGGCCCATGACGCGGTTGTACTTGATGGTGAAGTCCATCAGGTCGGCATGCGTGGGGCTGCTCAGCAGGCCGTAGCCGTACATGCCGTAGGCCGTGAGGTGCATGCGGATGCCCGCGCGAAAGGCGATGCTGGGACCGGGCGCCAGACGCACCGCGTTGCGGAAGACCACGGCCGCCTGCTCGTAGGAAATCCGCGTCGCCGGTGCGCGCAGCTGGTCTTCCGTCAGGCCACTTCCGCTCAGGGTTTGTTCCGGTGCGATGCCTTCTTCGACCAGGGTGGCGACGATGGCTGCGACGCGCTGGGGTCCGTAGACGCGTGACGCGAAGTCGGGTGGCGAACGATGCACGACGATTCAATCCCTTCAGAACACATGCCTTCGATGGCGAGGCCGCCACTGGCCTCGCACTCCAAGGTCGTCGCAGGATATCGAAGCGTTCTGCACGCGCAGACTCGGAGTTTCCCGATAGCGCCAAATTGTCCCGAAGTCACTCCCGGTTGGTCTGAACGAACCTTTCTCACGCTGGTGCCCCACGGAAAGATCGTCCACGAAACACCGTCCCGGCCGCAGGGCACAAAGCGCAACGCGCGACGGTTGCCTTTCGCTTCTCTTCCTTTCTCTCCCCTTCCTTTTCACCGCCACGCCCCATGCAACGCGACCCCTCTTCCCCTTCGTTCGCTTCGTCCAACGGCATCGAGCTGGCCTACGACTGCTTCGGCGATCCGGCAGCATCACCGCTGCTGCTCATCATGGGCCTGGGCACGCAGATGATTGCGTGGGACGAAGCCTTCTGCGAGCGCCTGGCCGGTCGCGGCTACCGCGTCATCCGCTTCGACAACCGCGACATCGGACAGTCCACGCGCCTGAGCGCCGCGGGTATTCCCGACGTGGCCAAGCTGCTCGGGCAGGCGCTGGCCGGCGTGCCGGTGAGCGCGAGCCAGGTGCCGTACACGCTGGCCCACATGGCCGACGATGCGGTCGGCCTGCTCGACGCGCTGGGCATCGATCACGCCCACATCGTCGGCGCCTCGATGGGCGGCGCCATCGGCCAGGAGATCGCGCTGCGCCATCCGGCGCGCGTGCGCACGCTGGTGTCGATCATGGCCACCAGCGGCGCCCCCGACCTGCCGCCGCCTCAACCGCAGGCTCTGCAGGTGCTGCTCACGCCCACGCCGCTGGACCGCGACGGCTACATCGCGCGCCAGCAGCAGGTGATGAAGGTGCTGCGCGCAGGTTCGCATCCGGACGAAGAGGCGCTCGACGCCGCGCGCGCGGAACGCAGTTTCGAACGCGGCCTGCACCCGGCCGGCTATGCGCGCCAGCTCGCGGCCATCATCGCGTCAGGCAGCCGCAGGGAGCGGCTGGCGTCGCTGAAGGCGCCGACGCTGGTGATCCACGGCGATGTCGATCCGCTGGTGCCGATCGAATGCGGGAAGGACGTGGCGCGCCACGTGCCCGGCGCGCGGATGGTGACCATCGAGGGCATGGGGCACGCGCTGCCGAAGGTGACGTGGGCGCCGGTGATCGATGCGATTGCGGGGCATGCGGTCGAGGGCCGCTGATTTCGTTCGGGCCTCGGGCGGCCCGGCCCGTCAGCGCATGCGCGCCCGGTGCGCCGCGCCGGCGCGCTCGACGAGGTCGAGGTCGAACGCCGTCAGCTCGGCGATGCGCACGTCGGCCAGGGCAAGCACCTCGGGGCCGAGCGGAAACTCCGGCCCGGGCGCCGCGATGATGCCCATGCCGGCCGCATGCAGCGAACGGATGCCGTTGCCGGAGTCCTCGACGCCGACGGCATGCTCGGGCTTCACGCCGATCTTCTGCAGCACGTCGAGGTAGATGTCGGGCGCGGGTTTGCCGTTCGCGACATCGTCGCCATACGTGGTGGCCAGGAAGACCTTGTCGAGGCCCGTCACCTTCATCACGTGCGCCGCCAGCTCGTTCGGCGAGCCCGAGGCCAGCGCGACCTTGTAGCGGGTCGCCGCCAGGCGCACCGCGGCGATGGCGCCTTCGCGCTCGGGCAGGTGCACCTCGTACTTCGCCAGCAGGCGCGCCTTGATCTCGCGGGCGATCGCGGCCTCGTCCATGCCGAGCCTGGCGCGCAGGTCGAGCCGCTCGACCATGAGGCGCGACCACATGCGGGTGTTGCAGCCCATGGTGGCTTCCTGGTCCTCGGCGCTCCAGGTCATGCCGTGGTCTGCGGCGAACTCCTCCCGGGCCTGGCGCCAGAGCACTTCGGAGTCGATGAGGATGCCGTCCATGTCGAAGACGACGGCTTGGATGGTGGTCATGAAAAGGCTTTCCTTGCGTGTGACAGTCGAATTCAGGGGGCCAGCCGGCGCTGCAGCGAAGCCGCCAGCGTCTGCAGGATCAGGCAGCACGAGGTGGCGCCGGCGTCGAGCACGCCGATCGAGCGCGGACCCAGCCGCGCCGAACGGCCGATGCGGGCCTGCAGGGCCTTGGTGGCGTCGCGCCCCTGCTGTGCAGCAGCACCCATGGCCTGCAGGCAGGCAGCGAAACCTGCGCCGTTGGCGTGTGCAGCGGCGTAGGCATCGCGCGCCGGCACGAGCGCGTCGATCAGTGTCTTGTCGCCGACCTGGGCATTGCCCATCGCCTGCACGTTGGCGACGGCCACGGCCAGCGCCCCGCCGAACAGCGCCGCATCGAGTTGTTCATGCGGCGCCAGGGTGTCGACAAAGCCGAGGAAGAAGCGGCCATAGAGCGGCCCCATCGAGCCGCCGATGTCGTCCATCAATGCCTGCGACAGCTGCTCAAACGCAGCGGGCAGCGACGCGGCGCGCGGGCCGAGCGCGTCCAGGCGCGTGCCGCAGCCGGTGAAGCCCTTGGCCATGTTGATGCCGTGGTCGCCGTCGCCGATCAGGCCGTCGATCTCGCTCAGGTGCTGCCGGTTCGCGACGATGGCGTCGATGAGGTCGCGCACCACGGGGCCCGCCTCCGCGAGGGCCAGCGTGGCCCCGCTCACCGTGCGTGCGTGCGCGCCGGCGCCCGAAGACACGGCCGCCGTGGCCACGGCAGGGTTCATGCGGGCGCTCCCGCTGTAGGTGCGGCCCTGCGCGGCGTCGCCGGGCACGCTCAGCCCGACGCTGCGGCAGGGGTGCTTCAGGCAGGTCTCGAGTTCGTCGTCGAGTTTCATGAGGGTCAGCGTCACGCCCATCATCTCGAGCGAGGTGAAGAGGTTGCCGACCTGGTTGAACGCCACCGTGATGCCCCGGTCCCGCAGGCGCTGCGCGATCTCTCCGTAGAGGATGTACTGCTCCATCACCGGCGTGGCGCCGAGCCCCGAGATCAGCACCGCGACCCGGTCGCCGGCGCCGAACGGCAGGTCGGGCAGCACGACATCGAGCATGAGCTGCGCCATCTCGGCGGCGCTCGCCGTCGCCCGCACGTCGATGCCGGGTTCGCCGTGGTGGCCGATGCCGACCTCCATCGTGCCCGGCTCGATGTGGAAGTTGGCCTTGCCGACCGCGGGGATCACGCAGGCGGACAGGCCCACGCCGATGCTGCGCGTGTTCGCGATGGCCTTCTGCGCCGCGGCGATCACCTCGTCGAGGGAGGCGCCGAGCGCAGCCTTGGCGGCGCCGACCTTCCACATGAAGATCTCTCCCGCGACACCGCGGCGCCGCGCCTCGTCGCCCTTCGCGGCCGAGGGCACGTCGTCGTTGGCGACCACGGTCCTGACCACGATGCCCTCGCGCTCGGCCATCTGGCGGGCCATGCCGACGTTCATGTTGTCGCCGGCGTAGTTGCCGTAGAGGCAGGCCACGCCCGCGCCGCCGTCGGCGGTGCGGATCGCGTCCAGGAAGCTCTTGGCCGTGGGCGAGGAAAAAATCTCTCCGACAGCCACGGCATCGACCATGCCGTCTCCCACGTAGCCGAGGAACGCCGGCTCATGCCCCGACCCGCCGCCGGTCACCACACCGACCTTGCCGCGCTCGGGCGCCCGCGCGCGCTTGACGACACGCGGGTTGGCGGGCAGTGCCTCGACGCTGTCGCCGTGGGCCAGCAACCAGCCCCCGAGCATGTCCTCGACGACGCGATCGGGGTGGTTGACGACACGGTTCATGGACATAAGGCAGGTCTCCTGGGTAAGGGCGGAGCCGGACGCGGCCCGCGGGTGTGCGCGAAGGGATGGCTCTACAGGGCCGCGGCGAGCGTGGCAGGGGCAGCGGCAGGCGACACGGCCGGCGGCACGGCGGCGCCGGGGCCCAGCGCTGCACGCTCCGCCGCGATGAGTTCGCGGTAGGCCGCAAGCTGCCGGCGGGTGTCGTCGCTCGACCAGCCCAGGTACGGCGCGATGCACCCGGCTACGAACGGGGCCAGGGTCAGCCCGCCATCGGCGAGTTCGATCGACAGGTGGGTGCGGCGCGTCATCACGTCGGTCAGCGTGTGCGCGCCCTCGGCGACGACGGCATGCACGAGTTCGGCGACCAGGTAGTGCGGTGCGCCAGGCAGCGTCGCGCGCAGTGCGGGCCTGGCCCGCGCGAGCGCCCGCAGGTCGCGCACCCGGTCGCCGTGCCGCTGCAGCAGGCGGCCCGCATCGCCGATGCCCATGCCGAAGTGCCGCGCCAGGTCGCCGGCGCTGTCGCGCACCGCGGCCCAGTCGCCGGCCCCGACCAGCGGCAGCGAGGCCGTGGGCGATGCCGTGTTCACCCCCAGGGGCCGCACCGCGGCATCGACCGCGTCGGCCGCCATGCGGCGGTAGGTCGTGTACTTGCCGCCGACGACCGTGGTGAGGCCGGGCGGCCCGTCGATCACCGCGTGGTCGCGCAGCAGTGCCGATGTCGAATCGGTGGCGCCGACCGACTTCAGCAGCGGACGCAGGCCGGCGAAGGTGCCGAGCACGTCGGCGCGGCCGACCTTGCGTTCGAGGTAGGCGTTGAGGTTGTCGAGCAGGTAGTCGACATCGGCCGCTTCGGCGACCGGCTGCGACTTGTCGCCATGCCACGGCGTGTCGGTGGTGCCGACGAGCCAGTAGCCGTACCAGCGGCGCGCGATGATGACGGAGTCGGTGGCGCGGGCGAGGATGCCGGTGTCGGATTGCAGTGCCTCCGGCCGCAGCAGGATGTGCACGCCCTTCGCGGGTTGCACCCGGAAGCTGTTGGCGCCCGCGCGCTGCTGGATGTCGTCGGCCCAGATGCCGGCGGCGCTGATCACCGCGCGGGCGGCCAGGCGATGCCGTTCGCCGGTCAGGGTGTCTTGCACCACAACGCCCGCGACGCGCTCGCCGTCCTTGATGAACTCGACCATGGGCGCCCGCGTGATGACCCGGGCGCCGCGACCGGCCGCCGTGCGCACCACCGCGAGGGTGTGGCGCGCATCGTCCATCAGCGCGTCATGGAACTGGACACCGCCGACCACGCGCTGCGCATCGATCGAGGGGATGTGCCGCTTGAGCGCCGCCCGGCCGAAGTGGCGCTGGCGCGGGACGGCACCGCCCTTCAGGCCGAAAAGGTCGTAGAGCAGCACGCCGGCCGCGACATAGGGCCGCTCCCACCAGGCGCGGGTGAGCGGATAGAGAAAAGACTCCGGGCGGGCAATGTGCGGGCACAGGACCTTGACCATCAGGTCGCGCTCCTCGATCGCGTGCGCCACCAGCTTGAAGTTGAGCTGCTCGAGATAGCGCAGGCCGCCATGAAAGGTCTTGCCCGAACGCGACGAGGTGCCGGTGGCAATGTCGCCCGCCTCGACCAGCACCACCGAAAGTCCGCGCGCGACAGCGTCGAGCGCGGCGCCCGCGCCGGTCACGCCCGCGCCGATCACGAGCACGTCGGCCACGCTGCGCGAGGCTTCGGCCAGGTCGCGCCGCCGCTGCGCGGGATGGAGCCAGGTCGCGTCGGCGGGCTCGAAGGCCCGCGCCAGGACGGCGGGCGGGACGAAGTCGTTCATCGAATCTCCTGCGCGGCGGCATCGAGGTGGGCACGCCGGATGTCGGCCAGGGCCTGCCAGGGCGCCCTCGCCCGCTGTGCGGTCTCGCGGTACTGCCCATAGATCTGGTCGTAGAGCGCGGTCTGGCCCGGGTCCGGCAAGGTGACCGCCTCGTCGAGGTAGGCATCGACCCACTGGGGCAGCATCTGGTGAAGGCTGGCGTGGCTGTCGATCGACAGCGCGGCGGTGATGGCCGCGCCTGCGGCGCCGCACTCCTCGCGGTTCGACACGCGCACCGGGCGCCCGGTGACCGACGCGATCATCTGCCGCAGCGCCAGGCTGCGTGCGGCGCCGCCGGACAGGCGGATCTCCTCGGGCAGCGTGCCAAGCGCGGTGTAGCAGTCGCGCGTGGCCATCGCGATGCCTTCGAAGACCGCACGCGACAGGCCCGCCACGCCCAGCGTCGCACTGAAGCCGCTGAGCTGCGCACGGGCGCTCGCATCGACAAAGGGGCCGCGCTCGCCGCTTTGGGCGATGTAGGGGTGGTAGACCGCCTGTGCAGGTGCCGTGGAAAGCACCAGCGCATCGAGCCGCTCCAGCATCTGCGCGTGCGGCAACGCCGCGCCGCCGGCCAGTTCGGCCGCGCTGCCGAGCAGCCGGAGCAACCAGTCGATGTTCAGCGTCGCCGCCATGTGCGAGACCAGGCGGACCCGCAGACCCGGCGCGGGCATCGCGATGGTGTAGCCGGCTTCGGCGCTCGGCTCGATGGCCTCCGCGTTGTCGGTGACCCAGCCGTGCATCCCGGTGCTGCCAAGCACCGAGCAGCCGACGTGCCGCAGCCCGCCTTGCGCATCGAAGGCCATGCCTCCGGCACCGAGCACGCACAGCGGCACGTCCATGAGCGGCAGCACCACCGGCAGGCCTTCGGGCAGTCCGGTCTCGGTGGCGGCAGTGCGGGTCAGCGTCGCATGGCTGCGGGTGCCGTCGACGATCGGCGGCAGGAGGTGCTTGATGGCGCCCAGGCCGAGCAGTGCCAGGGTCTCGTCGTCGTAGGCCAGGCTTCGGAAGTTGCCGAAGGTGTAGACGCCTTCGCAGGGGCTGGTCGCACGCACGCCCGTGGCCTGGAAGAAGAGCCAGTCCTTGCAATGCATGGCCGATGCGGCCCGTGCCAGGCGCTCGGGCTGGTGCGCCTGCAGCCACAGCAGCTGGCCGCTTTGCATCGACGGGTTGAGCGCGTTGCCGGTGCGCGCGGCGACGAGCCGCGAGGCCGGTGTCTCGCGAAGCGCCTGCACGTGACGGCCGGCGCGCGCGTCGAGCCACAGCATCGCGGGCCCGACCGGGCGGCCGTCGGCATCGACGAGCCAGGTCCCGTCGCCCTGGCCGGTGGCCGCCAGGGCCACCACGCGCGCCGCCAGGCCGGGGACGCGCGCGGCCAGCGCGCGCAGCGTGGCTGCGGTGTCGGTCCAGGTTCCGTCGAGGTCCTGCTCGGCCGCGCCGTCGGGGCCGAGCAGCACGCGGTTCGGCGTGCTGGCCACCGCCACCTGCCGGCCCTGCAGGTCGAAGGCCACGGCCTTGATGACCGAGGTTCCGGCGTCCACGCCGATGATGAGGTCGCGTGCCATGCGCGTCAGTGCCGGCCGCCGAGGGAACGGGTTGCGTTCATCGGTGTTTCGCGTGGTACTTCTCGTCCAGCGCATCGATGGCGCGGACGTTGCGCGCCGACGTGCCGTGGGGATCGAAGTGGGAGGACAGGTAGGCCTGCGCCACCGCCTTGGCCAGTTCGGCCCCGATCACCCGCGCCCCCATGGTGATGACCTGCGCGTTGTTGGAGAGCGCGGCGCGCTGCGCCGAGTAGGTGTCGTGCGTCTGCGCCGCGCGGATGCCGGGCACCTTGTTGGCCGAGAGGCAGACACCGATGCCGGTTCCGCACACCAGGATCGCGCGGTCGTAGAGGCCGCTGAGGATGCCCTGGCAGACCCGGTCGGAGAGGTCGGCATAGAAGAAGTCGGCGTCCTCCTCGGGCAGGCCGATGTGGGTCACCTCGAGGCCCTCCCGGCCGGCGAAGTGCCTGGCCAGAACCTCGGCAAGGGGCGCGCCCGCGGTGTCCGCGGCAATGGCGATCTTCATGTGCTTTCCATTTCTTCGAATTGCTTCGAACCGGCTGCGCAACCGGCGGCGTCGCGTGGCGAGCGCCGCCGGGACCTTGCGGTGCCGGGGTGTCGTGACGTTGCGTGGGCTTACTTGTCCAGGACGAACGGCGAGGAGTACTTGGCGGCATTGCCCTTGGTGATCAGCAGGCAGTCGAACAGCTGCTTCTCGGTCTTGGCACCGGTCTTGCCGGTTCGGATGAACGAGTCGGCCTGCTGCACGGCAGCGGCGGCGAACACCGCGACGGGCTGGAGCACCGTGTAGGCCAGCTCGCCGGCCTTGACCGAGGCCACCGAGTCCGGCGAACCGTCGAACCCGCCGACGACGACCCCGTTGAACTTGCCCGCCTTCTTGAGCGCGGCGATCGCGCCGAGGGCCATCTCGTCGTTGCCGCTGATGACGCCCTTGATGTCGGGGTGCGCCTGCATCAGCGACTGCATCTTGTTGTGCCCTTGCGTCCGGTTCCAGTTGGCGACTTCCGAGCCGGCCTTGGCCAGGTCCGGGTACTGGCTCAGCACGGTCTTGAAGCCGTTCGACCGGGTCGCGGCGTTGTTGTCGGAAGGGGCGCCGACGAGCTCGACGTACTTGCCCTTGTTGCCCATCAGCTCGGCCCAGTGCTGGGCCCCGAGCGCGGCGCCCTGGGCGTTGTTCGACACGAGTTGCGCCTGCGCCAGGCCCTCCTTGTTGATCTCGGCGTTGACGAGGATCACGGGGATCTTCGCAGCCACCGCCTTCTGCACCGCGCCCACCGAGCCGCTCGCGTTCGCCGGGTCGAGGATGATGGCGACCGACTTGTTGGTGATGGCCGTGTCGATCAGACGGCTCTCGGTGTTGGTGTCGCCGGTGTGCGCGGCGACGACCGCGGTGTAGCCCAGTTTCTGCGCCGTGGCCTTGGCCACCTCGCCTTCGGTGAACCAGTAGGGGTTGGCGGGGTCGTTCACGATGATCGTGATCAGCCCCTTGCCCTTGCCTTGGGCCCATGCCGGGCTGGCCATCAGGGGCGTGAGCGAGAGTGCAGCAAGCAGCGTACGGCGGGTGGTGTTCAACATGACTTCGTCTCCTTGGTGGTTTCTTCTGGACAGATGCCGCGGCTGCGGCGAACGGGAATCTTTCAGGCCGTGGGCCGTGGCTGGGCGGAGACGGCCGGGGTCGCAACACGCGCGGGCCGACGGCCGTACCGGATGGCGTTCAGCAGCACCGCGAGCACGATCACGGCGCCCGTGAAGACGGTCTGCCAGTAGGAAGACACGCCGATGATCACGAGCCCGTCGGACAGGAAGCCGATGACGAAGGCGCCGAGCAGCGTGCCGCGCACGTTGCCGCGCCCCCCGGTGAGCGCCGCGCCGCCCACCACGACGGCGGCGATCGCGGTGAGCTCGTAGGTGCTGCCCGCCGTCGGGCCGGCCGAGGTCAGTTGCGACGACAGGACCAGCCCCGCAATGGCGGCACAGACACCGGACAGCACGTAGACGGTGACGGTCGTGAATCGCACGGGCACGCCCGACAGTTCGGCCGCCCGCGCGTTTCCGCCGCTCGCATACACCCAGCGCCCGAAGGCCGTGCGGTTGAGCAGCACGGCCGCCACCACCGCGACCATGGCCAGGACCAGCACGCCGACCGGCATGCCCAGGACCTGATCGAAGCCGAGCCAGTTGAAGCCCGTGTTGCCCAACTCGGGCCGGCCGCCGAGGCTATTGAAGGTCAGCCCGTTGGTGATCAGCAGCGCCACGCCGCGCGCGACGTACAGCACGCCCAGCGTGGCCACGAAAGCCGGCACCTTGAAGAAAGCGATCAGCACGCCGTTGACGGCCCCGACGAGGGCGCCCAGCGCGCAGGTCAGCACCACCACGACCCAGACCGGCGGGTAGAGCACCAGGCCGAGCGCGTCGATCGTGACGCCCTGCATCAGGTAGCCGGCGACGACCCCGCACAGGCCGAGGGTCGATCCGACCGACAGGTCGATGCCACCGGTGAGGATCACGATCAGCATGCCGATGGCCAGCAGCCCGAAGATGGCGACGTGCGACGACATGATCAGGAAGTTGCCGGTCGAGAAGTACACGGGCGACAGCAACGAGAACACGGCCACGATCGCGATCAGCGCGAAGAAGGCGCGCCCTTCGAGCAGCAGGCGAACGATGTCGATGCCGCCGCCTCCGCCGTTGGCAGAGCGGGAAGGCAGGGCTGGAGATGGGGCTTCGCTCATGGTGATGTCCGCTCGAAGGGCTTCATTCAGGCAACCATGGCTTCGCCCGAGGCGGCCATGATCATTTCTTTGGTGGCGTCGGCGCCGAACTGGGCCGAGATCCGCCCCCGTCGCATGACCACGATCCGGTGCGCGACACCCAGGCATTCGCTCACCTCCGAGGTCGAGAACACGACCGCGAGGCCCTGCCGCGCGCGCTCGGCGAGCAGGCGGAACACCTCGGCCTTGGCGCCGACGTCGATGCCCCGACTGGGCTCGTCGAGCAGCAGGACCTTCGGGTGCGTGGCGAGCATCTTTCCGATGACCACCTTCTGCTGGTTGCCGCCCGACAGCGATCCGATGGCCGCCTGGCCGCCGCTGGTCTTGACGGTGACGCGCCGGATCGACTCGTCGACGCATGCACGTTCCCGGGCCGGCGATGTGAAGCACCCGCGAACGAAGGCGCCGATGCTGGCCAGCGAGAGGTTCTGGCCGACGCTCATCGTCTGCACGAGGCCGTCGCGCTGGCGGTCTTCGGGCACCAGCGCCAGGCCCTTGGCGATGCGCTGCGCGATGCTCAGCTTCGACACGTCCTGCCCTTCGAGCAGCACGCGCCCGCCGTCGAGTGCGCACCGGCCGGCCACGGCCTCCAGCAGCTCGGTGCGCCCCGCGCCCATCAACCCGTAGATGCAGACGATTTCGCCCGACCGCACGTCGAGCGACACATGGTCGACGACGTCGGCGCCGGAGCTTTCGGTGAGGACGGCGTCCTCGATGGCCAGCGCGACTTCGCCGAAGTCGTAGCCACCGGGCGGGCTGCCGAGATCGAAGTTCTCGCCGACCATGTGGCGCACGATCCATTCGAGATCGATCTCGGCACGCGGCGCCCTGGCGGTCATGGCACCGTCGCGCAGCACCACCGCGTGGTCGGTGATCTGCAGCGCCTCCTCCAGGTGGTGCGAGATGTAGACGATCGACACCCCTCGCTCCGTGAGGTCGCGGATCACCTTGAACAGCGCCTCCACCTCCGTCGCCGAGAGCGCCGACGTGGGCTCGTCCATGATCAGGATGCGGCTGTTGACCGACAGCGCACGCGCGATCTCGACGATCTGCTGCTGGCCCAAGCGCAGGTCTTCGACCAAGGTCAACGGATCGATCGCTTCCTCGAGCTCCGCCATCAGCGCCCGCGTGCGCCGCGCCTCTTCGGCAAAGTCGACGCCGGTGGCGCTGCGCAGCTCGCGGCCCATGAAGACGTTGTCGCGCACCGAGAGGTTCGGTGCCAGGCTCAGCTCCTGGTGAATGATCGAGATGCCGCGTTCGCGTGCGTCGGCAGCCGACGCCAGGACCACCGGCACGCCGTCGAGCACGATGTCGCCCGACGTGGGCGTGACCACGCCCGAGAGGATCTTCATCAGCGTGGACTTGCCGGCGCCGTTTTCACCGAACAGCGTCGTGACCTGTCCGCGGTGGATGTCGAAGTTCACGCCCTTGAGCGCCTGCACGCTGCCGTACGACTTGGCGATGTTTTGCGCCGACAGCACGATCGCGCTGTCGGGATCCCGGGCGATGCCAGCGGCGCTCATTGCACGCCCAGCCGCACGGGCGTGACGAGCCAGCTCGACGGATTGATGAGCTGGAACACACCGACGACGTCGACCTTCCTGCCGGTGAGCGTGTCGCGCTCGAGCGTGCCGAGCACCTGCGCCTTGACCTCGTTGTTCAGTGCCGAGCCCGCGTCCTGGTAGTCGATCTGGTTGGTGAACTGGCCGAAGGCCACGGTGCCCGTCGCGTCCCGCACCTCGGTGCCGTTGAGGGCAGGCCCGGTTTGCACGCGAAGCTGCAGTCCCTGCGGCAGGCCGTCGACCACCACCGTGAAGATGCCCGCACGACCCTCGCCGACCGTCCCGGTGAACCGGACCGGGAAGATCGGCCCGACGCTTCCGGGCTTGCCGTAGGTCTCGCCGGCTGCCGCCTTGTCCGCCGCGAGGGCCTGCGCCAGCACCGGGGCGTCGACGGCCGCCTTCTCGATCAGGGCCCGAATGGGTGCGAATGCCTTCTTGCCGTAGGCCTCGGCCGAGAACGCGTCGACCCGTGCGTCTTCGGGGGAGCCGATGCGGACCGCCTTGGTGTCCAGCACCATCGCCACGCACAGCAGCAGGAGCACCGCCGTCCACACGCAGGCCGACGTCCGCAGACGGAACGGTCTGCGCGCGGAAATCTCGAGCTGGGCGCCCATGCGAACCTCCTCCCTGTTGATCTTCTTGAACCTGTCTGCTCCGGTCGACGTTGGCGCTCTAGGGGCACCGACTCCGACGGCCGGAAGATGGCGGCCCGGTCAGCGGCGCTGACTGGCCTGATGGCGCAGGCACAGCTGCGCGGTCGCCTCGTCGACGATCAGCTCGGTGATCAGGCCGGTGTTGAGCACCGCGCAGATCGCCTCGGCCTTGTACGTGCCACCGGCCACCGCGAGCACGTCGCGCCCGCGCAGGTCGTCCAGCGACGCACCGACCGCGCGTTCGTTCATCTCGCACTTCACCGGTTCGCCGTTCGACGCCACGAAACAGCCGGCGAGTTCGCCGACCGCCCCCGCCTTGCGCAGCGCCGCCAGCTCCTTGGCCGTGACCGACTGGGTGCGCAGCAGATGGGTGTCCGGCCCCAGGTCGCCGACACCGACGACGCAGAGCTGGCACTCGCGCACGAGCTCGAGCACGTGCTGCACGCCACGCTGGGCGCGCAGCACCTGAGCGTCGGCCCGGCTGTCGGCCAGGAACGGCACCGGCATGAAGTAGCACTCGCCGCCCGTGCGCTCGGCCAGCTTGGCAATCAGGTCGAACGGGTTGGCGGCGGAGCGTCGCGTGAGGCTGCCCAGGAGCGAGATGAAGCGCGTGTCCTTGCGATTCGCCGCGGGCATCCGCTCGACCATCGCGGCCAGCGTGCGACCGTGGCCCACACCGATGGTGCGCACCTCGCCGGCGTCGAGGACACGGGTCAGCTGGCGTGCGGCAGCCACTGCCAGCGCGGGGATCGCATCGGTCGCATCGTCCAGGTCGGCCTGGGTGGTCGGGACGACCACGCAGCGCTTCAGGCCGAAGGCTTCCACCAGCTTGTCTTCGAGCGCCATGCACTCGGCAGGCACACCTTCCACGAAGAACTTGATCAACCCGCTCTGCATGGCCGAAGCGATCAGCCGCTGCACCTTGACGCGCGACACGCCGAGGCGCTCGGCGATCTGCTCCTGCGTGTGGCCGCCCACGTAGGCCAGCCATGCGGCGCGGATGGAAAGACTCAGTTCGGGGTCCATGTCGTGTATTTTGTGAACATTTGATCTTCAACTGCTCAATTGATCAGATGGATGAACTTTAGGGATTGCGGGTGGGCCAGTCAACGAACGCGCTCTCGGTGTTTTCCCGCGCCATCACACACGCGGCGCCCTGACCAGGCGGAGCAATGGATGGGGAGGATGAGACCCGGCGCGAAGCGAGTCGCCCGGGGCTTTCAGCTACTCGCTCGAGACGCCCGTCCGCCGCCAGGCCTGCGCATGGCCCAGGAAGGCGCGAAGCTGCGAGGGCCGCACCGGCTTGACGAGCACCGGCAGGCGGGCCTCGCGTGCCGCCGCCAGCGAATCGCCGCCGACGTCGCCGGTCACGATCAACGCAGGCAGGTCGGCTTCGTTCAACGCAAGGCGCAGGTCCGCGATGGCCTGCAGGCCACTCGCCTGCAGGCCGAGCCGCAGGTCCACCACCAGCGCATCGGGCCGGAAGCCCGCCTGCAGGCACACCAGTGCGCTCGCCATGTCGCTCGCGGCGCGGACCTCCGCGCCCCAGGAGGCCAGCAGCCCTTGCAGCGCCTGCAACGAACTCTGGTCGTCGTCGAGCACGAGCACGCGCGCGGCCAATGCGGCGGTCGATGACGCGGCGAGCCGTTCGGCGTCGTCCGCCCGGCCGCTCTCGGCCGCATCGGCCAACGGCACCTGCACGTCGAACACGCTGCCCTGCCCCGGCTGCGAGCGCACGGTCACGCGCAGGTCGAGCAGTTCGCTCAGGCGCTTCACGGTCGCGAGGCCCAGGCCATAGCCCAGGCGGCGGTCGCGCGCGGGGTTATCGATTTGATAGAACTCGTCGAAGACGTGCGGCAGGTGCTCGGGCGCGATGCCGATGCCCGTGTCTTCGATGGCCAGCCGCAGCCGGCCGTTGTCGACCGAGCCGCCGATCCGCACCGTACCCTTGTGCGTGTAGCGGATGGCGTTCGCCAGCAGGTTGGTGACGACGCGCGTGAGCAAGGCGCGGTCGCTGCGGACGGTGGCGGGGTCGATGGCCAGCTCGAACGTCAGCCCCTTGGCCGCGGCCACGGCCTGGTGCGGCCGGCAGCAGTCGCGCAGCAGCTCGTCGATGGCGAAGAGCGACCATTGCGGGCTGATCGATCCGGCATCGGCGCGCGTGATGTCGAGCAGGTCGTCCACCACGTCGGTCATGCCGTCGGCGCAGGCCACCAGCTGCTCGGAGAGCGCCTGCACCTGCGGCTGCGTGCTGACCGTGTGCAGGGTCTGCGCCAGCAGCGCCATCGCGTTGAGCGGCTGGCGCAGGTCGTGGTTGGCCGAGGCGAAGAAACGCATGCGTGCCGCCACGGCTTCCTCGGCGGTCTGGCGGGCCGAACGGCTGCGCTCGTTTTCGGCGCTCAGCGCGGTCACCAGTTCGGCATTGCGTCGACGCTGCGCCTGGATCTCGTGCAGCGCGCGCGAGAGCTCCCGGGAACTCAGCAGCGTGTAGACGCCGATCAGCGTCACGATCATTGCCATGGCCAAGTGGTAGCTGCCGCCGAACCAGATGTCGCGCAGCACCAGCGGACCGAGGATGAGGCCCACATAGACGATGGCCGACCGCTCCATCGTCGAGAGCCGGATGGCGCCGCCGAGCGAGACGGTGACCATCGTGATGTGAAGGATGGCCTCGGCCTGCGCCGGCCCGTCGTTCTGCAGCAGGACGCACAGAACGCCCCACGACAAGGCCAGGCTCTGGCTGCTGGCCATGAGGGGCAGCGCCATCGCCGCGAGGTTCGACCGAAGGCCCGGCCGCAGCGCCCATGCCACCCAGATGCCGCCCCGCACGGCCACGAGGAAGCAGTAGACGGCGAACCACGCCTGCATGCGCGCGCCGTCCGCGCCCGTCGCGTATTCGCGGTAGCACAGGTACCCGCCAAGCGCGGCCAGCATCCACGCCCACGGCGTGGTGCGGATCATCTGCTCGACCTGCTGCAGCTGGAGGTCCGAGAAGCGCAGGCACGCGGCAATGAGGCCGCGCACACCGGGGTCGCGCGGCGCTTTCAGCGGGGATGCGAGAGCGGCAGGCACCGAAGGCTTCATCGCGACTCCAGCAGCAGCCCCGCGCGCCGCGCCTGGACCAGCAGGTGGGTGCGGTTGCGCGCGTCCATCGTGTCGAGCAGCGCCGTGATGTGGAGCTTGACCGTGCGCTCCGCGATCGCCAGCTCGGCGGCGATCTGCTTGTTCTGGCGGCCTTGCGCCACCAGCAGCAGCACTTCGAGCTGGCGCGGCGTGAGGCTCGCCACCGGCAGGCCGGTGCGCGAGACCAGCACGTCGAAAGACTCGCCACCCGCGGCCACCTCGTCCAGCGCCGCTGCGATGTGCGCCACCGAGCGCGACTTGCCGATGAAGCCGGCCGCACCCGCGGCGCGTGCGCGGGCGGCGAGTGCAGGTTCTTCGTCGCCCGAGATCATCAGGCGCGACACGAGGGGATGCCGGGCGCCGAAGAGACGCAGGCCCTCGAGGCCGTCTTCACCGCCCAGGCGGTAGTCGATCAGCACGATGTCGGGCGCGCATTGCGAGGCGCGCGCCACGCCTTCGGCCAGCGAGAGCGCGGTCTGCACTTCGAAGTCGGGGCGGGCGTGCGTCAGCGCATGGGCAAAGCCGACACCGAACAGCGGGTGATCGTCGACAAGCAGGAGTTTCATGGTGCCGTGATCCTCGGGTGCGGGCCCGGCCCGCGCCCTCTCCTCGTAGGGCGCCATTGTTGTCCACGCCGGCGCGTCGGTGCCACGCCGGCTTTCGCGAAGCCTCAGTTGCAACGGCCCGCCGCGCGCAGCAGCGCATTGCAGGCTGGCGCGGGGCTGGTCGCCGGCCGCGTGGCGGAGCGGCGCGCGGACGCGGGGGCGTCGCTCTGGCGCATCTCCTGGCAGATGGCATCGCTGACCACCCGGCCCACGACCGACACCGAACCCTCCACGTAGCAGCTGTAGACCCGTCCGCCGTCGGTGCGGGCCTGGAAGGTCGTCTGCACACCGCTGTCGGCCCGGTTCGAGATCGTGAACGCCTGCGGCGGCAGGCCCAGCGCCCGCGAGGTGTTCGTGACGATGGCGTCGTCGGTCACGGCGTGCGAAGCGCAGCCACCCGCCAGAACGGCAGCCGTGAGAAGCCAGGGCAGGCAGAAGAGCGTGCGTGAAGAGGTCATGCAGGGAGCCTATCGGGACACCTTGCAGCGGCCCATAGCACCTTCGGGCAGGTGCCCGAAGGTGCTATGGGCCGCACGCGCAGCCGTCCCTACGATCCGCCCCTCTTGAACGGACAAGCAAGCACAAAAGGCGCCGGGCCCCGGCGCCAGCAGACGAGGAGGAACACGGACATGACGAAGACGAGCAGCTACGGACGGTGGATGGTGTGCGCAGGGGCGCTGGCCCTGCTGGCGGCCTGCGGCGGCGGTGGTGGCGGATCAGGCGGCGGCGCGTTGCCACCCCTGGGCATCTTTCCGCCCGCGCCCCCACCGGTGGCAGTGACCCATCGCCTGGAGGTCGGCATCACCGGCAACGGCCGCGTCGGATCGCAGCCCGCAGGCATCGACTGCCCCGATCGCTGCAGTGCGGATTTCAGCGCGGGCACCGAGGTCATCCTCGCAGCCACGCCGGCCGCAGGACAGGTGCTCGGCAACTGGGGCGGCGCCTGCAGCGGCAGCGCCGGCACCTGCACCGTGCGGATGGACGCGGCACTCGGCGTGACGGCCACTTTCGTGGCCGCACCGCCCGTGATCGGCTGGGGCGATGCAGCGGCGCTGTCGGCCGGCGGCGCCAGCCTGCCGAAGACCGCGATCGATGCGCAGGGGCGCGCGCTGGTCGTGTGGCGCCAGGTCGAAGGCAACTCGCAGGTGGACCGCCTATGGGGCAGCCGCTACCTGCCCGGCAGCGGCTGGACCGCACCGCAGCGCCTCGAGGCCAACGCCGGCGGCGTGCGCGACATCCGCATCGCCATCGACAAGCCCAGCGGCCGCGCCGTCGTGCTGTGGACCCAGCTGAGCTCCGTGACCGGCTACGACCTGTGGGCGCTGCCCGTCGACCCGGCGGGCGGTTGGGGCAGCCCCGCGCTGCTGGAAACCGGCACCGGCATCGTCGGCAACGCCAGCGTGGGCATCGACGCCAACGGCAACGCCGTCGCCGTGTGGTCGCAGATCGGCCCGGCCACGCGCTTCAGCATCTACGCCAACCGCTACACCCCGGCCGGCGGCTGGGGCACCGCCGCGCTCATCGAGACCAACGAGGTCGTGGGCAGCGTCGACGGCGACCCGGCGGTCGTGGTCGCCGCCTCCGGCGAATCGGTCGCGGTGTGGAAGCGCTCCGACGGCAGCAGCGCCTCGCTCTGGACCAACCGCGCCAACGCAAGCGGCACCTGGACCACGGCCACCGAACTCGTGCCCGACACCGGCACCGGCCACTCGATCGGTGCCCACGACCTGGCGATCGACGCCGCCGGCAACGCCCTGCTCGCCTGGGGCCAGGCCGACCTGCCCGGCGGCAGCAACCTGTGGGAAAGCGCCGTGTGGTTCAAGCACTTCTCGGCGGGCGCATGGCAGAGCGGCACTGCACGGGTGGGCGCACCGTTCGTCGCCACGCAGGCGTTGTTGAGCACGCCCGTGCTGCGCATGAATGCGGCGGGTGCGGCGGTCGTGAGTTGGGGGCGGCTGGACAACGCGCTCATGGCGGCGACGGCGGCGCCGGGGGCTGCATTCGGCGCGGACCGTGTGGTGCGGGCGGCGGCCTCGCAGGCGTTGGCGAGCTTGCCTGCATTGGGTGTGGACGATGCGACCAATGCGTTGGTGGGTACGCAACCGGCAAACTCATCTTGTGTGAGTCTCTCGGGGGCCGGGCTTGGTGCCGATGAGGGGTACGTCACAAGGGTCCACCTCCTCACATCGCAGGCGAGCGACTTCAACTGCGGCCATCAATTCGCACGTCACTGCAGGGTTTGACTGCCCGCCCTTTGCAATTCGATTGATGTCTTGCAGGACGGCTTCAACAGCAGTCTCCCAAGCCGCCCAGGCCTGCTGAATCGGCTTGCTCGTCGTAACGGGGATCGTTGCCATGCAGCGATGGTGGCACTTCCTGGTCTCACGTTCTGTGCGCTACCCCACATAAGGACCGGACGCGCAGCCGCAGATCACCGTCGGCGAATGCAGTGAATCAACGCGCTGTTGCCGCAGGTCGCCAGTGATGTGGCAGGAGCTCGGCGATCTGACTATCGCGCTGCATCGGCAGTCGAGTCAGGACGTCCTTGAGATAGGCATAGGGGTCGTGTCCGCTGAGCTTGGCCGACTGGATCAAGCTCATGACTGCTGCGGCGCGTTGGCCGGCGCGCAGGCTCCCGGCGAACAGCCAGTTGCCTCTGCCCACGGCGATGGGCCGGATCTGGTTCTCTGCCCAGTTGTTGTCCGCAGGCAAGCTCCCGTCGTCCAGGTAGCGCGTCAGCGCAGCCCAGCGCTTCAGGCTGTAGTTCAGCGCTTTGGCTGTTCCTGAGCCTTCCGGAACCTTCTGCCGCTGGGCGATCATCCAGGCATGCAGCGCCTGCGCGATCGGTCGTCCCCGCGCTTGGCGGATCCGTCGCCGTTCATCAGCATGGAGGTCCCTCACCTCGCGCTCGATCTCGTAGAGCCGGGCGAAGTACTGGATGCCAGCCTCTGCGATCTGGCTCTTGTTGGCCGTGTGCAGCTCGACGAACTTGCGCCGGGCATGGGCCAGGCAGCCAGCTTCGACGACGCCCTCGGCCAGCAGGGTCTTGTAGCCCGAGTAGTCATCACACACGAGTGCACCGCGCCATTCGCCCAGGAAGTCCCGCGCATGCTGGCCAGCCCGACTGTCGGCGAAGTCGTAGACCACCGCCTTCATGCCTTCGAAGGCGCCTGGCGTGTAGGCCCACAGGTAGGCACGGTGCGTCTTGCCTGTCCCTGGCTTGAGCATGGCCACGGGGGTCTCGTCGGCGTGCAGCACGCGGTGGGTAAGGATGGCTTGCTTGAGCGCATCGACCAGCGGTTGCAGACGTACGCCACAGGCGCCGACCCACGCGCCGAGCGTCGAACGCGGGATGGCGAGGCCGGCGCGCCCGAAGATGGCTTCCTGCCGGTAAAGCGGAAGGTGGTCGGCGTACTTGGCCACCATCACCTGCGCCAGGAGGCCGGCCGTGGGGATGCCCTTGTCGATCACCTGGGCCGGCACCGGCGCCTGCATCAGCGTCTGGCACTTCGCGCAGGCCCACTTACCGCGGACATGCCGCTCAACGGTGAACACGCCGGGAACGTAGTCGAGCTTCTCGGCCACGTCTTCGCCGATGCGTTTGAGCTCGCAGCCGCACGCACAGGTGGTCGACGCGGGCTCGTGGCGGACATCGACGCGCGGCAGGTGGGCGGGCAGCGGCATGCGGCGCGGCTGCTGCTTGTCCTCCGGCTTGGCTGGTGGGGAGCGAAGCTGCTTCAGCTCTTCTTCGATGGCCGCCAGGTCAGCGTCAAGCGTCTCCTCCAGAAGACTGGCCTGCGCCGCATCGAGCTTCTCGCTGCTCTTGCCAAAGCGCAGACGCTTGTACTGTGCGAGCTCGTGGGTGAGTTGGTCGACCTTGGTGGACTTGAAGGCGATCTCGCGCGTGAGCGTCTCGATCGATTGGTCCTTGGCCTCGAGCTGGCGCTGTTGCTCGGCGAAGCCATCGATGAGCCGGAGGGTCACCTCGTACAGTTGCTCTGCACGCAGGCCCTTCAGTTGTTCGGCATCCACCATGAATACGTAGAGTGCCGCGCGATCGTGCGACTGTCATCGGCGTTTGCCGCAATTGCACGGCTGCCGCGCGATCACACCACGGTGATGATGCCTGCTGAACCTACGCGCTGCCAGGGCAGCCCAAGCACGAGCGCATCAAGCTGCTCACGCGTCATCGCCATCTGCGTGCCCAGGCTCGCGTTGGCCCATAGGAATCGACCCTGGTTCAATCGACGTGCGCACAGCCAGAGACCAATGCCATCGTGCACGAGGACCTTCATGCGGTTGGCCCGCCGGTTGGCGAACAGGTAGGCGTGGTGCGGGTGCGCGGCCCCGAAGACCTTCACGACACGCGCCAGCGCCGTCTCCGTCCCGGCTCGCATGTCGATCGGCTCGGTGGCCAGCCACACGGCGTCAATGCGGATCAACGCAGCCATTCGCGCAGCCAGGCTGCGCACGACGAAGCCGACTCCACCGGCCAGTACACGACTGCGGTGGCGCTGCCTCTCTTCAGTTCAACGCGGATGTCGCGCATGGGCACCTCGGCTTCGGGCTGCACATCGAGTGCGATGAAACCGGGCATCGGCAAGGTCGGAGCTTCGGCCGCCTTCGACGCGGCCGCCTTCCGATCGTCGGCACGCCACCGGTGCACCACGTTCGCGTTCAGGTTGTACAACCTCGCGATCGCTGCGGCAGAGGCATCCGGTTGCCGGCACGCCTCCAGGACCTCGGCCTTGAGTTGCACGCTGTGCTTGCGACGGGTGGCCCGCTTAACCACACCATCTATCGTGTCCACATCATTCATCGCGGACACGATGCCTGTCGGCTCTCACGCGATCAAGATGACTTCACTGCGCGCTTACGTTGGTGGCGTGGGCGCAGGGGAATGGGGTGGGGACGAGCGATCTCTATGCGGCCCGGCACACGTCGGCGGATGGCTGGGGGACGCCTGTGGCTCAGGAGGGCACAGACGAGATTGCGACTTCGCCGGATCTGGCGATGAATGAAGTGGGGAATGCGGTGTTGGCTTGGCAGCAGTTTGAGGCTGCGGCTGGGACGCGCATTCTGGTGCGGTGGTATGAGTCGGGGAGGTAGGGTGGGTGAGGGGGCAAGTGGCTTGCCCCAAATCACGAGCCCGCATGAATAGAGGCTAATGGCAGAAAGCGCCTACAAGATATCTAGGCCTCATGCGGGTTGCGCGGGCGTTTTTCTTTCTCCTCCGATCATTCGCAGCAATAACGAGCTTTCGGGCCCGCAGTCGAGCATCTCGTCAATTCGTCTCGCCCCCACACATCGAGTGACCATCAGGCGGAGACGCCAAAACGTGTCATACCAACTCATATATGCGCGCTCCATCGAAGGCGGGCAATCGTCGGCACCATCAGTGCGTCGCACCCGAACTCGCTCAATCGCACAATTGAGTCCGTATGCCGCTTTGCAGCGTGAGTTGCCGCTCGAGCCATTTTTCCGGCCGGCAACTTGCGGCAGACAGCCACTCACAGCCCACGCCAACACGTGTGGGTCGACTTCGCCCGTGACCCGATACAGACGCAGCCGTCCGAGCGGCATGCGTCAAGTTTCAATCAAGCAATTTCGCTGCCATGAAGTCCTCAATCGGCCGTCTTCATGTGACTGACTATGTGCTGCGCCCGGTCGACAACTCTGCCTGCTTGAGCACGAGCTGTGCTGCTTCCTCTGAAAGGTCCGGCGGATAGCCGTACATCGCCAGCAACCGACGAACCTTGCGCCGCAGATCGGCCCGTACGCTCTCCCGCTGGGTCCAATCAAGCCGAGGCATCTTCTTCACCATTTCCGCCAGCTCTCGAGCCATCAAGCGAAGCTGGTCTGACCTCATAACCTCTTTGGCGGATCCGTTTTCCGCCAAAGCATCGTAGAACGCCGTCTCCTCGTCGCTCAGGCCAAGGTCTTGCCCATGTCGCTTTGCTTCGCGGACCCACTTCGCCAGTTCTAGCAACTGCGCGATCATTTGGGCTGTCGTGATCTGCTTGTTCGTGTAGCTGAGCATCGCTTTCTCTAGCGCCACACGGAACTTCTGCGCTTGCACGAGATTGGACCGTTCACTGAGCTTAATCTGGTCGGCCAGCAGTTTGCGCAGCGTTTCCAGCGCCAAGTTCTTCTGCTCCAGGGCAGACACCCGTTCCAGAAACTCGTCGCTGAGAATGTCCAGCCGCGCTGTGTCGAGCCCGGCGGCGGCGAACAGGTCGATCACCTCGCCCGCATTCACCGCACCGCCGATCACCTGCCGGACAGCGGCATCGATGTCGGCAGATCCATCGCTTCGTCCATCTGCTGGTCCGCGCTCGTCGGTGAGCCGCTTGCGGATCATCGCCACCACGCGCTGGAAGAACGCCAAGTGCGGCGCGACTTCCCGTGTTTCCTCCCGTGGCACGGCCAATGCGAACGCCGTCGCCAGCCGCTTTACCATGTCGCCAAACCGCTGCCAGCCAGTTTCGTCGCCCACGTTGTGCTTCATGTCCAGCACGTGGTCGATGGCACCCAGGTACACACGCAACACGTCCGCGGGCGCTACGTGTAACGCCGCCACATAGTTGAAGTCGTGGAAGAAGGCGCGCAGTTGCTCAAAGGCCGACTGCATGGCCGGGATCGCCTCGTCCTGTAGTTCCTGAACCGGCTTATCTGTCTCACCCGTCGCGTTCGCGTAGGTCGCCAGCGCGTCCGCTAGCGGGTCGGCAAGTCCGATCAGGTCCACGACCAAGCCGCCGGGCTTCTCACCGTACACGCGGTTCACGCGCGCAATGGCCTGCATCAGATTGTGCCCGGCCAGGGGTTTGTCTAAGTACATCGTGTGCGCGCTGGGCACATCGAAACCGGTGAGCCACATGTCCACGACGATCGCCAGCCGGAAATCGTCGACCGGGTCCTTGAACCGGTCCGCCAATAGCTTGCGTTGCGCCTTACTCCGCGCGTGTAGCGCCATGTACTCTGGGTCGTCCGATCCGCTGGACATGATGACCTTCATCGCACCCTTCGCGTCGTCCTCGTCGTGCCACGCCGGATGCAATTTGCGGATCTCGTCGTACAGCCGAGCGGCGATATCGCGGCTCATTGTTACGAGCATCGCCTTACCTTCCATCGCGGCGCGGCGCTCGTCCCAATGATCGGCAACGAACCTCGCTACGCGCTCCAGCCGCTCTGGTGCGCCATACAGCTCCTCCAGCGGAATGCGAATGCTCTCTGGCGTCTCCTGCCCGTTCTCGTCGCGGGTCGCGTACTGCGCGATTCTTGCCTCCGCCTGCTTTGCGCCTGCTTCGTCGATCGAGAGCTTTACGATACGCGGCTCGTAGTAAATCGGCACTGTCGCGCCGTCAGCCACCGCTTGACGAATGTCGTAGACGTCGGCGTACTCGCCAAACACATTCCGGGTGACACGGTCGCCAGCCGTCAATGGGGTGCCGGTGAAACCGACGAAGGTCGCGTTGGGGAGTGCCTCGCGCATCCACCGCGCCCCGCCTTCGACGAAGCCGTACTGGCTGCGGTGCGCTTCGTCCGCCATCGCGACGACATTCGCCCGCTCACTGATCGTGCCGTGCGCCTCGGTGAACTTATGGATCGTCGTGAACACCACCCCGCCGCTGGCCCGGTCTAGCAGTTGCCGTAGGTGCTCACGGCTGTCAGCCTGTACCGGGTGTTGCCGCAGCAGCGCGCGGCCCATCGCGAAAGTGTCGAAGAGCTGGTCGTCCAGGTCGTTGCGGTCGGTGACGATCAACACCGTCGGATTGGCCATCTCCGCCGCGCGTACCAGCGTGCCGGCCAGCATCAGCATCGTCAGGCTCTTGCCGCTGCCTTGCGTGTGCCAGACGACTCCGCCCTTGCCTGCCGCATCGTCACTGCGGTCCGGCGACTTGATCGCTCCAACCACGCTAGCCCGTGCCTTACGCATTGCGCGGAACTGGTGATATCCCGCCACCTTCTTGACGATATTCCCACGCTCGTCCTCTTCGAACGCTACGCAAGACCGCAGATAGTCCAATAGCGCCACTGGATTCAGCAGCTCGCGGATCAATGCCTCCAGAGTCGGCTCGCCGCCATTTGCAGGTCGCCACGGCGTGAAGCGCTGCCGACCACTGGTGATGCTCCCCACCCGGGTTAGCAGCCCATCGCTGGCGACCAGCAGTAGGTTTGGCACGAACAGATCGGGCGCCATAGTCTTGTACCGCTCGAGCTGGTCAATTGCGGTGTCCAACGTTGCCGCAGTGTTGGCCGGATCCTTCAGCTCGATCACGACCAGCGGCAAGCCGTTGACATACAAAACCAAGTCCGGCCGAATGGTCTTGCCGTTTGTCCCTGCGACGGTGAGCTGCCGCACGACCAAGAAGTCGTTGTTTGCGGGGTTATCAAAGTCGATCAACCGCATCCGCCCGCCGCGCGTCTCTCCCGTGACGGTGTCCTTGTACTCGACGGGCACGCCACTGGTGAGCAGATCGTGAAACCAGCGGTTGTTCTCTATGAGCGTGGGGTGAGGCGGTCGTCTGGCCTCCAACGAAACTTCCGCGCTGATCGAGTGCGGCAGACTTGGATTAATACTTTGCACGCGGTCAACGAGTCGACGCGGAAGAACACCACTGCTGATGTCTGGGCGCTCACGATTGTCGAAGTCGAGGCCTAGCGTCAGTTCGCAATGAATCCCCATTTTTTCGAATATTCGGGCAGATTCCTCCTCGATGAAGCGCTCGGAAATACTAATCATCGCCGACACCCCCCTGGCTCCCGACCACCGCGACTTCGCAGTGGGCGAACTCGTGAGCGTGGAGAGTTGCCGCTGACATCAGAGGAAGAGAGTCACCAACTACTTCTAGGTGGCACATACCCGCCGCTCGCTTCTTAAAGAACGCGATACGGGTGTGATGTCCCGAGTCGTCATCGCAAGCATAGAAATATGGAGACAAATCAAGACACCGTGAACGTACTTTTGCGAGTACGCGGTCGTAGGATCCAACTTTCCCCGCTTGCATCACAACTTTTTGCGCATCTGCATCCAATTCCAAGTCGCTGACATGGCGTGCTGTCGAGTGGCCGTTTAACCTGTCCACTTCCGCTGAAGGTGGAGATCCTGGTGTCATTTTAATTAGACGAACAAGCTGCGTATCAGCTAGGAAAAGGCAGTCCACTAGTGCGTCGTGCAGTATGGGCCGACTCTCCTCGACCAAGTGGGTTGCTTGCATGTCCGAGAGCGTGCCCAAATGCGAGAATCCATTGCGCACCGAATTTAGACGACGCAGTTCAGCGGGAAGTCCAATCGGAATCAAGTCAGCCAAGACTGCCCGTACGCCGGAGCCTCGCCAGCTTTCAAGTATTCCTTCTATCATGCCAATACGAATGGAAATCTTGTCGCTCCGCAAATCCTTGTGTTTGATAGCGCGCCTCGAAGCCGACTCGATCACCTGTACGGGAGGTACGCCTACCCCAACTATTTTGGCCTCAGCAATTACCATAGCGGAGAGTAAATTGATCAACCCCTCCCACGTGTCGCGCATACGTGTCAATCGACGCAGAGGATCGCGCGGTCCGGAGATGGCTTGTTGATAGGGGATTGCGAGGGGCGAAGGAAACTGACTGCAGATCGTTTCGTCATCTTGTTCCAAGAGTTGAGATTTGCACTCCGCTATTGTTTTATCGACCACGTCTGACCTAAGGCGCAGAACTTCGGCCGGATGAAACTCATGCTCACCAACCCTGACATATCCTTCGAATGCATCTAAGCACCATTGGCGGTAACGATCCGCGTCGCGCGTCTCACGCCACTGGAGCAATGCTTCGGCTGGACTCTTGGAATCCGGTTCGGCGTGGTCTCTCGCAGACGAATCGCTCATGGGCGTACCTTCACCGCGCCAGTCATTAATCGCGGGAGCAGATAGCTTCTCATATCTTTGAGTGAGAAAGACTCTCGTGCATTCGCTTCAATAAGATCGAACAAACTCGCCGTGAAGTTCTCGAATGCTTGCACTACGACGACGGAAGGCAGAATGGCTGGTATCGGACGGAACGCACCTTTACTGATTTCGGGAAAGGTCGTGCCGCTCGCTCGTGATTTGATTTCTCCGAGCATGGATCTGGTCCAGTGAAGCACGTAATGTGGGGGAAGCGGTCCATTGCATGTCATCGCAATGAACCCCTGGTTCACTGCCACGGGCACTTTAGCTAGAGCGGTGTATCCGACCGGCGCACGCGACGACAACAGCACCGTGTTCTTTTGCAAAACGCCGGAACTGATGCATGCAGCCCCCGCGTTGGTAATGCGTCGGTTGGTTTCGAGCAGCACTGGGTCTTGCAGACCCGAGAGATCTTTCGGCGTCGCCCAGAAGTGAATGCCTCCGTCCCAATACTCGGCGACTTTCGTACTTGGCGTGCCCCCACCCTTAACCGTCACGAGATCCCCAATCGGTCGTATCTCCCACCCCTGCGGCACCAGTCCGAGCGGTGAGTCGACTAGGCGATCAGGAAGGGCGGCGAAAGCAGCGGGGGGCATGCCCGGGAAACTGGTCTGCCCGGCGGCCTTGACCTTGACCGGCTCGAAGTCTACAAACCACGCCTTGAACGTGGCCCGCGCCAACTCCTCCAATGACCGACACGTTCGATGGTTCTGCCCGATCTTGTCGTCTAGCGAGCGCAGCGTGTACCCAATCCCTTCCTGAATCTTTCGATCCGGCAAGACGATCTGAAGCCGGCTCAGCATGTCATTATTCAAGCTGGCTCGCGTTGATAACGATGAGAACCCGCTCATCTCACCGCGAAACAGTGGACTGCGAAGGTAATAGGCCGCGTACTCGGGAACGATCTGCTGGGTACTCTTTGGCCTCAGCCTCTTCGTAAAGCCATTGAACGTAGCGCCTTCGTAGTCTCGCAATGCGACGCTACTCATCCCCAGGTCTTCCTGCGTTTCACTCGTCCTGGTGAGGAAAACATCGCCGCGCCGAACATCGGATAGTTCTCGTTCCGTCTCGCTTGATCGCACAAGGCTTCCAAGCTGCTCGGGCAAGAAGTAGTTGTCGAGTACGTCCTTAAAAGTAACGAACGGAAAGCCCGACCCGAATTCGGACGCTGGCTTCGACAAGCCGGACCGGATGTCGAAAACATCCGTCAGAGCGAAGCTTGGCCAAGCCGGTCGACCGTCAGTCCGCATCGCTTACCTCTGAAAGCCGTTGCCGTATGACATTCGCCAACCGGGCCCCCTCCGCCAGCTGTTGCTCCAGCTCCGCCACTAGCCGTGGGTACTTCTCGGCGAACGGCTCTGCATCGACCTCTTGCTCCTCCGTGCCGACGTAGCGGCCAGGAGTGAGGACGTGGCCGTGCTTGGCAATTTCGTCGAGCTTCGCGGGCTTGGCGAAGCCGGGGGTCGGCGCAAACGACCACACGCCGTGCTCGTCCTCGTCCCACCACTCTGGGGAGGGCTCGCCGCGCCAGCGGCGGTAGGCGTAGACGATGCGACCAACGTCGGATGCGGGCAGCGGGTCGCCCGTGCCAGGGACGCTCTCGGCATCTTCGGTGCCAGCGAGCACGCGCAGCACGCGGGTCTCCATCGTCCCAAGCTTGCGGGCATCGATAAAGAGAGTTTCGCCCGCACGGCCCCCGGGGCGGTTCGGCGTGCCACGACGGATGTTGTGGCCGGTCTTGTCGCGGGTGAGAAACCACAAGCACACCGGAATCCCGGTGGTGAAGAAGAGCTGCGCGGGCAGCGCGACGATGCAATCAACAAGGTCGGCCTCGATGATCTTGCGGCGGATCTCGCCTTCGCCGCCGGTGTTGCTCGACAAGCTGCCGTTCGCCATCACGAACCCGGCCGCGCCCCCACCCTTGCCGTTCGGATAGGCGAGGTGGTGAATGAAGTGCTGGATCCAAGCGTAGTTAGCGTTGCCGACCGGCGGGTCGCCGTATGCCCAGCGCCTGTCGCCACGCAACAGTTGGCCGGACCAGTCGCTCACATTGAACGGAGGGTTGGCGAGAACAAAGTCGGCCTTCAGGTCGGGGTGCTGGTTGCGCAGGAACGTGTCAGCGGGCTGATCGCCAAGCTTGGCCTCGATGCCGTGGATGGCAAGGTTCATGTGCGCCAAGCGCCATGTTGTGGGGTTGCTCTCCTGCCCAAAGATGGATACGTCGGTGCGCTGGCCGCCGTGCGCTTCGACGAATTTCTCCGATTGGACGAACATGCCGCCGCTGCCGCAAGCAGGGTCGTAGATGCGGCCTTCGTAGGGCTCCAGCATTTCAACCAGCACGCGCACCACGCTGCGAGGCGTGTAGAACTCACCGCCCAGCTTACCCTCGGCAGAGGCGAACTTTCCGAGGAAGTACTCGTAGACTCGGCCCAACATGTCGCGGGCTCGTCCGCGACTGCCCTTGAACCCGATGTCAGCGATGAGATTGATCAACCCGGCCATCTTGACCGGCTCAATGCCGCGGCGAGCGTAGTCGCGGGGGAGCTTACCCTTGAGATTGGCGTTGTCCCGCTCCACCGCGAGGATGGCGTCGTCGATCAGCGTGGCGATGTCGGGGCGCGTCGCCTGGTTCTGGATGTTCGACCATCGCGCCTCTGGCGGCACCCAGAACACCCGCTCAGCAGTGTACTCGTCGCGGGATTCGAGAAGGCGCTCGAGCTGTTCGCCTTTGATTCCGTCGTTCGTTAGTTCGGCCCGCAGATCGTCGCGACGGCCCTCGAAACTGTCGGAGATGTACTTGAGAAAGAGCAAGCCCAGGACGACATGCTTGTATTCCGCTGCATCGACTTGACCGCGGAGGGTGTCAGCGGCCTTCCAGAGTGTGTCTGCGTAGTTCAGGTCGCTGGTGATCGCTTCGTCTTTGGTCATCGTTCTTCAGTGGTTGCCATCGGCTGCGATCTTAGCGGTGCATCGAGTGCGTCCCGCAACCACTGACCCCGCTGCCGGCAAATAGCTGGTAGCGACGCCCGCACCGCCATGAGAAACTTATGACGCCAGAGGAACTGGCCGAACGCGCAAGCCTGCATGTGAACTACATCGGCTCGCTGGAGCGAGGCGAGCGCAACGTCTCGGTGTTCAACATCTGGCTGATCGCCAATAGCCTCGGCCTAACCTCCCCGAACTACTTGCTGATCCGTCCCTGCCACGCGCGAAGGCCAAGCGACCGCAGGCTAGTACGGCCCCTCACGACGCGCCATCCGCTAAGCTCGCATCGGTCGAGAGGATGATTGACTGGAACAAGCACAGCACATTGACTCCACGTCGATCACGTCAGAGACATCCAAGCCGTCGGCATGGCCGACTCAACTGGTCGAATAACTATGAAGGACAACCGCCATCAAACGGCGGTCACTCTATGAGCGTTCCGACTTACGACAAGTTCATCGAACCCGTCCTTCGATTCCTCGCGCAGCATCCTGAAGGAAGCCCCGCACGCGATGCCCATGAAGCGGCGGCTGACGCCCTGCACATCTCGAGCGAAGCCCGACAGGAATTGCTTCCCAGCGGGACGCAGCCCATCTACAAAAATCGCGCCGGGTGGGCTCACGACCGCTTAAAGCGGGCGGGGCTGTCCAGTAGCCCGCGCCGCGGATTCTGGCAACTGACAGATCAAGGTATTGCATTCGTCCATCAGCATTCGGCCCCGCTATCGGCAACCGACGTGGAGCGCTTGGCGATTGGATTCATGGATGTCCGGCTGAAACCCAGTTCTGGCGAATCATTGGCATCGCCCGAGCTGACGCAGCCAACTTCGGAGGGATCGGCGACAGCAAGCCCAGATGACAGACTGGGGCAAGCGTTGGCCGAGCTACGCCACTCAGTAGCGGCCGAAGTCCTGGAGTCCTTGGCCTCCGTCTCGCCCACATACTTCGAATCCATAGTCCTCGACCTCCTCCACCGAATGGGCTACGGCGCGAGCCGATCGGACCTACAGCGCGTGGGAGGTTCAGGTGACGGAGGAATCGACGGCATCATTTCGCTGGACAAGCTCGGGCTTGAAAAGGTGTATGTCCAAGCGAAGCGCTGGCAGAACACCGTGGGGCGACCCGAGATTCAGGCCTTCTACGGGGCACTGGCTGGTCAACGAGCCAACAAGGGCGTATTTATCACGACCTCCAGCTACACCACCCAGGCCATCGAATTCGCGAAGTCGGTCGAACGGATCGTCCTTGTCGACGGACCACGGCTTGCTGAACTGATGATCGATCACGAGGTTGGTGTGTCTGCCCGGACCGTCAAAGTCCCGAAGCTCGACAGCGACTACTTCGACGAGGAGTCGACTTAGCTCCCTTTTGCCTTCACCTCCTCTTATCCCGCCACACTGTCGACGGATAGGTACATCGATAGGCAAGGATATCGAACTGCCCGAGCGTCGATGAGAGTGACTGGCGGAGAGTGTGTCCGCAAACTATCCAGCATCCACGCGGATTTTTAGAATTCGCTCCATCATTTCCACCATCTTTGCCATCAAAAGCGAAGCCTCTGCTTGAGGTCGCCCTTGAGCAGCCCTATACTTGGGGTGACGGTCAAGCGCAGCAAACTGTAGAGGCCCCTGAGAGGGGGCAGCCCTCACGGGTGGGATCCTCGAAGCTGGGGACTGTCACCAATTTTCAAATGCCGCACTTAGATGCGGCATTTTTCCTTTCAGGTCATCCAGATTCGACAGGAACTTGACGCCGTAGCCAAAGCAGTGATTCTTCCGGCGGTACACCTGGCCTCGGAGGCGCGTCATGTAGCTCGGGTCTGAAATTCCGAATCGGCTGAGCTTGATCGCGTAGTACACGCTCGTAGCCACGGCATCGGCTACCTGCAACCCCGCAAGCTGCGTGTGCGCAACGGCTCGAATTTTCTCCGTGATGACTGCGGGCCAGTGAATCTGAATACTGGCGCTCATCTGGGACTGCGTGCGCAACAGTTCGATGTACTCCCTCAAGTCCGCATACGACATCGAAGCTCGGTCAGAGAAGATCAGCTCCACGCTGCCATCGCCTTGGCCTTCCACCCTGTGGTCTCGACAGAGCCATGACACTCGCTCAAGGAGAAGCCGGGTCAGGTAGCGATAGAGCAAGCACTTGTTTGCTTGGTAATGCTCTGGGTTGGGAATGTCGGGCTTGTAGCTGATGATGCTGACGGTTCGAAACCCAATCTTCGAGATTTCATCGAGAAGCACAAGCCGGTGTTCGTGCCTCATCTCGCTGAAATGAAAGGGCTTTTTCGCCTCCCACTTGATGCGTTCTCTTGCCCTCTTCAGCGCGGCGATCGTCTCGAGGTCCTTCGGCCGGCGAAACACTACAGCACTCAATACGAACCAGCGCGAGCTTCCAGTTCCATCTTCTCGGAATGTGAAGCCCTCATCCCCTGACTCGTCAATGTACGCAACGAAACTTGAGGTCATCGGTTGCTGATTGCTCACTCAATGTTCACTGCACGTCAAAGCCGTAGGGCGAGTCGAGCGACATGATGCGTTGCGCAGCCGATGCGTCAAGTACCTGATAATTGTCAAGCCCCGGGTAGAAACCGAGTGACCGCCAAGCACGAAGCTTCAAGATGTCGACGTCTTCGAGCGTCATCTCATTTGCCAGATGAGTGAAGTGCTGCGCCAACTTCGCACTCTTGTGCTTAGCTCCCTCGACTGCTGCAAGGCGCATATTTTCCAGCGCATCGTTCAATGTCGGATCATCATTGCGCGGACCATGGTAAGGCATCGAGACGATAAGCAACTTCTCAATTTCGGCCCCACCCTCCAGGCGCTCCGGCCAGATCAGATAGGCATGTATCGAGCGGCGGCCGATGCCCGACTCGCGCTCAGACAGAATGAGCAAAGGCTGAAGGCCCAACTTAAAAATCCGGATGGTGTTGATCGTCACAGGCATCGTGTCGTCTCCTCGGTTGTGCTCGCATCATAGAGACACCAACTGCGAGCGTCACGAAACCATGGACTGCGCTGCACAGTCTGGGCGCTACGATTGCGAGATAACCGAGGAGAGAGACGATGGCGATTGAATGGCTGCAAACAGTGCAGGCGGGAGGCCGCTACCTAGTCGACAACCCCACCATCATTGCAGCGGCGATCGCCGGGATCGTAGCGATCGTTGCGACTCGCACCACGCTCCATGGAGTGAAGCTCTCACTCGCGGCAAGCGAGGCGAAAACCAAAGCAGAACTCGCTCACTCAGTCGACCAAGAAAACCGCAACCGTGAGCACTCACGCACTGAAGCTGCTCGTGAACGCGAACTCGATGCAGCCAAGGATCGGCATGGCCGGCTAGTTGCCATGCGTCGAGAAGTTTATCTCCATGCAGTCAGTCAGATGGTGAAATTTCAAGGAGCTATCGGAGCGCTTGCAAGTAAGGATATTGCCTCCTCGGACGTTCTAGCCACCATCACCGACCTTTCGCTATCTATCCAGCGCGTTACCCTTGTGGCCGAACAAGAAACCGCCGTTTTGGCCCGCGAGACATTCAATGTCTACATGCGCATTTTTATGTCCGCAATGACGAAAGTCATTCCCATCGGCGGCACTATCGCGGCTATCAAAACTATCGAGACATTGCGCACACAATCGCTACAGCGAGGTGAAACATATCTCGAGGCTATGCGGCAGTTCAATTTAGCCCAACGCAAGGACTTCGACGCGCTTGCAGCGATCCAGGCGCAGCACAAGATGACGCTCGACGAAGTCAGCTCTTTCGGAGAGCAATTGCAGCACCTCTTCCAGCAGCGGAGTAGCGCCGAGCTTGCCTACGGCGATTTTGTTAGGCGAAGTCTCCGAGAAGATGTATCAGATCGATTGGACCGACTCGCCGTAGCCATACGGACAGAGCTAGAGCTTCCAAGCGACCTTGACGTCTTTCGAGCACAGTCGCAAAAGACCCACGATGAGGTCGAAGCGGCCATGCTGGAGTTCAAAGCCGCTCTGGCAGCGCACATGGTCCCCCACTAGTCAACCCGAGGCACCCAACGGACGAAATCGTCCTTGAGAAGTGGGTCAGATAGTTTCTAGGGGCTCTCCAACTGATATTTACGAAAGAGAACGTGATGACTAAACAGCCATCTAAGGCGGTGACCGTGCTCAGAGACGAAGGCCTCGTTGAGGTCGGGAAAGAGTACGCCGAACTCGTCATTGACACGTTTATGAGCGACGGATTTCTGAAGGACGTGCCGGTGGTTGGAACCCTAGTTGCCCTCTGGAAGGGCGGGCAAACCGTCAGCGACCAGATCTTTTTGCGAAAAATTGACGCCTTCTTGCAGGGCTTCGACGGGCAGGAAAAGGAAAAGATCAAGGCGATGGTAGATCGACTGAACACTGATGAAAGTTTTAGGGGGCGAGTCGGTGACGTACTGATCGACCTGCTGAACAAGATGTCGGTCGAGAAGCAGCCGCGCATGCTGGCCATGGCATTTCGAGCCTATGCAGATGCTGAGATCACAGGGTTAGAGCTCCGCCGTCTCGCCGTTGCCATCGAACGATTTCCTTCATTCGAACTAGGATCACTGCGCCCCTTCTATGAAGCTGAAATCCCGGAAAAAGTGAAGGCTGACAAGTCCTTTCTCTTAGCCCTGAGCGCCGCCGGGCTTGCAATGAACAACGGCGGTTTTGATGGGGGCGTCTCGTTGCCGACTCCCACATTTGATCTTTTCATGCAGCTTGGGCTTGACACGATCTGACGGGTTCGACGCCGCGACGATGCACTCTTCTGTCGTAGCGGGCCTGAGCCTGGAAAGTCGGAGGAACTGAGATCGTTTGCCGCACATCATTTCCTTCGGCAGAGCTATGTGCCATCGTCGTATTCACTGCTGCGGACGCGGGGGATGCTTGATACAAGCCCCGTGCTGGCTTGCCAAGCGGGCCGTTTTGGCCGCGCGAGATCCGTGATGCGACGGACCACTCCTATTATTTTCGATAGTGGCGCAGCGGACACTCGCCACCGATCATCTGTGCATGTGGAAGCCCAAGAAGCCCATTGTGATCGACGGCACAGCGTTGACCGCCAAGGAGGCGTGGTTTCAAGAGTTTGCTAGCGAGTTCTATGAACGGTGCGAGGGCGAGGCAGAAAGCGACGAATGGGTCGCAGGGTTGGCAGCCAGGCTCTACCCGTCGAACAGCGGTCGCCCTCGACGCGAGGCCGCTAAAGTCGCATTCCTCACCTTGAGCTACGAGCTCTCACGCAAAGAGCGTGCGCAGTTGCTCTCTTGGCACCTGTCGCGCGACGACTAGAAGGTCGACGGCGTTAGGAAGCCCGCTTACGCAGCAGCCCTGCCATATGTGCGGCTGCGGCCCAGGCCAGCCACCAGGCGGCGCTCGGACCCGGCGACTGCCTGCTTGACCTGCGCCGGCTGCTCGACTCCGCCGAGCGCGTGAAATCGGGCGTCGTTTCGAGCCGTGCTTGATCCGTACTCAGCGCGACAGATGTGTCTCAATCACGAATACCCGAGTGACAGTTTTGTCTTCTTTGACCGAGGCGAAATTGCTAAGTAGTCTGCGGGCGCGCGTGGGCGCGAATGCCTCGCATGAGAGCGAGCGCCAATCCGGAAAACTAGCCTGACCGCGTGGGCCTGGGATCGGAATACTCGGTCCACATGAGCCGCCCGAAGACCCGATGGACCGAAGACCAGTTGAATCTGGTCCGCGAGCTCTACCCCCTGGGCCGCATCGATGAAATCTCCCAGCGCACCGGACGAAGTCGGCAGGCCGTCAAGCACATCGCCATCGTCCTTGGACTGAGTGGTCGATACCACTGGCGCGGCACACCGAGCCCCGTGGGGGCAGAGGTGCACCGTCAAGGCGTGAACTCCTATGTGATGGTGAAGGTCGTTAATGACCACGGTGCCGCGGTCTGGGTACGAAAACACCATCTCGTCTGGAAAGACCACACAGGCTCGCTTCCACCCAAAGGCACGCGCCTCGTGTTCAAGGACGGGGACCGTCGCAACTGCGCTTACGAAAACCTCGAACTCATCACAGACCCCGAGGCCGCAATTCGCATGACCGAGCACCGGTCATATCCGCCTGCACTGCAGGAAACCATCCGCCTTCTTGGCGACCTTAGGAAAGTGCTCTATGACCGTGAAAAGCATGGCTGATCTTCGCAGCGAGTTGTTCGAAGTGATGCACGAACTGAGGACCTCCGCGACACCCGACCTAGCCAAGGTGCGCGCGTACTGTGAGGTCGCGACCGTCACGGTGAACGCGATCCGTACGCAGGTCGCCTACGCAAGCATCATCAAGGGCGATCTTGAGCTGCCGTTTATGGAAGAGCCGCCCAGCGAACCCGATCGAGGAGCAGGATCGCCAGCAGAACCGAATCCGCTCGCCGCGGGCCCATCGCAAGACCATCCTTGGCGCCGAGTTCATCGCATCGGCCGAACCTGAAAGCGACCTCGCAACCAAATTGCGGCCGAATCAATGATGTCACTCGAGGCGGCAGGTTGAACCGCCCAATCGCGAAGTAGCATCCGCCCATGTGGAAGCCCGCCAGCCCCATCGTGATCGCCGGTCGCGCCCTGACCGACCGGGAGGCATGGTGGCACGAATTTCGAGAAGAGCTGCGCGCACAGTGCAACGGCAAGCTCGACGGCGATTGGTTCACCATGGCCTGCAACGTCGTCCACGCCATCGCCCTCAATGATGACCCTCGACATATCGCCAGGCTGGCGCATGCTGTCTTTGGGCTCCAAAGGTCGAAACCCAGCAGTGCGGCGAGCAGAGCACATATGCGCCGACCACGGTCGAATCAGTGCAGGGGCGCCTCTCGGCCTCGACGATAGAAGTCGCTCGTTGTGAGCCATCTTCTACTCCTCGGCAGACCTGGGCCTCGGGCATACTGGAGCACCGCCGAGAGCGACGCTGCCAAGCGTGCAGGCGACATCTTGAATGCACTCGCGAGAACGTGCGCATGAAATTGAGTTGGTCATATCGGTTGCCGAAAGAGCGCCAGATCGGCACCAGAGCCCCAGTCGCCTCTGCCGATACGGTGCTCGTCGCCTTTCACTACGACAAGGCGGATTTTTTCGAGAGCACGCTCGTTGCATTCGAGCGCATGACCGGTGAGGAGCGCTGGCGCACCACCATCCCCCATGTGATCAATGAGCCTGTGCTGGCACAAGATGGCTCCGTGTACGTCAGCAGCTTCTCCGGAACGGTCCACGCCTTCGACAGCAACGGAAAGAAACTTTGGGACTGCCGATGCGGTGATCGCAACATGGGCAAGCCCTGCCTCGTCGCAGGCGATCGCCTCGCAGTCGCGGAAACGGGTGGCGGTGCGTCGAAGACGTGGTGCCTCGATCTGCGCACGGGCTCGATCGCCTGGGCTTTCGAGAACCATGGGCACAGCTATGGCCTTTCCACGAACAACGGCCGCCTCGTCCATGCCACGGTGCTCGCAGAGGGCGCAGGGGTTCGCCTGCATTGCGTGGAGACGTCAAGCGGCCGTTCGCTATGGGCCGCCGACAGCGCAGAGTGGCTGTTTCAGCCGATTGTGCAAGACCGGGCCGTCCTCATCGGTGCGAGGGGATCTCTGCGAGCCTATTCATTGCAGTCGGGCGATCTGCTGGCACGGTTGAACCTTGAGGATCAGGAGGCGATCGATAGTCAGATGCTGAGCGCGGGCGATCGCATCTACTTCGGCACAGATTCCGGACGTGTTGGTTGCGCTTCGTTGCAGAGCGAACGATCTTTCTTCAAGGTCAAGCACTCGCTCCAGAGCGTGTGGTTCGCTGCCTTCGAAGGCAGCATTCGTGGACGGCCGACCATGGCCGGGAACGCCGTGGCTGTGCTCTCGCAGGAAGAGGGCATTGTCCTTCTCGATCCGGCCGCAGGGAATCGGCTCTCCGCACTCAAGATGAGCAAGGGCAACGGTGGTGGTCTGCTGTACCACCGCGATTGGCTTTACGGATCGTTGGGGGCGGAAGTCCGAGCTTTTGGTCCTGGGTGAGGCTGATGCGCCCGCCCAGGCTGCCCGCGTCGCATTCGGCCCGGGTCGGGCGCTAACGCGAGCTTTGAAATTGCAGCATCGCCAGGCTCCTGACCTGCACGATGTACGGCATCAGCGCTCGCCGCACCATCGACGCGGGCGCGCTGCAGGTACTCGGGTGCCAGGTTCTTGACGCCTGCGCCCACGGCCATCCCCGTGGCTCGCGCCCGGGCGAGCGTTTGCGCGTGGCCGCCGTGACGCCTCCCAGCACCGCATCGCGAACGCCGGAGCCCGACTTGACGTAGCGCGTGAATTAATACGTTAGACTTACTTCGCGATTCCCATCTCTCTATCCTCCCTCCTCCGGGGATCGCCTTGCCCGCCTTCGTGCGGGCTTTTTCTTGACTCAGGCACTGTGGCAACCGGGTTCCGTGGGCTCCCACAAATGGGGTATTGGGTCTACAAGACCTTCCACTAGATTTGGCCATTCCTAGTTGGAGGAGATAAGGATGAGGGTCAATCACCTCTTTGCGCTCGCAGTCTTGCTTTGGGTCGGCTCGCCGGGTCACGCATCCCCCTCAAGTGACACTTCCATTGCGTCGCCTCACGGCTGCGAAGTCATGGCGAAAGATTTGGAAGGAATGAACAGCCTTCCGAATACCCTGGAGGTAAACACCGAGCGTGCGGCGAAGTTGTACGCATACGCCCACCGAGGCTGCGGAAAAGCCACCGAGGCCCACAAGAAAGAATTTCTAGACTCGTATCGCCAACTTTCAGCAGAGTGCAAGCGAGCCAGAGGCAGAAACTGCGACCCTTTGAATGCTCTTGAACGCCCAACGGTTCAGGCGAGCGGGGCCAATTCCGTGCCCCCGGATAACAGCAGAAACCGCCTCAAGGCCGGGAGCCCTGCGACAAATGCCAGTAGCGGCGCGCGCCCTATCTGGCCGTCCGACATGGAACCCGGCAACGTCTATTTCGTTGTTGAAACCGGAACCGGACAAGAAGAGTATGCGCCAATCATGGTTTCTGCCCTTAGCGGACAAGAGGCGGTGGCGCGGGTACAAGCTGCTCGGGCGAAGGACCGCTCTATGACCGCTGGTAGCTACAAACTCCTCGCAGGCCGCGAGTGCATCGGTCCGGCATGGGGCGCCGTGGTCCAAATACACAGCGCTTGGTGGGGCGGCGCCTGCGCCAACACCCCGGCTGCAGCCATCGAAGGGGCTTACATCGCTTGTCGGCAGCGATCCCCCCAAGGCCAGGACTGTGGGCAATCTCAAGTCGACATCGTGCTGGTGCTGAGCGGCAGCACCTCCTGGAATCCAGCAATCTATCAGATGGGCAATTCCGAGTTCGGAGGATTTGGCTCCTACGCTGCGCAGACCTATATGTCTCAGTACACGACTCGTCCCGTTAAAAACATGCAACAAGCTCTCTCCGGTTTCGATAAGGCGTGTGACGATAGGCGGCCCTGCTACAAGACCTCATCGAACATGCGCTGCTTACACGAGACGCCGACTTCGGAGAGCGTGGAGAAATGCATGGACAGGAAGCTAACACCAGCTGGGCTGAGTGGATCAATCCGCAACCGCATGCGCTAAGGGAATACTGGTTCCCCCTGGACACGCCCTCAATTGAGAGGGGTGCCGCAGGCGCGCTCATGAACTATTCTGCAGCCGGCAGCGCACGGTCGATTCACATGCCGCCAAGCAGGCGCTCCACTTCGTCGTCCCGCTAGTCACCAAACCAGAGGAGCACCCATAAACCGACGGAGCCATATGTGACGAGCATGACCATTGTTTCGCCTTGAAGAGCAACGCGCGCGCGCCGCAAACGAATGCGAATCATCATTTCAACCCCCCATCTCCTCGGATGCTCCCCTCGTCGAAGATTGCGCGAGGCCCGCCCATTCGTCAATCCGAAGATAGTTCATACATCGGGCGGCGACTCAGCGTGCCGCAGGTCGCCAAGGCGGTTGGAGACGGCCCGCGCTCGACTCCTACGGCGCGCAAAGCGCCCGGTCGGCCTCCACCTGCGCCTTCAATGCCTTCACTTCGCTGTCTCGCCGTGCGACGATGCTGCGAGCTTCCTCCTGAAGGTCTGCAGATCGAGCAAGTAGCTCTCCTGCTTCGCCAAAAAGGCTGTCGACGGCGCCGGGTCGATCTCCTGAATCTCCCGCGCCAGCGGCGTGGGCTGCGGCCTCTTCGCGATCACGGGCGGCGAAGGCTGTGAAGGCGTCGCGCAGCCCTGCAGCGAGCTGGCCATTGCTGCGCTCAGCAGCAATACGAGCAGCGGTTTCTTGAGCGAGTGCATGGGTGAGTCCCTGTTGTGCGGCCGCGTGCGCAGCCATCTTTTCGGACGAGCGTAGCGCATCGGTCAGCGCCACGCGGTAGCGAGCCGAATCTTCCTGGGCGCGTTCGCGCTTTTCGCTTGCAAGGTCAGCGCGCGCATCGGCCGCGCGCGTGCGCTCAATGCCGGCCGTTGCCAGCGCGGCCACGAGCCCCAGGCCGAGCACCCAGAGCAGCGGGGTCTTGAGGTCGGGAAGCAGGCTCATACCGTCCTCCGTTCAGCGCACACCCGGCACTGGATGCGCGTCGCCACTCCAAGGAACACGCGATTGCAGTCGCCGCAGACGTTCCAGCAGGCGGCCTTGTCGAGGTCCTCGGGCCAATCGCGCGGCTGCGCGGCACCAGGGCTCACGACGCCGCGCACGTCTCGGCCTCGTCAGCCCGCCGGTTGGCCAGGCCCTGCACGAACTTGAACCGAGGCGAGCCGTCCGCGTTCTTGCCGTCGCGAACGAAAGACCAGACCAACTGGCCGTCATCCCCGCGCGCAATGCGCTGGCAGCCGCGGGCCCACTCGCCGCGGTTCCAAGCCTGCATCGCCCCGCTGCCGCAGGTCGCGGCTGACCCGAGGTTCCATGCGTGGCTCGTGGCCATGTCGAAGACCGTCTGCGGCGGCGGGCGGCGGAAGCACGGCGCCAGGCGCTGCTGCACGGCGACGACAGCGGCCCTCTCTTCGCCCTCGCACTGCTCATCGGTCCAGCGCTGGCCGACGATGATCGGCGTCGTGGTGACGTGGCGCGTGAGACCATTGCAGACGGTCGGCAGGCCGCCGGCCAGCGCATCGGCGTACACCACCAGCACGCGAGCCTTGCCGCTCTCCCACTTCTGCAGGAAGCCCATGAGGTACGGACTGCCCGCCACCAGAGTGGCGCCCGCGACGACGATAGTGCTGATGACCTTGGTCTTGGCGCTCATTTGATCGTCGTCCCCGCTTTGAATGCGGTCCACAGACTCAGCACTGCAGCCGCGGCGCCGACGATGTAGCCCAAAGGCTTCGCGAACTTGCCAATCCAGTTCAGCACCTTGAAGGCACCCTTCAGGTTGGAGAAGGCCTCCACCAGGTCTGACGTGTTCGCTTCGATGCGCTTCGTGGCCGCTGTGTTGTCGGCCAGTTCGGACTTGAACGTATCGAAGCCCTCCTCCAGATTGCCGACGCGCCCGCTGAGCTCGCCGAACTCGGATGCCGTGGGATCGTTGGTGACGATGTCGCTGAGATCTCTTTTCATGCCGTCCTTTCAGGCGTTAAAAAACCCGCCGAAGCGGGTTGGGGGCGGGTGAATGCTGGCGGTCTATGCAAGGACAACAGCAGAGGCGAGCAATTGCACGTCCCATTCGATGGTTGTGGCTGCCGCTCCAGTGACGGTTATCGTCAGGCAGCCCAAAGTCGTGTTTGCAGTGACGGCGACAGCCCAGCCGCTGGCGCCGGCAGCCGCCGCCAGCGTGGTTACTACTGGTGTCCCCACGATAGAAGTTGCCGCAGCGTTCGTGCCTCGAACTGCCCCCCCCCTCCACCTTGAAGTGAGCCGTATCAGTGCTCCCCGATTTTTTTGCGGTGACCAGGGCAGAGAACGTCATCGCAGAATTGTTCTGAAGCGTGACCTGGTTTGATGTGCTGGGCGAGCCGGTGAAAGCGAAGGCAACCGTTGGCGTTGCGTCCACGGTGTTGGCCTGCAGTCCATGGTTCTCGCGCTGATGCTTGCCAAGCGTGGAGCTTGTGCCAAATACATCCGCCATGTGAATGCCGCGCGTGGACCCATATGCACCGCCAACACGAGAGCGATTGCCTGTGGCCTGGCAGGACAGCCCGCCAACGTTGACTGCGTAGTCGCCGGATGCGGTGTTGCTGGTGCCGCCTAGGATCTGCCCGAAGTCCGCAGAAACGACGTTGCCAGCGCCGCCTGCGATGACGCCATACTGGTTGTTGGCGCCGACCGGAAACTGAGCCAGTTTTGTACGTAGTGCCGAAGTAAAAGTGAGCCAGGTGTTCAACCTACCCTGCTGTTTATTTAAGCGGCGGGGTTCGAGGAGTGATCACCATGGACATGATTGGCAAGATCCGACGGCTGCACGCGAGGGACAAGCTGTCGGAGCGAGAGATTGCGCGCAGGACGGGGCTGTCTCGCAACACGGTGTCGAAGTGGCTGCGCGCACCAGTGAAGGAGGCGCCGAAGTACCGGCGCGAGCCGCGCCCGAACAAGCTCAGCCCGTTTGAGGAAGCACTCAAGCAGGCATTGACAGCCGATGCCAGGCGGCCCAAGCACGAACGACGCACGGCACGCGCGTTGCACGCCGAGATCAAGGCTGCGGGCTACAACGGCGGCTACTCAGCCATCACTGACTTCGTGCGGACGTGGCGCCAGGGTGAGGGGCAGACAGTCAACGTCACGGCGTTCGTACCGCTGAACTTCGAGCTGGGCGAAGCCTTCCAGTTCGATTGGAGCGAAGAAGGCCTGGTTGTCGGCGGCATCTATTACCGCATGCAGGTGTCGCACCTGAAGCTGTGTGCGAGCCGTGCGTTCTGGCTGGTGGCGTACCCGAGCCAAGGCCACGAGATGCTGTTCGACGCCCATACGAGATCGTTCGCAGCGCTGGGCGGTGTGGCGCGCCGCGGGATCTACGACAACATGCGCACCGCAGTGGACAAGGTTCACAAGGGCAAGGGCCGCACCGTCAATGCCCGCTTCGCCGTGATGTGCGCGCACTACCTGTACGACCCCGACTTCTGCAACGTGGCCTCGGGCTGGGAGAAGGGGCGTGTGGAGAAGAACGTGCAGGACAGCCGTCGGCGCATCTGGATCGAGGCGGCCCGGCGTCGCTTCGGCTCCTTCGTCGAACTCAATGCCTGGCTGGCGGAGCGCTGCCGGGCGCTGTGGAACGAGGTCCGGCATCCCGAGCACAGCCAGTTCAGCGTGGCCGAGATGCTCGAGCACGAGCGTCCCCACCTGATGCCCATGCCTGAGCCCTTCGATGGCTACGTAGAGAAGCCAGCGCGGGTGTCGAGCACCTGCCTGGTGTCGGTGGCACGCAATCGCTACTCGGTGCCATGCGAGCTGGCCGGGCAGATGGTCAGCACGCGGCTGTACCCGGGCAACGTCGTGGTGGTCGCAGAAGACGCGGCGGTGGCGCGCCACGAGCGCCTGAGCGCCTCTGGGGGCACTCGCTACGACTGGCAGCACTACATTCCGCTCATCCAGCGCAAGCCTGGTGCATTGAGGAACGGTGCGCCCTTCGCAGACATGCCCGAAGCGCTGCAGCAACTGCGCCGCGGCTTGCTGCGCCAGGCCGGTGGAGATCGCGTGATGGCCCAGGTGTTGGCCATCGTGCCGACGGCGGGGCTGGACGCGGTGATCGTGGCGGTCGAGTTGGCGCTGGAGAGCGGTCCGCCGTCAGGACGGGTCAGCGTGGAGCACGTCGTCAATGTGCTCGGCCGGCTCACCGCGCCGGCAACACCGCAGAGTGCCGAGACAGCGCTGCAGATCGTCACGCCGCCGCTGGCCAACACGGCACGCTACGACAGCCTGCGTGGACAGGAGGTGGACCATCCGTGATGTGACCGTCGAACTCAAGGCACTGCGCCTGCACGGCATGGCCAGTGCCTGGTGCGATCTGGCGGAGCAAGGAACTGCGTCCGGCCTGGATGCCTCGCGCTGGCTGGTCGAACATCTGCTGCAGGCTGAGACCACGGACCGGTCGATGCGTTCAGTGCAGCACCAGATGAGCTCGGCGCGCTTCCCCGTGCACCGGGATCTGGCGGGCTTCGACTTCGACGCGTCGGTGGTCGACCAGAAGCTGGTTCACCTGCTCGCAATGCTGGAGTTCACCGAGGCCGCGCACAACGTTGTCTTGGTCGGTGGTCCGGGCACAGGCAAGACCCATCTGGCAACGGCTCTGGGCGTGTCGGGCATCACGCGCCACGGCAAGCGCGTGCGGTTCTACTCGACGGTCGATCTGGTCAATGCACTGGAGCAGGAGAAGGCCCAAGGCAAGGCCGGTCGTATCGCGCTGAGCCTGCTGCGAATGGATCTGGTGATCCTGGACGAGCTGGGCTACCTGCCGTTCAGTCAGGCCGGCGGCGCGCTGTTGTTCCACCTGCTGTCCAAGCTGTACGAGCACACCAGCGTGGTGATCACAACCAACCTGGACTTCGCCGAATGGTCGACGGTGTTCGGCGACGCCAAGATGACGACCGCGTTGCTCGACCGCCTCACGCACCACTGTCACATCGTGGAGACGGGCAACGAGAGCCATCGATTCCTGCACAGCAGCGCCACGGCGAAGAAGCGCATCAAGGCCAGGGAGCAGACCCGCAAGACAGGCGCCAAGGCCGATCCAACAGACGCCGCTGATTGACCGCCGCCGCGCGTGGCAAGGCGCTACGGGCTACGCCCTTCGCGCCTTATGAGTTCGATCACAGAAGCGAAAGGAGGTCACAGAACAAGGCAAGACATACACTTATCCACAGCCGACCATTGCTGCGTCGGCTTCCACCCCTGGCTCACGATTCAAGCGGCGCGGTGGCTCAGTTCTACTTCGGCGCGGACACTCAGTGGGATCGTTGAAAAACTCAGTCGATCTCGCCCTGAGGCGCGGCGGTCATTCTTTCGCCTTGTCGATCGCCTTGGCGAGCCAGTCCATCCCGAGCCGGCGAAGTTTTGCCCATCGTTCAGGAGTTAAACGCACCGAGCCATTCACCTTTTTTTCTTCTGCGGGTAGTGGCGGCCGCCCCATCCGGGCCTGCGTTTCAAGTTCTCGTTTCATCATGAACTTAATGTAATGAAAAAAGCCCCCTGGAAGGAGACTTTTTGTAATGAATTAAGTATCGAAAACCCTATGCCGTTTTGATAGACACCACGCTCCCCGATTTCGGGATCGCGTCGCAGTAGTCGGCCCATGCCTGCATCATCTTCAGGCGCTTGGCGAGCATGTCGCCACGACGATAGGCAGCCTCCACCGCTGAATCGATGGTGTGCGCAAGTGCCATCTCGGCCATGTCACCGGGGAACGAGGTCTTCTCCGATGCCCAGTCCCGGAAAGTGCTGCGGCAGCCGTGAGGCACACAGATCCTGCCCTTCGAGTCCGTGTAGCCCATGCGGCGCATGCAGACACTCAGAGACATATCGCTGAGCGGCTGGAGAGGCTTGCGGCCCGGGAAAACGAGTTCAGGGCCGTCGATGCGGGGCAGAGCCTCCAGGAGCTGCATTGCCTGCTTCGACAGCGGCACGCGGTGTTCCTTCTTCGCCTTCATCCGCTCGGGCGGAATGATCCACAGCTTCGCGTCAAGGTCGATCTCTGCCCACCGAGCCCCACGCACTTCGCCCGACCTGGTGGCGGTCAGCACGGCCAGCTCAAGGGCCCTAGCACTCATTCCCTCTACCCCACGCAGATCGCGCATGAAGGCCCCTGTCTGCTCAAGCTGCAACGCGGGGTGATGTACGACCTTCTTGATCTTCCGCGGCCGGCCAAGCAGCTGGTCGAGGTGGCCACGCCAGCGGGCTGGGTTCTCGCCCTTGCGGTAGCCGCGCACGGTAGCCCAGTCGAGCACGGTTTCAATTCGGCCACGCAGGCGCGAAGCGGTTTCGGTCTTGGTGGTCCAGATAGCCTCCAGCACCATCAGCACATGGGACAGCTCGATGTCCTGCACCAGCATCTTGCCGAGGGTCGGTTTGGCGTAGAGGTCGAGCGTGCTGCTCCATTGCGCCCGATGCTTGGCGTTCTTCCACTCGCTGGATTTGGCCTTCAGGTAGGCGTCGACGCACTGTTCGAAGGTCCGAGCCTTGGCGCTGGCCGCCGCAACGGCGCTACGGGCGGCCTGCCGGGCCTGGATGGGGTCTTCCCCTGCGTGGATCTGATCGCGTGCAGCCCTGGCACGCTCCCGGGCCTTCGCGAGGGTCACATCGGGAAAGCCTCCGAGCCCCATATCGCGGATCTTGCCGGCCACGGTCGCGCGTAGCACCCATGACCGAGCCCCGGCGTCGTTGATCTTCAGCTTGAGGCCCGCCACGCCGCCGACAGCGTGCGTGCCGGGCTTTGTCAGGCGGCTCACCTGTAGGGCGCCTAGCTCTGCTGCTTTTTTAGGCATATCGTCCTTTCCACCATCTATGCCACTATAAATGACGGCACTGGGCAGGACGAAGCAGAACCGCCCGGAACGAATATTTCAGGCTTCTCAGAGGGGGAAGTGGGAATTTCGGGACAAAGCGGACCGTTGCGGAACGCTCAAAATGCGGAGAGTGTGAGATTCGAACTCACGGACGCTTTCACGTCGGCAGTTTTCAAGACTGCTGGTTTAAACCACTCACCCAACTCTCCGGAACCGTCGATTTTATGCCGACGGCGCAGCCTTATTCGTCATCGGGCAGGAACAGCGTCTGCAGATCGCTCAGGAAGTCGAGTCCGCGCTCGGTGGGCCACACGCGGAACAGGTCGCGCGCGACGAGCCCCTTGCGCTCGGCCTCTTCCAGGCCGCGCTGGATCGACGTCATCGCCAGGCCCGTGCGCTCGCTGAACTGGGGCAGCGTGAAGCCCTGCTTCAGCCGCAAGGCATTGAGCATGAACTCGAACGGCAGGTCGGCCAGCGCCACTTCGTCGCTCTGCGACACGGCCATGCCGGCGCGCGCGTTCTCCATGTACAGGCGCGGTTCGCGATAGCGCACCTGCCGCACGATGCGGTGCGCGAAGCTCAGCTTGCTGTGCGCGCCGGCGCCAATGCCGAGGTAGTCGCCGAACTGCCAGTAGTTGAGGTTGTGCGCGCATTGATGCCCGTCGCGGGCATAGGCCGAAACCTCGTAGCGCGACATGCCGCTCGCGCCCGTGCGCTCGGTGATGCGGTCGAGCATGGCGTAGGCGATGTCGTCCTCGGGCAGCGTGGGCGGGAACTTGGCGAACCAGGTGTTGGGCTCGATGGTGAGGTGGTAGATCGAGATGTGCGGCGGCGCCAGCGCCAGGGCCTGGGTCAGGTCGGCGTCGAGGCTTTCCATGGACTGGCCCGGCAGGGCGTACATCAGGTCTAAATTGAAGGTGTCGAAGGCGCTTGCGGCCTCTTCCACGGCGGCGATGGCCTGGGCGCGGTCGTGCACGCGGCCCAGCGCCGTCAGGTGCTCGTCGTTGAAGCTCTGCACGCCCACCGACAAGCGCGTGACGCCGGCCGCGCGGTAGGCGCGGAAGCGATTGCGCTCGAAGGTGCCGGGGTTGGCCTCGAGCGTGATCTCGCACTCGGGCGCGAGCTTGAGGCGCGCGCGCACGTCGCCGAGCAGCCGGTCGATGGCCTGTGGCGAGAACAGGCTGGGCGTGCCGCCGCCGATGAAGATGGTGTGGACGGTACGGCCCCAGATCAGCGGCAGCGCGGCGTCGAGGTCGGCAATCAGCGCGTCGATGTAGGTGGCTTCGGGAAGGCCGTCGATGTCGGCCTCGCTGGTGGCGCGCCACTCGTGCGAGTTGAAGTCGCAGTACGGGCACTTGCGCAGGCACCACGGCAGGTGGATGTACAGCGACAGCGGCGGCAGCGCGGCGAGTTGCAGCGGGCCGGGGCGCATCCAGTGCAGCACGTCATTGGCCTGGGGGGCGCCGCCGGCTTGGGCGGGCTGGATCGGGAAGACGGTGGCCATGGGTCAGAACCAGCGCTCGCGCATCAGGACGAGCATGGCCTGCGCGGCGCGGCCGCGGTGGCTGTTGGCGTTCTTCACGTCGGGCGGCAGCTGGGCGAAGGTCTTGCCGAAGGTCGGCAGGTACATGACCGGGTCGAAGCCGAAGCCGTTGTCGCCGATGGGCGCGGGCGCGATCTCGCCGACCACGCGGCCGACGGCGATGAGCGGCTCGGGGTCGTCGTGGCGACGCAGCGCGACCAGCGTGCTGACGAGCGCGGCGCGGCGGTTGACCACGCCGTCGAGCTGTTCGAGCAGTGCCTTCACATTGTTGGCGTCGCCCTTGGCGTAGCCGAACTGCGTGGCGTAGTACGCGGTGTCGACCCCCGGCAGGCCGCCGAAGGCATCGACACACAGGCCGGCGTCGTCAGCAATGGCGGGCAGGCCGGTGGCGGCGCTGGCGTGGCGCGCCTTGGTGAGCGCGTTCTCGACGAAGGTGCGGAAGGGTTCTTCAGCCTCGCCCACGCCCAGTGCCGACTGCGGCACCAGGGTGACGGACAGCTCGGCAAACAGCTGCTGGAGTTCGGCGAGCTTGCCCGCGTTGTTGGAAGCCAGAACCAGTTTCATGGAAAGTCAAAGATGGCTGTGGCGCCCGATGAATGAACGGGCGCCAGTAGCTAGTGGTTGTGGTCGTCGTTCGTTCAGTTCGAAAGCAGGGCCTGCTGCTGCAGGCTCACGAGTTCACCGATGCCCTTCTCGGCCAGGCCGAGCAGCAGGTTCATTTCGTCGCGCGTGAAGGCCACGCCTTCGGCCGTGCCCTGCACTTCGACGAAGTGGCCGGCGCCGGTCATGACGACGTTCATGTCGGTGTCGCAGGCCGAGTCTTCGGTGTACTCGAGGTCGAGCAGCGGCGTGCCGTCGACGATGCCCACCGAGATGGCGGCCACCTGGCCCTTGATGGGCGAGGTCTTGAGCGCGCCGGAGGCCAGCAGCTTGTCGACAGCGTCCTGTGCGGCCACGAAGGCGCCGGTGATGGCCGCGGTGCGCGTGCCGCCGTCGGCCTGCAGCACGTCGCAGTCGAGGTGGATGGTGCGTTCGCCCAGAGCGGCGAGGTCGAACACGGCGCGCATCGAGCGGCCGATGAGGCGCTGGATTTCCTGCGTGCGGCCGGTCTGCTTGCCCTTGGCGGCTTCACGGCTGCTGCGGGTGTGGGTGGCGCGCGGCAGCATGCCGTATTCAGCGGTCACCCAGCCTTCGCCGCTGCCCTTCTTGTGTGGCGGCACTTTTTCTTCGACCGAGGCGGTGCACAGCACGCGGGTCTGGCCGAACTCGATGAGCACGGAGCCTTCGGCGTGGATGGTGAAGCCGCGGGTGATGCGCACGGGGCGCAGCTGGTCGGCGGCGCGGCCGCCGCTTCGTGTGAAAGCAGTCATGTGTCTGGAGGAAACCGAAAAAGAAAAAGAAAAACCGCGAGACCCGATCAAGAGATCAGGTCTTGCGGGCGGCGGAGCGGCGGATGGCTTCGTTGATCTCGGCAATGGAACGCTCGATGGCGTCTTCGTCGAGGTCGTCGATCTCGCTGTCGGACGGCATGCCGGCCTGGATGGTCGAGGCGAACACGCCGTCGTCGATGGTTTCGGTGGACACGCCGCGGTCGTCGCCGGGCGTCTCGGGCATTTCCCACTCGAGCGCGATCAGCGTCACGTTGTCGCTGTGGGCACCGCCCTTGCGCAGCGCCATCTCGGCGAGGTCGGGCGCGGCGTCGGACACGGGCTTGCCGGACGAGAGGGTGTGCACGATGACGGCGTCGTCGAGCACGCCCCAGACGCCGTCGGAGCACAGCATAAGGCGGTCGCCGCGCTGCAGCGGCAGCGGCGCCGACACGTCGAACAGCGGCGTGGTGGGCGAGCCGAGGCAGGTCAGCAGCAGGTTGCGGTTGACGGGCGCGTCGGTGGCACCGTGGGGCTTGGGGCGCTCGGCGTGCGAGTGATCGCGGGTGCGGGTCAGCAGGCGGCCGTCGCGCACGACGTACAGGCGCGAGTCGCCGCAATGCAGCCAGGTGGCGGTGGCGTTCTGCAGCACGGCCGCGACGACGGTGGTGCGGGGCGTGTCGAGCATCGCCTTGTGGCTCGCGTACCGCATGATCTGCTGGTGCGCCGACATGGCCGATTCGGCCAGAAAGGCCTTCACGTCCTTCACGGTGGGGCGCGCCTCGCGCTGGTACAGCGCGGCGATGGTCTGCAGCGCCAGCTGGGCCGCCACTTCGCCTTCAGGATGGCCGCCCATGCCGTCGGCGAGCACGAACAGACCCGACTCCCGCGTGTAGCAATAGCCCATGCGGTCTTCGTTCTTGAGACGGCCGCCCTTGCGGCTGACCTGGAACACGGAGAACTTCATGTCGATCAGGCCGGTCGGGTGGTGGGCGCGGCGGCGCGCGGCAGGCTCTTCTTGTCGAAGGAGCGGATGTTGTCGATCGACAGGCGCACCTTTTCGCCGACCGTGAGCTTGGTGTAGCGGCGCTCGCCTTCGCGGCTGAGTTCCTTTTGCAACGCGAACACCGACTGCGGGCGCGAAAGCGGGTCGAGCGACATGCACCACTCGACCACCTCGATAAGGTTGTCGGAGTACACGCCGCGCAGGCGCGAGAGCGACAGGCTCAGGCGGTCTTTCTCGATGCGCCGGGGTGCGTCGTTGGGCGGGTAGCCCTGCATGCAGGCGTAGATGCAGGCGCCGATGGCGTAGATGTCGGTCCAGGGGCCCATCGACGAATCGCGTCGGTACATCTCGGGCGCGGCGAAGCCGGGGGTGTACATGGGGCGGATGAAGATGCCCTCTTTGCTGAGCACTTCGCGCGCGGCGCCGAAGTCGATCAGCACGGCGCGGTCGTCGTCGGTGACGAAGATGTTGGCGGGCTTGATGTCCAGGTGCAGCATCTTGTACTGGTGGACGATGCGCAGGCCGCGCAGGATTTCGTCGAACAGCGAACGGATGGTCGATTCGCGGAACACCTTCTGCCGCTTCAGGTCGCGCGCCGTGACCACGAAATCCTGCAGGGTCGCGCCCTCCAGGTAGTTCATGACCATGTAGACGGTCTCGTTTTCGCGGAAGAAATTGAGCACGCTGACCACCGACGCATGCGAAATCTGCGCGAGCGAGCGGCCTTCTTCGAAGAAACTCTTGAGCCCCAGGCGGTACAGCGACAGCTTCTCGGGCGGCACCTGCGGCGCCAGCTCGCCGGGGCCCCGCGTGGCGAGCGACGAAGGCAGGTATTCCTTGACGGCGACCTGCTGGCCGTTCGGGTCGATCGCGAGGTAGACCACGCCGAAACCGCCCGCGGAAAGCCGGCGAACGACGCGATATCCGCCAATGACCGTATCGGGCAACAGGGGCGTAGGCTTGACCTTTGACATAATCCGGGAGTTTCGCCCGAAGGCGATGGTGCGGCAAGCGAACGCTGTACCGACGCCTCGGTGCTTGCAAGCAAAACCACAGTGAGGCGCAATGCCAGTTTACAGCATGACCGGCTACGCCAGCGGCCAGAACGGCCCCGCAGGCAGCCACTCCGAAGCCGATGCACGGCCCTCCGCCGCGGGCCGGCTCGGGGTCGAAATCCGCTCGGTCAACAGCCGCTTTCTCGACCTCACCTTCAAGCTCCCCGAGGAGCTGCGCCAGCATGAGACTGCGCTGCGCGAGCTGCTCACGGGCAAGCTCAAGCGCGGCAAGGTCGAGGTGCGCGCAGCCATCGAGAACACGTCCCAGGCGGGCGTGGTCGAGCCCTCCGTCAAGCTGCTTCAGCGGCTGAACGGCGTGCAGGACGGCATCCGTGCCTGGCTGCCCGGTGCCCGCGAGCTCAGCGTGGCCGACGTGCTGCGGCTGGCCGGCGGCGACGGCGCCACGCGCGGCGACTGGGGCCCCGACCTGCTCGACGTGGCAGGCAAGGCGCTCGAGGCGCTGATGTCGGCCCGCCAGCGCGAAGGCGCCCGGCTGGCCAAGATGCTCGAGGCCCACCTGGCCCAGCTGCGCACCCTGGTGCAGCAGGCCGGCCCGCTGGTGCCCCAGCTGGTCGAACAGCAGCGCAACCGCTTCCTGGAGCGCTGGCAGGAGGCCATGGGCCTGACCGCCGGCACGGGTGGCACGCTGCCCGAAGCCGCCCAGGACCGCGCCCTGACCGAAGCCACGGCCTTCGCGATCCGCATCGACGTGGCGGAAGAGCTCACGCGGCTGAATTCGCACCTCGACGAGATCGAGCGGCTGCTCAAGAAGGGCGGCGACATCGGCAAGCGGCTGGATTTCCTGATCCAGGAGCTGCACCGCGAAGCCAACACCCTGGGCTCCAAATCGGCGGCCCTGGAACTCACGCGCATCGGTGTGGACATGAAGGTCCTCATAGAGCAGATGCGCGAGCAGGTGCAGAACATCGAATGACGACGAGCCTACCCATGGACTACCCCGGCAATATCTTCGTGGTCGCCGCACCCAGCGGCGCTGGCAAATCGAGCCTGGTCAAGGCGCTCATGGAGCTCGACTCGGCCGTCCAGCCCTCGGTCTCCCACACCACGCGCCCCCCGCGCGGGCAGGAAAAGCACGGCCGGGAGTACTTTTTCGCCTCCCCGACCGAGTTCGACGCCCTGATTGCGGCCGACGGTTTCGTGGAATGGGCCCATGTGCACGGCCACCGCTACGGCACGTCGAAAAAAGCGGTCGAGGAGCGGGTGGCCCTGGGCACCGACGTGATCCTCGAAATCGACTTCCAGGGCGCGCTGCAGATCCGCAAGACCTTTGCGAACGCGGTCATGATCTTCATCCTCCCGCCCAGCTGGGAAGAGTTGCGCTCCCGCCTCGAGCGGCGCGGCGAGGACAGTGCGGCGGTGATCGAATTGCGCCTGAAGAACGCGGCCGAAGAGATGGCCCAGGCCGGAAAATTCGATTTCGTTATAATCAACGAGTTATTTGAGCGCGCGCTTTTCGATCTCAAGGCGATCGTCCACGCGCAGCGGCTGCGGTATTCCGCACAGCGCAGAGCCCGTGCCGATACGTTCGCCGCACTGAACATCCCTTGAAATCCCCGCTCACCGACCGAAAGAATTCATCATGGCCCGCATCACCGTCGAAGATTGTCTCGTTCAGATCCCGAACCGCTTCCAGCTCGTTCTCGCCGCCACGTACCGTGCGCGCATGCTGAGCCAAGGCCACGCACCCAAGATCGAGAGCAAGAACAAGCCCGCCGTCACGGCCCTGCGCGAAATCGCCGAAGGCAAGATCGGCATCGAGATGCTCAAGAAAGTGCCGGGCTGATCTTCTGACGCAGCCCTGCAACGAAAAGGCACCGCATTGCGGTGCTTTTTTTACGTCTGGACGCGTCCACAGAGCGGTCACGCTAAAGTGGTAGCCATGAGCGCGGTCGCCAAACCTCCGTCCCCCACGCCGAAACCGAGTCCGGCGGCGCTGAACGCGGCCGCCGCGAGTTTTGCCGCGCTGACGGCCCGCCTCGACTACCTGAGCCCCGAAGACACCGAGCTGGTGCGCCGGGCCTACCGCTTCGCCGACGAGGCCCACCTCGGGCAGTTGCGCAACAGCGGCGAGCCGTACATCACCCACCCCATCGCCGTGGCGGCGCAGTGCGCCGAATGGAAGCTCGACGCCCAGGCGCTCATGGCCGCGCTGCTGCACGATGCCATCGAGGACTGCGGGGTCACCAAGCCGGAACTCATCGAGCGCTTCGGCGCCCCGGTTGCCGAGCTGGTCGACGGGCTCACCAAGCTCGACAAGCTGCAGTTCAACACGCGCGAAGAGAACCAGGCCGAGTCCTTCCGCAAGATGCTGCTGGCCATGGCGCGCGATGTGCGCGTCATCCTGGTCAAGCTGGCCGACCGCACGCACAACATGCGCACGCTGGCCGATGCGCCGCGCGAAAAGTGGGCCCGCATCTCGCGCGAAACGCTCGAGATCTACGCCCCCATCGCGCACCGGCTGGGCCTGAACCAGACCTACCGCGAGTTGCAGGACCTGTCGTTCCGCCACCTCAAGCCCTGGCGCTACGCCACGCTGGCCAAGGCCGTGGCCAAGGCGCGCGGACGACGACGCGACCTGATCCAGAAGGTGCAGAAAGAGGTCGAGACGGCCTTCTCCGCCGCCGGCATGACGCTGCGCATCGCGGGCCGCGAGAAAACGCTCTATTCCATCTACCGCAAGATGGAAGAAAAACACCTGAGCTTCGCGCAGGTCACCGACATCTACGGCTTCCGGCTCATCGTGCCGAACGTGATCGCCTGCTACACCGGCCTGGGCATCCTGCACCAGATGTACAAGCCGCTGCCGGGCAAGTTCAAGGACCACATCGCGATCGCCAAGCTCAACGGCTACCAGTCGCTGCACACCACGCTGGTGGGCCCTGCGGGCGTGAGCGTGGAGTTCCAGCTGCGCACCGAGGCCATGCACGTCGTGGCCGAATCGGGCGTCGCCGCGCATTGGCTCTACAAGGCCGCCGAACCCAACGCTGCGAGCAACGACCGGCTGGGCACCAAGTGGCTGCAGTCGCTGCTCGACATCCAGGACGAAACCCGCGACGCCGCCGAGTTCTGGGACCACGTCAAGGTCGACCTGTTCCCCGACGCCGTCTACGTCTTCACGCCCAAGAGCCAGATCATGGCGCTGCCGCGCGGCGCCACGGTGGTCGACTTCGCGTACGCGATCCACAGCAACATCGGCGACCACACCTCGGCCGCGCGCATCAACGGCGACCAGGTGCCGCTGCGCACCGAGCTGAAGAACGGCGACGTGGTCGAGGTGATCACCGCGCCCGTGTCTACGCCCAACCCCGCGTGGCTGGGCTTCGTGCGTACCGGCCGGGCACGCTCCAAGATCCGTCACTACCTGAAGACGCTGGCGCATGCCGAGTCCGAAGGCCTGGGCGAGAAGCTGCTGGCGCAGGCGCTGCGCGCCGAAGGCCTGAGCAAGCTGCCCGAGGAAGACGACGAACACCAGGCGCTGTGGGAGAAACTGCTGCGCTTCACCGGCAACCGCACCCGCGCCGAACTGCTGACCGACATCGGCCTGGGCAAGCGCATCGCGAGCATCGTCGCTAAGCGGCTCATGGCGCTATTGGCCGAGATCGGCGAGCGCCCCGACGCCCTCCTCCTGAGCCGCGAGCGCTTCACCTCGCACGAGGCCGTGTCGCAAGGCGCGGTGACGCTCGACGGCAGCGAGAACTCTTCCGTGCGCTTTGCACAATGCTGCCGGCCCATTCCCGGCGACCAGATCGTCGGGTACCTCGGGCACGGCGAAGGGCTGGTGGTGCACACCGACGACTGTGGCGTGGGCCAGCGCCTGCGCAACAAGGACAGCGAGCGCTTCTTCGCGGTCGAATGGGCTGACGAGCCCACGCGTGCCTTCGAGACCGGCGTGGTCATCACCGTGCGCAACGACAAGGGCGTGCTGGCCCGCGTGGCGGCCACGCTGGCCGATGCCGAGGCCGACATCACGCACGTGGAAATGGCCGACGAGACCCCGCAGGACTCGACCGACCTGCGCTTCGTGATCGCGGTGCGCGACCGCACGCACCTCGATGCCGTGCTGCGCGCCGCGCGCCGGACCGCGTCGGTGCTGACCGCGGCGCGGACGATTCCTGCGCCCTGACCTTCTTCGTCAGTTCGCCGGCGTGCGCGGCGCCGGATAGCTCACCGACAAGATCTCCACCTCGTGCGCCCCGCCGGGCGTCACGAGCTTCACCACGTCGCCTTCGCGCGCCTTGAGCAGCGCACGCGCGATCGGCGAGATCCAGCTGACCTCCGACTTGGCGCTCTCGGCCTCGTCGATGCCGAGGATCGTGACGCTGCGCTCCTCGCCGGTCTCGTCGACATAGCGGACGGTGGCGCCGAAGAAGACCTGGTCGCGGCCGTGGTGCACCGACGGGTCGGTGATCTCCGCGATCTCGAGCCGCTTGCCGAGGAAGCGGATGCGCCGGTCGATCTCGCGCAGGCGCTTCTTGCCGTAGAGGTAGTCGCCGTTCTCGGAGCGGTCGCCGTTCTTCGCGGCCCAATGCACGGCCTCGACGACCTTGGGGCGCTCCTCGTCCATCAGCTGCAGCAGTTCGTCGCGCAGGCGCGCGTAGCCTTCGGGCGTGATGTAGTTCTTGCTGCCTGCCGGCAGCGCGGGTGCGGCGCCGCCTGCGCCGTCATCGTCGTCGTCCGCATCGGCGTCCGACTCCTTGGTGAATGCCTTGTTCAATGCAGAGCCCTTCAAATCGGAAATACTGGGCGCCCTTGCCGCGCCCTACAAGCCGGTGAGTTTGCCGCAACCGCCATGCCCAGGAGACAGGAGCCCCCGTGATCGCCATCGGACATTTCCCCTGCCGTCGCCTCCATGCCTCGGCGGGGCTTCATTTGTACGCTCTCGCGGTCCTTGCTGCCGTACTGGGTTTTCTTCCCTTCGACACCCACGCCAGGACGCAGACCTGCTTCGTCGTGAGCATCCACAGCGGCGACACCCTCACCGCCCGCTGCGGCGACGCGGCCAGCGCGTGGCGTCGCGTGCGCCTGCAGGGCATCGAGGCGCCGCAACCCGGGCAGCCCTTCGCCGAGCAGGCCCGGCAGAAGATGCACGACATGGTCCGCCTGAAGCCAGCGGACGTCGACTGCGACGCTTCCACATCCCATGCCCGCGAGCGCATCTGCCGCGTGATGGTGACGCCGGACTCGGCACCCCATGGCCCCCGAACGCTCGACGCAGGCCTGGCACTGCTGACCGTCGGATTGGCACGCTGGCAGCCTGCGCAGGCGCAACGCCTGTCGCCTCAGGAGCGCGGGCAGTATGAATTCGCGGAGGAAGAAGCCAGGGCCAAGCGGGCCGGCCTCTGGAAGGACGTACAACCGACGCGTCCTTGATGCGGACACGGCGCAATGACCGACCAAAGAAAAAGGGTTAGCTCGAAAAACGAGCTAACCCTTGAAGAGTGGTGCGGCTGGCAGGAATTGAACCCACGACCCCTTGGTTCGTAGCCAAGTACTCTATCCAACTGAGCTACAGCCGCACAGCTTTCGATTATAGCGTGTTTTTTCGCCCATCCCAACCTTTGTGATCGAAAGCTGAAAATACGGACAACGGCAGCCCGCAATGGGGCCTGTTGCAACACATCCGGCCCATGCCGTTTCAAAGAGGCCCTTCCGACCCGGTACACTCCGCCCCGCCCGGAATAAGCCTGGGCCGCCGTAGGCAACACGGCGCCATACCATCCAAGGAATACTGAATGAACCGCATCGAACTGGTCGAGAAGATCGCCACCACCCACAACCTGAGCAAGGCCGAGGCCGCACGCGTCCTCGAAACGATCACCAGCAGCGTCGTCGCTGCCGTGAAGAAGGGCGATTCGGTCCAGCTGGTCGGCTTCGGTACTTTCAAGCAAGTCGCACGCGCTGCACGCTCGGGCTTCAACCCCCAGGCCGGCACCAAGATCAAGATCGCCGCCACCAAGGTGCCGAAGTTCGTCGCCGGCGCTGCTTTCAAGGCCGCCATCGACCCCAAGGCCGCCAAGCGCAAGGCTGAGAAGGCTGCTGCTGCACCCGCTGCCAAGAAGGCCGCCGCTCCGAAGAAGGCAGCTGTCACCAAGGCTGCTGTCACGAAGGCAGTCGTCGCCAAGGCTCCCGCCAAGAAGGCCGTCGCCAAGAAGAAGTAAGACGCATGGTGCGACGCTGCGCAGGCCCGGCCTGGCAGCTGTCCGTATCGACGTCAAAAAAGCCGCCCTCGGGCGGCTTTTTTTGTGGGCGCCTGCCGCGCAGCGAAACCCTCTGTGCGAGGGCCCCAAACGAAAATAGCCTGGAAGAGAAACTCTTCCAGGCTATTCGAGAGATGGTGCGGCTGGCAGGAATTGAACCCACGACCCCTTGGTTCGTAGCCAAGTACTCTATCCAACTGAGCTACAGCCGCGCAGCCTTGAATTCTACCCCGCCGAAAGCGCTGTTCCGGCGAGGCCTTCAAAAAAGCTTCACGGCCTTGCGATGCGACGGCCTCAGGCCACCGGTTCGCCGCCCTCCTGCGCCTTGCGCCCCATCAGCCTTGCGGCCACGCGCTTCACCAGCAGGTAGAACAGCGGCACGAAGAAGATGCCCAGCGCCGTCGCCGCGAGCACGCCGCCGAACACGCCGGTGCCGATCGCGACCTGGCTGCCCGAGCCCGCGCCGGTGGCCACGGCCAGCGGGATCACGCCCGCCAGGAAGGCCAGCGAGGTCATCAGGATCGGCCGCAGCCGCAGGCGCGCGCCTTCGGCCACCGCTTCGAGCAGCGGCACGCCACGGCGCAGCGCCGCCTCCGCGAACTCGATGATCAGGATCGCGTTCTTGGCCGACAACCCGATGGTCGCGAGCAGCCCGACCTGGAAGTAGATGTCGTTCGACAACCCGCGCAGCGCCGCCGCGATCACCGCGCCGAGCACGCCCAGCGGAATCACCAGCATCACCGACACCGGCACCGACCAGCTCTCGTACAGCGCAGCCAGGCATAGGAACACAACAAGGATCGACAGCGCGAACAGCAACGGCGCCTGCCCGCCCGACAGCCGCTCCTGGTACGACAGGCCGCTCCAGGCCTGGCCCGTGCCGCTCTGCTTCTTCGCGAGGGTCTCGATGGCCGCCATGGCCGTGCCCGAGCTCGTGCCCTGCGCGGCCGCGCCCTGGATCTGCACCGCGGGCAGGCCGTTGTAGCGCTCCAGCTGCGAGGCGCCCTGCGACCAGCGCGTGGTGGCAAAGGCCGAGAACGGCGTCATCGCGCCCGTGCTGCCGCGCACGAACCACCGGCCGATGTCGTCCGGCGCCGAGCGGTACGGTGCATCGGCCTGCACGTACACGCGCTTCACGCGGCCGCGGTCGATGAAGTCGTTGACGTAGCTGCCGCCCCAAGCAATGCCCAGCGTGGTGTTCACGTCGTCCAGCGACAGCCGCAGCGCCGAGGCCTTTAGCTGGTCGATGTCGACCTGCAACTGCGGCGTGCCCGCCACGCTGTTGGCGCGCACCGACTGCAGGCGCGGGTCCTTGTTGGCCTCGCGCACCAGCTTTTCGCGTGCCTGCAACAGCCGCTCGGCGCCCATGCCCGAGGTGTCCTGCAGCCAGAACTCGAAGCCGTTCGATTCGCCCAGCCCTTCGATGGGCGGCGGCACCATGCCGAAGACCTCGGCGTCGCGCTGCTGCTTGGCCAGCGCCTTGCCGGCACGCTCGACGATGGCGTGCGCACGCTTGTCGGCGCTGGCGCGTTCGGACCAGTCCTTCAGCGAGACAAACGTCATGCCCATGTTCTGCCCCGAGCCGCTGTAGCTCCAGCCGGTGAGCGTGAAGATGGTGTCGGTCGTGTCCTTCTCGGTCTCGAGAAAGTGCTTTTCGATAGTGCGGTTCACTTCGTCGGTGCGGCCCGAAGTGGCGCCGGCCGGCAGCGTCGCGATCACCATCACGCTGCCCTGGTCCTCTTCCGGCAGGAAACCGCCGGGCAGGCTCAGGTACAGCAGGCCCATGCCGGCCACGATGGCGACATACACCGCCGTGAAGCGCAGCGGCTTGCGCAGGATGCGGCCCAGCACGCCCACGTAGCGGCCCTGCGCAGCATCGAAGCGGCGGTTGAAGGCGCCCAGAAAGCCGCGCGTGCGCGGCGGCACGCCGGCCTTCAGGAAGCGCGCGCACAGCGCTGGGATGAGCACGATGGCCACCACCACGGACAGCACCATCGACGCGATGATGGTCACCGAGAACTGCCGGTAGATCACCCCCACCGAGCCGCCGAAGAAGGCCATGGGCAGGAACACCGCCGACACCACCACCGCGATGCCGACCAGCGCGCCGGTGATCTCCTTCATCGATTTGATCGTAGCGGCCTTCGCATCGAGCCCCTCTTCGTGCATGACGCGCTCGACGTTCTCCACCACCACGATGGCGTCGTCCACCAGCAGGCCGATGGCCAGCACCATGCCGAACAGCGTGAGCACGTTGATCGAATAGCCGAAGGCCGCCAGCACGCCGAAGGTGCCCAGCAGCACCACCGGCACGGTGATCGCGGGGATCACCGTGGCGCGCCAGTTCTGCAGGAAGAGGAACATCACGACCACCACCAGCGCGATGGCCTCCAGCAGCGTCCGGATGACCGACTGGATCGAGATCTTGACGAAGCGCGTCGTGTCTTCCGCGTAGGCCACGCGCAGGCCGGCGGGCAGCGAGCGTTCGAGCTCGGCGATGCGCGCCTTCACCGCGCGGGCGGTGGTCAGCGCGTTGGCGCCGGGCGCCAGCATCACGGCCGAGCCCGCGGCCGGGTGGCCGTTCAGGCGCGTGGTCTCGGCATACGACTCGCTGCCGATCTCCACGCGTGCCACGTCACCCAGCCGCACCACGGCGCCGTCGGCCTGCGTCTTGAGCACGATGGCTTTGAACTGGTCGGGCGTCTGCAGCCGCGACATCGCGGTGACGGTGGCGTTCAGGTGCTGCGTCGGCGCCGACGGCCGCGCGCCGATCTCGCCCACCGACACCTGCGTGTTCTGCGCGGTGATGGCGGCCGTGACGTCGGACGGCATCAGCTGGTAGCTGGCCAGCCGGTGCGGGTCGAGCCAGATGCGCATCGCGTACGCCGCACCGAAGGCCTGCACCGAGCCCACGCCGTCGACGCGGCTGATCGGGTCGCGCAGGTTGCTGGCCATCCAGTCGGCGATGTCGGTGTCGGTGCGCTGGCCGGTCTCGTCGTAGAGCGCCACGATCAGCAGGAAGTTGTTCTGCGACTTGGCGACCGTCACGCCCTGCTGCTGCACCGCCTGCGGCAGCCGGCTGGTGGCCTGGCTGACCTTGTTCTGCACCTGCACCTGCGCGGTGTCGGGGTCGATGCCCTGGCGGAAGGTGACGTTGATCTCGGCCCAGCCGGCGGCGCTGCTGGTCGACTTGAAATACATCAGGCCGTCGATGCCCTTGAGCTGCTGCTCGAGCACCTGCGTGACGCTGTTTTCCACCGCCTGCGCCGAGGCGCCGGGGTAGTTGGCCGACACGACCACGGTCGGGGGTGCGATGTCCGGGTACTGCGACACCGGCAGCGTGCGAATGGCCACGCCGCCGGCCAGCATGATGAGGATGGCAATGACCCAGGCGAAGACGGGCCGCTGGATGAAAAAATGAGCGATCACGGGAGGTTGTCGCTTCTGATCAATCGGCCGGCGAAGGCGCAGCAGCGGACGATGCACCCGCCGTGGACACCGGCACCGGCTTCACTTTTTCGCCCGGGCGTGCGCGCTGCAGGCCGTCGACCACCAGGCGGTCGCCCTCGCGCAGGCCCCGGGTCACGACCCAGTGCTCGCCCTCGGTGCTGCGCACCTCGAGCGCGCGCAGCTCGACCTTGTTGTCGGCCGCCACCACCAGCGCGGTCGGCTCGCCCTTCTCGTTGCGGGCCACGCCGCGCTGCGGCGCCAGGATGGCCTGGCGCTCCACGCCGGACTCGACCTGCGCGCGCACGTACATGCCCGGCAGCAGCAGACCTTGCGGGTTCGGGAACTCCGCGCGCAACGTGACCGAACCGGTGGCCTCGTCGACGGCCACTTCGGAGAACTTCAGCGTGCCGGCATGCGGGTAAGGCAGGCCGTCCTCCATGCGCAGGCGGACCTGGGTGCTGGCCGGCGCCATGTCGCCCGAGATGAAGCGGCGCTTGAGCCTCGTCAGTTCCAGGCTCGACTGCACCACGTCGACGTAGATCGGGTCGAGCCGCTGGATCGTGGCCAGCGCCATCGCCTGGCCCGGCGCCACGAGCGCGCCCTCGGTCACGCCCGAGCGGCCGATGCGCCCCGCGATGGGCGCGGTGATGCGCGTGAAGTCGAGGTTGATGCGCGCCGCCTTCACAGCCGCCTGCGCGGCCTTCACGCCGGCTTGCGCCTGCACCAGCGCAGCCTGCGCTTCTTCGTGCTCCTGCCTGCTCACGGCATTGGCCTTGACCAGTTCGCCAAAGCGATCGGCCTTGCCGCGCAGGCTGGCGATGGTGGCCTGCGACGTGGCCAGCGTGGCCTGCGCCTGCTCGTGCGCGGCCTCGAACGGGCCGGGCTCGATCTCGTACAGCACCTGGCCCGCGCGGACCATGCCGCCCTCTTCGAACAGCCGCTTGCGCACGATGCCGTTGACCTGGGGCCGCACCTCGGAGACGCGGTAGGCGGCCGTGCGGCCCGCGAGCTCGGTGTGCACAGCCACGTCGCTGGCGTGCAGCGCCACCACGCCGACTTCGGGCGGCGCGTCATCGGTGGTGGGGGCCTGCTTGGCGCCGCATGCAGCGAGCGCGAGCAGGGACATCGGAAGCAGGAGCTTGAAAAGCGGGGTCATGGCCATCGGGAATCGCAGTGCGGCGTGCGCAGGGATCACCCGGCTCGTTACATTTGCACTCAAATGGTGCATTCTGCCTTCGATGTTGCGTTGCAACCTGAAGGAATCCTGTGTTTGCCGTAGGTGAAATCGGCGGCGGCCGCTAACCTCGCTCGCGCCCTCGCGGCTGCAAAGAAAAAGGCCGCGCAATGCGGCCTTCATCGGAGTGTCTACAGAGGGGGAATGTGTGGTGGTAGGCCGTGAGTGGCTTGAACACTCGACCAACGGATTATGAGTCCGAGATGAATGAATCTTGTCGTATCTCGTCGCACGATAGAATCGACATAAGCTATTGATTTATATGAATTCTTCGTGCGAGAGCGTGCAGTGCCATCCACCACCATAGATCGAAATTCTGGCAATATTCTGGCAACGAAAAATGAGGGTAGCGAAGCCTTAGACGCGAGGCCCGCGCCTGTCGCTAGCGTGGGCCGCTTTCTCAATGAGTTGTCTCCCGGCACGTTTAAAACGCTCCAGAAGGTTCAGCCGAGCGGCGCACTCCAGGCACGCAAGAACAGCAGCAGCGCCATCTTGTTCTTCTGGCGCTACAGCATCGGAACCAAGAGCGAGCGAGTCCCAATCGGGCTCTACGACCCTTCGGCACCGCCAAAGAGCCTGACCGCGACCGCCAAGGGGTTCTCCGTGGCCGCTGCGATCCGCGCCGCCGAAGCGCTGGCGCTCGAACACCACGACCACAGACGGGACGGTGGCCGCCCTGCCCTACTGGAAGCCAAGCGCAAGGCCGACGAGGCGGCAGCCAGGCGCGCCACCAAGGCCGGCAAACACACACTGGAAAACCTGCTTGATCACTACGCCGACCATCTGGAACGGCTGGGGCGGCGCTCACACAGCGACGTGCGTTCGATCTTCCAACTCCACGTCAAAGGTCCATGGCCCGATGTGGCGAGACTGCCGGCCAAGGAAGTCACCGGCGAGCAGATCGGGGACATGATGCGGCGCGTGGCAGACGCCGGTAAGGGCCGCACGGCCAACAAGCTACGCAGCTACGTTCGTGCGGCGTATCAGACCGCGCGGGCCTCACGGTCAAAAGCGTCGGTCCCCGTCCACTTCAAGGACTACGAGATCACGCACAACCCCGCAATGGACACGGAGCCAGACGAAAGCCACAACCGCGCAAAAAAGCAACCTCTGCTCGAAGACGATATGCGCAGGTACTGGCGGCAGATCGACTCCACGCAGGACTTCAAGGGGGCTGTGCTCAGGCTGCACGTATTGACCGGTGGACAGCGCATTGAGCAGTTGGTGAACTTGCGCACCGAGGATGCTGGGACCGACGAGATTCTGCTGTTCGACGGCAAGGGCCGGCCTGGCAAAGGTGCGCGCCACAACCCGGTTCCACTTATTCCGGCCGCCGCAAAAGCGTTGGCGGCCTGCGAGCCGAACGGTGTCTATGCCATCTCATCGGACGGCGGAGAAACACATCTCGCAGCCACCACGCTCAGCCGATGGGCGAAGGACGCGGCGGCAGCAGTCGGCATTAAGGACTTCCAGGCCAAACGCATTCGCTCAGGTGTCGAGACGCTGTTGGCCAAGGCCGGGGTGAGCGTGGAGATACGCGGCCGACTGCAGTCGCATGGTATCTCTGGCGTGCAGGCGCGGCACTACGACGGCCACGACTACATGCCCGAAAAGTTGAAGGCTCTTGAGAAGCTTTTTTCCCTTTTGAATCAGGGAAAGTAAGACGGATCAACGCTGCGTGTCCTGCGGTTGTACTCACAAGTCGGCAATACTGGCTTCTGGCTCACCAAAGATCATTTCATGAACGCAGAAAATACCTCAGAGAGCAACCTGGCCACGACGCCAAGCGAGATCGACAGTTCGAGTCCGGCAATCACCACGCCGCTCGAGCGGCCAGATTGGGGATTCTGGCGTCGTCGGTCCTACTGCCGCATTTGGCAAGCAGTCTTGCTTTCGCTCAATGTCGAGCCCTCCAGCGCGAATAGAGAACAACTGGAGCTGGCAGAGCCCGAAAAATTCGTCGAGTTCAAAAAGCGTCGCGAAATTTTGATCGTCAATCGCGGCTACCACGACCTCCTTCCGACGATGGACCACGAAAGGGCAGGAAAAAAGGCGGGGGAGAAATACGTCGAGCTTGCGGACGTACTGAAGCTTGCCAAGCACCAACGATGGTCAGCAATCGAACCGTTTGAGCGTGGAATGTCATCCGAGTACGACGAAACTATCGAACTCCGCTCCATCATTCACGAGGTCGACGAAGAAGAGTTTGACGTGCACAGCATGCCCCGCAAGGGAGATCGATACACCATGGTGCGCATGGGCGCTGTACTTACTCTCCTTGAAGAGATTTTGAGATCAGACCCGAACTGCGCAGACGAGTATCTGGGAGGGGACGGTCTGAACCAATCCGCCGTCGGCAACAAGATGACCGAGATCATCAAGAGTGCCTCAGGAGGCGCATATCTTGGGAAAAATTTTGGCGACGGCAATAGAAAGTCCGTGGGTTTCGCACTGCTTGCACTGAAGCAGTTCCACACTATCGCGCCCGTCCGAACTGGAAAGTTGAAGCGGTGAAAGTGGATAGTTGAGGCTTCCTCGGTGGAAACTTCAACTGAACTGTGGATACTTTTCCGAAAAGTGGCAAGTTGATCTTCAGAGGTGCGCGGCCATATTCCAATGAATCCATCGCGATGCTGATGGGTTCGACGGGACTCATCGAAAGGTTCAGCAACTACTTTCATGAGGAGCCCGCAGTGGCACAAGAACTCCAAGCCCTTCTTCGCAAAAAGAAGGTTCTCGAACTCACAGGGCTGTCCAACAGCACCTTCTACGCTCGTATTCGAGATGGCTCGATCAAGCCAGGTGTGCCGGTTGGTCCGCGTATCAAGGCGTGGCCGGCCGAAGAAATCCACGCGTTCATCGATAGTTGCATCGCAGCTCGCAATGCGACCTCGTCAACCGATATGGAAGCGAGGAAGGCATGAAGATCGACGGTCGAACTGAATTGAACCGCTGCTCATTGAAGGCACTCTTTCTCGGCGCCGACGCAGAGCGTCATCTACGCAAAGTCTACGAGGATGCTGGCGTGCCCAATCTTCCAACAGAGAAGACTAGGCAACGGATACCTCCACTGCTGGATTACGGAAACATCCACATCACGGACGCGACAGAGAGTGACTTTTACGAGGGAATCGATTTGTTGGCCCTAGCGGGGTATTGCCGAGACAGCATCGCTGTGTCACGGCGCGAAGGAGCCGCGCCGGTGCAATCGCTATATGACACTCACGGCGTTGTGTATTCGTACTATTGGCAGCAGAGCCTGCACGTCGTAGGTCTTTCCTGCATGCGCGCCGATGGTCGATTGGAACGTCGTACTCTCATCTGTCGGGAACCGCTCTGCGAAGTGCTGTTCTACGCGCCAGTTGAGCTTCTTGCTGCAGCGAACGCCAATCAAAAGGCTTGGGTTTCAGAATTGCATGAGGACGAAGGCGAAGAGTTTGACCTTCTTCTGGACGAGGAAGTTGAAGACGCGAATCAATCTGGTGCTGTGGAACCGGCGCCATTAGCGCGATTGCTATCTCAACGCCGACCAGTGTCGCGCAAAAAAGTTCGCCCCAGTGCGTCTTTCGCGGTCAAGAAGAAACCGGTCGCAAAACGCCCCAAGGTTGCGACCTTGCGCTTAGTCAAACCGAGCGATCAAAGTCTGTAAATACAGATCGACGATCACCATCGCTGATCCGCACTTTCTCGGAGAGTGCGGAAGAAGCTGGCAATGAAACTCTAGCCAAGTAGAGCACCAACGCCAGCCCCTACTCCACTAGGCGAACCTCGCTCGCCAGAGCATTTGCGGAAACTGCAAATGTCTTTGGGCCAGCAGGCTTCCGCTCGCCTTCCCTTCTCTCGAAAAAAAAGAAAAGCCAAGTACGCACACGGGTGGAAGAGGTGGAGCTTTTTTTCATAACTCTTTGAAGAAGAACAAGCACGCTGGTGCAGCAGAAATCAATTTCTTGAGAAATCTTCCACCTCTTCAACCGTCTCCATTCTCTATCTGCTCCGGGCAATCGACCCAGATAAACACACATTGAACACTAATCATGAAAACCCCGTCCAATCTTGCGCTACGCAAACAGCGTTCAGAGCAACTATCGCGTTCGCGCCTCAAGCCCGATACGAAGCAGATGCGCGAGTTCATCAGACTCTTTCACCCATTGGCCGACGTGCTGGTCTGGTTCCAGACCTATAGCAAATCGGTTGATCTGGTCAAGAAAAGTAAGAGCTTTTGCTCGACGATTGATCGCAAACTGCGCGATCGTCTTCTCTCCGAGAACACCCAAGGCATGAACATCAGCGTTGCGGTCAACCACATAGAGGGCGGCAGCCGGAAGGCCGAAAACGTGTCCAAGATCAACGCAGGGTTCATCGACCGCGATGGCTCTGGCGTGTCCCTCGAAGAACTGTTGGATCTTCCGCTGCCACCGAACTTGGTGGTGCAGACTTCGCCCAAACATTTCCATGCTTACTGGTTGCTCTCGGACTGCCCGTTGGAATGTTTTTCAGCGGTGCAGTCCGCGTTGGCGGCGCGCTTTGGTACGGATGCCAACGTCACCGATGCAGGCCGCGTGATGCGCCTGCCTGGCACCGTCAACTGGAAATATGAGAAACCGTATCTAGCTCGAATTGTTCACCGGCTCAAGCGCAAGCCCGTCGCATTGGCCAAGCTCGCCAAACTGCTGGAGCTCGATGTCAAGCCTCCGGCTTCAGTTGAGACTGTCGTAGTTACTCGTCGGCCGGCACCCAATCTCGCCGAAGTCATCCCCGGGCAGGTGCGCTTCGCTTTGGAGCGCATTGGTGCTGACGACCGAGTAACGTGGCTCCGCGTAGGTATGGCCATCCACAGCGAATTCCCCGACGAGCAGGGCCTGTTACTCTGGACAGATTGGTCCGAAGCGAGCGGCAAGTACGATGAAGCCGATCAGCGACGGACATGGGCGACTTTTAAGCCCGGTGCCGGCATCAACATTGCAACGTTGTTCTGGTTGGCCGGCGAGCATGGCAAGACCGGCAGCATGGATGTCATGCGCTTGGGAAAGCTTTTTGTCTCGAACTACGCTGACAAGCTTCGCTACGACACCGCGACCGGCCACTGGTACTTGTTCAACGGCGTGGTGTGGGCCGTGGACAAGCAGGCGCCGATGCGACTGGCCAAGGCCCTGGTAGAAGACCTGAGCGCGGGTGATGGCCGCAAAGAAGAAGGGCTTAGTGCACATCGCAACCCAAGTGGTTTGAGCAGCATCCAGCGCATGGCCGAGTTGGAAGAGCACATGGCGGTCAACGAGAAGATGTTTGACTGCGATCGCGATCTGTTGTCCGTCAAGAACGGGGTCATCAACTTGGTGACGGGCGAGTTCCGGCAAGCTCGGCCTGAGGAGTTCTTGCGTCGCCAAGCCAATGTTGTGTATGAGCCGCGAGCCGAGTGCCCGCAATGGAAGGATTTCATCAGCAAGGTCACACGCGGCGACCGCGAGCTTGCGCGATTTCTGCGGTTGGCCGTGGGCTACACGCTGTTCGGGCACGCCAAGGCGCAGGTCTTTTTTGTGCTCGATGGATCGGGCGGCAATGGCAAGGGCGTGTTCCTGCACGTTCTCGCCGGGCTGCTCGGCCAGTACGGTGCAGAACTGGCGCCCAATTTGGTGACGTCCGCGTACAGCAGCAACCCCAACGCGTCGTCCTCGGCCCTGATGACGCTTAAGGGCATTCGGCTGGGCATCGTGACCGAGTTACCGAGAAAACGCGGCTTTGACACGGCTTTCGTAAAGCAGTTCGCTGGGGGCGACTCTCTCACGGCGCGTCCGAACTACGGCGAGATGATCACCTTCAAGCCCGAGGGCAAGTTGTGGATCAGCACCAATGACATGCCGGAGATTTCGTCCAACGACGTGGCTATGTGGCGCAGGCTCGTGCCGATCCCGTTCAAAGCGAACTTCCCGGTTGGCAGCCGCGACGAGCATCTGGAGGACAAGCTGGTGGCCGAATGGCCTGGCATTTTGAATTGGGCGCTGGCTGGCGCTCGCGAGTACGCGAAGGCCGGCGTGCTTGGAACCTGCGATGCAGTTGAGCAGCACAAGGGCCGTTTGCGCCGCGATGCGGATGTATTTGGAAGTTGGCTATCTGAACACTGCGTGCGCAGCCGAAACGCGGTGGTCGCGTCGAGCGCGCTGTACGGCAGCTATGGCACCTTCGCAAAGAAGCTAGGGCGCGAACCGATGGGCATGCCGGCGTTCGGAAAGCGCATGGTTAAAGAGGGCTATCAGCGTAAGAGCACGAAGCACTACAACGGTTTCGTTGGGCTGAATCTGAAGGAGGTAGCCAAGTAGTGTTTGGCCGGGCGGCGTGGATACCAATCGCAATCCAAAAGGTCGCCCGGCAAGTCCGCAGGTTCTGGCACGACCGTCAAGCCACGTGGCGCAAGCCCGGGCCCACGCGGCAGCAGGGCTGTGACGCGCTACGGGTGCGCGGATTGTTTCTGGCCGAGGCGTTTGACGACGACGAGCTACCGATGCAGCCGCTGCCGGTGTCGGCGCAAGCGAAAAAACATCGATAGCCCGCGGCATTCGCTCTTTGTCAGCTATTGCGACGCCTCTCGAAGTCCTCAAGAATCTCTGCCCGCTTCAGTTGCTCACGCGCTTCGTTCTTGCGATTGCGCCGGAGCACGCGCACCGCAAGGCAGGTGTATTCGTGAAAGACAAACATGAACTTGTTGTTCTTGGTGTAGATGATGCAGTCTCCGTCCGACAAGACCTCGGAATATGCGTTCTGCTCAAGGTCTCGAAACGGATTGCTTTCATGCCATGCTTCGTAGCTGAATTCGATCGTCTGCATGACCTGCTTGTTGAAGAAGTCGAACAGCATGACGTGCGTGCTCGACTGGAAGACGGTGCCGAACTTCTTGAAGTATTGGCCTTTTCCCAAGAAAGTCATGTACTCCAGCAACTCGGTGCCAGAGAGTGGCATCGTCAGATGAACGTCGCCGTCATCGGCGTGCTCTGCCGTTTGCAGCATCTCGATGAATCTCCCTGACCGCCTGTCGTCGGCGGTCACCACGTCGATCAAGGCTTGCGCCGCAAACTCAGGGTCTTTCGACTGGCTTCTGGCAATGATGGCCAGTACATGATCCATGTGGCTCTTGCGCCCGTTGCAGCGTCTGCATGCGTAGAAGTCGCCTTCGCCGTTGTTGCGTGCGTGCCGAAGCACAGTGTTGGGGACCATGTGCTCGACCGAGCGCGCGTTGGGCAGATTCTCGACTTTGAGCATCAGAACGCCGCAGTATGGACAGAGAGTGTTGTAGATCATCGGGACTGCCGAAAACGGCTTAGCTCTGCACTTTCCCTGGCACGTATGCCTGGGCGTCCGAAATCTTGCTTTGCCCGTCAAACACGAACGCGATGCTGTACCTGGCTCGCGTGACGCCCACATACATCTTGGCTAGGCCCTTCTCGATGTGGGTCAAGCTGCCGCTGCTAAGCCATTTTTTTGCAAGTCCATGAGGAAAGATGAGTGCCCGATCGAAGGTCATTCCCTTGGATTCGCCGAAATTGAGTGCGGGGAGTCCATTGCACTGAGTCTTGCGATCCAGACGAAGAACTTGCGGCGAATAGGCCTCAACGTATTGATCGACATGAGCAGACGGGACGAGAAAGATCCCATCGTGCCCAGTGTTCTTACTATTGAGTGACGTCGTCTTGGGTTCGGCGGGATAGAAGCTATCACCCAGATCGGCGATGTGCTGATGGCACCGGTGCGTGTGTTGCTCATACGTGAGTTGTGCCAGGCCAGCCTTGCTCCATTGCCTAAACTTTCCAATGATCTTGACGCCCGAAAAAGCGGAGTTCTGTTTGCCGTGATTGGTCTTGAAGGTCGCCTGTCTATGATCACCCACCAGAGTCAATCGGATTCCGGCCTTTAGCATCCGCTCAAGTAGATCGAGGTCGTAGCCGGCCATATCTTGGATTTCGTCCACAAAAATGTGGTCGAAGCGCATTGCTAGTCGACGCATGACCGCACCATCAGTTGCTCGATCACACTCACAGATAAATTTCGCAAGCTTGTCCGAATAGATCAACTGATCCTTCGTAAAGTAGTGGGCGCCAATCTGCGAAGCAGGTACAAACTGGACGGAACGCCCCTCCACCCACATGAGCCCTTCAATCCGATGAGGATGCAATGCACGTCCGTAGGGGCGTGCCATCTCGTGTAGCAGGAAGCCAAACCAGGTCGTCACTTCGATGTTTGAAGGGATAACTGGCCCGTGTGCATACAGCTTGTGTTCGATCTCGTACTCGTTGTTGCGCGTGTAGGTCACAAGGACGGCCCGCGAGTTGGGCTCCTCAATGGCCTGACTCACGATGCGGGTGGTCTTTCCGCCGCCGGCCGCGCAGATGACGATACGGCTATGCGATGGCATTTGCAATGTATTCGGGCACGACCCATGGCTCGTTCGTGCTGAAGAATTTCAACGCGCCGTCTGCCTTGTGTTCCTTCATGTAGGCAAGCAGTTCGTCGTCTGAAGCAAAGGTCTTCCCAAGAATTTTCTGAATTGCAGCCCGGCCGTTGGCTTTCAGAAGCTGAGGCTCCAGCGTTGGAAAGGCTTCGTCGCTATCGAAGTGAATGGATATGCCGGGCTTCCCGGCGTAGTCGGCGTACTTGGTTGTCAGCGCTGCCACCTTGCCATCGTTGTCCGTCACGACGGAAACTGTCCGGTTCAGTCGAGTCGCTATCTCCAAGAAGCGCTTGAAGGCAAGTGAGTTCACAGAAATGACATCGATCCCTGCCTCCAACGGCATTTTTCCGTGCTTCTTCCTAAATGCTGCCGATACGATCAGTTCGTCGGAAGGGCCTTCCACGAGGATTGACCGTTTAGCCAAGATCAGGCGCAACGTGTCATGACCTGGCAGTCGCATGAAGTAGTCTTGTGTTCCAGTTTTCAGCTCTGTAAGGCGCATGGACGCCCCGCGGTGGAAAAGTAAAACGGACTCCACGCCGAGCTTGTTGAGTACAAAGCTGCTGTGGCTCGTCATGAGCATTTGCCGGTTGCCACGATGACTGGAAATGTGACTGACGAGTGCGTTCAGGTTTGAGAAGGAGAGATGATTTTCTGGCTCCTCGACCAAGACCAAGTGCGAATCGGCCGACGATTCCATTGCTAACTTGATCTTGATGGCGTTCTGCTCGCCTTTTCCGACCAAGGGCAAAGGAAGATCGTCGAGGTGAGGCATCACGCCAGACTCCCACGTTGCGCGCGAAGAATTGTCGAGAGAGACGGACAGTGTCTTTTCCGAGATGTCCCCCTTCTTCTTCGCCAGAGTTTCGTTGATACCCTTGACCTTGACGTCTTCCAGGAAGGCATCCTTCATCATTCGATAGGACAACGCGAGATCGACTTTCTCAGCTTTACTCAGGCTGTCTCGAAGAATGTCCACTACATAGCGGCTGGCCGCCACGTTGTTGCGGATTGTGCTGGCATCAATAAAAGCCGGCTTGATCGGAATCGCTCGCGCCGTGATCTCATTGTCCGCAAAGCTACGCCACCTCACAACGTAGTATTCGATAGGAAGGGTGCGAATAAGCTTCGGGTCTGCGACGTATGCTTTGAACTCCTCTGCATAGTCCTTGTTGAATTCGATGGAGAGAGCTACACCCGGTAAGTCTTCTCCGAGGCTGTTGGCGATGCCTTTGAGCTTCGCCAGAGCTGGGTCGTCGTGAAGGTACAGTTCAATCCGTATGGCAGGAGGCGGAACCGCTGTTTGTGCGATCAACGCTTCGACGTAACCAGTCACTGTGTCGGCATTGAAAAGGTGCGGATGCAGTTCCGTCTGGATAGGTCTTCCGTTTAGCTGGCCGCTCAATGCCAGATGAATCGCCTCCAACAGGGTGGATTTCCCACATTCGTTGTTTCCGACAATGATATTGAGATCAGGGTTGAGCGTCACGTCTGCCGATTTAAGGCAGCGATAGTTTTCGACAAGTACACGCGAGATGAACAACGTTCCCTCCCTTTTGATGTTTCGTGATCCCGAAAGTTATCATAGAGCGATGGCGTATGCCGGCAAAGTGCGCGAGCGAGCGGTCCTTGCATTCGGACATACTCACTGCACGACAATATCTATATGGCGACTCAGCAGACCGAGCGCGCAGGAGTGATCCGCGCGATGGAGATCTTTAACAGATATGGCTGGCTTTTCCGCGAGCAGTTTGTGCACGACTATGGGATCGATGCCCACGTCGAAATGATCGAGGAGGGGCAAACATATCCAAATGGAAAGCTATTTGCTCTGCAAATCAAGTCGGGAACGAGCTTCTTCGAGGAGGTGACCGCAACCGGCATCGTGTACAGGGCTGCAGAGAAGCATGTGCGTTATTGGCTGAACCACAGCATGCCGGTGCTGCTCCTGTTGTTCAATCCAGACACTGATCAACTGCACTGGCAGCAGGTCAACACGGAGACAGTCGAAAGCACTGGCAAGGGCTGGAAGATCGTCGTGCCTCAGTCGAATGTTCTTGATCCGGCACGAGTGCCTCGAGAATTTTCAAAGATGTGGCAACCAGAGCCATACATCAGGCGGCTCAATCGACTACGCGTGGACAAACAGTGGATGAAGCTGCTTGCTGAAGATAAGGAAGTCGTTCTGGAATTCGACGACTGGGTCAACAAGTCACTTCCGCGCTTCAAGGTCGCGATCACAGGTGGCGGTCAATCTCTGATGTGGCCTACTGTTTACGCCCCTGGTCGGCGCATCGAAGATGTCCTGAAGCACTACATCTCCTGGGCTGACTACGAGAGCGATGAAGAGCCGTACCGCGAATACCAAGAATCAATCTGGAGTGCCGAGTGCTACATGGGCCACGATCGAGAGACCGGCACGACCTACTACAGCATGCCATTTGAGGAGTGGTATGAGCGACCAAGCGGTCCATTGTTCGCCGTACCAAACGAAGGTGAGGTCAACTCCTATCGGCTGATTCTCTCGCTCAACGATTTCGGAAAAGCATTTCTCGAACTCGACAGATTTCTCGAGCAGGCTTCACCGCTAGAGGTTGGCACATTCACGATCGACGATCTTTTGACTTCTCTCAAGTCTTGACCAGAGCGCACTTTGTCGGCGCCTTTGATCCCGGCGTGTATCGGCATCTTCCGTGTCAGAAGCGAGTCAATTGGGGTGGCGTGCAGCGAGGAACGCTAAAGGACAAGCCTGCATGCTCTAGCAAAGGGAAAACTGTTCTTCGTCGACTGCCAGGGGCGAGGTGATTCCGATCTTTTCGTCGTCGAAATACCTGATGATCAGTTGCTGTGTTGGTGAAACGCTGTTGTCTAGAACGAATTGATGAGGATGTGCCCCAGCATTTCGACCGGCTCTGAGAGCGTAGATGACGCAGCGATGCCGTGATCTTGAGAGCGATGGCATGGCCGGCTGTGCTGGCTAATTTGAGAGTACCGGTAACTCTCAATTTCAGACCATGCCTCAACTTCCAACCTCGTCGAAGAAGTCACCCATCGCCACCGCTACCAAGCCTCGCAGGCCCTACAACCGTAGCCCGTATCGCGAGAAGACGGTGGCGGTGCGTGTGCCCGAGTCGATGCTTCCTCAAGTTCGCAAGATGCTGAGCCGGCGCCGAGACCAGACGGCGCGCCACGTCAACGTTGAAGTCAAGGGAAAGCCGAAGCTGAGTCCAAAGCGCAAGCTCATGGGTAACGTCACGGCTCAGCGCAAGGATCGGCGGTGACTGCGGCGTACGTGCGCCTCCCAGCTCTCCTCCGTGTGCGAAATGTCCGGCCACCGTCCGTAAGTGGAGGGCCTGGTCATGGACAGCGCACGTGACCGCCAGACCAGCCACATCATCGATGCGGAGCAACTGTGGGACATGGAGGTCATCGATAGAGGTGGCTTCGTTTGCCCCGACTGTGCGGTCGATGTGTTCCCGGCGTCGTACCTCAAGGACATCAACAAGCGGCGGCCGTATTTCAAGATCGGCAAGGGCAGTGCTCATGCTCACGGCTGCGGCATCGCGGGTTTCTTGAGCGCGAAAACACCGACCGCTCGCAAGCGCGGCATGACGCGTGCTTCCGGCGGGCTGCCGATTCCCTTCCCCTCGCGATTGGTCATGGACTCTGTGGTCGAGACTGTTCTTGCGACCGCGCCGCACCGTGCCATGCAGTCGATGGCTGCAAAGCTCAGACGTTCGCCGCCTGACCTTCCGCACGGAGTCCCCATTTATCACGGCCACACGGTCACGACACTGCGACCGATCTGCCGAATCTTCATGGAGTTCCCAAATGACCGAAAGCAATTGGCGATCCGAATCCCCGGAGTGGCAGGTCGTACGTATGGCACGGCATTCAGACAACTTGGCTTCGCTGGTGTTCGTGCTCAACCTGTGCCAACTGGCTTGTTCTATGCTCCTTTGAGCTGGGACTTTGCGACCAAGGGTTCTGGCTACGAAGAGTGGACACTCAACGCCGGTGCGTGGCCGAAAGGGGCCAAGCGGCCTACTGCGCAATACCGCGTGCGCCTCAACTGGTCGAACTGGACCAGCTTGCAGCGCGCGACGCTGCGACACGAGCTTCAGCGTGCGCGAAAGGAGGTCGTTGGAAAGAAAGGTCTCCGCGAGAAGGCCTGGCTGTTCTTCGTCGGCAGCCAAGATCGGGCCGATCCTGGTCTTTTCGTCGTCGACCGGTACCCGCTGATCAGTTGCCGCGTCGGAGAGATGCGGTGGCCTAAGAAATCGAGGACGAGCTAGCAGAGCGGAAGGCCGGGTGTTCGCCTTTACCCATTGCCAACTGGAGGCTGCGAACGGCAGTTCGTGGCACAAACAGAGAGCCGAGCGCAATGCGTTGAGGCCACCTATTCGGAGGCCGAAGACCGCGCAAGCCAGAATTTGGCACTGAAATTGTTCAGCCCTCGAGTATAGGAATCAGCTTTCGCCTGGAACGTTTGCGGGATCGCCGCTCCGTCACCGCCCTCGCGGAAATATTCTCTGACTGAATGGAGACCCAATTTCATAAGGTGGTTCCATTCGTTATACAGCTTCTCCTGTCGATCCCGCTCCTGTTTGGCGGCGCTCGGCTTCCGGCTTAGTTGAGGCAAGGTGTAGTCAGGCCGAGAGTTGACATCGTGGACAAAAGTTATGCTGCCGTATGCCCACTTTTCCTCCACTGATCGGCGCCAGCTGTAGTTCACCCGAACTGTCACCCGTTCGCTGAAGCGGGAGGGCGCAATGATCAGGTCGTCGACGTAGAAGTACTGCCCTTCTTTCTCTTCCGTTGCTACGAGATCCTTCATCCGCTGGACGGCATCCACCAGATCACTGCCGGCGCGACGAGCGCGATATCCCGTCTCCGCACGCTTTTTTTCTGCCTTCGCCTTGCCGTGCTCTGCCAGCGCCGTCTCGTACTGCTGAAGCCGGAAAACGACGTGCTGTCCACAATTCTCGAGTCGGAGTCCCCGTAAGGCATACGGCCGCTCTTCACGCAGGCTCTGCTCGATGAGTTTTCTCAGCGCCTCGGTGTCAACTGCTCTCAAGGCTTCCTGCTCGGCGCGCGGAATGTTGATCTCACCCATATCTTCTCCCTCCTTGGTCATTGAATTGAGGCGATTGCAGGCCCGATTTCCTGGCCGGCGGTGATCACGGTCTTCAGCATGTAGCTCGGAAAGCTCACTTGCAATCCATGTCGACGGAGGCTGGCCACCTCGCAGACGGCGCTAGCTTGATGTCTAACGCGGTCTGGTGACTGCCAAGATGCCAAGCAAAGAATGCTCAGCTTTCCGTACCTCCGTGCGTTTCTCGTTCCACTTGGTTGCAATCCCGATGGACCCGGCTCCAAGAGCTGCAAGTGCCGTGGCAGCTGGAATCGCAACGCCTAGCAACGGGGACAAGCTAGGCAGCAAGAATGCCGTAGCGGCCACTGCCAACCCTCCGCCCGCTTTAAGGTAGATTTCTTGCATTGCCGCTGCATACTTTTTCTCAAGTTCGCTCATCGCTTTCTGTTGAGTCTGAACCAAGCTGGCGATTCCGTGGTTCACCTCGCGGACTACCTCGCTCAAATTCGCAGTACCCACGCTCGACAGTTGCGTCGTACATTTATTGAGTTCCTCTCGGAACCAGTGATGCTCATTATTTCGGACGACTTCGACCAAGCTGGCGATGGGTATGTTTGCGAGCCATGAAAGGCTGTCGTCTTGGGCTGCTCGCAAGGTCTGCAACGCTTGCTCAGTAAGAACTTCTTTTCTGCGAAGTTCAACTGCCGATGCGTTCGCCGAACGCTCGAAGTAATGCCAATCCACAGGGCGTGAAAGAAGAGGTTGAGCGCCAAACTCATTGGCGTTCTCCATCAAATGGAACTGGGGTGCTAAGCGCTCTGAGATGTTCAGAAGTACGGCTACGCTGGGCGTGAGCTTCTTCAACTGATCTACATCCTCTGCAGCTCGAATACCTTCCACGCTTTCGACGTATGCCTTGAAGGCTTCGTCGGGCGTCCAAATCCTTTCTGGGTCTGCCCCCGAGGGTACGAACAAGCGATTGGCGAATGCTGCGCGCATGAACCCTTCACCTTGGCTCTTCGCATAGTCAAAAAGTTCCTCGATGCTGGAAACTTGCCCGTCGCAAATAGGACTCACCACGCGAAGAATCAGATTCTCAATGCCCTTTTTTGTATGGGCGTCCGAGTGCTCCAACTGCTTCTCGAAGCTTGGGAAAAGATAGATTGGAGGGACGGGCAATCCCGCGTCTACTAGCGGGGCTAGCTGCAGCACATCATGTAGCGCAATCGCCAACTGAAGATGAAGTGCATTGAGGCGGAGGTCCTCCGCAAGAAATGGATAGATAGGATCTGGAATCAACTGCGTGTCGGCATAGAGTGCGGTGATGCGTACCGCACTCAAACTCGAACTACTGAAGCTACGCTGACCGCCGCTGACCAGCCGCATTCCCCCAAGAGCCTTCGCACGCGAGAAAGTATCTCTTGCATAAGCTCGATAGAACTGCCCAAGCTCTTCGACCGCCGCGTTGGCGTTCCGCTCCATCTCAGCTGGCGCGTGGCGCAGATAGTCCAGCATGATGTCTTTGAGTTGCGCGGTGTGTCCAACATCCTTTATGGCTCTACCTGTGAGGCCGACAAACAGCTGCGTGAACAAGCGAAAAAGTTCCGCCTGTGATTCGGAAATCGACATGGTTTGCGGAGCAAGGGCTGCTTCTCTGGGCATGGTGAAACGAAGCGCGAGTGCTGTAACTCGGGCAAACGAGATGACCTCATCGGGAAGGGCGCGTGCGTCAACAATGCCCAATCCGGTCATAGGCGCAGCCAGAAGATGCGCAGCCAAGTGCGCATGCTCAGGCAGAACATGCAGCCGACCTGCTTCTAGAGCCTGCCTTACCGTCAATAGTTTTTGAGCCGTAGAGATATCGGGGTTTTCGGATGCCATGTGAGCCCTGTCAGATTGTGCTGGATGACGTTCTTTGGTGGTGCGTTGCTCTCTGTTGCGGCAGATAGATGTGGTTCCACATGCGCGAGGCCGATATCAATCAGGAGGCTACGGCCTGCCCGAGTATCTCAGCGCGCTGCAGTCGGCCTAGCTCAACGAGTCGGCCACCCTGTCCTGGCGCCGCTACTACAACAACGGCAGTCACGCCGGCTTCGTCTTGTACGTGAGCGACTCCGCTCAGAAGCAGGAGGACATTGATGCGATACGCACGGCGCTCAAGGAAAGCAAGAGGCCGGGCAATTTCCGAAACCTGTTCCTCTATTCGCCCAACAGCAAGAAGGACGGCATCCAGCTGATCCCCATAAGCGAGGTGGCTGCGAAAGACAAGTTCTTCAACATCAAGGCCGTCAGCCGCGACGACATGCTGGCCGCGCACCGCATCCCGCCGCAGCTTCTGGGCATCGTGCCCAGCAACACCGGCGGCTTCGGCGCCGTGCTACCGGCAGCCCTGGTGTTCGCGCGCAACGAGATCAAGCCTCTGCAAGAGCGCTTTCGCGAGATCAACGAATGGCTCGGCGATGAGGTGGTTAGCTTTGCGAGCTATGAGGTGCCAGTAGACCCGGCTTCGGGAGCTTGATCCGAGGAGCCTAGCACTCCCAATCGACCATCGGTCGTCGGAGTTTTCGCAGTCGCGTAGTTCATGGCGGCAAGAATGGTCTCGCCTACTTCGGGCGAGCTCAAGAGCCTTGAGAGTTCGCGTTCGAGACCGGCCCTATTCTCGCAATGCATTACATCGCCACCGAGGGCAATCGTGCACGGATAACCATGGGGATCTTGTTTCCACCGCGCGATCTGCCAAGAGCGTGTTGGTTCACTTTTGCTCTGAACTAGGAGTGCGGGAACACGCTTGTTGGACATGAGTGCGGCGATGCCTGCCCCCAGCGTGTCGGTCGTGGCATCCAGAACTGAGCCACGCACGATTGCGATTTTTTGGTCAGTCGAGTCGCTGATCTGTTCGTTCAGTTCTTTGAAAACGGCAGTTACTTCGGCCCGGTTGAGCTCAGCACGTTTTGCAGCAGCAATGCCCTTCTGAAGTGAAGATGAAAAGTCAGCCATTTTCGGTCGTCCTTCTTTGAATTTGTCCCATGATTGGAAGATGGTCAAAGCAGCTCTTCGCGGATTTGACTAGGGCGGTGTAAGCGGGGATGTCGAGTACTCGGGTGTTTCTTTCCACTAGTTGCCAACCGGTGTTTCCCAAGAACGAGGAGGAGAAAATCATCTGATCAAAGGTGCGCCATTGAGTGGACTCTCCTGCGTTGTGAAAGTAGCTTCCATGGTCACCGATCGAGTCAGCCGCCTCCTCGATTGCTGAAGAAAAATGGCGCCAAAATGGGTTGTAGAGAAGATGCTTTCTTCGTTCAGCTAGGGCTCGATCACGCGTCGCCATGAGATTGTCGGCGATCGATGCATCGAAAGGCTCGTCGTTGTAGTCCCCTAGCAAGATGATCTTCGCATCGGCCTGTGATCTCCGAATGGCATCGATGTGGTCTCGCAGCCGAGTCCCCAGGACTTCGCGACCAGGGTCGCGTTGAGGCAGGTTCAATCGGCTAGGCCAATGTGAGAGGAAAATATGAAAGAGCTCATCGTCATCTCGAATAGCGATGGTTAAGCGATGGCCAACACGGACTGTGCGTTCACCTCGGGTCGAGGTAATGTTCTCCGCATCCTCTGCAATTGAAATCTTGTCGGCCCTATACACAACGCACATGTCGAATGCACTTCGACCGGCACGACCGGAGACGCGGTGAACTCGGTAGCCCGTGGAAAGGCATTTCTCCTCGATGCGATCTATGTCGTTGGGCGACACTTCACAGAGGGCAATGAAATCAACTGGAGCGGTCACCGTCAGTATTTGAATTATTGACACCGCCGTTTGCCACTCCTCGGGATTTGACCTGTCTTTTTTTCGGGTGGGAGATAGACCGGTGTTCCACCACACTAGCGAAACGTGCATATAAATTCTCTTGGGGGCTGTTCTGCTCAGCCAAGGCCAAGTTCTTCGGCTGTGAAGTTCGGCGCGTGAACGCGAGCTGCTTTCTCGCATTCATCGATCGCGATCCGCAGGATGACGATGGTTTCGCTCGCCCTGTGCCCCCAAGTCTTGAGCCACGCGTCGCGGAGGTCCTGGTTGGATGTGTGCCAGACGGCACCTGTCGCTTCCATGTCGCCGACGATGTTGACTAGTTCGCCGACTGCGCGGCCAAGGCGGCTCGCGCAGTAGTTGGGAAGGGGCAGCAGCTGTGCGAGCACATCAACATCGATGCCTCGCAGATCGTTGCGCCAAGACACGGGCAGTGGTATTTCGAATTGGTTCGCGCGGGCAAATGACCCGCGGCCGTGTTCCATTACGGTGCTGATCTGCTTGGCACCGAAGTAAATGCTCCGCAGGCGTCCCAGATTTCGAGCCGCGACAAGACCAGCTCGAGCCTCGGCGTCTTCGGCGGCCTTCTTGGCCGACGCGCGCGACAGCTTGAGCGCGACCACAACTGCGCCCCACGTGCCGACCACCGCGAGTGTGTCGAGCACGAACTTAAAGATCTCCATCCGCCCCATGGTGTTCCTCCTGTTGGAGTGGCGAGTATGTGCGCAGCGGCCAGGGGCCGGCAGACGCGTTCAGCCAGCCCCGCAGCTCAACGTGCCTTCATACGAGCCGTCGGGAATGGTTGCGGCTGAGGCCAATGACGCAAGGCCAATCAGTGCCGCTGCGAGAAGACCAGCGCGCACACGAAGGAATGGTTGGTTTTTATTCATTTTTCAATCGTTCTCGTCTTCAATTTTCTTGGCCGCTTGGAGCACAAGGCCTCGCCAACCAGGAAGGTCAGCGTCAACCTGATATCGCTCACTCACTATTTTTTTGGCCTGGCGCTCAACCTCCGGGTCAAGCACCGTGCCGAGCATTCGTTTCGCTGGGCGATTCTTCCCACTTCCAATGGCCGAGGCTTGGGCACGCTGCTCGAAAACTGCCTTCAATGCGCGCAGCTTCTGGCTGCTTTCTTCTTGGTGCTGCTCGTGTTCGACCTTCAGCTTTTGCAGAAGACTTTCAGTGTTCGACTCAAGCTGTGCTCGCTCCTCAGCAGTCAACCGTCTGTCAGTCGTCGTGTACGCCGCAGCACGTTGCTTCGAGGTCCAGCCAAACAGTTTTCCGCAGCACTGCGAACCGTAGAGCTTCAGGCCTTCGTCAGCTTGAATCACGTGGATGGCGCGATAGACACCGTGGTTGCACCCAGGAGCTTGGCAGCGAATACGTTGCTCTTTCTCAACCTCCACCACGGCCAGGAGAGTTGGTTCAGGCACGGGTTGAGCCCTCCCGCAAAGCTGTCAGATAGGTCTTGGCGACCCGTACACGAAAAAAACTCACGCTCTCCCCCCGTCCCGACGAAAACAAAAGGCTGTAAGCTAGTGTAAACAGGCGTAAGGGCGCCAGGAGGGAAAAATGTTCAGGTTGTTGGTGATAGCCGCCTTGCTCTTCGGTGCCTGGAAAGGGTACGAGCACTACCAGGCCAAAAATCTCGCTGAGCGCACACCTGCCTCAGCCCCATTCAGCCTCACCTCCACGAGTCAGCCCTCGGCTTCCTTCTCGTGCGACGGTCGAACGTACTGTTCACAAATGACCTCTTGCCAGGAAGCCACCTACTTCTTGAAGAACTGTACAGGCGTGAAGATGGACGGCAACAATGACGGCGTGCCCTGTGAACAACAATGGTGCCGGTAGAAATGAAGGCCATGCGAAAACTAACAGTTAGCCTGGCGCTCGCAGGACTGAACAGTGTGGCCTTGGCAGACGCCCCACAGTTTCAGATGTTCGCCTCGGACTTGAATAACGTTCTGAGCTGCAAATACACCAAGACCACGCCTCCTGATGAGCTCGGCGGTGCTCTCTACATGTGTATCGCGGGCAAGGCCGAAACCGCCAAAGTCTTTATCAACAAGGACGAGAGAACCGGCAAGGTCTTGAATCTCAAAATCATGTGGAATGATTGGTTCAAGGACCTGGGCTACGGCATTCACCCCGATAAAAAGGAAGCAATCGATTTCATCACTCTGCTGGGAAAACGCCTTTCTCCGGCTGTCACACCTCAGATGCTCAAGGCCTTCGAAGGCAAAACCCCTGCCACTTTCACCACAGATGCCTGGGTGGTGAAGTACACCTACAACCGAGGGCCGGCGATTGACGAGCGGTTGCTCGTCTTCACGCCGAAGTAGACCGTTGTTGATATCGTTGTAACTCCAGAGAAGGCAACTGAGCTCAACGCCGCCGGAGGAGACCGATTCATGACGATAGCAAGGAAGACTCCGGCCACCACAGCAGTTGTCGCCGCCCTCAAAGAAAAAGCCATGTCCTATCGTCTACGAGTTGGCGTCCTGACCACCGCTTGCGCCCTCTTCAGCCAGGCATACGCACAAGAGGCCTGCAGCTCATTTGACGGCCAAATTGTGCAGCCCGTGCGCGCCAACGTCCTTTGGAAGCGCCTCGCGAGTATCCCCAACGTCAAGGGTGAGTACGAGACCACCGCAGCCTATGAGGCACGTGTGGCAAACGCCCTAGGCGACTTGGCAGGGCAAGTCATTGTTGACGTCCCGATTGATTCGAAGTTCATGCTCTACGACGCCGATGCCAACCGACTCGATGTTCAAAGTTATGCCTTCTCCAATGGGACCACAAAGTACAGCGGCGTCTTCGGTTACGGCACACCGTTCGACGGGAAAATCAAGTACGGGATGAGCGACAACAAGGATGTCGTCTACCCCTCCGAAGAAGTCCGGCTCGGTAGCTACATCGGTGTCACGGCACTGGGCGCCAAGGTGCGAGTGTCGAAGATTCGCCGCACCACCAAAGCCATTTTCGAGCGTGAGGCTCGATGGAATGAAGGGCTCTTTGCCAACCCCAAGGCGGTCATGTCATTTGACAACATCACGCCGGCGACCGCTCGACAGATGAAGGCCACCGCCAAGGCTGCAATCGTCTATTCACCCAAGGCGCCCTACTTCGCGAAAGGCAAGTTTCCCTGGGGTGAGCCAACAATTGAAGGTCCGATGGACATTGACGAGACCATCGAGGTGGCTATTGGCACCATTCAATGCGCACTCCTTCTAGACGGCACTGGAAAGGTCTACGCCGCAGCCGCGACCGTGAGTACCGGGCATCCTCGAATAATTGAGGCCCAGAAGGAGCTACTTGGCCTTAGCGGCTACGCCGGAAGAATCGCAGCAGCAGTGCGCCCCAACATCACCTTCCCTGAGGCGGATGGCATTCAAGGCAACCCAGCAGTGGAGCTTGAAGCTCTTCTCGCACCAGACGGCACCATCACGAGCTCTCGAATCGCCAAGTCCAGTGGCAACGATGCATGGGACACAGCCGCTCTGCGCGGTCTTCAAAGAACAGCCAGACTTCCTCGCGATGTCGATGGAAAAGTTCCCTCGACGTTGACGCTCAGCCTTCGCCCAAAGCGCTGACCGGCAACTCGCTCAGTTCTTGTTTGTGTTGGTCAAGATTGCGATTTCCGACATCATGGAAGCCTTCGAGTTGGGCCTCATTGAGCATTTTCCTGAGCGTCCGGCGACCTACTTGACGCTGGAATCCCAGTCAGAACGACAACGCTGTGGGTTGCCCCACGCCGCTAGCTAGCGCCGACAACGGGCGCGCAAGGAAACCACGCCTTTGCCGAGGGCGAAAATACCTGACAAAATTTAGCTGACGCCAGCAGGCGTTGGCAGGGCGGCCGCTGAGATTTTTCATCTCGGTGCGGCTGGCCGGTCCAGGTCCAGCACTCTCCTGGACTTTTCTCTCCAAATCTCCCTCGTCTTTGACGATCCGTCGCCGGTACGCGCTCCGCAGCCAATGCGGGTTCGCTACCGGCTTTTTTGCGTCTGCCGCTGGGTATCGAGAAGCCACACTTTTCGATACTCAGCCGCGCGCGCTTCTTTTCCTGAGAACTTTTATGGAAAAACCACAAGGTTCGCCCGCGTCCGTCTTGAAAAACGGGCAAGAAACTCAGAATTCCACCCTGTCCGCCACAGCATCCGAATCGACTCACGTCGACAGCGCCGCCAAGCTGTCGAATCCGATCGATGACACGCCGTCGGTGCTCGCCAATGGCTACATGGCGGCATCGCAATCGAGTGCTACAGCGGCCGCCTATGCGCTCGACGAGAAAATGTTCCGTGCGGCCGGGGGAACGATACCGGCGAGCCCGTTGCAGATCGTGGAATTCTTGGCCGCGTTCGCTGGGAAATTGGCCGTGGCAACCTTGGAACGGCGGCTTATCGGTATCCACCATGCGCATGTCGAGCGCGGCTTGGTTTCGCCGGTGCATCACCCCGTAGTGAAGAAGACCATGGCCGGCATCAAGCGCACATTTGGCGTGCGCCAACGCCGCGTCCGGCCGATCCTAAAAGACGACTTGGTGGCGATGATGGTGATGTCCGACCGCCAAAGGCCAAAGAAAGCCGCGCGCGACAAGGCGCTGCTATTGATCGGATTCGCAGGCGCGTTCCGCCGCAGCGAGTTAGTTGCCATCAAGCGCGAACACGTGACCGAGCACAGCAACGGCTTTGAGATTCTGCTTGTTCGTTCCAAGACTGATCAGAGCGGGGTAGGACGAACCGTCTTCATTCCGCAAGCCAACGGTGATCGCTGCCCCGTGTTGGCGCTCCAAGAATGGCTGACCATCTCCGGCATCGGCACCGGCCACATCTTTCGCGGCGTCGACCGTCACGACCGCGTCGCCAATGAGCCTCTGACGGCGCAGTCGGTGGCGTTGATCGTCAAGAACGCGATCGAGAGAGTTGGTGGCCCCAGGGCCGACGTATCCGGCCACTCGATGCGCGCTGGCTACTGCACACAAGCGGCAATTGCCGGGCTCCAGCCGTTCCAGATCAGGGAACAGACCGGCCACACATCCGACGCCACGCTCGCGCGATACATCCGGCCCGTGGCGAAGCGCAAGATTCCGTCGTTACTGTAGCCAGGCATACCGGTCGGTCTGCGGTCAGCTGATGATGGGTCGCCAGGTTGGGACGTGACTGCTTTGCAAACCTTCGACGGTCTCGAAAAGGCCCACTGCGGTCGCGCGGGTCTCGTCGGCCAATGCCCGCTTGGCAGCGCTTGCCGACATCCCTCGGTCTCGCGCGAATGGGTACTATCGGCCAGAAGCAGACATACGAGGACGCAGGATGGTTCAGGTGAAATATCCCGAGATGCGGAGGGAACTCGAAATGGTTGTGGAGGGGCTTGCCGATCCCGCATACCAACGCCGGGTTTGGGTCGACGGGCAACCTGAGGACGGCGTGGAGCACGACGAATTCGGACTTGCGGTGCATTTCCTGTTCGACGACAGCTCCCTCGCCCAGGATGCTCTCTCGACAATCGGTTGGATTCTGAAGGACGCCTCAGAGGCCGAATCTGTCACTGCGCTGGTACGCGCTATCGATGTTGTGCTCAATCGCTACGGAACGAATCTCTCAGACGCCGAGTACATCGAGGTTCCGGAATGGCGCTTCGTGGTTGTTGCCGCCAAAGCTACGATGGCCGTATTGGCGGGCCGCTAACCCAGCACGCCTTTCAGATTGCCGCCGCTGAGGTGGCGCTTAACAACAGCGGTGCGGTCAGCTAGCTTTTTGGACCAAGCCTGCCCGCTCTTGGCCTGAACGCCGCCATCGGAGCGAGGTCAACTTAGGGCCCACAGGCGACTTCCACAGTCCTGAAATCGGCGAACCGAAGCTGCCATTCGAAGTCGCAGATAGGCGAGCAGCGCAGTCTGCCTACGCCGTACATATACGACACTTGCCAGTGTGGGAAACGAGCTGAGCAGCCCATGATCGGGCGGTCGGTGGAAGCTGCGACATGATTGCAATGTTTCATGGGGCCACGGGTGGCGAAGACGATGCGAACTGAGCAAGAAATCTTTGACGAGTTGGCCGGCCTCTGCGCCTCGCCCGGCTACGCGCATGCCATCGCCTATCTCTGCTCCCGCGACAACATGATCCGGTACTCGGGCGAGATGAAGGCCGAGGATATGCAGCACCTCTTCTCGAAGAGCCGGCTGATCCGTACCGAGACATCGACCCTCATCGGGCTGATGCTCAAGAACTCGATTGACTACACGCTCCCGGCACCCCCGGTCCTTGAAAAGTACATCGAAGCCACGGAAGCTCTGCTGGAGGAGATCCATCACACGATGACGGCGTCGTTTTGGCAGGACATTGATCCTGCCAAGATTGCCGAACCAGGTTTCAATCCCTTCACCAACGGCGCCGCGCTGCGCGAACCGATCTTCTATGGCGGGGAGTCCGCCTACAGCTTTCAGTACCGTGATTTCTCGCCTGCCAAGTACGCGAATGATGACCCTTGGCTCCTTGCCAACAAGGGCTTCTCAGTACAGGTTGCCCGCAACGTCGTCCTTGCCGTGTCGCGATTGCAGGATGAAAAGTCGATCCGAATTATGCGCGCCATGCACGGAACGCCCCAAGAGACATGGACCTTCCTGCCCGGGAATGCGTTCTCGGTGCAAGAGGTCGCCGACTTCGGGCACATCGATCCGACAATCGTCGATAAGGTCCTATCGGCATTTGCCGTCCCGCCGGGCGCACACAACGAGCAGTTCAAGGCGCTGCACGATTTCAATGTTGCCAACGCCAGCCCACTCATCCGCATGCCGGATGGCAACTTCCTACTCTTCCACATCTACAGCCTCGTGGAAGCGCTGTATGAAGCGCCGTTCTACTGGATGGGTGCTGACAAGGCCTATGTCAGCACCGCCATGCAGAACCGCGGCGTCTTCACCGAGCAGTTTGCGGTCGAGCGCCTGCGGCAGGTCTTCGGCTCGGAGAACGTGCTTGCCAACATCGACATCTATGAGTCAAAGGACACCAAACTCGCTGAAATTGACGTGCTGGTGCTGTTCGGCAATCGTGCCCTGGTCCTGCAGGCCAAATCCAAACGCCTGACGCTTGAGGCCCGGCGCGGTAATGACCTCCAGATCAAAGACGACTTCAAGAAGAGCATTCAGGATTCCAGCGATCAAGCCTATCGCTGCGCAAAGCTGATCGAGGAAGGCAAGTGCACACTCAAAGACGCCGCCGGCAATGCCGTGACGCTACCGACAGGCCTCAAGCGAATCTACGTGATCTGCCTGATCTCAGATCACTACCCGGCCTTGAGCTTCCAGGCCCGACAGTTCCTGAAGTTCGCGGCGACCGACACGATCTCGCCGCCTTTCGTCATGGACGTTTTCGCGCTCGACGCGATGACCGAAATGCTCAGCTCCCCGCTGCATTTCTTGAGCTATGTAGATCGCCGGACCGGGTACACCGACAAGCTGATGGCGTCGCACGAGCTGACGATTTTGTCCTACCACCTCAAGCAGAATCTTTGGGTGGACGACGAGCATGACATGGTCATGCTGGAGGACGACATCTCCGCCGACCTCGATCTGGCGATGTTGGTTCGGCGTGAGGGCATCCCAGGCAAGGGCACCCCTGAAGGCATCTTGACGCGGTTCAGCGCGACGGCCCTGGGACGCATGGTCAAGGCAATTGGAGCCCGGCCTGATCCCGCAACTATCGACCTTGGCTTCACGCTGCTGACGCTCGGCGAGGACACCGTGCTTGAGGTCAGCGCGGGCATCGATCAGCTTGCCAAGCAGGGCATCGCTGATGGCAAGAATCACGATGTCACCGTAGGGCTGGGCAGTGGTGGCACCGGCCTAACGATTCACTGCAACGACGACCCGATAGAAGTTGCCGGACCGACGCTGCAAAGGCACTGCCATGCCAGGAAGTACACCGAGCATGCCCAGACCTGGTTCGGGGTGTGTGTGCGGCCAAGCGATCAGGCGCTGCGCTTCGGGCTCAATCTGGACTTCCCATGGGAGCAAGACGACGCCATGGACGCGCTGACGAAGAACATGGGCAAGCCGGGCAACTTGAGGGCCTTGCTCCGCGAAGCCGCCAAGGCGCGAGTCAAGGTCGGCCGCAATGCCCCCTGTCCTTGCGGCAGCGGCAAGAAGTACAAGAAGTGCTGCTTTGGCTGACGCTACTGGTCACCAGCCACCGAGTGTTCTTCAGGCAGTCAAGTTTCGCTGGGATCTGATTGATCGTCGCGATCCCTGGCGGAGCACAGTTCGGTATGTCCGAGTAGCGTTAAGGACCGACAGGGGTAATGCCAAGGTTCGAAGGGGCCAGTAGCCGCAAGGGAAACGAATGTCAAAGAATTCGTCGCGTAAGCGAAAGAAGCAGCGAACGGGCCGACCGCGGGAGCTACGGCAGGACGAGCTAGTTAGTTCTGATGCTCCTGATGTCGAGTTCGAGAGGCGACGGGACGCGCTGCGGGAGTTCCTGTGCCGGTTCAATGCTCTCGATGTACTGGTCTCCATTGGGGTGTCGGAACTGTGGCTGCCCAATCGGTCGAGCCAGGTCAAACATCTGCTTGCTTTGAACATCGCCCTGGCGACGCCAGAGCCAGCGTTCGCCCGGGATGTACGACTCGCGACCTACGAACAGTTTTGCGAGTTCCACGCCGAGCTTCAGCGGCTTCTGCCGAGGTTCCCGATGATGGAGGACTTCGTCACGGAGGCCGATTGGGGCGAGGTGTGCGTGGAGGCGGTTCAAGGCTTCGCTCCGGCCTTCTTCGGCGGCAGCGTCGAGCGAATACCCGACTTCATCGAGGCATTCCGGGTTCTGCGCGGTGACGATCCCCAGGCGCTCGATGACATGCATCTTGCACTGGCAATTCAGGCACACATCATTCGTGGAGTAGATGCAGATGCTGTGGGTCACAGGGAGCACATCGACCCTGGTCACTTGGAAACGCCATCGGCCGAGTTCTGGGGTGCATGCAGTTCGGCACTGCTGTCGACTGCGGATGCGCCATTCGTTTCATTCGACACTGCCAGCCCGTCCTTGATAGCGGCAGAACTTGGCTTTCTGCGTCAGCCCCGGAGCTTCGCAGAGTTTAGCAATGCCGTCATGACGGGCTCAGTCGTGCCCCTGCTTGCCGTCAGAGTCGGCTCGCGGCATGTGCCGATTTCACTCAGAAGCGGCCCAAGCGTCGTTGTGGATCACTGGGATGCGGCCCCGCCGGCAGCTTCTCCAGCACGGGCACTGAACCTGAGTCGCAGGGTCGCTCGATTCGTGTCTCTAAGGCTCCGGGACCGCGAGTTGATGGTTGGGCCTTTGGAGCTCCCATTTCAGATCGACGGTCGGGACTGGTTCGTCGCCGCGGCATTAATGTGCGGCGACAGGATCCAACTCGTCGTTCCGGTTCAGCCGCAGGACCTTCCAGCAGTCGGGCACATTGAGCGCCGCGTGAAGCGGCTTGCGAGTCAGCCGAAGCGCTGGGGGTTGCGGCTCCGAGATCACGGTCAGGTCGTGGAGTTTCGCGGCGCAGACGGATCTCGCCCAGGGGCTGGGCACTTCGACGTCTTGGCGGTCCTGGCTAAGGTTGGAACCGCACCCTATCGTATGGTCTCGCCAGGTAAGAAAGTTCGGGTGCTGGGGTTGCCAGAATTCGTCACGATCTTCGACTCGCTGGAGGACGTCGATGAGTTGCGACGCTTCTGGGGCTACGTCGACGGGCTCAATCCAATCGTCGGAGGCATGAGCGGCGTCACAGACCACTTTGCGTCGTTCCGTGACACCGACGAACTGTTGATCGGTGGCGCGACGCAGCCTACCTTCATCAGCTTGGATCCGCATTGGAATTCGAGCTGGCGCTTTAAGAGCCTGTCCGAGTTCTGGGAGAGTGCGCCTCGCCACTTCCCCGATGGCAAGGCCACCTGGGTGATCGATGAGATGAGCGATGGTCTCACGGTGCTGAGGGCCAAGGGCCCGCTAGCCCTGGCCTGGTCTGGTAGCGCGGGTACGTGCACTGTACAGGCCATTCTCGAGGTCAGTGACGACGTGGATCCGGCCAATGGCCGCCTTGTCGAACTCTTCGTGCATTGCCTGGCGGATGCGACAACGCAGCGAAGCGCTCTCATCGACAAGAGCGAACCCTTCCTTCGCGATCACATCGTCGTTCGTTGCCATGCCGACCCCGACACGTTGGTGGAAGCGGATCAAGAGCCAAGGTCTGAAGTTGCGTCGCGTCCGTTGCTTAACGGCTGGAAGATTGAGCCCGCAAGCCGCAGTGACGGCTTAGTGGTCTCTGTGCGCGTCAATCTTGCGCGCCTCAGGACCAAGCTCGACCAGGCGAACGACGCATCCTTTGAAGCGGAGAGCCTTGAGAGTCTGATGATCGGAATCTGCGGTCTACTGGGCGTTCAACCGTCGCCGGAAGTGTTGGGCCGAGTCCGGGGGACAGCGTCGAGGCAACCGAGATTCAGGATGCAAACGTCACGTCGCACTGTCGACGTCCCGGCGCATGCCGACCCCGACCTGCCAAAGCCTCAGCAATACAAGCTGGCGCGGCGCGACCTTGCTTTAGTGCTCAAAGACCAGGGAGTTGGGGCTCCGTCCAGGCATGAACTGGAGCCGGCGAAGCTGGTTATCAACGGCGCGCGGGATGCGCTTCGCAAGCTCGTTCACACGCGCATCGCTCGTTTCGACCGAAGCAAGCTGCTTCTCTTCTGCATCGCGCAGCATGACCAGGTAACTGCGAAGTATCAGCACGAAGTGACGAGGCTTCAGCTGAGCATGAAGCACCAGGTCTCGTTCGATCGAAAAGAACTGCTTGCGAAAGCGCACGAGGAGCTGACCACTGCTGGGAGGAACTACCGATACCTGTTGGAGTGCTGCTTCAGTTTGCAAGCCTTAGGAAATGCCACCGTGCGATCGAATGATGTCGTGCAGCTGATAGCCGACGTCGATTGGTTGGCAGTGTTGTATGGCGCAAGCGATACATTGCACAACGACATCGACGTGGGCGGACTCGAAGTGGATGACCAATTCATTCCCACTGTGTTCTTCTCCGAGGGGCGCGAGGAGCAGGAGCGGCTCTTCCTTGAAGAGTTTGCAGCCGCAAAGCTAGGGATCGACCTTAACGAAGGTGACGAGGTGATCTCTGAACAGGAGGATGGCGTCAACTTGGAAGCGATCAACGAAGCCTTTGTCGCCGACGCTGGCTTTTCGCTCTCACATCTTGTCCAAACCTTGGAAGTGCTGTCACGCTGGTACTCCGTAGGTGGCGCGGAAGATCTCCAGTTCTCCTACCAAGCGTCCCCCGCAGCTGTTGCGAGAAAACTTGTTGAGAGGCTCCCAGAAGTCACCACGGGCATGGCCGAGCGCATCGTTGATTTCCTGACTCTGGACCCGGCTGGGATACGAAAGTTGGCAGGCAAGGACACCGACGAGCCGGATGTGCCGACCTGGGAGCACAACAAGCGAGTCCATCGGTACCTCATCCGACCTCTGGTGGAGGTTCAAGAAGACTTGCTGGCCTGGGGTGCCGCGACGGTCAAGCGGAGTTCGGCCATCTGGCTGGGAACCCTCACCAATGGGTACCTGCCTGCCGACTTCGCATGGCCGAACGTCATATCCCAAGTCAGAGGCATCAAGGCCAAGCTCGAAGCGAAGCTCGAAGTTAGGGCTTTTGAAGTTTGCTTGCGAACGACGCCGTTTGCTATCCATGGCATTGACTTCAAGCGGCGCTTTCCGAAAGAAGGGTTCGATGATGTCGGTGACTTCGACGTCTTGGCCTACTGGCCAGCACGCAATCTTTGGCTCGGCGTGGAGTGCAAGTACAACCAGCCACCGTTCTGTCTGAAGGACGGGCGAAGGCTGCGAGAGCGGATCTTCGGTGCTGGCAAGGACCACGGCCAGTTCCAGAAGATCGAAAGACGGCGTGTCTTTCTTTCCCAGAACGTGGCGCAGCTTCGCGAGCTTCTGAAGTGGCCGGAAGGTGCGGCAGGGCTCAAGCCGAGGTTCTTAGAGGTGTATGTCAGTCGAGACATCTACTGGTGGATGAGAAATCCGCCATACGTTGTGCCGACAGAGTTTGTGCGAGTCGACGCGCTCGAAAACTGGCTCCGCTCACGCGTTGGTGCGGCAGCAGACTTAGGGCGTGTAGACGGGATGTGAGGCCCTGATGGATTCCAAAAGATTGGCCGCTCCGATCTCTGCCAGCTACCGGTTGGACTGCCCCCAAGCAGCCGGTCGCGAACGACTCTTGATGGCCGTCTACGGTCGTTTCGATGGGTCTGCGACTATCTGCTTAAGGTGCTCCCGGTAGCCGTTGCGTAGGTCTTTGGGGATGTACACGTACTTCAACAGCTCTTCAAGCATGTCTGGGTACAAATGCAGCGGCGAGTTTGCGGCATTTAGATTGTGTTGCAACCTCACAGTCGGCCGCCGGCGGCTGCCGAAGAAGGCGTTTTGCCAAAGGAGCGCGCTCCTGGACGGATGCTTCGCGTTGTCGATGACTTTCTCCAAGTACCCACCATGGAGACGGAACTCATGCGGAGGGCATTCCGTGCTTCCCCTCAACATCGCGTGGGCCTCTCTTAGCAACCGCTGCTCAACTAGCGGCAAGACCTTTCCGAAAACATCAAGCACTTGGCAATACCTACGGATGTCCCATACCGTCATGTCGAGTTCAAGAATGGGGTACCCGACGACGAAGTAGGACACGTCCAGGTAGCGGTACTCGCCATAGGCGGCGATGTGCTCCAGGAACTCTCGGCTTTGCGGCCGCAGGACAGGCTTCCACGGCAGCTTCTCGACGAGGCGCAAGGCAGCACTGATGTCATGGCGCACATCTGCTGCTGGGACGCGATTCACGAGAAGGATGTACTTCAGGTACTTCTCTAGCGCCTGTTGCGCAGACCACATTGCCTGAGGCATGAGCTCCGCGCGATAGGCAAGCCTGGCGGCAATGTAGTCACCATCCGCGATGTCTCGGAACGAGCGCGTAGCGAAATCGTTGATCCTGCGGTCCAGCTGGTCTTGCTTGTCCATCGCGCACCTTAAGGCGGTTTTTCATCCGTGCGGGCCTGCTCTTTGACGGTCCGGCTGAGGGCGAATTCTGCCTCTATGCCGGCCGGCCGCTCATGGCCGACTGTAGCCGGTGGCGCCGCCGTCGTGGGCAGGCCCGAAGAAGCTGTCGGATGTCATTGCGAGGCAAAGAGGCGTACTCAATTTTGGTGATGCGAACTTCCGCTCAATTCGATCAGAATTTTCTATACCTTTCGAAAGATCACCATGCAACGATTCTTCCTGAGCATATTGGCGACCGCGCTCTTGGCCGGTTGTGCAAGCGCACCCTCCTTGACGTCTGTACCGTTGCCACCGGACGTCGCGATCTCGACCCCTGACAACACGCTCCCGGCGGAGCGTCGTGCCTTCTCCGGTAAGTGGGCGGGAAAGTGGCGCGGACTCGCAGGCGGACAGCAACAAGAGACAGTGCTCATCGTGGAGAACCTGACGGCAGACGGAGCCACGGTTGTCTATGCACAAGGTGACCACAGCCGGTTCCCCGCGTTCTTTCGGCGCACCCAGGCGCGTTTCGTCGGCACCAAGCTGAATTTCTCTTTCGAGCAAAGGACACCCGTTTCCTTCAGCTATGAACTCCAGCCAGACGGGACGTTGAAGGCTGAATCACTGTCCAGAGGATTCACGGCGGTCTCCACCTTGAATCGCGTCAACTCATAGGCTGGTCAGCACGCACTCAATGCCGAACGTTCAACGCAGTTCGGACCAGATCGACTTGCCTCGAGCAATCGATCTTGATCATCAACGCTGCTACCTGCTTGCGCACGGTATGGATGGAGACGCCGTTGCTCTCGGCATAGTTACTTACCGAAAGCCCCGAGGCCAGCGCGTGCAAGACCCGCGCCTCGGCCAGCGTGATGCCGAGAGGCTGCATGAGCCGCTCGGGCGACGCCACTGCTTGCTGTCCAGCGCGTCGAAGTCGAATGAAAACCAATGGCTCGCGGCCCATGCGAAGCAAAGGGTTCGCGCACACTAGTTCTAGATGAACTGGTAGACCGGTGCGGCTGTCTCGGAAAACAAGCTGCTGCACCTTATCGGTGACGCCTGCCGAAAGCAAGCTCGCCTGCAACTGCGCACGATCTTTCGGATCGGGATGAGAAATTCGACCACCCGTAACGATAACGCTGCCGCGCGAGTCGAAAAGCTCCTTTGCCGCTGGCGATGCATGCACGATCTGTCCCGAACTGTGTGCCAAGCAACTGGCTTCAGCCAGGGCGTCAAAGGCGTGATCAGTGGTTGCCAACCATGAGGCCGCGTGAGCGCGCCGCCGTTCAACGGCTTGTTGGAGCGCCTGGGTATAGGTGCGAATTCTTTCACCGGCAAGGAAAGACGACAGTCCATCCCATGCGGACTCCCGCTGAAACCCCAAACTGGTCCGTCGATCAGGGCTGTTTTCGATAATGAACGAGTAGAGCTGCCTCATGCGGTGTTTGCACATGAAGTCGACGTAATAAGCGCTGCGTTGCCGTCTTTGTTCTGGAAGAAGGATCTGCGTGTCGAGCCAAGTACCCGGAGGCTTGACTACGCTCGGTAGCGTCATCACATCTTCGGTATGAAAATGCCCCGCATAGTCTCGGACCGCTGCCGCGTCCGCACCCGACTGCTGTACGTCGACGACACTTTCGCCATTGAAGACGATGAGTACGGCTGCATCGCTTCCGACCAACCGATTGGCCGTCGAAAGAACAGAGTTCCAGGAGGGCGATTGCTCCGAGAGGCCGCGAACCGCTTCCAGTGCTCTGCGCAATTCCATATCGGGTTGCATGCGAACTTCCCTCCTACACGGGAATGATGCCTCAAGCTGATCATTTGATGGACGCGTATTTCGGCACGTTCTGCGATATGAAGTGCGGGGACCTCACCTGATGATCGTTTCAGCGAGTGTATTCCCGCGACCGGCAGAATCCGTCGCGAGAACCCGTCATTCGACCGCGGGGTCGAGGTCTGGCGGTTCGCCCCGGGTTAGCGCGCCGTGCGATACCTGAACTCGAACTTGGATTCCTCTCCTAGGACAAATGCCCTCCAACAATCAGTCGCTTTGTCTCATGCAAAGGAGAGATCGCTGCGCTAGTGTTGATCATGGGCCGCACGCAGCCGCCCTGTCACCCAAAGGCTGCCAACGGAAGGACATGGCGATGAAGTCAATCACGATCCTCGCACTGGCGTTGGCTGGCAACGCTTTTGCCGGTGACGCCGCATACAAATGCGTCGGCGCGGATGGGAGTGCTTTCTACCGTAGCCGTCCCTGTCCAGGTACCAGCATTTCAATCGCGCCCGTCATCGGAGGTGCGGGGGGGTACGCAGTCGTGCCTGGGCCAGTGCGCCAGGAAGAGGTTGCGCGATCGCAGGCCTGCCAATCGGCTCAGGAGAAATGGAATCGAACGCTCAGTCACGCCAGCAGCCGAGGTCATCAGATTCCATCTGACTACGCGAACAAAGCACAGGCCAACATTGCGGCGCTGTGCTACTGATCGGCTGAGCACTTGCTGTCGTACTCATGGACAACGAGGCGCGGCGATGAAGAAGTTTTTCAAGCAGCTTTTTGTTTGGATTGAGGCTGCAGATTCACCGATTATTCTTGTTGCGGAGGCGAGGAACCGAGAGGCTTCCTACTTTCCCACGCCCCTCCGAACGTCGGACGTTTCTGCCAAAGAAGTTAGGCACAAACGCCCACTGCTCGCGACTGACGACGATGGGATGCTTCAGACATGGCGGTCGCGAGTCCTGTGGTCCCAAATTGGATAGAGCTCACAAAATGGCGCATCTCAGCCTCACAGAAGCGTTCGCCCGATACGGAGCCACCCTAAAGAATCCAATGTGGTCGGTCTCTGCTTGGACGATGCAGGGAGAACTAGTGCTGAGCCAATGGGCACACCACTACCGGAGGGGGCCGGAGAATTCGGCCGAGTACTGGGGCCGCACTACGCGCTGGGAGGGGCCTGGCAAGAACGAATTCAAGGCCAATCTCGAAAGAGCGAAGGCACAAGGAAGTCGGGTCCGACTTGTGATCGTAAGCACAAAGGAGGTCGCGCGAGTTGAGGCCGGCGAGGACGCGAGCAAGTTGAAGAAGGAATTTGACGTTCGGCCTGATTTGGTCGGAGAAGTGGCAGAGCTAGATGGGGACGACTATGTCATCCGCTTCCGCCGGACGTGATCTCTTCTAGGGCCTTGATGCAGCGAGCTCTAATGGGTCGTTCGACACGGACGGCCCATCGGCGGGCCTGGTCCGACTATTGGCCGCCGGCCAACTCCGACGTTAGTTGCTACAGACACCATACTTATTATGCTGTCGCCGTTAGTGCTGCTTAGGTGAGAAGAGATTTCCCGCTCATTCATTTTGATGAGACTGCACAGCCGACCGGAGGCGTTAGGCAGCCCGCCTCATCATGTTCACGATGTCCCAACCTCGCACGGCATTGGATGGATATTGAGAAAGGGCTTTCTCCATGTTTGATGCTTCCATCAATTCTTCTTTGAACACCCTCATGTATTCGAGGTATCCGTCGACGGTCGCAGCATGCTTGCGAGACGACCTGATTCTTCGATCCCACATAGGAAACAGGGTGGGTGCCGAGAAATGCAAGTACTTCGACATGGCAACAGGTCCGAAGGGCGGAAAAAGCACTGAAGCTATATTGCGCAGGGAGCCTTCAAGCTCTTCAAGATTCGCTTTCTGAAGTTCAAGTGACTGAACGGCAGCGAACTCGGAATCAACGGTTTTCGTCAAGCGCTCGATATCTTCAAGTGAGAAGGCCGACCATTTGGTTCCACCACCCGCGTGCTTGACGCTCATGAGCGTTTGAGGCATCCACGAGTAGATGCACATGACCTTTTTCGGGATGTCTCTAGAGAAGGTCCTCCAGTCCGCCAATTCTTGAATGACTTCGTAGGTGTGCCCATACCAAGGGTTGTATTCAGCAGTAGTCATCGTGACGTTGGATTCTCAGAGCTTGGCGCCGCAGGTCGTGCAGAACTTCGCCGTCGTGGGGACGTGGGCGCCACACGCCGAGCAGGCCTTTGAGTTCGCTGCGTCCATGTATGTGGTGCGCATGTGTGCCAGCTGCACTACACACGGAATCGTGATGCGATAGGCTGGACTTGCCAATCCAGCGGCCGACCAAAGGCCCCCCAGCATGATTCCGACCGGCCCAGCAAAGGCCGAGATGGACGGAACCAGCGCCGGTGCAGCGAACACGAGCGTCCGGCCAAGGGCCTGTTGTGCCAATCCTCCAGCTACCATGGCCCCGATTGCGGCTGCGGAGACTGCCGCGAGAGCCGGGCCCGCGGCTGCAATTGCTCGCTCTGTCGCCCCCACCGCTTTAAGTGCAGCTTCCCGGTCCGTCTTGCTCAGGGTGTCGAGGCTCTTTCGGAAGAGTGTCAACAGAATCGCTCGCTCCACCGACTGAACGTCCGCTTCCGTGTGCACACCGGCTCCAATTTGCTTTGCGACGTCGTGGACCAACTCGCGGTAGGTAATCGTGGCGTCTCGGTTGCTATTGGACGCAGCGCTCCAGAGACTCCGAAAAGCATTGGCTACGGAGTTTCCCCCATAGAGCAATACTTCCTTTCCGATGAGCACTCTCTCGGGGCTCGTGAAACTCCCTCGCTTTGCTGCAGCGACGAGCTTGGAGCAAACATCGCTGTCCAGGGACACCCGACCTTCGCCGCTATCAGTGATGTAATCCGTGAGCACGGAGAGGTCTTCAACTCGGGCAACCTCGAGCAGCGGATAGAGGCTGTTCGGCTCTTTGAGAAGGACGGAGTATTCAGACATCGCTGCCTCTGGTATCGGTTCGTTGGGATGCTGAGCGTTCTTGTTTCGCTCCAAGGTGAGCCTCCTGCTCGCTGAGGAATCTAGATTTTGGTGAAGACGTGGCTACCACTGAGGCAACAACGAGAGCAAGACCACGAGCTTCAGGAGGAAGGTCACGCAGTGGCATCGCCAAGCTGACGTTCGCGATTACGGATGCTGCCTGGCGCACCGCTGAGCGCCCCACATCGGTCATGCCGGCAATGGCCTGAGCATCTCGAATGATGTCGACCGGCTTGCACGCGTAGTCTGGGCTGGCCACGGTCTTGTCGACGTAGTCATGGAACTGGCTGCGACCATGCAGCGAGCTTTGGTAGGTATGGAAGGCCGTGAATAGACGCGTCCAGTCATCTGCCGTCATCAGCAAAAACGCAGGGGGAATGCTGAGTTCCTCTGCCAATCGACACACGCTTTCGAGCACCGGATTCGGCGGAGCATCCGCCTCCATGTACTTCCCCAGGGCCGCACGAGACACGCCGGCGCTGTGACTCAGCATCTGCCAAGAGCGCGACTTGTGGTCCCCATCGGGGTCCGCCGCAGAGAACGGAACAACCCGCCGCAAAGCCCGTTGAAACTGAGCGACGGTGCGCTCGAACAAGGGACTGGACCGCTTTTTCTTCGGTGCTCTCTTGCCACCATCTTGTAGTTCAAGGTCAGGAGATCGGGCTGTCATGGTTTTCGTTTCTTGTGGACATGCATGCCGCTGAAAGGCGCGCACCTACTCCTGTTTCTATTTTCCGGGACGCACGATGCGAGTGTAGAGGGCGAGTGCCGCAACGCTCGCAGCCCCGGCGACAAAGCAGATTGCGAAAGCAGCGAGTTGTTCAAGCGGGTTCTGGTTGACCATCTGGACTCCACAAGCGTTTCAGGCAGATTTGCGAAAAGGCATGCTGTCGTTTGATGCGGGATCGCCGCCATCGCGGTGATCAAGGTCCTTCGCATCAGGGACGACGATAGGTGCGCGAGCTGCGGTAAGGCCCAAAGCAGCAGACTCGAGCACCTGTGTGGCAAAGGTGTGCCGCTCATGGCTGGCGTACATGTCTCGAAGAGTCGGCGTCGGGAACAGCATGGGTAGTTGCTCGACGAGCGCGGCTTGCTCCAGCTCCGTCAGCAGATACGCATCACTGACCTCGGAGATGAGGGGCAGCACGATTTCCAGCATTTCGGCGGCATCGTCCTTCACAACATGTCCCATCGCCCATCGTGCGCCTGAGCCAAGCGCAGTGGAAAGACTCAGACTGCCGACGAGACCGCCGACCACGGCGCCGACGACATTCCCCGCACCAGGCAACACCGATCCGTAAGCCGCGCCCACCGCCGCACCGGTCACCCAGCCCACCGATCCGCCGGTGACCTGGGCGCCGTTGCACACCAGGCTCTTGCCCGCTTGGGCCCAGGAGCCGCGCTTGGTAAAGGCCGCCCGGTAGATGTCCGGCACGGTCGTCACGACAGTCGTGGCCATCGCTGCAGCTCCGGTGTGCGAGAGCACCTTTGTGCACTGAGTCACCGCGGCACCACCGAGCATGGGTGTTCGGGAGCTCGCGCGCGCGATTGCCTCAACCATCGTGCGGCCCTTTCCTGTTTTCGCCAAAGCCTTGACGCCGTGGCGAATGCCGATTCGGGCCTTACGCCAAAGGGTCGTTCGCACAAGCTGGGCGGCGACTACATAGGAGGCCATGGCGGCGGAGCCGCTGTCCATCGCCGTCCGGGTCATCGAGCGCAGCGCCTCCTTTTCCGACGCCCCGCTCCAGCGGACTTGGGCGTAGTCGATGCAAGCCGCAAAGCCTGCGACGCACAGGCACACGACCGCCCCCGAGGTGACGTCAAATCGAAGGGAGTCGATGGTGCCCGCCTTCGCGGTGTTCGCCACCTGTTCGTATGTGTACGAGCTACCGCGAATCATGTTCTCCGCTTCTTTTGGATCACTGACCCCAGGCACCTTTCCCGAGAGGATCTGCTTGCGCATGAGGTCACGCGCTTCGAGAACTTGGTCCCGAGGGACTTCCAGCTGCTGCGTGCCGTAGCGATAGGTGCCACGTTCGTCAAACGCCGACAGAACAGTTCGCCTCGCAGAGTCAAAGCACTTCGACTGGATGGCTATGCCGTCGACAACTCGGTCGGGGCCGTTGAGCTGGTTGGTATGACCCACTTGCTCAGCCGCGTGCCCTGCACGCCGGTCCTGCAGCGTATTGAGGTCTTCGAATGCAAAGCCGGTCCCTCCTTTTGTTCCGAACTTGTGCAATTGCGTCTGAGACATGGATAGCCCCATTGCGCTAGGTCCATTTGCCTTTGTGGCTGTAGTGCTCGCCTCTTCATTACGCATCTCATCTCCTTTGAGCCAATCAGGCCCTGTGAAAGTGAGCGAATTATGAAAAGAGGCTAGGCGCTCGCCAATAGCAATTGAATTTCAAGTCCATCGGATTGGACTTGCATTCAAATAATTCTCTCAGTCCATCTAAGTAGACTGCGCCATCTTCCGTTTCAATCCTCAATTTGGTAATTGATGTGGAGTGTCTTGGAAGCAGTTTTACTTGCGTAGTCCACCAAAATGGACTTCGATGCTATTGAAGGGGGCCTGAAGGGGGATAGACTCCATCCACGCTTGAAATCTTCTGCAACACAAAATGTGGGGACGACTCCTTCTAGACCGGAGGGACAAGCTCAAGTGCGGCGCAGGGCGTGCCGTTACAAAAACCGACGATTCACAAGGATGGAGAAGGTATGAACTTTAGCGAAGACCACGATCAGACTTGGGCACTGCTGCGCGACATCGCGGAGCCCGACGATTTGGCCGTGCTGGTGGACTACATCACAGACAAAGGCGAGGGTCGGGCTGCGCTTGACTCCGACGTCAAGACTATGCTCGTCACGGCGAAGAAGAACAGGTATTACGCCGAACACGTTCGTAGCAAGATTGACGACGAAATTCGCGAGTTCGGCGGCAATTCTCTCGCCAACGCTTTCCGTAGCCTGAAGGGAAATGGGCCCATTTCCTACAAGGAGGTTGCGACCGATGTTGCGAAGCGACTTAAGGCGCCGATCACTGAAAGTATGAGCGTCGTTGAGATCGAGACGGCAATCTTGCAGAAAATCTTGAGAGATTCCATTGACAAGATGACTGAGGAAGAGCGTAAAGCGTTGCTTGAAGCGCTGAACGTAACGGACTTCTCGCTTGCAGGCCCCGCTCTAACAGCGATGCTGTTGAAAGCTGGTCAACTGGGGGGCTTCAAGACGTTTCAGCTGGCCATGATTGTTGCCAACGCTGTGGCCAAGGCTGTGACAGGATCCGGTCTAAAGTTTGCCGCAGGGCCCGTGATCAACAAGACGCTATCCATCGCCATGGGGCCTATTGGCTGGGTGATCACAGGTCTTTGGACAGCTTTCGACCTTGCCAGTCCTGCACTTCGCGTCACTCTGCCTTGCGTGGTCCAAGTGGCTTACATCCGCCAGAAAGCGATTGCAGCGCTCATGGAGAACCGCTGTGCCAAATGTGATCAGGACAACGCACCTCAAGCTAAATTCTGTGGTGCGTGCGGCAGCGAGCTGAACGGACCGGCGCACGCAAGGGCGGCATGACGGACTTCAGCTCTCTTGCGCTCAGGCGTTGTGAGGCTTGACGCTTGACGATTGGAGCACTGCACTCAGCCTTTCGAAGCTCAACTCTTTGGGCGCGGTTGCCGAGTGAGCGCTGATGGCGGTTGCAACAAACTGGTCAACGGGCTTTGTGCCAGCTTTGTGCAATGAAACGACAACAGATCGAGGAGCGCATGACTCAAGCGGAAGAAGTGGGCGGTGTGATGCTCAAGGCCAGCGAAATCGAGCGCTTGCTCGAAAAAGCTGGCGCTAGCGGAAATGGCATTGCGCAGATGCTTGCATCGAGGGAAGGGAAATGGCCTGTGGCGGTGGAATCCAACATCGGCAAGGTCATGACCGTGAGAAACCGGGCTGCGCACAACCCTCAAAACCTCACAGATCGAGACATTCGCGAGTTCCATGCCACAGCGAATATCGTCGTGGGCGCACTGAAAGCCCCCCGCGCAGAGGCTGCACGGCCCCTCGAAGGATTGTTGGAGGAGTACGCGCGCACTCGCCCATCTGTGAGTGTGGCGGGAGCAGCCGCCGCACGGCCGCGAGCCAAATCTTGGGACGTTGAGGGCCAACACGTTCTTGTTCGAGGTGCAGTCAAGATCGTAGAGATGTGCGGCAGTGACAACAAGTTGGTCAAAACTGCGGGGTACGCCAGTGTTGTCGCCATAGCTGGCGTGGTTGTCGGCGCCGCCAAGCTCTGGTGGAACGACGAACTCTAGATCGTCTCCCCGGGCATTTCCCCCTTCTTGATACGTTTGGACGGTGGCAAACGCATGTCAGGCGACCAAGATGTTGGCGGCGCGTAGTCGTCATCTCGGTCTCGCTGGGGCCAGATGCCTCTCAGCTCCAGTTTTTTCCGGGCCAGCACTTGGCGCTGTCGAAAAATCGTTCTCGACGGCCTTTGACGTCTTAATCACCGACTTATGTGAAAAATTCCACTCTCCTCGCATCTTCAATTGATATTTCAAGAATTTATCGAATGCGAGTCTCAATCTGACGTTTTTTAAATTGATTTCATTTCAACGAAATTCATGATAAAATGAAGAAAATAGCCGGATTTTATCGAAATCCACTGTTTTCGGCTTGAAATAGCGTGATTTGAGCGGTTTTTTGATGGTTTTTGACCGGTTTTCGAGTCTGCGGTCAATTACGCCGGCTCGGAGCGACAGCCTGGTCGTCGGCGGCTTTCTACCGTCGCTTTTCACTTTCCCTGATCGTTTCTGACCGCTTCGTCGGCCGCCTTGTCGTGGCCGACGCCAGCGCGTCTGACGTCCCCGTTTCTCACTCATTCCCGGAGCTTTTATGACCGACACCTCGTCCGGTGGCGCAGCCGTGCCTGAAGCATTGGTTGCTGCGCCCCTTGTCCTGCCCTTTACCGTGCCTGAGCACCCCAGCAATGTGGCATTTCGCCAGGCCCAAGCAGCCCGAATGCTTCAGACCCTTGGCATGAATCTGCATCGCCTGGTCGATGGGGATGCTTTTCAGCGGGCGGCACGTCATGTCCAGAACTTCTTTGCCCCTGAGCTTGGCATCGCCAACGCCCGCACTTGCTCGTTCGATATCCCACACTTCTTGCTCGCTGCCGACCATCCTGCCGAGCCCTTGATTGACTCGGTGTCGTTCACCGCCGAGATCGCGGCCTTGACCGTGCCGGAGCCCGATGGTGAGTGCGCCGTGGCTCGCAATCTCGCCTGGCTGGCGGAACTGCTTCATCTGACCCCGGTCGAGCGCAAGCTCTTGCTTTGGGCGTACTGCGCCGAAACGCAGCACCCAGCCATGCTCAATCGGGTGCTCGGATACGTGCCGTGCGAGAACTGGGCCGATGTCATCGAAGCACTGTCGATCCTGCTGGAAGAGCCGGTCATCGCGGTCGCCGAATCTCTGGTCTTGCCGTGCCGGCTGCAGGCCATGCGCTTGATCCTGACCGAGACGCAGCGAGCGCCCTCAAGTTTGTGTCAGTGCCTGGAGCCCAGCGACACGTTGATCGAAGTGCTGGAGACGGTCCACCGATCGAAGAATGCATTGCTCTTCGACCTGCTGGAGCCGCGGTTGCCGCATTGGTCGTTACAGCCGCAGAACGATGTGCCGGATGCAGCGCTCCTCGAGTGGCACGAGCAGCCGGTGGCCGATGCGTTCATCGCCAGCTTGAGTGGGCGCCCACTAAGCGCAGCGAACCTCTCGGCAGCCTTCACCTGGCTCACCGGCTGGCAGGTGCCGGATGCGCAGTGCGAGCCGCTGGCTGGCCATCTGCCGTTCGACGCCATTGAGCGGACGGTCCAACGCTGCTTCGTCGAACACGGCCAACGCAATGAGCCGGTGACGGTGCTGGCATTGATGCAGGCGTTGTATGCCGCTGCCAGCTAGTGCGCCATCCGGCTTCCCGAACAAGCGGTCTTTCAGGCCGCTTTTTTTATGTCTCGACGTGTCCATACGGTCTGCAGATCGAAGGCCGGCATACGTCCATTCCGATTACTTCATCACCGCCATCGAAAGAAAAATCATGTGCAATCTCCTGGACCCCAACGTTCGCAAACACCGTTGCACGCCAGCGGCACCGCAGAACGTTCAACCGCTGTTCGCGCTCGGCCGAACACTGGCAACGCCAGGCGCTCTGGAACTGCTGGAAAAACATGCAATCGGCCCCGCATGCTTGCTGGTGCGACATCAGAGCGGCGATTGGGGTGACGTCTGCACGGACGATGCGGCGAGCAACGTGCTGGCACTGGCCGACGGTGGCCGCATCTTCTCCGTATACCGGCTGCTCGATGCCGCGACGCTGGAACGTATGACCGGGCAAGAACGGCGGCGCACGCCGACCGTGTGGTGCATCACCGAGGCCGACCGGTCCAGCACGACGCTGCTCTGCCCCGACGAGTACTGACGTGGCGCGTTCGACGAACAACGGATTTCGCGTTCAGCGGTACCACGCTGCGCTCACTGTCGGAAGCGTGCTGACGACCAGGAGCCGGCGTCTCGAACCGGTTTCGGTTCACATTCGTCAGAGTGAGATGGATAGTGCTTGTGCGTTGCATTGCCTCGCAATGGCGCTGGTGATCCTCGACGTGGCGAAGCGCAGTGCGCTGCTTTCCATGGCTCACCGGAAGTACGGCGTGGCGGCAGACCTCTATGCGGTGCTGGGCGATAGCTGGCTCGAAGGGGCGTACGCGCAAGACGTCGTGGACGCGCTTGAAGCGATGGAGTTGCCGCTCACTGTCCGGTCAGCGGACGGCTTCGACCGCGGCGTCGATCTGTTCGCCGTCGAGTCGCTCATGAAAGGACAACTGACGTTGCTGGCGTACGAGAGTTTCAAGGACGGCCGATACCGTCACTTTGTGCTGGGTGTTGGATGCGGCGGCCTGATGCTCGGCCAGAAATTCACGGTCGATTCGTTGCTGGTACTGGACCCCTCGGCCGATGCTCCGCCGTTTTCGTGCGGAAACGGGATGCTGAAGATCGACAGACCAATCGACTTTAAGCGCAGGCGCAAGTCGGTGGAGTGGCGTTACGAAAGTGCCGGTCACAGCGAGCCGGTGAGGCTGATGTCTGCCATCTCAGTGGTGAGCAACGGCGGAGTCTTCGGTGGCGAAAAGACTGCGAGCTGAGTGTGGCTGAAGTCGAAAAGCCGTCTCGACGGCTCCGATGAACGTGAAGCCTCTTACCGGAGGCGTCGTGTCGAAGACGTTCTTTTTTGTCCTGCGGCGCGACGGATCGGCGCAGCGGGGTCCGCCCAGTGCGGCTTCAGGTTCGTTCGAATTGGAGCAAGCAGCTCAGACAGAGTGATCTTGAGGACAAAGCAAATGATCGAAAGCGTCATCAGTGACGGATTCGCGACACCCCGCTCGATTCGGCTGATCAATGTCCGATCCACCTCTGATTTGTCCGCCAGCTCTTCTTGAGACAGCTGACGGTCAATTCGCAGAGTCTTGAGGTGCTTTCCCAGTTGCAGTGACACCGGATTGGTCTCGCGCTCAAGGCGTGCGGCGGCGGTGCTACGCGATTTTGAGCCGGATTGCGGTGGTGGAGCGGACGGCGTCGCCGAGCGGGAAGCGGTTGTCATCCGTGGCGAATCTGCCCGGACGTAGCACGAACAACCACGCAGTATGCGCGTCGATGCATATACTGCGCATGAATATGTAAATCAAAGCTACTCGCTCGCTGAGAGCGGGCGACTTGAAAGTCAACTGGAGGAGAACTCGAATGACCGCTCTCGTGCATTGCCGCGCGTGTGGCGAGCCGCTGCACGCCCTGGCCATGGCATGTCCCCGCTGCGGTGCTCCGCAGCCGAACGTCGCCGGCGGCGCTGCCTCGAAACCGGCCGGCAGCCCGGTTCTGGCCATCGTCTCGTGCGTGCTCGGCGTTCTGACGCTTTTGGGCCTCCTGAGTGACGGTAGTCCGGCCGATCGCGACGAGCTGCTCGGCGCCCTCGGTTTCTCACTCGGCGCCACCGTTTGTGGCGCTCTGAGCATCTATCACCAGAAACCCGGCCGCACCGCCGCCGTGGTTGGTCTCGTGACGGCAGGCATCAGTCTGCTGGTCTGTCTCGCCAATCTTTAACAACTGAAGAGGAGAACTTCGATGACTACGTTCGTGCATTGCCGCGGCTGCGGCGCACAGATTCATGAAACGGCGCCGACGTGCCCCAAATGTGGCGCACCGCAAGTCGTAGCTGCTGCGACCGGAGCGACCGTGGCTGCACCGTTGGCCGGTACGCCAGGCGCATATTCCCTGGTGCCGTGGTACCGCCGCCGTTGGTTCGTGATCACGTCATTTCTGACGATCCCTGCGGTCACCGGCTTGATCGCGCTGACCGGCTCGATGCACTACGACGCCAAGGGATCCGTGAAGACGTTCCCCAAGAATTTCAAGACCGGCATCATCATCACGTCGGTGTACTACCTGTACACGCTGACGACGCCGATCGGATCGACGCAGCAGATCCTGTGCTTCTTGATGACGCTGGTCATCTCGCTGGTCATGGGGTTCAAGCGATGAACACGCTCGAGAGCTGGAGGCGCTTCGTAGCGCCATTGGTACTGGCAGGTACAGCCATGCTCGTTGGCTGTACTGACGATTCTCTACCTACCTGCTCGGACCCAACAGCTCAGAATTTGCTCAAGAAGATTCTGGTCAATTCGGTCGCGAAAGGGTTGGACCTTTCTACGCGCGAGCCTGGTTGGTTGGAAAAGGTCGAGAGAGCAACGGAGGTCAAGTTGACGATGGTCCGGACGACCGGAACCGATGAGGAGTACCGCAAGCGCAGTTGCGCAGCTCAACTCCAGATGATTGTGCCGAGCGGCACCGAAGTCTCGTCAGTCGAGTACACGATTCAGCAAACCGACGACAGGAAGGACCTGCTAGTCGAGATGCGGGGGCATGACTACCTCGTGCTGTCTCTCGGAGTAATGACCGGTGATGCGGCGTTCAAGCGAGCGATCGCTAACATGCCCGTCCAGAAGCAGACGGCCACGACTGGCGCCGCGCCTCCTGCTCCGTCGACCCCATCGACGCCTGCTGCCGCTGCGCCATCGGCTCCCGCGCCAACAGCGACAGGGCCAACGAAGACGGTCGCGGATGCCACGCTGATCTGGCTCAACTGCGAGGACTTGTGTCATCTCCAGTACAAGACGGCGCAAGGCGAGTTGAAGTCGGCGCTCTGTACTGAAGCTCTGATTTGCCGCACGTGGGCGGAGAGTCCACCCGAGTTCAACAAGCGGATTGGATCGCGCGCGACATTGACGCTCGGCAGTCAGTTCGTGCCAGAAGGCGGTGTGACGCTAGACAGCCTGCACGGGATTGAGTGGAAATCGTGACCGCCGACGCGAGACGGCGTGGCGATGCGCGCTAGCAGAGGGGGCGTCAGCCGCATTGGACTCCGCGACGGCGTCTGAAGTCCGAGATGTTGCGAGAATACGTGCAGAAGCAATGCCAACGACACCGACCGCTTGAAGTCAGCACGTATGCCTGATGCCCTTGTCAAGACAGCCCACCGCTCGGCGATTCAGCTCGAAATTCTTGAGGTGCTTGAGCGCGCGGCACGCATGTACGCTGAACAGGGTGATCCGAACAGCGATCTTCGCGATGCACCGGAATACTTGATCAACGTCAATCTTGCGCAGGGCTTGGTCGCTGCGTTTCCGACGTTGAGATTCCGACTGGAACATCCGGCGGCCATGTATGAGAACTCGGCTCGGCAGACGGTGGATGCTCGGACTGCGATCGGCAAGGACACCGCTCGCTTCGACGTCGTGTTGCTGAACAAGCAGACGGGAATTCCGCGGTACATCATTGAGGTGAAGCGCGGCACCAAGATCATCGGTGACGCGCAGCGCATCATCTCGATGGCGGCTCTGAACTCTGGCCGTAAGCGCTGGCGTCACGGCTACTTGGTGACGATTCTTCGACGTTCGGAAACAGAGGTCGCGCGGATCGTCAAAGAGCTTGCCGAGGAGATTGAGGCAATCCGATCCACAAAGAGCGCAGAGCTGCCGGATCATCAGCAGGTCATTGTGAAGTGCATTCACAAACGGATCGGGGATTCGCGCCAAGAGCCCAAGACCAAGGCGATCTATGGCGTTGTGTTCCAGGTCTCGCTGGTTGATCGGACCGTCACAGAAGCTGCTGAGGAAGCAGAGTTCGACGCTTGAGATATTGGCCTGCACAATGCGGGCATGCCAAATATCGCATCCATCCTGAAAGCCGAAATCTCCCGCGTAGCTCGCAAGGAGGTTCGCACCGAGATTGAAACGCTCAAGAAGGCATCGGCACAGCACCGTAGCTCGATAGCCGCGCTGCGCCGTCAAATCGACAGCTTGGAGAAAGAGCTTCGGCGGGTCAGCAAGGGCTCGGCGCGAGTGCGGTCCACACCGGATACGACGGAGCCGGCCGAGCAGGGGACGGCACGCCGTTTCAGCGCCGGTCGGTTGGCCGCGCATCGCAGCAAGCTCGGACTGTCTGCTGCGGCCTACGGCAAGCTGGTGGGCGTCTCGGGTCAGACGATTTACCACTGGGAACAGGGCAAGGCTCGACCACGCGCTGCTCAGCTCGAATCTCTGGCTTCGGTTCGGAGCTTGGGCAAGCGGGACGTAGCGCAGCAGCTTCAGGAATAGAAGGCGCAGCCTTCCTTCAGGCGCATCGCAACTCCAATGCCCGGCGTCGACGCAGAGCTTCGATTTCTATGGTGATCCAAATGGCTTTCCATCGGGGACCGCTTCATTCATGACGCATCAGCGCATCGTCCTTTCATTGCTGAGCGTCGTCTTGTCCGCCCCGGCCACTTGTCTGGCTCAACTGAAGCTCGTGCGACCCGTCGATAGCACGCCACCGCTTGCCACGACGCTGGATTCGTCTGCGCCCCTGGGCTCTAGAGCGAATCCCGTGCGGTCGGCCGGACCGATAGGTGAGCGTGACTACCTGCTGCGACTGCGTTGCCCAGAAGGCGATGCGCCGACTTTCGAGCGCCGGAGCAGCCTCGGGCCCGGGCCGTACGGCAACACTCTGGACGACTACACCGTCTCATGCGCGTCAGGGCGCAGGACCAGCGTGATCATGGACATGTACCACCGACACCGCGAGCTAAGTGCCGCGTCGGGTTTCACCGTGCTGCCTGAGCATCCGGCTCGCCTGGCTAAGGGCTGTCCCCCGGAAGTACCGGGAGTTGCACCCGGCCAGTACGTCTTCAACACACTCGAGGTCGAACGCACGGCCCGTGCCATCAGCTTGAGCACGAATCTGAACGGCATCGGTGTCCGAGACAGTGCCTTAACCCGATTCGTTGTCGGTGCCGATGGGCAGGTTGATCCGGGCACGGTCCAGTTTCCCTATCCACCGGTCGCCCCCGCGCTGGACACAGCCATCAGAGATCAGTTGGCGATCGCACGCTTTGAGCCGGCGGTGCATTCGGGCGACTGCGCCGTCCCGCAGAGGGTTGAGTTGCGGTTCACGTCCTCCGCGTCCAAGTAAGTCCTAGGGACGCGGTGTTGGACTCAGAGCGGCATGGGCTTCATTGCGCAACAGCCGGTGCGGTGAGCCGTGCTGCTCCCGGTCGGCGACAAGGGTCGCCGAATTCCATCACTCCGGGGTCGCAGCAATGAGGGCATTCGCTACCGCCAGGTCCAGCGGAGCTTGTCTTTCGAGCCAATCATCCATCTATGATTCCAACGAGCCGTGTCGGTCCGGAAAGTAGCATGCCGTCGGCGGCACTCGGCCACAACCTGCCGTTCACGTGAAGGTTGATTTCCTTCTCTCCCCCGGCTGTGACCAATGCCAACACCAGCGCTCTACTCAAAATACGCAACCAGTTCCGCCTCCTTCTGGAGGCAGCATCGGTGGCCGCTTGTCTTCGTGCTCGTGGTTCTATCGTTCACTCCTGCCGTATTGGAGCGCCTGGCCCCGTCTGTTGGTTCTGCGCCGGGTAGGGTGCTTTTCGTTTTCATGTTGGCGTACTTCGCCGCCGTCATGCCACTCCTAGTGTTTCGTCGCCCTCTGCCAGTCAAACCCTGGCCCAACGGCGTGGCACTTTGGGCTTGGGCCCGCTCGACAATTTGCACCGCGTGGATTGCGCTCTGCATTTGGTTCATTTGGTCCGCATTCGACCGCTAAGCAAGACATTCGCGTTCTGAAGGGCGGCTTTCGGGAAGGCCCAACGTCCGGAATGGGCCCCTTCGCGAAGGCAGAGTCACCGGCTACAGTCGGCCAAGACCGGACCTTCGTCATGGCCGTCTACTCTCTCGTCATAAGCATCATTTACCTATGAAGCCGTACGCAGAAAATCGAGGACGCAGACCGGATTTCTTCGTGAAGTACCGCCTTTATCCGGCATCCGAAGGTGGGCGGAAAGTCACGTTTCAACATCTTCGCTGCGATTTCATGTACGCAGGCGACGATCCACAGAAGGATGGAATTTTCATGATCCATCCGGAGTTCCTTGATGAACACAACGTACCAATTGGAGAGGATGTGATCGTCCCCCTGACAGGTAGGGCATCAATGTGGATCTTGAGCCCCGAGATGCGCTCTGAGGTCCACAGAGCCCGAGCCGCCGTGGGGGTGCGCGGCCACTTCATGGAGGGCGCGAGAAAAGTCGCGGACGTGGAGATCGACGCCATCGCAGCCCTCCATGAAGACCCTTCCACATAAACTTGGCGAAGGCTTCAGTCGGCCAGAACCAGTCCTTCGTCACCGAGCTCTGATTCACCGCACAGCGGACGTTCGCAGCGCCGTCGCAAGACGCTGGATGGTATTTGGCCCGCTCCTGCAGGCGCGTTCTTCAGTAGGAGCCCGGAGGCGGAATGTGCTTCAAGCGTCGGGTCGTGGTCAGGCTGATGAATCGGGCGCGCGCGACACCGAGCCGCGCGCGCCCGGCGCCGACCACGCCGCCAACGGTCGATTTGACTGCGTCCGCGGTCGGCGACTCTCCCGGGTACGAGGGTGACAGGCCGCACTTTCGCATCAGCCGGTTCACCTGATGAATGCGGGCCACCTCGCGCGTGACTGCGGTGTAGAAGGTCACCCCGATCGAGATCGACAGGCGATTGCCAGCGGTGGTTCGGTCAACCAAGGATCTCGTCATGTGGGGCGAGGTGCTCGGGAAGTACACGGCATCCCCCGGGTGTGCATCGAACTCCTGTCCGCGCGGCAGGAAGGATTCATCGAAGCGCACTTTCTTGAGCGACTGCGTGACGATGAAGTCCTCCACGGCATCGGCCGGCACGATGCTGCGATCACGGTGATCCCATACGTTGAGGAGCTTGTGCCCATGCAACTGCAGCCAGAAGTTGTTCTCGCGATCGATGTGAAAGGGCGTGACGGAAGGCGGGGCAGAGAAGAAGACGAATCCATTCACCCTGAAGATGTTCGGTTGCTCGCGCTCCACGAGGGAGCGCATGGAGTTCACCACCAGCATCAGGAGCGCTTGATAGCGGGGGATGACCTCGATGTTGTAGAAGGCAACCGACGAACCCGGCTCTTCCATGCGTTGGAAGAATTCCTCGATGCTGCGCCCGTCGGGATGCCGGTTGTCGTGCGCGAGCGAGGACGAGACCGTTCTGTCCGGACTCATGAACCTGCATTGGTCCGTCTTCGAGAGTTCAATCCCGAGCTTCACAAGTTCGGGCACTTGAAACAACGGGTGCTCGTGAAAGTTGTGGTGCATCGGCGTGATCCTCTGGGTAGAGAAGTTCCCGGGATCGTCCATCCACACACGGTATGTCGTTTCCGAGGTCCCGACAGAACTCATGCTGGTTGCGTGCATCGCACCCTCCAGATCGCTTTCGGACTCCCGCCCCCTTGAATGGGGTCGGGGTGAAGTCCGGGGGCAAAAGCAGTACTTTCAGGATCGATATTGGGGTGAAATTCTGAATACTTCCTGACTACAGGGCGACGTCTCCTTGAGACCAGCCTCAACGAAGGACGTTGGGGTCTTTGTGCTGGAGGATCAGTGAGTGCAGTCGAGCGGCTCGATCTCCATCTTGGGCACCTGAGCGAAGGTCTTGGGGGCGCACGGACCGGTGCGCGGGCCTTCGTGGTTACTGCACGGGTCTGATGCTCCCCCTGTCGAGCAGGACCGTGGCGCCCATGTCCTGCGAGTGCCGCACACCTGACCGCGGACGTTGCGCCTACTGCATTTCGCCGTCTGAACGACCTGGCTCAGAACCTTCTCCAAAACAGCGAGCGTGATGCAGCCGTGGAGGTGAGACCATCTTCGTATTGACTGCCCAGGGGAGGGTAAGGCAAGCTCAACCGAGGGGGCGTTCGCGGAGAAGATGAAGGGGAAAAATGTTGTCTGCTATTCGCTCATTGGGTGTGCGCGTCTCTTTGTGGTCGCGCGAGACTTTCGACATGCTGGTGGCACTCGCCTTTGTCGGCGCGTGGCTCGTGCTCTGGTTCGGCGAGTAGGCGAGGCGTCCTGTGACATGCCAACGTCACAGCCCCTTGACCGATGGTTCCACGATCAGCCCCGAATCTCTGCCTAGTAATCGCACCCCGGCTGGATCGCCAGGGCTGGTGTTGCCGTCAAACCGCTTTGGGGCCCATTTCGGCCGCTCCGTTTAAGTGACCGCTTTTGGGAAGGCTTGGTGTCTGCCATGGGCCCCTTTGCGACATTCGCATCGCTCCAGAGCGGTCATCTGAGTGCTTGCTCACCACCACACAGCTTCGTCGTCGTTCCCCACAGTAAGCTCCACTCGTTGAACACAATCTTTTGGGGGGAACACAGAAAGTGCGAAAGGGAACTCGTCGCAAACCAGTAACGGGATTGAACCTGTTCCAAAAGGCCGAAATCCGTCGAGCCTGGCAGGCCGATCATGTCAAGGCCAGCATTCATGCGCTGATCGGCGACGATGTTCAGGCTCTCGTGCAACAAGCCGGGGCAATCATCTACGGGGTGGTCTCCGCATGCGAGGACGCTGGGATTGATGGGGATGACGCCGATTTGTGTGCCGTGCACGACGCTGCGAAAACGCTAGTGGGGCTGTCGGCTGAGAACGAAATCCAGGGGGCGGCAAGGGTGCTGATCGTCGACGGCTTGGCGGCATGCGAACGGCTGCAACCGAGGCTGAGCCCCGCGTCTATTCAGCGCGCTGCCGGGGAAGTCCTGAAGGTCAACGAAGAACAGGAAGACTGCGCATAGCCAGAACCATCCCCACAAGTGCCAACGCGAGCAAGTTGCCGACGGTCCGGACTGGCGACGAAACGTGCGGCACAGTGCGGTTGAATGCAGCAGCATCCGGATCAAATCTGGCAACAATCTGGCAACGGATCGGCCATGAAAAAAGTCCGCTATCTTTTGAATAGCGGACTTCTCAGCATTAATGCGGCTTCGGTGGTAGGCCGTGATGGGCTTGAACCATCGACCAACGGATTATGAGTCCGCTGCTCTAACCAACTGAGCTAACGGCCCACGCGGGCCCGATTCTATGCGCCGCGCGCGGCCGCTTACTTGCGGTGGCTCAGCGCGTTGCTCACCAGCCGCGACGTGATGTCGACGATCTGGATCATGCGGTCGTACGGCATGCGGGTCGGGCCGATCACGCCCAGCGTGCCGACCACCTGGCCGTCCACCTCGTAATTGGCGCTGACGATCGACAGCTCCTCGAAGGGCACGACCTGGCTTTCGCCACCGATGAAGATGCGCACGCCCTCGGCCTTGCTCGACACGTCGAGCAGCCGCATCAGCTGCGCCTTCTCCTCGAAGAGATCGAAGGCGCGCCGCAGCTGCCCCATGTCACTGGAGAAATCGGTCACCGACAACAGGTTGCGCTCGCCGGAAATCACGACGTCGTCGGCCTGGGCATCGGTGAGCACTTCGGAACTGACCTGCACCGCGGCCTGCATCAGCGCGGCGATTTCACCGCGCAGCTTCTCGACCTCGGACTGCAGGCGGTCGCGCACCTGCTCGATCGTCAGGCCCGCGAAGTGCGCGTTGATGTAGTTCGAGGCCTCGACCAGCTGCGACTGCGAGTAGTCGGATTCCGGGAAGATCACGCGGTTCTGCACGTCGCCGTCGGGCGACACGATGATCACCAGCAGCCGCCGCTCCGACAGACGCAAAAATTCGATCTGCTTGAACACCGAGACGCGCCGGGGCGCCATCACGACGCCCACGAACTGCGACAGGTTCGACAACAGGTGCGCGGCATTGGCGATCACCTTCTGCGGCTGGTCGGCCGCCAGGCTTGGCGTGCTCATCTGCTCGCGCTGCGCGGTCAGCATGGTGTCGACGAAGAGCCGGTAGCCGCGCGTGGTCGGCACGCGCCCGGCTGAGGTGTGGGGGCTGGCAATGAGCCCCAGCGCCTCGAGGTCGGACATGACGTTGCGGATGGTCGCGGGAGACAGGTCCAGCCCCGCCGAACGCGAGAGCGTGCGTGATCCGACGGGTTGCCCATCGGCGATGTAACGCTCGACCAGCGTCTTCAACAGCAACTTGGCACGGTCGTCCAGCATTGCAAGATTTTAGTGTTGTAATTTGTGAGCTATGACCTCACGCTTTCGTCACGTCGCCCTGATCGGCAAATACCAGGCTTCCGGCGCCCGGGCGCAAGCCGATGCGCGCGACGGCGTGATGGAGGGCATCGGCGCCTTCCTCGAATCGCAGGGTTGCACGGTGTTCGTGGAGCGTTCGTCCTGCGAGGACACCGACGCCCCGCCGCACCCGCGCTACCAGGCGCTGTCGGTCGAGGAAATCGGCCAACGCTGCGACCTCGGCCTCGTGGTCGGCGGTGACGGCACCATGCTCGGCATCGGCCGGCAGCTCGCGTGCTACGGCATCCCGCTCATCGGCATCAACCGCGGCCGGCTGGGCTTCATCACCGACATCCCGCTGGACAACTACCAGGCCACGCTGATCCCGATGCTGGCCGGCGAATACGAAGAAGACCACCGCAGCCTGATGCACGCGCAGGTGCTCCGCGACGAGGCCGTGGTGTTCGACGCGCTCGCGATGAACGACGTGGTGGTCAACCGCGGCGCCACCTCGGGCATGGTCGAGATGCGCGTGTCGGTGGGCCGCCATTTCGTGGCCAACCAGCGCGCCGACGGGCTGATCATCGCGTCGCCCACGGGCTCGACGGCCTACGCGCTGTCGGCCGGCGGGCCGCTGCTGCATCCGGCGGTGCCGGGCTGGGTGATGGTGCCGATCGCGCCGCACACGCTGTCCAACCGCCCCGTGCTGCTGCCCGACGCCGACGAGATCGTGATCGAGCTGGTGAGCGGTCGCGACGCCAGCGCCAACTTCGACATGCAGTCGCTCGCCTCGCTCGCCATCGACGACCGCGTGGTGGTGCGCCGCTCCGACTTCCGGGTGCGCTTCCTGCACCCGCGCGGCTGGAGCTACTTCGACACGCTGCGGAAAAAACTCCATTGGAACGAAGGGGGCTCCTGAATGAAGGACCACGCCCCCAGCTTGAGGACGAACTGAGATGGCTTTGCGACGCATCGCACTGCGCGACTTCGTGATCGTGCGGTCCCTTGAACTCGACCTGTCCGCCGGCTTCACGGTGCTGACCGGGGAAACCGGCGCCGGCAAGTCCATCCTGATCGACGCGCTGCAGCTGGCGCTGGGCAACCGCGCCGACGCCGGTGCCGTGCGCGAAGGCGCCGAGCGGCTCGACGTGAGCGCCGAGTTCGACGCCGATCCGGCCCTGGCCGGCTGGCTCGACGAAGGCGGTTTCGAGGCCGGCGACGGCCTGCTGCTGCGCCGCACGGTCGACCTGCAGGGGCGCAGCCGCGGCTGGATCAACGGCAGCCCCGCCACCGCCACGCAGCTGCGCGAACTGGGCGACCGCCTGCTCGACATCCACGGCCAGCACGCCTGGCAGAGCCTGACCCGCCCCGAGGCCGTGCGCGGCCTGCTCGACGCCTACGCCGGCGCGCGCACCGACGCGCTCGACGCCGCCTGGCAGAGCTGGCGCCAGGCGCTCTCGGCGCTCGAGCACGCACGCTCGGCGCAAGACTCGCTGCAACGCGAGCGTGAGCGGCTGCAGTGGCAGATTTCCGAAGTCGCCAAGCTCGCGCCGGGTGCCGACGAGTGGGATGAGCTCTCCGCCCACCACTCGCGCATCTCGAACGCGCAGGCCCTCATCGACGCCGCCCAGGGCGCGAGCCAGGCGCTCGAAGACGACGACAACGGCGCCCTCGCCGCCCTCACGCGCGCCGCGACGCTGCTGCAGAACTGCGAGCACATCGAGCCTGAATTCCGCACGCTCGGCGAGGTGCTGGCCTCCTGCGTGGCGCAGGCTTCGGACGCGGCCCACTCGCTGCACGGCTACCTGCGCGACACCGACACCGATCCCAAGACCCTCGCCGAACTCGACGAGCGCATGGGCCTGTGGATGTCGCTCGCGCGCCGCTACAAGCGCACGCCCGCCGAGCTGCCCGCGCTGCTGGCCGGCTGGCAGGCGGAGCTGCAGGCGCTCGACGCACAAAGCGACCTCGAAGGCCTGGAGCGTGCCGAGCAGAACACCCAGCAGGCCTACATGAAGGAAGCCAAGGCGCTCGGCAAGATCCGCAAGCAGGCCGCACCGCGCCTGGCCCAGGCCGTCACGCAGGCGATGCAGGGCCTGGGCATGCAGGGCGGGCGCTTCGACGTCGAACTGCAGCCGCTGGCACAGCCCGGCCGCGCCGGCCTCGAAGAAATCTCGTTCCTGGTGGCCGGCCACGCCGGCAGCACGCCGCGCGCCATCGGCAAGGTGGCCTCGGGCGGTGAGCTCTCGCGCATCGCACTGGCCATTGCCGTGACGACCAGCGAACTGGGCGCCGCGCAGACGCTGATCTTCGACGAGGTCGATGCAGGCGTGGGCGGCGCCGTCGCCGAGACCGTGGGCCGCCTCATGAAGCAGCTCGGCCGCGACCGCCAGGTGCTCGCCGTGACCCATCTGCCGCAGGTGGCGGCCTGCGCCGACCACCACCTCGTGGTCGCCAAGCGCCAGACGACGGCGGCCGGCACGGACGGCCCGCGCACCGAAAGCGGCGTGTCGCGCCTCGCCGCCGACGACCGCGCGCGCGAAATCGCCCGCATGCTGGGCGGTGAAAAGGTGTCGGCCACCTCACTGGCCCATGCGCGCGAAATGCTGGGCCACAAGACGCCGGCGACCGCCCCATGAACATGAACCTCGACCTCGTCCTCATCACCGGCATGTCGGGCTCCGGCAAGTCGGTGGCGCTGCACGCGCTGGAAGACGCCGGCTACTACTGCGTCGACAACCTGCCACCCGAACTGCTCACGGCCTTCATCGCCCTGCAGCACGAGCAGCAGGCCACGCGCGTGGCGATCGCGATGGACGTGCGCAGCGGCGTGTCGCTGCCGATCGTGCCGCAACAGCTCGAGGCACTGCGCGCCGACGGCGTCTCGCTGCGCTCGCTGTTCCTCGACGCGACCACCGATGCGCTCCTGCGCCGCTATTCGGAAACGCGCCGACGCCACCCGCTCTCGCGCCAGGAAAGCCGCACCGACGTGCCCGAGCAGCACCGCGTGCTGGTGCAGGCCATCGAACTCGAACGCGAGCTGCTGGCCGACCTGCGCGACGGTGCCGACGTGATCGACACCAGCCTCATCCGCCCCGCGCAGCTCCAGAGCTACATCAAGGGGCTGATCTCGGCGCCGCAGAACGCGCTGACGCTGGTGTTCGAATCGTTCGCCTTCAAGCGCGGCGTGCCGCTCGATGCCGACTATGTGTTCGACGTGCGCATGCTGCCCAACCCGCACTACGTGCCGGCGCTGCGCGCACTCACGGGGCGCGACGAGCCGGTGATCGAATGGCTGCGCGAGCACGACGACGTGGCGCGCATGTTCGACGACATCGAGCAGTTCCTGACGCACTGGCTCGACGCACTGGCGCGCGACCACCGCAGCTACGTGACGGTGGCCATCGGCTGCACGGGCGGGCAGCACCGGTCGGTGTTCCTGGTCGAGCAGCTGGCGCGCGCCTTCGGTGCCCGCTGGGGCGCGCTCAAGCGCCACCGCGAACTCGACGCCTGACGACGAAGGCCGTTCAGGCCTCGGCGGTTTCCAGCAGCTTGCGCATCGGGGCGGGCAGCCCCAGCCGGCTCCACTCCTGCGCCTCGACCCAGCGCGCGCCCTCGCCTTGCGGCTGGACGCCCTGGAGCAGCACGGGGTGCAGGTGCAGGTCCTTGTGGGTGAGCACGTGCACGAAGGGTGGCAGTTCCTGCGTGTCGTGCGCCGCACCCGACGGCAGGGCCGCGAGCAGGTCGTCGTGGCTGTCGAATACCGGCAGGCAATGCAGCCCCGCCCAGATGCCCTTGGCGGGCCGCTTCTCCAGCCACACGCGCCCTTGCGCGTCGCGCGCCAGCAGCACCCACAGCGACTGGGCGCTGCGCTTGAGCTTGCGCGTCTTCACCGGATAGCGCTCGGGCGCGCCCTGGCGCAGGCCCACGCAGCTGGCGTTCACCGGGCAGATCATGCAGCTGGGCTTGCGCGGCAGGCAGACCGTGGCGCCCAGGTCCATCAGGCCCTGCGTGTAGTGCGCCACCGCCTCGCGCTGGCCGTCCGGCGGCAGCAGCTGCGTGGCAAGGTCCCACAGCGCGCGCTCCTGCGCCGATGACGACATGTCGCCGTCGAAGCCGAGCACGCGCGTCAACACGCGCTTCACATTGCCGTCGAGGATGGCCACGCGCTCGCCGAAACAGAAAGCTGCAATCGCGGCGGCCGTGGAGCGCCCGATGCCGGGCAGGGTCACGAGTTCGGCGGCGGTGTGCGGAAAGGCGCCGCCGAAGCGCGCGACCACCTCCTGCGCGCAGCGGTGCATGTTGCGCGCGCGGCTGTAGTAGCCCAGCCCGCTCCACAGGCCGAACACCTCGTCCTCGGTGCCGGCGGCCAGCGCCGCCACGTCGGGGAAGCGTTCGAGAAAGCGCGCGAAGTAGCCGAGCACGGTCGTGACCTGGGTCTGCTGGAGCATCACCTCCGAGAGCCAGACGCGGTACGGATCGCGCGTGTTCTGCCACGGAAGTTCGCTGCGCCCATGGCTGCGCTGCCAGCGCACGATCTGTGCGGCGAAATCGGGGGGCAGCGACAGAGATGGGGAAACGGCCGCCCGCGCGGCGTTGCGCTCAGGCCGCACGCAGTTGCTCGCCCGCGATGGCGGCGGCCGCGGCAGGCGGCTGGCTGCCGTGCTGCGCGATCAGCGAGGTGAACTCGTGCAGCCGCTCCTGCAACGCGGCCAGGTGGCTTTCCTGCGCGGCGATCTCGGCCAGCCGGTCGTCGAGGCTGCCCGCGGCGTTCTGGATGCGTTCGATCGCCTCGATGCGCTTGCTGAAATTGCGGCGGCGCTCCTTGAGCTGCGCATCGATCTGCGCGCTCGCGCCCTTGCTCCAGCGCTCGACCTCGGTCATGGCGGCTTCGTTGACAAGCCGCAGCCGGCTGGCCAGCGCGCGCACGAGCTTGTCGCAGAAGTCGGCCTGCGCGAGCTTGATCAGGTTGCCCACGCCCAGGTAGTGGATGTGGCTGCGCTCGATCTGGCCCAGCTCCTGCTCGAAGCCGCTCAGGTCGGGCTCGGCCGGCGCCTGCAGCGTGAAGCCCTGCTCGGCGTTGAGCTGGCGGAAGGTGGCGTGCAGCATCGACTGGATCTCGGCCGTCGTCGCCTGCACTTCGCGCAGGTTGTTGCGCAGCGCATCGAAGGTTTCGCCGTACACCTTGCGCACGTTGAACTTGACGCCGGGGCGCTTGAGCGCCGCGGCCAGCTTGACCATGTCGGCCTTGAGCGCCGTGCGCCCGAGCACCGCGTACACCTCGCGCAGCAGCTTGCCCTGCACCGAGCGCAGCGCCAGGATGCGGGTGTTGCTACCCTCGAATTCGGCGTGTTCCTGGTCGATGCGCGCACGCATGTGGCGGATCACCGACACGTTCTTGCCGCGCAGGCCCTGCAGTTCGAGCGCCTGTTCCGACAGGTCGCGTTGGCGCACCTTCAGCAGGCGCTCGGCCTCGGTGCGCAGCGCGGTCATGCCGGCGTCGACCGCCAACCGCAGCATGGTCTCGCGCTTGCCGAGCACGCCTTCGCCGAGCAGCGCCTCGAGCGCCGGCAGCCGGCTGGCGTCGAGCAGGGCCGCGTCGTGGCCGATCTTGGCCTGCAGGCCCTTCTGCGCCGACACCGGCAGCACCTGCGCCAGCGGCACCTCGAGCAGCCGGGCCGCGCCTTCGCGCTGGCGCTCGATCTGTTGCGCGATCTGCGCCGGGGTGCTCAGCGTGTCCCACAGCGTGTCGATCTTGTTGAGCACCACGAAGCGCGTGTCGTGGCTGTCGTCGCCGGTGATCAGGTGCTCGCGCCAGATGGACAGGTCGGAACGGGTCACGCCGGTTTCGGCGCCCAGGATGAAGACGACGGCATGCGCCTGCGGGATCAGGCTCACGGTGAGTTCGGGCTCGGCACCGATCGCGTTCAGGCCGGGCGTGTCGAGGATCACGAGGCCCTGCTCGAGCAGCGGGTGCGGCATGTTCAGCACCGCATGGCGCCAGCGCGGAATCTCGACGCGGCCTTCGGCGTCCTGCACCGGGTTGTCATCGGGCGTCTCTGGGTTCCAGAAGCCGAGCGCGCGGGCTTCGTCCTTGCTCACCCAGCGGACTTCGGCCACCTTGCCCATGGCCCGGGCCAGTTGCTCGGCGTCACCCACCTCGATGGGCAACTCGGTCCAGCGCGTGAGCCGCTCGCGCCAGTGGGCGAGCGAATGCGGCTCCAGACGGGTTTCGATGGGCAGCAGGCGCAGCTTGGGCGCCAGGGCGGCGTCGTAGCCCAGCTCGGTCGGGCACATCGTGGTGCGCCCGGCGCTGGCCGGCATGATCCGCCGCCCGTAGCCGGCGAAGAAGATCGCATTGATCAGCTCCGACTTGCCGCGCGAGAACTCGGCCACGAAGGCCACCATGACCTTGCTGGTGCGGATCTGGTCTTCGAGGGCGCGCAGCCGTTCGGCCACGGCCTGGTCGAGCAGCTCGTTGTCGGTCAGCCAACGGGACAGCCACTGAAGGCGGCGGGCGAAGTTGCTCCGCCAGGCGCCGTGCTGATCGAGCTGTTGGTTGAAAGAGCGGCTCAAGGGGAAGATGTAAGTAAGAATTTACAAATATAACATCGCCACATGGCGAACGGGGTACCAACAGGAGTTTGCCCCGAAGCAGCCGCCACCGGGCGCGCCCTCCCTAGGATTTCTGGCAATAGGGGCAGTAATAAGTAGAACGCTGCCCCTGTTTCAGCTGCCGGATCGGCGTGCCGCACACACGGCACGGCTCGCCCGCGCGGCCGTAGACGGTCGCTTCGAGCTGGAAGTAGCCGCTTTGCCCGTCCACGTTCGAGAAGTCGCGCAGGGTGCTGCCGCCCTTCTCCACCGCCCGCGCCAGGATGTCGCGCACCGCCGCATGCAGCTTCGCCGCGCGCGGCCGGCTGATGCGCGCCGCCGACAGGGTCGGCCGGATGCCGGCCATGAACAGCGCCTCCGACGCGTAGATGTTGCCCACGCCCACCACCACGTCGCCCGCGAGCAGCACCTGCTTGATGGCCGAGCGGCGTTTCTTCAGCCCGGCATGGAAGGCGTCGAGGTCGAAGGCATCGCCCAACGGCTCCATGCCCAGTCCGCCGAGCAGCTTGAGGGCCCAGGGCGCCTCTTCATCGTCCACGTAGACCACGGCGCCGAAGCGGCGCGGGTCGTTCAGCCGCAGCGTGCCAAGCTCGGTGACGAGGTCGAAGTGGTCGTGCACGCCGGGCTCCGGCAGGTGGATGTCGAAACGCAGGCTGCCCGACATGCCCAGGTGCAGCAGCAGCAACCCGCGGTCCAAGTCGATCAGCAGGTACTTGCCGCGACGGCGCACCTCGCGCACGCGGCGCCCGACGAGCGCCTGCGGCACCACCATCAGCGCCCAGCGCAGCGGCTTGCCGATGCGCACGGACTCGATGCGCGCACCGGCGATGCGGTCGGCAAAGCCGCGCCGGGTGACTTCGACTTCGGGTAGTTCAGGCATGAAAAGTAAAACTCCGGCAGCGACGAAGCCCCATGCGGCACTCGTTCAAATGGCTGGATTATTATGGTCAGATGAACCCATCGCCCCGCCGTCACCGCCTTGCGGCGGCCGCGTCTCTCGTGCTGCTTGCCTACACAACGCACGCACAATCTCTTGAACCCACCGCCGCCGGCAACCCGCCTCCCGCCATCGAGCGCACGGCACCGCCGAAGCCGCCGGTGCGCCCCCGGACGACCCCTGCGGCCGCCAAGCCGGCCGCCGAAGCCGCGCAGCCGTCGGCGCTGACGGCCGACCTGTTCTACGAAATCCTCATGGGCGAGATCACCGCCCGCTCGGGCGACCCCGGCTCCGGCTATTCGCTGGTGCTCGACGCCGCCCGGCGCCTGCGCGACGGCAAGCTGTTCCAGCGCGCGGTCGAAATCGCGCTGCAGTCGCGCTCCGGCGACGCCGCGATCTCCGCGGCGCGCGCCTGGCAGGAAGCCTTGCCCAATTCACGCGATGCCCGGCGCATCGAGCTGCAGATCCTGATCGCGCTGAACCGCATCAGCGAAACCGTCGAACCGCTGCGCGCCGAAGTGGCCGCCACCTCGCAGATCGAACGGCCCCTGTTGATGGCGGTGATCGCGCGCACCTACGGCCGCGCCGCCGACAAGAAGCTCGCCGCCTCGGTGGTCGAGCAAGCGCTGGTCGACGAGCTCAAGAGCCCTACGACCGGCGGACTGGCCTGGGCCACCGTGGGCCGGCTGCGCCTGAACGCCGGCGACCCCTCGGGGGCGCTGGACGCCGCGCGCAAGGGGCAAGCCATCGACCCGTCGTCCGAGGCACCCTCGGCGCTGGCGCTCGAGCTCATCGACCCGGGCCAGCCGCTGGCCGAGCCGATCGTCACGCGCTACCTCGCGAACAACCCCAAGGCCTCGCCCGACCTGCGCATCGCCTATGCGCGCACGCTGGTCGAGAACCGCCGCTTCAGCGACGCCAGCACGCAGCTGCAGACCCTGACCGCCGCACGCCCCGAGCTGGCGGAGCCCTGGCTGCTGCTCGGCAGCCTGCAGATGCAGGCCCGACAGGAAGCGGCGGCCGAAACCTCGCTCAAGCGCTACGTCGACCTGATGACCGCGCCGGGCCAGAGCCAGGACGCCGGTGACGTCGCGGACCGCAAGCGCGGGCTGACGCAGGCGTATCTCGTGCTCTCGCAGCTGGCCGAGCGGCGCAAGGATTTCCAGGCGGCCGACCGCTGGATCACGCGCATCGACAGCACTGACAACCAGAGCGCCATCCAGGGCCGCCGCGCCAGCCTGCTCGCCAAGCAGGGCAAGCTGCCCCAGGCCCGCGAGCTGCTACGCGCGCTGCCCGAGCGCACGGCGGAGGAGCGCAAGCAGAAACTGCTGGCCGAAACCCAGCTGCTGCGCGAAGCCAAGCAATACCAGGCCGCCTACGACCTGCTGGCCCAGGCCTCGGCCGCCGCGCCGGACGACGGCGACCTCGTCTACGACCAGGCCATGATGGCCGAGAAGCTCAATCGCCTGGACGACATGGAGCGGCTGCTGCGCCGCCTCATGACGCTCAAGCCCGAGAGCCAGAACGCGTACAACGCGCTGGGCTACTCCTTTGCCGATCGCAAGATCCGGCTCGACGAGGCCCGCACGCTCATCCAGAAGGCGGTGCAGCTCGCGCCCGAAGACCCGTTCATCGCCGACAGCCTGGGCTGGGTCGAGTTCCGGCTCGGCAACACGGCGGAGGCGATCCGCATCCTCGAGGCGGCCTACAAGTCGCGGCCCGACCCCGAGATCGGCGCGCATTTCGGCGAAGTCCTGTGGTCGGTCGGCCAGAAGGACCGCGCGGTCGCGATCTGGAAAGAATCGCTGCTGACCGACGCCGAAAACGAGACGCTGCAGGAAACCCTCAAGCGCCTGCGCGTCAAACCCTGAATGGCATCGATCACGCACACGGCTCCCGCGCGGGGCGATGGGTCCTTCACCCGCCGCGCGGCGCTGGGCACGGGCGGCGGTGCACTGCTGCTGTGGCTCGCGGGCTGCGCCCAGCTCTCGGGCGGCCCGACAGCCGCGCCCGGGCGATCGGCCAGCTGGAGCGGGCGCATGTCGCTGCGCATCGACAGCGAACCGGTCCAGACCTTTGCCGCCCTGTTCGAGCTGCGCGGCTCGGCCGAAACCGGCGACCTGACGCTGACCACGCCCATCGGCAGCACGCTCGCGCAACTGCACTGGGCGCCGGGTGAAGCCCTGCTGAAGAACGGCAGCGAGACCCGCCGCTACGACTCCGTCGACGCGCTGATCGAAGCCGCCACCGGCGCCGCCATTCCGGTGGGCGCCCTGTTCGGCTGGCTCGACGGCCGCGCCGACCCCGTGCCCGGCTGGCGCGCCGACCTGGGCCAGCTGTCGAACGGCCGCCTGCAGGCCACGCGCGAATCTCCGGCGCCCCGGGCAGACCTGCGCATCGTGTTCGAACGCTCATGAAGGCGATCTACGACCTTCCCGCGCCGGCCAAGCTGAACCTGTTCCTGCACATCACCGGGCGGCGCGACGACGGCTATCACCTGCTGCAGTCGGTCTTCATGCTGATCGACTGGTGCGACACGCTGCACGTCGAGCTGCGCAACGATGGCCAACTGAGCCGCGAAGACCTCACCACGCCGCTGCCGGCCGACGACCTCGTGCTGCGCGCCGCCCGTGCGCTGCAGGCGCATGCCGCGCCCGGCCAGGGCGCGCACATCGGCATCGCCAAGCACGTGCCGGCGCAGGCGGGCATGGGCGGAGGGTCGTCGGACGCGGCCACCTGCCTGCTCGCGCTCAACCGCCTCTGGAACCTGAACCTGCCGCTGTCGCGCCTGGCGCAGATCGGGCTGAAGCTGGGTGCGGATGTGCCTTTCTTCCTCGGCGGACGCAACGCCTGGGTCGAGGGCATCGGCGAGGAAATCACCCCCGTGAACCTGCCGCCGGCACGCTTCGTGGTGGCCAAGCCACCCGAGGGACTCGATACCCGATTAATTTTTTCTGCGGATGATTTGGAACGGGCAACTCCTGTTGCTATAATCTCAGGCTTTGCTGCAGATAGCGAACAGCTAGAAGCCACAAACCTCGGTAACGGGGTTTACGACTTCGGTCACAACGACCTGCAGCCGGTTGCCCAACGGCTTTGCCCCGCAGTCACCGACGCCATCGAATGGCTCGGACTGCAAGGATTGAAGGCCCGGATGACCGGCTCCGGAAGTTCGGTGTTCGCGAAGATGCCGCAATTGCCGCAGGAAGCGGAACTGCTCGAAGCCCCCCGGGGATGGCAGGTTCGACAATGCGACAATCTGGCAGTTCATCCACTCTGGGGATGGGCAGCCTGAAGAGATAATCGGAACGCTCTGCGGTTCGATGCGACATATATCGGTGGATGGTGCAAACCATCAACCTGTGTAGGGGAGTCGCCAAGCTGGTTAAGGCACTGGATTTTGATTCCAGCATGCAAAGGTTCGAATCCTTTCTCCCCTGCCAAATCTCTCAAACTGCGGCCTGATGGCCGCAGTGCTTCTTTTGCAGTCCACCGGCTGCAATAATCGGCGGCCCACACAGGCCGCCACGACTCGAAACCTTTGGCGGCTTTCCCGCAAGCCCATTTGCACTGCCCGGACGCGCTCATGCAGGCCAATCACCCTGATTTCTTGGTTTTCACCGGCAACGCCAATCCCGGCCTTGCTGCAGAAATCGCGCACAACCTCGGCACCTCGCTGGGCGCCGCACGCGTCGGTCGCTTCTCCGATGGCGAAGTCACCGTCGAGATCAACCAGAACGTCCGTGCCCGCGACGTGTTCGTGGTGCAGTCGACCTGCGCGCCGACCAACGAAAACCTGATGGAACTGCTGATCATGGTCGACGCGCTCAAGCGCGCCTCGGCCGAGCGGATCAGCGCCGTGATTCCCTACTTCGGCTACGCCCGCCAGGACCGCCGCCCGCGCTCGAGCCGCGTGCCGATCTCGGCCAAGGTGGTCGCCAACCTGCTGGAAACCGTGGGCGTCGAGCGCGTGCTCACCATGGATCTGCACGCCGACCAGATCCAGGGCTTCTTCGACATTCCGGTCGACAACATCTACGCCTCGCCCGTGCTGCTGGGCGACCTGCGCCAGAAGAACTACGAAGACCTGATCGTGGTCTCGCCCGACGTCGGCGGCGTGGTCCGCGCCCGTGCGCTGGCCAAGCAACTGAACTGCGACCTCGCCATCATCGACAAGCGCCGCCCGAAGGCCAACGTCAGCGAAGTCATGAACGTGATCGGCGAAATCGACGGCCGCAACTGCGTGATCATGGACGACATGATCGACACCGCCGGCACGCTGGTCAAGGCAGCCGAAGTGCTGAAGGAACGCGGCGCCAAGAGCGTGTACGCCTACTGCACGCACCCGATCTTCTCGGGCCCGGCCATCGAGCGCCTCTCCAAGGGCACGGCCCTGGACGAAGTGGTCGTCACCAACACCATCCCTCTTTCCGACGCGGCCGTCGCGTGCGGAAAGATCCGCCAGCTCTCCGTGGCACCGCTGATCGCCGAAACGATCCAGCGCATTGCCAAGGGCGAGTCGGTGATGAGTTTGTTCTCGGACCAGGACAACCTGTTCTGAGCTGAGAGCGAAAAAGCAGGCCTCCTTCGGAGGCCTTTTTGAACCAGAGTCGCACTGGTCGCGGTGGACTCTCACAGGAGCTAGTTATGAAATTCGTCGCTTATGAGCGCGCAAAGCAGGGCACGGGTGCGAGCCGCCGTCTCCGCATCACGGGCAAGACCCCGGGCATCGTCTACGGTGGTGACACCCAGCCGCAACTGATCGAAATCGATCACAACGCGCTGTGGCACGCCCTGAAGAAGGAAGCCTTCCACTCGTCGATCCTCGAAATGGACCTCGCCGGCGCCGTCACCAAGGTGCTGCTGCGCGACGTGCAGTACCACCCGTTCCGCCAGCTGGTGCAACACATCGACTTCCAACGCGTCGATGCCAAGACCCGCATGAACATGAAGGTGCCGCTTCACTTCAAGGGTGAAGAAGAGTCCGACGCCGTCAAGCTGGATCACAACCTCGTGAACCACGTGATGACCGAACTGGAAATCAACTGCCTGCCCAGCGATCTGCCTGAATTCATCGAGATCGACCTCTCGGGCCTGAAGAAGAACGCCACGCTGCACGTCAACGACATCAAGCTGCCCAAGGGCGTGAAGTTCGTGAGCCACGGCAAGACCAACCCCGTCATCGTGTCGGCCGTGCCGCCGCTGGTCTCGGAAGAGCCCGCACCGGCCGCCGAAGGCGCAGCCGCTGAAGGCGCTGCTGCTGCCGCTGGCAAGCCCGCCGCCAAGACGGCCAAGAAGAAGTAATCCTCTTTCTTTCCGTCCACGAACAGAAGGCCCGCCCCGTGCGGGCCTTTTGCTTTGTGGGGCGGCGAGATAATTCCCGCCATGATCAAGCTGTTTGTCGGTCTCGGAAACCCGGGCCCTGAGTACGAAGCCACGCGCCACAACGCGGGCTTCTGGTGGATCGACGCCCTCGCGCGCGACTGGAAACTCAACCTCGTGCCCGAGCGCGGCTACCACGGCCTTGCGGCACGCGCGAACATCGGCGGCCAGAGCATCTGGCTGCTGGAGCCGCAGACCTTCATGAACCTGTCGGGCAAGTCGGTGGCCGCGCTGGCGCGCTTCTTCAAGATCGCGCCCGAGGAAATCCTCGTGGTGCACGACGAACTCGACGTGGTGCCCGGCCAGGCCAAGCTCAAGTTCGGCGGCAGCCATGCGGGCCACAACGGCCTGCGCGACATCCACGCGCAACTCGGCACCGGCGACTACTGGCGCCTGCGGCTGGGCATCGGCCATCCCGGCGTGAAGTCGGAGGTGGTCAACTGGGTGCTCAAGAAGCCGCTCAAGGAGCAGCGCGAAGCGATCGAAGACGCCATCGTGCGCACCCTGCATGCCGCCCCCGCGCTGGTGGCCGGCGAGATGGAAAAAGCCACGCTGATGATTCACACGAGCAAACCGCCGCGGCCCAAGCCGCCGAGGCGGGAGCCCGGCGACGGAGGCACGACGCCTGCCGCCACCTAGCCGGCCACGGGAGTGCAGGGAGGGAGAGCAAACAAGAAATGAGAAAAAGAAGAACGACGACGAAGAACAAGAAGACCGCAGGAACAGCGGCAATCGCTATATTTTCAATAGCACTGTCCGCCGCCTCCATGGGCGCTTCAGCCCAGACCTGGCGATGCGGCAACACCTATTCCGACCAGCCGTGCGAAGGTGGGCGGACCGTGAAGGTGGACGACCAGCGCAGCGATGCGGACCGCAAGGCGTCGGAAGACGCCACGCGCCGCAACGAACACAGCGCGGGTCGGCTGGCACGCCACCGGGAGTCGCAGGCGCGGGAGGCGCTCGGCCGGCGCAGTCCCACGACCTTCGATGCGGGGCGCTTCGCCACGAACGCGCAACCGCTCACGCCCGCCGAACAGGCCGCCCAGGCCCGTCAGCGCAAGCACACGGCCGAGCCCCGCCCGACGAGCGCGCGCTTCAACAGTCCTTCGACCGGCGACGAGGCACCGAAGGACACAGGCAAGAAGAAAAAGAAGAAGAAACCCGGCTCAGGCGGCGCCGGCTGACGACGGCGAGGCGGCAGCCGAAGCTGGCGCTGCCGCCTTGTCCGCCGTGAGGCGCACGTACTTCTGCATCAGCGTCTCGCGGGTCTCCACATGGTCCGGGTTCACCGGGATGCAGGCCACCGGGCAGATCTGCACGCACTGCGGCTCGTCGAAGTGGCCGACGCACTCGGTGCACTTGTGCGGATCGATCTCGTAGAACTCGGCGCCCATGTAGATCGCATCGTTCGGGCACTCGGGCTCGCAGACATCGCAGTTGATGCATTCGTCGGTGATCATGAGGGCCATCCTGCGATTATCGACGGAGCGGGCGAACACCCCGCCACGGGCCTTGCGGAGCCCCCGCCAGCGTCAGGGCGGTCCGGCGAGGAGCGACAAAGTTTACAGCCAGGGCACGGTTGTTGCACCAGTCAGTTATGCTGCGGCCCGCCCCATGAGTCTGTTTCTATTCAAGCGCATCGCCACGCTGATCGGCACCCTGATCGGCGCCTCGGTCATCGTTTTCCTGGTCCTCGAGATCCTGCCCGGCAATGCCGCGCAGATGCTCATGGGCCCCGACGCCTCGCCCGACGCCGTCGCCGCCCTGGCCACCAAGCTCGGCTTGGACCAGCCCGCGTGGACGCGCTACTGGCACTGGATCGGCGGCCTGCTCACCGGCAACCTCGGTGACAGCTATGCCTACAGCTCGCCCGTCATCGACCTGATCCTGGAGCGCCTGGCGCTCACCGTGCCACTGGCCGTGATGGCCATGGCCCTCACCGTCGTCATCGCCCTGCTCGTGGGCGTGACGGCCGCGGCGCGCCACAACAAGCTCGGCGACGTCGGCCTCATGGGCATGGCCCAGGTCGGCATCGCCATTCCCAACTTCTGGTTCGCGATCCTGCTGATCCTCGTGTTCTCGGTGCAACTGCAGTGGTTCTCCGCGGGCGGCTTCGAGGGCTGGGGTGAAGGCATCTTCGCGGGGCTCAAGTCCCTGCTGCTGCCCGCGCTATCGCTCGCGGTGGTGCAGGCCGCGATCCTCGCTCGCATCACGCGCTCGGCGGTGCTCGAGGTGATGCGCGAAGACTTCGTTCGCACCGCGCGCGCCAAGGGCGTGTCGCAGCGCATGGTGCTGTGGACCCACGTGCTGCGCAACGCGATGATCCCCGTCATCACCGTCATGGGCATGCAATTCTCCGAGCTGCTGGCCGGCACCATCGTGGTGGAGAACGTGTTCTACCTGCCCGGGCTCGGTCGCCTGATCTTCCAGGCCATCAGCAACCGCGACCTGATCGTGGTGCGCAACTGCGTGATGCTGCTCGCGGCCATGGTCGTCATCGTGAACTTCGTGGTCGACGTGCTGTACGCCGTCATCGACCCGCGCATCAAGGCGAGCGACGTATGAGCACGACCACCGTTCCCAGCGCCGTCGTGCTCAAGGTGCCGGGCTTCTGGCGCCGCGCCCTGCACCACCGCAGCTTCGCGATCGGCGGCGTGCTGAGCCTGCTGCTGTTGATCGCTGCCGCGCTCTCCCTGGTCTGGACACCCTGGTCGCCCTACGCGATGGACATGGCAAACAAGATGCAGGGCCCTTCGGCCACGCACTGGCTCGGCACCGATGCCTTCGGGCGCGATGTGGCCTCGCTGCTGCTGGTGGGTGCACGTGCGTCCATCCTGGTGGGCGTGATTGCCGTCGGCATCGGCCTCGTGGTCGGCACGGCGCTGGGCCTGCTCGCTGCTGCGAGGCGCGGCTGGGTCGAGGAAGCGGTGATGCGCCTGTCGGACTTCACGCTGGCCTTCCCCGCGATCCTCTCGGCCATCATGATGACCGCCGTGTTCGGCGCCGGCATCGTCAACGCCATCATCGCGATCGGCATCTACAACATCCCGACGTTTGCACGCATCACACGCGCTTCAGCCAACGCGATCTGGTCGCGCGAGTACGTCGCCGCCGCGCGCGCCTGCGGCAAGGGCAGCTTCGCGATCACGATGCAGCACGTGCTGCCGAACATCTCCGCCGTGCTGATCGTGCAGATCACCATCCGCTTCGCCATCGCGATCCTGGCCGAAGCTGCGCTGTCGTACCTCGGCCTCGGCACGCAACCGCCGCAACCTTCATGGGGCCGCATGCTCAGCGAAGCCCAGACCCTCATGTTCCAGCAACCGCTGCTCGCGGTGTTCCCCGGCATGGCCATCGCCCTGGCGGTGCTCGGCCTGAACCTGATGGGCGACGGCCTGCGCGACCTGCTCGATCCGCGCCTGGCGCGCGCGAGGTAAACAAGCACGCCATGGCGCTTCTCGAAGTCAACGACCTCCACATCGGCCTGCAGACCCAGCGCGGCCCGGCCGAAGCCGTGCGCGGCATTTCCTTCTCGCTGGAGCGCGGCGAAACGCTGGGCATCGTCGGCGAATCGGGCTGCGGCAAGTCGATCACCGTGATGTCGCTCATGGGCCTGCTGCCCGCGACCGCGAAGGTCACGGGCAGCATCCGCTTCGACGGCACCGAGCTGGTCGGGCACGACGAAAAGGACATGTGCCAGATCCGCGGCAACCGCATCGGCATGATCTTCCAGGAGCCGATGACGGCGCTGAACCCGGTGCACACCATCGCGCGCCAGGTCGGTGAGCCGCTGCGGCTGCACCGCGGCCTGTCGAAAGCCGAGGCGCGCAAGGAAGTGCTCGCGCTGCTCGACCGCGTCGGCATTCCCGATGCGGCCTCGCGCCTCGATGCCTACCCGCACCAGTTCTCCGGCGGGCAGCGCCAGCGCATCGGCATCGCGATGGCGCTGGCCTGCGGGCCCGACCTGCTGATCGCCGACGAGCCCACCACCGCGCTCGATGTGACGATCCAGAAGCAGATCCTGGAGCTCATCCAGGGCCTCGTGGCCGAGCGCGGCATGGCGCTGATCCTGATCTCGCACGACCTCGGCGTGATCTCGCAGACGGTCTCGAAGATGCTCGTGATGTACGGCGGCAGCGTGGTCGAGAGCGGCCCCACCGACGCCGTGTTCGCCAAGCGCGCCCACCCCTACACGCAAGGCCTGTTCGCCGCGCGCCCCGCCATCGGTGCGCCGCGCGGTCTGCGCCTGGCCACCATCCGCGGCAACGTGCCCGAGCTGGTCGACCTGCCGCCGGGCTGCCCGTTCGCGGGCCGCTGCGCGTACACGGTCGACGCCTGCCACACCACGCGGCCGTCCGCCACGGTGCTGCCGCCGGACCATGCGGTGCGCTGCATGCGTCTCGAAGAAATTGCAGCCGCGCAGGCTGTTGCGCCATGAATCCATCGACCCCGTTGCTGCAGGTGACCGACCTCGTGCGGCACTACGCCCTGCCGCGCGAAAAACTCTTCGGCCCGCCGCCCACCGTGAAGGCGCTCAACGGCGTGAGCTTCAGTGTGCAGGCCGGCAAGAGCGTGGGCATCGTCGGCGAATCGGGATCGGGCAAGTCGACCATCGCGCGCCTCGTGATGGCGCTGGACACGCCCACCTCGGGCAGCGTCGCACTCGAAGGCCGAAACCTGCACACGCTGTCGAAGGCCGAGCTACGCACCGCGCGGCGCGACTTCCAGATGGTGTTCCAGGACCCGTACGGTTCGCTCGACCCGCGCCAGACCGTCGCCCGCATCGTCGCCGAGCCGCTCGAAGCACTGGCCGAAACACGCCGCGCCGAGCAGCGCGAACGCGCCGCCGAAGCGCTCGCCGCCGTGGGCCTGCGCACCACCGACCTCGACAAGTACCCGCACGAGTTCTCCGGCGGACAGCGCCAGCGCATCGCGATCGCACGCGCGCTCATCACGCGGCCCAAGCTCATCGTCGCCGACGAGCCCGTGAGCGCGCTCGATGTGTCCGTGCAGGCCCAGGTGCTCAACCTCATGCAGGACCTGCAGCAGCAGTTCGGCATCAGCTACCTACTCATCAGCCACGACCTCGCCGTGGTCAACCACCTGTGCGACGAGGTGTGCGTGGTGTTCAAGGGCCAGATCGTGGAGCAGGGGCCGCCGGCCGAGCTGTTCCATCACGCGCAGCATCCGTACACCCGCACCCTGCTGTCGGCGGTGCTGCACACGCCGCCCGGCGGCACGCTGCGCGCGGCCTGAAGTCGCCGGGGCGCGGCCTCGGACACATCGGTCATGAGCATCTGGTGGCGCAAGCGGTTGGCTTCGCGCAAGATCGCTCGCCCATCCGGGAACGTCCCGAGGAAAAACCGCCCGCGCCGGCGCGCACCGGAGGGCCTGCTGCGAGAGAATGATCCGCTGCACGTGGCATCTTTCGTGCTGTGTGTCTTTCTTTCGTGGCGCTGCGCTTCCCCCTGGGGCACGGTGCGCGCCGAAGCAGTCATTCGACACTGACCGTTTTCCGGAGATCACCCCGTATGTTGAACCGTCGCACGCTCCTTACCACCGCCGGCGCCACCGTCGCCCTGGCCACCCCGCTGGCCGGCATGGCGCAGGGCCGCAAGGACGCCATCGTGATCGGCATGGCCCTGGAGCCGCCGGGCCTGGACCCGACCACCGGCGCCGCCGCCGCCATCGCCGAGGTCGTGCAATACAACATCCTGGAAACGCTGACCAAGATCAACGTCGACGGCAGCGTCACGCCGCTGCTGGCCGAGAGCTGGGAAATCTCGCCCGACCTGAAGACCTACACCTTCAAGCTGCGCAAGGGCGTCAAGTTCCAGAACGGCGAGCCCTTCAACGCGTCCACCGTCAAGTTCGCGTTCGACCGCGCCGGCGGCGAGAAGAGCACCAACAAGGACAAGCGCACCTTCGCCAACCTCGCCACGCAGGTGGTCGACGAGCACACGGTCGTGGTCATCAACAAGGAGATCGACCCCGACCTGCCCTTCGTGCTGGGCCAGGCCACGGCCGCCATCGTCGAGCCCAAGAGCGCCGAGGGCAATGCCACCAAGCCGATCGGCACCGGCCCCTACAAGCTGGACAACTGGGCCAAGGGCTCGTCGATCACGCTGAGCAAGTGGGAGGGCTTCCGCGCCCCCGCCGTCGCCAAGATCAACAAGGTCACCTTCCGCTTCATCTCGGACACCGCCGCGCAGGCCGCCGCCGTGCTCTCGGGCGACGTGGACGTGTTCACGCGCATCGGCACGCGCGCCGTGCCGCAGTTCCGCAACAACCCGCAGTTCCAGACCATCCTGGCCGGTTCACGCGCCAAGACCATCCTCTCGATCAACAACAAGAAGAAGCCCCTGGACGACGTGCGCGTGCGCCGCGCCATCCTCGCGGCCATCGACCGCAAGGCCTTCATCGAGGGCGCGGCCGACGGCCTGGGCGTGCCGATCGGCAGCCACTACGTGCCGGGTGCCGCGGGCTACATCGACACCACGGGCATCAACCCCTTCGACATCGAGAAGGCCAAGAAGCTGCTGGCCGAAGCCGGCGTGAAGACCCCGCTCGAACTGCGCATGACCCTGCCCCCGCCGCCGTACGCGCGCCAGGGCGGCGAAGTCATCGTGGCCCAGCTCGCCAAGATCGGCATCAACGTGAAGATCCAGAACGTCGAGTGGGCGCAGTGGCTCAGCGGCACCTACACCAACAAGGACTACGACCTGTCGATCATTTCGCACGTCGAGCCCTTCGACCTGGGCAACTACGCCAAGCCCGACTACTACTGGGGCTACCAGTCGAAGGCCTTCGACACGCTGTTCGACAAGATCAAGTCCACCGGCAACGCGGCGGAGCGCAACAAGCTGCTGGGCGAGGCGCAGAAGCTGCTGGCCACCGACGCGGCCAACGGCTTCCTCTACCAGCCGCAGTTCCCGACCGTGGCCAAGAAGAACGTCAAGGGCCTCTGGAAAGAGAACCCGATCTTCGTGAACGACCTGTCGGCCCTGTCGTGGGGATGAGCCCCGCAGTGCCTGACCCTTCCCTGCCTTCGTTGAGCGACCTGTCGGCGCAGGAGCTCTCCGCGGCCTACCGCGAGAAGCGCCTGTCGCCGGTCGAGGTGACGCGCGCCGTCATCGCGCGCATCGAGCACTGCGAGCCCCGGCTGCAGGCCACGTGGCTGTTCCGGCCCGAAGCCGCGCTGGAGCAGGCGCGTGCATCGGAGCAGCGCTGGCAGCGCGGCGACGCGCGCGGTCCGCTCGACGGCGTGCCGACCACGATCAAGGAAAACATCGCCACGCGCGGCGACCCGCTGCCCGCGGGCACCGCCGCCGTCGACCTCATGCCCGCCGCCGCCGACGCCCCGCCGGCCGCGCGCCTGAAGGAGGCCGGCGCGGTCATCGTCAGCAAGACCACCATGCCCGACTACGGCATGCTGTCGTCGGGGCTGTCGAGCTTCCACACGCTGGCGCGCAACCCCTGGGACCTGAGCCGCACGCCAGGCGGCTCCAGTGCTGGCGCCGGAGCCGCGGCGGCGGCGGGCTACGGCCCGCTGCACCTGGGCACCGACATCGGCGGCTCGCTGCGGCTGCCCGCCAGCTGGTGCGGCATCTTCACGCTCAAGCCCAGCCTGGGACGCATCCCGATCGACCCGCCCTACATGGGCCGCGCCGCCGGCCCCATGACGCGCACCGTCGGCGACGCCGCGCTCATGATGCAGGCGCTGGCCCGGCCCGACGCGCGCGACAGCATGAGCCTGCCCGCGCAGGACATCGACTGGGCCGCGTTCGACGTCGCGCCCGACCACCTGCGCGGCCTGCGCATCGGCCTGCTGCTGGACGCCGGCTGCGGCCTTGCAGTGGAACCCGAGATCCAGGCCGCGGTCGAGCAGGCGGCACGCCTGTTCGAAAAGGCCGGCGCCACCGTCGAGCCCATGCAGCCCTTCATGTCGCAGGCCCTGCTCGACGGCATGGACCACCTGTGGCGCATGCGCTCGCTGGTGGACCTGAAGGCCCTGCGCCCCGACCAGCGCGCCAAGGTGCTGCCCTACATCCGCGAATGGGCCGAGAGCGCCGCCGAGTTCAGCGGCGAGCATGTGTTCCGCAGCTTCAGCCAGTTCCATGCCACGCGCGTCACCACGGTGAACGCCTGCGCGCGCTTCGACTACGTGATCTCGCCGGTGTCGCCCAACATGCCCGCAGCGGCCGAGGCGCCCTCGCCCACCAACGACCCGCTGCGCCCGCTGGAGCACATCGGCTTCACCGTGCCGTTCAACATGTCGGAGCAGCCGGCGGCGTCGGTGAACTGCGGGTACTCGGCCGGCGGCCTGCCGATCGGGCTGCAGATCGCGGGACAGCGCTTCGACGACCTCGGCGTGCTGCGCGTGGCGCGTGCGTTCGAGCAGATCCGGGAAGTGCAGCGGCCCTGGCCGCAGGTCTGAGCGCGGCCTTCATCAGGCCAGCTGCAACGACAGCATCTCCCGCGCCCGCGTCACGAACGCGGTCTCGCCCCGCCGCGCGGGCAGCCATTGGAACGCCACGCGCGGCAGCGCCGGCAGCCCGTGGGGCGGCGCGAGCCGCGCGATGCCCTCCCCGATCGCCGATTCGTTGAGGCAAGCCACGCCCAGGCCCGCGGCCAGGGCCGACTGCAGGCCCGCCACGCCTGACGCCACGTGCGCCAGCACGTAGGGCACGCGGCGGCGGCGCAGCAGGGACACGGTGAACTGGTGCAGCGAGCAGGTGTCGGGCAGCGCCAGCAATCGCACCGGCTCGCCGCGCACCACGCGCAGGCCGGCCGCACCGAGCCACGCCAGCGATTCGCGCCGCAGCACCGCACCGCTGCCGGCCGCGGCCGCATTCGCCCCCGCGATGTTCATCGCCAGCCCCACGTCGAAATCGCCGTGCGCATAGGCGGTGCGCAGCGCGTCGCTCTTCAGGATGGTCACGTGCAACCGCACCTGCGGATAGCGCTCGCCGAGCCGGCCCAGCAGGCGGGTGAGGTCGCCGGGGCGGAAGTAGTCGGTCACGGCCAGCCGCAGCTCGCCCTGCAGGGTTTCGCCGCGCAGGTCGCGAAAGGCCTCGTCGCTCAGCGCGAGGATGCGCCGCGCATGCCCCAGCAGCCGCAGGCCCGCCTCGGTGGGCGCCACGCCGGCCTTGCTGCGGGTCAGCAGCGACTGGCCGGCGCGCTCCTCGAGCTTGCGGATCTGCTCGCTCACCGACGATTGCGACAGGTACACGCGCGGCGCCGCCGCCGTGAGGCTGCCGGCGTCGGCCACCGCCACCAGGGTGCGCAACTGTTCGAGGTCGAAGCCTTGCATGGCGCCTGCCTATCCATTCGCTGATCCGATGGATTCCATCATATCTTCCCGCTTTTCCGATGATTAGCGAAATCCCACAATCACCCCATCGACCACCCGTTCTTCAACGCAAAAGGAGTCCACCATGCCCCACATCGTCGTCCACCTCTCCGGCCAGCCTGACGCTGCCCTCACCCGCAAGACCGTCGACACGGTCGCCGAGCTCACGCAGAGCGTGCTGGGCAAGGCACTGCCGGTCATCGCCGTCACGGTGCAGTACATCGCCGCCGACAGCTGGTTCATCGGCGGCCAATCGCTGGCCGAACTCGGCAAGTCGGCCTTCCACCTGGACATCAGCGTGACCGACGAGACCAACACCAAGGCCGAGAAGGCGCGCTACCTGCGCGAGGTGCACGCGGCCATGGCCCGGCTGCGGCCCGACCTGCACGAGGTCTCGTACATCCACGTGATCGATGCGCGCGGCGCAGCCTACGGCTACGGCGGCAAGACGCAGGAGTACCGGCACCAGCAAGCGGGTGTCTGAGAAGACTTCTTGAAAGACGCCGGGGGCATGGCACCATGGCGCCATGCCCTCCCACGGAACCCCGCACGCCGCCGACAGCCTCGGCAATCCGCTCACGCTCGACGACGCCGCCAGCCTCGCGTTGGTCGACGACTTCGTCATGGGCTTTCTCTCGACCGAGGCACGCGCCGTGAACCTGCTGGCGCTGGCCGAGCGCGATGCCAGCCCGATCGTGCAGGCCTACTGCGCGACGCTGCACCTGTTCGCCGAATCGCGCGAGGCCGCGGCCAACGCGCGGCCCTTCCTCGACAAGGCCCGCGCCGGTGCGGCGCGCGCCACGCCGCGCGAGCAGCGCTACATCGCCGCCGTCCAGGCCTGGGCCGACGGCGACATCGCGCACGCCATCGCGCTGCATGCCGAGCAGGCGCGCGAGCATCCGCGCGACCTGGTGTCGGTGAAGCTGGGCCAGTACCACTGCTTCAACACCGGCGACTGCCCCGGCATGCTGCGGCTCGCGCTCGCGGCGCTGCCGGCCACAGCCGAGGTGCCCTACGTGCACGGCATGGCGGCCTTCGGCTACGAGCAGTGCCACCTGCTGCGCGAAGCCGAGGCCAGCGCGCGCCGCGCCATCGGCCTGTGCCGCAAGGAGCCCTGGGCGCACCATGCGCTGGCGCACGTGATGCTCACCGAAGGCCGGCTGGCCGAGGGGCTGGCGTTCATGCAAAGCGTGAGCGACACCTGGACCGGGCTCAACTCCTTCATGGTCACGCACAACTGGTGGCACGTGGCGCTGTTCCTCATCGACCTGGGCCGCGACGCCGAGGCGCTCGCGGTGTACGACGAGCACGCCTGGGGCGTGGTGAAGGACTACTCGCAGGACCAGATCGGCGCCGTGTCGCTGCTCGCGCGGCTCGAGCTGGCGGGCATCGACGTCGGTGCGCGCTGGGACGACGTGGCCGACCACCTGCGGCAGCGCCAGGCCGACCATGTGCTGCCCTTTCTCGACCTGCAGTACCTCTACGGCCTGGCGCGCGCCGGCCGGCCCGAAGCCGAAGTGCTGCTGCACAACATCGAGGCCTTCGCGCCCGTCGCACCGACGTCCACGCGCGCCGCGTGGCAGCGCGTGTGCGTGCCGGCCGCGCGCGGCCTCGTGGCCCATGCGCGCGGCGACGTGGCGGGCGCGGTCGAGGGCCTGGGCGTCGCGCTGCCGCGCATGATCGAGATCGGCGGCAGCCATGCGCAGCGCGATCTGTTCGAGCAGCTGTACCTCGACGCGCTGGTGCGCACCGGCACCGAGTCCGCGCTCGCGGGCGCGCAGGGCCTGCTGCAGCAGCAGCTCAACGGCCAGCCCGAATCGCTGCGGCTGCGGCGGCAGGCCGACGCGGTCTACGCGCAACTGGGACTCGGGCAGATCACGGCGCGCTGAGCGGCGCACGGCACCACCCATGCCTTCCGGTCATGGGGCGTGCCGCAAAAGGAATTAACGGCTGCGCGGGAGCGACTCCTAAACTGGCCGCTCCTCCCGCTCTCCTCCCGTTCGCCCATGCAGCGCTCCCTCGTCACGCTGGCCGTTCTCGCGGCCCTCGCCTCGCCCTTCCACACCACCGCCGCTGAAGCCACTGTCGAGCTCGACCTGCTGCTGCGCGGCGGCACCATCTACACGGGCGACAGCGACACGCCGGTGGTCGGCGACGTCGGCATCGCGGGCGACCGCATCGTGTTCGCGGGCCGCGCCATGCCGGCGCAGTTCAGCGCACGTCGCACCATCGACGCCACCGGCCTCGTGGTGGCGCCCGGCTTCATCGACGCCCACACGCACGCCGACGCCGACCTGCTCTCGAGCGACGCGCGCAAGCGCCTGAACATTCCCTTCCTCACGCAGGGCGTGACCACGGCCGTGATCGGCAACGACGGCTTCGGCGGCTACGACATCGCGGCGCAGACGCAGAAGCTGCGCGCCGTGCCGGTTGGCACCAACGTCGCGATGTACGCGGGCTTCGGGCCGCTGCGCATCAGCCAGCTCGGCGAGGCCAACCGCGCCCCCACGCCCGCGCAGATGGACACCATGAAACAGCACCTGAGCCGCGCGATGTGCGACGGCGCGCTCGGGCTGTCGACGGGCCTGTTCTACCCGCCGCAGAATTTCTCGAAGACCGAGGAGGTCATCGAACTGGCCAAGGTAGCGGCCGCGCACGGCGGCCTGTACGACAGCCACATCCGCGACGAGGCCATGTACAACATCGGCCTCAAAGGCTCGATCGACGAGGTGATCCGCATCGGCCACGAGGCCAAGCTGCCGGTGCACGTGGCGCACATCAAGGCGTTGGGCGTGGCGGTGCAGGGCCAGAGCGGCGACATCATCCGGCGCATCGAGAAGGAGCGCGCCGCGGGCCTGGACATCACGGCCGACCACTACCCCTGGACCGCGTCGAGCACGCGCTTCTCGGCCGCGCTGCTGCCGCCCTGGGCCAACGAAGGCGGCCGCGCGGCCACGCTGCAGCGCTTCGACGACGCGGCGCAGCAGGAGCGCCTGCGCAAGGACATGCGCGAGAACCTGCGCCTGCGCGGCGGGCCCGAGGCCATCCTGTTCTCGGCCGGCAGCACGACGTACGTGGGCAAGACGCTGGCCGACGTGGCCAAGGCCTCGAACGCCGACCCGATCGACGCCGCCATCGCCGTGCTGCGCGACGGCGACCTGATGATCGCCTCGTTCAACATGAGCGACGACGACGTGCGCGCCTTCATGAAGCGGCCCTGGGTCATGACCTCGTCCGACTCGTCGCTGGGCCATCCGCGCGCCTACGGCACCTTCGCGCGCAAGTACGACCAGTACGTGGTGAAGGAGCGCACGATCTCGCTGGCGCAGTTCATCCGCAGCAGCAGCGCGTACACGGCCGACACGCTGGGCCTCGTGCAGCGCGGCCACCTGCGCCCCGGCTACCACGCCGACGTGGTGGTGTTCGATCCGAAGCGCTTTGCGGCCAAGGCCACCTACACGCAGCCGACGCTGCTGTCCGAAGGCGTGGTCACGGTGCTGGTGAACGGCCGCCTCGCGGTGGACGGCGGCCAGCCCACGGGCGTGGGCGCCGGCGTGCCGCTGCTGCGCACGCCGAAGGCGGGCAGCTGCCCGGCTTGAACTGGAAGATCAGTCTTTCTTGAGGTGCCGCCGCTGGTCGTAGGTCGGCTGCGGCGGCAGGTCGGCGAGGTGGCGCGTGTCGGCCCACTCGACGATCTCGATGGCGTCCGGCGCGGCCGGGTCGGCGATGCGGATGCGGTTGAAGCCCGCGTTCGGGATCTCGCTCTGGCGCGGGCCGCTGAGGCTCAGGCCGCGGGCGGTGCGCCAAACCATGTCGAGCACGCCGCCGTGCGTGACGACGATCAGGCGCTGGCCACGATGTGCAGCGGCGACGGCGCCGAGCGCGCCGATCACGCGTGCATGGAACTCGCGCGCGCTCTCGCCCTGCGGCATGGCGTGGTCTTCGCGGAACTCCAGCCACTCTTCCCAGGCGCGCGGATGCTGGCTCTGGATCTCGTCGGCCCGCATGCCCTCGACCACGCCGAAGTGCTGCTCGCGCAGCGCCACCGAAGTGACGACCGGCAGCGCGAGCTGCTGCGCCGCGGGCGCCGCGGTCTGCTGGGCGCGCATGAGGTCGCTGCTGATGAGGTGCTGTACCGTCTCGCCCGCGAGCCGCAGGCCGAGGCGGCGCGCCTGCTCGTGGCCGATGTCGTTGAGCGGGACGTCCGCGTGGCCCTGGAAGCGCAGCTCGCGGTTCCAGGCGGTTTCGCCGTGGCGGATCAGGATGAGGTCGGTGGGGGCGGAGTCGGGGGTGGTGGTGGACATTGCATGCATTGTCCCCCGAGTGCATGACACGGCGGCTTCGTGCCAACCCGCTGTTGCACGGTCGCCACCGCGTACGGGCCGTGCGCCGGGCGCGTCCGATCGCGCAAAATCGGCCCATGCCCCATCTTGTCCTGCTGCCCGGCCTTGCCTGCGACGAACGCCTCTGGGAGGCCCAGTTGCCCGCACTTCCCGCCGCCTTCGGCGCCCGCGTGAGCGACGTCCAGACGCGCCACGACACCATCGAAGGCATGGCCAGCGCCGTGCTGCGCGAGCACGACGGCCCGCTGGTGCTGTGCGGTGCCTCGATGGGCGGCATGGTCGCGATGGAAGCGGCGCGCCAGGCGCCCGAGCGCATCGCCGGGTTGATGCTGCTGGGCACCAGCGCGCGGCCCGAGACGCCCGACATGTTCGCGCTGCGCGAAGGCGCCATCGAATGGTTCGAGCGCGGCGAGGTGCGCGAGATCATCGAGCCCAACGTCGCCTTCGCCTTCCATCCCGCGCAGGCCGCCAACCCGGCGCTGGTGCGGCGCTACCTGGACATCGTGCTCGGTGCCGGCGCGGCCCAGCTCATCCGCCAGAACCACGCCGTGATGCGCCGCCCCGACGCGCGCACGCACCTGGCCCTGCTGCGCGCGCCGGTGCTGCTGATGTGCGGCGACGACGACCGCCTCGCGCCACCCGAATGCACCCGCGAGATGGCGGCGCTGCTGCCGCGCGCCCAGGTGGTGTGGGTGCCGCAGTGCGGCCACATGCTGACGATGGAGAAGCCTGCGTTCGTCAACACGGCGCTCAACGCCTGGCTGGGCAAGCACTTCCCCAGCGCTTGAGAACCCCGGTCAGTGCAACTGGCCGCCCGTTTCCGCGACGTCCTGCTTCACGGCCAGCGCGGTCTTCACGGTGATGCGCAACGCATCGACCAGCGTCTCGAGCGACATGCTCGGCGCGCCCGGAAAGCGCGCCGCCTGCGCCGGCAGGTAGGGAATGTGGATGAAGCCGCCGCGCGCGCCCTTCGCCGCCGCGTGCGTCGCGAGGCGGTGCATCAGCCCGTAGAAGAGGTGGTTGCACACGAAGGTGCCCGCGCTGTTCGACACCGAGGCCGGCACACCGCCCGCGCGCAGTTCGCGCACGATGGCCTTCACGGGCAGGCTCGAGAAGTAGGCCACGGGCGCGCCGGGCACCACGGGCACGTCGATCGGCTGGCGGCCGAGGTTGTCGGGCACACGCGCGTCGTCGACGTTGATGGCGATGCGCTCCGGCGTGAACTCGGCGCGGCCGCCGGCCTGGCCGATGCAGATCACCAGCGTCGGCTGGAGCTCGTCCATCGCGCGGTCGAGCGCGGTGAGCGCCTCGCCGAAGACGCAGGGCACGAGGCGCGCATGCACGGTGGCGCGGCCGCACTTCCAGCCATCGAGCGTGCGCACCGCCTCCCATGATGGATTGAGCAGCTCCTGCTCGAAGGGCTCGAAGCCCGTCAGCAGGACGTTGGGAGAAGCGCGCTTCGCCGGCATCCTGTTCAGGCCATCGCGCGAACGTCGATGCCTTCCTGCTGCAGCCGTTCGCGGATGCGCCGCGCGAAAGCCAGCGCGTGTGCGCCGTCGCCGTGCAGGCACACGCTCTGGGCGTTGACTGGCACGGTGCTGCCGTCGATGGCGACCACGCGGTGGTCGCGCACCAGCGACAGGGTCTGCGCGAGCGACTGCTCCTCGCTCTCGATGAGCGCGCCGGGCTGGCTGCGCGGCACGAGGCTGCCGTCGGGCATGTAGCCGCGGTCGGCGAACACCTCTTCCACAGGCTGCAGGCCGGCACGGCGGGCCGCGTCGATCATGTTGCTGCCGGCCAGGCCGAAGAACTTGAGCGAAGGGTCGAAGCGGCGCACCGCCTCGCACAGCGCCTCGGCGAGTTCGGGCTCTTTCACCGCCTGGTTGTAGAGCTGGCCGTGCGGCTTCACGTGCGCGAGCCGGCCGCCCTCGGCCTTGACGATCGCGGCCAGCGCGCCGACCTGGTAGAGCACGTTCGCCACGATCTCCTCGGGCGGCAGGTGCATGGTGCTGCGGCCGAAGTTCTCGCGGTCGGGAAAGCTCGGGTGCGCGCCGATCGCCACGCCGTGCGCCATGGCCCAGCGCACGCACTGCTGCATGGTCCTGGCGTCGCCCGCGTGCCAGCCGCAGGCGATGTTGGCGGAGCTCACGAGGCCGAGCAGCGCTTCGTCGCTGCCGGCGCCTTCGCCGAGGTCGGCGTTCAGGTCGATCTGCATGGGATGTTCTCCGTCTCGTGGGGCAGGTGCGAAAACGACCTGCGCGAGCCGACAGTCTAGGCCGCGCCGGGCCAGCCCGCAGCGGCGAGCCCTTGCGCCACCTGCGCCAGGTAGCGCTGCTGCCCGGCCCAGGCCGCAAGCGCATGCGTCAGGTCGGTGCGCACCAGCCGCAGCCGGCCACCCAGCGGCGCCTGCGCGAGCTTCCAGAGGTCGGCGCGGATCACCACGCCGATGCGCGGGTAGCCGCCGGTGGTCTGCGCGTCGCCCATGAGGATGATCGGCTGACCCGAAGGCGGCACCTGGATCGTGCCGGGAATCACGCCCGAGGACAGCATGTCGCCGCCCGCCTTGCGCTGCAGCTCCGCGCCGGCGAGCCGGCTGCCCATGCGGTTGCTCTGCGGCGTGATGCGCCAGCGCTCGCTCCACAGCAGCGCCTGTGCGTCGGGCGTGAACAGGTCGAACTCGGGGCCGGGCAGCACGCGCAGCGCGAAGGCGCCGTCGGGCTCGGCCGTGCCCCAATCGGGCGCGCGCAGGCCGAAGGAACGGCGCGCGTTCTGGTCGGCACCGAGGCGCGAAGCGCCCAGCGCGAGCCGGTCGCCCTTGCGCAGCGCGCGGCCCTCGTGGCCGCCGAAGCCGGCCTTGAGGTCGGTGCTGCGCGAGCCGAGCACGGGTGCCACGTCGATGCCGCCGGCCACCGCGAGCCAGCTGCGCAGGCCGGCCTTCGGCGTGCCGGGCGCGTTGGCACCGGCCAGGCGCAAGGTCTGGCCAGCACGCACCGGCACGCTCCAGCAGGGCCACAGCGGCACGCCGTCGAGCGTGGCGCCGAAGTCGTCGCCGGTGAGCGCGATGCGGGTGTCGACTTCGAACTGCAGCTCGCAGCCACCCATGGTGAATTCGATGCCCGCCGCCGCGTCGGCGTTGCCGGCCAGCCGGTTCGCCAGCGTGAGCGCGAGCATGTCGAGCGCACCGCCCGGGCAGATGCCGAGCTGGCGCAGGCCGGGCCGCCCGAGGTCCTGCACCGAGGCATGCACGCCGGGTTTGCGCACGAGGATCATGTCTGCAGGCTTTCGACGACGAAGCGCACGCGGTCGCCCGGACGCAGCAAGGTGGGCGACTCGGTCGAAGGATCGAACAGCTCGAGCGGCGTGCGCCCGATGAGCTGCCAGCCGCCCGGCGACACCAACGGATAGATGCCGGTCTGCTCGCCGCCGATGCCGACCGAGCGCGCGGGCACGGCGGTGCGCGGTTCGGCGCGGCGCGGTGTCGCGAGTTCGGGCGGCAGCCCGCCCATGAAGGCGAAGCCCGGCAGGAAGCCGAGCAGGTAGACCACGTAGTCGCCGCCGCTGTGGCGACGCACCACCTCGGCCGCCGACAGCCCGGTGTGGGCCGCCACGTCGGCGAGGTCGGGGCCGTGCTCGCCGCCGTAGGCCACGGGAATCTCGATGCGCCGCCCTTCGGCGGCATGGGCCGCGAGCCCCGGCCAGGCCTGGAGCACGCGCGCCGCGAGTTCCTCGAACGCCACGGCGGTCGGGTCGAAGGTCAGCGTGAGGTTGTTCATGCCCGGCAGCGCCTCGCCGACGCCGGGCCAGGCCAGCACCTCGGCGGCCAGCGCCCAGATGCGCTGCTGCTGCGCCAGCGTGGCGGGCGCGGGCAGGTCGCACACCAGCGCCGCATCGCCCAGCGGATGCAGGCGGGGCAAGGGGGTGGCGCTCACCTCAGCGCGAAGCCTGGGAGCGGGCTCATTCCCTACCGAGGCTGCGGACCTTGGCGGTCAGCTGCTGCTCGACGTTCGGCGAGACGAACTTGTTGACCTCGCCGCCGAGCATGGCGATCTCGCGCACGAAGGTGCTGGAGATGAACTGGTACTTGTCGCTCGGGGTCAGGAACACGGTCTCGACGTCGGGCATCAGCGAGCGGTTCATGCCGGCGAGCTGGAACTCGTAGTCGAAGTCGGTCACGGCGCGCAGGCCGCGCACCATGGCCTTGCCGCCGCGCGCGACGACGAAGTCGCGCAGCAGGCCCGAGAAGCTCTCGACCGTCACCTGGTCGCTGTAGGGCTTCACGGCCTCGCGGGCCATGTCCATGCGCTCGGAGAGCGTGAACAGCGCCTTCTTGTGGTGGCCCGCCGCGACGGCGACGATCACCTTGGAGAAGAGTTGGGTTGCACGCCGCACCACGTCCTCGTGACCGAGGGTGATGGGGTCGAAAGTGCCGGGATAAACCGCGATCACGTTGCTGGCCATGGTTGCTTCTTCCTCATGCTGCCGGTGCGGCTTGTCCGGCGGATTATGCAGGCACGGACACGGCGCGGCGCAGCAGATGGGCATGCACGGCGCCGGCCTTCAGGTAGCGGAATTCGGCCAGGCCCAGCGCGGCGAGCTCCTCGGTGGCCCAGCGGCGCGGCGCCTCGAGGTAGATCGCGCCGTCGGCGTGCAGCGCGCGCGCGGCGGCGCGCAGGGCCGGCTCGTACAGCGCGAGGTTGTCGAAGGGCGGATCGAGAAACACCGCCTGCAGGCTGCCCGCCGCCGCACGCTCGAGCGCGGTGACGCCGTTGCCGCGCTCCACGCGCACGGCCTCGGCCGAGAGCTTGGCCTTGGCGGCCTGCAGCTGGGCGACCAGCGCGGCGTCCTGCTCGCACAGCAGCACGTGGGCCGCGCCGCGCGAGGCGGCTTCGAGGCCCAGCGCCCCAGTGCCCGCGAAGGCATCGATGCAGTGCCAGCCCGGCAATGCACCACCGCCCACGCCGGCCAGGCTCGCAAGCCAGTTGAACAGCGTTTCGCGCACGCGGTCGGGCGTGGGGCGCAGGCCGGGCTTGTCGGCCACGGCCAGGCGGGTGCGCTTCCATTCGCCGCCGATGATGCGGACCTCGCTGGGCCGCGACGGGCGCTTGGCGGCGGGGGCGCGCGAGACGGGCGCGGCGGCGTTCTTCTTCGAGGGCTTCTGGGGCATGCGGCGAGCTTAACGCCGCAGCTGGCCCCCCTTCACTCAGTAGCCCATGAACGCGCGGCGCGCCAGCAGCGCGGCCAGCACGAGCATCGTGCCGCCGATGAGCGCATCGAGCATCTGCCAGGCGCGCGGCCGCGCGAACACCGGCGCCAGCAGCCGCGCGCCGAAGCCCAGTGCGGTGAACCACAGCACGCTGGCCAGCGTCGACCCGACCACGAACCAGGCCTTGAGCAGGCCCGGGTACTGCGCCCCGGCCGTGCCCACGAGCAGCACGGTGTCCAGGTAAACGTGCGGGTTCAGCAGCGTGAAGCCGGCGGCCTGCGCGACCACCGCAGCGCGCGAGCGCGAGGCGCCCTGCGACACCGTCTGCAGCGCGCCCGGCTGGCGCGAGCGCCACAGCGCGCGCAGGCCGTAGCCGCAGAGAAAGGCCGCGCCGAAGCCCGCGAGCAGCGTCGCCAGCATCGGCCGCCCCTTCAGCGCCTGCGCCATGCCGGCCACGCCGGCGGCGACCAGCACCGCGTCGCAGACGGCGCAGAACAGCACCACCGCGCTCACGTGCTCGCGGCGCAAGCCCTGGCGCAGCACGTAGGCGTTCTGCGCGCCGATGGCGACGATGAGCACCAGGCTCATGAAGAGCCCGTTGAGGAAAGCGGTGGAGGCGTGAACGGCGGTCATGGTCCGAGCTTGCCGTCCGCCCGGCATTCAATCAAACTAAACTTTCTAACGCTGATTCAGTTTTACTTCATTCACCACCATGCTCGACTACGCCGCCCTGCACGCCCTTGCCGCCGTGGTGCGCGAAGGCAGTTTCGAGCGCGCTGCCCGCGCGCTGCACGTCACGCCCTCGGCGGTGTCGCAGCGCGTGAAGCTGCTCGAGGAGCGCACCGGCGGCGCGCTGCTGGTGCGCGGCCAGCCCTGCGTGGCGACCGAGGCCGGCCTGCAGCTGTGCCGGCACGTCGAGCGCGTGGGCATGCTGGAGCACGAGCTGCGCGAGGCCCTGCCCGCGCTGGGCATGGGCAGCGGCGAGGCGCACGAGCGGGTCACGGTGCGGGTGGCGGTCAACGCCGACAGCCTGGCGACCTGGTTCATGGCGGGCGCCGCGGCCTTCGCAGCGCAGGCGCCCGACGCGCTGCTCGACCTCACGGCCGACGACCAGGACCACACGGCCGAGCGGCTGCGCAGCGGCGCCGTGCTGGCGGCCGTGACCGCGCTGGCCCAGCCGGTCACCGGCTGCAACAGCGAGGCGCTGGGCACGGTGCACTACGTGGCCGCCGCGAGCCCCGGTTTCGTGGAACGCTATTTCGCCAAGGGCGTGGGCGCGCGCACGCTGGCCGCCGCGCCGAACCTGGTGTTCGACCGCAAGGACCGGCTGCAGGCGCGCTGGGTGCGCCGCATTTGCCACCGCAACGTGGAGACGCCGCGCCACTGGGTGCCCTCGCCCGCCGCCTTCGTGGAGGCGGCCTGCCGCGGCATCGGCTGGGGCATGCACCCGACCAGCATGGTGGCCGATGCGCTGCGCGACGGCACGCTGGTCGAACTGGTGCCCGGCGCGACGCTGCCGGTGCCGTTGTACTGGCAGCACGCCCGCGCGGCGCCGCGCCTGCTGGCGCAGCTCGGCGCCGCGGTGCGCGAGGCCGCGCGCAGCGGGCCGCACGCGCTGGCCTGAGCTTTTCTTTTTCTCTTGCTTACTGCGCCGCAGCGGCCTGCTTGCCGCCCACCACCACCGTCACCATGCGCTGCGGCTGCAGCTTGCGGGCGAACGCGGCCTGGATGTCGGCGGCCGTGACCGCGTTCATGCGCGCGGTCCAGGTGTCGAGGTAGTCCAGCGGCAGGCCGTACCAGGCGATGTTGGCGACGTTGCCGATCAGCTTGCGATTGCTGTCCAGGAGCAGCGGGAAACCGCCGATCAGGTTGTCCTTGGCGGCCTTGAGCTCCTTCTCGGTCGGGCCTTCGGCCACGAACTTCGCGAGCACGTCGCGCGAGACCTTCGTCGCCGCCTCGGCCTGGTCGGGCCGGGTCTGGAAGCCGATGCGGAAGGCGCCCGCGTCGAGCCCCGGCGCAAAGCCGCTGTACACGCTGTAGGCCAGGCCGCGCTTCTCGCGCACCTCTTCGGTCAGCCGCGAGACAAAGCCGCCGCCGCCGAGCACGTAGTTGCCGAGCGTGAGCGCGAAGTGGTCCGGGTCCTGACGCGGGTAGCCGGGCTGGCCGATGAAGACATGGGCCTGCGCCGAGTCGAACGCGATGCGCTCGTCCTTCGGCGCCGTGAGCGCCACCACCGGCGCGATGGCCGGCAGCGGTGCGCAGGCGGCGGGGCTGGGCAGGCGCGACAGCAGCGTGGTCGCGAGCGCCTCGGCCTCGGCGCGCGTGACCGCGCCCACGATGCTGAGCTTGGCGCGGCACGGCAGGATCAGCTGCTCGTAGCGCTGGCGCATGGCGGCGGTGTCGATGCGCGCCAGCGTGGCTTCGGTCACTTCCTGGCCGTAGGGGTGCGTGCCGTACACAGCCTGCGCGAAGGCGCGGCCGACCACGGTGGCTGGCTTGGTGTTGGCTTCCTTGATGGCGGCGTTGATGCGCTCGCGCTCGCGCGGCCAGATGTCGTCGGGGAACGAGGGCTCGCCGATCTCGCGCGCGGCCAGGGCCACGGCCTTGGTCAGCAGCGCCGGGTCGGACAGCGTGCGCAGCGTGTAGCTGGTGCGGTCGGTGCCGGCGCTCACGTCGAAGCTGGCGCCCAGGTCGGCCCAGGCCTCGCCCAACGCATTCTGGTCGAGCGCAGGCTCGCCGTTGCGCCCGGCACGCACGCCCTTCTCGACCATCGCGGCGCTGGTGCTGGCCAGCCCGGCCTGCGCGGCCGGGTCGCGCCGGCTGCCAGCGTCGAAGTCGATCTGCACGTCGACGATCGGCAATGCGTTGGTCGACACCAGGTACACCTTGGCGCCGTTGGCCAGCGTCCAGTGCTGGATGGGCAGCGCGGCCTGCGCGCTGCCCATGCCGAACAGCGCGGTGATGCCCGCCAGGAGGGCGGTGCTTGCAATCTTTTGGAGGTTCTTCATGGAGGGATCCGGTGCCTTTCAGCGCATCTCGCCCGCAGGGGCTGCGAAGCCGCGGCCGCGCTTGGGTTCGGGCGGCAGGGGCCGCAGCGTGGCGACCGTGAGCTGGTCATCGCCGAAGTACTTGGCGGCCACGGCCTGCACCTGCGCCGCCGTCACGGCCTGCAGCCGGGCGACGATGCGCTCGCTGGCGTCCAGCGGCAGGCCCTGGATCCAGTTGCTGCCGAGTTCGCGCGCCTGCGCCATCACCGAATCGCGCTTGTAGGTTTCGCTCGCCACCCACTGCGTCTTGACGCGGGCCAGCTCGGCTTCGCCGACACCCTCTTTCGCCACGCGCGCCACCTGGGCACGCAGCGCGGCCTCGACCGTCTCGGCGGTCTTGCCGGCGGCCGGCACGCCGTCGAGCATGAACAGCTGCGGACCGCGGCCGATGAAGCCCGCGTACGCGCCGGCCGAATCGGCCACGCGGCCGGGGCCCTGCGTGAGCGCGCGGTCGAGCCGCGCGCCGGCATAGCCGTCGAGCACGGCCGAGAGCACCACCAGCGCCCAGGCGTCGCTGTTGGCGTCGTCGATGTTCGTGAGCTGCGGCACGCGGAAGGCGAGCGACACGTACGCCTGCTCGGCCGGGGCCTTGAACTCGAGGCGGCGGATGCCGCGCTGCGCGGGCTCGGTGCGCGGCTTGCGCTCCGGCACGGCGCGCGCGGGAATGCCGCCGTAGTACTTCTCGGCCAGCGCGCGCACGCGCGCCACGTCGACATCGCCGGCCACCACGAGCACGGCGTTGGCCGGCACGTACCAGCGCTGGAAGAAGGCGCGCGCGTCGGCCGGCGTCATCGATTCGAGGTCGCTCATCCAGCCCACCACCGGACGGCGGTAGGGCGACGAGGTGAAGACGGCCGCGTTCTGCTGCTCGCCGAGCAGGGCGCGCGGCTGGTCGTCGGTGCGCAGGCGGCGCTCTTCCTTGACCACCTCGATCTCGCGCTTGAACTCGTCGTCGGGCCACTGGTTGTTGGCGAAGCGGTCCGATTCGAGCTTCATCACCTGCTCGAGGCTGCCGACCGGGATCTGCTGGTAGTAGCCGGTGGCGTCGCGCATGGTGAAGGCGTTTTCCTGGCCGCCCAGCGCCGCCACGCGGCGCGAGAACTCGCCGGCCGGCACGCTCTTCGTGCCCTTGAACAGCATGTGCTCCAGCACGTGCGCCACGCCCGAGGTGCCGTCGACCTCGTCCATGGAGCCGACCCGCACCCACACCATCTGCACCGCGGTCGGCGAGCGCCGGTCGGTCTGCACGATCACGGTCATGCCGTTGGCGAGGGTGAATTGCTGGGGGCCCAGGGCCGCGGCGGCAGGGGTCGACGCGGCGGGAGCGGGGGTGGACTGGGCCTGCGCGGGCACGGTCCACAGCGCCGAAAGCGCCAGGGCCAGCACCGCACCAGACGCAGCGCGGCGTGGCGAGAGGTGTTTCATAGAATGGGTCGGATTGTAAAAAGCTCCCGATGTTCAGTTTCTTCAAGAAAAAACCACCTGCCGATGCCCCGGTGACACCGGCCCCGCCGCCGACCGCCGAACCCGCGCCGCCCCCGGCCGCGGAACCCGCACCGGCACGCTCGGTGTTCTCGCCGTCGAGCTGGTTCGGGTCGAAGCCTGCGGCGGAAGCACCTGCGCCCCCACCTGCACCCGCACCGACCCCCGAGCCGACACCGGCCGCGCCCGTGGTGGCGCCGGCGCCCGCGCCAGTTCCGGTCGCTGCACCAGCGCCGATCCCTGCGCCAGCGCCCGCCCCCGTTCCTGCACCCGCTCCTGTCATTGCGCCACCGCCGCCCCCTCCGGCGCCCGTGCCCGCACCGCCTCCCGCGCCGGTCGCTGTTGTCGCCGAACCGGCCCCCATCGCCACCGAGCGCAAGAGCTGGTTCGACAAGCTCAAGACCGGCCTGCGCAAGACCGGCACCGGCATCCAGGCCGTGTTCGTCAACGCGCAGATCGACGACGCGCTGTATGAAGAACTCGAATCGGCGCTGCTCATGGCCGACACCGGCGTCAAGGCCACCGAGTTCCTGCTCGACGACCTGAAGGTGCGCGTCAAGCGCCAGATGGCCACCGACGCATCGCAGGTCAAGCGCCTGCTGGCCGACGCCGTCACCGACCTGCTCAAGCCGCTTGAGAAGCCACTGGTCATCGGCGAATACACGCCCACCGTGATCATGGTGGCTGGCGTCAACGGCGCGGGCAAGACAACCTCCATCGGCAAGCTCACCAAGCACCTGGCCACCGAAGGCGCCTCGGTGCTGCTGGCCGCGGCCGACACCTTCCGGGCGGCGGCGCGCGAGCAGTTGCTGGTCTGGGCCGACCGCAACACCGTCGAGATCGTGAGCAACGAAGGCGGCGACCCCTCGGCCGTGAGCTTCGACGCGGTGAACGCCGGCAAGGCGCGCGGCAAGGACGTGGTGCTGGTCGACACGGCCGGGCGCCTGCCGACGCAGCTGCACCTGATGGACGAGCTCAAGAAGATCAAGCGCGTCGTCACCAAGGCCGACGCCACCGCACCGCACGAGGTGCTGCTGGTGATCGACGGCAACACCGGCCAGAACGCGCTGGCGCAGGTCAAGGCCTTCGACGAGACGCTGGGCCTCACGGGCCTCATCGTCACCAAGCTCGACGGCACCGCCAAGGGCGGCGTGCTGTGCGCCATTGCGCGCGAACGGCCCATTCCGGTGTACTTCATCGGCGTGGGCGAAAAGCTCGAGGACCTCGAGACCTTCAACGCGCGCGAGTTCGCGCAGGCATTGCTCGGCTGAGGCTTTCGCTTCGGATAAAAAAACGGCCCCCGGCTTCCGCCGGGGGCCGTCAGCTCCCTGTCTTTCTTATTTCTCCCTTGTATTCCCCCTGCGTGTGGCCTGTGCGGCGTCGCGCCTCGTGTGCGAAGGCACCGGTGGTCGACGCCTGCAACGCCCCCTGATTTCGCTTCCCTGAAACCCGAAATTACGACGGGAGGCGAACGCCCGGCAGTGCCAAAAGTCATTGCATGTGTGGCCAACCGATGGGATCGGCACGCAATGAACTACAACGTATTCACTTTCAGCCGCAGGCTGTGTGCCAAACGCTACGGTGCCGCCGCAAGCCCCGCCATGGCCTGCAGCAGCGCATCCGGCGCCACGGGCTTGAACAGCACGGGCACACCCGACTCGCGCACGCGCTGCAGGCGGTCGGGCGAGGTCTCGCCGGTGATCAGCAGCAGCGGCAGCTCGGTGCCCAGGTGCCGACTCAGGCGCAGGCCCACGTCGAGGCCGTCGACGCCGTCGGCCAGGCGGTAGTCGCACATCAGCAGGCCGAAGGGCCGGCCTTCGGCGCGGGCCTGGTGCAGCGCCTCGGCCGCGGCGGCCTCGTCGGCGACGGCGTGCGCATCGATCGCGTGCGAGCGCAGCAGGCCGGTCATGGCTTCGCGGATTTCAAGTTCGTCGTCCATCAGCAGCACGCGACCGGGCAGCGTGGCCGCGCGCCGACGTGCAGCCAGTTCGACACTGCCGGCCGGAAACGGGCCCACGAGCGCACTGACCTGCGGCGGCACGGTCGGCAGCACGACGCGAAAGTGCGTGCCGCGGCCCGGGCGCGAATGCATCTGCACCGGATGGCCCAGCAGCCGCGACAGGCGGCGCACGATCGACAGGCCGATGCCCAGGCCACGCGCGCGGTCGCGGCCCGGGTTATCGATCTGATAGAACTCTTCGAAGATGCGGTGCGACTGCTCGGGCGCGATGCCGATGCCGGTGTCGCGCACCTCGATCCACACGGTGTCGCCGCGGTCGCGCGCCGTGACGGTCACGCCGCCCTGCACGGTGTACTTGAGGGCGTTGTCCATCAGGTTGGACAGCATGCGGTGCAGCAGCTGCGGATCGCTGCGCACCCACAGGCCGCTGGCGCGCACGCGCAGCTGCAGCTCCTTCTGCTCGGCCTGCGCCGAGAAGGTGTGGTTGAGCGGCAGGAACAGCGCGTCGAGCTCCACCGGCTGCGGCGACGGCGTGATGACGCCGGCGTCGAGCCGGGACACATCGAGCATGGTGTCGAGCGACGCGCCCAGGGCGTTCACGGCGCGCATCAGGCGCTCCGCGTTGCGGCTCTCGGGGCGGCCCCGCAGTTCGTTCTCGAGCGCGGCACCGAACAGCGCGATGGCATGCAGGGGCTGGCGCAGGTCGTGGCTGGCGGCGCCGAGGAAGCGGGTCTTTTCTTCGCTGGCGCGCTCGGTGGCGGCGATCTGCTCACCCAGGCGCGCGGCCAGCGCTTCGTTCTCGAAACGCAACATGAGCGAGTCGGTCAGCAGCCGGTGCTGGCGCACGCCGGCGTGCAGCGTGAGCATCAGGTAGGCCGAGCCCGCCGCGGCCAGGAACAGGTGCAGGCCGTCGCCCTGCCAGGCCAGCGCGATGATCATGCCCAGCGACATGGGCAACGTGTAGCCGAACAGCGCGGGCTTGAGCGGCCACAGCGACTGCGCGGCGCGCGCGCAGCTGCCGACAATCACGGCCATCAGCAGCGAGGTCATGGGCAGGTTCTCGTGCGGCACGATGAACCAGGGCACCACCGCCGTGATCATGCTCACCAGCGTGACCATGCGCGAGATCTTGCGCGCCCAGTACGGGCTCTCGGAGGCCGGCTTGTCGGGCGTCCAGCGCGGCGTGAAGAAGACGTAGATGTCGACCGCCACCAGCGCCGCCATCCAGAACAGCAGGCGCGCATCGCTGAGCTGCGAGTAGATGATGCAGCCGAACACGATCACGAAGCCCAGGTGGGTCAGCGTGGAGATGCCGTAGGTGTCGTAGACCGAGCCGACGTGCTCGCGCAGCACGCGCTGGCCCAGCAGCTGGCCGGCGGCGGCGTCGCCGCGGCCCGCCAGCGTGGCGCCGCTCAACGCAGCATGCTGATCAGCTGGGCGCGCGAGCGCATGCCGAACAGCAGCAGGATGGTCGAGACATGGTTCTTCACCGTGCCCTCGCTCAGGTTGGCCAGTTGCGCGATCTCCTTGTTCGCCTTGCCTTCGAGCACCCACTGCAGCACCTGCATCTGGCGCGGCGTGAGTTCCTGCCAGGCGCTGGCGTGCGCGAACTCCGCGTACCCCGACAGCGACTTGGGCAGTGCCGCGGGCGGCAGCGGCTGCGGCGGCGTGCCGTCGGCCTCGAACAGGCCGCAGGCGCGGATGAAGCCCACCATCTCCTTCAGGTCGGCGGACTTGGGCAGGAAGGCACTGGCACCGAGCGCGAGCGCGCCCTGCGCCAGCGTGCTGTTGGCGGTGCCCGAGAGCACCACAACGCGCGCCGCCGGAAAGCGCAGGCGGAACTCGGCCAGGCCGCTGAGCCCGTGCGTGTCGGGCAGCGCGAGGTCGAGCAGCACGAGGCCGATGGCGACCTCATGCGCCGCGTAGAGCGCGAGCGCGTCGGCGATGTTGCCGGCCTCGAACACCGCGATGCGCGCGCCCGAGGTGGCGGCCTGGGCCTGCACCAGCGCACTCACGCCCAGGCGCAGCAGGTCATGGTCGTCCACCACCAGGATCGCGCCGGACACGCCGGCAGGCACACCGGTGTCGGCGAGGGGCGGCGGGGGTGCGGAGGGGGAGTCGAAAGAGGCCACGGATTTGATCTTAGCGGCGCAAGCCCCGCGCGACAGTGCCCTAAGTCATGGCGCCCGGCGCTCGTCCTCCCCCGGGACGACGCCACTTGCCATCGCCCGGCGCCGTGGGCACCATGAGACTCTTGCCGCAACGCACGGCGCCCCGGAGACCTGCCATGACCCACACTGCCGCCGCCCCGCTCGCCACCAGCGAGCGCAAGGTCGACCGCCTGCTCGCCCACTACGAGGAGAGCCACCGCCATCCGACCAACGAGCTGATCCACTTCGTGGCCATTCCCGCGATCATGCTGAGCATCGTCGGGCTGCTGTTCGCGATCCATCCGTGGGTGGCCTACGCCTTCGTGGCGGCCAGCCTCGTGTACTACGCCCTGCTGCGCTCGCCGGCCTTCCTCGTCACCATGCTGGCGCTCACGGTGCTGGCGCTGGTGGCGGTGCATGCGATGGGCACTGCGGTGGCGCCGGTGTCGGCAGCGATCTTCGTGGTGGCGTGGATCTTCCAGTTCGTCGGCCACAAGATCGAAGGCAAGAAGCCGTCGTTCTTCGAGGACATCCAGTACCTCTGGGTCGGTCCGCTGTTCGTGCTGTCGAAGTTGTTCGTCAAGCTCGGCATTCGCTGGTAGCCCCGCAGGCCCGGTCACGCCGGTGCGCAGCGTCCGCGCGCGAGGGCTCCTTCAAGGCGATGCGAGCGGCTCGGCCTCATAGGCCCGGTGCAGCAGTTCCACGAAAGCCGGCGCTGCCGGCAACACCACGTCGCCGATGCGGTGCACCGCCACGCCCGGCGTCCACGAGTTCATGACCACGGCGCCGGCCAGCGCAGGCAGGTCGGCCATCCGCAACACCTGGCTGCGCTGCGGGACACCGAGGCGTTCGAGCTGCCGGCGCACGATGCCCATCGTGGTGCCAGTCAGGATCTCGGCTTCGGGCCACACCACCGCCTCGCCGTCCCAGAAGGCCAGGTTCCAGATCGACGCCTCGCCGAGCCGGCCGTGCCGGTCGAGAAAGGCCGCGTCGCCGAAACCCTGCGCGACGGCCTGGCGCAGCAGCTGGGTCTTGGCGCCTTCGCCGACGTGCTTCACGGCCGGCAGGAAGCGCTCGTGTTCGATCGCGGCCAGGCTCAACGGGCCGGCGGGGCCGCTGGAAGGCGGGCCGATGCGGGCCAGCACCTCGGGCACCGCGTCGGCCGCGGTGAACTCGCCGGCCGGGGAGTAGACGGTGGCGGTCAGCGACAGGTCCGCCGGGCCGGCCGCGAGCGCCGCCCGCAGGTGGGCGCGCACCGTGTCGTCGGGCAGCGCCTGGCCGAACAGCGTCTGCGAGGCGAAGCGCAGCCGTGCCAGGTGGAGGTCGAGGCCCCTCACCCGGCCGTCGCGCACCTGCATGGCCGTGAAGTGGGCGTGGCCGGCGAAGGCGAGCGGGGCCAGGTCCGCGGCAGGCACCGGCTGGCCGTTGCGCTGTACGACGAAGGAAGGAGAAGGGACGCTGGCGGACATGGTTTCGTGGCTCCTGGAAGGGATGGATCATCAAGTTCCTGAACTATCCCGCGTTGACTTTCCTAAGAGAAACGAATAGTTTTTGGAAAATCATCAAAAACTATTTGAAGATCGATGCGCCCCAGACTGCTCCCCGGCACCCGCGCCCTGCGCACCTTCGAGGCCGCCGGGCGGCACCTGAACTTCACGCGGGCGGCCGAAGAAGTCGGGCTGACACCGGCGGCCGTGAGCCACCAGATCAAGGAGATCGAGGAGCAGCTCGGCATGGTGCTGTTCACGCGCACCAGCCGCAGCATCCGCCTCACGCCGGCCGGCGCCGTGTGGTTCGAGGCCACCGCCGACGCCCTCGACACCCTGCGCCGCGCCGCCGGCCGCGCCCGGCGCATGGCGCGCGGGGCGGCGACGCTGCGGCTGTCGACCAGCGCCCGTTTCGCGACCAACTGGCTGCTGCCGCGGTTGCCGCAGTTCCGCGCCGCCAACCCGGGGCTGGAACTGGGTTTCGATATTTCCGACACGCTGCGGGATTTCGACGCTGACGACATCGACGTGGCGATCCGCTTCGGCACCGGGCAGGACCCAGGCACGCGCGCACAGCGGCTGTTCGACACCGTCATCGTGCCGGTCTGCAGCCCCAGGCTGCTCGCCAGCGGGCCCCCGCTGGCAACGCCGCGTGACCTGCTCCAGCACACGCTGTGCTACGTCGACTGGAAGACCGACGGCATGGTCTGGCCGAACTGGCCGATGTGGATGGCCGCGGCCGGGATCGAGGGCTTCGACGACAGCCGCTGCATCGGCTTCGCCGACTCGAGCGACGTGGTGCGCGCCGTCACCGAGAGCGGCATGGTCGGCCTGGCCGACCTGGAGATGATCGCCGCCGACCTCGCCCAGGGCCGGCTGGTGCGGCTGTTCGACATCGGCGTGCCCATGGCGGCGGGCTACGCCTACCACCTGGTCTACCCGGAAGGCAGCGCCCAGGACCCGCGCATCCTGGCGTTCCAGGACTGGCTGCTCGGGCAAGCGGCACGGACTTGAAAAACGCCAAACGGCATACAAATATCCAACAAATCGCGACAAAAGCTATCGCAACGATAGAAACCCAAGGGAACCCTTGGCTTAGCACTCCCTCTAACCGAGTGCTAATATGGCCAACACAAAGGAGTTTCCCCTGATGACAACGCTGTCTGGAGTCTCTGCCAACCAGCTGGCCGTCGCCAACCCATGGTCGATGGTCCCCCCGCTGGGCAACCTGGATGCCTACATTTCGGCCGCCAACCGCCTGCCGCTGCTCACGCTCGAAGAAGAGCAGGGCTTCGCACGCAAGTTGCGCGACCAGAACGACCTCGAAGCTGCCGGTGCGCTGATCCTGTCGCACCTGCGCCTGGTCGTCTCCATTTCCCGCCAGTACCTGGGCTATGGGCTGCCGCACGGCGACCTGATCCAGGAAGGCAACGTCGGCCTCATGAAGGCCGTGAAGCGTTTCGACCCCGACCAGGGCGTGCGGCTGGTGAGCTACGCCATGCACTGGATCAAGGCCGAGATCCACGAATACATCCTGAAGAACTGGCGCATGGTCAAGGTCGCGACGACCAAGGCCCAGCGCAAGCTGTTCTTCAATCTGCGTTCGATGAAGCAGAGTTTCAAGGCCGACTCGGCCGCGGCCGACAACGGCACGCACCGGGAAACGCTGAGCCCCAACGAGGTCTCGCAGATGGCCACGCGCCTGAACGTGAAGCCCGAGGAAGTGCTCGAAATGGAAACCCGCCTGTCGGGCGGCGACGTGCTGCTCGATCCGGGTCCGTCCGATGACGGCGACGAAGGCTTCGGCCCCATCGCCTACCTGGCCGACGCCACGCAGGAACCGACCGCTTTGCTCGAATCGCAGCAGCGCGACCGCCTGTCGAGCGACGGCATCGCCACCGCCCTGGAGGCGCTGGACGACCGCAGCCGCCGCATCGTCGAAGAGCGCTGGCTCAAGGTCAACGACGACGGTTCGGGCGGCATGACGCTGCACGACCTGGCCGCGGTGTACGGCGTGAGCGCCGAGCGCATCCGCCAGATCGAAGTGGCGGCGATGAAGAAGATGAAGAAGGCACTGGCCGAGTACGCGTAAGCGTCACGACCGCCCTCCTCCACGAAAAAGCCCGGCAGTGCCGGGCTTTTTTTCGTTCAGGGGCGCTTCAGGGCGTCGACTTGGTCAGCGTGCGCAACGCCCGCTTCGCGATGTAGCGGGTCTCGGCAACTGGCGATTCGGCCACCCAGCGCGTGCACAGCGTCTCGACCCACTCGGGCTGCGTCTTGCTGGCGTCGTTGAGCCAGTTGGCGACCGAGTTCTGCACGTAGCGATGCGCGTCGGCGCGCAACGGCTCCAGCAGCGGCAGCGCCAGCCAGGGCTCGGCCTTCAGCGTCTCGATCTGCGCGCACCACACGCCGCGCGGGCGCGTGAGTTCACTGGCGAAGCGGCGCACGTTCGGATCGGCATCGGTCACCCAGGGCTGCAGCAGCGCCAGCGCCTCGTCGAGCGAGTCGATGACGCTGTCGCGCACCGCCATCCAGGCGAACTCGCGCACGCCGAAATGCGGGTCGGCGGCAAAGCGGCGCACGGCGTCGAGCTGGGCCGCCAGCGGCAGGCCCGACAGCGTGATCCACTGCACCGCCCAGCAGCGCGCCACGTCGCTGGCGTGCGTGGCCAGCCGGTGCGCCACGGCATCGCGCTCGGCGTGTTCGGCCGTCATGTCGTACAGCGCCCGCGCGATGTGGCTGTGGCGCTGCATGGGCTTGAAGGCAGCCAGCATGGCGAGCGTGTCGTCCAGCCGTTCGTGCGCCGCATCGAGGCCGACGTGGCCCGCCACGCTGCGTGCGAGCAGCGGCAGTTCGAGCGCAAGAAATTCGTTGAGGTTGACGGTCTCGAGCAGCCCGCCGTTCAGCGCGCCCAGCACCTCGGGCGGAATGAGTGCGATGCGGAAGGCGCCCTTGCGCGACTTCAGGTGCGCGACCGATGCGGCGTCCATGCCCGGGGCACCCGGCTCAGGACGCGAGCAGCGTCTTCAGGTCCGACACCATGGCCGGCACGCCCGCGCCGTAGCGCGCGTAGAGACGCAGCCGGCCCTGCGGGTCGTAGATGTAGCTGGCGGCCGAATGGTCCATGGCGTAGCTGGTCGGCGTCTTGCCCTCGACCTTCTTGTAGTAAACCTTGAAGTCTTTCGCGACGGCAGCGAGCTGCTCGGGCGTGGGGATGAGCGCCACGAAGCTCGGGTCGAACGCGCCCATGTAGGCCTTGAGCACCTCGGGCGTGTCGCGCGCCGGATCGACGGTGACGAACAGCACCTGCAGCTTGCTGCCGTCGGCGCCCAGCTGCTGCTTGACCTGCGCCATCTCGGTCATGGTGGTCGGGCAGACGTCGGGGCACTGCACGTAGCCGAAGAACAGCACCACCGCCTTGCCCTTGAAGTCGGCCAGCGTGCGCACCTTGCCGTCGGCGTTGGTGAGCGAGAAGTCTTTGGCGTAGTCGGCGCCCGTGATGTCGACCGCCTGGAAGCTCTGCTTCGGCTGCTCGCTGCAGGCCGAAAGGCCCAGGCCCAGCGTGGCCGAGGCGGCCACCCAGCCGGCCGTGGCGGCGATCGATTTCAGGGCATTGCGCTTGTTCATGGGCAGGTGAGGTCCGGTCAGCGGAGGTAATGGTCGACGAGCAACGCCGCGAACAGCACGCTCAGGTGGATGAGCGAAAACCGGAAGGTCTTGCGCGCCAGCGTGTCGGAGTAGTTGCGCCACAGCGCGAAGGCGTAGCCGGTGAAGCCGATGCTCACGCCGATGGCGACCACGAGGTAGAGCCAGCCGCTCATGCCGTAGATGAAGGGCATCAGGCAGGCCGCGAACAGGATGAAGGTGTACAGCAGCACCTGCAGCCGCGTGAACTCGTTGCCGTGCGTCACGGGCAGCATCGGCAGGCCGGCCTTGCGGTAGTCCTCGACGCGGTACAGCGCCAGCGCCCAGAAGTGCGGCGGGGTCCACAGGAAGATGATGAGGAACAGGATCAGCGCCTCGGGGCCGACGTCGCCCGTCATGGCGGCCCAGCCCAGCACCGGCGGCATGGCGCCCGAGGCGCCGCCGATCACGATGTTCTGCGGCGTCAGCGGCTTCAGGATGACGGTGTAGATCACCGCGTAGCCGACGAAGGTGGCAAAGGTGAGCCACATGGTCAGCGGATTGACCGTGAACCACAGCAGCGCCGAGCCGGCCGCGCACAGCAGCGCCGAGAACACCAGCGCCTGCATGTCGCTGAGCTGCCCGCGCGCCGTGGGGCGCCAGGCGGTGCGCTTCATCTTGGCGTCGATGCCCTTCTCGACCAGGCAGTTGAACGCAGCGGCGGCGCCAGCCACCAGCCAGATGCCGATGCACGCCAGCACGCCGCGCTGCACGTCGGCCCACGACGGCAGGCCGGGCACGGCCAGCACCATGCCGATGAGCGCGCAGAACACGATCAGCTGCACCACGCGCGGCTTGGTGAGCGCGTAGAACTGGCGCAGCACGTTGGCGGTGCTGGCGTGCTGAACAGGAATCGGGGTGCTCACGCGGTGGCTTTCTTCGGTTGGGGGGTGCCGCGCGCATTGTCGGCGGCGCGCGGAATCGGTGCAGCGGCGGCGCTTTCGCGGCGGCTCTCGCACAGCGCCCAGGTCAGGACCACGGCCAGCGCCGCGGCGCCGCCGGTGTGGAGCACGGCGGCGGCCAGCGGCCAGCCGAGCAGCACGTTGCCCAGGCCCGTGGCCAGCTGCAACAGCGCCAGGCCGGCCAGCCAGTGCGCCTGCGCGCGCAGTGCCTCGAGGCGACGCAGGCGCCAGGCCAGCAGGCCCAGCGCCACGAACACGGCATACGCCATGAGGCGGTGCACGTAGTGGATGGCGGTGAGGGCGGAAAAATCGAGCGGCTGGCCGTCGCCGGTCACGCCGAGGTGGCGCCAGATCTCGAAGCCCTGCGCGAAGTTCATCGGCGGCCACCAGCTGTCCTGGCAGGTCGGGAACTGCGTGCAGGCCAGCACCGCGTAGTTGGTGCTGACCCAGCCGCCGAGCGCGATCTGCAGCACCAGCAGCAGCGCCGTGGCGATCAGCCCATTGCGCAGGGCGGGCGACACGGCCGTGGGCAGGCGCTGCGCGGCCACCTGGCGGTAGCGCACGGCCTGGATGCACAGCAGCGCGAGCAGCACGATGGCGCCCATCAGGTGCATCGTGACGATGGCGGGGAACAGCTTCCAGGTGACGGTCATGGCGCCGAAGGCCCCTTGCAGACAGACCCAGACCAGTGTGGCTGCGGGCCACCAGGCGCTGAGCACGACGTGGTGGTGCGCGCTGTCGACCGGCGGCGCGGGCTGGCGCCGCTGGCGGCGGCGCACGATCCAGGTGGCGCCGGCCAGCGTGAGGATCAGCACCCCGACGCCGGTCGCGAGGTAGCGGTGGACCATCTCGATCCAGGCCTTGCTGTGCGTCACGGGGCCGGTCGGCTGGGCCGCCTGCGCCATGGCGATCTCGTGGCGCGCGCCGGCCGGGCTGGCGTTGCCGTAGCAGCCGGGCCAGTCGGGGCAGCCCAGGCCCGAATCGGTGAGCCGCGTGAAGGCGCCGAACAGCGTGAGGTCGAAGGTGAGGAACAGCGTGAGCACGGTCAGCGCATGCAACCGCCGCGCGGGGCCGGAGCCGGCGTTGCGGCGCCACACCCAGACCAGCGGTCCGAGCGCGAGCAGCACGCCGGCGCCCATCATCCAGGCGATCGGCGTGAGGTCGTAGAGGGAGCTCGTGTCCATGAGGCGGTGGTTGTTCGCGCGGGCTCAGCGGCCCGCTTCGTCCCACGACGACGAGGCGCGCAGCAGGCGGTCGATGTCGCGCTTGGCGCGGCTCGCGCCGGCGGCGTCCATGCGGGCCGGGAAACGCATCATCCAGTTGCCCATCGGATCGACCACGTAGAGGTGCTCGGACAGCGCGTGCCCTTGCACGGGCGCAAGCCAGCGGGCGAGTTGGTCGGCCGGCACGCGCAGCACGGTCGCGCCGTGCAGGCCGTTGGTCAGGCGCTCGGGCACGGGTGCCGCGTCGCTCACGAGCCAGACACGGTCGAGGCGGTCTTTCTCGCGGCCCAGGCTCTCGCGCAGCTGGCGCTGCAGGTACAGCTGCTGCTCGCACAGCGCGTCGCAGGCGGCGTCGGCCACCGCCACCAGCAGCCACTGGCCCTTGAGCGTGGCCAACTCCACCGGCGCGCCGCTGCGGTCGGTTGCCGTGAGGCGGGGCATCTCGTGCTGCGGATCGATCAGCTCGCCGTACACGCTGCGCCCCTCGGGCCGGATCACGTAGTAGGTGAAGTACGAGGCGATCACGGGTGCCGCGCACATCAGCAGCACGGCGATCATCTTCCAGCGCCCGTGGACGGTGCGGCGGTTCTCGGCCTCGTCCAGCGCCTGGCCCGGCGACGGCATCGAGTGCACGGTCAGGCCCAGCGGCTCGTCAGAGGCCGCGGCCATCGCGTGCGCGGCGCCGCGCGCGCCGGAAGGGGGAGATGAATTGGAACCAGACATAGAGGATGACAACGAGGGCCGACAGGCCGAACCACTGGAATGCGTAACCGTAGTGCCTCTCCAGGCCCAACGCCGGGGCCGGCCAGTCGCGCTGCAGGCCCTCGGACGCCGGCCCGCTCTGCTGCAGCGACACGTCGGTGCGCAGCGGCAGTTGGGTCTCGGCGCGGAATGCCTCCAGGTCGAGATTTTGCCGGATGGGGGAAGACCCCTGAATGCCCGGTGCCGGAGCGCTGGCGCCAGCAGCCGAGGGGGCCGGCGCAGCAGCCGATGCCGCGGGCGCCGGTGCGGCCGCAGTCTTCGCGCCGAGTTCGAACAGGTGGCTCGGCGGCGGCTCGATCAGCGCCGTGAGCTCGACGATGCCGGGCGGCGTCTCGACCACACCGAGCTGCGTGCGGTCGACGAAATTGCGCTGCACCCAGCCGCGCTGGACCATCACGGCCTGCTCGCTGCCTTCGAGCGCGAACGGTGTCAGCACGTAGAAGCCCGGCGTGCCGTGCATCTGGCGGTTGTCCAGGTAGACCGTCTGCGCCGTGAGCCACAGGCCGCGCAGGCGCACCGGCCGGTGCATTTCACCGGCTGCTTCGCCCAGCGCCAGGAACTCGGCCTGGAACAGCGGGGCTTTCTGCTTTTGCGCATCGATGCGGGCTTGCAGCGCTTCTTTCTGCGCGGCGCGCGACAGCTGCCAGCGGCCCAGCGACACGGTGGCGGCCAGCGCCAGCACGGCCGCCAGCGTCACGACCAGGAAACGGCCCCGGCCCACGCGGCGGCGCGGCGTGGCAGAGGAAACGAGAGGCTCGGAAGGCTCGAGGGTCACTGGAGCGGACGGGGCGTGCGGCCGATAATGCGGGTCATGAAATATTTCGTCGCCCTGATCTTTCTGGGCATCTTCGCGAGCCTCGCTTTCGCGCTCTACTTCATGCTGAAGGACGGTCGCGACGGGCAGAACAAGCGCGGCGGCATGGCCCGCGCCCTCACCTTTCGGATCGGCCTGTCGGTCTTTTTGTTCCTGTGCATGCTGCTGGCCTGGAAACTCGGCTACATCCAGCCCACCGGGCTCCCGCTCGGGAAGTAACAGATGGTGCTCGTTCCACGAGAACCATGAAAAAGGCGCCTTACGGCGCCTTTTTTCTGGAATGCCGTGAGGTTCTTCGCTCAAAGCCAATAGACCAGCACGTACAGGCCCAGCCAGACCACGTCCACGAAGTGCCAGTACCACGCAGCGCCTTCGAAGCCGAAGTGGCGCTCAGCCGTGAAGTGGCCCTTCTGCAGGCGCAGCGTGATGAACAGCAGCATCAGCATGCCGATGAACACGTGCAGGCCGTGGAAGCCGGTCAGCATGAAGAAGGTCGAACCGTAGGTGCCCGAGCTGAGCTTCAGGTTCAGTTCGGTGTACAGGTGGAAGTACTCGTAGCCCTGCACGCCCAAGAAGATCACGCCCAGCAGCACGGTGAGCCACATGAAGCGGATGCACTGGGCGCGGTGGTCGGCGCGCAGCGCGTGGTGGGCGATGGTCAGCGTCACGCCCGAGCTCAGCAGCAGCGCGGTGTTGATGGTCGGCAGCCAGAACGGGCCGACGGTCTGGAAGGGCTCGATGATGCCGGCCGGCGAACCGGTCACGCCGGCGGCGACGCTGGGCCACACGGCCTTGAAGTCGGGCCAGAGGATCGCGTTGTCCAGGCTGCCGAGCGTCGGCAGCGCGTGGGTGCGGGCCCACCACAGCGCCGTGAAGAAGGCGCCGAAGAACATCACTTCCGAGAAGATGAACCAGCTCATGCTCCAGCGGTACGAGAGGTCGATCTTGTGGCCGTACTGGCCGCTCTCGCTCTCGCCGACGGCAGCGCGGAACCACACGAAGAGCGTGCCGAGCCAGATCACCATGCCCAGCAGCAGCGACCAGGCGCCCCACTGGTGGCTGTTGATCCATTGCCCCGCGCCGAGGATCACGAAGAACAAGCCGATCGCGGACACGACCGGGTAGGCCGAGGGTCCGGGCACGAAGTAGTAGGGCGTGGTGCCGTGGGTGGTTGAACTCATATCAGCTCCTGGCTTTCTTTCTTCTCTCGATTCAATGATTCTGGAGATCGTGGTTTTTTTGTCTTCGGCTCAGCAGGCAGCGCTCAGGCGGCCGCGACCACATGCCGCACCAGCAGCACCAGCCCGACCACGAAGACGATCACTGCGGCAAACGCCACCACGATGACGTGCAGCGGATTGAGCTTGCCCAGGTCTTCCTTGTAGGCGCTGTTGCGGCGCACCCCGAAGAACGACCAGCCCACCGCCTTCATCGTGTCCCACAGCGTGGGCTTGCGGCGCGGGGCTTCGGGCGGCAACGACGAGGTCACGAGCGCGGCTCATCGGCGACAACATGCGAAACGGCGGCCACCGGGGCCGGAGGCGTCTTGCCGCCCACCTCGAAGAAGGTGTACGACAGTGTGATGGTCTTGACGTCCTTCGAGATCTTCGGATCGATCACGAAGGCGACCGGCCACTGCTTCTTCTCGCCCGCGTCGAGCGTGTACTGGTTGAAGCAGAAGCACTCGAGCTTGTTGAAGTGCGCCGCTGCCTGCTGCGGTGCGTAGCTCGGGATGGCCTGTGCGGCCATGCGGCGGTTCTGCGTGTTCTGGAACTCGTACATCACCGTGTTCAGTTGGCCCGGGTGCACTTCGATGAAGCGCTCGGCCGGCTTGAAGTCCCAGAGGCCACCGCGCACGTTGGAGTCGAACTCGACCTTGATCGTACGGGTCATGTCGACCTGCGTGTTGTCCGGCACGCGCACGTTCTTGGCGCCGCTGGCGCCGCCCGGCACCTGGAGCTCGGAGAGCGCGAGGATGTTGATGCCGGTCATCTCGCAGATGGCGCGGTACATCGGCACCAGCGCATAGCCGAAGGCGAACATGCCGCAGGTCACGACGGCCAGCTTGCCGACCATGCGGACATTGGCGCGGCGGATGCGTTGACCGAGGCTCATGCTGTTGCTTCCGTTCGGGGGGTGCGATGCGGCGCGGTCAGCGACCGCTGAACCAGACCATGCGGACGATGAAGCCGATGAAGAAGATCACCGCGATGGAGGCCAGCGTGAGCCCCATGCGTCGGTTGTTCTTTCTTTGTTCAGGCGTCGTCATCGTCGTGCGGTCGTTGTGCTTGTCCGGCGTGCGCGGGTGATCAGCCGATCACCTTGGTGGCGGTCACGTCGAGCTTGGGCGGGTTCTCGAAGGTGTGGAACGGGGCCGGCGACGGCACTTCCCACTCGAGGCCTTCGGCCGCTTCCCAGGGCTTCTGGGCCGCTGCTTCACCCTTGCCGCGCATCGAAGGCAGCACGATGAACAGGAAGAAGTAGACCTGAGCGAAGCCGAAGAAGAACGCACCCACCGAGGCGATGGCGTTGAAGTCGGCGAACTGCATGGGGTAGTCGGCGTAGCGACGCGGCATGCCGGCCAGACCCAGGAAGTGCATCGGGAAGAAGGTGACGTTGAACGAGATCAGCGACCACCAGAAGTGGACCTTGCCGCGCGTTTCGTTGTACATCACGCCGGTCCACTTGGGCGCCCAGTAGTAGAAGCCCGAGAACATGGCGAACAGCGAGCCGGCCACCAGCACGTAGTGGAAGTGGGCCACCACGTAATACGTGTCCTGCAGCTGCGTGTCGATCGGTGCGACCGCGAGGATCAGGCCGGTGAAGCCGCCCATCGTGAACACGAAGATGAAGCCGACCGCGAACAGCATGGGCGTCTCGAAGGTCATCGAGCCCTGCCACATCGTGGCGATCCAGTTGAAGATCTTCACGGCCGTGGGCACGGCGATCAGCATGGTCGCGTACATGAAGAACAGCTGGCCCGTGAGCGGCATGCCGGTCGTGAACATGTGGTGGGCCCACACGATGAACGACAGGATGGCGATCGACGAGGTGGCGTACACCATCGAGGCGTAACCGAAGAGCTTCTTGCGGGCGAAGGCCGGGACCACCTGGCTGATGATGCCGAAGGCCGGCAAGATCATGATGTAGACCTCGGGGTGGCCGAAGAACCAGAAGATGTGCTGGTACATCACCGGGTCGCCGCCGCCGGCGGGGTTGAAGAAGCTGGTGCCGAAGTGGCGGTCGGTCAGCGTCATTGTGATGGCGCCTGCGAGCACGGGCATCACGGCGATCAGCAGATAGGCGGTGATGAGCCAGGTCCAGCAGAACATCGGCATCTTCATCAGCGTCATGCCGGGGGCGCGCATGTTGAGGATGGTGACGATGATGTTGATCGAACCCATGATCGACGAGGCGCCCATGATGTGCATCGCGAAGATGCCGGCGTCCATCGAGGGGCCCATCTGCAGCGTGAGCGGGGCGTACAGCGTCCAGCCGGCCGCGGGCGCGCCGCCGGGCATGAAGAACGAACCCGCCAGCATGATGGCCGCCGGGATCAGCAGCCAGAAGCTGAAGTTGTTCATGCGCGCGAACGCCATGTCGGACGCGCCGATCTGCAGCGGGATCATCCAGTTCGCGAAGCCCACGAAGGCCGGCATGATCGCGCCGAACACCATGATCAGGCCGTGCATGGTGGTGAACTGGTTGAACAGCTCGGGGTTCACCAGCTGCAGGCCGGGCTGGAACAGCTCGGCGCGGATCAGCAGGGCGAGCACGCCGCCGATCATCAGCATCGTGAAGCTGAACAGCAGGTAGAGCGTGCCGATGTCCTTGTGGTTGGTCGCGAACACCCAGCGGCGCCAGCCGGTGGGCGCGTGGTGATCGTGATGCTCGTCGTGTGCGTGGCCGCCGGGGGCGTGACCGTGGGGGTCGAGGACTGCGCTCATGTCGTTGTTCCTTGCAATTTCTTCTTCGCGGGGCGCCGTCAGATCACTTGCCGCGCAGGGCCAGCACTTCAGCCGGTTGCACCAGCTGGCCCGTCTTGTTCGACCAGCTGTTCTTGGTGTACGTGGCCACGGCCGCGAGGTCGGTGTCGCTCAGCTGCTTCCAGGCAGGCATGGCACCGTTGTTCTGGCCATTGAGCAGCACCAGCAGCTGCACCTTGTGGTCGGAATCGGTCACCTTGGCTGCGCCGTCGAGCGGCTTGATCGGGCCTGCGCCCTTGCCGTTGGCCTGGTGGCAGGCCGCGCAGTTGGCGGCGTAGACCTTCTCGCCGCGTGCCAGCATGTCGGGCAGCGTCCAGACCTTGGTCGGGTCGTCGAGCTTGGCGGCGGCTTCCTTGCGCTTGGTGGCGACCCAGGCGGTGTAGTCGGCAGCCGACAGCACCTTCACGTGGATCGGCATGTAGGCGTGTTCCTTGCCACACAGTTCCTGGCACTGGCCGTAGTAGTCGCCCACGGTCTCGGCGCGGAACCAGGTGTCGCGCACGAAGCCGGGAATGGCGTCCTGCTTGAGGCCCAGCTGCGGCACGGCGAAGGCGTGGATCACGTCGTTCGCGGTGGTGATGATGCGGACCTTCTTCTGCACCGGCACGACCATCGGGTTGTCGACCTTGAGCAGGTAGTCGTCGGGCATGGCGCCCTTGGCACCGGCGTCGGACATGGCGCGCTGCGAGCTGTCCAGCGTGGAGATGAAGGCCAGGCCCTCACCTTCGCCGTTCAGGTAGTCGTAGCCCCACTTCCACTGGTAGCCCGTGGTCTTGATCGTGAGGTCGGCGTTCGTGGTGTCCTTCTGGGCCACGAGCACCTTGGTGGCGGGCAGCGCCATCACGATCACGATGAGGAAGGGCACGATGGTCCAGATGACCTCGACCACCACCGATTCATGGAAGTTCGCGGCCTTGTGGCCCACCGACTTGCGGTGCTTCCAGATGGAATAGAACATCACCGCGAACACGGCGACGAAGATGACCGTGCAGATGATCATCATGATCGTGTGGAGCAGATGCTGCTCCTGCGCGATCTTGGTCACGCCGACCGGAAGATTCAGCTGGCGCACCGCGGGGCCGCCGGGCAGATCGTTGACTGCGTGCGCCGCGTTGCTGAACGCCGCGCCGGCCGCCAGCAACAGATTCGCCGGCCTGTACTTATTGCGCCAAATGCTCTTCATCGTGTTCACGTTTCTTCAATTTTTCGAAAACCCAACCGTGCAGCACCGCGCGAGCCCCCTCAGGCGCCACGCAACGCCATGCGAATCTCGCGCGCCAGTGCGGCTCGCAACTCCGGGCGTACATAGCGCCCCACCCTGACCGATCGACCTTGCCCCGAGACCTCGATCAGCGAACGATCGCCGGTCTGCGGTTCGATCCGCACCTGGTGCGGAAGAAATTCCGTGCGTTCGTAGTGCCCACCGTTCTCGAGCTCCACGACGAGGCGCCCGCCCTGCAGCGCGATCCGTTCGCCATCGGTGGCATGCCGCGCGTACATCATGAACGCAAAGCCCACCGCGGCCAGTTCGAGCCAGGCGAATGGCAATACCAGCGGCGCACCGTGCAGCCAGAACACCATGCCCGTTCCCAGAGATACCACGCACAGCGAGGCGTAGAGCCAGCCCAGCTGGCTCGGCGTCACCGAGCAATTGCGTTTCAGGAACCAGTGGATGTTCTGGCCTGAGACGGTGGCAAAACGAAACACGGAATTCGACACGGGCGAGTTCAGCAAATCGGTGCGTCGATGGTGGCCAAACCCCTCGTACAAACAGGATCCGACACCCCTCGATCACGGGACAATACCCGCGAGTTTCACGCAACGGCGGATTGTAGCGGGTAGAGCGCGAGCCCCGCGCACCGAATGAGGGCTGCCGGGTCGCTCAGGCGCCAGGGCGGCCGCGCTGGAGCATCGATCGCATCTCGCGCAGCGAGACCGCACTCTCGGGCGACAGCGCGACGCGCGGCGTCGGCTTGAAGGCGTGACCGTAGATGACCTCGAAGGTCAGCGCGATGCGGCCCTCGCCTTCCGCGGCCGGCGCCAGTTCGGGCAGGGCCTGCTTGAGCGCGCGGTGCCAGGCCTTGCCGCGCAGTGCGGGAAAGCGCGCCGGATGCAGGTTGCGCCCCAAGGTGCGCAGCTCGGCCAGGGCGGCCTCGGGGGTGGCCCAGGTGAGCACGATGCGCTCCATGTCCATCACCGGCTCGGCGAAGCCGGCATGCACGAGCATGTCGCCCCAGTCGTGCATGTCGGTGTATTCATGGCCGGCGGCGGGCCAGCCGAGCCGGGCGTGCAGGGCGCGCAGCTCGCGCACGGTGTCCGGGCCCAGGCAGGAGAACATCAGGAAGCCGTTGGTCGCGACCAGCCGGTGCCACTGCGCGATCAGCGCCTCGGGGTCGGCCGCCATGTGCAGCGACATGTTGGCCCAGAGCAGGTCGACGCCGTCTTCGGGCGTTGCGTCGAAGCGGGCCTTGCCGCCCTGCCAGCGGCGCGCGCTCCACCAGGGCGCGGTCAGCGCCTCGCCGGTCCGGTCGGCCAATGCGGGTTCGGATTCGATGACGAAGGCTTCGGCGTCGCGGTAGCGGCGGGCCAGCAGCGCGTGGGCTTCGAGGCCGCCGCGCAGCGGCGACCAGTCGGCCCAGGTGCGGGGCTGGGCCTTGATCCATTGCAGCCGGTCTTCCATCCGGCGGCCGATTTCCTCGTGCAGCCAGGGCGAGCCCTCGGCGGGCGCGAGCCGGCGCCAGCGGTCGGCCGCCGTGGGATCGATGGTCGGCGGTCTTCTTGCGGGGTCGGTGGCCATGGGGCCGTGAGTATATTGAGGCATGTACAACCGCCGGGCCCTGAGGCCTTTCACCTCGCTGCTCGCGCGGCTGCCCAGCCAGTGCGAGGTCTGCCGCGCCTGGCCGGCGCAGCGCGTGTGCGACGCCTGCGTGGCCCGCTTCGCGCCGCCGACCCCGCGCTGCGGCGGCTGCGCACTGCCGATGCCCGAGGGCGTGGCGCGCTGCGGCGAATGCATCCAACACCCGCCGCCGCTCGACGCCTGCCTCACCGCCTGCACCTACGCGTGGCCGTGGCCCGACTGCATCGCCCAGTTCAAGTTTCGCGGCGAGGCGGGCTGGGCCGGCCCGCTGGCCACCCTGCTGCGCAGCGCGCCGTGGGTGGAGCCAGCGCTGGAACAGTGCGACCTCGTGCTGCCGATGCCGCTGGCGCCCGGACGCCTGGCCGAGCGCGGCTTCAACCAGGCGCACGAGCTCGCGCGCCGGCTGGCACCGGCCAAGACCGACGCCACCCTGCTGCTGCGCACGCGCGACACGCCCGCGCAGAGCGGCCTGCCGCGCGCCGACCGGCTGCGCAACCTGCGCGGCGCCTTCGCCGTGGAACCGCTGCGCGCCGACGGCCTGCGGGGGCGGCGCGTGGTGCTGGTGGACGACGTGATGACCAGTGGCGCCTCGCTGTTCGCCGCGGCCGCCACCTTGCGCCTGGCGGGTGCGGCGCACATCACCGGCGTGGTGCTGGCGCGGACCGACCCGCCGCGCTGAAGCCATCGACGGCGCCCGCGACAATCGGCGCATGTTCCATATCGTCCTGGTCCACCCCGAAATTCCGCCGAACACCGGCAACGTGATCCGGCTCGCGGCCAACACCGGCTGCACGCTGCACCTGGTGGAGCCGCTCGGCTTTTCGATGGACGACCGCCTGCTGCGCCGCGCCGGGCTCGACTACCACGAGTACGCCGAGGTCAAGCGCCACGCCGACTGGGCCGCGCTGCTGGCCACGCAGCAGCCGCCGGCCGAGCGCATGTTCGCGCTGACCACGCGCGGCACCCGCGCCGTGCACGACGTGCGCTTCCAGCCCGGCGACTGGCTGGTGTTCGGCTCGGAAACCGCCGGCCTGCCGCCGCCGATCCGCGACGGCTTTGCCGAGGCGCAGCGCCTGCGGCTGCCGATGCGTGCCGGCCAGCGCAGCCTGAATCTGTCGAACGCGGTGGCGGTCACGGTGTTCGAGGCCTGGCGGCAAAACGGTTTCGCCTGACAGCCCTTCGCGCGGCAGGGGCACATCCGATCGGTGCTGCGCGGCGTATGGGAAGGCATGCCGGTGATTCGCACCGGCATCCGCCCCCTCAACGCTGACTGCCAAGGAGTCCCACCATGCACACCACCCTGCGCCTGATCACGATCGCCGCCCTCGCCTGCGCCGGCGGCGCCCATGCTTTCCAGGGCGAGCAGAACCCGCTGCCGCCCGCGCCCTTCCAGTCGTCGCTGACGCGCGCCCAGGTCCAGCAGCAAGCCCTGCAGCCGCTGCAGATCAGCAACGGCGGCACCGGCGTGGCCCGCCCGACCGCGGGCAACGTCGACCGCGCGGCGGTGCGCGCGAGCGCCGTCGGCATCACCCGGCAGGGCGCGGCCACCTACGGCGAGGTCACCGACCGCCGGATGTAAGTAGAGAGAAGAAGAAAAAGTCCGCTCAGGGAAAACGGCGCACCACCGACTCGGCGACGCACGCCGGCTTGGCGGCGCCTTCGAGTTCGATGGTGGTTTCCCAGGTCATCTGCAGGCCGTCGTTGGGAATCGGCTCGGCGCTCAGCAGCTTCATGCGCGCGCGCAGGCGCTGGCCCACCGGCACCGGCGACATGAAGCGCACGCGGTTCAGGCCGTAGTTCACGCCCATGCGCGACTCGACCACGTCGATGGCCGTCTCGAAGAACTTCGGCAGCAACGACAAGGTGAGAAACCCGTGCGCGATCGGCGCGCCGAAGGGGCCAGACTTGGCCCGCTCCACATCGACGTGGATCCACTGGTGGTCGCCCGTCGCCTCGGCGAACTGGTTGACCTGCTGCTGCGTCACGCTGATCCAGTCGCTCACGGCGACTTCCTGGCCGACGCAGGCGGCGAGATCCTGAAGGGTCTGGAATGTCTTTTTGGTCATGCGGGGCATTCTGGTGCCAAGGGCACAAGGCTGGCTGTCGGACTTGCGACAACCGGGGATCAGGGAAATCCGGGGTCAGTTCAGGCGTCGAGCCATTCGCAGATCGGCGCCCACTGGTCTAGGTCGCGCTGCACGCGGCCCGGCGCGATGTCGAACAGCGTGAGCCCGCGCGCGGCCAGCTGAACATAGTTCTGCGTGTCGCGCAGCTCGCCCAGCACGGGCACGCCCAGCCCGGCGATGAACTCGTGCAGCCGGTCGGCCGCCAGCGTGCGGGCGTTCACGCGCATGCCGACCAGGCCGATGCGGGTCTTCTCGGCGCGGCGGCTTTCCAGCAGGCGGTCGAGGAAATCGCGCGTGGCGTAGATGTCGAAGATGCTCGGCTGCAGCGGCACGATCACGCGGTCGGCCAGCGCCAGCACCTCCTTGAAACGCCAGCCGTGCAGGCCGGCGGGCGTGTCGAGCACCGCATGCGTGGTGCCGCGCGGCGGGCGCACCACGGTGCTGTCGCCGGTGGCTTCCCAGGTGACGATGGGGCGGGCCTGCGGCGGGCGCAGGCCGAGCCACAGCCGCGAGGACTGCTGGCGGTCCACGTCGCCGAGCATCACGGCATGGCCGCGGCTCGCGAAGTAGCCCGCGATGTTCGTTGCAATCGTCGACTTGCCCACGCCTCCCTTGGGATTGGCGACCAGAACCACCGGCATGAGGATCTCCTCCAGAACGGGAACAGGGCTGGATGGTAGTCGCCCCGGGTTGCGCGTCGGCGACGGCGGGCCGTCTGCGTTATGTTCGCCACATGACGACAACAACATCCACGGAGAACCCCGCCAGCATCTATGTGCTGGCGGCCCACCCCCACTGGCGCGACTCGCGCGTGAACCGCCGGCTGTTCGCCGCGGCGCAGCGCGTGCCCGGCGCCGAGGTGAACGACCTGTACGGCAGCTACCCCGATTTCGCCATCGACGTCGAGGTCGAACGCGAGCGGCTGGCGCGCGCGGACCTGGTGGTACTGCTGCACCCGATCCAGTGGTACTCGATGCCGCCCCTGCAAAAGCTCTGGGTCGACGACGTGCTGGGCTACGGCTGGGCCTACGGCCCCGGCGGCACCGCGCTGCAGGGCAAGGACTGCTGGCTGGTCGCCACCACCGGCGGCCCCGAGCCGAGCTACCACCCGCAAAGCTACAACCGCTACTTCTTCGACGCCTTCCTGCCGCCCTACGAGCAGACCGCCGCGCTGTGCGGCATGCGCTTCCTGCCGCCGCTGCTGCTGCATGGCGCCCGCCGCGCCAGCGAGGCCGAGGTGGCCGCGCATGTCGAGGTGTTCGTGCAACGCCTGGAAAGCTACCCGGTGTGGCCGGAGATGGACGAGCTCGACGCCTGCATCGCCTGCCCGGTGCCCGAGACCGACCGCCCCGCCGAATCCGACGACGTGGGCCAGGTGATGGCCGGCGCGTTCCACAGCGCGATGACGCACGGCCTGGCCGTCGCCAACGGCAGCAACAGCACCCACAAGGCGGCCTGAGCATGGAACACGCACCCGCCTGGCTGACCAGCAGCCTGATCTACCTGAGCGCCGCCGTGCTGGTGGTGCCGCTGTCCAAGGCCCTGGGCCTGGGCTCGATCATCGGCTACCTCGTGGCCGGCATCGCCATCGGCCCCTGGGGCCTGGGCCTCGTGTCCAGCGTCGAAGACGTGCTGCATTTCGCCGAGTTCGGCGTGGTGCTGATGCTGTTCCTCGTGGGCCTCGAGCTCGAGCCCAAGCGCCTGTGGAGCCTGCGCCGCCCGATCTTCGGCTGGGGGTCGGCGCAGGTGCTCAGCTGCGCGGCGGTGCTGTTCGCCGTCGGCTGGGCCGTGGGCGCGCCGTGGCGCGTGGCGCTGGTGGCCGCCCTCGGGCTGGCGCTGTCGTCCACCGCCATCGCGCTGCAGGTGTTCGGCGAACGCAACCTGCTGAAGACGCCCAGCGGCCAGGCCGGCTTCTCGATCCTGCTGTTCCAGGACGTGGCGGCGATCCCGATCCTTGCGCTGCTGCCGCTGCTGGCCGGTGCCACGGCGGCCGAGCAGGCCGTGAGCGGCCTGGACCGCGCGCTCGAGGCGCTGAAGATCGTCGGCGTGATCGCCGGCATCATCCTCGGCGGCCGGCTGCTGCTGCGCCCGATCCTGCGCTGGATCGCGCGCAGCGACACGCCCGAGATCTTCACCGCCGCCGCGCTGCTGCTGGTGGTGGCCATCGCGGCGCTGATGCAGTTCGTCGGGCTGTCGATGGCGCTGGGTGCCTTCCTTGCCGGCGTGCTGCTGGCCGAAAGCGAGTACCGGCGCGAGCTCGAGACCGATATCGAGCCCTTCAAGGGCCTGCTGCTCGGGCTGTTCTTCATCGCGGTGGGCATGTCGATCAACTTCGGCGTGCTGCTGGCCAACCCGGGGGTCATGGCCTTGCTGGTGGTGAGCTTCCTGGTCATCAAGCTGGTGGTGATCTACGCACTGGCCAAGGCCATGGGCCTGGCCTACCAGGAGCGGCCGGTGTTCACGCTGCTGCTGGCGCAGGGCGGCGAGTTCGCCTTCGTGGTGTTCCAGGCCGCCGGGCCCGACGTGCTGCCGCCGCAGACCACCTCGCTGCTGATCGGCGCGGTGGCGCTGTCGATGCTGCTGTCGCCGCTCTTGCTGGTGTTGCTCGACAAGTTCGTGCTGCCGCGCTACAGCCACGCGGGCGGGCCGCAGCTGGAGGAAATCTCGGAGCAGCAGGACGCCAAGGTGCTGATCTGCGGCTTCGGCCGCTACGGCCAGATCGTCGGTCGCCTGCTGATGTCGCAGGGCCTGCGCGTGACGGTGCTCGACCACGACGCCGACACCGTCGAAGGCCTGCGCCAGTTCGGCTTCCGGGTGTTCTACGGCGACGCCACGCGGCTGGACCTGCTACGCACCGCCGGCGCGGGCACGGCGCGCGCCATCGTGGTGGCGGTGGACGACATCGAGCAGTCGCTGGACATCGTCGACCTGGTGCGCGAGAACTTCCCGCAGGCGCGCATCATTGCGCGCGCACGCAACGTGACCCACCTGTTCCAGCTGCGCGACCGCGGCGTGCAGGACATCGAGCGCGAGGTGTTCGAGTCGTCGCTGCGCAGCGCGCGCTCGGCGCTGGAGGCGCTGGGCTGGCCGGCGGCCGAGGCGCGCGAGGCGTCGATGCGTTTCCGCCAGCGAAACCTCAAGCTCAGCGACGAGATCTACCCGCACTACAAGGACCGCGCCAAGCTGATCGCCGCCAACAAGGCGGGCCGCCAGCAGTTCGAGGAACAGATGGCCCGCGAGCGCGAGGAGCGCAAGCTGCGCTCGGGCCAGGACTGGGACCGGCTCGGCGAAGACGAACCAGCGGGCGAAGCGAAGGCGCCCTGAGGCCCGGGGTCAGACCGGCACGGTCAGGTACACGCCTTCGCGGCCGATCACCGGTGCGCGGGTCGGCATGAAGATCGTGCAGCCGTCGCAGGGCGAGCGGATCTCGCGCCCGGCCTGCACCGCGATCAGTTCACCTTGGTCGAAGGTCTCGAAACCGAGCACGGGCCGCACGAAGGCGAAGTCGTCCGATGTGACCATGTGGACCTCGAGCAGCCGGAAGCGGCGCGCGGCCACCGGCACGCGCGGCACCGGGTCGACGAGCCCGAGGTGCGCCAGAAAGCGCAGCGATACGTCGGTCGCCAGGTCGGCCGCCGACTGCGCGAAGTGCTGGCCGCACTCGACCACCACCGCGCCGCCGTCGATGCCCGGCTCGCCGTGCCGGCCGTACGCCGTGACGCCCGTGCCGGGCGCGGCGCCCACGGGCATCACGAGGTGCACCGCCGGACCGCCGACGGCCTGCGCCAACCCTGCATTGCGTTCGAACTCCGGGTAGACCCAGAAGGGCTGCACGGGCGCGCGCGTGGAATGGATGTCCAGCACGTAGTCGGCCGCGTCGAGCACCGGCCGCAGCTCGCGCGCGCGGCGCAGCTCGGGGCTGTCCCCGGTGCCGTCGAGCAGCTCGGGCGACCAGATGCGGTTCAGGTTGTGCACCAGCTGGCGGTTCTCGTAGGGCCGGCCGATGTCGAAGGCCTCGTAGGCCTCGACGTTCGCGAAGCTCACGGTGAGCGTGCCGATCTTCGGGCGCACGCCGCTGTCGAGCAGGTGCGTGGCCGCGACCATGCCGCAGATCTCGTTGCCGTGCGTGAGCGCGTTGACGAGCACGTGCGGGCCCGGCTTGCCGGACGCGAAGCGGTGCACGTAGTCGATGCCGGTGTTGCCCTGGCGGTAGGCCGAGAGGTCGCGCGGCAGCACCTCCAGCGGGGCGGTATCCGGTGCGAAAGCCTGCAGTGTCTGCGTCATGAAACCAGCCGTCCGCTCACTCGCCGCGGATGCCGGCGCGCTTGACCATCTCGCCATACAGCGCGAGCCGCTCCGACATCATGGCCGTGAACTGCGCGGGCGACTGCGCCTCGGGCGCGAGCGAGCCGCGCGCCAGCAGCGCCTCGACCATCGTCGGCTGCTCGGCCACCGTGCGCACGGCCTTGTGCAGCGCGGCGATGACCTCGGGCGGCGTCTTCGCGGGTGCGGCCAGGCCAATCCACGAGGTGGTGTTCAGCACCGGGTAGCCCAGTTCGGTGAAGGTCGGCACGTCGGGCAGCGCCGCGACGCGCGTGGGCGAGGCCACGGCCAGCGCGCGCAGCTTGCCGGCCTGGATGTGCGGCAGGAAGGGCGCGAGGTTGTCCAGGCCGAACTGCACTTCGTTGGAGATCAGCGCGGTCACCAGCGGGCCGCCGCCGCGGTAGGGCACGTGCGTGGCGTTGAGCTGCAGCTGCGACTTCATCAGCTCCACGTTGAGCTGGCCCATGCTGCCCGGCCCGGCGCTGCAGAAGTTGAGCTCGCCCGGGCGCGACTTCACCAGCGCCACGAACTCCTTGAAGGTCTTGGCGGGCACGGCCGGGTTCACCAGCAGCACGTTGATGGAGCGCGCGAGCTGGCTGATCGACAGGAAATCCTTGATCGGGTCGTAGCCCGGGTTGGCCTGCGTCAGCGGGTTGGCCAGGTGCGAGCTCTGCGACGACACCACGAGCGTGTAGCCGTCGGGCTTGGCGCGCGCCACCTGGGCGCTGGCGATGGAGCCGCCGGCGCCGGCGCGGTTGTCGATGACCACCGGCGTGCCCAGCGCCTTCGACAGCGGCTCGGCGTACAGACGCGCGATCAGGTCGACCGAGCCGCCGGCCGGGAACGGCACCACCAGCGTGACCGGGCGGGCCGGAAAGGCCTGGGCGCGAGCGGACAGGGGCAGCAGCGCCGCCGTCAGGCCGGCGCCGAGGATCTCGCGCCGGCGCAGGGCGGGCACGGCGGGGGTGGTGGAACGCATGGCAAGGTCTTTCTGCAGAAGAAGCGGGCAATCGGGCGGACAGGTCCGGCCGAAATCGTGCATTCATTTTTGCAAGGAGGTCCAATTTTTGCAATACTCGTTGCAAACATGAGGTTTCTCCGATGCCGCACGCAGACACCCCCGCCGCCCCCAGCCTGAACCAGCGCATCTCGGGCTATGGCAAGAAGCTCACGAAAAGCGAGCGACGCCTCATCGAGGAATTGCAGGCGCACCACCCGCAGGGGCTGCTCGAATCTGCAACGAGCCTTGCAAGAAAGGTGGGCACCAGCGCCTCGACCGTGGTGCGGCTGCTCGCCAAGCTGGGCTACGAGAGCTACGCCCAGGCGCAGATGGAGGCGCGTGCCGAAGTCACCGCCCTGCTCGCCTCGCCCGCCACGCGCGCCGACGCGGTCATCGGCGACGACACCTCCGTGCGCAGCTGCCTGGACAACGCGCTGCTGCACGACCAGCACAACCTGGCCGCCACCTTCGCGGCGCTCGACGTGGGCGCGTTCGAGGCGGCGGTGAAGCTGCTCACGCAGCGCAAGGTGCGCGTGCACGTGCTCGGCCAGCGCAACGGCCTGCCGCTGGCCAGTCACCTCGCGCTGAACCTGAACCTGTGCCTGCCCGACGTGCGGCTGCTGGGCGGCGCGGGCGCGCTGCCGCTGGAAGACCAGCTGCTGCGCATCGACGACAACGACCTGCTGCTCACCCTCACCTTCCGCCGCCACTCGCTCGCGATCGCGCGCACGGCGGCCTACTTCCGCGAGCAGGGTGCGAAGGTCGTCATGGTCACCGACAGCCCCACGGCGCCCGCGGCGGCCTCGGCCGATCACCTGCTGCTGGTGCGCACCTCCAGCGCCTCGCCCTTCGATTCGTACACGGCGGCGCTGTCGGTCTGCAATGCCTTGATCACCGCGGTGGCGCAGCGGCGCAAGAAGGAGCTGGCCGCCGTGTTCGAACGCGGCGCGGCGCTGTGGGAGCCGCACTGGAACGAGGCGGCGCCGCGCGCCGCCTGAGCCTCAGGCCACCGGGGTTCCGAGCCCCAGCAGGCGCACCGCGTTGTCCTTGAGGATGCCGGGCATCACCTCGGGCTTGAAGCCGGCGGCCTCGAAGTCCTTCATCCAGCGGTCGGGCGTGATCAGCGGGTAGTCGCTGCCGAACAGCACGCGGTCCTTCAGCAGCGTGTTGGCGTACTGCACCAGCTGCTTCGGAAAGTACTTGGGGCTCCAGCCCGACAGGTCGATCCACACGTTGGGCTTGTGCGTGGCCACGCTGAGCGCCTCGTCCTGCCAGGGGAAGCTGGGGTGGGCCATGACGATCTGCATGTCGGGGAAGTCGATGGCCACGTCGTCCAGGTGCATCGGGTTGCTGTACTCCAGCCGCAGGCCGCCGCCGCAGCGCATGCCCGAGCCGATGCCGCTGTGGCCGGTGTGGAAGATGGCCGGCAGCTTGTACTCGGCGATCACCTCGTAGATCGGCCAGGCCATGCGGTCGTAGGGGTGGTAGCCCTGCACGGTCGGGTGGAACTTGAAGCCCTTCACGCCGTGCTCCTCGATGAGCCGGCGCGCCTCGCGCGCGCCCATCTTTCCCTTGTGCGGATCGACGCTGCCGAAGGCAATCATGATGTCGCTGTTCTGCTGCGCCGCCTCGGCGATCTCCTCGTTCGGGATGCGGCGGCGGCCCATGTTCGACTCGGCGTCGACCATGAACATCACCAGCCCGATCTTCCTTTCACGGTAGTACGCCACGCTCTCGGCGATGGTGGGGCGGCGGTTCGAGCCGAAGAACTTGTCGGCCGCGCGGTCGTATTCCTCGCCGTAGTTGTCGAAAGGGTTCCAGCAGCTCACTTCGGCGTGGGTGTGGATGTCGATCGCGATCAGGTTCCGTGGGTCCATGTCGTTGTCTCCGGTTCGGGTAAGTCCCTAGGTTTCGGGAGGCTCCAATGCCTTGAATTGATTATTTCTCATAACCATAATCCAACGCAACCCCGCACACCATCATGACCAATCCAGACCTCCACCTCGACATCCGCGACGACGTCGCCATCGTTCGTCTCACGCGCGGCGCCAAGCGCAACGCGCTGTCCGACGGCCTGATCCTCGCGCTGCGCGACACCTTCGAGACGCTGCCCGCCACGGTGCGCGCGGCCGTGCTCGACGGCGAGGGCCCGCATTTCTGCGCCGGCCTGGACCTGAGCGAGCTCAAGGAGCGCGACGCCGGCCAGGGCATGCAGCACTCGCGCCTCTGGCACAGCGCGCTCGACCTGATCCAGCACGGCCCGGTGCCGGTGGTGGCGGCGCTGCACGGTGCGGTGGTCGGCGGCGGGCTCGAGCTGGCCAGCGCCTGCCACATCCGCGTGGCCGACCGCTCCACCTTCTACGCGCTGCCCGAAGGCTCGCGCGGCATCTTCGTGGGCGGCGGCGGCTCGGTGCGCATCCCCAAGCTGATCGGCGTGGCCCGCATGACCGACATGATGATGACCGGCCGCGTCTACAACGCCGAAGACGGCGAGCGCGCCAACTTCGCGCAGTACCTGGTCGACGAGGGCACCGCCTTCGACAAGGCCTTGGAGCTTGCCAAGCGCATCGCCACCAACGCGCCGCTCACCAACTACGCGCTGATGCACGCGCTGCCGCGCATCTCCGAGCAGTCGGCCGACCACGGCTTCTTCACCGAGGCGCTGATGTCGGGCATCGTCCAGGCCGCGCCCGAGGCCAAGGAACGCGTGCGCGACTTCCTCGAAGGCCGCGGCGCCAAGGTGAGCAAGGGATGACCGCCGTCCGCTACCGCCCGCTGGCCTTCGGCGTGACGCGCGCGGTGCTGCGCGACGGCGCGCCGGGCACGCGCTACCTCACGGCCGAGACGCCGCTGCAGGCCTACCGCGAACGCATGACCGACCGGCTCGCGCACTGGGCGCAGGTGGCGCCCGATCGCACCTTCATCGCACGCCGCGAGCGCCTGCCCGACGGCCGCACCGGCGACTGGCTGCGCGTGAGCTATGCGCAGGCGCTGGAAGAAGCGCGCGGTATCGGACAAGCCCTGCTCGATCGCGGCCTGAACGCCGAGCGCCCGGTCGTGATCCTCAGCGAGAACGGCATCGAGCATGCGCTGCTCGCGCTGGGCTGCCTCTACGCCGGCGTGCCCTACTGCCCCGTGTCGCCGCCCTATGCGATCGTGAGCCAGGACTACGACAAGCTGCGCCACGTCATCGACACGCTCACGCCCGGCCTGGTGTTCGCGGCCGACGCCGCGCGCTTCGCCAAGGCCATCGCGGCCACCGTGCCGGCCGGCACCGAGGTCGTGCTCGCCGAAGGCACGCTCGAAGGCCGCGCCACCACGCGCTTCGACGTGCTCGCCGCCACGCCGGCCACGCCCGCCATCGATGCGGCGATGCAGGCCACCGGCCCCGACACCATCACCAAGTTTCTTTTCACCTCGGGCTCGACCAAGATGCCCAAGGCGGTGATCAACACGCACCGCATGTGGTGCGCCAACCAGCAGCAGCTGCGCCAGTCGATTCCCGCGCTGGGCGACGAGCCGCCCGTGCTGGTCGACTGGCTGCCCTGGAACCACACCTTCGGCGGCAACCACAACGTGGGCATCGTGCTGGACAACGGCGGCACGCTGTTCATCGACGACGGCAAGCCCACGCCCACCGGCATGGCCGAGACGCTGCGCAACCTGCGCGAGATCGCGCCCACCATCTACTTCAACGTGCCCACCGGCTTCGAGGCGATTGCCAACGCGATGGAAAGCGACGCCGTGCTGCGCCGCAACCTGCTGTCGCGCGTGAAGATGTTCTTCTACTCGGGCGCCGCGCTCGCGCAGCCCGTGTGGGACAGCCTGCACCGCACGCAGGAATCGGAAGTCGGCGAGCGCATCGTGATGGGCACCGGCCTGGGCATGACCGAGTCGGGCCCCTTCGCGCTGTACGTGACCGGCCCCGACGTGAAGTCGGGCGACGTGGGCCTGCCGGCCGCCGGCATCGAGCTCAAGCTGATCGAGGTCGACGGCAAGACCGAGGTGCGCTACCGCGGCCCCAACATCACGCCCGGCTACTGGCGCGCGCCCGAAGCCACCGCCGAGGCCTTCGACGACGAAGGCTTCTTCTCCACCGGCGACGCGGTGAAGTGGATCGACGACCGCGACATCCACCGCGGCCTGCGCTTCGACGGCCGCATCGCCGAAGACTTCAAGCTCGCCACCGGCACCTTCGTGAGCGTGGGCCCGCTGCGCGCAAAGATCATCGCAGCCGGCTCGCCCTATGTGCAGGACGCGGTGCTCACGGGCATCAACCTGAAGGAAGTCGGCGCGCTGATCTTCACTACGCAGAAGGTGCGCCAGCTCTGCGATTTGCCCGGCGACGCCCCGCTGCAGCAGGTGCTCGAAAGCGCGCCGGTGCAGGCGCATTTCCAGCAGGTGGTGGACACGCTCGCGGCCGGCGCCACCGGCAGCGCCAACCGCATCGCGCGGCTGCATCTGATGGCCGAACCGCCCTCGATCGACAAGGGCGAAGTGACCGACAAGGGCTCGATCAACCAGCGCGCCGTGCTCAAGCACCGCGCCGCACTGGCCGATGCGCTGCACGCCGACACGCTGCCTTTCACGCTCAAGCCCCGCTAACCCAATCAGGAGACAACCCATGAAGATCGAAGGACAAGCCGCACTCGTCACCGGCGGCGCCTCGGGCCTCGGCGAGGCCACCGCGCGCGAACTCGCGCGCCTGGGCGCCAAGGTCGCGGTGCTCGACCGCAACGCAGCCCTCGCCGAAAAGGTGGCGGCCGAGATCGGCGGCGTCGCCTGCGTCTGCGACATCACCGACACCGACAGCGTGAACGCCGCGCTCGACAAGGCGCAGGCCGTACACGGCCCCGCGCGCATCCTGATGAACGTGGCCGGCATCGGCAGCGCCAAGCGCATCGTCGGCAAGGACGGCAACCCCGCGCCGCTCGAAGACTTCGTGCGCGTGGTCAACATCAACCTCATCGGCGGCTACAACATGGCGCGCCTGTTCGCGGCGCGCTGCGCCAAGCTCGACGCGCTCGACAACGGCGAAAAGGGCGTGATGCTCTTCACCGCCTCGGTCGCGGCCTTCGACGGCCAGGTGGGCCAGCAGGCCTACAGCGCCTCGAAGGGCGGCCTCGTCGGCATGACCCTGCCGATGGCGCGCGACCTCGCGCAGCACGCCATCCGCGTGTGCACCGTGGCGCCCGGCCTCTTCGCCACGCCGCTGCTGCTGGAGCTGCCCGAGCCGGTACAGCACTCGCTGGCCGCTTCGATCCCGTTCCCGCCGCGCCTGGGCAAGCCGTCTGAATTTGCCGAGCTGGCCTGCCACATCGTCACCAACGGCCACCTCAATGGCGAAGTGATTCGCCTCGACGGCGCCTTGCGCATGGCGCCGCGCTGATTCCCGCCCCCGCAGACAACCAGGAGACAAGACCATGACCACCCGACGCCAATTCACGGCGGCGCTCGGCGGCACCGCCGCGCTCGCCGCATTGCATCCCCTTGCCGCACTCGCCCAGGCAGTGCAGCAGCAGGTAAAGATCTACTACGGCTTCCCGGCCGGCAGCGCGGGCGACAGCGTGGCTCGCCGCGTGGCCGACAAGCTGGGCAACACGCCCTTCACCGCCACCAACCCGGTGGTCGAGAACAAGCCCGGCGCGGGCGGTCGCATCGCGCTCGACACGCTCAAGACCTCGCCGGCCGACGGTTCGGTGCTGTGTCTCGCGCAGGCCTCGGCGCTGTCGATCTACCCGCACATCTACACCAAGCTCAGCTACGCCATCCCCGACTTCGCGCCCATCTCCATCGGCGCCGTCATGACGCACGGCCTGGCCGTCGGACCGATGGTGCCGGCCAGCGTGAAGACGCTGAAGGACTACATCGCCTGGGCCAAGGCCAACCCCGGCCAGGCCAGCTACGGCTCGCCGGGCGCGGGCTCCACGCCCCACTTTCTGGGCGCGCTGCTGGGCCTGAGCACCGGCACCGACCTGCGCCACGTGCCCTACCGCGGTTCGCTGCCCGGCATCAACGACGTGGTGGGCGGCCAGATCGCCTCGTGCCTGACGCCCGCCGGCGACTGCCTGCCGTTCGCCAAGGCCGGCAAGCTGCGCGTGCTCGCCACCTCGGGCGCGCAGCGCCCCGCCTACCTGCCCGACGTGCCGACCTTCACCGAGCAGGGCTTCCCCGAGATCGTGGCCGACGAGTGGTTCGGCTTCTTCGCACCGGCGAAGACGCCGGCCGCGACCATCGCCGTCGCGAGCACCGCGATCCAGGCCGCGCTGAAGGACAAGGCCGTGGCCGACGGTCTGCTGTCGGTGGGCCTGATCGCGCACGGCTCCTCGCCCGAGGAGATGAAGAAATCGCTGCAGTCCGAGTACGAACGCTGGGGCCCGCTGGTCAAGAAGATCGGTTTCACCGCCGAGTCCTGAACCCGATGCACTACCAGCCCCGCCCCGAAGACGTCCGCTTCCTGTTGAACGCGGTGCTCGATGCGCCCACGCGCCTGCGCGCACTCGCGCCCTTCGCAGAGGTCGACGAGCCGCTGCAGTCGCAGGTGCTCGAAGAAGCCGCACGCTTCGTCGGCGAGGTGATCGCGCCGCTGAACCGCGAGGGCGACGAGGTGGGTTGTCGCTTCGATGGCGGCGAGGTCGTCACGCCACCGGGCTTTCGCGCGGCCTACCAGGCCTTCGTGGACGGTGGCTGGCCGGCGCTGTCGGCCGCCACCGAAGACGGCGGCCAGGGCCTGCCCGCGGTGCTCGAAGCCATCCTCTACGAATGGCTCAGCGCCGCGAACCACGGCTTCACCATGGCGCCGGGGCTGCTGCACGGCGCGTACGCCTGCCTCAAGCACCACGGCAGCGACGAATTGAAGGCGCGCTACCTGCAGAAGATCGCGACCGGCGAATGGCTCGCGACCATGTGCCTGACCGAAGCGCATGCCGGCAGCGACCTCGGCCAGGTGCGCACGCGCGCCACGGCGCAGGCCGACGGCAGCGTGCGCGTGAACGGCGGCAAGATCTTCATTTCGGGCGGCGAGCACGACCTCACGCCGAACATCGTGCACCTCGTGCTGTGCCGCCTGCCCGATGCACCGGCGGGGCCCAAGGGCCTGTCGCTGGCGCTGGTGCCGAAGCGGCTGCCCGACGGTGCGCGCAATGCGGTGCACTGCGAGCGCATCGAAGAAAAGATGGGCCTGCACGGCAGCCCGACCTGCACGATGCGCTTCGACGACGCCACCGGCTGGCTGGTCGGCGAGCCCGGTCGCGGGCTGGCCGCGATGTTCGTGATGATGAATGCGGCGCGCCTGCACGTGGCGCTGCAGGGCATCGGCCTGCTCGACGCCGCCTGGCAGAAGGCCGACGCCTATGCGGCCGAGCGCCGCCAGATGCGCGCGCCCGGCGCCGTGCCCGCCAGCCGCGGCAGCGAGGCGGCCGACCTGATCGCCGAGCATCCGGCCGTGCGCCGCATCCTCGACACCCAGCGCGCCTGGATCGAGGGCTCGCGCGCGCTGGCCTACCGCAGCGCGCTGATGCTCGACATCGCCACGCACGACAGCGACCCCAAGGCCCGCGAACGCGCGCAGCGCTGGTGCTCGCTCGTCACGCCGGTGCTCAAGGCCGCCTGCACGCAGCAGGCCTTCCACGGCGCGAGCGACTGCCTGCAGGTGTTCGGCGGCCACGGCTACGTGCGCGAATGGGGCGTCGAGCAGGTGGTGCGCGACGCGCGCGTGACCATGATCTACGAGGGCACCAACGAGATCCAGGCCATCGACCTGCTGGTGCGCAAGGTGCTGCCCGACGGCGGCGCGGCGCTGTCGGCCGTGCTGCTCGAGTTGCGCGACACGCTCGACGCCTCGCGCGAGGCCGATGCCGACGTGCAGCGCCGGCTGGCGCAGCTGCGTTACCTGGGCACCACGGTGGCGATGGCGGCGCACGCCAACCCCGTGCTGCCTTACGAGGTGGCGGACGACTTCCTGCGCGTGACGATCCTCACGCTGATGGCGTGGGCCTGGGCCCGCATCGAAGTGGCCGCGCCCGACGATGCGGATCGCCTTCGCGCCGCGGCGACCTTCCGGCGCTGGGTGCTGCCCGAATTCGAGATGCGCCTGGGCATCGTCAAGCGGGCTTGTGAGGGTGTCGCACTGGCGCATTCCGCACAAGAGGCGTCACGCTAGTTGTTCGAGAAAGCAACGCGCGGTTACGCTCGCCGCATGCCTCCTCCCGCGAAAACACCGTCCGCCAAAACCGAATCCGCCGCCCTGCCGTCCCCCCGCACGGACCGGCTCGACGCCCGCGTGCTCGAAGGGCTGGTCGGCTACAACGCCCGGCGCGCCTGGCTGATCGTGAGCACCGTGTTCGCCGACCGCATGGCGCCCTACGGCCTCAAGCAGATCGACTTCTCGGTGCTCTCGCTGCTGGCGCACAACCCGGGCGCCACCTCGCGGCAGCTGTGCAACACGCTGGACATCCTGCCGCCCAACCTCGTGAGCCTGGTGGCCACGCTGGACGGCCGCGGCCTCATCGAACGCCGTCCGCATCCGCACGACGGGCGCGCCGTCGGCCTGCACCTCACGCCGGCCGGCGAGACGCTGATCCGCGAGGCCGAGCAGGCCGTGGTGCAACTGGAAACCGAAGCCAGCAGCCGCCTGAGCACGCGCGAGCGCGAGACGCTCATCAAGCTGCTGCAGAAGATCTATCTCTGAGACCGGAGCGCGGCGACGCTGCGGCTACAGGCCGCGTTCCACCATGTCGATGAGGCGCTGCCCCAGCGCGTGCGTGGCCGTTGCGTCGACCCCGCGCAGCGGGCCGTCGATGATGAGCAACGCCAGCCCGTGCACCGCCGACCACGCGAGGTATTCGGCGCCCGGGCGCCGCGCCGGGTCGAGCAGGCCCGCGTCCACGAGCCGGTCGACGGCCGCGCCCAGCAACTCGAACGGGTTCATGCCGCTGGCGCCCGCGCCGTCGGGACCGACGTCGCCCTGCGCGTCTTCCGACACCACGAAGGCCGTGCGAAACAGCCCCGGCTGCGCCTGCGCAAAGCGCAGATAAGCGGTGCCGATGGCGCGCACCTGGGCGCGCGCGAAGTCGGCGGGCGGCTGGTCGCAGGGCAGCACGGCGAGTTCGCCCTCCATCGCCTTGGCCGCCTCCGACAGCGCCGCGGCGCGCACCGCCAGCAGCAGGTCGTGCCGGCTCGCGAAGTGGCGGTAGGCCGCATTCGGCACCACGCCCACGCGGCGCGTGGCCTCGCGCAGCACCACGGCACTGGGGCCCCCGTCCCGCGCCAGTTCGATGCCCGCATCCAGCAACGCACGGCGCAGATCGCCGTGGCGGTAGGTGCTGCGCGCGGGCGGCAGGCTTTCGGGAACGTTGTTGAGCTTCATCGCGACTCCATGTGGACACTGTCCATTATCTCTGCTATTCTTTGTGTACGGTGTACACAAAGTAATTCCATTGTTTTCGCGCAGACCCGTTGTGCCCGTGAACCAACCAAAAGGAAACGCCATGAAAGTCCAGTCTTACCTGTCCTTCGAAGGCCGTTGCGACGAAGCCATCGCCTTCTACAAGAAGGCGCTCGGCGCCGAGGTCGTGCAGCTGATGCGCTACAGCGAGGCGCCGGCCACCGGCGGCCCCGAGGGCGACCCCGAAGCCGGCTGCGCCGGCGGCATGCCCGGCCCTGACAAAGTGATGCATTCGGTCTTGCGCATCGGCCAGACCGAGCTCATGCTGTCCGACGGACGCTGCTCCGGCCAGGCCGAGTTCAAGGGAATCATGCTGTCGCTGTCGGCCGACAGCGACGCCGACGCCCGCAAGTGGTTCGACGCACTGGCCGATGGCGGCCAGGTGATGCAACCGCTGATCCCGACCTTCTTCACCACCAGCTTCGGCATGCTCAGCGACCGCTTCGGCGTGGGCTGGCTGCTGGTGGCGGACCCGGCCGCCGCGTGATGCGCGGGGGCTCGTTCTTCACTCTTCCCACACGCTTTTCTTCATCATGCTCAAGACCATCGTCCTCGCCGTCCTCGCGCTGATTGCCGCGCTGCTCATCTACGGCGCCACGCGGCCCGACAGCTTTCGCGTCGAGCGCACCACGCGCATCGACGCGCCGGCCGAAAAAATCTTTCCGCTGATCGACGACTTCCACCGCTGGGGCGCGTGGTCGCCCTACGAGAAGCTCGACCCGGCCATGAAGCGCAGCTACGGCGGCGCCGCCAGCGGCAAGGGCGCCACCTACGCCTGGGAAGGCAACAGCAAGGCGGGTGCGGGCACGATGGAAATCACCGAGTCGCAGCCGGCGTCGAAGGTTGCGATCAAGCTCGATTTCGTGAAGCCCTTCGAAGGCCACAACACGGCCGAGTTCACGCTGCAGCCGCAGGGCGGCGCCACGCAGGTCACCTGGGCGATGTACGGCCCGAGCCCCTACATGGCCAAGCTCATGGGCATCTTCTTCGACATGGATCAGATGATCGGCAAGGACTTCGAGGCGGGCCTGGCCAATCTGAAGAGCGCCACCGAGAAGTAGACGCCTCTTTCCTCCATCGACTCACCTCCATCACTCAAGGAACTCTCATGTCCCCCATCAACGCTTACCTCACGTTCGACGGCAACGCCGCCGAGGCCATGCGCTTTTACGAGAAGACGCTGCGCGGCACCATGCAGATGATGATGACCGTCGGCGAAGCCCCCGACACCGACCAGATGCCGGCCGAGGCCAAGAAGCGGATCATGCATGCGTCGCTCACTTACGGCGACGGCATCCTCATGGCCTCCGACACCATGCCGGGCCAGCCCTTCGAAGGCATGAAGGGCTTCGGCGTGGCGCTCACGCTCGACACCGTGGCCGAGGCGCGGCGCATCTTCGACGCCTTCGCCGACGGCGGCACGGTCGGCATGCCGTTCGAGAAGACCTTCTGGGTCGAAGGCTTCGGCATGGTGACCGACCGCTTCGGCACGCCCTGGCTCATCAACGGCGGCAAGGCGCTGGTCTGAGCACGGAGCCGCCTCTCTCTACTTTTTCCCTTCTTCGCAGGAAGCACCTTCCATGACCGAAACCCTCGACAACCGAAAGCGCTGGCTCGCCCTGATGGTGCTGTGCCTGGGCGTGCTGATGATCGTGCTGGACACCACGATCGTGAACGTGGCGTTGCCTTCGATCCGCACCGACCTCGGCTTTTCCGAGACGTCTTTGGTCTGGGTGGTGAACGCCTACATGCTGACCTTCGGCGGCTTCCTGCTGCTGGGCGGGCGGCTGGGCGACCTGTACGGCCACCGCCGCGTGTTCCTCGCGGGCCTGGTGCTGTTCACGCTGGCCTCGCTGGCCTGCGGGGTCTCGACCTCGCAGGGCCTGCTGGTGGCAGCGCGCGCGGTGCAGGGCCTGGGCGGCGCGGTGGTGTCGGCCGTGGCGCTCTCGCTGATCATGAACCTGTTCACCGAGCCGGCCGACCGCGCCAAGGCGATGGGCGTGTACGGCTTCGTGTGCGCGGGCGGCGGCAGCATCGGCGTGCTGCTGGGCGGCCTGCTCACCAGCACGCTGAGCTGGCACTGGATCTTCCTGGTCAACCTGCCGATCGGCGTGGCGGTGTATGCGCTGTGCGTGGCGCTGCTGCCCAACGCACGCGGCCATGCGCACGGCGAGAAGCTCGACGTGGCCGGCGCCATCACCGTCACCTCGTCGCTGATGCTCGCGGTGTACGGCGTGGTCAACGGCAATGAAGCGGGCTGGGGCTCCACGCAGACGATGGGCCTGCTCGGCGCGGCCGTGGTGCTGCTGGCCGTCTTCATCGCCATCGAGTCGCGCGTGCAGCATCCGCTGATGCCGCTCGGTTTGTTCAAGCTGCGCAGCGTGTCGGTGGCCAACGTGGTGGGCGTGCTGTGGGCCGCGGCCATGTTCGCGTGGTTCTTCATCTCGGCGCTGTACATGCAGCTGGTGCTGCAGTACACGCCGATGCAGATCGGGCTGGCCTTCCTGCCGGCCAACGTGATCATGGCGGTGTTCTCGCTCGGCCTCTCCGCAAAGATCGTGATGCGCTTCGGCATCCGCAAGCCGCTGGCGGCGGGGCTGTGGCTCGCGGCCCTCGGGCTGGCGCTGTTCGCGCGCGCGCCGGTCAACGGCAGCTTTGTGCTCGACGTGCTGCCCGGCATGGTGCTGCTGGGCCTGGGCGCGGGCATGGCCTTCAACCCGGTGCTGCTGGCGGCCATGAGCGAGGTCGACCCGGCCGACTCGGGCCTGGCCTCGGGCGTGGTCAACACCGCCTTCATGATGGGCGGCGCCCTGGGCCTGGCCGTGCTGGCCAGCGCCGCGGCGGCACGCACCACCGCCATGGCCACCGCCGGCGCGCAGACGCCGCTGGCGCTCACCGGTGGCTACAACCTGGCATTCCTGGTCGGCGCCGTGTTCGCGGCGGCGGCGGGTCTGATCGGGGTCCTGCTGCTTCGCCCGGCTGCGCCGGGACACACCCACAACAACAACGAAGCAGCGTCGGCCCCGGGCGCGGCGGGCAAGACAGCGTCGCCGTGAACGCGACGGCGCCATGCAGCCCCCGCTTTTTCTTTTTTTAACGTTTCTATCCCCTATTCAGGAGAACAGACATGGCTCGTTATGTAGACGGATTCATCGTCGCCATTCCCACCAAGAACGTCGAGGCCTACCGCAAGCTCGCACGCAAGGCCGGCAAGGTCTGGATGGAGTACGGCGCGCTCGAGTACGTGGAGTGCATCGCCGACGACGTGAAGCCCGGCAAGCTCACGTCGTTCCCTCAAAGCGTGAAGCTCAAGGCCGACGAGACCGTGGCCTTCTCGTGGATCACCTACAAGTCGCGCAAGCACCGCGACACGATCAACAAGAAGGTCATGGCCGACCCGCGCCTGGAGGCCATGATGGACATGAAGAACCTGCCGTTCGACGGCAAACGCATGATCTTCGGCGGCTTCAAGTCGATCGTGGAACTTTGACTCGCCCCCAGGCTTCGCGCACTGCGTGTCGCTTCTCCAACCCCCTACCGGGGGCAACACCTGAGGCCCGGCAAAGCCGGTTCCTCGGTGTTTCACGAAGGGGCCTGGCCTGCGGCCGGCCTCAGGCCAGGAAGCCGTCGTAGACGAGCTTCAGGCCCGTGAGCAGCATGCCCAGGTACACGAAGCGATAAAACCACGTCGCATCGATGCGGCGTGCGATGCGGATGCCGATCCACACGCCCAGCGGTGCGATCGGCATCAGCACGAGCGAGGTGGCCAGCGTGCGAAAGTCGAGCAGGCCGAGCCACGCGTAGGGAATCCACTTGCTGAGATTCACCACGAAGAAGAAGTGGGCCATGGTCGCCGTGAATACCACGGGCTTGAGCTTCAACGGGATCACGTAGGCGTTGATCGGCGGCCCGCCCGCATGCGCGATGAAGCTGGTGAAGCCCGACACGGTCGTCAGCACCGCGCCCACCGCGCGCGACGGCAGCGGGTCGTTGGGCTTGGGCGGGAACAGCAGGCGCTGCGCCAAAAACACCAGCGTGAACACGCCCACGATGCCCGCCACCGTGTGGGCCGACAGCACGCGAAACAGCAGCGTGCCGATCACCGTGCCGACCAGCCCGAACGGAACCAGGAACTTGAGCAGCGAGCGGTCGAAGTCGCGCCGGAACGCGGCCAGGCCGAGCAGGTCCATGAGCAGCAGCAGCGGCATCAGGATCGCCGCCGCCTGCGGCACGGTGACGGCCAGCGCCATCATCGGCACGGCCAGCGACCCGAATCCGGCGCCGAAGCCGCTCTTGCTGATGCCGAGCAGCAGCACGGCGGGGACGGCGACCGCGTAGAACGACGGGTCGGTGATGAGGGGAAAAACCATGGGGAAACCAGCAGCGCAGAAAAAAGCCCGCCAGGGGCAGGCGGGCCGTCCGGGAGCGTAGCAGGAAGCCCGGTTTCCTGCCGACGGCCCACCCCGGCCACGCCTCACGGGAGAACCCGCTTGACAGCGTTTTCGAGATTTATGACATTTATGATCATAAATACCCGAAACGCAGATGCCCCCTTCCCAACCCAAGCCTTCGCTCACGCGCGACAAGCGCGTGAAGCGTTCCGACCAGGTGGTCGACAACATCAAGCGCTGGGTCGTGCAGACCCAGCAGCAGGTCGGCAACAAGCTGCCGCAGGAGAAAGAGCTGATCGAGCAGCTCGGCGTGTCGCGCGGCACGGTGCGCGAGGCGCTGGCCGCGCTGCAGGTGCAGGGGCTGGTCGCAATCAGCACCGGTCCTAACGGCGGCGCCACGCTCACGCAGGCCTCGTACGAGCAGTGCCTGCAGGCGGTGTCGAACTTCCTGTACTTCCAGCCGGTCGACATCACGATGCTGTACGCGCTGCGGCGCGTGGTCGAGCCCGAGCTGGCCGCCAACGTGGCCACGCGCCTCACCGAGGCCGACCTGGCCGCGCTGGAGGCGCTGATCGGCCACAGCCACCCGGCGCACGGCGGCAGCGCCGACTGGAACGAGCGCCGCGAGGCCGACCTGCTGTTCCATGACCGGCTGGCCGAGGCCTGCAGCAGCCCCTTCCTGGCGCTGGTGTGCCGCCTGCTCAACGACGTGATCCGCCGCGTGATCATCGTGCGCAACGCGCTCACCGAGTTCGACCAGTTCGACGAGGAGATCGTCGACAGCCACACCGAACTGCTCGACGCGCTGCGCGCCCGCGACCCCACGCGTGCGCGCGAGGTCATGCGCGTGCACATGGAACACGCCGAAGCCCTGGCCCTGGAGGCCGAATCCCGCGTCGACCGCGGCAGCCTGCTCATGAAGAAACCGACCGGCTGACGCCCGCGCGGCGCACGCTGATCCGCGTCGCCGCCGCCCTCTTCTCCTGCTCTCTCTTGCCTTCACCCCGGTCGCGCCGGGGTGCGGGGTTTCCTTTGCCTGAACTTTCCCGAAGACCTCCCATGACTGCATCCCCCGCCCTCTGGCAGCGCAGCGCCACCGACCTCGCCGACGCCGTGCGCCGCCGCGAGCTGTCCTGCCGCGAAGTGACGACCAGCGTGCTCGCGCGCATCGCCGAACTCAACCCGCGCCTCAATGCCCTGGCCGAAGTGCTGGCCGACGAAGCCCTGGCCAGCGCCGACGCCGCGGACGCGCGCACCCTGCGCGGCGAAGCGCTGGGCCCGCTGCACGGCGTGCCGGTCAGCATCAAGGTCAACGTCGACCAGGCCGGCCACGCCACCACCAACGGCGTGATCCCGTTGAAGGACCACATCGCCCGCGAAGACGCGCCGGTGGTGGCGCACTGGCGCAGCGCGGGCGCCGTCATCGTGGGGCGCAGCAACACCGCGACCTACTCGTCGCGCTGGTTCACCGACAACGGCGTGCACGGCCGCACACTGAACCCGTGGGACGCAGCCATCACCCCCGGCGGCTCCAGCGGCGGCGCGGCTTCGGCGGTGGCCAGCGGCATGGGCGCGCTGGCGCACGGCAACGACATCGGCGGCTCCATCCGCTACCCCGCGTACGCCTGCGGCGTGGCCGGCCTGCGCCCCACGGCCGGCCGCGTGCCGGCCTTCAACCCGAGCGCGACGAGCGAGCGCGGCATCACGCCGCAGCTCATGTCGGTGCAGGGGCCGCTGGCGCGCAGCATCGCCGACCTGCGACTGGGCTACGAGGCCATGGCGCGCCCCGACGCGCGCGACCCGAACTGGGTGCCGGTGCCGCACGAGCTGCCGCGCCCCACCGGCCCGATCCGCGTGGCGCTGTTCAAGCGCGCGCCGGGCATCCCGGTCGACCCGTCCGTCACGCAGGCGCTGGACGACGCCGCGCGCTGGCTGCAGCAGGCGGGCTACGCGGTCGACGAAGCCGAGCTGCCCTGCTTCGGCGAAGCCGCCGCCTTGTGGCGCACGCTGATCGTGGACGACACGCGCCGCAACATCATCGCGGGCGTCGAGCAGCACGGCGACGACCTCATGCGGCGCAGCCAGCGCTACCTGCTCGAAGGCATGGCCGAGACCGACCGCGACGGTTTTCTGGACGCGCTCGCGCGGCGCCAGGCGCTGCTGCGCAGCTGGTCGGTGTTCATGCAGACCCATCCGCTGGTGCTGATGCCCGTGTCGTGGCAGCGCCCCTGCCCGCAGGACGAAGACGTCGCCAGCCTGGAACGCGCCCGCGCCCTCATCGACGCCCAGAGCCCGTTGCTCGCGACCGCCGCGCTGGGCATGCCGGGCCTCGCGGTGCCCACCGGCATGGCCGGCGGCGCGCCCATGGGCGTGCAGCTGCTGGCCTGGCGCTTCCGCGAAGACCTGCTGCTGGAGGCCGGCCAGGCGATCGAGGACGCGGCCCGCTTCATGCCGCTGGTCGCGCAGTGATCTTTCTTTTTCTGTTCTTCCAACGATTCCAACCACCCGGAGACTTTCGATGACCCCCTTCACTTTCCCCACCGGCGCTGCGCTCTCGCGGCGCGGCCTCATCCGCGCGGCAGCGGCCACGGGCCTGGGCGGCCTGCTGCCGTACGGCGCGAACGCGCAGCCGGCGGTCAACCGCCTGATCGTGCCCTTCCCGGCCGGCGGCCCGGCCGACTTCATGGGCCGGCTGCTGTCCGAAAAGCTCAAGGACGAACTCGGCCGCCCCGTCATGGTCGACAACCGCCCCGGCGCCGGCACGCGCCTGGCGGCCGAGGTGCTGAAGAACAGCCCCGCCGACGGCACCACCATGCTGCTGGCGCCGGTCGACCCGATGTTCATCGGCCCCGCCATCTACGCCAACATGCGCTTCAACCCGGCCACCGACTTCAAGCCCGTGACCGACGTGAGCGGCATCCAGTTCGGCCTGGCCGTGAGCGCCGCCTCGCCGGTGAAAACGCTGGCCCAGTTCGTCCAGGCCGCCAAGGCGAACCCCGACCAGGGCTCGATCGGCATCACCACCGTGGGTTCGCTGCTGCACTTCCTGGCCATGGACTTCGTGGCCCTGTCGCGCAGCGGCGCCACCCTGGTGCCCTACCGCGGCGGCGCGGCCATGGTCACCGAGCTGATCGGCGGCCAGGTCGCCTCGGGCATGGACGCCACCACCACCCTCACCGAGTACCACCGCGCGGGCAAGCTGCGCGTGCTGGCGGTGGCCGGCGACAAGCGCGCCGACGGCCTGCCCGACGTGCCGACCTTCGCCGAGTCGGGCTACCCGACGCTCGTGGCCTCGTCGCGCTACGTGCTGTACGCCCACGCCAACACCGCGCCTGCCACGCTGGCGCAGTGGAACCGGGCCGTGCGCAAGGTGCTGGCCCTGCCCGACGTGCGCGAAAAGCTCGGCCGCGTGGGCTACGACCTGCTGCCCGGCGCCTCGACCGAAGAGGTGGTGCGCTACACCGACGCGCTGGCCGCGCGCTGGCTGCCGGTGATCAAGGCCTCGGGCTACAAGGGCGACTGAGGCCCCGCGGCCGCGACCCAACCGCCGAAAAGTGTGCGTAAACGCACCGACCGGCGGCGGCGGGGCTCTCACACTGGCATGGCAACCGCCGCAGTCCGCGGCGGCCTTCTTCCTTTTTTCTTCCACTCAAGGATTCGCCATGAACACCCAGGCTGCCCCGATCGCCTCCGCCGCTTCGGCGTCTTCCTCCTCGTCGTTCCTTGCCACGCCCGCGGCCCGCGACGACGCCGGCAAGCTGGTGCTGCGCGTGTCGGTCGGCGTGCTGATGCTGCTGCACGGCATCTTCAAGCTCTCGGCCGGCGTCGGCTTCATCGGCGGCATGCTGGCCAAGGCCGGCCTGCCGGGCGGGCTGGCGTACCTCGTGTTCGTGGGCGAGATCGTCGCGCCGCTCCTGATGATCGCGGGCCTGTGGACGCGCGCCGCCGCCGCCGTGGTGGTGATCAACATGCTCTTCGCCTTCGGTCTCGTGCACATGGCCGACCTGTTCGCGCTGACCAAGCAGGGCGGCTGGGCGCTGGAACTGCAGGGCCTGTACCTGTTCGGCGCGCTGAGCGTGGCGCTGATGGGCGCGGGCCGCTACAGCGTGGCGGGCCCGAACGGCCGCTGGAACTGAGCGGACCGGGTCAGTCGCCGCGCACCTGCGACACCATCAGCGCCAGGCGCTCGGCATCGGCCACCACCAGCGCCTTGCCGTCCTTGCGCAGCACGCCGCCGCGCACCAGCGTGTTGAGTTCGCGGGTCACCTGCTCGCGGTTGGTGCTGATCTGGCTGGCCAGCGCCGCGTGCTTGGGTGCGGGCTCCAGCCGGGCCTCGTTGCCGTCGATGCCGGCCTCGCGCGCCAGGCGCAGCAGCTCGGCATGCAGGCGGTTCTGCACGCCCAGCGTGCTCAGGTCGATCACCCGCTCCGACAGCTGCCGCACCAGCGCGGCCAGCCGCTGCATCACGCGCTCGGCCACCAGCGGCTCTTCGCGCAGCAGCGCCAGGAAGGCCGCACGGTCCAGGCTGGCGACCACGCAGGGTTCGAGCGTGACCACGTCGGCCGAACGCGGCCCGCCGTCCAAGGCGGCGATGTCGCCGAAATGCGCGCCGGCCTCCGAATCGCGGAACGTCACCTGCCGGCCGTTGGCCGCGTAGGTCGTCACCCGCACGCGGCCCGACACCAGCAGGAACACCTCCCCCTGCAGGTCGGCGCGCAGCATCAGCGGCTTGCCGGCCGCCACGCTGTGCCACAGGCACTGGCGCGCCAGATGGTCGAAGCGGTCGTCGGAGAGGCCTTCGAGCAGCGCGATGCGGCGCAGCGCGAGGCTGGAGCGGGGGGTGGGTTCGGGTAGGGCCATGCCGGTGGTCATCGAGGCGCGCGCATTATGCTCGGGTGCCGCTTCGAACCCGTTCATGGACAGACGTTCCCCTCCTTCCCCTTTTTTGCTGAGAACGCCGACACGGCGCAACCTCCGCTGGGCGAGCGGGCTGGTGCTGATGGCCTACATCACGGCGCACCTGCTGAACCATTCGCTGGGCATCGTCTCCTTCGCCGCGGCCGAGACCGTGCTGCGCGGCGTGCAGAAGTTCTGGCACAGCCTGCCCGGCACGCTGCTGCTGTACGGCGCCGCCGTCACCCATCTCGCGCTGGCCGTGGCCGCCCTGTGGGAACGCCGCACCCTTCGCATGCCGCCGCTCGAGGCCCTGCGCGTGCTGCTGGGCTTTGCACTGCCGCTGCTGCTGGCCACGCACCTCACCGCCATGCGCGGCGCCTGGCTGGCCTACGGCATCGAGGGCTCGTACGTGCGCGTGGTCTGGGGCCTGTGGGACCTGGCCGGCGCGGGCGCGCAACTGAGCATGATGCTCGCCGCCTGGGCCCACGGCTGCCTCGGCCTGCACTTCGCGCTGCGCGTGCGCCCGCTCTACCGGCGCCTGTTCGCGCCGCTGCTCGCCGTGGCCGTGCTGCTGCCGGTGACCGCCGCGATCGGCTTCGTGTCGATGGGGCGCGAGTTCCAGTGGACCGGCGTGCCGCCCGTCGTGCTGCCGACACCCGAACAGGGCCACGCGCTCAACACCGCCGAGACCGACCTCAAGCTCTACTACGCCTTGGCGCTGCTGGCCCTGCTCGCAGCCTACGCGGCGCGCAGCAGCCTGGCCCGGCGCGCGCGCGGCGCCACCGTCGCGCTGCGCTACCCCGACCGCACCGTGCACGTGCCGCCCGGCTGGAGCGTGCTCGAAGCCAGCCGCTCGCACGGCATCGCGCACGTGTCGATCTGCGGCGGGCGCGCGCGCTGCTCCACCTGCCGCGTGCGCGTGGGCGGTGCGCCCGAACACATCGGCACGCCAGGCCGTGACGAGCAGCGCACGCTGGAGCGCGTGCGCGCCCCGCACGACGTGCGGCTGGCCTGCCAGCTGCGCCCGCGCGGCAGCATCGAGGTGACGCCGCTGTTCGCGCCGCTGCCGCGCGAAGGCCGGCCCGCGCCGGTCGGACGCTTCGGGCACGAGCGCGACGTGGCGATTTTGTTCGTCGACCTGCGGCGCTGGTCGGGCCTGTCGGAGCGGCAGTGGCCCTTCGACCTGGCCTACGTGCTCGACCGCTACTTCGCCATCGTGGGCGCCGCCGTGCGCGAGAGCGGCGGCGTGCCCAACCAGTTCATCGGCGACAGCGTGATGGCCATCTTCGGCCTCGAGAGCGACCTGCCCACCGCCTGCCGGCAGGCCCTGCACGCCACCCAACTCATCGGCGAACGCATGGACGCATGGAACGTCGACTTCCAGGCCCAGTTCGGCCAGCACCTGGACTTCGGCATGGGCCTGCACGCCGGGCGCGCGGCCGTCGGCGAGGTCGGCTACCTCGAGACCACCACCTTCACCGCCATCGGCGAAGTGGTCAACACCGCGAGCCGGCTGCAGGACCATTCGAAGACCGCCTCGGCGCGGCTCGTGGTCTCGCAGTTCGCTGCACAACAGGCCGGCGCCGAAGCAGCGCTGGGCCCCGTCGACACGCTGAACGTGCGCGGGCGCTCCGAACCACTGGCCGTGATGTATTCACGCGCCTGGAAAGCGGCCTGAGCATCACCTGCTGGATTCGGTGCGCAAACGCACAGCGCCTTCCGTGATGCGGTTTCACACTGCAGCTTGTGGCAACGACGACTGTCCGCCGCCCACAGACTCAAGGGAAATCTCACCATGAACAGCAAGCAACTCCTCGCCATTTCCGCCACCGCCTTCGCCCTGCTGGGCACCGTGGGCGCGGCCCACGCCGAAACGTATGAAGGCGTGCACGCCATCACCTCGGCCGCCAGCCGTGCCGACGTGCGCACCCAGGCCGTCGCCGCCGCGCGCAATGGCAACGAGTACTCGGACGCTGCCGCCGAAGGCACTGTCGCCGTGACCTCCACGCTCGACCGCCAGGCCGTGCGCGACCAGGCCGTGGCCGCTGCCCACAACCCGCTGCAAAGCCTGGACCGCCGCGCCTTCTACCGCGACGAAGTGCCCTCTGCCTACAAGAAGCCGACCGTGAGCTTCACGCGCCAGGCCGGCCTGTAATCACGACGCCACCTGCACCCGCGCCGCGCGCGGGCCTGCGGCCTCGGCGATCGTGAAGCGCACCGGCAGGAAGCGCTCGATCACTGCGCAGTTCGTGCGCGTGTGCGGTGTCACTTCGCTGCAGGTGAACGCGCCCGACTGCCCCGGTTGCCGGAACACCGCCAGCGCCAGCAGCAGCGCCAGCTGATCGGCCAAGTGCGGCCCCACGGCCGCATCTTCATGCTTCTGGAACGCGCGCACCTCCTTCACGAGGCCATGCGCCACCTGCTCCGCGCTCAGCGTCTTCTCGCCGAAGGCCGTGAACACCTCGGTGAGGTGTTCGTAGGCCAGCGTCACCAGCAGCGCATTGCCCGGGCCCTCGTTCTGGCGCGTCGGCATCGTGCGCAGTTGCTCGGCTTCCACCGACCAGCCCATCGCCGCCCCCACCGTTTCTAGTTCGCGCGCCGCCACATGGCGCGGCAAGCCGGGCGCCAGGCACTCCGCATGGCCCGCGCGCAGCTCACCACGCGACAGCAGGTCGAAGGCCTGCAGCCGCGCGCCTTCCGCCGCCGGCACGATCGTCGCGTCCACCTCGCCGCCACCGGCCGGATAGAAGCCGCAACGGCGCAGCACGAGCTGCAGGTCGCCGCCGAGGCGACGCACCAGCGGCGCGAACGCACGCTCCAGGAAGTGGAACGGCGGCGCCATCGGGTTGTGCGTGCCACCGCTCAGCCGCAGCCGGCTCACCTGGCCCGCGGGCTGCAGCAGCAGCGGCGGCAGCACCGTCTGCAGCACCAGCATGCAGCTGCCCGCACCGGCGATCGCAAAGCGGTAGTCGCCCGCGCGCACCGGCCCCGGCACGAAGCGCAGCGACTGCGAGCCCAGCTCGGCACCATCGACCTGCGCGCCGCTGATCTCCGCCGCCGCGTGCACGCACGCCAGGTGCTGGCGCATCAGGCCCGGCTTGGCCCGGCCGGCGCGGATCTTCGCGATGGCCAGCGGCCGGCCCGTGACCATCGACAGCGCGAGGCCGGTGCGCAGGATCTGGCCACCGCCTTCGCCTTGGGAGCCGTCGAGTTCGACGGCATCGAGTGCTCGTTGTTCTTCTTGTGCTTCCGTCATCGGGAAAGTCTTTCTTTCTTGTTCAGTCGCTTGTCGTTGTTCTTGTTCGAGGCGTTCCGAGCCGGCAAGCGCGACAGCGCACCGCCGTGCTGTGGATGCTGCCGAGCGCCACCTCGTACCACCACTTCTGCTGCTTGGCCGTCCACACCTCTTGCACACCACAGTCGCGGCAGGTGAACGCCTTGTCGACGTAGAAGGTGGGCAGCGGGCCGTATGTGTTGTTGTGCGCGGCCAGCAAGGCCGTGTCGGCAGCGACCATGCCTTCGGCGCGCAGCAGGCGCGCATCGGCGTGGCGCTGCTGCAATGCCACGGCACGCGCTGCGCGTTCGAGGCGGTGCGCCTTGATTTCGGCGCGGCGTTGTTTGTTGCTTTTCATTTTTCTATTTGGAGTACTCGGCTTTCCTACGCAGAGGACCCAAAGCTCTAAGCCCCAACCTTCGCGAAGCCGTAAGCGTCATCCCGTCGCGCACGAAGCTCATTCAACGCATCACCTATATCAAGGCCCATGAGTATGTTGATGTCATGCAGGCAGTAGTGCAGGCAGGTCGCCACAGACAGGAGCGTGCCACTCAGATCGAAATCGGTCGGACCGGAAACTATCTCAACGAGATTCCCCTCCGCATCCATCGGCAACCAGTCCGTCAGCGAACTAGAACTAGCATGAACAAATCCGCTATAGAGCGCGTAGAGGGAGCGATACATTTCAGCGAGACTCGCCTCTCGTGACCACTCCCAAATCTGCATTTCCCTTGCGCCAAGAGATGCGACCTCCGCGTTGACCACATCGAGTTGAGCAGCCGCGTCAACAAGCTCTTCCGGAGAGAACGATGACTTCAGGTCCGTTGTTACAGCACGGAGTGCGCGGCGTTGGAAGAAAAGATGCTCCTGCGCATAGACCTGCATCAAGTTTGGATTCATGCAGATCGCTTGAAGCTTGAACGTCGCCTCAATGCACGCTCGAGCCAAGATTTTCACCTCAGCCGAAAGGCCTGCACGGGCCAGTTCAACGCAACCTTGAGCATTGGTCTGCATCCGCTCACTGAGACCCGCCACCATGACGTGCTGGCCATTTTCAGAATCGCCTTCGAGTTCGTTCAAGGTCGAATTGAGGAGATTCAAAAAATCACAGACCAGGTCAAGTGCGACTCCGTGCTTAAGCGAAATCTCCTCCTTCGTCATGATCATCCTTTCACGCAGACAACCTGCTTGAGCGTGTAAACCACCTCCACCAGGTCCTTCTGCGCCTCCATCACCGCGTCGATGTCCTTGTAGGCCATCGGGATCTCGTCGATCACGTCGGCGTCCTTGCGGCATTCGACGCCTTCGGTCGCGGCGATCTGGTCGGCGACGGTGAAGAGCTTCTTGGCCTTCGTCCGGCTCATCTTCCGGCCCGCGCCGTGGCTGCAGCTCATGAAGCTCTCGGGGTTGCCCTTGCCGCGCACGATGTAGCTCTTGGCGCCCATGCTGCCGGGGATGATCCCCAGTTCACCGAGCTTCGCGCTCACCGCGCCCTTGCGCGTCACGAGCACGTCCTGCCCGAAGTGCGTCTCGCGGCTCACGTAGTTGTGGTGGCAGTTCACCGCTTCCACGTGCGCCTCGAAGGGCTTGGCGATGACCTTGCGCGCGGCCGCGACCACGCGCTGCATCATCACTTCGCGGTTCGCCCGTGCGAACTTCTGGGCCCAGCCCACCGCGCGCACGTAGTCGCCGAAGTACTGGGCGCCTTCCTCGAAGTACGCCAGGTCCTGATCGGGCAGGTTGCGCTGGTGCAGCTGCGCGTCCTTCTTCGCGAGTTCGATGAAGTGCGTCCCGATGGCATTGCCCACGCCGCGCGAACCCGAGTGCAGCATGAACCACACGGCGCCCGCTTCATCGAGGCACACCTCGATGAAGTGGTTGCCGGTACCCAGCGTTCCCAGGTGCTTGTGGTTGTTCGTGTTCCTGATGCGCGGGTGGTCCTCGCAGATCAGGTCGAACTCACCCACCAGCTTCGCCCAGGCGGCGTCGGTTTCGTCGGGCGGCGTTTCCCATGAACCCTTGTCGCGGCCCATGCGCTTGGGGTTGCTTCCGTGCGGCACGGCCTTCTCGATCGCCGAACGCAGCGGGCCCAGGTTGTCCGGCAGGTCGCGTGCGTTGAGCGTGGTCTTGCAGGCCATCATTCCGCAGCCGATGTCCACGCCGACGGCGGCGGGGATGATGGCCTTGAAGGTCGGGATCACCGAGCCCACGGTCGCGCCGATGCCGTAGTGCACGTCGGGCATGGCCGCGATGTGCTTGAACACGATGGGCAGGCGCGCGGCGTTCTCGAGCTGCTTCTGCGCCTCGTCTTCCACGGGCACGCCGTTCGTCCACATCTTCACGGGAACGCCGTTGGCGACTTCATGCAGTTTGTAGTTCGTCATTTTTTTCTTTCTCTTTGTCTATCTCTTATTCGGTTTCTACTTCCAAGAAGCCCATGGCCCCTTCTTGAATGCCGCGATGAGTCCTTCGTACGTGCGGAGCGGGAAATCGTGCTCCACCCAAAGTTCGCGGTACTTCACAAGCCCCAGCTCCACATAGATGCGCTCCAGGATCGCATGGATGTTGCGCACCAGGTCCACGCGTTGGAGGGTCCCGCGGTCGATCACTTCGTAGTTGTCCATGGCTGTCATTTCCCAGCTGGCCCAATCGCGGTAGCGGCGCAACTCGAAAGCCAGTTCGTCCTTCTCGCCCGTCACCACCAGGTGAACCTCGCCGGGCTCGTCCATGAAGACCGCAGAGGCCTGCTGTGCGCCCTTCACAAGGTCGAGTCCCATGCGGGCGAGGTCGCCCAACGAATCGTGCAGGTACGACACCGCGAAGGCCACGGGCCCGGCATCGGCACGAAAGCTCAACGTGGCCCAGCCGGTACCGCTCAGCACGTAGCCGATCCGTTCCTGGGTGCGATCTTCTTTCAACATATCTTCTTTCTTCTCAGCAACTTCGTTCACATGACTGGTGGACACGGCGGGATTCGAACCCGCATCAATACGGTGACCATGGTGTTTGAGTCCGATGGCCCAGTCGACGATTGGAAACGCGCGCCAGTGACAGACCCGTCATCGGAGCCAGCACCTGCATCCTCAACCTTGCTCGTCAACCGACTTGCCCGCCGTACCTGGTCTTACCCAGGCTGCCGGCAATCAAAACATTTTTGGCAGTGGCGCTCCCTTCTGTGCCTGCGTGCCCGTGTCTCTTTCTTTTCTCTACCGCTCAGGACCCGTTCGGCCGCAGCGTCACGAGTCCGTTGAGCACCTGGTCCAGGCCGCCGACCACCGAGATCTTGTCGATGCGCTCGGCCACGCGTTCCAGCGTCTCGAGTTCCTTCATGCGCAAGGCGACGGGGTTGCCCTCCATCACCTTGGCGGTGTTCAACAGCGAGCGCGTGGCCGCGGTTTCCTCGCGGCGGCGGATCACGTTGGCCTGGGCCGACTTCTCGGCCTCCACCACCTGCGCGAGGATGGTCTTCATCTCGCCCGGCAGAATGATGTCCTTCACGCCCACGCTCTCCAGCACCAGGCCTGAACCTTCGAGCCGCTCGCGCACCTGCGCCAGCACCGTCTGGTCGATGGCCGACTTGTTCTCCAGCAGGGCGTCGAGCGTCTGCTCGCCCACCGCCGCGCGCAGGCCGAACTGCAGCTCGCGGTACACATGCTCGGCCGGCTTGGGCATCTGCGCCAGGGCCTGGCGCACATCGGCAAAGCGCCACACCGCCGACAGGTTCAGCCGCAGCCCCACCTTGTCGCGGGTCAGGATTTCCTGGCCGCTCACTTCGGCGATCTGCGAGCGCAGGTCCACGCTGGTCACGGCCACCTGCCGGTTGAAGCGCCAGAAGCCGTGGTTGCCCGGCGGCAGCAGCGCCTGCATCTGGCCTTCGAGGGTCAGCACGCCGGCATGGAACTCGGGCACCTGCACCAGCAGCACGCCTTCGAGCCCCTGCACCGCACGCGGACGCAGCGCCACGCTCTGCAGCTTGGCCAGCAGCTCGGCCGGCAGGCGTGCATCGGCGGCCACGTCGATCACGTCAACGCGCTGCTCGCGCAGGCCGCGCCAGTAGAGCTTGCGGGTGGCGGGCGGCAGCACCTGCACCAGCACGCCGTCTTCATGGCGCAGGCCGACCTCGGTCTCGCCCAGCGACACCTGCACGAACTCGCGCTGCACCAGCTGCGGCTCGCGCGCCAGGAAGTAGTCGGCCAGCTCGTGGTCGAAGGCCGGCTCGGCCAGCGAGAAGCGCTCGAGCTGCACGGTGTCGAAGCCCGTGAACACGCGGTACTTGCCGGCGGCGTACAGGCCCTCGAAATCGCCGTTGCGCAGCAGCAGCACGCGTTCGTTCTTCTTGACGGTGAATTGGGTGAATCCCAGCATTTTTTCTTCCTCTCTCTTCTTCTTCGTTGCGGTTGTCGTTCGTTGTTCGTCTGCCTTGCAGATCAGGTATCGGGGCCCACGAAGGGCAGGCGGCGGGCACCGTGGTTTGCGAGGTCAGCAACGCAGCGGTCGACGGGTCGGTGCGGTGGCTGCGCCATCGCCTCCTTCTGCGTCGATGGCTGCATGCGGTTCCTTGCAGAACGCGCAATGCGCAAGCCGCCTGCACTGGCACGGTGTCGCTCGGCCGGGCCCTGCCCTGCGCCTCGCTCCGGTGTGCCGGGGCGGTGGGGCTTTCGCCCCCATCAAAGCGGCGGTGCGAACACCGCCGAAGGTTGTTTGCGGGAATCGAACCCGCCACGCCGTGTGGTTAGCACGGTGCTCCACCATGAGCAGACTGGAACAAGTCCAGTGACCAACGCAGTTCAACAGCGGCATACCGCGGACCCAAGAACAGGTCTGGCCTGCGGCACCGGGCCGCTGTGATGCGGCACCTGGGAGCGGATGAACTGCATCCGGACAGGTTCTCTATTGCAGCGAGCGTGCCAACTTGCGCGCACGCCGGCAGAAAACCGGACGACGGCGACGCAAGTCGTTGACCGGCAAGGGAAATTTCTTCTTCGCCCGGTGTGACACGGCGCCGATCCCTTGCTAGCATTCAGATAATTTCTAGAATTTCAGCTAGTCTTTTATCCATGAATCCCATCGTCGTCATCGGTTTCCTCGGCACCCAGCTCGATGCCGGCCAGGGCGCGGGCCGCTGGAACAAGTGGCGCCCCACGGTCTCGCTCGCGCAGCACGACGACATGGTGGTGGCGCGCATCGAGCTGCTGCACACGCGCAAGCACACGGCGCTGGCCGAGCTGGTGAAGGCCGACATCGCCGCCGTGTCGCCCGAGACCACGGTCAACCTCGTGCCCTTCGACCTCGAAGACCCGTGGGACTTCGGCGAGGTCTACACGCGCCTGTACGACTGGGCGCGCGCCTACCCCTTCCAGCCCGAGCGCGAGCAGTACTGGACGCACATCACCACGGGCACGCACGTGGCGCAGATCTGCATGTTCCTGCTGTCGGAATCGCGCGTGGTGCCGGGCGTGCTGGCCCAGACCTCGCCGCCGCGCAAGCAGCGCCAGGGCGACGCCGGCAAGGTCGCGCTGATCGACCTCGACCTGTCGCGCTACGACCCGATCGCGCGCCGCTTCGACGCCGACCAGCGCGACGCGGTCGCCTTCCTGAAGAGCGGCATCGCCACGCGCAACGCGCGCTTCAACGCACTCATCGACGAGATCGAGCGCGTGGCCGTGCGCTCGCGCGCGCCGATCCTGCTGGTGGGGCCGACGGGCGCGGGCAAGTCGTTCCTGGCGCGCCGCATGTTCGAGCTGAAGCAGGCGCGCCACCAGGTGACGGGGCCGTTCGTCGAAGTGAACTGCGCCACGCTGCGTGGCGACGGCGCGGCGTCCACGCTGTTCGGGCACAAGAAGGGCTCGTTCACCGGCGCGGCGAGCGACCGCGCGGGCTTGCTGCGCACCGCGCACCAGGGCGCGCTGTTTCTCGACGAGATCGGCGAGCTGGGCCTGGACGAACAGGCGATGCTGCTCAAGGCCATCGAGGAAAAGCGCTTCTTCCCCGTGGGCGCCGACAAGGAAGTGGAGAGCGACTTCCAGCTCATTGCCGGCACCCACCGCGACCTGCGTCGCGACGTGGCGCAGGGGCGCTTTCGCGAAGACCTGTTCGCGCGCATCAACCTCTGGACCTACGACCTGCCCGGCCTCGCACAGCGGCCCGAGGACATCGAGCCCAACCTCGACCACCTGCTGGCCCTGCACGCGGCCGAGAACCACCGCGTGGTGCGATTCAACGCCGAGGCGCGCACGGCCTACCTGCGCTTTGCGCAAAGCAGCGAGGCGATCTGGCGCGGCAACTTCCGCGACCTGTCGGCCAGTGTGACGCGGCTCGCGACGCTGGCCGATGGCGGGCGCATCGCCGTCGCGCTGGTCGAGGCGGAGATCGCGCGGCTGCGCTGGCTGTGGAAGCACGAGGGCACGGGTGCTTCAGTGGCGGCGGACGATGAGGTCGACCTGGAAGCCCTGCTCGGCGAAGAGACGTTCGCGGCGCTCGACCTGTTCGACCGCCTGCAGCTCGAGGCGGTGGTGCGCGTGTGCCGGCCGGCGCGCAGCTTGTCGGAGGCGGGGCGCCAGCTGTTCCAGGCCTCGCGGACGCAGCGCAGCGTGGTGAACGATGCGGACCGGCTGCGCAAGTACCTGGCCAAGATGGGGCTGGACTGGGCGCGCGTTTCAGCCGATGCGCGCCCCTGAGGGCGTGGGCTATCCTCCGCCCGATGCCCATCTCCGCATTCGCCGTGAAGGTTCCCTCGGCTGAAACCATCGCCGCAGACCTTCGCCGCCGCTTCGACCCCACCGTGGCGCTCGGCGTGCCCGCCCACATCACGCTGCTCGTGCCCTTCATGGACCCCGCACTGATCACCAACGAGGTGCTCGACCGTGCGCGGCGCGTGCTGCAACGTACGGCGTCGTTCACCTTTGTGCTCGGCAAGGTCGGGCGCTTTCCCGAGACCGCCTACCTGGCACCGGAGCCCGCGGCGCCGTTCATCGAGATGACGCGTGCGCTGGTGAAGGAGTTTCCCGAGTTCCCGCCGTACGACGGCCTGCATGACGACATCATTCCGCATCTGTCGGTGGCGCATGGCAACGCGCAGCATGCGGAAGAAGCGGCCATCGAGTTGCAGGCGCGGCTGCTTGCGTCGGGACCGGTGCAGGCGCGCTGCACGGAGGTCGTGCTCATCGAGAACGCGTCGGGGCGCTGGATGGACATGCATGTCTTCCCCCTCACCGACCCCGCGACGATCCTTCGCCCATGACCGAGATCTACATCAGCACCGACGTCGAAACCGACGGCCCCATTCCCGGCCCGCACTCGATGCTCAGCTTCGGCTCGGCCGCCTATACGGCCGACAAGCAACTGGTGTCCACCTTCAGCGCCAACCTGCACACGCTGCCCGGCGCCGAGGCCGACCCGAAGACGGCTGCCTGGTGGCAGACCCAGCCCGAGGCCTGGGCCGCGTGCCGCACCGACCTGCAGGACCCGACGCACGCCATGAAGAACTACGTCGCGTGGCTCAAGGGACTGAAGGCGCGACCGGTGTTCGTGGCGTACCCGGCGGGCTTCGACTTCCTGTTCGTCTACTGGTACCTGATGCGCTTCGCCGGCGAGAGCCCGTTCAGCCATTCGGCGCTCGACATGAAGAGCTTCGCGATGGCCCTGCTGAAGATCGGCTACCGCGACAGTACCAAGCGCGCGATGCCGCGCCGCTGGTTCGACGCCGGGCTGCCGCACACGCACGTGGCGCTGGACGACGCCATCGAGCAAGGCGCCCTCTTTTGCAACATGCTCGCCGAAAGCCGGCGGGCCGGCGGACCGCAGGCATGACCACCACCGCACCTGCTCGCCGCTGGTGGATGTCGCTCGCCGCCCTGCCCCTCTTCCTGCTCGGCGGCTGCGTGCAGTCGATGTTCTATTACCCCGACCGCGTCCGCTACGAAACGCCCGACGCGCTGGGCCTGCGCTACGAAAACGTGCGCTTCACCAGCGCCGACGGCACGCGCCTGAGCGGCTGGTTCATTCCCGCCGCAGACCGAGCCGACCCGAAGGCGGCCAAGGGCACCGTGGTGCACTTCCACGGCAACGCGCAGAACATGAGCAGCCACTGGCGCTTCGTGGCGTGGCTGCCCGCGCAGGACTACAACGTCTTCGTGTTCGACTACCGCGGCTATGGCGAATCGGACGGCGAGCCCGAACCCCGCGGCGTGTTCGAGGATTCGAACGCCGCGCTCGACCATGTGCGCGCCCGCGCGGATGTCGATGCGTCACGGCTGTTCGTCTTCGGGCAGAGCCTGGGCGGAACGAACGCGATCGCGGCCGTGGGCTCGGGCAACCGGGCCGGCGTGAAGGCGGTGGCGATCGAGTCGACCTTCTACTCGTACCGTTCGATCGCCAACGACAAGCTGCCGGGCGCCGGCCTGCTGGTGCGCGACGATTACGCGGCCTCGAAGTTCGTCGCGGCCATCGCACCGATTCCGCTGCTGCTGATCCATGGCACGGCCGACGCGGTGATTCCGCACGGCCACTCGCAGCGCCTGCTGGCCGATGCGAAAGAACCCAAGCAGCTGATCGAGGTGCCGGGCGCCGGCCACCTCGAGCCGATGGCCGCGCCGCGCTTTGGCGCCACCTACCGGCAAGCCCTCACCACCTTCTTCGACAGCGCTCCGGCGCTGCCTGCCCGCCCATGAAACACTTCGACGAAGCCGCCACCGCCGCACCCCTGGGTTTCGAGCAGCTGGTGCCCGCGCTGCGCGCCGCCTTCGCGGCCGAGGCGCAGGTGCCGCCGCGCCACGTGCACAGCATCGAGACCAGCGGCGACGCGGCCACGCGCGGCACGGTGCTGATCATGCCGGCGTGGAGCGACGCGGGCTTCCTGGGCATCAAGACGATCAACATCTTTCCGGGCAACGGCGCGCGCGGCCTGCCGGGGCTGCACGCGACCTACGTGCTGTACGACGCGCGCACCGGCGTGCCGCTGGCGATGATGGACGGCAACGAGATCACGGCCCGCCGCACGGCGGCCGCCTCGGCGCTGGGCGCCTCGTTCCTGGCCCGCGCCGACGCGCGCAAGCTGCTGGTGCTCGGCACCGGCCGCATCGCGCGCATGCTGCCCGCCGCGCACGCGAGCGTGCGCCCCATCGACGAGGTGTGGGTGTGGAACCACCGGCCCGAGGGCTCCGAGGCGCTGGCCGAGCAATGGCGTGCCGAAGGATGGAATGCACAAGCGGCCGGCACCGACCTCGAAGCGGCCGTGCGCAATGCCGACATCGTGAGCTGCGCCACGCTGGCGACCACGCCGCTGGTGCGCGGCGAATGGCTCGCGCCGGGCGCGCACCTGGACCTGATCGGCAGCTTCACGCCCGCGATGCGCGAAGCCGATGTGCACTGTTTCGATGGCACGCGCACCTTCATCGACACGCCCGAGGCGCTGCAGAAGGCCGGCGACCTGCTCGATGCGATCGCGGCCGGCACGCTGCGCGCCGACACGGTGCAAGGCACGCTCGCCGAGCTGTGCCGCGGCACGCGACCCGGGCGCACGGGCGATGCCGAGCGCACGGTGTTCAAGGCCGTGGGCAGCGCGCTCGAAGACCTGAGCGCGGCCACGCTGGTGTGGCAGGCCCGCGCAAACCCCTGAGGTCCGCGCCGCCCATCGCCAGCGTCAGAACGTCACGTTCGCCGACAGCCAGATCGTGCGTCCGGCCGGCGTGGTGCCCGCCACCGACGCGCCACCCTGGAAGTACTCGTTGACCCAGGCCGAGGTGCCCGCCAGGTTCACCTGCTGGAACTTGCGGAAGTCCTTGTTGAACAGGTTGTTGATGTTGGCGTTCAGGCGCACGTTCTTCGACACCTGGTAGGAGCCGCCCAGGTGGAACAGGTGGTAGGCCTTGATGTCGCCCACCGCGCGGTAGATCGCCAGGTTGTTGCCCGTGAGCCGCGCCGGATCGCCGGTGAAGCGCGGGCTCTTGCCGCGGTATTCGCCGCGCAGCCAGAAGCGCCACTTGGCGTCGGGGTTCCAGTCGAGCTGCGCGTGCAGCAGGTGGCGCGCGGTGTCGGCCAGCTTGCCGTTCTTCACGCCGCCCTCGATCACTTCGCTGTCGGTCCAGGTGTAGCCCGCCTTCAGGCCCCAGGCCTTGGTCAGCTGCACGCGGCTGCTCAGCTCCATGCCCCAGGTCTTGGCCTGGTCGACGTTGACCGAGTAGTTCGCGGTGGGGTCGACCACGCAACTGGAGATGCGCGCCACGCTGCAGTCGCCGCCGCTGGCGATCTTGTCCTTCACCTTGTTGTGGAACAGGGTCGCCGAGGCGGTCAGGCCCTTCTGGTTGTTGAACAGCGCCGACAGCTCGGTGCTGGTGCTGGTCTCGGGCTTGAGGTTCGGGTTGCCGATGTTGAGCGTCGCGCCCTGGCCGCTCACGCCGCTGATGCCGTCGATCAGCTGGTTCAGGCGCGGCGCGCGAAAGCCCTTGCTGACGCCGCCCTTGAAGGTCCACTGCGGCGTGGCGTCCCAGACCAGGTAGCCGCGCGGGCTCACGTGGCCGCCGAAGGCGCTGTGGTGGTCGTAGCGCCCGCCCAGCGTGGCGGTGAGGCCGGGCGCGAGGCGCCATTCGTCTTCGGCGAACAGCGCCCACATGGTCTGGCTCTGCGAACGCGGCAGTAGGCCGTCGACCAGCTTGGCGTCCCACCACTGGCCGCCGACGGTGAGCACGTGGGCATCGCCCACGGGCGCGACGAGCTTGCTGTCGAGCACGAGGTTGGTGGTCTTGAGTTCGCGTTCGCGGCCACGGTCGGCTTCGTTCAGCCAGTACACGGTGCGGCGGGCCGCGGCATTGCGCGGAATGGCGCCGCCGGGAATCGTGCGGCCGACGGTCTCGGTGGTGGTGTGCATCAGGCTGCTTTCCACCGTGCCGAAGCCCAGGCGCCCGGTGTGGCCGATGGCGACCTGGTCGCGGTTGAAGCGCAGCGCGTCCAGGTAGCCCGGCGGGTTGTTGCCGGTGCGGTTGGGCGCGGCGGCGTCGCGCGTGCCCAGCCGGCCGTCTTCGTTGTCGTACCAGCTGCGGCCCGATTCGACGTCGAGCCAGATGTCGTGCTGGCGGTTGGGCGTGAGCATCAGGCGCCCGCCCACGCTGTGCTGGCGGCTTTCGGCGGGCGCCGGGTTGCGGGCCGTCGCGGGCTGCGCCTGGCCAGGGGCCAGCACCCAGTCGGCGGCTTCGCGGCGGTAGATGTTGCCGCGCAGGGTCAGGCCCAGCAGGTCGGTGGCCACGGGGCCGCTGAGGTAGACGCTGGAGCGCGTCTGCGAACCCCACTCGCTGTCCTGCGGGATGCCGGTTTCCATCGTGACCTGGCCGCCCCATTCGCGCGCCACCTTGCGCGTGATGATGTTGACCACGCCGCCCATGGCGTCGGAGCCATACAGCGTCGACATCGGGCCGCGGATGACCTCGATGCGCTCGATGGCCGCCAGCGGCGGCATGAAGCTGGTGTGCGCGGCGCCGAAGCCGTTGGGCGTCACATCGCCGGCCACGTTCTGGCGGCGGCCGTCGATGAGGATCAGCGTGTAGTCGCTGGGCATGCCGCGGATCGAGATGTCCAGGCCCCCGGTCTTGCCGGTGGCGCCGCCCACGTCGATGCCTTCGACGTTCTGCAGCGCCTCGGCCAGGTCGCGGAACTGGCGCGTTTCCAGCTCCTGGCGCGTGATCACCGAAATGGACGCGGGCGCGTCCTTGAGTTCCTGCTCGAAGCCGGTCGCGCTGACGACGACCTCGCGCAGTTGTTGTTCAGCGGGCGTCTGGGCGAACAGGGCGGGAGAAAAAAGAGATGCGGCGGCCAGCGCCAGCACCGACGGACGCGGCCGACGGCCGCAACGCGAAAACAACATGCAAAAACTCCACGGGAAACGGCAGGAAAAACAGGGCCGCTCTCGGGATGCGTTGTTGTTGCGTACCAACTGATCAGCATCAATTCTATTGAGAATGAAAACAAATATTATTTGCATCCAGAACCATCGAAGGGACATTGCGAGAGGCCGATGGCGCTTCGTGTAGGCCCTGCTTCCGGCCACCCAGACAAACCCCATGTCAGCCGAAAGTTCATCTTGAATTCGGGGGCGGATACGTCATCTGGCGAATGGCAGCCCGCGAAGGGCGCTGTTACTCTGGAACAAGAAAAAAGAGAGGTCCGCCATGCTCACCATCCTTCAGAAAGCCGTGATCCTCGGGAAGGCCGGCGTCGATGTCCCGGCCCGTCCGGTCGACGACCTGTCGACGCCGATGGCCACCGGCTCGCCGGTCAAGGCGGAAGGCGTGTCGCAGAAGGCGCACGAATGGGCGCGGGCCGTTGAGACCCTGTACGTCAGCTACGTTGCGGCGCGCGCCGCGAAGAGCCTGCGCGACGCCGAAGAGGCGCGGCAGTCGGCCATGCTGCGGCAACTGTCGGCCGCGGTGCAGGCCTGAGCACCATGGGACTGTTCGATTTCCTGAAGAAGAAAAAGCAGCCGGAAGTGGACATGCCGTCGACGCTCGAGGCCGGCATGGCCTCGCAGGCGGAAGACTTCATAGGCGCCTTCTCGCAACCCGGCGCGCCCATCGACAGCGCGGCGCTCGACTACTCCGAAGCCTCGCTGGTCCTGGTCGACCAGGTGCTCGAAGACTTCTTCCAGCAGCAGGCGCCCTTGCCCGACGACCTGCACTTCCTGGCGTCGGCCTATGTGTTCGAAACCGCACGCCGCGAGTTCGGCGGACGCTACCTGCGCGGCGACGACGACAACCCCTTCGTCCTCGTGATCGGACCCGACAGCGCACAGGTCGGCGTCTGCGCGATGGCCAAGGTGCGCGGGCGCGCCGTCAACGGGCCGGAAGACAGCCTGGCGTTCTTCTACGCCGGCATCGCGCCCGTGGTGCAGCGCGGCGTGAGCGCCACGCTGGTCTGACACAGCGGCAGCAGCGGGCGCCTCACAGCCCGCTGCCGCCCCCTGCCACCTCCCCTTCAATCGAATTGCGTGGCAACCTGCCGCTGGGTGCCCAACCCTTCGATGCCCAGCGTGACGACATCGCCGCGCTTCAGGTAGACCGGCGGCTTGAACCCCATGCCCACGCCGGGCGGAGTTCCGGTGGAAATGATGTCCCCCGGGCGCAGGCTCATGAACTGCGAGAGGTAGGCAATCAGGTAACGCACGCCGTAGACCATGGTGGCCGTGGAGCCGCACTGGCGCCGCACGCCGTTGACCTCGAGCCACATGTCCAGTTGCTGCGGGTCGGGCACTTCATCGGGTGTCACGAGCCAGGGCCCGATCGGTCCGAAGGTGTCGGCCGACTTGCCCTTGGTCCACTGGCCCTGGCGTTCGCTTTGAAAGGCGCGTTCCGACACGTCGTTGATCAGGCAGTAGCCCGCGACGTGGTCCATCGCATCCGCTTCGCTGACGTACTTCGCGGTCTTGCCGATCACCACGCCCAGCTCCACCTCCCAATCGGTCTTGGTGGAACCACGCGGAATCTCCAGCACGTCGTTCGGTCCGCCGATCGCCGAGGTGGCCTTCAAAAAAACGATGGGCTCGGGCGGCACCGTGGCGCCCGTCTCGGCCGCGTGGTCCGAGTAGTTGAGCCCGATGCAGATGAACTTGCCCGAGCCGGCCACGCAGGCGCCGATCCGCGGGGAGCCGTCCACCAGCGGGAGGCTCTGCGGGTCCAGCGCGGCGAGGCGCGCCAGGCCGGAAGGCAGCAGCACCTCGTGTGCGATGTCGTTCACGTGCATGGAGAGGTCGCGCAAGCGGCCTTCTGCGTCGAGCATCGCCGGCTTTTCCTGGCCGACGGCCCCGTAACGCAACAGCTTCATTCGTCATTCCTTGGTGGTTGGTTGGCTGGCTATCTGGCGGCGCTGCCGCGTGCCTTGCCGAGCTCGGAGAACAGTTCCTGGGTCAGTGCCGGATCGATCTGTTTGACATGCTTGTCCGTGACCGGCGCGAGCTTCTCGCGCAGGCGCTCGCGCTCGGCGGCGGGGAATTCGGTCAACACCATGCCCTGGCCCTTCAGGAACTCGGCGGCCCTGGCGTTGACGTCGCGGTTGGCGGCGCGCTGGAAGGGCTGCGTCTCCCGGGCCGCATCGAGAAGGATCTTGCGTTCGTCGTCCGACAGCTGCTCCCACCGCTTCTTGCTGAACAGCAGCACGACAGGGTTGAACACATGCCGCGTGTTGGAGCCGTACTTCTGGATCTCGTAGTACTTCGAGGCTTCCACCAGCGAGTACGGATTTTCCTGGCCGTCCACGGCCTTCTGCTCCAGCGCGGTGTAGACCTCGGGCAGCGGCAGCGGCGACGGGTTGGCGCCCAGCGCGCGGAAGGCATCGATCATCACGGGGATCTGCATCACGCGCAGCTTCAGGCCCTGCAGGTCTTCCATCTTCGCCACCGGCCGCCGGCTGTTGGTGACGTTGCGAAAGCCGTGCTCGAAGTACGTGAGGCCGATCAACCCCTTCTCGGGCAGCTTGTCCAGCAGCTTGCGGCCGACCGGACCATCGAGCACGAAGTCGGCTTCCTTCTCGTTGTTGAACAGGAACGGCAGGTCGAACAGCGAGAACTCCCGGGCCATACCCGACAGCAAACCCGGGATCGCCATCGTCATTTCCACCGTGCCGCCCTGCAGCGAGGCGATGACCGAGGCATCGCCGCCGAGCACGCCCGAAGGAAAGAGCTTCACCTTCATCTTGCCGCCGCTCTTCTTCTCGACGATCTCCGAGAAGCGCTGCGCCCCCATGCCCTGCGGATGCTCCTTCTGGTTCACGAAGGCGAACTTGAAGGTGCGCTCCTGGATGTTCTGCGCAGCGGCGAGGCCGGCCGCCAGGAACGCGCTCAGGACGAGGCAGGTGGCGGCCAGGCGATGCGGCAATTTCTTGGGCATGGGCATCTCGGTGAGAAGGTGTGGCGACCCGCGCGCGATCAGACCGCGACGCGTTCGAACTGGACGCTGCGGCAGTCCATCTCGTACTCGAGATCGACCACGGGCGGGCGGTTGTAGTGCCAGGTCAGCCCGTGCCGCGCCGCACCGCGCTTGACGATCTCGTCGGCGATGAAGGGGTGGATGTCGTGCACCGTGTACAGCTGCGAGCCCGTGGTGCTGGCCCAGGTGAAGCCCAGCGATGCCAGGCGGCGCTCCATTTCGTCGAGCACCCACTGCGCCTTCTTCAGGATGGCGGGCGGCGAGGTGTCGCCCAGGCGCACGGCATGGTCGCGGTAGTGCCCCTTGCCTTCCGGCGCTTCGGCGCTGCCGGCCACCACGAACGATGCCGCCGCCTCGGCGTCGGGCACGGTGTAGCTGAAGGCATGGAACGAGGGCTCCGACGGCGGCGACAGCGCGGGGCACACGTTGCTTCGCGCCACCGGATTCAGGTCGCCGATGAAGATCCCCCACTCCTTCAACGTGCCCACGTAGAGGTTGTTGAACTCGACGAAGCCCTGTTCGGTGAACGGTGCCGGGGACCGCAGTTCGCACGCGCAGAAGGCGGCCAGCGGACGCGAGGCCTCCTCCAGGATTTCCTTGATGCGACGAAAACCCTGCTTCAGGGGCAGGGGCTCCAGGAAGCGCACGCGCTCGATGCGAAACCCAGGTTCGGCGGCCACGCCAGCCGAGTACTGCTGGACGCCCGGAATGAACCGATAGCCGCCTGGGAGGGAGAGTTGGAGTGCCGACACGTGATTTCCTTTTTTGGAGAGCGAGAGAAAGAGAGAGAAAGAGCGCTGGTGCTCAGGGAATCTGGCTCCAGCGCTGGTTGGCCCCGCCATGGCAGGCGTAGGTGGACAGCGCCGTGCCCTGCGTGGTGGTCGAGCCGGGCACATCGAGGCACGCACCCGAAGACACCCGGTTGCGCAGCGTCGCCCCGACCACGCTCCACTGCGTGGCCGCGCCCGCCGTGCACGCCAGCTGCACCACCGGGCCGCCGCCGGCATTGGTGTTGCCCTGCGCCAGGCACAGGCCGCTGTGCTTCGCGACGAACTGGCTGTAGCCGCCGCTGCTGTTGACGGTGAAGGTCTCGTTGGCGCCGTTGCCGCAGGCCCACTGCACCACCGTGGCGCCGCTGGCCGTCGAGCCGCCCGACACGTTGACGCACAGGTTGTTGACCTCCGAGCGGATGCGCGTGTCGATCGCCGGAGCGGTGTCGAACGACTTCACGTACTCGCCGAGTGCCAGCAGGTCGGCCGCCGGCAGGCCCGATGCATTGCCGTGGCCGCCCGCGAGCACGTCCTGCAGCGTGGCCTTCTGGCCGTTGTGGAAGAAGCTCGGGTTGCTCCAGGTGCCGTAGAGCGTCGGGGTGTCGAAGCCCACGCCGGCCAGCGGCTGGTTGCTGCCCTTGCCCGACGAGAGCTGGATCGTGCCCACGTCGTGCCGCAGACCGTCGCGCAGGCTGCCGGCCGTGTGGCAGGTCGCGCACTGGGCCGTGTTGAACACGGTCTGGCCGCGCACCGCGTCCACACTGAGGTTGCCGTCCGCCGCGCGGGCCGGGCTGCGCATGTACTTGTTCAGCGAGTTCAGGTAGGCCGCGAGATCGTCGAGCTGCGCGTTGCGGCCGGCCTTGGGCACGCCGAGCGGGTCGCCCGTGGCCGAGAAGTCGGCGTTCGTCAGGAAGCCGGTGCCGCCGAATTCGTTGCGGATGTCGTGCTCGAAGTCCTGCACCTCGTCGAAGTTGGCGGTCCAGTGCAGCTTGCCGTGGCCCGTGCCGCGCCGTCCCTGCAGGCTGATGGTGCGGCGCAGGCCCTCGCCGCGCTGGGTGAAATCCCACACCATGCCGTCGTCGCTGCCATCGGCATGGCAACTCGCGCAGGACATGTAGTTGTTCATGCTCATGCGCCGGTCGGACGCGTTGTAGAACACCTGCTTGCCGCGCAATGCCGCGGCGGCCATCGGCTCCTGCGCGACCGTGGTGATGTTCTGCAGGAAGGCCGGGGCGGCCGACTCCGAGGACAGCACCTGCGCCACGTCGTGCACCGACACTGAGCGCGCCAGGAAGTTGTTGACGTACAGCCGCTTGCGCGCCGCATCGAGGTACAGGCCGTGCGGCGCGCTGCTGGCGTTGATCTCGCCGCGCACCGAGCGGTTGTAGGCATCGACGATGGCGATGCGGTTGCCTTCCATCTGCGCCACGAAGATGTAGTCGCCGGCCGGCGAGTACAGCGCGGCGCGCGCGGGGGCGCGGTCGTTGAAGTCGAGCTGTTCGCTGAACATTTCCGCGGCCGTCTGCAGGTTCACTTGCGACAGGATGGAGCGCACGGTCTTGTCGTGCTCCAGGGGCAAGCCGTCGCGGAAGGTGCCGCGCACGATGTTGTCCTTCTTCGAAGGCAGCAGCGCACGCGCGCCGTCGGGCGAGATCACCACCTGGCTCAGGTAGTTGGGCACGCCGCGCGAGGCGGCCTCGGTGTCGACCGTGGTCGTGTCGACCGCCAGGGCGATGGTGGTGGCGCTGCTGAAGCTCTGCAGGTTCACCTTGTGCAGTTGCCCGCCCGTCATCTTCGACTTGAAGCGCGTCACGTAGGCCGATTGCGAACCCGCGTCGACCGCGATGCCGCGCACGCTGCCTTCCAGGGCGAGCGTGCCCGTGGCGGCGCCGGTGGTCGGGTCGAAGCTGACCAGGGCCGACTTGCTCTCCAGCGTCAGCAGGCCCTTGGTGCCATTGGGCGTGAAGACGACGCCGTACGGGCCACTGCCGTAGGCCAGCGGCACCGTCGTCGACAGCGTGCCGTCGGCCGCGTTGAGCGCCACCAGCTTGTCCTCGCCCTGCACCGTGACCCAGATGCGGCCGTCCGGCCCCACGGCAAGCGTCCTCGGCTCATCGCCCACGCGCACTTCCCAGCGCTTGGCGAAGGTCTGCGCGTCGATGGCGGCCACCGTGCCGCTGTCGGGGTTCACCGAGTACACCGCGTTCGCATCGCCCGCGATGTTGGTCGTGTGCGTCGGCGCCGCCGCCGTGACGGGCGCGATCACCGTGAGGTTGTAGGTGTAGAAGGTCTCCTGGCCGTTCGCGGCCTTCACCGTCAGCGTCACGGTGTAGTGGCCGGGGCTGCTGTAGGTGTGTGTGACGCCGGGTTGCGAGGCGTACGCGCTCTGCGTGCCGTCGCCGAAGTTCCAGCGGAACTGTGCGCCGGTGGCACCCAGCGTGGCCGGGTTGAAGTTCAGCTGGCCGTTGACGATCTTCGGTGCGCCCACGATGCCGGGATCGCCGATCACGGCCTGCGCCCGCAGCGCCGCCACATCGGTGTCGCCGAGCACGCGGCCGTACACGCGCACTTCGGCCAGTGTGCCCTTGAAGAGTGCGGCGTTGCCCTGGATCTGCCCCAGCAGCTGGAACTTGGTCGACAGGCCCTTGGTGCCCGTCGGGCCGGTCGAGGTGGTCTTCACGCCATCGACGTACACCGCTTGCGCGCCCGAGGCCGCGTCGCGCGTGAGCACCACGTGGTGCCAGTTGCCGTCGTTCACGGCGCTTTGCGAGCGCGTGCCGGCGTGGTCGCCCACCGACAGCTTGATGTTGCCGGTGCTGTCGAGCCAGCCCCAGAACACGTCGTCGACGCCCGGCGACTGGTCCCGCCCGAAGATGCCGGGCGCGGTCCACGAGTTCGCAGCGCCGGCCTGCGTGGTCTTCATGTAGAAGCTCAGCGAGGCGGTGCCGCCCAGCGTGGTGGACACGCTGTCGTTCTTCAGCTGCACGCCCGCGGTGCGGTTCGCGAAGTTCAGGCCGATGCTCTCGAAGGCATCGCCGGTGGCGGGCGTGCCGTTGTTGGCGCTGATCTGGTCGCCCAGGTTGCCGGTCAGCGCCCAGTGGTGCATCAGGTTGATGTCGTTGGCGTTGCCGGTGTTGAAGGTGGAGCGGTAGTCGGCCGCAATGGCATTGCCCGCATAGTCCTTCAGACCATTGGCGGGCAGGAACACCTCGTAGGCGGTGCCCGGCTGCAGCGGCTGCGCGGGGTGGAAATTGACGATGCCCAGTTGCACGCTGTAGGTGCCCGCCAGCGTGTTGCCGCCCACCGGGCGCACGATGAAGGTGTTGCTGTTCACGCTCTCGGGCCGGATGCTGTCGGTCATGCCCAGGCCGATGCGCGAGGTGAGGGCCTGCTGCTTCGCACCGTTCACGGGCGAGACCTGCTTCACTTCGGGTTTGGTGGTGTCGGGGTCCACCGCATGCACGATGAAGCCGCTGCCCGAGCCGTGGTCGTTGCCGACGTAGATCAGGTTGCCGAACGGCGACACTTGGCCATGGTCGGAGCTCGAGAAATCGGGATGCGTCGTTGCGAACAGTCCGCCGCGCCCGACTTCGACGTGGTTGAGCGGGTTGCTCACATCGACCTTGTGGATGTAGTTCTGCGCGCCCTGGAACACGAAGTTGTCCTGCGTGCTGCAGTACAGCTGCTGGTTGATCACCAGCCGGTTGTCCTCGGCCACGAAGCGCGAGCGGTCGCTCAGGTCGTAGCCGTACATCTTGCCGCCGTTCTCCTGCGCCGAGGCGTAGACCTTCTTGCCGTCGAAGCAGGTGGAGTAGTAGCTGGCGGTGGACCCGGAGACGGTGTCGAGCACCTTGGGATTCAGCGGGTCCGAGATGTCCAGGCTGGCGAAGCCGCTGGTGTTGGTCATGGACGTCAGCACCATGTGGTTGCCCATGGTGAAGATCGGCCCCACGCGAAAGCCGCCGAGCTCGCCGGTCGGTATCGGGTTGGGCTTGCCGGCGCCACGGTTCGCGAGCACTGCGTTCGCGGGGTCCGTGGCGTCGATGACGAACACGCCCTGCTCCGCCGCCGCCACGTACAGGTAGGGCGCCTGCCACCACAGCTGCCAGCTCACGTTGTTGTAGTCGCCCTTGTTGACGTTGGGCAGCACCAGCTTCTTCACCTGCTTGACGTCGTTGATGTCGGTGAAGTCCCAGAACTCCACGCCGAAGACGCTGGGCACGGCGACGTACTGCTTGCCGCCGATGGTGGCGATGCCGATGGAATGCGGCTCCCTCAGTTCCTTGGTGCGGCCGTCCGGCTCGTAGATGCGCTTGACGAGCCGCAGGTTGCGCGGATCGGAGACGTCGTAGAGCAGGAAGCCACCGGGGCCCAGCCCGCCGTCGGGCGTGAACGTCGTCAGGAAGTAGCCGTTGATCATGAGGCCCACGTTCTGGCCGTAGTGGTACTTGGTGTACCCGGCGGTGGGGTGCGTCACGCTGCCCCCGGGGATCTTCGGCACGTCGGCGCCGGTGCCTGCGCCGACGCCGGTGTCGACCTCCTCCTTGATCATCGAGATGGGCTTGAACAGCTCGGCCTGCGTGTAGGTCAGGTTGCCCAGTCCGGGGCCCTGCAGCGGCAAGGGATCGGCCACCAGGTCAGCGGCCGCGGAGGCCATGCTGGTGGCGGCCTTCCTGATCGTGTCGAGGGGGTTCACCCCGGTGATCGCCGCATGCGTCAGCAACGCACAGCCGAACAGAAAACCTACCGCAAGAACTTTCTTGGTGCTCATTTTCATCCTCGCAAATTCGATCGGACGCCATCTTTCGGTGGGAAAAGATTCGACCGGAATCTAGCAGCGGATGCGTGCGCGAACGGCATTGAATTTCGAAGGGAGAGTTCGAATATTTAGATCATTGCTCAGGGTAAATGGTGATGTTTTGGCATAGGTTGTGCTTCAAAGTTCGGGCCTGAAAAAAGTGAATTCATTGCCCACCGATCGCCCATGAAGGAACACCCCATGTCTCACGCCGGTCTTGTTGTCCAGCGCCAGCCCCGCCTGTCCAAGCGCAGCCTGCTGGGCGCTTCGCTGCTCGCGATGCTGTGTGCCGCACTGCCTCACCCCAGCGCCCACGCGCAGGGCCCGCGCAACTTCGCCACGCTGGCGATGGTGGCCGAGCCGCAGACGCTCGACCCGATGGCCTCCACGGCCGACCTGGTCGGAACCATCATGCAGCACGTGTACGAGACGCTGTACACCTTCGATGCCAAGTGGAACGTGGTGCCGATGCTGGCCGAAGGCATGCCCAAGATCTCGGCCGACGGCAAGACCTACGCGATCACGCTGCGCAAGGGCGTGGCGCTGCACAACGGGCGCGAACTCACGGCCGACGACGTGGTCGCCAGCCTGCAGCGCTGGATGGACCAGTCGCCGCGCGGCAAGGCCGTGGGCAAGGAAATCGAGAGCCTCAAGGCCAAGGGCCCGCTCAGCGTGGAGATCGTGCTGAAGGCGCCGTACGCGCCGCTGCTGTCGCAGCTGGCTTTGCCCAGCAATGGCACCGCCGCGATGATGGCCAAGGAATCGATGGCCGCGCCGCTGAAGGACTTCGTCGGCACCGGCCCCTACAAGTTCAAGGAGCGCCGCCCCGACCAGTTCGTGCTGCTCTCGCGCTTCGACAAGTACGCCGCGCGCAAAGAGCCCGCGAGCGGCTATGGCGGCAAGCGCGAAGCGGTCATCGAAGAACTGCGCTTCGTGCCCGTGCCCAACGCCAGCACGCGCGTCGAAGGTGCACTCGCGGGCCAGTACGACTTTGCCGACCTGCTGCCGGTGGAAGCGCTGCCGCGCCTGGAGAAGGCCAGTGGCAAGACGCTGCCGATCATCACGCCCGCTTTCGGTTTTCCGCTGGTGGTCTTCAACACCAAGGAAGGTCCGCTCGCCAGCCAGGCCGTGCGCCAAGCCCTGCAGACGGCGATGGGCCAGGGCGAGATGCTCGCGGCCGGCTTCGGCGACACGCGCTTCTTCACCGCGGAAGCAAACCACTTTCCCAAGAGTTCGCCGTTCTACTCGGCCGCGGGCGCCGACCAGTACAACCAGCGCAACGCCACCAAGGCGAAAGACGCCGCGGCCAAGGCCGGCTACAAGGGCGAGCCGATCCGCGTGCTCACCAGCCGCCAGTACGACTTCCACTACAACATGTCGCTCTTGATGGCCGAGCAGCTCAAGCGCGCCGGCTTCAAGGTCGACCTCAACGTGGTCGACTGGGCCACGCTCACCCAGCGCCGCAACGACCCGCGGCTGTGGGAAATCTTCATCACCCATTCGGGGCTGTTCCCCGAGCCCATGCTGTCTCCACCTCAACTGGGCGACGGTGCACCAGGCTGGTGGGACTCACCCGCCAAGAAGGCCTCGCTCAGTGCCTTCAACACCGAGAGCGATCCTGCCAAGCGTGGCGCGCTGTGGGGCAAGGTGCAGCAGGTGGTGTACGACGAGGTGCCGTACATCAGCGTCGGCAAGTTCAACGCCCTCTCGGCCAAGAGCCTGGCGCTGGACAACTACCAACCCACGAACTGGCCCTTCTTCTGGAATGTGAAGATCAAGTAGGAGGCGCGCTTGTTCCGTTTCATTGCCTCGCGCTTCGCCGGCATGCTCATCGTGCTGGCGCTGGTGGCCGTGCTGGTCTTCGTACTCACACGCGCCGCCTCGGGCGACCCCATCTCCGTGCTGCTGGGCGACCAGGCCACCGCCGCCGACATCGCCCGCGTGCAGAAGGACTACGGCCTGGACAAGCCCCTGCCCGTGCAGTTCGGCTACTGGCTGCGCGAAGTGCTGCAGGGCAACCTGGGCACCTCGATCTTCCTGCAGCGCCCGGTCACGCAGGCGCTGTGGGAGCGCGCAGAACCCACCACCTTGCTCGCGCTGCTGGCCGTGGCCATCGCAGCGCTCATCGGCGTGCCCTGTGGCATCGTCTCGGCGGTGTTCCGCGGCCGCGTGGTCGACCAGTTCTTCACCGGCATCGCGATGCTGGGCGCCAGCATTCCCAGCTTCTGGCTGGGCATCGTGCTGATCCAGATCTTCGCGGTGTCCTTCGGGTGGTTCCCGGTGTCGGGGTACGGTGCGCCCGATGCGCCCTTCGCCGAACGGCTGCACGCGCTGGTGCTGCCCGCCACCGTGCTGGGCCTGCTGAACTCCGCGCTCATCATCCGCTTCACACGCGCCTCGATGCTCGACGTGCTGGGCGAAGACTACGTGCGCACCGCGCGCTCCAAGGGCCTGAGCGAGAAGGTCGTCGTCTTGAAGCACGCACTGCGCAACGCGCTGGTGCCCATCGTCACGGTGATCGGCCTGACCGTTGCACTCATGATCGGTGGCGCCGTCATCACCGAGACCGTGTTCGGCCTGCCCGGCGTGGGCAATTTGGTGGTCAACGCCGTGCTGCGACGCGACTACCCGGTCATTCAAGGCGCGCTGCTCGTGATTGCCGCGATCTACGTGCTCATCAATTTCTCGATCGACCTGCTGTACGCCGTCGTCGATCCGCGCGTGAAGGTCTGAACGATGCGCATGCCTCGAATGCTCCGCCAGCTGATGCACCGCCGCATCGTGATGGTCTCCGCCCTGGTGCTGCTGGTGATTGCCGTGCTCGCGGTCGGTGCGCCGCTGTTCGCGTCGGCCGACCCCAACGACACGGCCGTGCTCCAGCGCCTGAAGGCGCCCAGCGCCGAACACCTGCTGGGCACCGACGAACTCGGGCGCGACATGTATTCACGCATCGTGCATGGCGCGCGCTACTCGCTGGCCATCGCCGCACTCACCGCGCTGGGTGCCGTCATCGCCGGCACCGTGCTGGGTTTGATGGCAGGCTTCTTCCGCCGGCTCGACGCACCCTTGATGCGCGTGGTTGACGCCATGATGTCCTTCCCCGACATCCTGCTGGCCATCGCGCTGGTGGCCATCCTCGGGCCGTCGCTGATGAACACCGTGCTCGCGCTGGTGCTGGTCTACACACCCCGCGTGGCGCGGGTGGTGCGGGCTTCGACCTTGGTCGTGCGCGAACTTCTCTTCGTCGAAGCCGTACGGGCCCTGGGCGTGCGCACCTCGCGCATCCTGTGGCGCCACATCCTGCCGAACCTGATGTCGCCGATCCTCGTGCAGGTGTCGTTCATCTTTGCCTACGCCATCCTGGCCGAGGCGGGGCTGTCGTTCCTCGGTGTCGGCGTGCCGCCTGAGATCCCCACCTGGGGCACCATGGTTGCGGGCAGCCAGCAGTACGCGCACCAGGCCTTCTGGGTCGTGCTGTTCCCGGGCCTGGCGATCATCTTCACGGCGCTGTCGCTGCAATTGCTCGGTGATGGCGTGCGCGACCTGCTCGATCCGAAGCTCAAGAAGACCTCGTGATGACGAACGCGAACAACACCCCACGCCTCACGGTCACCAACCTGAGCACGAGCTTCCCTACTGAGGACGGATTGATCCGCTCGGTGGCCGATGTAAGTTTCTCGATCCAGCCCGGCAAGACCACCGCGCTGGTCGGCGAATCGGGCTCGGGCAAGTCGGTCACCAGCCTCACGCTGATGCGCCTCTTGCCCAAGACCGCCAACGCGCAGGTCAGCGGCTCGGCCTCTTTCGTCACCCGCGAAGGCAAGACACTCGACCTGCTGCAGATCGGCGAGCGCGAGATGCGCTCCCTGCGCGGCAACCAGCTGTCGATGATCTTCCAGGAGCCCATGACCAGCCTGAACCCGGTCTTCACCATCGGCGAGCAGATTGCCGAGAGCGTGCGCCTGCACAAGGGGCTCGACCGCAAGGCGGCCTTGGCCCATGCGCTGCGCATGCTGGAGCTGGTCGAGATCCCGGCCGCGGCCCAACGCATCCACGAGTACCCGCACCAGCTGTCGGGCGGCATGCGCCAGCGCGTGATGATCGCGCTGGCCATGGCCTGCGACCCGACGCTCTTGATCGCCGACGAGCCCACCACTGCGCTGGACGTGACCATCCAGGCGCAGATCCTCGAACTCATGCGCCGGCTGCAGGCCGAGACGGGCATGAGCATCCTGTTCATCACGCACAACCTGGGCGTGGTGGCGCACCATGCCGACGACGTGGTGGTCATGTACTCGGGCCGCGTGGTCGAGCGCGCGCCGGTGCGGCCTCTGTTCGCGCAGCCCGAGCACCCGTACACGCAGGGCTTGTTGGCCTGCCTGCCGGGCAAGGCGCGGGTTCCTGGGCAACCCAAGCCCAAGCGCTTGTTCGCCATTCGCGGGCAGGTGTCGAGCCCATTGGCCCCGCCGCCGGGCTGCGCCTTCGAGCCGCGCTGCGACCAGGCGCTGCCCGAATGCCGCAGCGCCATGCCGCCGCTGATCGACATCCGCCAGGACCGCCAGGCGCGCTGCGTGCGCGTGCAGCCCGACCAACCGCTCGCGAGGGTCGCATGACCGCTGTTTCTGTTTCTTCTTCTCCTTCTTCCTCGCCCCTCATCGAAGTCCGCGGCCTCAAGAAATACTTCGGCAGCAGCGAGCGCCCGGTGCGCGCAGTCGACGACGTGTCCTTCGTGATCCACCCCGGCGAGACGCTGGGCCTGGTCGGTGAGTCGGGCTCGGGCAAGAGCACCATCGGACGCACCGTGCTGCGCCTGGTCGAGCGCACCGAGGGCCAGGTGCTGTACCGCGGCGACGACATCGGCGATCTTTCGGGCGAGCGCATGCGCAAGCTGCGCAGCAAGCTGCAGATCATCTTCCAGGACCCGTACGCCAGCCTGAACCCGAAGATGCGCATCAGCGCCATCCTGGGCGAGGCGCTGTCCACGCACGGGCTGCACAAGGGCGCCGCGGCGCGTGACAAGCGCATCGCCGAACTGCTCGAAACCGTGGGCCTGCGCCCTGAGCATGCCAGCCGCTTTCCGCACGAGTTCTCGGGCGGCCAGCGTCAGCGCATCGGCGTGGCACGCGCGCTGGCCGTGGAGCCCGAGTTCATCGTGGCCGACGAGCCGCTGTCGGCGCTCGACGTGTCGATTCAATCGCAGGTCATCAACCTGTTGGCCGACCTGCGCGAGCGCCTGGGCCTGACCATGCTCTTCATCTCGCACGACCTCGACGTGGTCGAGTACCTGTGCGACCGCGTGGTGGTGCTGTACCTGGGCAAGGTGATGGAAGTGGCCACCACCGAGGAGCTGTTCGCGAACCCCTCACACCCCTACACGCAGGCCTTGCTGGCCGCGAGCCCGAAGCCCGACCCTGAGATGGCCACCGAGCGCATCGCACTGAAGGGCGACATTCCCAGCCCGATCTCGCCGCCCTCGGGCTGTGTGTTCCGCACGCGCTGCCCGCATGCCATCGAGGCCTGCGCGCAGACGGTACCGCCGCTCGAGGAGATTTCCGCAGGACACTACAGCGCCTGCATCCGCAAAGAACTGCTCTCCAACACCGCCGTTGCACGACCATGACCGACATTTCTTCCTCGACTCACGACTTCATCGACCCGCTGCTGAGCGACCGTTTCAAGGGCTACCCGCGCACCCAGCCGCCGCGCCTGCGCAGCGAAGTCGGCGCCGCCGGCTGGAACGTGCTGGCCGGCGACCTGCCGCTGCCGCTGGCCGTGCTCAAGCGCGAAGCGCTCGAACACAACCTCCAATGGATGCAGGCACGCGTGCGCGAATGGGGCATCGACCTGGCGCCGCACGGAAAGACGACGATGTCGCCGCAGCTGTTCCAGCGCCAGCTCGACGCCGGCGCCTGGGGCCTGACCTTTGCCACCGTCACGCAGCTGGCCGTGGGCGTGGCCGCTGGCGCGCGCCGCACGCTGATCGCCAACCAGGTCGTGAGCGACGAAGACCTCGCGGGCATCCAGCTGCTGCTGGCCGACCATGCGGACCTGCGCGTCGTGTTCCTGGTCGATTCGATCGCACAGCTGGCGCTGATCGAAGACTGGTCGAAGCGCCATCCTGCGAGCGTGCCTTTCGAGGTCATGCTCGAGATCGGCATCGACGGCGGACGCACCGGTTGCCGTACGCATGCGGAGGCAGTCGCCGTGGCCAGCGCGGTGCGTGCCAGCAGCGCCGCGAAGCTGGTAGGCATCGAGAGCTACGAAGGCCTGAATGCCACCGGGTCCACCGAGCAGGACACCGCCTTCGCCAAGGCCCTGATGGACCGGATCGAAGCCGTGGCCCGCCACTGCGACACGCACCAGCTGTTCGAAACCGACGAGGTGCTGGTCTCGGCCGGTGGCTCGGCGATCTTCGACCTCGTGGCGGGGCGACTCAAGCCTGCGCTGGGCTCGCCGGTGCGCGGCCTGCTGCGCTCGGGCTGCTACGTCACGCACGACCACGGCTTCTACAAGCGCATGGTGAATGTGGCGGATGAGCGCATGGGTTGCGAGTGCGGCGAAGGGCTGACGCCTGCGATGGAGGTCTGGGCCAACGTGCAGTCGCGGCCCGAGCCCGGCCTGGCGATTCTCTCGGTGGGCAAGCGCGACATCTCTTTCGACATGTCCATGCCCATCCCCATTGCGCACGCGGCACGCGGTGCATTGCAGTCGCACGCTGTGCCCACCAGCTGGAAAGTCACGGCACTGAATGATCAGCATGCCTACCTGCGCTGGGACGCGAGCGACGAAGCGCAGGCACCGGTCGTCGGCGACCGTGTCGGCCTGGGCATCTCGCACCCCTGCACGACCTTCGACAAGTGGCATTGGATGCCCGTGGTCGAGAACGACTACCGCGTGAGCGATGCGGTCGTGATTCATTTCTGAGCCAGGCGACGCATTCCCCCATGAACACACAGAAGAACAGCGCGACGCTGCTCGAAGGCGGCCTCGTGGTCGACGGCTCGGGCGGCCCTTCGTGTCCCGGTGACGTGCTGCTGCAAGGCGACCGCATCGTGGCGCTCGGCGAAGGCCTGCGCGCGCGGCTGCCCGAAGGGCTAAACATCGCGGACGTCGACGTGGTCGACTGCCGCGGCAAGGTGATCGCGCCCGGCTTCATCGACGCACACACGCACGACGATGCCATCGTGTTGCGCGACCCGCTGTGCCTGCCCAAGGTGTCGCAGGGCATCACCACCGTGGTTACGGGCAACTGCGGCATCTCGCTGGCGCCGTACCGCACGCCGCAATCGAAGCCGCCGCTCACGCTGTTGGGCGCGGACTCGTTCAAGCACGCAACCATGGCCGAGTACCGCGCCGCCGTCGATGCGACGCAGCCCGCACTCAACGTGGCTGCGCTCGTGGGCCACACCACGCTGCGCTTCGCGGCGATGCAGGCACTCGACCGGCCCGCGAACGGCGATGAACTGGCGCACATGGCCGCGTTGCTCGACGACTGCATGGCCGCGGGCGCGCACGGCCTGTCGTCGGGGCTGTTTTACGAAGAAGCGTTTGCAGCACCGGCCGAAGAGGTCACCGCGCTTGCGCGCGTCGTGGCACGCCATGGCGGCGTCTACGCCACACACCTGCGCAGCGAGATGCAGCAGATCATCGAGGCGATGCACGAGGCCGGTGACTCGGCGTTCGAGGCCGGCGTGCCCTTGATCATCTCGCACCACAAATGCGCAAGCCCGGCCAACTGGGGCCGCACCAAGGAGACGCTGCCGCTGATCGACGCCCTGTCGCAGCGCCAGGAGATCGCGATGGACGTGTACCCCTACGTGGCCGGCTCCACCGTATTGCGCGAGGACATGGTGGACGGCGTCATCGACGTGCTGCTGACCTGGTCCGAGCCCCACCCGGAGATGACCGGGCGCCTCATCGCCGACATCGCGCGCGAGTGGGGCACAACGGAGAAAGAGGCCAGCCTGCGCCTGAAGCCCGGCGGTGCGTGCTATTTCCTGATGCAGGAAGAAGACGTGGAGCGCGTCATCGCACATCCGCGCAGCATGATCGGCAGCGACGGCCTGCCGCACGACCGGCATCCGCACCCGCGGCTGTGGGGTGCGTTCCCGCGCGTGTTCGCGCGCTACTGGCGCCAGCGCAAGCTCTTCACGCTGGAGCAGGCGGTGCACAAGATGACGGGCATGACCGCGCGCAACCTGCGCATCGCGGATCGCGGCCTTCTGCGCGTCGGCGCGATGGCCGACGTGGTGGTGTTCGACCCCGAGACCATCACCGACACCGCCACCTACGACAAGCCGCTGGGCGTGAGCGAAGGGATCGAACGCGTGTTCGTGAACGGCGTGCTCGCGTACCGCGGTGCGAACGAGGCGCGCGTGCTCGCGCGCGCAGGGCGCATGCTGACACGGCAGCCACGCGCCGCGAACTGAGCGTCGCCGCGCCCCTTCCCTGCCATCCCGTAGAGTGCACGCATGATCGAATCCACCACCCTTCGGTACTTCTACGAGGTCGCGGCCTTCGGCTCCGTGCGCGTGGCGGCGGAAAAGCTCTTCGTCGCCCAGAGCGCCGTGAGCCGGCAGATCGCGCTGCTGGAAGACGAACTGGGCGTGCCCGTCTTCGAGCGCCACGCACGGGGCATGGCGCTGACCGCGGCCGGCGAACTGCTGCTGCGCTATGCGCAGGACAACAAGACGCAGCTGGCCGACCTGAAGGGCCAGATCCACGAGTACGAGACGCTGGCCAAAGGCCACGTGCGGGTGGGGTGCGTGGAAGGCATCCTGCACGGCCTGCTCACCAGCTTCATGCCGAGCTTCATCCGCACGCACCCGGGCATCACCTTCTCGCTCGATCTCATGGGCTCGCATGCGGTGGGCGAGTCGGTGGCGGAGCACAAGTACGACCTGGGCATTCTGTTCGGCGCCTCGCCGCGCCCCGACCTCATCGAGCTGCAGAAGATCGAGCAGCCGCTGTGCGTGATCGCTTCGACACAGCATCCCCTGGCACAACAGCGCAGCTGCACGCTCGCGGAAGTCGCCGACGCGCCCCTGGCGCTGCCCGACCGCTCCTTCGGCCTGCGCCAGCTGGTCGACCGCGTCAGCTCCAAAGGCAAGTTCAAGCTGAACATCGCGGTCGAGACGAATTCGCTGTCCTTCGCGAGCCGGCTGGTCGCGGAGTCGGACCTCATCACCTTCCAGCCGAGCGACGTGGTCGCACCGCTGATCGAGGCCGGCAAGGTGGTGGCCATTCCGCTCACCGATGCGTCGCTGCGCTCGGCACGCGCCACGCTGGTCGCGAGCTATTCCCGGCGGCTGTCGCTCGCGGCGAATCACCTGTCGCAGTCGCTGATCGCCTACATGCAGGGGTGGCAACGTCCCGTGAAGCCGGGGCGCGCCACCGCCGCTCGCACGCCCGCCAGGGGAAAGCCGGAGTAGTCCCCGCGCGCGGGATCGTCGGCATCGAAAGGTTCAACCCGGCAGCGTGACCGTGATCATCTTGATCTCGGTCATCGCCTCCAGCGTGTGCATGCCGCCCAGCCGGCCGATGCCGCTCTTCTTGCCGCAGCCACCGCCAAAGGGCAGGTGGATTTCCCACCAGGTGGTGCCCGCATTGATGTTGACGATGCCTGCGGGAATCGCCTTGGCCAGGGCGATGCCGCGGCCGATGTCTTGTGTGAAGACGCCCACCGAGAGGCCGTAGTCGTTCTGCAGGGCCAACGCCAGGGCCTGGGCTTCGTCCTGGAAGGCGATGACCGGCACGACGGGGCCGAAGGTTTCTTCCCGGCACAGCCGCATGGCGGGCGTGACGTCGCGCACCACGGTGGGCTCGAAGAAGAGGTCGCTGCCCAGGTCCGGCCGCGCGCGGCCACCGCACAGCACGCGCGCACCCTGTTCAACGGCATCGTCCACATGCGCGCGCACCTTGGCCGCCACCTGGGCGTTGTTGAGCGGCCCCATGGTCGTCGCGGGATGCAAGGGGTTGCCCAGCACCTGCTCGGCGGCCCGGGCGACCAGCTTGTCGCAGAGGCGGTCGACCACGCTGGCATGGGCCAGCACGCACCCCGTCGCCGCGCACACCTGCCCCGCATTGAAGAACGCGCCGCCCGCCGCCGCAGCGGCTGCCGCATCGAGGTCGGCGTCCTCGAAAACGATCACGGGCCCGTTGCCTCCGAGCTCGAGCAGCAGGGGCTTTCCGGCACCTCGCTCGGCGATGCGCTGGCCCGTCGCGGTGCTGCCGGTGAAGGCGATGGCGGTCACGTCCGGGTGCACAACCACCGCATCGCCCACGGTCGCGCCCTCGCCGATCACCAGGTTGAGAACGCCTGCGGGCAGGCCGGCCTTTTCGATGACTGCCATCAGCGCGCAGGCCACGAGCGCGGTGGACGGCGCTGGCACCCAGACGAGGGTGTTGCCGGTGGCGATGCCGGGGGCGAGGTACTCCACCGGAATGTTGACCGGGAAGTTCCAGGGCGTGATGACGCCATACACGCCGCGCGGCTGCCGCAGCGTCATGACGAGCTTGCCCGGGTCTTCCGCCGGCAGCGTCTTGCCGCCCATCTGCTTGACGAGTTCGGCGGCAAGCCGGAAGCCGTCGGCGGCCTTGGCGACCTCGCCCAGCGCCTCGGCCAGGACCTTGCCCTGCTCGCACGACAGCGTGTGTGCGAGGGCCTCGCGCGCGGCATCGATCCCGGCCGCGATCGCCATGCACATCGCCGCGCGCTCGAACACAGGCGTGGCGGCCCACGCGTTGGCAGCGGCCTTGGCGGCGGCGACCGCCTCGTCCGCCGTCTCGCGGCCCGAACGGGGCACCGTGGCGAGGGTGTCGCCGTTGGCCGGGTTGACCACTGGCAGGGTGTCGACGGTGGTCGACCAGCACCCGCCGATGTGGTTGCCCGTTTCGACTTCGGACATGCAATGGTTGCGCATGGCCTAGCCGTACGAATACGCGATCGACGCGGCATGGCGCTGGCCGTCACTGCCGCCGGCACGCGCGTCCACGCTGGACGCGGACGGCCTGTACCCGGCCGGCGCCGGGGCCGCGACGCCCACATGGCGCTCGGTCTGTGCATCGAAGCAATGGGTCGACGCGGCCTCGCGGACCTGCAGGTGCACGAGGTCGCCGGGCTTGAGGGCCACGCGATCGTGCACGGACACGCACCAGGGCGTCTCGCTGCCCGCCACGGTGCCGTAGATCTGCGTCTTGTCGCCCGTCGACTCCGTGAGGATCACGCGCAGCGCCAGGCCCTCGGGGGCCAACTGCAGATGCTCGGGCCGCAGCCCCAGCAGCACGTGCTGTCCATCGGCCAGCAGGGGCGTGCACCCGGACGTGGGCAGGTCCCAGCTCTGGCCGTCGGGCAGCGCGAGCCAGGTGCGGCCGTGTGCGCGATGCACCTGCCCCTGCGTGAAGTTCATGGCGGGCGAGCCGATGAAGCCCGCCACGAAGCGGTTGACCGGGCGGTCGTAGAGCTCGAGCGGCGCACCGACCTGCTCCACCCGGCCGGCACGCATCACGACGATGCGGTCGGCCATGGTCATGGCTTCCACCTGGTCGTGCGTGACGTAGACCATGGTGTTGCCCAGGCGCTGGTGCAGGGCCTTGATCTCGGCGCGCATCTGCACGCGCAGCTGCGCATCCAGGTTGGACAGCGGCTCGTCGAAGAGGAACAGCGCGGGCTCGCGCACCACGGCGCGGCCCATGGCCACGCGCTGGCGCTGTCCGCCCGAGAGCGCGCGCGGCAGGCGGTCCAGGTACGGCGTGAGGTTGAGCAGGCTGGCGGCCTTCTCGATGCGCGGGCGGAAGTCGCTTTCGGCTTCGCCGCGCGTGCGCGGGCCGAAGGCGATGTTCTCGTAGACCGACAGGTGCGGGTAAAGCGCATAGCTCTGGAACACCATCGAGATGTTGCGCTTTTGCGGCGACAGGTCGTTGGCGCGCGCGCCGCCGATGCGCAGCTCGCCGCCGCTGATGGGCTCCAGCCCCGCGATCATGCGCAGCAGCGTCGACTTGCCGCAGCCCGAAGGGCCGACGAGCACGACGAACTCGCCGTGGGCAATGTCCAGGTCGATGCCGTGCACGACGGGCACGCCGGCGAAATCCTTGCGCAGTTGCTTGAGTTGAACCTGAGCCATGGGGTCTCCTTGTCTTTATGGAAGTGAGTCGCCGGCTCAGTAGTCTTCGACCGTGATCTCGCGGGCCATCGGCAGGATGCCCGCCATCAGGCCCGCGTCCACCGGCAATGCCACGCCCGTGATGACGCGCGCGGCGGGCGACGCCAGGAAGAGCACGGCATCGGCCACGTCGTCCGGTGTCGCGAAGTCTCCCAGCGGGTACCACTTCTTCAGCTGCTCGAACACCTGCGGGTTCTTGTCGGCCCGCGCCTGCCAGGCGGGCGTCTTGACGGTGCCCGGCAGCACGATGTTGGCGCGGATGCCGTAGGCGCCCAGCTCCATGGCGAGCGAGCGGGTGTAGCTGACCAAAGCAGCCTTGGCCGCGCTGTAGGCCGGGTGGCCGAGCGTGGTCAGCGCGTTGACCGAGCCGATGAGCACCAGCTGCCCGCTGCGGCGCTCGACCATGGCGTGGCGCACCGCCTCCACGCAATGGAACGCGCCGTTGAGGTTGAGCTGGATGTCGGCCTGCCAGTCCTGCGGCGTGGTCTTGCGCACCGTCGGCCCGCGCGCGGCGCCCACGTTCGACACCAGCACATCCACCGGGCCGACAGCCGCAACGGCCGTGGCCACCTTGTCGCACAGGCCAGCGCAGTCGGTGACGTCCGCCACCAAAGGATGCAGCCGCGCCAGGTCGTCGGCACTCACGCCCTGCCCGGCCAACACGGCCGCCAGGCCTTCCAGTGCGCCCGCGTCGTGGTCCAGCGCGATCAGCCGGTCACCGGCCTGCAGCACGCGGCGGCACAGGGCCTGGCCGATGCCGCCCGCGGCGCCCGTGACCAGCGTCACGCGCCGGGACGGCGCGTGGGGATGAACCGAAGACGAAGTCGAAATTGATGTGTCCACGCAATGCGCCCTGTGAATTGCCAATACCTCTCCCGACCGGGCGGCAATGAATTACCGCGCGCAATTCGAGCTCGAATTTTGAAGCGTACAGGACGCCACCAGAATTTGTCCTTCAATATTTCGCAGGCAGGGTTCTGTTTTTTAGAAATCGAGGGTTAGCTCTATCTATGGCGCCATTCGACCGACTCGTAAGATAAAAAGCGAAAGCATTGATCGCAGCAGATCCCGACGTGTATTCAATTAATTTTCAATCACTTCACGAGGAATTAAATATGAAAAAACAAAATGCAACTCTATTGGCAGGCGCAATTCTTCTGGGTCTTTCCTCCCTCACGGCTCAGGCGGGAAATATCCGCATCGCCATGTCCAGCTACAGCGACAACACGCGCCCCTGGCTGGAGGCGCTGGCCCGGGACTACGAAAAGGCCAACCCGGGAGACAAGGTCAAGGTCGAGGTGGGAAGCTGGGAGAACATGCAGCAGAAACTGCAGGCGGAAATCGCCAGCAACAACCCGCCCGACCTGGCCCACGTCGCGACCCGCTGGGTCGGCGATTTCGTGAACGACGGCCTGGTGGAGCCGGTCGACAATTACGCCAATGCGGCGTTCAAGGACCAATTCATTCCGGCCTTCCTGAAAGCCGGCAATATCAACGGAAAGCCTTACGCCCTGCCTATTGCAGCCAGCGTGCGCGCCATGTTCTATAACAAGGACATGCTGAGCAAGGCGGGCTTTCCCAATGGCCCCAAGACCTGGGACGACGTGATTGCCGCCGCGAAAAAGATCAAGGCCACGGGGGCCTACGGCTATGGCATCCAGGGCAAGGACCTGGATACCGACACTTATTTCTACTACGCGCTGTGGAGCATGGGCGGCGACGTGCTCGATGCGGGCAACAAGGCCGCCTTCAATTCGCCGACCGGCGTGAAAGCCGCCACGCTCTACAAAAGCATGATCGACCAGGGCCTGACCGAGCCCGGCGTGGCCGGCAACACGCGCTACGACCTGCACAACCTGTTCAAGCAGGGGCGATTGGGCATGGTCATTTCGCTGCCGCCGCTGGCCAAGGAAATCGCCAAGGACGCGCCGCAACTGAAATACGGCATCACCGGCGTGCCCAATGGCGGCAAGGACATCACCTTCGGCGTGACCGATTCGATCATGATGTTCAAGACCTCGAAGAACAAGGAAACCGCCCAGAAATTCCTGAACTTCATGTTCTCGAAAACCGCGCGGCTGAAGTTCGACCAGGGCGAAGGCTTCATGCCGGTGACGCGCGAGGTGGCCAACGACCCCGTGTTCAAGGACGACCCGGTGCTCTCCGAGTTCGTGACCCTGCTGCCCAACGCGCGCTTCGCCCCGCTGGTCGCCGGCTGGGAAGACTCGGCGCAGGCCGTCACCAACGCGCTGCAGGCCATCTACCAGGGCAAGGCGGAACCGAAGGCGGCGCTGGACAAGGCCGCGGCCGAAGCCAACACCAAGCTCAACAAGAAATAAGCGAGCAAGCCCCGGGGCGCAGCCGCCGGGCTGCGCCGCCTTCCCGCGTGTCGCACCACGCCCAACCACGCCCATCCGATCGAATTGCCCTATGCAGAATCCTGTTCGAGGCCCTGCCCTGGCTTGGGGGCTGATTGCGCCGAGCCTGTTGCTCACCCTCTTCATCCTGGCCTATCCGCTGTCCACCCTGGTGTTCCAGTCGGTGCACGACATCTCGCGCTTCGGCCTGTTGCGGGCCTTCAACGGCCTGGACAACTTTCGCACCGTGTTCACCGATCCGGTGTTCGCCCATGTGGTGTGGCGCACGGTGCAATGGACGGTGTGCGTGGTCGGTGGCGCGGTGCTGTGCGCTGTGCCGATCGCACTCATCCTGCAGCAGGATTTCTATGGCCGGGGCGTGGCGCGCACTATCGTGATGCTGCCCTGGGCGGTGTCGCTGACCATGACGGCCATCGTCTGGACCTGGTCCTTCAACGGCCAGTACGGCATGGTCAATGCGAGCCTCGCGATGGTCGGGATCATCCGGGAGCCGATCAACTGGCTGGCCGATGGGCAGCTGGCTTTCTGGGTCGAGGTGGGCGTGGGCATCCTGGTGTCCATCCCCTTCACCGTCACCATCTTCCTGGGCGGGCTGTCGTCGGTGTCGCAGGACATCTACGAAGCAGCCGGCATCGAAGGCGCATCGCGCTGGCAGCAGTTTCGCCGGCTCACGCTGCCGCTGCTCAAGCCCTTCATCCACATGGCGATCGTGCTGAACGTGATCTACGTCTTCAACTCGTTCCCCATCATCTGGATCATGACGCAGGGCGGGCCGGACAACGCCACGCACATCCTCGTCACCTGGCTGTACCAGCTGGGCTTCCGCCTGGGCCGCCCCGGCGAGGCAGCCGCCATTTCGCTCGTGATGCTGGCCTTGCTGCTGGCCTTCACCGTGTTCTACCTGCGCCTGCAGAAGCGCCAGTCCGCGAAGGCCGCCGCATGATCCGCCCCGACAAACTCGTGCGCAGCCTCTGGTGCTGGCTGCTGCTCGCGCCGCTGGTGGCCGTGGTCGTCTTTCCGCTCGCGGTGATGTTCTTCACGGCGCTCAAGCCGGCGTCCGAGATCTACGTCTATCCGGCGCGCTGGCTGCCGCAGCAGTGGCAGTGGAGCAACTTCTCCGCCATGTGGACCCAGACCGGGTTCGGGCGCGCGCTGCTGAACAGCCTGCTGGTGTCGCTCTGCGCCACGGTGCTGACGATTGCCGTCAGCGTGCCTTCCGCCTATGCGCTGGCGCGCCTGAAGTTTCGCGGCCAGGGCGGCTACCGGCAGTTCCTGCTCATCACGCAGATGATCTCGCCCGTGCTGCTGGTGGTGGGCCTGTTCAAGATGGCGGCCAGCCTGCCCTGGTTCGAGGGCGGCAACATGACCGACTCGCGCCTGTCCGTGGTGGTGGCCTATGGTGCCTTCGGCATTGCCTTTGCCGTCTGGATGATGACCTCCTACTTCGAGACCATTCCGCGCGACCTGGAGGAGTCGGCCTGGCTCGAAGGCTCGGGCCCGGTGCGCACGGTCTGCAAGGTGTTCCTGCCGCTGGCCTTGCCGGCCATGGCGGTCACGGCGCTGGTCACCTTCGTCAATGCCTGGAACGAGTTCGCCGTGGTCTACACGCTGATCCGCTCCACGGAGAAGCAGACGCTGACCGTGCTCGTCACCAACATGGTCGCGGGCCAGTACGTGGTGCAGTGGGAGCTGGTGATGGCCGCGGCGATCTGCGCCGTGGTTCCGGTCGCCATTTTGTTTGCGTGGATGCAGCGCTACATGGTGCAAGGCCTGACCGCGGGCTCGGTCAAATAGCGACCGCAGCGGCATCACAGCCCGCTGCTACCCGCTGCGCCCGCCCCCTTCGAATAATGCGGCGACGGCCGGCGCGCACCCTGCGCCGACCGGTTTCGCTACACCTCATCCGAAGGAGACAAACCCGATGGCTCGCAAGATCCTGATGCTCTGCGGCGACTACGCCGAAGACTACGAAACCATGGTGCCGTTCCAGACCCTGCTGGCCGTCGGCCACACCGTGCATGCGGTGGCGCCCGACAAGAAGGCCGGCGACTGGGTGCACACCGCCATCCACGACTTCGAGGGCGCGCAGACCTACAGCGAGAAGCCGGGCCACCGCTTCACGCTGAACGCAACCTTCGACGAGGTGCGCCCCGAGGCCTACGACGCGCTCGTGATCCCCGGCGGCCGCGCGCCCGAGTACCTGCGCATGCACAGCCGCGTGGTCGAGATCGCGCGCCACTTCCTCGCGACCGACAAGCCGGTGGCCGCCGTCTGCCACGGCGCGCAGCTGCTCGCGGCCACGGGCCTCATCAAGGGCCGCAAGGTGTCGGCCTACCCGGCCTGCCAGGTCGAGGTGGAACTGGCCGGCGCCGAGTACATGGGCATCCCGGTCGACCAGGCGGTGACCGACCGCAACCTCGTCACCGCACCGGCCTGGCCGGCGCATCCGGCGTGGCTGTCGCAGTTCCTGGTGGTGCTGGGCACCCGCATCGAACACTGATCGGACGGAAGTGCGTGGGCGGCGCTACAGTGCCGCGTCGCCCCGATTCATTCAGCCTCTCAAGGAGATGGCCCATGTGCGAAGTCTTCATCAGCGCCGATCCGCAAAGCTACGACGCGCGCACGCGCTCGGTGCGGCTGCACGGCGTGGTCACCAGCATCCGGCTCGAGAACCTGTTCTGGCAGGTGCTCGAAGAGATCGCGCAGCGCGACGGCATGGCCGTGGTGCAGCTCATCGAGCGGCTGTACGACGAGCTGGTGGCGGCGCGCGGCGAGGTCGGCAACTTCGCGTCGTTCCTGCGCGTGTGCGCGCTGCGCTACGAGGCGATGGTGGCGCAGGGACGGATTCCGGCCGACACGTCGGTCGCGATCCGCTCGCTCGATGCGAACGCCGTGCTGCATGAACTGCCGCAGGGTTGGGGGCGGCCGTCGCCTGCACAGCCGTCGGGCGAGGCCCGCGTGCACACGCTCCACACCGCCGCGCGGCGGCATGCGTAGACGCCGCCCTTGCGCGCCCCTTCACGAGATCACCAGCGCATCTTCACGCCGACGCTCGCGTTCACCCCGCTCTTGATGCGCGAGTCGCCGCCGGAGCCCGACCACAGCTTGCCCAGCTCCACATACACGCTCGTGTTCTCGGCCACCTGCAGCGTGGCCCCCGCCGCCAGCTCGGTGCTGCTGCCGCCGGTGCGCGTCGCGATGTCGGTGAAGCCGGCCGGGCCGACGAAGCGGGTGACGTCGGTGCCGCGGCTGCTGCGGTGGAAATTGACCCGCACATAAGGCTGCAGCACCCCGGCGCTGGTGACGAACTCGCCCTTCACGCGCACGCCGGCGCGTGCCCGCCAGCCGTTGTGGCTGTTCTGCTGCACGAGCGCGCCGGAGATGCCCGTGTCGCCCAGGCTCACGCGCTGGTGCACCAGCTGCACCTGCGGCTCGAGGGTCCAGTTCTGCGCAATGGGAATCGACTGCCCCACCTCGATGGACGCCAGCAGGCTGTTGCCCTTGCCGCCCCGGGAGAAGCCCAGCGTGGGCCTGGCGGTGTAGCGGTGGCGCCCGGCCTGCAGCACGCCGTCGACGTACACGCCGCTGGCGTGCTTCCAGGTGGCATAGGCGCCCAGGTATTCGCTCTTCTGGTTGTTGGTGCCCACGCCGAGGTTCGCCAGGCCGCTGGCAAAGCCGTTCACGCGCATGTCGCCGTCGAGCTGGCCGACGTACACGCCCGCGTGCCAGTCGGGGTTGGCCCACAGGTCGGTGCCGGCCTGGAAGCCCGTGAGGCGCCCCTTGCTCGTGGGGCTCACGGTGCCGCCCTGCGCGATGGTGCGGTCGGTGCTGATGATGCGGCCCCAGGCCTCGCGGTAGCCCTGCGTGGGCTTGGCCGGGTTTGCGCCCGCTACAAGGTCCTCACCCATGCGCAGGCGCCTGTTGCCGAGCATCGCGAAGCTGGACTGGCGCAGCTGCTCGGGCAGCGCGGCGTACAGCGGCACTTCGGCGCGGTAGGTGGGCACGGCGAGCACGGGCACGACGCCGGTGCCGCCAGTGCCCGAGCCGCCACCGCCAGCAGGCGGCGTGACGGGCGGGACAGGCGTCACGGGTGTCACGGGTGTCACGGGTGCAGCGGTCGAGCGCAGGTACCAGTTCTCGCCCGCGCCGGCGGCATCGGCCGCATGCAGCCGGTACTCGTAGGCGCCCGCATCCACGTGCGTGCCGGTCAGCACGAACGCGCTCTTGGTCGTCTGCGCGGTGGTGGTCGCGCCGTTGAGGGCGCTGATCACCTCGATGCCGTTGCCCGTGGTGAGCGCGCCCAGGCCGCCCAGGTTGGTGATCTGCACATTCGTCGTGCCGCTGGCGACGGCGGTGGCGCCGCTCAGGATGAGCCGGTCGCTCGCGCTCGCGCTGCCGCCCAGCGCGGTCCCCAGCCGCAGCGTGCCGCCGTTGCCCACCCACGGGCCGTTGACGGTGAGCGTGGTGCCCGGCACCGCGCCCACCAGCGAGACGGTGCCGCTGTGGGCCATCGATGCGAGGGTCTGGCTGTTGCCCGCCAGGTCGAGCGTCGCGCCGGTGGCCACGGTGAAGGGACTCGCGCTGCTGAGCACGTTGACAGCGCCCGCGCGCAGGGTGCCCGCCGCGACGTTGGTGGCGCCCGAGTGGGTGTCGGCACCGCTCAGCGTCAGCACGCCCGCGCCGATCTTCACGAGATCGCTGGCGCCGGAGATCGCGCCGGTCCACGTCAGGGCGTTCCCGTTGGTGTCGATGGTGCCCGTGCCGCCCAGCAGCAAGGCGTTGCTGACGCTGAGGCCGCCGGCGCCCGCGATGACGCTGGCGGTGGCGCCCGCGCCGATCGAAATCGCGCCCGTCATCGACGAGCCGGTGTTCAGCGTGAGGCTGTTGGTGCCGCCCGTGAATGCGACCGCCGCGGCGCGCGTGACGCCGTCGCCGCCCAGGCCGCCCGAGATGGTTCCGCCGTTGGTCAGCGCGAGGTTCGCGCCCGTCACCCCGACGCCGCCCACGCCGCTGGCACCGCTCGGTCCGCCGTTGCTGTTCGCCCCGCCGACGCCGCCCGCCCCACCGGCGATGGTGCCGGTGTTGGTGAGGGTTGCGCCCGCGCCGGTCGACGCGAGGCCCGCCCCGCCGTCGCCGCCGCCGCCCGGTGAACCGGTGCCGCCCGCACCGCCGCCGGCCGCGCCGCCCGCGCCCCCGGCACCGCCCGTGATCGCGCCGGAGTTGCTGACCGTGACCGCGACGCCCGCCAACGTCGCGCCGATGCCCCCTGCGCCGCCGCCGCCGCCCGAGGCGTTGGAACGGGCGGGCGCCAATTCGGCCCCGCCGGCGCCGCCCGCCCCGCCCGTGAGGGGACCGGTGTTGGTGAAGCTGAGCCCCGGGTTGGTCGCGTTCAGGTAGAACCCGCCGCCCCCGCTGCCACCGCCGCCGCCCTGCGAGAAGGCGTCGCCGCCCTTGCCGCCGGCGGCGCCCGTGGAAGATCCCGTGGCCGTGTAGCTGCCGAGCGGGCCGCTGAGGATCGAACCGTAGCCGCCGGCACCGCCGCCGCCCGCGGCCCAGTACCCGTTGCCGCCCGCGCCACCGATGCCGCCGGTGTAGCTGTCGGACGAATTGGCCACGTTGTTGGCGATCGACATGCCCTGGAAGCCACCGCCGCCGCCCCCGCCGTAGCCGTTGCCGTTGGCCGCGTCACCGGTCTGCGCCTGGCCCGCGCCGCCGGCGTCGCCCTGGAACGCACCAGGACCGGTGGGCGTGCTGGCCGCGCCGGCCGCGCCGCCGGTGCCCGGCGTGGCACCACCGAAGCCGCCGATGCTGGCGTTGGCGCCCGCCGTGACGCCGCCCGGCGTGGACGATCCGCCCGCGCCGCCGAAGGCGTTGACCGTGGTGTCGTTGAGCCCGCCGCTGCCGCCCGTGCCGTCGCTGCCGCCGGCGCCCCCGTTCAGCGACGTGTCCCCGACCGGCTGGCCGCCCGCGCCGCCGGCCGCGAGCACCGGCACGACGCAGACCCACAGTGCTGCCGTTGCCGCCGCTGCAGCCACCGCGCGCACGCCGCCCCCGCTGCACGATCGCGCGTGGCCGCGCGCGATTTCCGGCGCGGCCACCCAGGTGCCGGCGGTGGGACTCCACAGGGTTCGGAAGATCTTGTTCATGACTCAACTCCCTCTTCGTTCACTGACTGAGCAGGTGGACCTCCGTGTGCAGCAGCAATGGCTTGCTCCTCCCCACGGCGACGATTTCGGATTTACAAGTCAAAAATGTAAGAACGGGTGCCGGTTACGCGTATCCCTGCAAGGGGCTACCCTGAAACGGGAGCGGCCGCCCCATGCGGGGCCACTCCGCCTCTGTCAGGCCCTTCGGTAGACGGTCTACCCTGTCGCGTATCCATACGTAACATGTGACTTTTGGACAGCACAATCTCTCGCCCTGGGCGCGACGCCCAAAAGAAAAGGCACCCTCGCGGGTGCCTTGTTCGTTGCGGATGCGCCCGGGGCGCGCGCTGTCAGTCCAGCGACACGTTCGCCTTGCGGATCACGTCGGTGAAGCGCTTCGTTTCCGTCGCCACGAACTGGTCGAACTGCGGGCGCGTGGTGGGGAACGGCTCGTAGCCGAAGCTCTTGAACTTCTCCAGCACGTCGGGTTCGGCCAGGCCCTTCTCGATGTCGCGCTTGATCTTGTCGGTCACCGAAGCCGGCAGGCCCTTCGGCACGGCGATGGCGTTCCAGCCGATGACCTCGAAGCCCTTCGGGCCGCCCGATTCGCTCACGGTGGGCACGTCGGGGAAAGCGGCCACGCGCTGGGGCGCTGCCGCTGCCAGGAAGCGCAGCTTGTTGGCGCGTTGCAGCGGGCCGGCGGTGGCGCTGCTGCCCAGTGCAAAGGCCAGCTCGCCGGTGGCGACCGAGGTGTACAGCTGCGTGGTCTCCTTGTAGATCACGTGCTCCATCTGCGTGCCGGTGGCCGACTCGAACAGCTCCGAGCCCAGGTGCACCGGGTTGCCGACCGACCATGAGCCGTAGTCGAGCTTGCCGGGGTTGGCCTTGGCGTCGGCGATGAGGTCGCCCACGGTCTTGTACTTGCTGTTGGTCGCGACGGTGAAGAAGAAGTAGGTCTTGAACAGCGGCAGCAGTGCGTCGAAGTCCTTCGATGCGTCGTAGGGCAGCTTCTTGAACAGCGCCGGGTACGCGGCCAGGTGCACGTTGTCCAGCACGATGATGTCGTGGCCGTCTTTCGCACCGCGCTTGAAGGCGTCGATGGCGATGAAGCCGTTGCCGCCCGGGCGGTTCTCGACCACCACCGGCTGGCCCCAGGCGCGCGAGAGCTTGTCGGCCACGAGGCGGGCCACGCCGTCCGGACCACCGCCGACCGGGAACGGCGTGATGATGCGCACGGGCTTGGTCGGGAAGGCTGCAGGTTGTTGCTGTGCCGAAGCGGTCAGCGGCAGCAGGCCGCCGGCGGTCAGGGCCAGCACGGCCGCTGCGATGGCGCGGCGCGAAAGCGACGAACGGAAAAAGGACATGAGGGAAGTCTCCGGTTTGATGAATCGTTGATGGGTGGGAAGCGGTGCGTCGCCGCTCAGTCGACCGACGCGCCCGAGGCCTTGACGATGCCGGCCCACAGCGCGCTTTCCTTCGCGATGAGCGCGGCATAGTCGGCCGGCCCGCCGAGCAGCGGCACGGCGCCTTCCACGTCCAGGCGCGACTGGAACTCGGCGCCACCCGCCACCTGCAGCATCTGCGCCGACAGCGTCTTCACGAACGCGTCGGGCGTGCCGCGCGGCGCGAGGATGCCGTAGGTGAGCGTGCTCTCGAAGCCCGCGAGTTCGCGCAGGCCCGACTCGGCCACGGTGGGCACGTCGGGCAGCGACGGCAGGCGCTTGGCGCCCGTGACGGCAATGGCGCGCAGGCGCCCGCCCTTGACCAGCGCGAGCGCGGGCGGGATGACGCTGAACATCATCTGCACCTGGCCGCCCGCGAGGTCGGTGAGCGCGGGGTTGGTGCCCTTGTAGGGAATGTGATTGATCTTCGTGCCGGTGCGCTGCGCGAAGAGCTCGCCCGTGAGATGGCCGCCCGTGCCGCTGCCGCTCGAGGCGTAGTCGAGCAGGCCGGGACGCACCTTGGCCTCCTTGACGAGGTCGGCCACGCTGCGCACCTTCGAAGCCGCGGGCACCACGAGCACGAGCGCGGACGACGCGAACATGGCCACGGGCACGAGGTCCTTGCGGGCGTCGAACTTCAGGCCCTTGTACAGCGTCGGGTTGATCGACACGGTGCCCGTGTGGCCCAGCAGCAGCGTGTTGCCGTCGGGCGTGCTGCGCACCACCTGCTCGGTGCCGAGGTTGCCGCCCGCGCCGGGCTTGTTGTCGACGATGACGCCGGACTTGCGCACCTCGCCCAGGCCCTTGGCCATCTGGCGAGCGAACACGTCGTTGCCGCCGCCGGCCGCGAAGGGCACGACGATGCGGATCGGCTTGGCATCGCTCTGCTGCGCATGCGCCGGCAGGCCCGCTGCTGCCAGCAGGCCCAGCAGCAGCTCGCGTCGGGCGAGCGTCATCAGACGCGTTCCAGGATCACGGCAATGCCCTGCCCCACGCCGATGCACATCGTGCACAGCGCGTAGCGGCCGCCGCCCTTGTGCAGCTGGTTCACCGCGGTGGTGGCCAGGCGTGCGCCGCTGGCGCCGAGCGGGTGGCCCAGTGCGATGGCGCCGCCGTTGATGTTCACGCGCGCGTCGTCGTCCTTCAGGCCCAGCAGGCGCAGCACGGCGAGGCCTTGCGCGGCGAAGGCTTCGTTGAGTTCGATGACGTCGATCTGGTCGAGCGTGAGGCCGGTGAGCGCCAGCACCTTCTGCGTGGCGGGCGCCGGGCCGATGCCCATGATGCGCGGCGCGACGCCGGCCGTTGCCATGCCGACCACTCGGGCGCGCGGCGTGAGACCGTGCTTGGCGGCGCTGGCTTCGTCGGCCAGCAGCAGCGCGCAGGCGCCGTCGTTCACGCCGCTGGCATTGCCGGCGGTGACGGTGCCGTCGGGGCGCACGATGGGCTTGAGCTTGGCCAGCGCCTCCAGCGTGGTGTCACGCGGATGCTCGTCCTTGTTGACGATGAGGGCGTCGCCCTTCTTCTGGGGCACGCTCACGGGCACGATCTCGGCGTCGAAGAAGCCGGACTTCTGCGAGGCCACGGCGCGCAGTTGCGAGTTGAGCGCCATCAGGTCTTGCGCTTCGCGCTCGATCTTGTAGTCGGTCGCCACGTTCTCGGCCGTCTCGGGCATCGAGTCGACGCCGTACTGCGCCTTCATGAGCTTGTTGACGAAACGCCAGCCGATGGTGGTGTCGTACACCGCGTTGTTGCGGCTGAAGGCGCTCTCGGCCTTGGGCATGACGAAGGGCGCGCGGCTCATGCTTTCGACGCCGCCGGCGATCATCAGGCCGGCTTCACCGGCGCGGATGGCGCGAGCCGCGGTGCCCAGTGCATCGAGGCCCGAACCGCACAGGCGGTTGATGGTGCCGCCGCCCACTTCGATCGGCAGGCCCGCGAGCAGCGCCGACATGCGTGCGACGTTGCGGTTGTCTTCGCCGGCCTGGTTGGCGCAACCGTAGAGCACGTCGCTCACGGCCTGCCAGTCGACGTTCTTGTTGCGCTCGATGAGGGCGCGCAGCGGCACGGCGCCGAGGTCGTCGGTGCGCACGCTGCTGAGCGAACCGCCGTAGCGGCCGAAGGGGGTGCGGACGGCGTCGCAGATGAAGGCTTGGGTGGTCATGTGAGTTGTCTCTCTCTGATGGCTTGGATGGGATCAGGCGGCGATCGGAAGGCCGACCAGCGTCTCGAGTTCTTCGCGGCTCAGGCCCTCGACGGTGTCGACGAGCTTCAGGCCCTGCGGCGTGCACTCGAGCGTGGCGAGGTCGGAGTACACGCGCTTGACGCAGCCGATGCCGGTGAGCGGATAGGTGCACTGCTGCACCAGCTTGCTCGCGCCCTGCTTGGTGAGCAGATCCATCATGACCCACGTCTGCTTGGCGCCGATGGCCAGGTCCATCGCGCCGCCGACCGCGGGAATGGCGTCTTTCTCGCCCGTGTGCCAGTTGGCGAGATCGCCGGTGGCCGACACCTGGAACGCGCCGAGCACGCAGATGTCGAGGTGGCCGCCGCGCATCATCGCGAAGCTGTCCGAGTGGTGAAAGAACGAGCCGCCCGGCAGCAGCGTGACGGGCTGCTTGCCCGCGTTGATGAGGTCGTAGTCTTCTTCGCCGGCCTCGGGCGCGGGGCCCATGCCGAGGATGCCGTTCTCGCTTTGCAGGATGACCTCGCGGCCCTGCGGCAGGTGGTTGGCCACCAGCGTGGGCTGGCCGATGCCGAGGTTGACGACAGCGCCGTCGAAGATGTCCTGTGCGACGCGGGCTGCCAACTGATCTTTGGTGCGACGGGTGTATGCCATGGTCATGCTGCCTTCTTGAAGCCACCCGCTTGCGTGGCGACACGTTCGATGCGCACCACCTGGTGCACGAAGATGCCCGGGGTCACGATGCTCTCGGGGTCGAGGGTGCCGAGTTCGGCGATGTCGTGCACGGTGGCGACGGTCTTCTTCGCCGCCATGGCCATCACCGGGCCGAAGTTGCGCGCGGCCTTGCGGTAGACCAGGTTGCCCCAGCGGTCGCCGCGCTCGGCCTTGATGAGCGCCACGTCGCCGTGGATGGGGTACTCGAGCACGTACTGCACGCCGTCGATCTCGCGCGTTTCGCGGTTGCCGGCCAGTTGCGTGCCGTAGCCCGTGGGGCAGTAGAAGGCGCCGATGCCGGCACCCGCCGCGCGGATGCGCTCGGCCAGGTTGCCCTGGGGCACGAGCTCGAGCTCGATCTTGCCGCTGCGGTACAGGCCGTCGAACACCTGGCTGTCGGCCTGGCGCGGAAAGCTGCAGATGATCTTGCGCACGCGGCCGGCCTTGAGCAGCGCCGCCAGGCCCGTCTCTCCGTTGCCTGCGTTGTTGTTGACGACCGTGAGGTCCTTGGCGCCCTGCTCGACGAGGCCGTCGATGAGTTCGCCTGGAATGCCGGCGGTGCCGAAACCGCCGATGAGCACCGTGGCGCCGTCTTGGATGCCTGCCAGGGCATCGGCGACCGAGCGCGCGATCTTGTTGATCATGAAGCCTGTCTCCGGGAGTGAAGAAAGAAACCGAACGGTCCGAACACCCTGCCGAATTCACGAATCCTCGTGAATCGCAATTTGTTCGTCTAAAGAACTTTTGTTCGTATAATGAATTTTAGAGAGGATCGCTCGCCATGGCAACCCACCCCGTTTCCGTCACTTCCACCGCCGACACGCCCGCCCCCGGCGACAGCTACGTGCAGTCTTTTGCGCGCGGCCTGCAGGTGATCCGCTCGTTCAGCGCGAGCGCGCCGCACCAGACCCTGAGCGAGGTGGCGGCCAGCAGCGGACTCACACGCGCGGGGGCGCGGCGCATTCTTCTCACGCTGCAGACGTTGGGCTATGTGGTGACCGACGGCAAGCTCTTCACGCTCACGCCGCGCATCCTCGACCTGGGCTTTGCCTACCTGTCGTCGATGCCGATCTGGAACCGCGCCGAGCCCGTGATGGAGGCGCTGGTGCAGCAGGTGCAGGAGTCCTGTTCGGCCGCCGTGCTCGACGCGACCGACATCGTCTATGTGCTGCGCGTGCCGACGCAGAAGATCATGCGCATCAGCCTGGGCGTGGGCTCGCGGCTGCCGGCGTACTGCACCTCGCTGGGCCGCCTGCTGCTGGCCGATCTCAGTGACGACGAGGTGCGCGCGCGCCTCGAGGCCTCGAACCTCGAAGCACTGACCAAGCACACCGTGACCGACATCGACGCGCTCATGGCCAAGGTGGCCCAGGCGCGCAAGCAGCAGTGGTGCCTGGTGAACCAGGAACTGGAAGAAGGCCTGATCTCCGTGGCCGCGCCCATCGTGAACCGGCAGGGCCGCATGGTGGCCGCGCTGAACATCAGCGGACAGGCGAACCGCACGAGCGCGAAGGTGATGCAGGAGACGATGCTGCCGGCGCTGATCGATGCGGCACGGCAGGTGTCGGCGCTGCTGTAGCCGCAGCGCGATCGCTCCGGCGCTGGCTCAGGCCTCCGAACGGATGCCTTTCATGAGGATCACGCCGCCCAGCCGCGTGGTGTCAGCGCGCATGCGCTTGGCCAGCGTGTCGGGCGAACCGGGCTGCGCCTGCCAGCCGGTCTTGAGCAGCTCGCCGCTCACCTCGGGCGAACTGATCACCTCGACCAGCGCGGCGTTCAGCCGGGCCACGGCGGCCGGCTTCATGCTCGCGGGCGCGGCAAGCGCGGTCCAGATCTCGAGGTCGGCGCCGCGCACGTCGGCGTCGCGGATCGTCGGCAGCTCGTTGACCAGCGGGCTGCGTTCGGGCGAGGTCACGCCAATGGCCTTGAGCTTGCCCGACTTCACGTGCGGCATCGCCAGGCCCGGCGGCAGCAGCGCCAGTTGGATCTCGCCCGCGAGGATGCCGGCGATCACCTGCGGGTTGCCGGTGTAGGGCTTGTGCTGCGCGGTGATGGCCGCGCGGCTCTTGAGCAGCTCCATGCCCAGGTGGCCCACGGTGCCCACGCCCGGCGTGCCGTACTTGCCGGCGCCGCCCAGGTTGCGCACCCACAGCAGCAGGTCGGCCGCAGACTTGCCCGTGGCGCTGCCCGACACCACCAGCACCAGCGGCGCGGTGCCGATCAGGCCGATGGGGGCGAAGTCTTTCTCGGGGTCGAAGTCGAGCGAGGGGTTCAGCAGCTTGGCGATCGTGAGGTTCCCGTTGATCAGCGCGCCGACGGTGTGGTCGTCCGTGGCCTTGGCCACTTCGGCAGCCACGAGGTTGCCGCTGGCGCCGGGCTTGTTCTCCACCGTCACCGGCTGGCGCAGGAGCTTCGAGAGCGGCTCCGCGATGGCGCGCGCCGCCAGGTCGGGCGAGGCACCGGCCGGAAAGCCCACGAGGATGCGCACGGGCTTGGTTGGCCAGGCGGCATCGCCGCCTGCCGCGCGCTGGGCCCACGAGGCCGGCGTGAACAGCGAGGTGGCAATGGCTGCAGCGCCGCCTTCGAGCAGGCGGCGTTTGGTGATCTTCAAAACGGACTCCGGAGGGTTGGAAAAATCAGGGTAAACACGTGCATTTTGCTTACGAGACGTTACATGATGATGCTGCAGCGCACAAGTTCGGCACAACTGTGAATAGGGCCATCGCAGGGCTCCGTCAGCTTGGTATCCAGAGGTGACGGGCGCATTTACAATGCCTGCCGCATTCCCCTTCCCCACCAACGAGGTCTTGTCCGCAATGCCCAAGAGCCCCCGGCCTCGCGCCCGCTTCAGCTTCCCCCCCACCGTGCGCGCCCTGTTCCTGGCCGTTGCGGCCTGCGGCGCCGCGCTTCCCGCGCTGGCCGCGACCGAGCACGAAGAGGTCGACCGCCTGATGCAGTCCGGCAAGCTCGACGAGGCCATGACCAAGGCCGAGGCCTTCCTCAAGGACAAGCCGCGCGATCCGCAGATGCGCTTCCTGAAGGGCGTGATCCAGCTTGACACCGGCAAGCGCGCCGAGGCCATCGCCGCCTTCACCCAGCTCACGCAGGACGCGCCCGAGCTGCCCGAGCCGTTCAACAACCTCGCCGTCATCTACGCGAGCCAGAACCAGTTCGACAAGGCCCGCAACGCCCTCGAAAGCGCCATTCGCACCAACCCCAGCTACGCCACCGCCCAGGAAAACCTCGGCGACGTGTACGCGCGGCTGGCCAGCCAGGCCTACAGCAAGGCGCTGCAGCTCGACCAGAACAACACCGCGGTGCAGCCCAAGCTGGCCGTGATCCGCACGCTCTTCACCGCTCCGCCGGCGGCCGGCTCGAAGGGCTCGACGCTGGTGGCTTCGGCCACGACGACGCCTGCACCCGCACCGGCTGCGAAGGCTCCCGCCCCGGCACCTGCGCCCGCACCGGTCGCCAAGGCACCTGCTCCGGCACCCGTGCCCGCTCCTGCGCCCGTCGCCAAGGCCCCGCCTGCGCCCGCGCCGGCACCCGCTGTCGCGCCCGTCGCGCCGCCCGTCAAGGTGGCCGCAGCGCCCGCGCCGGTCGCCAAGACGCCTGAACCGGCACCGGCACCAGCGCCTGCTGCAGCCCCGGCGTCCACCGCCGAGATCGAATCCGTTGTGCGCGGCTGGGCCTCGGCCTGGGCCAGCCAGGACATGGACCGCTACCTCGCCGCCTACGGCAGCGACTTCGTGCCCGCCGGCGGCCAGAGCCGCAAGGCCTGGGAAGAAGACCGCCGCGCGCGCATCGTCGGCAAGTCCAGCATCAGCGTGAACCTCGAGAACCTCGCGATCAAGGTCGACGGACAGACCGCCACCGCCAAGTTCCGCCAGATCTACCGCGCCGACAACCTCAACATCGCGAGCCGTAAGACGCTCGAGCTGCAACGCTCCGGCAACCAGTGGCACATTCGCAAGGAAAGCGTCGGCGGCTAGTGGCAGACATCGTCCGGCACGGCCGGCTTCAGACCCTCCCGTTCCCGCTGCGGAGCGGGAAGCTGCTCGCGGCCTTGACGGCCGCTTCTGCGCTCCTGCTGGCCACGCCCAGCGCCGCGCTCGCAGCCAACAACAGCAACAGCTCCAGCAGCAAGTCGGCCAACACCAAGACCAGCGGCACCAAGGCCGCCAAGGCGGGCGGCAGCCGGGCGTCCGCCAAGGAAGCCCGAGGCGCCAAAGCCGGCAGCGGCGCCAGCAAGACGCAGTTGCAAGCCAAGGGCAAGCGGTCCGCCGTCGCGGCAGACAACGCGGGCGCCACGCGCCCGGCCCGCAAGACCGCCAGAACCGCCGCGCCGCTGCAGGAAGCCAGCGGCGCCGAGGCCCGCCTGATCGGCGTCTACGAACTGTTCGGCCGCGGCAAGACCCGCGAGGCCTTGGCCAAGGCCCAGACCCTCGTGCGCGACCACCCGAACTTCCAGCTCGCGCAGCTCGTGTACGGCGACCTGCTCGCAGCGCAGGTGCCGCCGTCGAACGCCATGCCCGACACCGCTGGCATCGCGCGCCTGCGCGGCAACCCGGCCATGGTCGAGCTGCACGAGGAATCGCGCCGCCGCCTGCAGGCCCTGCGCGAACGCCCGCCCGCCGGCACCGTGCCCTCGCAGTTCCTCACCCTCTCGACCCGCAGCCGCTTCGCCATTGCCGTCGACGCCTCGCGCTCGCGGCTGTACCTGTTCGAGAACTCCGACAAGGGCCTGAAGCTCGTTGCCGACTACTACATCTCCGTCGGCAAGTCGGGCACCGACAAGGCCGTCGAAGGCGACGCGCGCACCCCGCTGGGCGTGTACTACATCACCAGCAGCCTCGACCCGCGCTCGCTGAAAGACTTCTACGGCGCCGGCGCCCTGCCCATCAACTACCCCAACCCGTACGACGTGCGGCGCGGCAAGACCGGCAGCGGCATCTGGCTGCACGGCACCCCGCCCCAGCAGTTCGCGCGGGCGCCGCTGGCCAGCGACGGTTGCGTCGTCATGGCCAACCCCGACCTCAAGCAGCTGCTGCGCAAGGTCCAGATCGGCGCCACCCCCGTCGTCACCGCGCGCAGCCTGCAATGGATTTCGCAGCCGCAGGCCGAAAAAGAAACAAAGAAATTCGCCGATTCAATTACCGCCTGGAAAGACGCGCGCGCCAGCGGTAATGAAGCGCAATTGAAAAAATTCTATTTGCCGGATTTCCAGCGCGCCAGCCGGAAACCCGTCGACGCCGATGCGGTACTCCGCGACGAATTGACTTACGCACAAGGTAAACGAGTGCAAATCAAGGACACGTCGTACCTGCACTGGCGCGACACCGAGGACACCATGGTCGCCACCTTCGGCGAGGTGTTCGAGGGCGAGAAGAACGGCCGCACCCGCCGCCAGTACTGGCTCCGCCAGGGCGGCGAGTGGAAGCTCTTCCACGAAGAAATCCTCGGCTGAGCCCACATCACCGAAGGGGTCTCGGCCCCAAAAGTGTGATTTATTGCCCAAACGGAGCCGCCTTGTCGAGTGTTACAAATTGCACTCCTAGGTACCGCGCTACGTAACACGTAACGGGCATGTTCCCGTAACGCTCAACTTCCGGACGTTCCCACGCCCGTAACGTGCTCCCCTCGTCCATGCAAGGCTGCATGCGGTTTACAGAGGGAAACGAACATCTCCAGACTGTGAATAAGTGACCTTTTCTGCCCTGTTGTGGTGGCCGAACGAGGCTGGCCGCCTTCCTGCTTTACCCCTCCGAGTAGCACATCCGGGACTCGATCCGGTGTGTTTCTCCTGTTGATACACGGAGTTACGCTGTATAACATCCACCGTGCCAGCCTTTGTTAACACTTCCTTTCAGGAGATCACCATGCTTAGTTCTATTACTCGTTTTCTGCGCGATGAAGAAGGTGCTACTGCAATTGAATATGGAATTATTGCGGGGCTGATTTCGGTTGTCATGATTACGGCGATTACCGGCACCGACGGGATTGGCAAGAAAGTCGAAGCCCTCTGGATCGATATCAAGGCAGCCCTCCCAGCAGCCTGACGACCAGACAAAGCAATGACATCGGTGTATTTGATGTGGTTGCTCTTCGTCATCGTCTATGACCTGAGGCAGCGCCGCGTCCCCAACTGGCTTGTGCTTGCAGGCGCTTTTTCAGCGCTTGCAACACTCGCGTTGGGCGTGGGGCCGCCCGGGCAAGATTGGCCCATGGCTCTGCTTGGTGGAGCAATCGGCTTCGGTTTTCTGCTTGTTTTCTACGCTTTCGGTCTGATGGGGGCAGGCGATGTGAAGTTCGCTGGTGCTCTCGGTCTGTGGGTAGGCCCGTGGGCCCTGATGCCAATCTGGATCATCGGCAGCCTGCTTGGTGGCCTGCATGCCGTGCTGTGGCTTGGCCTTCGGCGTTGGCCCATTTCCCAGCGGGCTTCGCTCATGCTTTTCGGGCCGTCGCAAATCCCCACCGACTCAACACCCACTCGGGTGCGCTTCATTCCTTATGCGGCCTACCTTGCACTGGCCGCTGCGATATGGATGGTTTGGGGTCGACAGAGCGGGTAAGCACTTCCCGCCACCACGAGTTGTTCATTGATAGCTCCTTGATTGCCCTGAAACGCCACCATGATCAACCTCACCAAAATCATCGCTGCCATCCTCGTGCTTCTGGCGCTTGCGCTCGGAGGCTACGCGTGGATGCTCAGCCGCAAGGCCCCTCCGCCCGCCATGCCAACACCGTCGGCCGCGGCAAACCCAAGTAAGACTCCTCAGGCACAGACCTTCCCCGTCGTGGTTGCCGCGAAGGCCTTGCCCGCAGGGCAACCTATTCCCCTGGATGCACTGCGCGTCGAACGCCTGCCGATCAACCCCGCAGGCGCCTTCCAGGAAACGGCACCACTCGCCGGTCGGGTCCCCGTGATCGACCTCGGTGAGGGCTCCCCGCTTCTGCAGGGCCAACTGGTGTCCGGGCTTGCATTGCGCGTGACCGAAGGTGAACGTGCTATCGCGGTCAAGGCCGATGAGACAACGGGAGTTGGCAACCGGGTCCAGCCCGGCGACTTCGTCGATGTCTTCCTGATGCTCAAGTCCGATGGCAAAGACATCGATCGCAGCCAAGCCCGCCTGCTGCTGTCTCGCAAGCGCGTCCTCGCTTACGGCACCGCGTCCGTAGACGGACTGCCCTCCAAGACGGACAAGAATGCCGGCGCACAGGCGCAGCGCCCCGAAGCAGTCAGAACTGCCGTGCTTGCCGTGCCCGTGGAGGACATCAACCGGCTGACTCTCGCCGAAAACAGCGGTCGCCTGCTGTTGGCGCTTCGCAATCCCACCGACATGTCCGAGCCCGACCCGAAGCTGTTCGCCGACCTGCCTCCAGCTCTCCAGCCCGTGCTGCCCAAGGGTGGAGATTCGCGCCGCACTCCCCTCGAAGGCCTGGACCGCGCGCAGGCGGGGGTGACCACGGCCGATTTCGTCACCGGTGGCAAGCCCGGCGCAGTGCGGTCACCGGCCTCGGTGGGCGCGACGCGCCCGACGGCTCGCGCCGCAAGCCCCGGCGGCGGGCTCAAGGTCGAAGTCATCCGCGGCGACCGCAGCGAAACCATCAACTACTGACCCGATCAGCCATGCGCGCCAAGCCCATGCATGCCTTGCAGGAAACGAACACCATGACGCTCGCCCCTCGCGCGAACACACACGGCCCGGCGCATCCCTTGCGCCTGGCAATCGCGGGGCTGTGCCTGCTGACACCGAGCGTCTGGCCCGTCGCCTCCGCAGCGGCAGACGTCGATGCAGGCGGCTCGTCACGCCCTGCGCTGCAACTGCGGATGGACGCAGGGGCACAACGCGAACTGCTGATTGCCAAGGGCATCGACCGCATGGCCATCGCCGACGAAACGGTCGCCGGCGTCGCCGTGACGCGGCAGTCACCGAACTCGCCCGCAGCCCGGCTGATCGTGACAGGCAAGGCAGGGGGCAAGACCACGCTCATGGTCTGGGAAAAGGGTCAGTCGAACGCGACGGTCTACGCGCTTGAAGTGCGGCGGCGCGCCCCCACCGTGACCGGCTCACTCAACAGCATGGATGCTCATCAGGAGGCCCGCGATGCAGCCATGGCCAGCACGGGGGAAAAACCCACCCTGATCGATCGTTCGATCGTGAACGTGCGAAGCAACACGGTGCAGGTCGAGGTCAAGATCGTCGAGTTCAATCGCAGCGTGCTCAAGCAGGCCGGTCTCAACATCTTCAGCACCCGAGCCAACTCCAATGGCTTCAGCTTCGGCGTGTTCACGCCCGCGTCTCTCAAGACGGTGTCATTTGCACCCACGGGTGGACTCAGCGGTGAATACAACAACCCGCTCGCACAGGCTTTCAGCCTCCTGTTCAACTTCGGCAAAGCGGGCATCGGCCTCAATGTCGGCTTTCTCGAAGGCAACGGCATGGCTCGCGTCCTCGCAGAACCTACGCTCGTGGCGCTGTCGGGCCAGAGCGCAAGTTTTCTCGCGGGTGGCGAATTGCCGGTTCCGGCACCGCAGGGCCTGGGCACCACGAGCATCGAATACAAGCCCTTCGGCATCGGCCTGACCCTCACTCCCACCGTGCTGTCCAACGACCGCATCGTGCTCAAGGTCGCGCCCGAAGCAAGCGACCTCGACTACACCAACTCACTCAGCGTCGGCGGTGTTGCCGTTCCCGCCATCAGCACGCGCCGCGCCGACACGACCGTTGAACTCGGCGACGGCGAGAGCTTCATCATCGGCGGCTTGGTCAGCCGCACGACCACCTCGAATGCAGACAAGGTCCCGCTGCTCGGCGACATCCCCGTCCTGGGTACGTTCTTCAAGCAGACCAAGTACCAGATGAGCGAGAAGGAACTGGTCATTCTGGTCACGCCGCATCTCGTGAAACCCATCGCGCGTGGCACGGAGCTTGGCCCTTATCTGCCAGGCGGTGCAGAACAACGCGACGGCCCCGTCTGGCGCGCTCATCTGCTGGGACCGGCATCGGGAACGGCTGTCCCGGGCTTCTCGCGCTGATACGCCTGCGGTGAACGACACCATGAATGCCCCCCGCGACAGCCTTCCCGAGATCGGGGCAGAGACCTACCTCTTCGCCTCGCCGCACGGCAAGCACATCACGTGGCTGACCGATGCACTCGGACGGCAGGGAACGGTGGTAATGCTGTCCCCCGACGCCAACTCGCTCGATGAGAGAATTGCACTGCTGGGGCCGGCAGCAATCTTCATCGATTTTTCCGGCGACCACGCCGGCACAGCGAGCGAACTCCATCAGCGGCTGAAGCGCGACTGGCCTGCCCTGCCGGTGCTGGCCGCAGGTGTCTCCGTCGAACCCGCGTCGATGCTTGCTGCGCTTCGCGCCGGCGTGGACGATTTCATCGACATGAGCGCTCCGGCGACAGACGCGGTCACCACGCTGCGCAAGTTGCTCGATCGCCGTGGCAGTGGGCCACAGGACGGCACACGCGGATACACACTCGCACTGCTTGGCGCCCGCTCTGGCATCGGCGTGACGACGCTCGCCACCAGCCTGTCGCTGTTGCTGAACGACCAGTTGTCCCAAGCTGCCAAGCAGGCAGGGCCTCGCAACTCGCGCCAAGGGGTTGCACTGCTCGATCTCGGCCTGCCGTCCCGAGACGGCCTCCTCTATCTCGACACCCAGAGCAGCTTCAGCTTTGTCGATGGCGTTCGCAACCTGCGCCGCCTCGACCAGACACTGCTGCAGACCGCGTTGGCTCATCACGCAAGTGGCGTGGCGGTGCTTCCCCTGCCGACCAGCCTCGCGCAGGTACGCGAGATTTCGCACGCGGACTCTGTGGCGTTGATCAAGCGGCTCTGCGACTTCTTTGACTTCCAGGTGGCCGACCTGGGCGGCTTCTCGACCATCGATTTCGTTGCCCAGACGGTGAAGGCCACCCAACGAAGCCTGGTGGTGTGCGATCAAAGCATCGGCGCCATCGTCTCCACGGCAAACATGCTGAAGGAGCTGCGTGCAAGAGGCGTGGAGACCGAGCGGCTTTCGCTTGTGGTCAACAAGTTCGACCACCAGGTCGGGCTGCCCGCCAAGGACATCGCCGCCCGGCTCGAACTCCCACTGCACCATGTGTTGCCCGCCCGCGGCACACAACTGATGGCCGCCGCCAGCCGCGGCGAAATGCTGGTTCGCACTGCACGCAATGACGCGTATTCGCAGGCCGTCGCCAGCCTGGCCCGCGGCTTGAAGCAGGAATACATGCCCGATCCGGGCCACGCCCCGACCAGGGAGTCCGGTTGGGCGGCGCGGATATCGCAGCTCGTCGGGCTCCGGAAGAGCTCTAGTGAAGGTTGAATCTCTCATGTCCACCGACCTCGAATTTGCCGACGACGATCAGACGTTCATCAACTCCCAACAGTTCCAGGACATCAAGAGTTGGACGCACGACCATCTCCTGAGTCGCATCGAAGAACTCGGAGCAGAGTTCGGTCGCTGGTCGCGGGCATCCATCCAGCAGTTCGTCGAACTGGAGGTCGACAGCTTCGTGCGCCTGCGCCGCGTGCCGATCAACGACCGCGAGATGCAGCTCATCGCCGATGCACTGACGAAGGAGCTGGCAGGCTTCGGCCCGCTGGAAGACTTGCTCAACGACCCGGCCGTCGAGGACATCCTGATCAACGGCTACCAGAATGTGTACGTGTCCCGCCACGGCATGCTGGAGCGCGAAACCGTTCGCTTTGCCGACTCGGAGCATGTGATGCGCATCGTGCGCCGCATCCTCGCGCCGCTTGGCCGCCGGCTCGACGAGTCCAACCCGATGGTCGATGCGCGCTTGCCGGACGGTGGCCGCATCAACGTGATCATCGAGCCTTTGGCGATCGATGGCTTGTCGGTGTCGATCCGAAAATTCAGGAAAGAACCGCTCACACCGGCCGACCTCGTGAAGCTCGGCACCTTCGACGCCGGCATGGCGCAACTCCTGGAGATTGCCGTCCGCGCCCGTTGCAACATCCTCGTGAGCGGCGGCACCAGTTCCGGCAAGACCTCGCTGCTCAACGCACTCGCGAGCTTCATCCCAGCGAGAGAGCGCGTCATCACCATCGAAGACACGGCCGAACTCTCTCTTGGAACGAGCCATGTCGTGCGCCTCGAAAGCCGTCCGGGTGGCTTCGACGGTGCCGGTGTGGTGTCCATCCGCGATCTGCTGCGCAACAGCCTGCGCATGCGTCCCGACCGGATCATCGTGGGTGAGGTCCGCGGCGCCGAAGTGATCGAGATGATGCAGGCGATGAACACGGGTCACGAAGGCTCGATGGGCACGATCCACGCCAGTTCCCCGCGCGAGTGCCTGTACCGCCTCGAGATGCTGGCGGGCTTCGCTGGCTATCAGGGCAGCGAGGTCAGCTTGCGGCGACAGATCGCCAATGCCATCGATTTCATCGTCCAGATTGGTCGGCTGTCGAATGGCCAGCGGCGCATCATCTCCCTGAGCGAAGTCACCGGCGTCAATGACAACGTCGTGGCGATGCAGGAGCTCTACCGTTACGAGCCGATCGCATCGCCCGACGGCGAGGAGCGCGATCGTTGGGTTTCGCTGGGCATTGCCCCGCACTCTCCAAAGATCGCACGGTTCCGGCAGTCGCTTGCGCGAGCACAGCAAGGGGACCAGCGTGCGTGAAGGCCTGCTGATCCTCGCCTGCATCGCGCTGCTCTTCGCCGCGGCGGGGCTGCTGCTGTGGCAATGGGCAAAAAAGCGCCAGGCACGGCAAGCAGCAGAGCGTCATCTGAACCATCAGATCCAGGCCAGCACCGCGGCCCCCATACCGGTCGCTGCGCCATTGCGGGACTCGCCTGGCGCAGGTCTCACGACGGGTGTCATGACCGACCCCTGGCTGGAGGCGGAGGCCAACGCAGCAACGGCTGCTGCGCCCTCTGGACTGATTGAAAAAGCGTTGCCTGGCTGGTTGGTGGGTGTGATCTCCCCCCGGATGGTCATCTTGGGCATTTCAGTCATCGCTCTTCTTGCCAGCGCGGCAGGGCTCTTCGGCGGCTGGATCGCGGGACTGAGCGCCCTCGGCATGTTGGTGCTTTTGGCAACCTTTGCAGTCTGGCTGCTGTTGCAGAAATCTCGCCAGAAGCTGATCGGCCAGTTGCCCGCCTACATCGACGCGATGGTCCGGCTGATCACCATCGGCAACTCCACGCAAGCGGCTTTTCAACTGGCCATCGCCACCACCCAGGCACCTCTGCGAGGTCACCTGGAGCGCTCTGCGTCGCTGGTGCGGGCGGGCATGGACCTCGACCGCGCCCTGCATCAAACCGCAAGCAACGTCCGCATCGAGGAGATGTACCTGCTGGCCTCCATCCTCGGATTGGGCGTGCGCTACGGAGGCCGCTCCGACCTTCTGCTGGAGCGGGTGGCGAACTTCATGCGGGACCGTGAACAAGCGGAAGATGAACTCTCTGCCATGTCATCGGAAACCAGGCTTTCCGCCTGGATTCTCGGTCTGCTCCCTGTGGGCGTGGCGACCTTCTTCATCCTGACCAATCCCAGCTATTTCATGGGCATGTGGAACGATGGTACGGGTCGCAACACGATCCTCCTCGCAGCTGGCTTTCAACTGTTTGGAGCAGCACTCCTGTATCGATTGGCGAGGCTGACATGACGTTCACATCCAACCAGTTGGCGATCTTGAGTCTTGCATTGCTGGCTTTAGGGCTGATGGCGGGAGCCGGCGCACTGATTGCATCCGAGCTTCGACGAGCACGCAGCGGGCAGGTCATCGGGAGGGCCATCGACCAAGCGGGAAAGACGTCTGGCCCTTCGGTGGTTTCCACCGAGGCAGAAGAGTTGTTCAGTGCACCCAAGCCCGACATCGACCTCCCATTTCACTGGCTCGACTCGCGTTTCGGCCGGGCACTGGTGGCAGACGAAGACCGAGACCTCATCGATCAATGCGGTCTTTCCTCCAAACGAGCCCAGTTGATCTTTCTCGTGACACGGGTTTTTCTCGCATTCATTCTTCCCATCCTCGTGCATGTGCTGTGGAGCGCGGGGCATACACAGCGCACGGTCATCATGGGTCTCGCATTGGCCTTCGTCATCGGCTTCATGACACCCAAATGGGTTCTCGGTCGCTTCGCCGCCATGCGGTGCGAGCGCGTGAACCAGGAACTGCCGCTGTTCATCGATCTGCTCCGACTCCTCCAGGGTGTCGGCTTGAGCCTTGACCAAAGCCTTCAGATCATGGCCAGCGACTTTTCGCATGTGCTGCGCGTGCTCGGTTATGAACTGAACCTGGCCAACAACCAATACAGCCGAGGCCGCAGCCGCGAGCATTCGCTGCATCGCCTAGCGACCTTGCACAAGAACGAGAACCTTCGCGGACTCGTGTCCCTGCTGGTGCAAGTGGACAAGCACGGCGGTGCCGTGCAGGAACCCCTGCGAATCTTCAGCGATCGGCTGCGCGAGCATCGGCGCTCGGAAATGAAAGAGCGCATTGGAAAGATCACAGTCAAGATGACCGCGGTCATGGTGACCACGCTTTTGCCGGCGCTGATGATCGTCACGGGCGGACCGGCCTTCCTCGCGATCTATCGTTCATTGGGAGCCGCCGCCAAATGAAGAAGCCCGACCGTTGCGTGTCCTCGCAACCCCTGCGCCACACACGCCCGCGCCTTTTTGTGATCGCCGTCATGGCGCTTGCCGTCTCCGGGTGCGCGGGGTTGAAGGACCAATATGCCGCCAGCGCGGATGCACAACAGCGCGCAGCGGCCGAAGTCGCTGCCGATGCCAAGGCCGGCACGACCGTCGATACGCAGGCCACTTATCTGAAGCTTGTGGACCAGATGCAGAAGGAAGATCTGTGGTTTGCCTCGCTCGCGCACATCGACGCACTCGAGCAACGTTGGGGGGTGTCGCCGGAGTCCACGCGCGTACGCGCTGATGCGCTGCGCCAGACAGGTCAGGCCGCCCCCGCGGAAACTGCCTACAAGCGCTTGCTTGGAACATCGCTGGAAAGCGCAGGCTACCGCGGCCTGGGACTTCTCGCAGGCTCGCGCGGAAACTATGCAGAGGCGGTCCAACTGCTCACACAGGCCCAACGTCGCAGCCCGACCGATGCGCTTCTTTTGAGCGACCTGGGCTACGCGAACCTGCGCGCCGGTCGACTCGAAGACGCACGCCTTCCGCTCATGCAGGCGTTGCAATTGCGCCCGGACAGCACGCAAGCACAGGCCAATGTTGCTCTCTATCTGGAAGCGACCAACCAGCAAGATCAGGCACGCGCCTTGATGGACGCGAACCGCATGTCCGAAGCAACGCGGCGTGCCGTGCGCGAAGCAGCATTGCAGATCCGCACACCGGGTGGATCTGTCGAGCCCGCAGCCCTCCTCGGCCCTGCTTCAACGCCTGTCGCGGCATCGGGATCTCCCCGCACCGAAACCACGGCCGCACCCTTGGCGCTCAAACGAGCGCGCTGGTCCGGCGCAAACAACCCGCCTGACGCTGCTGGCCGGTTGAATACGGCAGCCACCTCGACCACCGAGATGCCTCTTTCACTGAACTCGACCTCACGAGGTACGCCATGAACTTCCCATCTGCCGACCGCGACGCCTCCCGACTCATCGGGACGATGGCTGCGGCCTTCTTCTTCGTGAGCACATCTGCATTTGCGCAAGGGAGCGCAGTGGATTCGAAGGCAGCGACGACCACCGCCTCGAGCACGGCGAAGACGCCCGGGGCTGCAACAGTTGGCGCTCAACCCACGCAAGATCAGTCCACTTCGCAGGCCCAGATGGCCGAGCCCGAAGAATTCGATCCGTCGTCGATGCAGATCGGCGATGCGACACAAGGCCTTCTTGCATGGCAGCGAAGCGGGGAGATTGCATCACCCACACCTCGCACCATTGCAGGTAGCGTCGCCGGCCGAAGCTATGAGCGTTACATCAAGAGTTTCGAGCATTCGATCCCCGAGCGCCTCGGCTCGACGGTGACGAACGGCGCCAGCGGCGCGAACTCGAAGGCTCGATAGGCAACAGCGTTTTCTTGCCACGCAGGGAAAGCATCGCGATGAAAAACCGCAATCTGACTCAATCCCGACATGCCCAGAATGGCGTGTACGCGATCGAGTTCGCGTTCGTTTTTCTGATCCTCTTCGCGTTGCTCTATGCCGTGTTCTGCTACGGCCTCCTGTTGACGATGCGGATGAGCTTGCAAAACGCTGCGGAAGAAGGCGCTCGGGCCGGGCTGCGATATCAGAGCAATCTGGACAGCCGAAAGACCGAAGCCAGCGCCGTTGCGATTCAACGCAGCAACTGGTTGCCTCCTGCCCTGAAAGCGAATCGGGCTGTCGCTGCAACCATCTGCGTTGCCGGAGGGGACGATTGCCCACCAGCACCGCCTGCTTGTGGTCCCACCTGGAGCAGCCGCTGCCAGGTGGTCGTGACTGTGTCGGTCAGCGGCATCGACACGTTGTTTCCCGCACTCCCCAGCTTTGCAATGCCCAGTCAGATCGCGGGCAAAGCCAGCATGTTGCTCGACGGAAGGCCGCTATGAGATCCGTCCTCCAGAAATCGAAGCAGATGCCCCTTCGCCTGCAACGAGGCGTCGCTGCAATCGAGTTCGCGCTGGTCTTCAGCGTTCTGTTCCTGGGCATCTATGGCCTCGTGACGTTCTGCGGCGTGCTCTATGTCCAGCAGGTGGTCTCTCGCGCAGCGGAGGACGGGGCAAGAGCCGCTCAGATTCTGGGCAGCAACATTTCCACGGCAGATTTGCAGGCGAACGTACGGACAGCGATCTATCGATCGCTGGCTTTGTCGGCCATCACCCCCACCGCCGCAGGTGGAACTCCTTCGGCCAGGGAGACCTGGATTCGAGCGCGCATGGCGGACACCCCACCTGCAGTCAACCTTCTGCCCGCAGAGGTCGAGATCAAGGTGAGCTACCCCTACCGCGCCAATCCACTGGTGCCGCCACTTCCTTTGACCGCAAGCTGGATGCCTGATCGCCTGTCCGGCAAGGCCACTGCATCCAGATAGATCCTCCTCTTAGGGGTAAAGCAATGCAGTCATCCATCCGAGGATCCGCCCGACGCCAAGTCGGGTCGGTGGTCATCAATGCGGCCATCGCCCTCAGCCTGCTAATCATCGCTCTCGTCGGCACCGAACTGGGCTATCTCTTCTTTCTGAAGCGTGAGCTTCAGAAAACGGTGGACCTCGCAGCACTGGCAGGCGCCCAGGCACTAAAGCCTTCTGAATGCGGTGTTGCTCAGCGCGCCGCGCAGGACAACGCTGTAAAGAACTTTCCCGCCGGCATCACCCCTTTGGCCGCCACCGAAGTGGTCTGCGGTAACTGGGATCCAGTCTTCAATGCACCACCACTTCATTTCGTAGCACCGACTTCGGGCGAGAAGCTGAACGCTGTTCGCATCTCTATCACGCGAAATCCCACGCTCCTTCCATTCTCTTTCACTGGCACCACCAACAGAACGATCGCGGTCACAGCACTCGCTCATCAGTCCGTCCCGCAAGCGATGCTCAGCATCCGAAGCACGCTTCTCACCCTAGAAACCGATAAATCCCCGCTATTGAATGCAGTCTTTGGAAAGCTCCTCGGAGGAAGCGTGACCCTCGACGCTGCAGGATGGCAAGGCTTGGTCACGACCCAGATCAATCTCTTGTCATTTCTCGATGCACTTGCGCTTCAAGTCGGTCTCCAAGCTGGGCAGTATGAGCAGGTTCTAAACACAGAGGTCACGGCAGGCAAGTTGCTGGGAGTGCTCGCAACCGTTCTTGAGAAAAATGGTGCTCTTGCAGGGGCGGCGCTCAGCGGTTTCAACGACATGGTGAGATTGACCACCGAGATCTCAGATGTGAAGTTGACCGTCGCAGAAATTCTCGGCATTGCCACGGGCACTCCTAGCAGCGCCTTGGACCTGGGCTTGCAGGCATTCCAATTGACTCAGGCTTTCGTGCAACTCGCGAACAGTCAGCACGCCGTCGCTCTTGGTACGACCTCGAATCTTCTCGGTCTCGCCAACGTTCGAACCACTATCAAGGTCATCGAACCGCCGCAGACCTCAGCCATCGGCAATCCAGCACTCGCAGCATTGGCCCCTCTTGGTCCCGATGGAATCCGTGTTCGCACCGCCCAAGTTCGCGCGCTGATATCCGTAGATTTCACGACTGCCCTCAACGGAATACTGGACTTGGTCAATGCGGTCTTTGATCTAACTCTTCCCGTCACCAATCTGCTTAACAGCCTTCTTCATCTTGACCTCGTTGGCGCTTTGGGCAACGTTCTCTGTATCGATTGCGAAGGTAAAGCGACCGATTTGCGTCTGGTGCCATCACCGTTTCGTATCGACATCAACGTTGATGTCGCGGCGGGAAAGGCACACGTAGACAACTACAGCTGCGCAAACAATGGAAGCAAGACACTCTCAGTCATAACCGACACAGCCGCTATCAATCTACGCGTGGGCAAGATTGGCGACAGCGCAGAGAATGCAGTTCTTAAGGCCTTCGAGAAAAAGGATCCTCCGAATGTCGAGCCAATTCCTCTTGTTGATATTGGTTCCATGACATTCAAGAGAACATGTATCGTGTTTTGCAGCTACTCTTGGAAGAAAGGAAATAGCTGGGTCAGCAACGACAAGAAGAACACGGCAGATCGCGACGCATTCGCGGGCGGAGGCCTTGGTCTAATGACCAATACCCCACTCTTGGGGTCAAACAAAACGCTCGGTTTTTCTGCCCCTGCGGACTCTGGATTGCCCAACATATCTGCAACGCAAATTCCCACCCCCTACAAACCGGTTGTCGCCGAAGACCTCGTTAGCAGTCTCAGCCAGACCTTGGCCAATATCGACATTCACGTCTACAAGCCCTCGGTCGATAGCGCTCTCGGTGGCCTACTGGTTATTGTCGGGAACACCATAGATGCGGTGGTGAACTTACTCCGCCAAGCCATTTCCACAGCGCTTTCCCCCATCCTCGATCCATTGGTCAACGCCCTGATCACCGCCTTGGGCATTGACCTCGCTAAAACAGAGGTGGGTGCGCGACTCACATGTCAGGGTGGCGCGCAACTGGTTTATTGAATCGTTTTATGAGTGCCTCCAACTTCGACGAACTCGACCTCTTTGTCTGGGAAGGCAAAGCCGACATCCTCGACCGCATTGCGCGGTGCATGGCGAGCTTCGACGTGGAAGTCATCCGGGCCGACGGCCTGCCGCCTCCCCAACAGGACCGCGGTGTCGCACTGCGTCCTTCCGTCGCGATCATCAGCGTCACCGTCATCGATGGCGGCGGGCTTCCTCATGCCACGGAGCTGCTGCAAGGCATGCCCGTGATCTGGGTCGCGGCGGCCTCGCGCGAGCGCGATTCGCGCACGTATCCGCCCGAGTACCTGCACGTCCTGCCCTACGACTTCACCTGCGCCGAACTGCGCACGATGGTGGCGAAGCTGGTGCGCCAGCTGCGTGCGCGCGATGTCGCGCCGCAGGCGCCCGACGTGCTGGTGGCGCATTCCGATGCAATGAAAGGGCTGCTCGCCGAAGTGGGCGCCTTTGCGGACTGCAACCATCCGGTGCTGGTGCGCGGCGAGACCGGCGTGGGCAAGGAGCGGATTGCGCAGCAACTTCACATCGGGCACCAGCAGTACGGCAAGGGCGCGTTCGTGGCGGTGAACTGCGGCGCGATTCCCGACGGGCTGTTCGAGTCGCTGTTCTTCGGCCACACGAAGGGCTCGTTCACGGGCGCGGTGCACGCGCACCGCGGGTACTTCGAGCAGGCCACGGGCGGCACGTTGTTTCTCGATGAGATCGGTGACTTGCCGCGCTATCAGCAGGTGAAGCTGCTGCGCGTGCTCGAAGACAGCGCGGTCACGCGGTTGGGCGCGACATCGCCGATCCGCGTCGACTTCCGGCTCGTGGCGGCGACGAACCGCAACCTGCGCGAGATGGTGGCGAGCGGCGAGTTTCGGGCCGACCTGTTCTACCGGCTCGCGGTCATCGAGTTGCATGTGCCGAGCCTCGAGGAGCGCGGCGAGATCGACAAGATCGCGATCTTCAAGGCGCTGCTGGCGAACGTGCTCGGCGACGAGCTCGAGGCCCTGGGTGAAACGCCGCACTGGCTCAGCGATGCGGTGGCCGAAACCTACTTCCCCGGCAACGTGCGGCAGCTGCGCAATCTCGCGGAGCGCGTGGGCGTGATCGCGCGGCAGTTGCACAGCTGGGACCAGAACCTGATCCAGCGCGCGATCGCGCTCACGCGCGGCACGCCGGCACCGGCTGCGCTGGCCACTGATCGCAACGGCATGGGGGTCGCGCTCGATGCGAACGGCGACCGCAAGGGCTGGAACAGCAGCGAGCGCAACCGCATCATCGCGGCGCTCGAGATCAACGACTGGAAGCGCCAGGACACGGCGCAGCACCTGGGCATCAGCCGCAAGGTGCTGTGGGAAAAGATGCGCAAGTACCAGATCCTCGACGGCGAGCCTGGCATCCCAGAAGAGACTTAGCTCGCCCCCAGGCTGCGCGGCACTTCGTGTCCGCTTCTCCTTCCCCCTACCGGGGGCAACACCTGAGGCCCGGCAAAGCCGGTTCCTCGGTGTTTCGCGAAGGGGCTTCGCTGCGCTTGCCTCGTCGGCTAGTTGGTTCCGAGGCGCGTTGACCGGCGCAGCGGCGGGTTCGCAATCGATGCGCCCGGTGCGCGGTCGACCAACGGTTCGCTCGCGCAGGTCGTGTTGCTCGAGATGCACAGCGCGCCCAGCAGGCCGTCTTCGGTCAGGACGTTCCGGCTCGGGGGGCCGAAGATGCGGTCGATCCAGTTGTTGGCGCCGATGGGGTCGATGCGCAGTTCGCCGGTGGTGCGCGCCAGGCGCAGTTCCGAAATGCGCAAATCGAACACGCCGTCGATGTAGTCGAACAGCAGGGTGTAGTAGTCGAGCTGCGCATCGAGCACCTGGGGCAGGGTCTCGCGGCCGAACTCCATGAGGCGGCGGCGGCCGCGGAAGGCCTGGCCCGAGGTGCTGACGGCTTCCATCAACTGGCGCTCGCGTTCGCGGCCGGCCACGGTGCGAGACCATGACGATGCGGTGAGCTCCATCAGGTTGAGCTTCACGCCCTCCATCTTGGCTTCCTGATTCGCCACTTCGGCCAGGGCGCCCTTGAGCTTGAGCTGGCGGTCGAAGCCGTTGCCGAAGTTCCAGTTCAGTTCAAACGCGGCGCGCGTGGGGTCTTGCGGCGATACGCCGCGCGGGTCCTTGCTCTTCACGACGACGGCGTCGAGCGTGGGGTACAGGCTGGCTTCGGTCTGGTCGACCAGCGCACGCGCACGCGCCACGCGGCCCTGGGCTTCGGCCAGTTCGGTGCTGCGTGCTTCGGCGCGGCGCAGTGCTTCTTCCTGCGAGCCGATGCGCCAGTGCGCCGGCGCGGCGAGCACGGGCAGCGATTCGGGCGCGGGCGAGAACTTGAAGTAGTTGCGGAACTTGGCCAGCGCCTCGTCGCGCTGGGCCTCGAAGTCGGACTCGCGCGCGGCGACGAGAGCACGGCGCGAGGCGGCCATGTTGAGGTCGTTGTCGCCGCTCACGCCGAGCGCCACGCGGCGCGCCTCGGCCTTCGACAGGTCGGCCACGACTTCGGTGGCGCGGTGCGCGATCTGCTTCTTCAAATCGAAGCGCTGCACCTGCAGGTAGGCGGTGAGCGCGTCGAGCACCACTTTCTGCGAGGTGGTCACGACGGCTTCGTCGTCGGCCTGGTTGCCGAATTCGGCGGCGCGCTGCGCCGCGCTCATGGCGCCGCCGTCGATCAGGCTCACGCGCGCTTCGGCGGTGAGCACGGTGTAGTTCTCGCTCTTCGCGTCCTTGGCGCCGCTGCTGTAGGTGCCCGACGACGTGCCGACCTTGAAGCGCGGGTAGCGCGCCATGCGGGCCGCGTCGACGCCGAAGCTGCTGGTGTTGGCCGCGGCCTGCGCAGTCAGCACTTCGGGGTATTCCTGCGACAGCGCGATGAGCGCCTGCTTCACGCGCTGCGCATAGCTCGCAGCGCCGAGGGACGGCGGCGACAGGCGGCGCGACAGTGCCAGCGCTGCAGGTGGCCCCTCCTGCTCCGGCGACGGTTGGGCATACGCGGTGGGCGGCAGCGCCATGCTGACGCACAAGGTCGCGCAGAGCACACCCGGGGCGATGCGCGCGCGCCGGCCCGGCAACACGGGCTTGCTCATGGTTCGCGGAAGGCTTCGCGCCGCAGTTTGAGCACAGGCCGCAGGATGTACCAGATGAACGGATCGGTCCCCACACGCAGGTCGACTTCGGACTCCATGCCGGCGGTGATGCGGTTTTCCGGCCGCCCCACGTGCGACTGCGACATGCTGATGAGCAGCCGGTAGTACGGCGCGCCGCTGGCAATGGCGGCATCGCGATCGGCGTCGGCCGCCACGAGCTTGACCTTGCCGTCGACGGCGCCGTAGCGCAGGTAGTCGTAGGCGGTGATCTTCACGCGCGCCTCCTGCCCCACTTCGACAAAGCCGCGGTCGTTCGGGTTGAGGCGCGCCTCGACCATGATCTCGTCCTCGTCGGGCACGACCTCCAGGATGGATTCGCCGGGCTTCACGACCCAGCCGGCGCTAGAGCTGCGCAGGCCCTTCACGATGCCGTCGGCCGGCGCCTTCACCACCGTGCGCGAGCGCTGGGTGCGGGCGCGCGCGAGGTCTTCGCTCAGGCTGGCGAACTGGCGTTCGACGGTGGCCAGTTCGTCCGATGCGCGCCGGCGAAAGCGGCCCTCGGCCTCGGCCATCTTGGCCTGCGCCTCGGTGATGGCGGCCTGCGCCGAGATCACGCCCTGGCGCGCCACGGCGAGTTCGCTGCGCACGCCTTCGGCCTGGCGGCGCTTCTCGAGCACCTCGACCTGGCCGACGAGTTTTTCGCTCAGCAGCTGTTCGGAGATCTCCAGCTCTTTCTGCATCAGCGCGAGCCGGTCGTTCAGGCCCTTGGCCTTGGCCTGCTGTTCGAGCTGCTTGCTGCGCGCCTGCTCCAGACCCGACACGGCGCCGGCCATGACGCCGCGCTGCTCGAGCGCGCGCGCCTGGTAGGCACCGACCTCGCCTTCGAGCACGGCTTCGTCGATGTCGGCATCGAACGAATCGCGCTTGAGCGGCTGGCCGCGGCTCTCGGCAATGAGCCGCACGCGCGTGGCCTGCGTGGCAGCGTAGCGCGCGGTGAGCTCCTCGAAGTTCAGGCCACTGCCGCCCAGGTCGATCTCGACCAGCGACTGGCCCTGTTTGACCTTGTCGCCTTCTTTCACGAGCACGTTGCTGACGATGCCGCCTTCCAGATGCTGGATCGACTTCACGCGGTCGGAGGGGATCACGCGGCCCGGTGCGACGACGACGGTTTCCATCGGAAAGCCGAGCCCCACCGCCGCCAGCACCGCGACCGCGCCGCCGATGATCCACTGGCGCCGCCGGCCTTGCGGCGTGGTCTGCGCCGCCTGTTTCTCGCTCTCGCCCTGAAGCACCTGCGGCAAGTCTGGTTTCAAAATCCCGTTCCCCTGTCTCTGTCTGTCAGTCGGTCGATCCGTGGCAACCACGAATCACGCATCGCGTGGCCTGCTTGCTCACGCCATCGAGCGCGAGGCGGCCGGGACGCCTGCATTGCTGTTGCTGCTGCCGCTGCCGTCGTCGGTGGTGTCGCCCAGCGCCACGAGCGGCTTCTTCACGCCGAAGAGCTTGGGCACCATGACGGCGGCGGAGCCGATTTCCACGTTGCCCTGGCCGGTGACGTGATAGACGGCGGAGGCCGCCGACACGATGCGCAGCGAGTGCGTGACCACGACCACGGTGCGCACCTTGGCCACCGCGAGCATGGTCGCGAGCAGGTTGCGCTCGCTTTGAAAGTCGAGGTCGTTGCTGGGCTCGTCGAGCACCAGCACCGAGGGCTTGCGCAGGAAGCTCATGGCCAGCGCGAGCTTGCGCCGCTCGCCCACCGAGAAGCCGGTGCCGCCCTCGCCCACCACGGTGCGGTAGCCGTCGGGCAGGCGCGAGATGAAGTCGTGCGCGCCCGAGAGCTTGCAGGCCGCCACGATCTGCTCGTCGCTCTGGCCCGGCGCGCCGCGGCGCATGGTGTCGACCAGCGGACCGCCGAACCAGTACACCTCTTGCGAGAGGTAGCTGATCCAGCGCGACAGCTCTTCGCGGCCGAACTGCGACAGGTCGTACTCGCCGATGCTCACCACGCCATGCGTGGGCGTGTACAGGCCCGACAGCAGCTTCACGAGCGTCGACTTGCCCGCGCCGTTGCGCCCGACGATCACATGCAGGCCGCCAGGGCCGATGTCGAGGTCGACGTTTTCCAGCACGGGCTGCGGTGCGTCTTCGGTGAAGCTGAAGCTCACGTCTTTCAGCGTGACGCGGCCCAGCGGCTGCGGCAGCGCCATGCCGGTGGGCGCCTTCTCGACCGGCTCACCGAGCACGGTTTCCAGGCGCTTGGCGGCTTCCTTGGCGGTGGCCAATGCGCGCCAGTTCGACACCAGCCCGGCCACCGGCTGCAGCGCCTTCAGCGCGAGCATGTTGGAAGCAACGAGGCCGCCCACCGTCATCCACTGCTGCATGACGGCGATGGCGCCGACGGTGACGACGATCACCGAGAACACGGTGAGCAGCACGGTGGTGCCGTCGCGCGCGGTTTCGATCTGGCCGTTCTTGCCGAAGCTCTCACTGAGCCAGGCGTTGTAGGTCTGCTGCCAGACCTCGATGGTCGGGCCGTCGTTCGACTGCGCCTTGAGCGTCTCGCGCGCATGGCAGATCTCGGAGGTGATGCGATCGAGCCCGCGCCCGCGCAGCACTTCTTCGACGCGGCCGGCGCGCACTTCGTCGGCCCACCACCAGGCCAGGAACGCCATGATGGCCAGGAAGGCCGCCACCACGGGCAGCACCGGCAGCGCGACGATGCCGATCACGATCAGCGCGAAGATCGCCATCGGCAGGTCGAAGATCGATTGCGCGAGTCCGCCGGTGACGGTGCCGCGCACCGCGCCCACGTCGCGAAAGAACAGCTGCCAGGACGAAGCCGGCCGCGCCTCGAGCGCGCGCAGCGGGCGCCCGAGCATGGAGTGCAGCAGCGCGCCCGACACGCCGTGGTCGACGGTGGCGCCCGCGTTGCGCAGCAGGCGCGAGCGGCGCGTGCGCAGCCAGAACTCGATGCACAGGAAGAACAGGATGCCGCTCACCAGCGCGGCGAGCGTGGAGACGCCGCTGCGCGAGAGCACGCGGTCATACACCTGCAGCAGGAAGATCGAAGGCAGCAGCCCGAACAGGCTGATCGGCAGCGACAGCCAGGCCGCGCTCTTGACGAGCGGGTAGGCCGCGCGAAACGCATCGTTCAGCGCACCGGCATACGGACTGGCGCCGGGGACTTCCGGCCTGTCGGCAACCAGCTGGCTGGGCAAGAGGAACTTGATCATGGAAAAAGACCGATCCGTCGGGCAACGACGCCTGCATCATTATCAACTGTTACCCGACTGTTACAAGGCAAAAATTCGCCTCTGACGCCTCTCAGCATCGGTGGGTGCGAACCTGCGCCGGACCGGTCGTTTCCGTACCGCGCGTTCCTTGCTGCGCGGCGTTTTCCCTGAGCGTGCAATTCATCGTTTTGTGGGTATGGCTGTGGGTCGCGGTGCGGCCGGATGAGCCCGGCAGGCCTTCGGCAAAAACGAGGGCGATGTTGGCGCACAGCAGCATCAGCAGCACCCAGGCGCACAGCAGCTGCAGCCAGCCCAGCCACCAGCGCCGCGGGGGTACCTCGCGTTCGGATTCATAGGGGATGTGGACCAGTGCGTTCCATCTCATGGCAGTGCTTTCAGGACCCGGGCCAGCCGGGAAAGACCGACACCGGCGGAGCTCTTGGCCAGCACCCAGTCGCCTGGTTGCAGCAGCCCGCCGAGTGCGGTGGAGAGGTCGGACACATCGACAAACCAATGGGAGCGGACCTTGGTGCGGATGCGCGTGTGAAGCGCCCGCATCAAGGGTCCGCACAGGAGCACGCGGTCAGGTTGCGACGCCAGCAACTCGGCCTCCAGATCGAGGTGATGGCGTTGCGCCGCGGGCCCCAGCTCCTGCATGTCGCCCAGGATGGCCACCCGGCGCGCAGGCTCGCAGGGGGCTTGTGACAGCAACTCAAGCGCCGCCCGCATCGAACTCGGGTTGGCGTCGTAGGTTTCATCGATCAGCTTGAAGCTTCCGCCGCCGATGTGAATGGTGTGCAGCGCACCGCGTCCGCCCGGCGGCTCGAAGTGCGCAAAGGGTTCGACCGCCGCGGCCAGCGGCAGGCGCAGCGCCTGCAGCGCGGCCAGCGCGGCCACGGCGCTGGCGCCCATATGGCGGCCCGGCGCGTTCAGGCGCAGCTGGAAGGGCTCGCCGGCCACCTCGGCCTGCACCTCGCCGTGGTCGAAGGCGAGCAGGCGCACGTCGGCGTCCTTGTGCTCGCCGTAGGTCACGATCTGCAGCTGGTGCGCCATGGCCGCTTCGGCGAAGGTGGCGAACTCGGGCATGTCGCGGTTGAGCACCACGCGGTCGCCCGCGGCCATGGCCTGGAACATGCGGCAATCGAGCCGCGCGGCGGCCTCCGACGGGCCGCGGTGCTTCTGCGACGCGGCCGACAGCCCCGTCACCACGATGAGCGAAGGCCGCATCAGCTGCGCCGAGGCCGGCATGTGCGAGGTACCCATTTCGAGCACCCAGTAGGCGGCATGGCGCGGCATGCAGGTGAGGTTCCACGCGATGCCCGAGGGCAGGCTGATGTTGCCTTCGGGCTGCGCCACCTCGCCCCACACAGTGAGCGCGCCGGCCAGCATGGCGGCCACGGTGCTGCTGCCCGCGCCGCTGCCCAGCACGCCGCACACGCGGCCGGTGAACTCGGTGCGTGCGTGGTCGCCCAGCTCGAGCACGGCCTGCAGCACGTTGGCCACCTGCAGCACGGGCACGCGCTTGTCCAGGTGCGGCTTGGGGTCGGTGCACAGCACGGCCGCGGCCGGCTGCAGCACGCCCTTGAGCGTGACGGCGGCCAGCGGCGTCTTCGAGGGCCGGGCCTGGTGTTCGAACACGACGCGGCCCTTGCGCATGAAGGTGCGCTGGGTCACGCCGGTGGCGCGCCAGCCGTCCTCGGGCTTGACCACCCATTCGCCGCCGGTGACGCGGGCCATCTCGCTGGCCGTCCAGACCGCGCCGTCGTCGCGCACGCCACCACCACCGCCGCCGGGGCCGGCGCCGCCAGGCTGGCTGCGCCGGTCGAGCAGGTAGCGGTGGTAGGCCGCGAAGCCCGTCACGTACTGCTCGACGTCGTCGATGCGCACGCGGAACGAGTGGTGCCGCACGAAGAAGGCGCCGACGACCGTGGACGGCCGGCGGAAGTACATCGCCATCTCGGGCCAGAAGAAGCCGTTGAGCAGGTAGTGCGCGCGGTAGTCGAGCGCGCGGTAGAACTTCTCGGTGTCCAGCTCGTCGAGCAGGTGCCGCATGGCGGGCATGCTCTCCAGCCGCTGCAGCATCTGCTGCGCCGCCAGCATGAGGCTGAGCAGCGTGGGAAAGGTGGTCTTGCGGTCGAGCACGAAGTCCAGGTAGCCCGCCACGTTCTGCAGCCCGAAACGGAAGTAGCGCTCCTGCGGGCTCCACTGCGTGAGCTCGTTCACGCAGCCGCTGAGCCAGTGGTCGTGCGACTGCCAGTGCTGGCTGGCAATGAAGTGGTCGAAGGCCTTCTCGACCGCGGCCAGCCAGCGCGGATCGCGCGTGAAGCCGTACAGGCGCATGAGGCCGAAGGCCGCCTCGCCGTCGTAGAAGATGACGCGCGAGGCTTGCTTGAGCGACAGGTCGGCCGCGTGCAGCACGTGGTCGAAGCGCCCGCTGGCCGGGTCCTGCAGCGCCACGATGCCCAGCGCGAGCTTCTCCAGCAGCGGCAGCCAGTGGCGCGTTTCCATCAGCTCGCAGTAGCGCACGAACATGCGCACGCAGGCCGCATTGCCGCCCAGGCGGATCTCGCCGCCGGTGTCGACGAGGTAGGCCACCTCGCGGCCGTCGGGCAGCGTGTAGTCGCGGATCAGCGCGTCGGTGAGGTGGTCGATGGCGCGGTCGATGGCCGCGCGCAGCGTGTCGTCGCGCGTGAGCTCCCAGGCCTCGAGCATGGCGTGCACGGTGCCCGCGTGGCGCATCGCGTCGTAGGTCGGGATGCGGCGGTCGAAGCACGGGAAGTAGCCGTACACGAACAGGCCGTCGCTTTGCATCTGGCGCGCCAGGTACGACGAGCCGCTGCGCACCAGCTCGAGCACGGCCTGCGGGTTGAGCGCCGGCAGCTGGCGGCGGCCCGCGTCGAGCCCCGTGCCCACGAGCTTGTGCACCACGCCGTCGGGCTGGCAGAACACGCCCACCGTGGCCAGCAGGTACACGGTGCGCTCCGACGACTCTTCCAGCGGCAAGGTGCGCTCGAAGCGGGCCTGCGCGTAGACGTCGAAGTTGCGCACGTTCACCACCGAGTGCGCGATGGTCGAATCGCCGCACAGCATGGCGTTGGCGTTGAGTTCCTGCTCGGTGAAGGCGAAGCCGAAGTCCTGGTCGAAGGCCAGGCCGAGCCGGAAGTAGTTGCGCTTGACCGCGGTGAGCTGGGTCTTGAACTGCGTCCAGTCCATGGGACTGGCGCCCTCGACCCAGTCGATGCGCAGCCAGGGCGAGACGATGCCGCGCTCGCGCACCCATCGCTCGACGAGGTCGGCGCCTTCGCGCCAGGCGGTCTCGAAGTCGTCGGCCCGCGCATGCACGACGTGCGCACGCTGGGAGCCGTCGCTCACCGAGAAGAAGAGCGTGAAGGCCGGGTACGGGGCAGGCAACGCCGCGCACACGGACACCAGGCGCTCGTGGCAGGCGTGGAGCTGGTCTGAGAAGGACATCATTCGGCCCCGGTCGAATGCGGGCGAAGGCCGGTCGCGTCCGTCATCTGCTCTCGCTTGAATGACGTGATCGCGGACCGGAAACCGCCCGTGAAATCATCGCGTGCTCCCGATTCAGCGGTAGCTGAACTCGGCGCGACGATTGAGCTGATGGCCCTCCTCGGTGGTGGCAAGCGATGCGGGCTTTTCAATGCCCCAGCTGACGGCTTCGATGCGTTCGCCCGGCACGCCCATCTGCGTGAGCATGCGCTGCACGGCCTCGGCGCGGCGCTGGCCGAGCGCGAGGTTGTACTCGCGGCCGCCGCGCAGGTCGGTGTGGCCTTCGATCACGACCCGGCTCGCCGGCCGGTTGCGCATGTAGCCCGCGTGCGCCTCGACGATGCTGCGGTCGCCCGTCCTGACGTCGTATCGGTCGAAGTCGAAGTAGACGATCTTGGCCGGTGTGTTCGGCGGCGGCGGCGGGGGTGCCGGCTCCACCTTGGGCACTTCGCGCACGCTCTTGTTGGAGTAGTAGTAGGTCGCGTCGTCGCGACCGCCCTTGGGAGGCACACCGCAGGCAGCGAGGCTTGCGCCCATTGCCACGAGGGCCAGTATCCGGAAATTCTTGTTCATGACGGTCCTTTCGCGGGACGGGCCGCTGACGGCCCGTCCCTGTCTGCTTGCTATCGAGGTTTCCCTTCCTCCTTCTTCGTGTCCTTGGATCAGCCCAGCAGGCCGTGCAGGATGTTCGTCACGGGTGCCAGGGCACCGCCGGCCGGGCTCTGGTCGAGCAGGCTGGTGATCGGGGTGAGCACGTTGTCGAGCACCGGGGCCACCGTGTGTTCGACCGTGTCCAGCACACCGGTCACGACCGTGGCCACCGGGGCTGCCGGCGTGCCGGCGAGGATGTCGGTCACCGGTTCGACTGCGTTGGTCACGGTTTCGACCACCGTCGAGACCACCGAGCCGGCCGAGCCGTCGAGGATGCTCGTCACCGGTTCCAGGATGCCGGCCACCGGTTCGGCACCGCCCGTCAGGCCGCCGAGCAGGCCGCCCACGAGGCCGTCGGCACCGAGCAGGCTGCCGACCAGGCCGTCGTCACCGAGGACGCCGCCGAGCAGACCGCCTTCGCCGCCGCCGAGCACGCCGCCCAGGAGGCCGCCGTCACCGCCGAGGACCCCACCGAGCAGGCCGTCGTCGCCCAGCACGCCGTCGAGCAGGCCGCCAGCATCGCCACCGGTCACGCCGCCGAGGACACCGCCCAGCAGGCCGTCGTCGCCCAGCACGCCGTCGAGCAGGCCGCCAGCGTCGCCACCAGTCACGCCGCCGAGCACACCGCCCAGCAGGCCGTCGTCACCGAGGATGCCGCCGAGCAAGCCGCCGTCACCGCCGAGGACGCCGCCCAGAAGGCCGTCGTCACCCAGCACGCCGCCGAGCAGGCCGCCGTCACCGCCGAGGACGCCACCCAGGAGGCCGTCGTCACCCAGCACACCGCCGAGCAGACCACCGTCGCCGCCGAGGACGCCGCCCAGCAGGCCGTCGTCACCCAACACGCCGCCAAGCAGACCGCCGTCGCCGCCGAGGACGCCGCCCAGGAGGCCGTCGTCACCCAACACGCCGCCGAGCAGGCCGCCGTCGCCACCGAGGACGCCACCCAGGAGGCCGTCATCACCCAGCACACCGCCGAGCAGACCACCATCGCCACCGAGGACACCACCCAGGAGGCCGTCGTCGCCCAGCACGCCACCGAGCAGGCCGCCGTCGCCGCCGAGCAAGCCGCCCAGCAAACCGTCGTCACCCAGCACGCCGCCGAGCAGACCACCTTCTCCGCCGAGGACGCCACCCAGGAGGCCGTCGTCACCCAGCACGCCACCAAGCAGACCGCCGTCGCCGCCGAGCAAGCCGCCCAGCAAACCGTCGTCACCCAGCACGCCACCGAGCAGACCGCCTTCGCCGCCGAGGACGCCACCCAGGAGGCCGCCCTCGCCGAGCACGCCGCCCAGCAGACCGCCTTCGCCGCCGAGCAAGCCGCCCAGCAGGCCGTCATCACCCAGCACGCCGCCGAGCAGGCCACCGTCGCCGCCGAGGACGCCGCCCAGCAGGCCGCCGTCGCCACCCAGCACGCCACCCAGCAGGCCATCGCCACCGATCAGGTTGGCCACGCCGTCGGTCACGAAGTCGACCTGCGTGTCCACCGCGTTCAGCAGGCCGTTCGTCGCGCCGGCGCCGAGCAGCTGGTCGACCACCGGGCTGACCAGGCCGCCCACGCCGTCCGTCACGTCGTCGACGAGGCTGTCGGCCGGGTCGAGCACGTTCGGGTCGTTCGGCGTGAAGCTGGAACCGAGCACCGGGGCCAGCAGGCCGTCGACCGTGTCGGTCAGGCTGTCGGTCAGTTGCGAGACCGGGGCCAGCACGTCGCCCAGGCCGAGGTCGCCGAGCACGCCGTTGTTCAGGCCGTTGACCAGGCCGGCCACCACGCTGTCGGCCGGGTCGAGCAGGGCCGCGCCGGTGCCAGGGGTGCCGCCGCCGCCGATGCCGCCGAGCACGCCGCCCAGCAGACCGCCGATGAGGCCTTCTTCGCCGAGCAGGCCGCCCACGGGGCCGTCATTGCCCAGGAGACCACCGACGATGCCGTCCGGTCCGAGCAGGCCGCCGGCGCCATCGCCGCCGAGCAGGCCACCCAGCGGGCCGTTGTCGCCCAGCAAGCCGCCGAGCAGGCCGTCGTCACCGAGCAGGCCACCGATGGGGCCGGTGCCGCCGAGCAGACCGCCGACCAGGCCGTTGTCGCCGAGCACGCCGCCCAGCACGCCGTCCTCGCCGAGCAGGCCGCCGATGGGGCCGGCATCGCCGAGCAGGCCACCGAGCAGGCCGTCGTCACCCAGCAGGCCGCCCACCGGGCCGTCGCTGCCGAGCACACCGCCCAGCAGGCCGTCGTCGCTCAACAGGCCGCCGACGAGGCCGTCGTTGCCGAGCAGGCCGCCGATGGGGCCGCCTTCGCCGATGACACCGCCGAGCAGGCCGCCCAGCAGGCCGTCGTCGCCGCCGAGCAGGCCGCCCAGCGGGCTGTCGGCGAGCAGGCCGGAGATCGCGCCGTCCTGGCCAAGCAGGTTGTCGATGAGGCCGCCCTGGCCGAGCAGTTCGCCGGTGAGGCCTTCCGAGCCGGCCAGGCCGGCCAGCACGCCGTCGCCGCCGAGCAGGCCGCCCACGAGGCCGTCGTCACCCAGCAGGCCGCCCAGTGCGCTGTCGTCGCCGAGCAGGCCACCCAGCAGGCCCTCTGCACCGAGCAGGCCGCCGGTGAGGTTGCCGAGGGCGCCGTCGCCGAGCAGGCCGCCGACCAGGCCGTCTTCGCCGAGCACGGTGTCGAGCAGGCCGCCGACGGCGGTGTCTTCACCCAGCAGGCCGCCGACCAGGCCGTCCGGTGCCAGCAGGCCACCGACCAGGCCGTCTTCGGCCAGCACGCCAGCCACGAGGCTGCCTTCGCCGAGCACGTTCTCGAGCAGGCCGCCGAGCGCGCCGTCGTCGCCCAGCAGCTGGTCGGTGACGCCGCCCAGGCCGAGGGCGTCGGTGAGGCCGCTGACGATGCCGTTGTCGCCGACGAGGTTCTCGAGCCCGTTGTTGAGCGCGTCGGTCACGTAGTCGACCTGGCCGAGCAGGCCGTCCAGGATGGCACCGGCAGCGCCGGCACCAAGCAGCGGATCGAGCACCGGGCTGAGCGCTTCGCCGAGCGGGTCGGTGATGCTGCCGACGGTGTCGTCGATCGGGTCGAGCTGGTTCGGGTTGTTGGCCTGGAACTCTTCGCCGAGCAGCGGAGCGAGCACGTCGTCGACGACGTCGGTCAGGTCATCCACCACCCCGGCCACCGGGGTCAGCGAGCCACCAAGGCCGAGCGCGTCATCCAGGCCGTCGACCACGCCACCCACGATGCCGTCGGCTGGGTCGAGGAGGTGGTCGGCGTCTGCGTCGGAGTCGGAATCGCTGTCCGAGTCGGAGTCGCTATCCGAGTCCGAATCAGAGTCGCTGTCCGAGTCAGAGTCTGAATCCGAGTCACTGTCCGAGTCGGAATCAGAGTCGCTATCCGAGTCGGAGTCGCTGTCCGAATCCGAATCCGAGTCAGAGTCCGAATCAGAGTCGCTGTCCGAATCCGAGTCGCTATCGCTATCGCTATCGCTATCGCTATCGCTGTCGGAGTCGGAGTCGCTGTCCGAGTCGGAGTCAGAGTCCGAATCGCTGTCCGAGTCCGAATCGGAATCCGAGTCGCTATCCGAATCCGAGTCAGAGTCGCTGTCCGAATCCGAGTCGCTGTCAGAGTCCGAGTCGGAATCCGAGTCCGAGTCCGAGTCCGAGTCCGAATCAGCGTCCGCGTCGGACTCACCGCCCGGGCCGCCCACGAACAGCGGGAAGCCGGTGGTGCCACCGTCGCCGCCACCACCGCTCAGTGCAGCACCCAGCGCCGCGGCGCCCAGGGCGCCCAGCGCGAATTCACCGAGGCCGATGCCGCTGCCGGCCGCGGTCTTCTTGGTCACTGCCAGGGCGGCCGCATCGGCGTCGCTGTCCGGCGGGGTCACTTGCAGGTCGCCCGAGGCGACGTCCACATTCACTTGTTCGAGGCCGCCGGGCAGCTTGGTCGAGCCGATGGTCGCATCGGTGCCGCCGGTGAAGACGCCGGCCAGCGGCGCCTTGTTGGAGGCCGATCCGGGGAACAGCACATTGGCCTGGCCGCCGTCCGGCACGATCACGCGGTCGCCGGCCATCAGGGTCTGATTGCCGTCCACCGGAATGCGGACACCCTCGCGCATCACTGCAACGCCGGGCGTAGCATTGGACAATGTGCCCACGCTGGGCGACGCCACGGCCGCAGGCGCGGCGGAGGCGCCGGCGCTGATGCCCGGCGTGCCGAGCGGCGTGACGGTGGCTTGGGCGAGAACCACGGGCGCGCCAGTGGCGGCGAGCCCTTCGGTCGAAACGGTCGATGCTTGTGGAGCGGTCATGGCAGCCTCTGTGACAAAAGATGCATCTACAGGGGCAACTTGCGTGCCGCTTTTCCGCCGCCGTGCCAACGCCGCGCCATCGGCGCTTCAAGTGATTGATTTGTATGGATATTTTTCTGAAAACCGCGCAGCACACCGACTTCCGAAACAGCCCGTAAGGAGGTCAATTCGCGATTCGTTACGTAACGATGTAACGCCTCGTACCCGGAACGCCGGGCGTGTCACGCGCACTTTCCACAGCCTTGGCGCCCACGCCGCGCCACCCGCTTTTTCTCTTCTCTTCTTCTCTCTTCTATATATGTTCAATCCCTCCCAGGAAGACGTGCGCCGCTTCTTCTGCGACGTGTACGCCAAGCACCGGCAGGGCCTGCCGATGGAGCCGCTGGAGACCATCGCGGCCGGCTGGATCGACGAGCACCCCGAGTACCACGAGGACCTGCTCGACGCCGACGCGGCGGTGGCGCGGGTCTACGACGGATCGAACGGCCGCGAGAACCCGTTCCTGCATCTGTCGATGCACCTGTCGATCAGCGAGCAGTGCTCCATCGACCAGCCGCGCGGCATCCGCCAGGCCGTCGAGCTGCTGGCCGCGCGCCGCGGCTCGCTGCTGCATGCGCACCACGAGGCGATGGATTGCCTGGGCCAGATGATGTGGGAGAGCCAGCGCGCGGGGCGTCCCCCAGATGGCGATGGCTACGTAGCGTGCGTGCAGCGCCGGGCAACCAAGGACTGAGCGATCAGCCGGCGGCGCGCGGCGTTCCCTTTCGCGCCGGCAACGCCCCCTGCGCCTTCGCCGCTTCGCGCAGCAGCCCCGCCATCGCGGCGCGCAGCGGCGACGGCTCGGCCTCGCTGCGCTGCAGGAGGCCGACCGGCTCCTCGGTGCCGGTGGTGTCGATCGGCAGCCGCACCAGGCGGCCATCGGCCAGCTCGCTGCGCGCGGCACCCAGCGGCGTGATCCACACCGCGTCCGACACCGCCACCAGTGCGCGCGCCACCGCCACGTCCAGCGTCTGCAGGGCATTGCGCGGCAGCGCCAGGCCGCGCGCCGACAGGAAGCTCTCGGTGTTGTGGCGCGGGATCGTGCCCTCGCCGTACACGACCAGCGGATAGTCGAGCACCGCCTGCACCGGCGCCGGCTTGAGCGCGAGCGGGTGGCCGGCGCGCACGGCGAACACCAGCGGCTCGGTGTGCAGCAGCTCGAAGCTCAGGCCGCCCATGAGGCGCGGGTCGCTCATGCGGCCCACCACGAGGTCGAGCTCGCCGGCGCGCAGCTCGTCGAGCAGCACCGCGTTGGCCGCGCTCTTCACCAATATCTGCACCGCCGGCCAGCCCTCGCGCAGCCGCGCCAGCGCCACCGGCAGCAGCGCGGGCGCCACGCTGGGCAAGGCGCCGATGCGCAGGCGCTCGACGCGCCCGCCCGCCGTCGGCGCCACGGCCTGGGCGCTGGCGTCCATCGCTTCGAGCACGCGCAAGGCATGGGCCAGCAGCTGTTCGCCAGCCGGCGTGAGGCCCTGCACGCCGCGGCGACCGGCCTGGCTGCGTTCCACCAGGCGGGTGCCGACCACGGCCTCGAGCTCCGACAGCGTCTTGGACACCGCCGGCTGGCTCAGCGCCAGCCGCTCGGCCGCGCGCGCGAGGTGGCGCTCCTGCGCGACCGCGACGAAGGCGCGCAGGTGCCTCAACTGCACGTTGCGCACGAAATCCTGGCGAAGCTCGGCGGGAGACTTTTTCAATGCCTTCTGGTTATTGAAACTGAAACAATCTTCAATTTACATCATTGATTGCGACTTCTACAGTGCGGGCTTCGGATTCGTCCCACGACAGGAGACAACGTACATGACCAAGACCAGCGGCGTTCAGCCCACCCTCACCCCGCGCGACTGGGACGCCCATCCCAGCTACATCTACCCCGGCTACAAGTCGACCGGCAAGCGCGGCCCGCAGAAGCCGCTCATTCCGCTGAAGGCCTCGCTCGGCGAGCTGCAGCAGCCGGTGTACGGCCACGACAGCATCGGCGAGTTCGACCACGACCTCACGCGCAACGCGCGCGTCAACGGCGAGCCGCTGGGCGAACGCATGATCCTCACGGGCCAGGTGCTCGACGAGCGCCGCCGCCCGGTGGCCAACACGCTGGTCGAGCTGTGGCAGGCCAACGCCTCGGGCCGCTACGTGCACAAGGTCGACCAGCACGACGCCCCGCTGGACCCCAACTTCCTGGGCGCGGGCCGCTGCCTGACCGACAGCGAAGGCCGCTACCGCTTCCTCACCATCAAGCCCGGCGCCTACCCCTGGGGCAACCACCCGAACGCCTGGCGCCCGCAGCACATCCACCTGTCGCTGTTCGGCCAGAGCTTCGCCAGCCGCCTCGTGACGCAGATGTACTTCCCCGGCGACCCGCTGCTGCAGTACGACCCGATGGTCACCGGCACGCCCGAGCGCTACCGCAACCGCCTCATTGCCGACTTCAGCCTCGACATCACCGAGGAAGGCTATGCCCTGGGCTACCAGTTCGACATGGTGCTGCGCGGCGCCGATGAAACGCCGTTCGAGAACCGCTGAAAGGAATTCCCCATGCCATTGATGACCGCACAGGAAGCCGACTTCGGCCAGACGCCCTCGCAGACCGTGGGCCCCTACTTCGCCTACGGCCTCACCGCCACGCAGTACGGCTACAACTTCAACCAGCCCTTCGACGCCGTGCTGGCGCTGGACACCGCCAGCGGCCAGCGCATCCGCCTCGAAGGCCGCGTGATCGACGGCGACGGCAACCCGATCAACGACGCGCTGGTCGAGATCAGCCAGCCCGACGGCGAAGGCCGCTACCCGCAGACGCCCGACGAGGCGCGCGCCCTGGGCTTTCGCGCCTTCGGCCGTGTCGGCACGGGCACCGACGCGCAGAACCGCTTCGTGTTCCACACCGTCAAGCCCGGCGCCGAAACGCCCGGCGAAGCCCCGCACATCAACGTGATCGTGCTCATGCGCGGCCTGCTGCTGCATGCCTTCACGCGCGTGTACTTCAGCGACGAGGCCGAGGCCAACGCGAAGGACGCCGTGCTGCAGAGCGTGCCGGCCGATCGCCGCCACACGCTGATCGCCGAGCGCGTGGAGCAAGGCGGCGCGGTGACGTACCGCTTCGACATCCGCATGCAGGGCGCGGACGAGACGGCCTTCTTCGACGTCTGACCCCCGGGAAAATCCGGACGAAAAAAAGCCCGCTGATGCGGGCTTTTTCTTTGGGGCAGCGGGTCGATGCCCGTCTGTCTGGCTTACTGAGGCGCGTGATGCAGGCGCGATTCAGGCACGACCTTCAGTTCGCCGGGCAGCGTGCTGATGTAGGTGGCCAGCGTCTTCAGCTCGGCGTTGGTGAACTTCTTGGGTTCGACCTGCGCGGCCATCACAGCGTTCGAACGGCCCAGGTGGGGGTTGTTCTTCACACGGTACGACTTCAGCGCCACGAACAGGTAGTCGGCGTGCTGGCCGGCCAGCTTGGGCACGGTGCCGTCGTTCGGCGTGTTGAAGTTGGCGCCGTGGCACTTGGTGCAGCTGTTGTCCTTGTCGCGCGCGATGAGCGCCTGGACGTTCTCGGACGCGGCCTTGGCCGGTGTGGCCGCAGGCGCGTCGCCTTCCTTCACGCCCAGCTGGCTGTAGTAGGCCGAGAGATCGGCGATGTCCTGTTCGGTGAGGCTGTCGGCGATGGCACGCATCGTCGGGTGCTTGCGGTCACCGCCCTTGTATGCGGTGAGCGCGGCCGAGATGTAGGTGGCGCTCTGGCCCGCGATCATCGGGACCTTGTGGATCTCGGGGAAGCTCGCCTGGTAGCCGATGATGCCGTGGCAACCCACGCACATCTGGACCTTCTTGGCTCCGTCCTGGGCCTTGCCAGTGACTTGTTGGGCTTGGGCCGAGACCGTCACGCAAGCGACAGCAAGGGCAAACATCGTGGTCAACAACTTGTTCATTTTGCGCGCACAATCTCGTGGAGATACAGTTTTTCGAATCAACATTCGATTATATGCAAGGGTCCCACGGGAACCTCGCGCGGGCTGCACAAGAGACTGCGCAATGCAGATCGAGTGTGTTCTTTTCTCCACCCTGCCTCCGCTCCACTCATGAAATTCAAGGGCTCAGACAACTACGTCGCCACTCAGGACCTGATGCTGGCGGTCAATGCGGCCATCACACTCCAGCGCCCCCTGCTCGTCAAGGGCGAGCCCGGCACCGGCAAGACCATGCTGGCCGAGGAAGTGGCGCAAGCGCTCGACATGCCGCTGCTGCAGTGGCATATCAAGTCGACCACCAAGGCGCAACAGGGCCTGTATGAATACGACGCCGTGAGCCGCCTGCGCGACTCGCAGCTGGCCGACGTGGACGGCGGCCAGCGTGTGAAGGACATCCAGAACTACATCATCAAGGGCGTGCTGTGGCAGGCCTTCACGGCCGACAAGCCGGTCGCGCTGCTGATCGACGAGATCGACAAGGCCGACATCGAATTCCCGAACGACCTGCTGCGCGAAATCGACCGCATGGAGTTCTACTGCTACGAGACGCGCGAACTCATCCGCGCCAAGCACCGTCCGCTGGTGTTCATCACCTCGAACAACGAGAAGGAACTGCCCGACGCCTTCCTGCGCCGCTGCTTCTTCCACTACATCAAGTTCCCCGATGCCGAGACGATGAAGCACATCGTCGCCGTGCACTTCCCGGGCCTGAAGCAGGAGCTGCTCACGTCTGCGATGAAGACCTTCTACGACGTGCGCAACCTGCCCGGCCTGAAGAAGAAGCCCTCGACCTCCGAGCTGCTCGACTGGCTCAAGCTGCTGGTGGCCGAAGACATTCCGCTCGAAGCCCTGCAGAGCAAGGACGACAAGGTCGCCGTGCCGCCGCTGGTGGGCGCGCTGCTCAAGAACGAGCAGGACGTGACCCTGTTCGAGAAGCTCGTCTTCATGCAACGCAACAACCGCTAGGCCATGAGCCGGCAACCGCATTCCACCAAACAGCTGATGAAGCTGGGCATCGCCCAGGCGGTGCTGTTCGTGGTGGGCGCGCTGATCGGGCGCGGGATCGGGCTCTTGCTCGGGCTCGACGCCTTCGGCACCGACAGCAAGTACGGCACGCGCGAGATCGTCGGCATTGCGCTGATCGGCCTGGGCGGCGGCGCCGGTGCGCAGGCCGCGCGCGCGTGGTACGTGCACAAGTACGGCGACCCGCGCGGCTGAGCCCCAGATCCATCGAGACCCGCACGGAGACACGGAGAGTTTGCACATGGCGTTCGTCGAACCCGTCACGCTGAAGGCCCGCGGCCTCGCGCTGGTGCCGCTGGCACTCACCCACGAAGACGGCCTGCGCGCTGCGGCCGCCGATGGCGAGCTGTGGAAGCTGCGCGTCACCTCCGTGCCCGAGCCGCAGGACACGCGCGCCTACATCGAGACCGCCCTCAAGACGGCCGACCGCTTCGCCTTCGCCGTCACCGACGAAGCCACCGGCACCGTGCTGGGCAGCACGAGCTTTCACGACATCCTGCCGGGCGTGAAGCGCGTCGAGATCGGCTACACCTGGTACGCCGAGCGCTGCCAGCGCACCCACGTCAACACCACCTGCAAGCTCCTGATGCTCACGCACGCGTTCGACACGCTGGGCTGCAACGTGGTGGGCTGGCGCACCGACAACTTCAACTTCGCCTCGCAGCGCGCCATCGAGCGCCTGGGTGCGAAGAAAGACGGCGTGATCCGCGGCCACGTGATGCGCCGCGACGGCACCATCCGCGACACCGTCATGTACAGCCTGCGCGCGGGCGAATGGCCCGAGGTGAAGGCCCAGCTGCAGTACCTGCTCGACAAGCCGCGCGACTGACGACGACACACAAGGAGCGCTCCATGCTCATCGACTTCTTCTACACCCTGCGTTCGGCCAAGCTGCCGGTGTCGGTCAAGGAATACCTCACGCTGCTCGAGGCGCTCAAGTCCGACGTGGTGGGCCCGAACTCCGACGGCGCCTACGGCATCGACGACTTCTACTACCTCTCGCGCACCGCGCTCGTGAAGGACGAGAAGCACTACGACAAGTTCGACCGCGCCTTCGCCGCCTACTTCAAGGGCGTGGAGATGCTCACCGACTTCACGAAGGAAGTGCCGCTCGACTGGCTCAAGAAGACGCTGGAGCGCGAGTTCACGGCCGAAGAAAAAGCCAAGATCGAGAAGATGGGCTGGGACGAGCTCATGGAAACGCTCAAGAAGCGCTTCGAAGAGCAGAAGGAACGCCACGAAGGCGGCAGCAAGTGGATCGGCACCGGCGGCACTTCGCCCTTCGGCAACGGCGGCTACAACCCGCAGGGCATCCGCATCGGCGGCGCCGGCAAGAACCGCAGCGCCGTGAAGGTGTGGGACCAGCGCGCCTACAAGGACTACGACGACACGCAGGAACTGGGCACGCGCAACATCAAGGTCGCGCTGCGCCGGCTGCGCAAGTTCGCGCGCGAAGGCCACGAGGAAGAGCTCGACCTGGACAACACCATCCACTCGACCGCCGCCAACGCCGGCTACCTCGACATCAAGATGCGGCCCGAGCGCCACAACAACGTCAAGGTGCTGCTCCTGATGGACGTGGGCGGCACGATGGACGAGCACATCCAGCGCGTCGAAGAGCTGTTCTCGGCCGTGAAGACCGAGTTCAAGCACCTGGAGTTCTACTACTTCCACAACTGCGTCTACGACTTCATGTGGAAGAACAACAAGCGCCGCTTCTCCGAGAAGTTCGCGACCTGGGACATCCTGCGCAAGTACAACAAGGACTACAAGCTGATCTTCGTGGGCGACGCCACGATGAGTCCTTACGAAATCTTGCAACCTGGCGGCAGCGTCGAATACAACAACGAAGAGGCCGGCGCCGAGTGGATCCAGCGCCTCACGCACACCTTCCCCAAGTTCGCCTGGATCAACCCCGAGCCCCAGGGCGTGTGGCAGTACCGCCAGAGCATCGCGGTGATGCAGCAGCTCATGTCCAACCGCATGTACCCGCTCACGCTGCGCGGCCTCGAAGAGGCGATGCGCATGCTGTCCAAGTAACCCGCGGCCCCGCACAAGTGGGGGGCAGCCGCCACACGGGTGCTGTCAGAATGCCCCCATGGTCAGGGTGGCATCCGTTCTTTCGCCGGCGTTGTGGCCGGCTTTGCTTTTTTCCGGCGTCCTGCTTTTGCAAGGCTGCAGCCTGCTGCCTAAAAAAGAGGCGGCGGACACGGGTGCGTCCACCGTCGGCGTGGTGCGCAGTGCCGACGCCGACAGCCACGGCGACAGCGCCAAGGACGACGACAAGGCCAAGGCCGACGGCCGGCGCAACGCCTTCACCGTCGACGTGCGCGGCCCCGAGACCGAGCGCGACTACCTGGCGCGCCACCTCGAAATCCAGCGCTACCGCGAGCTCGACGACCTGGGCGTGACCGAGGTCTCGCGCCTCATGGTCGCGGCCGAGGCCAATGCGCGCGAGCTGCTGGGCACGCTGGGCTACTTCACGCCCACGCTCACGCTCGAACTCAACGAAACGCCCGACAGCACCGAGGCCCCGCGCGAGGTCGTCATCACCGTGGCACCCGGCGAGCGAACGAAAGTGTCGACCGTGCAGATCCGCTACGCCGGCCAGATCGCCAACGACCCCACCGCCGAAGCGCAGCGCGACGCCATCCGCACCGGCTGGGCGCTGCGCGCCGGCGAGCCCTTCACGCAAGGCGCGTGGGACGACGCCAAGACCACCGCGCTGCGCAGCCTCACGGCCAAGCGCTTTCCCACCGGCAGCGTGGAAATCAGCCGCGCCGAGATCGACGCCGACCGCCACGAGGCCCGGCTCGGCGTGACCTACCAGTCGGGCCCGGCCTACAAGTTCGGCCCGCTGGTGCTGCGCGGCGTGGAGCGCTACGACGCCGACGCCGCGCGCCGCATCGCGCGCCTGCCCACCGGCACCGACTACGACCAGCAGAAGCTGCTCGACGCCCAGCAGCGCCTGGCCAGCAGCGGCTACTACGACTCCGTGTTCCTCACGCTCGACACCGACAGCAACACACCGCTGGCCGCGCCCGTGATCGCGCAGCTGCGCGAGGCGCCGCTGCAGAAGGTCGTGATGGGCGTGGGCTTCACCACCGACAACGGCCCGCGCCTGTCGATCGACCACACCCACAACCGCATGCCGCTGCTCGGCTGGCGCGCGGTGTCGCGGCTCTCTCTCGACAACGACATCCAGTCGCTGGGCACCGAGTGGAACGCCGTGCCCGACGACCGGGGCTGGCGCTGGTTCGCCGGCGGCGAACTCAAGAGCGAACAGTCGGGCAGCTACGTGGTCGACAGCGGCCGACTGCGCGGCGGGCGCAACAAGTCGAGCGACCACATCGATCGCAGCTACTTCCTGCAGTACGACTACGCCCACAACCGCGGCACCGACGCGCCGCCCTCGGCCTCGGCCGTCACCGCCAACTGGGGCTGGACTGGGCGCTACTTCGACGACAACTCGGCGCCCTCGCGCGGCTACGGCCTGGCGCTCGAAATGGCCGCGGGCTACACGCTCACCGGCCAGCAGGTGCCCTTCACCCGCACCTACGCGCGCTTTCTCGGCGTGCTGCCGCTGGGCGCGGCCGAGGACAGGAACGCCCGCGCGCGCCGCAGCCGGCTGCAGATGCGCCTGGAGGCCGGCGCCGTCGCCGCCAAGGACAGCGCGCAGATCCCGTCCACGCTGATGTTCCTCACCGGTGGCGACACCACCGTGCGCGGCTACAGCTACAAGCAGATCGGCACCGTGCGCGCCGATGGCAAGACCGTGTCGGGCCGCTACCTCGGCGTGGCCAGCCTCGAGTGGCAGCGCCCCTTCGTCTACAAGGACAAGCTCACCGAATGGGAGAGCGTGGTGTTCGTGGATGCCGGCGCCGTGGCCGACAAGCCCGGCGAGCTCAAGCCCAAGGTGGGCGTGGGCGTCGGCGCGCGCTGGCGCAGCCCCGTCGGCCCGGTGCAGGCCGACCTGGCCTACGGCGTCGACTCGAAGAAATTCCGCCTGCACTTCCGTCTCGGCTTCACCTTCTGACCCGCTTCATGCCGTCCACGCCCACCACAGCCACGCCCCGTCCCCGCTCGCGCACCCGCCGCGTGCTGCGCGCGCTGGGCTGGACGCTGGTGGGCCTGCTGCTCGTCGTGCTGCTGCTCGCCGCAGGCACCTGGTGGTGGCTCGGCTCGAACACATCACTGGCCTTCGCGCTCGCGCAGGCCGCGCAGCGCCTGCCCGCGGGCCAGACGCTCGAAAGCCGCGACGTGACCGGCTCGCTGCGCACCGGCGGGCGCATCGGCTGGCTCAAGTGGCAAAGCGAGAGCCTCGCGGTCGAGGTGAACGACGCCACGCTCGGCTGGCAGCTTGCCCCGCTGTTCCAGCGCAAGGTGCAGCTCGGCGAGATCCACGCGGCGAGCCTGTCGATCGAACGCCGCGGCCCGCACAGCGACACGCCGACCGAGCCGCTCACGCAGGTCGCGCTGCCCGTCGAGGTGGCCGAGGTGCCCTTCCGCATCGACGAGGTGCGCTGGGCCGGACCGCCCGCGCTGGAAGCCAAAGGCCTCGCGGGCCGCTACAGCTACCTGGCCGCGCAGCACGCGCTGGACATCGAAGGCGTCGACATCGCCGACGGTCACTACAGCGCCCGCGTGCGGCTGCAGGGCCCGGCGCCGATAGCGCTCGACGCGACGCTCGACGGCCGCGTGAAGGCCCCGCTCGCCGAAGACCGCCACATCGAGGTGCAGGCCAAGGCTTCCGTGAAAGGCACGCTGGCCGGCCCCGAGGCGCGCCTGCAGGTCGCCGCCGACCTGCAGCCCACCGAGCCCGACGCCGAAGCGCCCATGGCCGCCCAGCTGCGCGCGCAGATCGCGCCCTGGTTGCCGCAGCCCGTGGTCGACGCCAAGGCCGACCTGCGCAACGTCGATGCCGCCAGCCTCTGGCCCGGCGCGCCCCGGACCCGGCTCACCGGCACCGTCGAACTCGCGCCCGACGCCGCCACCGGCCCCGCCGCTTGGAAGGCCTCAGCCGACATCCGCAACGCCGTCGCCGGCCCGTGGGACGAACAGAAGCTGCCGGTCGAGCAGGTCCAGGCCCAGGTCGGCTTCGACGGCACGACCTGGACCGTGCCCGAAGCCACCGTGCGCGCGGGCGGCGGCCGCATCGACGCCGAAGGCAGCTGGAGCCCCGCGCCCTCGCCCTGGCAGGTGCGCGCCACCGTGCGCGGCGTGCGGCCCGGCGCGCTGTACAGCGAGCTGTCGGGCGCGCCCGTCGGCGGACAGATCAGCGCGCGGCAGGCCGAAGATTCCGACACCCTCGTCTTCGACGTGGCCCTCCGCGCCGAAGGCAACGGCGGCGCCGGCAGCAAGGCGCTGCCCGGCTTCGGCCTGGACCGTGCACTGGCGCAGGGCCAGTGGAAGGACCAGGTGCTCGACCTGCGCACGCTGCGCGTCGAAGCGATGCGCGCCAGCATCGACGGCAAGCTGCAGGTGCGCGTGGCCGACCAGGCCGCCAGCGGCAAGCTCGCCCTCTCGCTGCCGGGCGGCAGCGCGCAACTCGACGGGCGCATCGCGCCCACCACCGGCGGCGGCGACCTCCAGGCACGCATCGACGACGCCGAAGCGATGCAGCGCTGGGTGCAAGGCCTGCCGGGCCTGTCAGCCGTGTTCGCGAACGCCAGCGCCAAGGGCAGCGCCCGGCTCGACGCCAGCTGGCAAGGCGGCTGGCAGACCGTGCAGCGCCGCATCGAGAACCCCGGCGCTCCAGCCGCGCGCGGCAACGCCGAGCCCAGCCTCAAGGCCGCGCTCGCCGTGCCGCGCCTCGACCTGACCCTGCCCGCGGCCCAGCCCGGCGGCACGGCCACCAGCGTGCAACTGCGCGCGCTGCAGGCCGACCTCGCCGGCAGCATTGCCCAGGCCACGCTGACGCTCAAGGGTGAAGCCACCACCGGCACGCAGAAGCTGGCACTCGACACCCGCGCCAGCGGCGGCCTCGCCAGCGCCAACCAGTGGCGCGCCACCCTCGCCAGCCTGCGACTTCAAGCGCAGGACACCGCCACCGCGCGCCCCGGCCAAGGGCCCTGGGTGCTCGAACTGGGCCGCGAAGTCACGGCCACCGTGCGCGCCGCCGACAACCGCCTCGACGTCGAAGCCTCCGCCGCCGACGCCACCCTGCGCGGCCCGCTGCCCGGCACCGTGCGCATCGACTGGCAGCCGCTGCGCTTCAACCAGAGCGGCGCCGCGCCCAACCGCGTGTTCCGCCTGCAGTCCAAGGGCCAGATGCAGGGCCTGCCGATGGCCTGGGCCGGCGCGTTCGGCGCCAACGCCACGCTGAGCGAACTCGGCATCAGCGGCGACCTGCTGTTCAACGGCGACTGGGACATCGACGCCGGCGACACCCTGCGCGCCAAGGCCCGCCTTGCGCGCCAGAGCGGCGACATCCGCGTGCAGGCCGGCGAGGCCGCGCTCGTCACCCGCATCACCAGCACCGGGACCGGCACCGCGAGCGAACGCACCATGAGCTCGGCCAGCGGCAAGAACGAGGTCAACGGCATCGACGTCACCGCCACCCCGGCCGGCCTGCGCCGCGCCGAACTGCAGCTCGACGCGCAAGGCGACGCCGTGCGCGCCACCCTGGCCTGGGACAGCGAACGCGCCGGCCGCCTCGACGCCGAACTCGGCACCCGCATGCAGCAGCGCAGCGGCGGCTGGCAATGGGCCCCCGACGCGCCCCTGAACGGCACGCTGCGCGCCGCGCTGCCCAACCTGGGCGTGTGGTCCATGCTCGCGCCGCCCGGCTGGCGCATCGCCGGCACGCTCGACGCCAACGCCACCCTCTCGGGCAGCCGCACCGCGCCGCGCTGGAACGGCACGCTCGGCGCCGACCAGCTCGCGCTGCGCGCCCCGGTCGAAGGCCTCGACCTGCGCGACGGCCGCCTGCGCGCCTCGCTCACCGGCGACCGCCTGGAGATCACCGAGTTCACGCTCAAGGGCGGCGCCGGCAGCAACGCGCGCATCGGCGGCCAGAGCGGCAACCGCAGCACCGCCGCCAGCGAAGCGCGCACCGACGGCGGCTCGCTCACCGCGCGCGGCGACCTCAGCTGGGGCAGCAACAACAGCACGACCAGCACCGGCATCCGCATGGCCCTGCAGGCCGAGCTGCGCGCCCTGCGCGTGCTGGTGCGCACCGACCGCCAGGTGTCGCTGTCGGGCAACCTGCAGGCGCGGCTGGACGACGGCCAGTTCAACGTGCGCGGCAAGCTCAAGACCGACCGCGCCGTCATCATCCTGCCCGACGAGACCGCGCCCAGCCTAGGCAGCGACGTCGTCGTGCGCTCGGCCGCCAAGGACAAGGCCGCCGCCGAGGCCGCGCAGCGCGAGTCCGCCAAGGCCGACGCCCAGGCGGCCAAGGCCGCCAAGCCCCAGACCGCCAAGCCGCCCGACATCGTCGTCACCTTCGACCTCGGCGACGACTTCGCCGTGCAGGGCCGCGGCATCACCACCCGGCTCGAGGGCGAACTCGAAATCCGCAGCACCCGCCTGGACGCCCCGCCGCGCATCACCGGCGAGGTGAAGACCGTCAAGGGCCAGTACCGCGCCTACGGCCAGCAGCTCGACGTCGAGACCGGCATCGCGCGCTTCAACGGCCCCTTCGACAACCCCGCGCTCGACATCCTGGCCATCCGCCCGAACATCGCGCAGCGCGCCGGCGTGCAGATCACCGGCTCCGCGCAGTCGCCGCGCGTGAAGCTCTATGCGGAGCCCGCGCTGTCCGACGCCGAAACGCTGTCGTGGGTCATCCTGGGCCGCGCCTCGGCCACCAGCGGCGGCGAGTCGGCCCTCTTGCAGCAGGCCGCCCTGTCGCTGCTCGGCAAGATCGGCGGCACCACCACCGGCGGCAGCCTGGCCAGCCGCTTCGGCCTGGACGAACTCGGCTTCAAGGGCCCCGGCAACGGCGGCGACCTGCGCGAGTCGGCCGTGACGCTGGGCAAGCGGTTGTCCAAAGATTTCTACATCACCTACGAACGCAGCCTGGGCGGCACCTTCGGCACCCTCTTCATCTTCTACGACCTGACCAAGCGCCTCACGCTGCGGGGCCAGGCGGGGCAGACGAGCGGGGTGGACCTGATCTACACGGTGAAGTACGACTGAGGGCCGGGACGCCTCAAGCTGGTAAAGTGCGGGCCGCGCCGTAGCAGCAGCGGCGGCGCACACCGTCTTCGTAGTTCAATGGATAGAACGGGGTCCTCCTAAGACTCAGATACAGGTTCGATTCCTGTCGAAGGCACCAGCAAGCCGTTACTCTTCAACCGCTCTCAGGCGGAGCACCACGGCCAGAGCCACACCATCGGTTCACGAGCACATGCGCGGATCAGGCAGTTCATGCCACCCGGTGAGGCACCGGGGGCAACTGCATCACGCAACCACCGGACGAGATCCCTCTGGCCTGACGCCCATCTCGCCGCACTCACGTGTACGGATCAGGCGCCAGGGGACGTTGCCGCCCTTCCGTCAAGTCGGCGACAGAGGAAGCTGGACCGTGACAATCGCCCGGGGACGGGTGTCCAAATTCACGACCGAGCCGACAGATGACAGGACGCCTGTCTTCTGATTGATGCTGTAAGCCGAAATGGAGTCGTCGTTCCAGTTCGCCGTCACAAGGAACCTACCCGATGCGTTGAAGGCAATGTCCAGCGGCGCATTGTCCGTTGCCAGTGGTGCATCCGGGAGCGGGGAGAGTACGCCCGAGCCTGGTGCGACGGCATAGCCCGAGAGAGTGCGCCCCAACCCGTCCGGGATGTAGGCGAACTTGCCAGCAGGATGCACTCGCACCCGGCTCGACGTACCGTTCGGAGTCAAGGGCGCCCCGATCTGCGCAAGATCTCCGGTGGCTGAGTCGATGGCGAAAGTCGTGACCTTGGTGCCCGTGACGTACATCGTCTCCCCCGCAGCGTCGAGAGTGACGAACGTTGGCGAAGAACCTGCAGGGACAGACGTCGCCCCGGCAGCGAGCACAGCGCCAGAGCCCTGATCGATCGCATACTTAGTGATCGTGTTGTCGATCTGGCTCGCGATATAGACGAACTTGCCACCAGGATGAACAGTGACTCCTACGGGGCTGGTCACCGTAGAAAACGGCGAGCCGGCAATTGCCGTCAGCGCGCCAGAGCCTTGATCAACGGCGAAAACCGAGACGGTGTTGTCCAATGCGTTGGCTGCGTAGACAACGTTGCCGGCCGGATCCACAGCGATCGATTGCGGATAGCGGCCTGTGGGCAAGTCGGTACCTACCTGCGCCAGCGCACCAGTCGTCTGGTTGATCGCATAGATAGAGATGGTGCCGTCTCCCGTGTTCGCCACGTAGAGGAATCTCTTGCTCGGGTGCACCGCGATTGAAAATGGCGAGGCCCCTGCCGCCACGGTCCCGACAGACGAGAGCGCACCGGTCGACACGTCGATCTTGTAGATGCCGATGTTGTCGCTGAAGGACTGCGCCACATAGGCAAATTCGGGCGCGCCCGCGCAGGACACCCGCACCGAAGTGACGTTGGCGGAAACGTTGGAGCCTGTGCCATTCGAGACCCTGCAGTTCTGTCCCGAAGGCTGTGCGCCCACCGTCACGGAATAGCTGCTGCCGCCGGCGATGGCCGTCGCGAAAGTGAAAGCGCCATTGCTGCCGACGGACAGTGCATCGCCGTCTGAATTGAGCAGCGTGAGGGACGCGCCTGACTCAAGTCCGGTCACCGTACCTCCCACCGTGTATGTAGCGCCCGGTGGCGGCAGTGGGAATACACCACCACCGCCCCCCCCTCCTCCGCCACCCCCGCAGGAAACCAGCCCCAAGAGAACGACCAAAGGCGCGGCGACCCGGCTCCAAAATCTAGACAGTCTCATGGCATCAATTCAATTGAAATATTTGGTCACCGCATCTTATCGGCAGCACCCATCGATCTATAAAAAAGAAAAAACGGCATCAATGAAATTGATATTTTTGTTTTCAATGCAGGCCCATTGAGCCACCCCGGCCTTCCAAACACGTTTGGCTATTGAAGACAGGGCGCAGTCGCACTTCGCTTGATCAGACGGCGCCGGCCAATGTGTACGCCCCGCCCCGCGCAGCGACGAGATTTCAATCGACGACCCGACGGCGCGATGGACTACTTTTGGATGCACCACGTAACGGCATGCTGTCCTTCGTAGCAAGAGACAAGCAACAGGGGGCAAGCGATGAACAAGACCGAGGCCTTGGCGGCCATGGTGGAAGTGGCACGGATCGGGCGAGGCATGACGCCCGCCGATGCACTCACGCAGCTGGGCGAGCTGATCGCGCAGGAGTCGCCGGACGATCCGGCGCATGACGTGAAGGTCGAGAAGCTGCTGCGCCTCGGTGCCTGCATCTGGTCGCTGCGGCGCGGGGTGTTCCTGCCCGAGCCGCCCGCGCGCAGCGACGAAGCGGAGGCTGCGCCGGTGCAGCGGCCCCGCGAGATCGCGCCCATCGGCACGGTGCCCGCGCGCGCATCGCACCCCGTCTCCCACCACCCGGTGATCCCGGCCCTGAGCACGTCGGTGCACTACGGGCTCGCGTCGGCCTTCACACCACCCGAAACTCCTCCACCACAAAGGCCGTGATCTCCGCCAGGAAGGTCTTGGCGTGCGCCATGGTGCGCTGGCCTTCGGGCGAGGCGAACGCGGCGTTCAGCGTGTCGGTGTTCTCGAACCACAGTTCCACGATGCCGTCGATCGGCAGCTCGGCGTAGCCGCAGGGCGTGCCCTTCTCGAACTCGCGCGCGACGACCACGTTCTGGCGGTAGCCGGCCACGCCGGGCATGCGGCGCACGTGGTCGGCGTGCACCTTCCATTCGCGGCGGAAGTCTTCTTCCGACTGCGCGACCGGACGGCGCAGGGTCGAGATGCGCTTGAGCATCGCCGGCCCCGCCGACGATGCAGGCGACGGCGGCGCGATGACCTCGATCTGCTCGACCGTCACGATGTGCAGCCCGCCCAGGAAGTGCTGCTCGTCGGCGCGGATCTGGGCCGCCAGCTCACCGGTGTTGAAGGCCGCATCGGCCTGCGTCGCCGCATCGAACTGCAGCTGCGAGAAACCATCGAAGTCCCACGGTCCGCGTGCGAAGTCGATGCCGCGCTGCAGCCGGTCGGTCACGCGGTTCTGGCGGTAGGCGCGCAGCGTGGGCAGCCGCGCGACGAGCGGGCCGTGGCGTTCGCGCCAGTGGCGGCTGAAGGCCTCGTCGGTCCAGCCGGGCTGCTTGCGGATCAGGCCCATGCGCAGGGTCGTCGTCGTGGGGTCGGTCATCGGTCGGTCTCCTTGTGGGGTTGCGCGTTCTGCGCTTCGGCGCGCGCACGGGCCAGGCCGGGCGCACGCTTGGCGAGCCACACGCCGTGGCGCACGGGCCAGCGCTGGTACTGCGGATCGGCGCCGAGCGCGGCGGCCGCGTGGTGCGGCCAGTAGGGGTCGAACAGGGCTTCGCGGCCGAGCGCGACGAGGTCGGCCTGCCCGGCGGCGAGCACGGCTTCGGCCTGTTGCGCATCGACGATCATCCCGACGGCCTGCGTGACCACGCCGGCCTCGCGCCGGATGCGTTCAGAGAACGGCACCTGGAAGCCCAGGCCGCGCGGCACGGGCAGCGCGCGCGTCTCTTCGGTGAGGCCGCCCGAGGAGCAGTCGATCACGTCGACGCCGCAGCGCTTCAGCTCGCGCGCGAGCACCACGGAGTCGTCGAGGTTCCAGCCGTCGAGCGTGCCGTCCACGGCCGAGAGGCGGCAGAACAGCGGCTTGCCGGCGGGCCATGCGGCGCGCACGCGCTGCGCGATTTCCAGCGCGAGCGACATGCGGTTCTCGCGGCTGCCGCCGAGCGCGTCGTCGCGGTGGTTGGCGTTGGGCGACAGGAAGCTCGCCACCAGGTAGCCGTGGCCGAAGTGCAGCTCGACCACGTCGAAGCCGGCCTGGTCGGCGCGCACGGTGGCATCGACAAAACGCTGCACGACCTCGGCCATGTCCTGCGCATCGAGCGCGCGCGGCGCCGACCAGCCGGGGCCGGCCGCGAGCGCGCTGGGGCCCAGGCGCTCCCAGGGTTCGTCGTCGGCCGCCATGCGCGCCGGGTCGATGGCCGCCCCGCCCTCCCACAGCGGCTCGCTGCCGGCCTTGCGGCCCGCGTGCGCCAGCTGCACGCCGATGGCGCTGCCTTGCGCGTGGACGAAATCGACCACGGCCTTCAGCGGCGCGATCTGGCTGTCGTTCCACAGGCCGAGGTCGGCGGTGCCGATGCGCCCGCGCGGATCGACGGCGGTGCTCTCGGTGAGGATCAGGCCCGCGCCGCCGAGCGCGAACTTGCCCAGGTGCACCAGGTGCCACGGCGTGGCATGGCCGCGCTCGGCGGCGTGCTGGCACATGGGCGAGATGACGATGCGGTTGGCCAGCGTGAGCTCGCGCAGCTGCACGGGCTGGAACAGCAGGGGAAGAGATGAATCAGGCATGTGAAGGAATCAAGGGGCCGGCGCAGCCACCGGCCGCGTGCCGAGCCAGGTGCCGGTCATCACCGCGGCAAAGCCGAACAGGTGCCACCACGTGAGCACTTCGCCCAGCAGCAGCGCCGCGAACAGCACGCCGAACACCGGCACCCAGTAGAGAAAGACGGCCGTGCGCGCCACGCCGATGACGGAGATCGCACGATTCCAGATGAGGTTGCCCGCGGCAGTGGCCGCGATGCCCGAGAACAGCACGAGCGCCCACGGCCACAGGCCGGGAAAGAGCTGCGCCGCCCCGAGCCGCGACGGCCCGAGCAGGGTGTGCGCCACGAGCATGAACGTGCCGATGAGATAGATGACCCAGCTGATCGACAGCGGATCGATCTGCCGCGCCAGCCGCTGCACGCCCACGCCGCCGACCGCGAAGCTCACCACCGACAGCGCGAGCATCAGGTCGCCGATGCCGGCGCTCGACAGCCCCGCACCCGGGTGGCTCAGCACCACCGCCGCCACGCCCGCGAAGCCCAGCGCCACGCCCACCATGCGGCGCGCCGTCAAGCGCTCGCCGAAGACCAGCGCGGCCATCAGCGCCGACACCAGCGGGCTCAGCGCCATGATGAGTGCGCCGTTGGTGGCGGTGGAGCGCAGCAGCCCCTGCGCGAACAGGATCTGGTTGCCATAGACCATGAGGAAGGCGCAGCCCGCCATCACCGCGAGCTGCCGCGCCGTGAGCTTGGGCACGCCGCCGCGCCGCCACAGCACGATGGCGCTGAGCGCGATGCACGCCACGCCCATGCGCAGCGCCGCCAGCGGCAGCGTCTCGAAGGAGGCGGTGAGCGCCTTCACGGCCGAGACGTTCACGCCCCACACCAGCATCGCGAGCAGCATCCAGCCCTGCACGGACGCGGGCGTGGCGCCGTGCGAGGGCGCGGGTTGGTTCACCTTAGCTTTCGAGGGCGTTCCACATTTCGATGTCGCGCTCGGCCGTCCAGATGCGCGGGTGCACGTGGCCCGTCGCCTCGTCGTAGGCACGGGTCACGTCGAAGGGCATGCAGTGGTCAAAGATCACCCAGTGGCCGTAGGTCGGGCGCAGCGCGGCCACGGTTTCCTTGTAGATCACGTTGAGCGACTTGCCCTCGGCCACGCCGTTGTTCACCAGCGTGTAGACGTCGGAGATGAAGGCGCGCGTGGAGGCAATCGCCTTGCGCACGTCGGCGGCGTTTTCCAGTGCGGCGCCGCGGCCGGGCACCAGCTTCTCGAAGCCGAAGCCGGCCAGGCGGTCCAGCGTGGTGGGCCAGTCGCGGAAGTAGCAGTCGCCCGCGTAGGCGGTGCTCTGGTATTCGACGAGGTCGCCCGCGAAGCAGATCTTCTGGTCTTCGAGGTAGGCAATGGTGTCGCCCTTGGTGTGGCCGCGGCCCACTTGCGCGATCTTCACTTCGAGCTTCTTGCCCAGCCACACGCTCATGGTGCCGTCGAAGGTCATGGTGGGCCAGGTGAGGCCAGCGGGCACCGACTCGACATTGCGGAACAGGCGCGGGAAGCGGCCGATCTCGCTGGCCTTGTCCTGCTCGCCGCGCTCGACGATCAGGTCGTAGGTGTCGCGGCTGGCCAGGATCTGCTCGGCGCCTTCCTTGAAGTACGCCGACGCGCCCAGCACGCGCACCGCGTGGTAGTGGCTCAGCAGCACGTACTTGATGGGCAGCGGCGTGACTTCGCGGATGCGGCGGATCACGTCCTGCGCCATCGCGGGCGTGGCCTGGGTGTCGACCACCATCACGGCCTCGTCGCCGATGAAGACGCCGGTGTTGGGGTCGCCCTCGGCGGTGTAGGCGTAGGCGTTCTCCGAGAGACGGGTGAACGAGACCTTCTTTTCTTCGAGGTCGGCCTGGCTGGCGAATTTCTTGGTGGTCATTGGGGTTCCTTTGATGTGAGCGATGAATTCAATGCGTGCCGAGGTACGCGGACTTCACCTTGGGGTTGTCGAGCAGCTCGCGGCCGGAGCCTTCGAGCGTGATGCAGCCGGTTTCGAGCACGTAGGCGCGGTCGGCCACGCCCAGCGCCTGCTTGGCCATCTGTTCCACCAGCAGGATCGTGAGACCCGAGCTGCGCAGCTGGCGGATGGCGTCGAAGATGTCCTTGATGATGAGCGGCGCCAGGCCCAGCGAGGGCTCGTCGAGCAGCAGCAGGCGCGGCTCGCTCATGAGCGCGCGGGCAATCGCGAGCATCTGCTGCTCGCCGCCCGACAGCGTGCCGGACAGTTGATGCGCGCGTTCTTTCAAGCGTGGGAAGCGCGCGAACTCGCGCTCGATGGCGCGCTCCACGAAGGCCTTGTCGTTGCGGCGCGAGTAGGCGCCCAGCATCAGGTTCTCGCGCACGGTCTGGTCGGGGAACACGCCGCGCCCCTCGGGCGACAGCGCCACGCCCAGGCCCACGCGCTGGTGCGCGGGCACGTGCGTGCAGTCGTTGCCGTCGATGAGCACGCGGCCTTCGGCCACGGGCTCCAGCCCGACGATGCTCTTGAGCAGCGTGCTCTTGCCGGCGCCGTTGGCGCCGATGATGGTGACGACCTCGCCCGCGCGCACTTCCAGGCTCACGCCCTTGACGGCCTCGATGGCGCCGTACGAGACCTTCACCGATTCGATTTTCAACATGATGGTTTCGGTCCTCTGGCTCAGGCGGGCACGGCGGCCATGTCTTCTTCGTCGTCCACGCCCAGGTAGGCCTCGACCACGCGCGGGTTCGATTGCACCTCGGCGGGCTTGCCTTCGGCGATCTTCACGCCGTAGTCGAGCACGATCACGTGGTCGGAGATCGACATCACCAGGTCCATGTGGTGCTCCACCATCAGGATGGACACGCCGCATTGGCCGATGCGCACCAGCAGTTCGCCGAGCTCGGCGGTTTCCTGCGGGTTGAGGCCGGCGGCGGGCTCGTCGAGCAGCAGCAGCTGCGGCTCGGTGGCCAGCGCGCGTGCCAGTTCCACACGGCGCTGCAGGCCGTAGGGCAGGCTGCCGGCGGGCCAGTGCGCCAGGTGGCCCAGGCCCACGAGGTCGAGCAGCTGCAGCGCGCGCTCGCGCGTGGCGCGCTCCTGCTTGCCGGCCGTGGGCCAGGCCACGAGCGACGACAGGAAGCCGTTGCTCATGCGGCTGTGCCGGCCCAGCATCACGTTGTCGAGCACCGAGAGGTCGGCGAACAGGCGCAGGTTCTGGAAGGTGCGGCCCATGCCCAGGCAGCAGATGGTGTGCGCCGGCTGGCCCACGATGTTGCGGCCCAGGAAGCGGATCACGCCCGCGTCGGGTTCGACCACGCCGGTGAGCATGTTGATCATGGTGCTCTTGCCGGCGCCGTTCGGTCCGATGAGCGCATGGATGTGGCCGCGCTGCAGGCGGAACGACACGTCCTGCGCGGGCTTCACGCCGCCGTACGACTTGGTCACGCCCTGCACCACCAGCAGCTCGCCTTCGCCGCCGGGACCGATCTGCCCCGGCACGCCGTTGCCGCCCGCCCCTTCGCCGCGGTGGCGCGACTTGAGGAACCACTTGTTGAACAGGCCCACCACGCCGCCCGGCATGACGTACAGCGCGAACAGCAGCAGGAAGCCGTACAGGAAGTGCTGCGCCGAGGGCCAGCGCGCGAGCAGCGCGTCGGTCGCCGTGAGCAGCACCGCGCCCACGATGGGGCCGTACATCGAGCCCGCGCCGCCGAACAGCACCAGGAGCAGGATGAAGATCGACAGGTGGAAGGTGATGAAGTCGGAGTTGATGTACTGGTTTTGCTGCGCCACGAGCGCGCCCGCGATGCCGCAGGTGACGGCCGCGACCACGAAGGCCATGACCTTGGCGCGGTACACGCGCACGCCCACCGACGACGAGGCGATCTCGTCCGCCTGCAGCGACAGCAGCGCGCGGCCGAAGCGGCCCTGCAGCAGGTTGCGCAGCAGCAGGTGCAGCGCGGCGCTGAGCACGATGCCCAGGATCACCCATTGCACGCTGCTCAGCGGCTGGCCGTTCCAGGTCAGCGGGCGGATGCCGTAGATGCCCTGCGCGCCGCCGAACACGTCGGTCCATTCGCCCACGAGCTTCTCGACCACGATGCCGAAGGCCAGCGTGACCATTGCGAGGTACGGGCCCTTCACGCGCAGCGAGGGCAGCGCGATGAGCACGCCGCACACGCCGGAGACGACGGCCGCGAGCACCAGCGCCAGCCACGGGCTCAGCTCGGTGCGCGAGGTGATGAGTGCGACCGCGTAGGCACCGGCCGCAAACAGGCCGGCCTGGCCCAGCGATTTCTGTCCTGCGTAGCCGACCAGCACGTTCATGCCGGCGGCGCACAGGTAGTAGACGCACATCATGAAGGCGATGCGCAGGTAGTAGTCGTTGCCGGACAGCGAGACCAGGCCGCACAGCACGGCCGCCACCAGCACCACGGCGGCGGGATGGGCGAAGCGCTTCATACCTTCTCCACCGTCGAGCGGCCGAACAGGCCCGTGGGCCGGAAGGCCAGCACCAGGATCACGAGCGCGAACACCGCGACCTCGCGCCACTGCGCCTGCCAGAGGTTCACCATCGACTCGAGCACGCCGAGAAGAAAGCCGCCGATGACGCAGCCGCGCGGGTTGCTCAGCCCACCGATCATGGCGCCCGAGAAGCCCTTGAGCCCCACGGTCAGCCCCATGAAGAGCGAGGCCTGCGCGATGGGCGCGAGCAGGAAGCCCGACAGTCCCGCCAGCGCCGAGCTGACGACGAAGGCGCCGATCATCATGGCGTTGGTGTTAATGCCCATGAGGCTGGCGACGTTGCCGTTCTGCGCCACGGCGCGCATGGCCTTGCCGATCATGGTGCGGTTCATCACGCGGTCGAAGCCGATCATCACGACCACGGCCACGCCCAGCGTGAGCAGTTCCTGCGGGCGCACGCCCACGCCGAACATGCGGATCACGGTGTCGCCCACGGGCGCGGGCACCACCACGGGCTTCGGACCCCAGATGGCCAGGCCCACGCTCTGCAAAATCACGCCGAAGCCCAGCGTGCTCATGACCCAGGCCATGCCCGGGCGGCCCGCGAACGGACGCACGCCGAGCACGTAGAGCAGCCAGCCCAACAGGCCCATCACGCCGAGCGCGGCGACCAACGCAAACAGCTGCGCGCCCGCGCCGGGCACGGCGTCGCCGAAGGTGGTGGAACTGAGCGGCTTGCCCAGCACGAGGAACAACGCGCTCATGCCGATGAACGCACCGGCCGAGACGAACTCGCCGTGCGAGAAGTTCAGCGTCTTGGTCGTCGTGAACGTGATGCTGAATCCCAGCGCCACCAGCGCATAGGCACCGCCGACGGCGAGCCCGCTGATGAGCGCCTGCAGGAGCGCTTCAACCATGGTGTGTATCTCCGTTGCGGAACGGGGCCGTGCCCCGTTCCTTTTGTGTCTCAGACGTTTATTGCTTGAAGTCGGCCGGCTTGAGCGCACCGATCAGCGCGTCGCTGTAGGGCAGCAGCTTGCCGTCCTTCCAGCGGATCCAGACCAGGTCCTTGGCCGTGAGGGCTTCGTGGTTGGTCTTGCTGAAGGGCTTCTCGTAGGTCTTGAGCACGCCCTGCACCGGCGTCTTCAGGTCTTCGAGCGCGGCACGCACGGCGGCGCCGTCGGTGCTGTTGGCCTGCTTCATGGCCTGGGCCAGCAGCAGCACCGAGTCGTAGCCGTGCAGCGCGAACGAGAACGAGCCCGGCGCCTTCAGCTTGCTGCCGATGCGGTCGAACAGCTTCTGCTGCACGGGCGTGCGCGTCTCGCTCACGGTGCGCATGAAGATCGGCTTCTCGGCCAGCGCCTTGCCAGCCGCGTCGTAGAAGGTGATGTTGTCGGCCGCCCACGAGGTGAGCGTCAGCGGGAAGTAGTTGATCTTCTCCATGCTGCGCACCAGCTGCGCGATCGGCGTGCCCTGCGCCCACACCACGACGGTGTCGACGTTGGCGGCCTTCATCTTGGACAGCTGCGAGGTCATGTCGGTGTCGCCGACGCCGAAGCGCTCGGTGGCCGCGATCTTGATGTCCTGCAGCTTGGCGATTTCTTCCATGTCCTTCAGGCCGCCCTGGCCGTAGCCGGTGGTCTCGGCCATGAGGCCCACGACCTTGGAGCCGGCCGTGTTGCGCTTCACGTAGGCCATGAGCGCGGCGACCTGCTCGCGGTCGACCATCGAGACGCGGAACATGTAGTTGTCGGCGCCGGCACTCATCGGCTTGGTGATGTCGGTGCCAGAGCCCACGTTGCCCAGCACCGGAATCTTCTTCTGGTTGGCGATGTGCTTCCAGGCCATGGCGTTGCCCGAGTTGGTGGGGCCGAACACGGCGACGACCTTCTCGTTGTCGACCAGGTCGCTCATGTTCTGGATCGACTTCGGCGGCGCCGAGACGTCGTCGCGCGTGACCAGTGTGAACTTCCGTCCGAGCGCGCCGCCGGCGGCGTTCAGGTCGGCAATGGCCGCTTCCATGCCCAGCACCGCGGCCTGGCCGCTCTGCGCCGAAGGCGAAGCCGAGAGGTCGCCGTTGTAGCCGAGCTTGATGTCTTGCGCGTAGGCGCCGGCACTGAACGCAGCGAAGGCGGCGGTCGCGAGCAGGGTCTTGTACAGACGGATCGTTTTCATTCTTTGTCTCCTAAGGGTTGACGGACGGGGAACGGGAAATCGAAAAGGAAGAGGCGCGGCTCAGACGGCGAGGAAGCCGCCGTCCACCGGCAGCGTGATGCCGGTGACGTAGCGCGACATGTCGCTGGCCAGGAAGATCACCGGGCCCACCAGGTCTTCGGTCTGGCCGACGCGGCCCAGCGGGATGCGCGTCATGAACGACTCGAGGCGCTGCGGGTTCTCACGCGTGGCGGCGGTCATGGGCGTCTCGATCACGCCGGGTGCGAGTGCGTTCACGCGCACGCCGGCGGGCGCCAGCTCCTGCGCCAGCGACTGCGTGAGCATCTTGATGGCGCCCTTCGAGGGCGAGTAGCCCAGGCTCGCGGCCTGCCCTGCATAGGCGGCGATGGAGGCGATGTTGATGATCGAGCCCTTCGTCTGCTTGAGCACGGGGATGAAGGCCAGCGTGGTGTTGAAGGTGCCGTGCACGTTCACGTCGATGGTCTTCTTCCAGTTCGCCGCGGCGTTCGGGCTGCTGGTGGTCTCGCGGATGATGATGCCGGCGTTGTTCACCAGCAGGTCGACGTGGCCGACCTCTTGCGCCACGCGCGCCGCCAGCGCCTGGCAGGCCTCGGGCGCGGTGACGTCGAGCACGAACGACCAGGCCTCGCCGCCTTCGCTGCGCACCAGTTGTGCGGTCTCGGCCACGGTGGCTTCGTTCATGTCGGTGACGACGACGCGCGCGCCCGCCTGGGCCAGGCCGAGCGCGAGCGCGCGGCCGTTGCCCTGGCCGGCGCCGGTGATCAGCGCGAGGCGGCCTTCGAGCAGGCGCGGTGCGACATGAGGAGGAAAGGGCATGGTCGGCTCCTTGGGTTGACTATCGGAACGGGGTCAGGCGCCGCGCGGCACGGCCACGGCTTCGCGCTGCTCGACGTGCAGGGGCACGGCGGCCTCGGCCTGCGCGACCTGCAGGCCCGCGACATAGCCGAAGGTGAGCGCCGGGCCGAGCGTGATGCCCGCGCCGGGGTAGTTGCCGCCCATCACGCTGGCCGCGTCGTTGCCGACGGCGTACAGGCCCTTGATCGGCTGGCGGTCGGCGTCGAGCACGCGGGTCTTCTCGTCGGTGACGAGGCCGGCGAAGGTGCCGATGTCGCCGATGACCAGCTTGATGGCGTAGTACGGGCCGTTTTCCAGCGGCGCCACGCAGGGGTTGGGCGTGACGTTGGCGTCGCCCTGGTAGCGGTTGTAGGCCTTGCTGCCCTTGCCGAAGGCGGGGTCGTCGCCGGTGCGCGCGCCCTGGTTGAACTCCTGCACGGTGGCTTCGAGCGCGGCGGGGGCGATGCCGATTTCCTTGGCCAGCTCGCCGATGCTCGCGCCGCGCTTGAGGTAGCCGGTCTTCAGGTGGCGACCGATGGGCAGCGGCGCGGGCGCGACGCAGCCCAGGCCGTAGTCGCGCAGCGCCTTGTGGTCGCACAGCAACCAGGCCGTGACCTCGGGCTCGCCCTCGCAGGCCTTGACCATCGCCTGCACGAAGTCGTGGTACGAGTTGCCTTCGTTGGCGAAGCGCTTGCCCTTGGGCGTGACCGCGATCACGCCCGGCTTGGCGCGGTCGATGAAGTGCGGCATGACGCCCTTGCTGCCGTCGGGGCGCGTGGTGACCGAGGCCGGCACCCAGGCCGCCGCGTGCGGGATGGTGCCGTCGACGCGGCCGCCCACGGCTTCGGCCAGGCGCAGGCCGTCGCCGGTGTTCGTGGAAGGCGACGGCGAGTAATGCTCCTTGCCCGTCGGTGCGTGCGGGAACAGCTGCTTGCGGCGCTCCACGTCGTACGGGAAACCGCCGCAGGCCAGCACCACGCCACGCCTGGCGGTGATGCGCACCGTCTTGCCTTCGTGCTGCACCACGGCGCCCGAGACGCCGTCGTACTCGACCACGAGCTTCTTCACGGGCGACGAGAGCCACACGGGAATGTCCAGGTCCATCGCGGCCTTGGCCAGCCGGCCGGCCAGCGCGTTGCCGTTGGTCAGCGTCATGCCGCGGCCGTGGCGCACCACGTCCAGGAAGTGCCGGGTCAGGCGCTTGGTCACGTACCAGAACGAGGTCGGCGACTTGAAGGCCCGCATGAAGTGTTTGATCTCGGGGCCCGAGCCCAACATCATCCCGAACACCGTGAGCTCGGGCAGCGGCGGCGCCAGGTGCTTGATGCGCGCACCGAGCTCGCGGCCGTCGAACGGGCGCGTGACCATCGAGCGCCCGCCGGGCTGGCCGCCGGGCGCTTCGGCGTGGTAGTCGGGGAAGACGGCCGGCATGTCGAACTGCACGCAGGTCTGGCGCGTGAAGAAGTCGATGGCCTTGGGGCCCATGTCGAGGAAGGCACCCACGCGCGCCGCATCGAAGTGCGTCGTGGTCTCGTGCTTCATGTAGTCGAGCGCCGCGCCGGGCGGCTCATGGATGCCCTGCTCCGTGGCCAGGCGCGTGCCCGGAATCCACAGCCAGCCACCCGAGCGCGCGGTGGTGCCGCCGAAGCGCGGCTCTTTCTCGACCACCAGCACCTTCAAACCCTGCGACGCCGCCGTGACGGCGGTGGCCATGCCCGACGCGCCGCTGCCGACGACGAGGACATCGCATTCCCACGTGTTCTGTTCCATCTCTGCCTCTGTTCGCTCTCGTGTTGTGTGTACGACTTAAGTTGCGGCGGAGTGTAGGCAGCGATGTTGATATGGTCAAGTCGTTTAGTTACTATCAGATGATCAGTCATCGTCGATTGAACACGACAATATCAGTAGAAACCCTGATGGCTATACTCGCTCCCACTCTCAACCCCCACGCCGGGCGCCCCATGGAAAAGCCAAGACGTGGCATTCAATCCGTCGAAATCGGAACGCAATTGCTGGTCGCGCTCGGCCGGCACGTGGCGCCCATGGCGCTGCGCGATCTCGGCAAGGCCGCGGGCGTGCCGGTCGGCAAGGCGCACCCCTACCTGGTGAGTTTTCTGAAGGTCGGCTTCGTGGTGCAGGACGGCACCGGCCGCTACGAGCTGGGCCCGCTGGCCCTGCAGCTGGGCCTGGCCAAGCTGCAGCGGCTCGACCCGATCAAGGAAGCGTCGCCCCTCATCGAGGCGCTCGCCTCCGAGACCGAACAGAGCATCGCGGTCGCGGTCTGGGGCAACTTCGGGCCGACCGTGGTGCGGCTGGAAGAACCGATCCACCCGCTGCACGTGAACCTGCGCACCGGCACCGTGATGTCGCTGGCCTACACGGCCACGGGCCGGCTGTTCGCGGCCTACCTGCCGCCGAAGGTGGTGGAAAAAATGATGCTCGAAGACCTGGCGCGCACGCGCCCGGCCGACGGGCGCGGCGCCAGCGAAGAGCTGTCGAAGTCGCAGATCGAGGCGCTGCTGGTCGAGACGCGGTTGCACGGCATCTCGCGCACGCTGGGCCAGCCGATTCCGGGCATCGACGCCTTCTGCGCGCCGGTGTTCGACTCGACCAACAACCTGGTGCTGGGCATCACGGCCATGGGCCCCGAGGCCACCTTCGACAGCGACTGGAACGGCCGCGTGGCCGTGCCGCTGAAGGCCTGCGCACTCGAAATCTCGCGCCGCCTGGGCTTCGTGCCCACCGACGAAGCGGGCTGAACCGCCGGCCCGTGCCGTGTAGGCAGGCGCTCACGCGCTTGGTTTGCCTTATCCCGCACGCGCGGGCCGCAGACGCGGCCACCGTAGAGGCCTACCTACCTCACGGAGACCGGTCATGAAAAGCATCATCCTTTGGCTCTGCGGCGTCCCGCTGATCGTGATCATCGGGCTGAAGGTGTTCGGCATTCTCTGACCGGCCACGAGCCACGACGAACGATCCCGCTTCCTCCTCACGGCGCTTCTTGCGTCGTTACAGCGCCCCTCCCGGGGCGCTTTTTTTGCGGATCGATCCGGTCAGTGCCGCTCAGTGGGTATCGCGGCGCAGCTGCTGCACGTCTTCATGCAGCGAATGCGCCCAGCTGCGGCGTTCGCGGCTGTACGAAGGCTGCGGCTCGCCGAAGCGCACGATGGCCAAGAGCGGCGGCGCGCGCAGCGTGTTCCACACCGAGGCCAGCAGGTTGTCGTCGTCGATGTAGCGCGGCGCCTGGCTGGTTTCGCCGGTGGCGGCATCAGCAAAGCGCAGCGCGGCCGGGATCACCGGCGCACCCGAGGAAATCGCGGCCTGCAGCAGGTTGGCGTGGAACGGCAGCAGCCCGCGCCCATCGCTCGTGGTGCCTTCGGGGAACACGCCGATCAGGTCGCCGCCGCGCAGCGCCTCGGTCATGTGATGCACCACGCGCATGGCATCGCGCCGGCGTTCGCGCTCGATGTAGAGCGTGCCCGAGCCCGTGGAGAGCGTGCCGATCACCGGCCACTGCTTGACGTCCGACTTCGACACGAAGCGCACATGGCGCGCCGCATGGATGGCGGTGATGTCGAGCCATGAGAGGTGGTTGCAGATGAGCAGCGCGGGCCCGTGCGCGGGCGGCTCGCCCTGCACGCGCAGCGTGACGCCCATGATCTGCAGCATGCGCGCCGACCAGACCTGCACGCGCGCGTTGCGCTCGTCCTGCGGCAGGCGGGGGAAGGTGAAGCGGATCGTCCACCAGCCCGACAGCGCATGCGAGGCCGCATGCAGCAGGCGCCAGCCGGCCTTCAACGAGTGCAGCATCTGGACGCGGGCCCTCTTCTTCTTTTTGATGGCGTGCCGTGTGGCGGGCGGCTGTCGCTCAGCCGTGCACGACGCGACCGGCCACCAGCGTGTGGCGCGCGCGCCCTTGCATCGGGTAGCTGGAGAACGGCGTGTGCTTGCCCTGGCTGCGCAGCGCCTCGGGCACCACCTGCCATTCGAGCGACGGATCGGCGATGCACAGGTCGGCCACGCCGCCCTCGGCGATGCGGCCGATGCCGCTGGCCGCGTCGGCCGCGTTCAGCAGGCGCGCCGGCGCCGAGGTGACCACCTCGATGGCGCGCGCCAGGCCCGCGCCGCTGCGCTCGCCCCACTGCAGCGCGAGCGGCAGCAGCAGTTCGAGGCCGGTGGCGCCGGGCTCGGCTTCGGCAAAAGGCAGGGTCTTGGCGTCGGCCTCGACCGGCGTGTGATCGGACACCAGCGCGTCGATGGTGCCGTCGGCCAGCGCGGCCGAGAGCGCGTCGCGGTCGCCTTGCTGGCGCAGCGGCGGGTTCAGGCGCGCGCGGCTGTCGAAGAAGCCGATGTCGGTGTCGGCCAGGTGCAGCGAGTTGATGCTGACGTCGCAGGTGATCGGCAGGCCCTGCGCCTTGGCCTCGCGCACCAGCGCCACGCCGCGGGCGCTGGAGATGCGGCACAGGTGCACGCGCGCGCCGGTGCTCTTCATGAGCTCGATGATGGTGAAGATGGCGATCGTCTCGGCCGCCACCGGCACGCCGCCCAGGCCCAGCCGCGTGGCGAGCGCGCCGCTGGCGGCCACGCCCTTGCCGAGGTCGCGGTCCTGCGGGCGCAGCCACACGGTGTAGCCGAAGGTGCTGGCGTACGACAGCGCGCGCTGCAGCACCTGCGTGTCGGCCAGCGGCACGTCGGCCTGGCCGAAGCCGATGCAGCCGGCCTCGGTGAGCTCGGCCATTTCGGTGAGCACGCCGCCGGCCAGGTTGCGCGTGAGCGCGCCGAGCGGGAACAGGCGCGCGCACTGCAGCTTTTCGGCGCGGAACTTGAGCATCTCGACCAGGCCGGGCTCGTCGAGCACGGGGTCGGTGTCGGGCGGGCACACGAGGCTGGTCACGCCGCCCGCGATGGCCGCGGCCATTTCGCTTTCGAGCATGCCTTCGTGCTCGTAGCCCGGCTCGCGCAGGCGCGCGGCGAGGTCGACGAGGCCGGGGGTGACGATGCAGCCCGTGGCGTCGAGGGTGCGCTCGGGCTTGAAACCCGCCGGTGCGCGTCCGATGCCGGCGATCTTGCCGTCGGCGATGGCGATGTCGGTGGGCTTGTCGGTGCCCGAGGCGGGGTCGACCACGCGGCCGTTGGTGATGAGGATGTTCATGCTTCGTTACCGGCGACGATGCTCATCACGGCCATGCGGACCGCGATGCCGAAAGTGACCTGCGGAAGGATCACGCTCTGCTTGCCGTCGACCACGGCGGAGTCGATCTCCACGCCGCGGTTGATCGGGCCCGGGTGCATCACGATGGCGTCGGGCTTGGCCAGCTGCAGTTTTTCCTGCGTGAGGCCGAAGGTCTTGAAGAACTCCTGCGACGAGGGCAGCAGCGCGCCGCTCATGCGCTCGTTCTGCAGGCGCAGCATGATGACGACGTCGCAGTCCTTGATGCCTTCTTCGAGCGTGTGGCACACGCGCACGCCCATGCCGGCCATGTCGGCGGGCACCAGCGTCTTGGGGCCGACCACGCGCACTTCGGCGCAGCCGAGCGTGGTGAGCGCATGGATGTCGGAGCGCGCCACGCGCGAGTGCAGCACGTCGCCGACGATCGCGACCGTGAGGTTCGAGAAGTCTTTCTTGTAGTGGCGGATCGTGTACATGTCGAGCAGCCCCTGCGTCGGGTGCGCGTGGCGGCCGTCGCCGGCGTTCACCACGTGCACGTGCGGCGCGACGTGCTGCGCGATCAGGTACGGCGCGCCCGACTCGCTGTGGCGCACCACGAACAGGTCGGCGGCCATGGCGCTCAGGTTGGCGATGGTGTCCAGCAGCGACTCGCCCTTGGTGGCCGAGGAGCGCGCGATGTCGAGATTGATGACGTCGGCGCTCAGGCGCTTGGCCGCGATCTCGAAGGTGGTGCGGGTACGCGTGCTGTTCTCGAAGAACAGGTTGAACACGCTCTTGCCGCGCAGCAGCGGCACCTTCTTCACCTCGCGGTCGCTCACGCTCGTGAAGTTGGCGGCCGTGTCGAGGATGTGCGTGACGATGTCCTTGGGCAGGCCCTCGATCGACAGCAGGTGGATCAGCTCGCCGTTCTTGTTGAGCTGCGGATTTCGCTTGTAGAGCATTACTTGTTGTCCTCCACCTTGAGGCTGAAGGCGCCGTCGTCGGCGCGTGCGAGAGCGAGCAGTTGGGTGTCGGGCAGCTTGAGCGTCGTTGCCGCGAAGTCGGCGGCCACGGGCAGTTCGCGACCACCGCGGTCGACCAGCACGGCCAGGCGCACGCAGGCGGGACGCCCGAAGTCGAACAACTCGTTGAGCACCGCGCGAATCGTGCGGCCGGTGTAGAGCACGTCGTCGAGCAGCAGCACGTCGGCGCCGTTCACGTCGAAGGGCAGCGCGGTCTGCGCGCTGGCCGAGAGGCCGCGGCGCGCGAAGTCGTCGCGGTGCATGGCCGACGAGATGACGCCGGGGGCGCCGGGCAGGCCCAGGTCTTTCTGCAGGCGCTCGACCAGCCAGGCGCCGCCGGAGGTGATGCCCACCAGTTTCGTCTCGGGGCGCATCAGCGCCTTCACGCCGGACAGCAGCGTCGTGTAGAGCACTTCGGCATCGGGGATTGAACTCACGGGAGACTCCTCAAAAACTGTTCCAGGATGATGCAGGCCGACGCCGCGTCGGCATCGCGGGCGCCGGAGGCCAGCGCCTCGGTGGTGCTGTAGCGCTCGTCCACCTCGAACACCTGGAGATTGAAACGGCCGCGCAACTGGCGCGCGAACTTCTGGGCGCGGCGGGTGTTCTCGTGCGGGGCGCCGTCGGGGTGATAAGGCACGCCGACCACCAGCGCGTCGGGCTGCCATTCCTTGATGCGCGCCTCGACCTGGGCAAAACGGGCGTCGGCGCCCTCGGCCTTGATGGTGGCCTGCGGGGTCGCCGTGCGCAGCAGCCGGTTGCCGCTGGCCACGCCGGTGCGCTTGGCGCCGAAGTCGAAGGCCAGGAAGCTCTGGAAATGCGCGGGAACGGGAACGGAAGCAGGGGCGGATGCAGGCGCGTCGGACATGACGTCGCTCATGCGTGGCCCGCGTCGGGAGACAAGGTCCAGGCTTCGAGCCCCAGGAGCATCAGCGCCTTGTCGTACCGCTTTTCCACCGGCGTATCGAAGATCACGGCCGGGTCGGCCAGCACGGTGAGCCAGCTGTTCTCGGCCAGTTCGGACTCCAGCTGGCCCTCGCCCCAGGCCGAATAGCCCAGCGAGACCAGCACCTTGCGCGGGCCGGCGCCGGTGGCCAAGGCCTCCAGCACGTCCTTGGAGGTGGTCATTTCGAGCCCGCCGGGGATGGTCATGGTCGAGGCGTAGACCGATTCCTCGGGCTTCTCGGCCTGGGTGAACACCGGCTCGTGCAGCACGAAGCCGCGCTCGGTCTGCACCGGGCCACCCTGGAAAACGGGGGCGTCGCCCAGCTCGGGGCGGGCCAGGTGCAGCTCGATCTTCTCGAACAGCACCTTGAGGTTGATGTCGCTGGGTTTGTTGATCACCAGCCCGAGCGCGCCGCGCTCGCTGTGTTCGCAGAGGTAAACGACGCTGCGGTTGAAAGTTTTGTCTTCCATCCCCGGCATCGCGATCAGAAAGTGATGCGTCAGGTTCATCGGGGCAGAATCGGCAGCCATATGCCCCCGATTTTACTGGCCGTCGACAAGACCTATCCCAAAGGGCTCATGTGGTTTCGCCGGGACCTGCGGGTAGACGACAACGCGGCGCTGTACCGGGCGCTGCGGGCCTGCCGGCAGGTGGTGTGCGTTTTCGTGTTCGACCGGGCGATCCTGGACGCCCTGCCCCGCGCGGACCGGCGGGTCGAATTCATCCGCGAATCGCTGGTGGAGCTCGAAGCCGAGCTGCGCGGCCTGGGCAGCGGGCTCATCGTGCGGCACGCGGTGGCCGCCGAGGAGATTCCGGCGCTGGCCCACACGCTCGACGTGCAGGCGGTGTTCGCCAACCGCGACGACGAGCCCGAGGCCCTGGCGCGCGACGCCCGGGTGCTCGGCGCGCTGGCCAACACGGGCATCAGCTTCCACACCTTCAAGGACAGCACGGTCTTCGACCGCGACGAGGTCATGACCAAGGCCGGCCTGCCCTACACGGTGTTCACGCCGTACAAGCGGGCCTGGCTGGCGAAGGTGGATTCGTTCTTCCTGAAGCCGTACCCGGTGCGCAGCCACGCCGACGCGCTCGCCCCGCCGCCCCCGGCCCTGGGCGGGGCGGTACCCACGCTGGGTGAGATCGGCTTCGAAAGCACCAACCTCCAGACGCTGGAGATTCCCACCGGCACGCGCGGCGCGGGCGCGCTGTTCGAAGACTTTTTCGAGCGCATCGACCGCTACGACGAGGCGCGCAACTTTCCGGCCGTGCGCGGCCCCAGCTACATGGGCGTGCACCTGCGCTTCGGCACGGTGTCGATCCGGCAACTGGCCAGCGTGGCGCACCAGCTGGCGCTGCAGGGCAACACCGGCGCCGCGACCTGGCTCAGCGAGCTGGTCTGGCGCGACTTCTACTTCCAGATCCTGGCGCACTTCCCGCACGTGCACGCGAACGGCGAATCGAAGAGCTTCCGCCCCGAGTACGACAAGATCCAGTGGCACCACGGCAAGCACGCCGACCAGCTGTTCGACGCCTGGTGCGAAGGCCGCACCGGCTACCCGCTGGTCGATGCGGCGATGCTGCAGATCCGGCAGAGCGGCTACATGCACAACCGGCTGCGCATGGTGGTGGCGAGCTTCCTGTGCAAGGACCTGGGGCTGGACTGGCGGCGCGGCGAGCGCTACTTCGCGCTGCACCTGAACGACTTCGAGCTGGCCTCGAACAACGGCGGCTGGCAGTGGGCCAGCTCGACCGGCTGCGACGCCCAGCCCTACTTCCGCATCTTCAACCCCGTGACGCAGAGCGAACGCTTCGACCCCGAAGGCAAGTTCATCCGCCGCTACCTGCCGCAGCTCGCGGGCCTGTCGAACGTGGCGATCCACGCGCCGTGGATGGCGTCGCCGGTCGAGCTGGAGGCAGCGGGCGTCAGGCTGGGCGAAAACTACCCGAAGCCGGTGGTGGACCACGCCGAGGCGCGGGAGAAGACGATGCAGCGCTATGCGGCGGCGCGGGCCAAGGCCCTGCAAAAGCCGTAACCCAAGAAAAAAGGGCCCCGAGGGGCCCTTTTCTTTTTCGCGCCGATTGCCGGCGCCGCCGAGGCCGGTCAGGCTACCGCCAGCGCGGCCGGCTCGCTCGTGTAGGCACGCACCAGGCGCAGCAGTTCCTCTTCCGAGTACGGCTTGCCCAGGTAGTGGTTCACGCCCAGGTCGCGGGCGTACTCGCGGTGCTTCTCGGCGATGCGCGAGGTGATCATGATGATCGGCAGCTCGGCCAGAGCCACGTCGGCGCGGATGTTGCGGGCCAGGTCGAAGCCGTCCATGCGCGGCATCTCGATGTCCGACAGCACCACGGCCGGGCGCTCCTGCTGCAGGCGCTCGAGCGCCTGCAGGCCGTCGGCCGCAAGCGACACGCGGTAGCCTTCGCGCTGCAGCAGGCGCTGCGTGACGCGGCGCACGGTGATGGAGTCGTCCACCACCAGCACGAGCGGGATCTGCGGCACCACCGGAGCAAAGGCGGCCGGCGTCTGCGGCGCGCCGGTGTCCACCGAAGCGGCATGCGTCGGCGCGGCCAGCGCGGCGGTCTGGCGCGCACGCGCCTGGTCGCCGTGCACCGCGGCCAGCGCCACCGGGTTGTAGATCAGCGCCACCGCGCCCGAAGCCAGCACCGAGATGCCGGCCAAACCGGGCAGCCGCGCGAGCTGCGGGCCGAGGTTCTTCACCACGACTTCCTGGTTGCCCAGCACTTCGTCCACGTGCAGGGCCACGCGCTGCGCCGCGCTTCGCACGATCACCAGCGTGTTGTTCTTGGTGGCGGCGTGCTCGCTGCGGATGGAGTGCTGCAGCAGCGCGCCGGCCCAGTAGAACGGCACCTGCTCGGTGCCGAAGGCGAAGCTGTGGTTCAGGTAGGCGGCTTCGAGGTCGGCACCGCTCACGCGCTGCACCAGTTCCACGAGGTTCGACGGCACGCCGATCGACACCTCGCCCGCGCGCAGCATCACCACGTGCGTCACGGCGGTGGTCAGCGGCAGCACCAGCTTGAAGGTCGTGCCCTGGCCCGGCGTGCTGTGCGTTTCGATGCGGCCGCCGAGCGCGGCGATCTGCGCGCGCACCACGTCCATGCCGATGCCGCGGCCGGCCAGTTCGGACACCTGTCCTGCCGTGGAGAAGCCGGGCTTGAAGATCAGCTCGGTGGCCTCTTCGGGCGACAGGTCCTGGTCGGGGCCGAGCAGGCCGAGGGCGCGGGCGCGTTCGGCGATGCGCTTCTGGTCGAGGCCTGCGCCGTCGTCGCGGAAGCTCACCGACACGTCGTTGCCTTCGTGGTGCAGGTCGATGACGATGAGGCCGCTGGCGTCCTTGCCAGCCTTCTCGCGCGCCGCCACATCCTCGATGCCGTGCGCCACGCAGTTGCGCAGCAGGTGTTCGAAGGCGGGCGTCATGCGGTCGAGCACGCCGCGGTCCATTTCGATGGAGCCGCCGACGATGTCCAGGCGCACCTGCTTGCCGGTGTCCTTCGAGGCCTGGCGCACCACGCGGTACAGGCGGTCGGAGATGCCTTCGAACTCCACCATGCGCGTGCGCAGCAGGCCGCGCTGCAGTTCGCGCGTCTGGCGCGCCTGTACGCTCAGGTCGTCTTCCGTGGCCTGCACGGTCTTTTGCAAGGTGCGCTGCACGGTGGCCACGTCGTTCACCGACTCGGCCATCATGCGCGTGAGTTCCTGCACGCGGGTGAAGCGGTCGAACTCGAGCGGGTCGAAGCTCTGCTGCGAATCCTTGGCTTGCGCCAAACGAGACTGCATCTGGCTTTCGGCCTGCACCTCGATGTCGCGCAGCTGCTGGCGCAGGCGGTCGAGGTTGCCCGTGAGGTCGGCGAGCGAGCCGCGCAGCTGGCCGAGTTCGGCCTCGAGGCGCGAACGCGTGATGATGACCTCGCCGGTCTGCGCGACCAGGCGGTCGAGCAGCTGGGTGCGGATGCGCACCGCCTGGCCCGAGGCCGCGCGCAGCGGCGCGAGCAGGGCCGGCGCGGGGCGCGGCAGCAGGGACGACGGGGCTTCCACGGCGGATTCGGCGGAAGCCGCTTCGGCCTGGTCGTCGTTCGCCGACTCGCGCACCTCGGGCGCCGCCTGCACGCGCTGGATGGCGGGTGCGGTCGGGCTGGCGGTGGCGATCAGCTGGGCCACTTCGACCTGGGCGGCGTCGTCGGCCGCGCGCAGGGCGTCGAAGGTGTGTTGCAGCGTGTCCAGGCGCGTGAGCAGCTTCTCGATGTCGGCCCGCTCCGCCCCCTGGGAGCCCAGCAGTTCGATCTCGGACTCCATGCGGTGCGCGCGCTCGCCCAGGCGCATGGCGCCGGCCAGCCGTGCGCTGCCCTTGAGCGTGTGCAGCGTGCGCAGCACCGAGGCGCGCGGCGCGGCGTCGTCGGGGTGGTGCGACCACTGGCGCAGCGCCTCGCCCAGCTGGGGCATCAGTTCGGCAGCCTCTTCCTCGAAGATCGGGAACAGGTCGACGTCGACCGCATCGGCCAGGTCGATGGCGTCTTCGTTGTCGTCCAGTACCACGTCGGCAAAGGCGTCGTTGGCGACGACCTGCTTGGGCAGCAGCGTCTCGAAGCGGGCCGCGGCGATCTCCGGTGGCATCGGCGCGGCGGCAATCTCGCGCAGCGCCTGCAGCGTGGCTTCGGACGGGTCACGCAGGAAGCCGACGGCGAACTGGTGCAGCAGGCGACGCAGCTCGTCGGCCGCGGCGACCAGCACGACGCCCTGTTCGCGTGTGCCGCTGCCCTGCATCTGCAGATGCTGCAGCGCCGATTCGAGCAGGCGGGCCATGCCCGACAGGCTGTGGAAGCCGACGGTGGCCGAGCTGCCGGCCAGCGAATGCGCCAGCGCGATGGTCGAGTCGGGCAGGCGCTCGTGGGTTTCGAGCGCCCATTCGCCGACATCGGTCGCCAGCTGGCGGGACCATTCGTCGGCTTCGTTGAGGTAGACGTTGTACAGCGCGATGCCGATGCGCAGCGGGCCGATCACCTTGACCTGGTCTTCGGCGCTCGGCGCGATGGAAGACTCGGGTTCAGGAATGGCCTCGGCCAGCACGGGCTCAGGCTCCGACACGGGCTCCGGTTCGGCCACGACGGCGGCTGGCAGCTCTTCGACGACAGCAGGGACCTCGGGGGCGACTTCGATGGCCGCCGACACAGGTTCCGGCTCCGGCTGCAGTTCAACCGGCACTTCCAATGCGGGCAGTTCTTCGGCGGCCTCGATGACTTCGACAGGTGCCACCGTCTCGGCGACAGGCTCCGCAGCCGCCAGCGGCAGCGGCTCCGGCGCCCATTCGAGATCGGGCAGGCCCGATGCGGTCGGCACCGTCGCTTCGATTTCCGGCACGGGCTCGGGCTCGGCGTGCGACACGGCGGGCTCGGCCGGTGCATGCGTCTTCGGGGGTGCGAGGAAATCGAAATCGTCGCCGCTGGGCAGCACGTCGAGCGGCGCGGGCGCTGTGCTCTGCTTGCCTTCGAAGTCGAGGAAGTCGGTGGAGGCGAAATCGTCGTCGGGCTCGGGTGTGACAGGCTTGGTCGGTGCGTGTGGCGCTTCTTGCGCCTGCTGCCAATCGGAGAAGTCCAACGTGGCGTCAGGGGCGGCGACATCTTGCGGCGTCAGCGACAGGTCGGGGAGCTCAGGCAGCTCCGGCAGTGCGAGCGGCGCCGGATCGGCGGCGATGTGGCGCGCGGCCACCGCGAGCGCTTCGGCGTCGGCCACGCGCACCGGTGCGGGCACGGGCTCGCCGGCCAGCAGCGCGTTGGCCACGCGGCTGAACGGTGCCGAGTGCCAGCTGCCTGCATCGCCGGCGGCGATGGCTTCGACCCACTGGCTGAAATCGCGCAGCATGCGCTCGGTGCTCGACAGCAGCTCGGGCGTGGCATCGCGCTGGTCGGCCAGCCAGGTGTTGAGCACCTGCTCGAGCGACCAGGCGGCGTCGCCGAAGTCGGTGAGGCCGACCATGCGCGAGCTGCCCTTGAGCGTGTGGAACGCGCGGCGCAGGATGGTGAGTTCTTCGGTGTCGCCGGGACGGTTGCCGAGCGCGGCGATGGCGGCCAGGCCGTTGCCCACCACTTCGCGGGCTTCGTCCAGGAAGATGTTCTGCAGGTCGTCTTCTTCGAGCTCGGTGACCTCGGTGTCGGGCAGCGCCGACGGGCCCGTGATCTTGGTGGTCCAGCTCTCGGCCTTGCGGCTGAATTCCTCCAGCGGCGACGGCTTGGTCTTGCGATTGGGCGTCGCCAACGCGGCGAGCTTGGAGGCGATCTGCGCGTCGACCTCCTCGATGCTGAGCACGGGCTCGGCGGCCGGTGCGGCGGCGCCTTCGGCCGGGGCCGCGGCATCGATGGCCTGGCGGCCCATCAGCGGCTTGAGTTCGCCCGCTTCGGCATCGAACACGAACAGGCGCTTGGCCAGTGCGGGCTGGTAGCCCAGCATGTCGATGAGGAAACCGAGCGCGCCCAGGTTGTTGCCGAGCGCGTCGAAGGTGGCCATTTCCTCGACGGGCGAGCGGTTGACCTGCAGCATCTGCTCGACGTCGTCGCGCATGCGCTGCACGGTGTGCGCGGCCTGTTCGAGCCCCAGCACCGAGAACACGCCGCGCATCTGCATGAGCTGCGTGGGCACGGTGCGCAGCAGCGGCTTTTCGGCCGGGCGGCGGAAATACTGGTCGAGCGACTTCTCGAGTTCGCTCAGGTGGCTGCGCAGCTCGTCGACCACGGTGCCCATGGTCTGGCGGTCGCTGACGCGGCGGTACAGGTCCTCCATCCACGGCTCGAGCGGCTCGGAACGGCCGCCGTCGCGCACGCGTTCGATGCGGCCGGCCAGCTGCAGCGTGCGGGCCGTGAGTTGCGGGTCGCTGGGGTCGAGGTCTTCGAGCGCGGCTTCGAGGTAGAGCACCGAGGTGGCGACTTCCATCGCCAGTTCGGTGTCGGGCGGCTGGCCGGAACGCACCGAGGCGTCCACGGCGTGCGTCAGCGCCTGCACCATCGGCTGGCTCGGCGGGTGCAGCTTCAGCAGCGATTCGCCGAGCTGCGCGAAGGTGTCGGCCACCTGCCGCGTGCGCGTGATGTCGCCGCCCGAGAGCGCCGACCACATCTCCTTGGCGGTCTCGATGCGCTTGCGCGCCTGCGAGAGCACCAGCGGGTCGAAGCGGCCGAACTGCACCACGGTGTAGTCGACGCGCGGTTCCTGCGTCACGCCCCAGGCGCTGCGCACGGTGCGCAGCGTGGCGGCGTCGTCCTGCGCGCCGGGCACGGCCTGGGCGCAGAAGAACAGCAGGTCCTGGCCGAGGCGGTCGGATACGACGCTGTCGCCGCGCGCCAACGTGGCGTACTGCAGCAGCACGCGCGAGGCGGCGCGCTTGACGTAGGTGTCGGCGGGAATCAGGCCCAGCGCGAGGGCTTCGAAGAAGCCCGCGGCCAGCGTCCAGAAGCTCGCGACGCGCGGCAGCAGCGCACCGCGCCCGAGCCCCAGGCACAGCGCATGCAGCCGTCGCGCGGCCTGCGCGTCGCCGCTCTTGACCAGCTGCAGCACCTCGCGGTCGAGCCGCGAACGCACGGCCGGGTCATAAGCGAGCGCCGCTTGCGTGAGGGCCGGCTTGACCTCGACCCAGCGCCAGGCGGTGCTCCACAGGTCCGCCGGATGGACGCGCTCATTGCCGCCCAGCTCCAGCACGTCGCGGTACTGCGGAAACAGCGCCACCGACGACACGGCCTTGCCGGCCAGCAGTGCGCTGAGGAAATCGGTGACGGCGAAGCCGGCACGCTCGATCTTGTGCACGGCACTCTCGGTGCAGCGCTGCGGTTCGGCGATGAAGCCCTGCACCGCGAATTCGATGGTGCCCAGCACCAGCGCAGGCGAGCTGTGGCCGACCATCTGCAGCGCGCCGACGGCCTGGTGCAGTTGCTGGCGGGCCATCTGCAGCGGGCCGCTCTCGGGCTCCGTGGCACTGCCCACGTCGCGCACGAAACGCCGCAGCGACTTGCCGACACCGTCGAGGGATTTCTGGATTTCTCCCAGCACCCAGGCCAGCGGCCCGAGGTCTTCGGTGGCCGGCATGTTGCCGGCGAGGGGGGCCGTGGCAGGGGTTTGAATCGACACGTGGTTGCTCGCCGTTCTTATCTATCTGTTGTCACGCGATCTTGAAACGAGCGACCGAGCGACGCAGTTCTTCGGCCATCTGCGAGAGCTCGCGCACCTGCTGGGCCGTGGTCCGCGTGCCTTCTCCGGTCTGTTCCGTCACGGCAAAAATGTGCTGGATGTTGGCGGCCACCACGTTGGCCGAATCGGCCTCGCGGGAGGCGGACTGCGAAATCTGCTCGATGAGGTCAGCGAGTCGGCGCGACACGCGGTCGATCTCGGACAGCGCGGTACCCGCGTTGTCGGACAGCTTGGCCCCTTCGACCACACCCTGCGTGGAGCGCTCCATGGCGCCCACCGCATCCTGCGTGTCGGTCTGAATCGCCTTCACCAGCGCCGAGATCTGGCGCGTGGCGTCTGCGGAGCGTTCGGCCAGTCGCTGAACTTCTTCCGCCACCACCGAGAAGCCTCGGCCGGCTTCACCGGCGGATGCCGCTTGAATGGCGGCGTTCAGGGCCAGCACGTTGGTCTGTTCGGTAATGTCCGAGATCAGCTCGGTGATTTCGCCAATCTCTTGCGACGATTCGCCCAGGCGCTTGATCCGCTTGGAAGTTTCCTGGATCTGGTCGCGGATCGAGTTCATACCGCCGATGGCGTTCTGCACGGCCTGCAGGCCCGACGATGCGGCTTGCAGCGACTGGCGCGCCACCGTGGCGGACTCTTGCGCTTGCGAGGACACGCCGTTGATTCGCTCGGCCATGGTCAGCACCGACTGGCCGGTTTCGCGAATTTCGCGCAGCTGCTCGGTCGAGGCGGCGAGCAGTTCAGTCGAGGTGTTTTCCACCTGCGACGTCGTCTGCGCCACGCGGGTTGCCGTGTTCTGCACGTTGCCCACCAGCAAACGCAGTTCTTCCACCGTGTAGTTCACCGAGTCGGCGATGGCGCCGGTGATGTCCTCGGTCACGGTCGCTTCCTGCGTCAGGTCGCCTTCGGCCACTGTCTGCAGTTCGTTCATCAGCCGAAGAATGGCGGCCTGGTTGGCGTTGTTCACGCGGCCGGCTTCTTCAGACGCCTGCTCGGCAGCCAGACGCTCGCGTTCGGCGACGGCGGCACGTTCGCGGCCTTCGCGCACCTGCACGAAACCGATGGCGCCGGCCAGAGCCAGGGCGGCCAGCGACAGCACGAACAGCAGCACGATGGTGCCGGCGCCCAGGCCGGTGCGTGCCGAGAGCTTCTCTTGCAGTTCGCCCAGCGACTTACGCAGCGGCTCGCTGTCGGTCAGGATGGACGCCTGTGCTTCGCGCGCGGCCACCAGGCCTTGCAGGTTGCCCAGAATGGCCGAGGCCTGTGTGCGCATCTGCTCGTAGGTCTTCAGGATGGCTTCGAGCTGCTGGCGCGTCTGCGGGTCTTTCGAGCCGGGGAAGCGCTGTTGCGCGTTGCCGTCGAGAAGGCCGCGGGTGGTTTCCTGGAAGGTGTTCAGGTCCTTGCCCAGCAGGAACACGGCGTCGGGGTTCACACCCTCGACCGTGAAGAACTCGTTGGTCGACTTGCCGATGCGCTGCGTCAGCATCACGAGCTGGCCGGCGGCCGAGATCTCGGGCAGCGTGGCGTTCTGCTGCATCTTCAGCGACGCGACGGTTTCCGTCATTTCGAGCAGCGTGGACGACTGCTGGTTGATGTCGCGCAAGGCGGCACCCACCTGCGTCAGGATCTGGCGCTGGGCCAGCACGGCCTTGGCGCTGGTGTCGGCGCGGGCGACCAGCGGGTTGATCTTGTTCATCTCCTCGTCGTACTGGTTGCCGACGGCTTCCAGGCGCAAGGCGTCGTCGCCGTTGGTCAGGCCCTGCACGCGGCGCGAGAGGTCGTCGGCGCTGTCCTTCACTTCGACGAACGCCGAGGCGCTGCCGACGAGGGCCTGCGAGATCGACTTGGCCAGGCGCTGCGACTGCATCAGCGACTGGCCGGTGGCCGCCACCTGCTGCGCCAGGCGTTCCGCGCGAAGGATGGCGGAGCCGGCCACCAGCAACAGCGCCAGCACCACGATGGCCAGCATGATGGCCAGCACGCGCTGCTGCTTGGCGGGGTTGGCGCCCATGCCGCCGCCCGCGGCGGGGGCCAGCGGAACCGCTTCGAGCGTGGCCGCGTTGGCAGCCTCGACGGACGCCGGATCGCCCAGCGCGTCGATGCCGCCGAAGCCGGTGTCGGCTGTGGCGGCGGATGCGCCCTCGCCCTTCTTGGCGAGGCGGATCGTTTTTTCGTCCGGAACCTGAACCGTGTCGACATCGTCGAGCGATATCGAACCGGAGCCGTCGACGCGGGCCTTGTCGTTCCCGTTGGTCGCGGGGAGTAATTTCTTGAACTTGTCGGCGATCGAGCTCACGGTCGGTCCTTCAGGTGGTTGCCAGTGCCATGTGCCGAAGCACTACGCACCAATACTCAAAAACTGGGGTTGCTGCGAAAGCGCCTGCAGGTTGACTTCCTGCCAGCGCTCTCCTGCTGCGTCGGTGTACAGATGCCCGTGCCAGGCCGGGGCCTCTGCGCCCGGGGCGTCGGCGGCCGTGAAGGCCTCCGCACCCCGCAACCCCGCCAGTCGATCGACCAGCAATGCGCAGTTGACTTCGAGCAGCTCGTTGAATGCCACGAGCCGCGATTGGATGCGTGCCGCCTCGGTGGCGGCGGGGGCGCCCGGCGCACCGGACGCAAACGCCGACAGCTGCACGACGCCGTACAGGCCGCCGCGCAGGTTGGCGACGCCGAGGAACCAGGGCTCCGTGTAGGGCACGGGCTGGGGCGGCGTCCAGGGAAAGATTTCGCCGGCGTGCGCCAGCGGAAAGAGGTACTTGCCCTCACCCGCCTCGACCGCCAGCCAGCTCGCGGCCACGCCCGTGGTGCGCGCGGCCTGGAGGCGGCTCGCAAGCCGGGACTGGAAGGCGCGCAGCGCGTCGCGATTCGCCATGGAGTGCGCAGGTACCCGCTCAGGCGAGCGCGCTGATCTTGGACATCAGATCGGCCGCGTTGACCGGCTTCACGATGTAGTCGCGTGCGCCCTGGCGCATGCCCCAGACACGATCGGTTTCCTGGTTCTTGCTGGTGCACAGGATGATCGGAATGGCGGCGTACTTCGGGTCGCGGGCGATGGCGCGCGTGAGCTGGAAGCCGTTCTGGCCGGGCATGACCACGTCCATGAGGATCAGGTCGGGGTGGTCTTCCTCGAGGCGGCGCATCGCGTCGTCGGCGTTTTCGGCCGTCTTCACGGAGAAACCGTTCTTCTGGAGGAGGTCGGTCAGGAACACCAGTTCCGTCTTGGAGTCGTCGACGACGAGGATTTTTCGAATGGGCATTACTGCACTTCCTGTTGAACAATGCCAAACTGCTGCACGGCCTGCAGCAGCTGGTCTTTGGTGAATGGCTTGGTGAGATAGTCCTGGGACCCGACCATGCGGCCGCGGGCCTTGTCGAATACGCCATCTTTCGAAGACAGCATGACGACCGGGACATTGGAGAAATGCGCGTTGCGCTTGATGATGGCGCAGGTCTGATAGCCGTCGAGGCGAGGCATCAGGATGTCGCAGAAAATCAGGTGAGGCTTGTGGTCGTTAACCTTGGAGAGCGCGTCGAAGCCGTCTTCCGCGAGAAGAACCTCGTGCCCACCCTGCTTCAGAAAAATCTCGGCACTGCGCCGGATGGTGTTGCTGTCATCGATGACCAGCACCTTGTAACCAGATCCATTCGGGCCCATTGCAAACGCTCCTGCTCATGAGACTTGGATGCCCGCCGCGCCGAACATCGACGCAGATCGCGTAGCCCTATGCCATGCTTGTCAGATCTCAACCATTTCGAAGTCTTCCTTGCGCGCACCGCACTCAGGACAGGTCCAGTTCATCGGCACATCGGCCCAGGCCGTGCCTGCCGCGATGCCGTCTTCCGGTACACCAACCGCTTCGTCATAGATCCACCCACAAATCAGGCACATCCAAGTTTTCGTGTTCATCGGAGCTTAAAGTCCTTGTTCATTAAATGCAACGAGTGTATCTATGCGTATCTCACTGGCAGACCGTAAACGTCGCGCCTATGCCACCATCCAGGGGATTTCGCTAGGCGTATGACCATCTACTTACATCCAGACGAGAACGCCCGCAAACCGGGCAATCTTAACGACCCCTCGCAGGACGACGAGGCGCTGAGCGAACGCGACCTGAATCCCCCCTGCGTGCTGGTGTTCAATGCCAGCGATCCGAGCGGCGCGGGCGGCCTGGGCGCGGACGCGTTGGCCATGGGATCGGTGGGCGCTCACATCCTGCCGGTGGTGACGGGCGCCTACGCGCGCGACACGGCCGAGATCTTCGACCACTTCGCCTTCGAGGAAGAGGCCGTGGCCGAGCAGGCCCGCGCCATCCTGGAAGACGTCGAAGTCCAGCTGATCAAGGTCGGCTTTGCCGGCACCCCCGAGGCGCTGAGCACCATCGCCGAGACCGCCGCCGACTACCCGGACGTGCCCGTGGTGGCCTACATGCCCAACCTGTCGTGGTGGGACGAGAACCTGATCGAGGCCTATCTCGACGCTTTTCGCGACCTCGTCCTGCCCCAGACCACGGTGTTGGTTGGAAACCACAGCACCCTGTGGCGCTGGCTGCTGCCCGACTGGAGCGGCGAGCGCCCGCCCGGCGCGCGCGACATCGCCAAGGCCGCCGGCGAGTTCGGCGTGCCCTACACCCTGGTCACCGGCATGGTCTTGCCCGACCAGTTCATCGACAACGTGCTGGCCTCGCCGCAGTCGGTGCTGGCCAGCGAAAAGTACGAACGGCTCGAAGCCGTCTTCGCCGGCGCCGGCGACACGCTCTCGGCCGCGCTCGCCGCCCTGCTCGCCAGCGGCACCGACCTCGTGGCCGCCACGACCGAAGCGCTCGCTTACATGGACCGCTGCCTCGACGCGGGCTTTCGCCCCGGCATGGGCCACGTGCTGCCCGACCGCCTGTTCTGGGCCGAGCCCGAGGACGACGAAGACGATGACGACGCGCCCGACACCCCTCCCGATTTCGCTTTACCCCCGCACGACACGCGACACTGATGACTGACCAGAACGACATTCTTTTCGAGCGCGCCCGCGCCGTGATCCCCGGCGGCGTGAACTCGCCCGTGCGCGCCTTCAAGGCCGTCGGCGGCACGCCCCGTTTCATCCAGCGCGCGCAAGGCGCCTATTTCTGGGACGCCAACGACAAGCGCTACATCGACTACATCGGCTCCTGGGGTCCGATGATCCTGGGCCACGGCCACCCCGCCGTGGTCGAGGCGGTGCAGAAGGCCGTGCTCGAAGGCTTCTCGTACGGCGCGCCGACCGAGCGCGAGATCGAGCTGGCCGAAGCCATCCTGGCCCTGGTGCCGTCGATGGAGATGGTGCGCCTCGTGAGCTCGGGCACCGAAGCCGCCATGAGCGCGCTGCGCCTGGCGCGCGGCGCCACCGGCCGCAAGACCATCGTCAAGTTCGAAGGCTGCTACCACGGCCACGCCGACGCGCTGCTGGTGAAGGCCGGCTCGGGCCTGGCCACCTTCGGCAACCCGACCTCGGCCGGCGTGCCGCCCGAGGTGGTGCAGCACACGCTGGTGCTCGAGTACAACAACCTGCAGCAGCTCGAGGAAGCCTTCGCGCTGCACGGCCAGGACATCGCCTGCCTGATGATCGAGGCGATCGCCGGCAACATGAACTTCGTGCGCGCCACGCCCGCCTTCGCCAAGCGCTGCCGCGAGCTGTGCACGCAGCACGGCGCGCTGCTGATCTTCGACGAGGTGATGACCGGCTTCCGTGTCGGCCTGCACGGTGCGCAAGGCGTGCTGGGCATCACGCCCGACCTCACGGTGCTCGGCAAGGTGATCGGCGGCGGCATGCCGCTGGCGGCCTTCGGCGGCCCGCGCGCCATCATGGAGCAGCTCGCGCCGCTGGGCCCGGTCTACCAGGCCGGCACGCTGTCGGGCAACCCGGTGGCCACCGCCTGCGGCCTGGCCACGTTGAAGGAAATCTCGAAGCCCGGCTTCTACGAAGCGCTGGCCAAGAAGACCCGCACGCTGGTCGACGGCCTGAAGGCCGCCGCGGCCGCCGAGGGCCAGCCCTTCAACGCCGACAGCGAAGGCGGCATGTTCGGCTTCTTCCTGATGAACGAGCTGCCGCAGAACTACGCGACGGTGATGACCACCGACAACACGCAGTTCAATGCGCTGTTCCACGGCCTGCTCGACCGCGGCGTGTACATCGCGCCGGCACTCTATGAAGCAGGCTTCGTGAGCGCCGCGCACAGCGAGGACGACATCGCGGCCACCATCGAGGCGGCGCGCGACATCTTCCGCAAGCGCTGACGCGCGCCCTCCCCGCTCAGGCGGGGTCGACCGCCGCCACCGGCCCGGCCTCGGCTTCGAGCACCTCGGCCGCGGCCAGGCACAGGTCTTCGCGGAAGCGGTCGCTCACGAGTTGCACGCCCGTGGGCAGCCCGTGGCGCAGCCCCATCGGCACCGACAACCCCGGCAAGCCCAGGATCGCGGTGGACAGCAGCGGGCTCTGCGCATCCAGAATCTCCCGCATCGCGGCGCTGCCGCGCTGGTCGGCGTCGACCGGGAACGGATGGCGCCACGACACCGGCATCAACAGCAGCGGATGGCGCTGCAGGAACAGCGCCCATTCGCGCATCAGCCCAGTGCGCGCGGCCAGGGCACGCATGTAGCTCACCGTGTCGAACTGCGGCGCGTGCGCATCCATGGCGCGGTAGGCCTGGCGGATGGTGTCGTCGCCGTCGCGCATGAGCGCCTCTTCCACCAACAGCCGGCTGTCGGCCATCGTCAATGACAGCCAGAGGTCGGCCGTCTCGCGCAGGCGCGGCGGCTGCGCAGGCTCGACGCGGTAGCCGGCACTCTCCAGGCGGCGCGCGGCGCGCTGCAACGCGTCAGCCACTTCGGGGTCGCAGGCGTAGCCGGGCAGCTCGGTGCACAACGCCACGCTGACGGGACTGCCCGACGTGGCCGACTCCAGCGGCGCGGGCGCCCACCACGGGTCGCGCACATCGCGCTGCGCCATCGCGGCAAAGGCCAGCCGCAGGTCGCGCACGCTGCGCGCCAGCGGCCCCTGTACCGACGTGAGCTGGACCACCATCGGCCGCTCGCCCGCGCCCGAGGGGTTGAAGGCCGGCACGCGCCCGAAGCTCGGGCGCAGGCCGTACACGCCGCAGGCGTAGGCCGGGTAGCGGATCGATCCGCCCTGGTCGTTGCCGTGCGCGATGGCGCCGATGCCCACTGCCACCGCCGCCGCCGCGCCTCCGCTCGAACCGCCCGGCGTGACGTCGGCGTTGTACGGATTCAACGTGCGCCCGTGGGCCGCGTTGTCGGTGAACCAGCGCATCGAGAACGCGGGCGTGTTGGTGCGGCCGACCACGATCGCGCCGGCGCGCTGCAGGTTCGCCACCACGGGGCTGTCGTCCGTGGCCACGACGCTGCGGTAAGCCTCCACGCCGTTGGTGGTGGCGTGCCCACGCTGGTCGACGTTGACCTTGATCGTGACCGGCACGCCGTGCAGCGGTCCGGTCGCTTCGCCGTTCGCCAGTGCCGCGTCGGCCTGCGCCGCCGCGCCCAGCGCCTCGTCGGCGCAGCCGTCGACCACCGCGTTCACCCGCGGGTTGACGGCCTCCAGCCGCGCCAGGCTGCTGCGCACCGCCTCGACGCACGAGACCTCGCGCGCCTTGATGCGCTGCGCCAGGTCGGCGGCTTCCAGTTGCCAGAGTTGCATGCGTTGTCTCCTTGAGAAAAATGAAATCGATCGATCGATCGGTCGGACGTGCGTCAGTCGCCCTTGACGCCCGCGCGCCGCACGGCGTCGGCCCAGCGCGGCTTCTCGCGCTTCATCAGCGCGCTGAGTTCCTCGGGGCTCGAGGGCAGCGCCTCGATCGACAGCGCGGCGTTGGCGCGCACCACGGCCGGGTCGGCGAGCGCGGCGCGCAACGCGGTGTTGAGCCGGTCGACCGTCTTGCGCGGCGTGCCCGCCGGCGCCATCAGCGCGCCCCAGGCCACCACCTCGAAACCGGGCACGCCGCTCTCGGCCACCGTCGCCACCTCGGGCAGCACGCCGGCGCGCTTCGCGCTGGTCACGGCAATCGCCTTGACCCGGCCCTGCTGGATGAACGGCAGCACCGCCGAGATGTTCTCGATGGTCACGTCGAGCTGGCCGTTGACCATGTCGCCGACCGCCTGGGTGCCGGTCTTGTAGGGCACCTGCACCATCGTCAGCCCGGTCTCGGCCTTCAGCAGTTCGCCGGTCAGGTGGCCCGCGCTGCCGATGCCGGGCGAGCCGACCGAGAGCTTGCCCGGGTGCTCGCGGCCATAGGCGACCAGCTCTCGCAGGTTGCGCACCGGCAGGTCCTTGCGCACGATCAGCACGTAGGCGTTGCTCGAGATCAGGCCGACCGGCACCAGGTCTTTCTCGGGTGCGTAGGGCAGCTTCGAGAAGAAGGCCGGGTTGATGCTCAGCGTGACGAGGTTGCCGTAGCCGACCGTGTAGCCGTCCGGCGCGGAGGTGGCCAGCGCCTGCGTGCCGACGATGCCGCCGGCGCTGGGGCGGTTGTCCACCGCCAGGGCCTGGCCCAGTTCGCGCCCCATGGCGTCGGCCACCGGCCGCACCGCGACGTCCACGCCCGACCCGGCGGCGTAGGGCACGATGAATTTCAACGGGCGCTCGGGAAACTGGGCCGAGGCGCCCAGGGCAACAGCGGCCAGTCCGGCCAGGACAGTGCGGCGGGTCCACGCGAATGACAGTGCAGGCACGAAGGTATCTCCTGTGAGAGTCCCGCCGCTCACCATGAGACGACCGGTGCGCAAAGTCTAGAAATCGGCCGCGCGCCGGAAAAGACAATCGCTTGTCGCGATGACAACCTGCGTTTGTCTGGGGATCACCCGGTGGCACCGGGCGGCAGAATGCGCCGCATGAAGGACCACCAGCTCAAGGCCTGGCTGCGGCTGGCCGACACCGGCAGCATCCGCGCCGCCGCGCGCAGCCTGCACCTGAGCCAGGCCGCCGTGACCAAGGCGATCCGCGAACTCGAGGCCGAGGTCGACGCTCAACTGGTGCTGCGCAGCTCGCGCGGCATCGAGTTCACCGAGTGCGGCCGCCAGCTCACCGTGCGCGCGCGGCTCGCACACCAGCAGCTCGAACTCGCGCGCCAGGACATCCGCATCCTGCAGGGCAGCCAGCACGGGCGCGTGGCCGTGGCGGTGACGCCGATGGTGTTCCTGGGCGTGCTGCCCGAGGTGGTGCGCGCGTTTCGCAAGGCGATGCCGCATGCGCAGCTCAAGCTCTTCGACGGCCTGATCCCCCAGGTGCTGCCGCTGCTGCGCGAAGGCACGATCGACTTCGCGGTGGCGGGCCCGGTGGCCGCGGCGCTCGACGCCGACTTCGCGTTCGAGCGGCTCGACATGATCGAGATGGCGGTGCTCTGCCGGCGCGGCCATCCGCTGAACCGCGCCACCCGATGGGAAGAAGTGGCGGGCGCCGAATGGCTGATGCACCTGGCGCCCGGCAGCCAGCACACCTTTTTGCTGGAGCAGTACGCCGCGCAGGGCCTGCCGCTGCCGGAGCACCGCATCGAGGTGGCGTCGTTCGGCGTGAGCTGGGGCCTGCTGACCCGCAGCGACGCGCTGATGGTCGGGCCGGCCGGCATGCTCACGATGCCGCCGTATGCCGACCTGGTGGAGCGCGTGCCGCTCGCGATGCCGGTGCCGCCGCTGGAACTGGGCATCGTCTCGCCGCGCGGCAAGCCGCTGTCGCTGGCGGCGCTGCGGCTGGCCGAGCTGTTTCGCAAGTACCTGGCGCGGCCCGCCTGAGCGATGTCATCGTTTTCGTGATCGCCGCGTGTATATTGCGCCGGCGTTCGCGGGGCCGTGCCCACGCACGCAGACCCAAGGGAAGCCGTCATCGCAGCCACCATCGAAGCCGCGAGACAGACCAATTTCAGGATGCCCCGCCCATGACCCCCTTGCGCATGCTGCCGCTGCTGAGTGTCCTTCTTTTGCCGGGCCTCGCGCTGGCGCAGTCCTTCGAGCCGAAGAACATCTGGGTCAACCCCGGCTTCTACTCGGCCCACTTCGACAGCGGCAAGGGCCTGGAAAACGCCAACCCGGGCCTGGGCTTCGAGTACCCGCTGAACGACACCTACCGCGTCACGGCCGGCACCTTCCACAACAGCAACCGGCGGCAGTCGCACTACGTCGGCCTGTACATCCTGCCCTTCGAGTTCTACGGCGTGAAGTTCGGCGCGGTGGTGGGCGGCTTCGACGGCTACCCCGACTACCGCAACGGCAACTGGTTCCCCGCCATCATTCCGACCGCCGCCATCGAGGGCAAGAACTGGGGCCTGAACATCGCCTACGTGCCGACGATCAGGAACCGGCTGTACGGCGCGATCAGCTTCCAGCTGAAGTACCGCTTCGGCACGCACGAGTAACGGCAACAAAAAAGCCAGGGCCGCGTGAGCGACCCTGGCCTTGTTCGGGCAGGCCCCGCAGGGCCGCAGGCTCAGTGCCGGAAGTGGCGCACGCCCGAGAACACCATCACCACGCCGCGCTCGTCGGCCGCGTCGATCACTTCCTGGTCGCGCATCGAGCCGCCCGGCTGGATGACGCAGCCCGCGCCCGCGTCCACCACCACATCGAGGCCGTCGCGGAACGGGAAGAAGGCGTCGCTCGCCACCGCCGTGTCCTTGAGCGACAGGCCCGCATGCTCGGCCTTGATGCTGGCGATGCGCGCGGAGTCGAGGCGGCTCATCTGGCCGGCGCCCACGCCCATCGTCATGCCGTCGGCGCAGAACACGATCGCGTTGCTCTTGACGTACTTCGCGACCTTCCAGGCGAACAGCAGGTCTTGCAGCTGCTGCGGCGTGGGCTGCTTCTTGCTGACCACCTTGAGGTCGGCCAGGGCCAGCTCGTGGTTGTCGGCGGTCTGGATCAGGAGGCCCGAGCCGACGCGCTTGACGTCCATCGCGTTGCGGCCGTTGTCCCAGTCGGTGGCGCCACCCTGGGGCAGTGCGATCTCGAGCACGCGCACATTGAGCTTGGCCTTGGTGGCCTGGAACACTTCGAGTGCCTCGGGCGTGTAGCCCGGCGCCATCAGCACTTCGACGAACTGCTTGTTGACGGCCTGCGCAGTGGCCAGGTCGACCGGACGGTTGAAGGCAATGATGCCGCCGAAGGCCGAGGTCGGATCGGTCTTGAAGGCCTTGCTGTAGGCCTCGAGCGCGTCGGCGCCCACGGCCACGCCGCAGGGGTTGGCGTGCTTCACGATCACGCAGGCGGGCACGTCGAAGCTCTTCACGCATTCCCACGCCGCATCGGCGTCGGCGATGTTGTTGTAGCTGAGCTCCTTGCCCTGCAGCTGCTTGGCCGACACGAGCGAACCGGGCGCCGGGTACAGGTCGCGGTAGAACGCGGCCTGCTGGTGCGGGTTCTCGCCGTAGCGCAGGTCCTGCACCTTCACGAAGCGGCCGTTGCTCTGCGCGGGGAACAGCGAGCGCGTGGGCGCAGGCTGGCCGATGCTGGCGTCGAAGTCGATGGCCGAGAGGTAGTCGCTGATCGCGCCGTCGTAGTCGGCGATGCGGTTGAACGCGGCCACCGAGAACGCGAACTTGGTCTTGTCGCTGAGCTTGCCGTCGGCCTGGAGCTCGGCCAGCGCCACGGCGTACTGCGAGGCGTCGGTGAGCACGCCCACGTCCTTCCAGTTCTTGGCCGCGCTGCGCACCATGGCCGGGCCGCCGATGTCGATGTTCTCGATGGCGTCCTCAAGCGTGCAGCCGGGCTTGGCCACGGTGGCTTCGAACGGGTACAGGTTGACCACCAGCAGGTCGATGGTGTCGATGCCGTGCTCTTTGATGGCGGCGACGTGCGCGGGCAGGTCGCGGCGCGCCAGCAGGCCGCCGTGGATCTTCGGGTGCAGCGTCTTCACGCGGCCGTCGAGCATTTCGGGAAAGCCGGTGTGGTCGGCGACCTCGGTCACCGGCAGGCCGGCGTCGGCCAGCAGCTTGGCGGTGCCGCCGGTGGACAGCAGCTTGACGCCCAGGCCATGCAGGGCCTGCGCGAATTCAAGGATGCCGGTCTTGTCGGAAACGGAAAGGAGTGCGGTCTGAGCCATGGGATATGCCGTGGAGTTATTTCAAAAGTTTGTGCTCGACCAATTTCTTGCGGAGCGTGTTGCGGTTCAGGCCCAGCCATTGGGCGGCCCGGGACTGGTTGCCTTCGGCGCGCGTCATGACGACGTCGAGCAGGGGTTTCTCGACCACGCGCACGAGCATCTCGTACATGCCGTCGGGTTCGGTGCCCCGCAGATCGCGAAAGTAGCTGTCCAGACTGCTGCGAACGCAGTCCTCGATGTGTTTCTTGCTCATTGCTTGCTTCTTCTCTTTTTGTCTTCGCTCAATCGACGGCGCAGGCCGTCTCCTCTTCTCCCGCCGGCTCCTCGTCTGCCGTCGGGGCGGGCATGCGGTCCATGCGGTCCGCAAGCCCCTGGAAATAGTCGTCGACCGCGCGCAGCTGGCCGGCGCAGTCTTCGATGGCGTTCATCCGTGCGCGGAACGCCTCGCCGTCGGGCAGCGCGCGCACATACCAGCCGATGTGCTTGCGCGCCGTGCGCACGCCGCTGAATTCGCCGTACAGCGCGTAGTGCTCCACCAGGTGGTCGAGCAGCAGCCGGCGCACCTCCGCCACCAGCGGCGGCGCCAGGTGGGTGCCGGTGTCCAGGAAGTGCGCGATCTCCCGGAAGATCCACGGCCGGCCCTGCGCGGCGCGGCCGATCATCACGGCGTCGGCGCCCGTGGCCGCGAGCACGTCGCGCGCCTTCTCGGGCGAACGGATGTCGCCGTTGGCCACCACCGGCACGCGCACCGCGGCCTTCACGGCGGCGATGGTGTCGTACTCGGCGTGGCCCTTGTAGCCCTGCTCGCGCGTGCGCCCGTGCACCGTGAGCATCTGCACGCCGGCCGATTCGAAGTCGCGTGCGAGCTTCACCGCGTTGCGGTGGTCTTCGCTCCAGCCGGTGCGCATCTTGAGCGTGACCGGCACGTTGAAGGGTTGCGCCGCGTCGACCACGGCCTGCACGATTTCCAGCGCCAGCGGCTCGTCGCGCATGAGCGCCGAGCCGGCCCACTTGTTGCAGACCTTCTTGGCCGGGCAGCCCATGTTGATGTCGATGATCTGCGCGCCGCGCTCGATGTTGTAGACCGCGGCCTCGGCCATCATGGCTGCGTCGGTGCCGGCAATCTGCACCGCAATGGGGCCCGGCTCGCCGTCGTGGTTGGCGCGCCGCGAGGTCTTCAGCGTGTTCCAGAGTTCCTTGCGCGAGGTGACCATCTCGCTGACCGCATAGCCCGCGCCGAGTTCGCGGCACAGCATGCGGAAGGGCCGGTCCGTCACGCCGGCCATGGGCGCGACGAACAGCCGGTTTTCCAGCGTGTGGGTGCCGATCTGCAAGGTCATGGGAAGGAGTGCTGTGCGGGTCGGCTGCTGAAAAATGAGGCACGATTGTAGCCACGTGGCATTTCAGCGACTGAAACGATTTACGCCTTTTTGCGCTTGCGACACAGGCGTAAACACCAGTATTTCGCGGGGCCTTCTCCCACGCGCTTGCGACGTGAGCGCTGCCTATACTTCGCCGACCTTATGCAAGCCTGGCTCGACGCACTCCTGGCGCTCCTCGCGCTCCCCCAGTACGGACTTTCGACGCTGTTCATCGCGGCCTTCGTGTCGGCCACGCTGCTGCCGGTGGGCTCCGAACCGATCTTGTTCGGCCTGCTGAAACTCAACCCCGAGATGTTCTGGCAGGCCATCGCCGTGGCCACCGTGGGCAACACGCTGGGCGGCGCGGTCGACTGGTGGATGGGCTACGGCGCGCACAAGGTGGCCGACAAGTACTCGCACTCGAAACACCACCTGCGCGTGCTCGGCTGGCTCGAGCGGCTGGGCCCGAAGGCCTGCCTGCTGAGCTGGCTGCCGATCGTGGGCGACCCGCTGTGCGCGGTCGCCGGCTGGCTCAAGCTGCCGTTCTGGCCCTGCGTGGGCTACATGGCGATCGGCAAGTTCCTGCGTTATGTGACGATGACCTACGCGCTCCTTTACGTCTTCCCGTCATGAAGCGCGCGTTCGAAAAAACTCAGCTCAGCAGTTCGTAGGGGCCGCCGCGCTCCAGCGCGCGCTTATAGGCCGGGCGCGTATGGATGCGCTCCAGGTAGGCCATGAGCTTGGGCCGCCGCGCATCGAGCCCGCCGCGCGCCTGCGAGGCTTCGACCACGAAACTCATCTGGATGTCGGCGCCCGTGAATTCATTGCCCGCGAACCACTCGCTGCGGCCAAGTTCGGCCTCCATGAAATTCAGATGGCCTGTGATGTTCGGATGAATGAAGGCCGACTTCGCCTTCGCCGCGATGGCCTTGGCGATCGGCTTGGCGAAGAAGGGCATCTTGCTCGTCTCGATGCGGTCGAACACCAGCTTGAGCAGCAGCGGCGACATCGCCGTGCCTTCGGCGAAGTGCAGCCAGTAGCGGTAGCGCAAAGCCTCGGGCGAACCCGGCGCGGGCGCGAGCCGGCCCTGGCCGTAGCGTTCGATGAGCGACTCGATGATCGCGCCCGATTCCGCCAGCGTCGCGCCGTCGTCGGTCGTCACCACCGGCGACTTGCCCAGCGGATGCACGGCCTTCAGCGAAGCGGGCGCCAACATGGTCTTGGGATCGCGCTGGTAGTGGACGATCTCGTAGGGCAGCTCGAGCTCTTCGAGCAGCCAGAGCACACGTTGCGAGCGCGAGTTGTTCAGGTGATGGACGGTGAGCATGATGGCGAATGAAGGCCTTCCGGCGGAGGATGCAGCGGGCGCGCAGTCTAACCAACGCACGCGGGTTCCGGGCGCCCGCTGCGACAGCGTGACCGCCTACGGCAAACCGTGGACCGGCTTCCTACACTGACCCGGATGGCTCCTCACTTCACGCGGCGCCGCCGCACCTCGCTACTCATCACCGGACTCTGGCTCGGCCTTGCGGCCTGCCAGGCCTGGGCACTCACGCCCGAGGAGGTGTTCCGCAAGGTCGCGCCCGCCGTCTGGACCGTGAAAGGCGAGCGCGGCAACAACCAGACCGCCATCGGCAGCGCGGTGGCTGTGACCCCGGGCGCGCTGGCCACGGCCTGCCACGTGGTCGACGGCGCCGTCGCCGTCACCGCGGTGCAGGGCCCGACCACGCTGCGCATCGCCCGCATCGTGCGCGACCCCGATCCGTCGCGCGACCTGTGCGTGCTCACGAGCGAAACGCCGCTGCAGCTGCCCGCCGTGCAGATCGTCCCCGCCGCCGAGTTGCGCGTCGGCCAGCGCGTGTTCGCCGTCGGCAGCCCGCATGGCCTCGAACGCACGCTGAGCGAGGGCCTGATCTCGGCGCTGCGTCCGCGCGCGCCCGGGCAACTGCCGATCGTGCAGACCTCGGCGCCCGTGTCTTCAGGCTCCAGCGGCGGCGGGTTGTTCGACACCGAGGGCCGGCTGGTCGGCGTGACCGACAGCGTGGCGCCCGGCGGCGCGAACCTTGGCTTTGCCTATCCGGCGCAATGGGTGATGGAACTGCCGCAGCGCGTGACCACGGAGCTGGCGACATGGCGCGATTTGCTGAAAAGCACCGGCGTGGTGTTCGGCCCCAACGGGGAACCCGCGCCGTCCGGCCACGCCGAGCTGTCGGACCTGCAGGCCCTGCCACCCATCGGCGCCGACCCGACACCGGTGCACAACGCCTACCGCCAGTTCCTGCTGCAGGCCCGGCCCCGCATCTTCCTGATCACGAGCGACCAGAAATTCGGCACCGCCACCAACTCGGCCGCGCTGACCGAGCATCTCAAAGGCTGCACCGAACGCAAGGTGACGTGTGCGGCCTATGCGGTGGACGACACGGTGGTGTGGGGCAAGCAGAAAACCAACTGATCGACGAGGCAAGCGACAGCGAAGCCCCTTCGCGAAACACCGAGGATCCGGCTTCGCCGGGCCTCAGGTGTTGCCCCCGGTAGGGGGTTGGCGTAGCGACACGAAGTGCGCGCAGCCTGGGGGCGAGCTCAATTACGAACTGAACAGGAAGTTCATCACGTCGCCATCCTTGACGACGTATTCCTTGCCTTCCGACCGCATCTTCCCCGCGTCCTTCGCGCCCTGCTCGCCCTTGAAGGCGATGTAGTCGTCGAACGCGATGGTCTGGGCGCGGATGTAGCCCTTCTCGAAGTCGCCGTGGATCACGCCGGCAGCTTGGGGGCCGGTGTCGCCGATGTGGATGGTCCAGGCGCGCACTTCCTTCACGCCGGCGGTGAAGTAGGTCTGCAGGCCCAGCAGCTTGAAGGCGGCGCGGATCAGGCGGTTCAGGCCCGGTTCTTCCTGGCCGATTTCGGCGAGGAACATCTTCTTGTCTTCGTCGTCCATCTCGGCAAGGTCGGCTTCGATCTTGGCGCAGATGGCGACCACGGGCGCGCCCTGCTTGGCGGCGTACTCGCGCAGGCGGTCCAGGTAGGGGTTGTTCTCGAAGCCGTCTTCCGACACGTTGCCCACGAACATGGCGGGCTTGGCGGTGATGAGCGTGAAGCTCTTCACCAGCGGCATCTCTTCCTTGGTGAACTCGAGCGCGCGCACGGGCGTGTTCTCGTTCAGCGCGGCCTGGCAGCGTTCGAGCAGGCCGACGAGCTTCTGCGCGTCCTTGTCGCCCGATCGGGCCACCTTGGTGTGGCGGTGCAGCGCCTTCTCGACCGTGGCCAGGTCGGCCAGGCAGAGTTCGGTCTGGATCACCTCGATGTCGGAGATCGGGTCGACCTTGCCGGCCACGTGGATCACGTTCTCGTCGTCGAAGCAGCGCACCACGTTGACGGTGGCGTCGGTCTCGCGGATGTGCGCCAGGAACTTGTTGCCCAGGCCTTCACCGGTGCTGGCACCGGCCACCAGGCCGGCGATGTCGACGAACTCGACGATGGCGGGCACCACGCGCTCGGGCTTGACGATCTCGCTCAGCTGGTCGAGCCGCGGATCGGGCACTTCCACCACGCCCACGTTGGGCTCGATGGTGCAGAACGGATAGTTTTCCGCTGCGATGCCGGCCTTGGTCAACGCATTGAAAAGGGTGGATTTACCGACGTTGGGCAGGCCGACGATGCCGCATTGCAAACTCATGGGAGGTCCTCTTGGGTAACCCCCGATTTTAGGCTGACCGGGTTCTCCCCCTGGCCAGGCTCCCTTCCCGCCACGCCGGCGCGCCCTTTTTCCAAGGCGCTCGACTCCGCCCGAAAGCCCTCTGGCAGCGGCTTCGAGGGCTGAAAGGCTCAGGGTTTGACCCGACTGGCAAACGTTTGCGCAAACGTTTCCCTCGATTAACATCGGGGCCCCCGGCACAGACCGGCGTTCCGCTCTGACCCCTCATTTCAGGAGACATCCACCATGAAGTTCACCCGCCGTACCCTGCAAAGCGCTGCCGCATTGACCTTGCTGGGCGCCATCGCCGGAACGCCCGCCTTCGCGCAGGACAAGCCGAAGGTCGCGCTGGTCATGAAGTCGCTGGCCAACGAGTTCTTCCGCACCATGGAAGACGGCGCCAAGGCGCACCAGAAGGCCAACGCCGCGCAGTACACGCTGGTGGCCAACGGCATCAAGGACGAGACCGACACCGCCGCCCAGATCAAGATGGTCGAGCAGATGGTGGCGCAGAAGATCAACGCGCTGGTCATCGCGCCCGCCGATTCGAAGGCGCTGGTGCCGGTGATCAAGGCGGCCATCGACAAGGGCATCCTGGTCGTGAACATCGACAACCGGCTGGACGCCGACGCCCTGAAGGAAAAGGGCATCCAGGTGCCCTTCGTCGGCCCCGACAACCGCGCCGGCGCCAAGCTGGTGGGCGATGCGCTGGCCAAGGAGCTGAAGTCGGGCGACAAGGTCGGCATCATCGAAGGCGTGTCGACCACCTTCAATGCACAGCAGCGCACGCTGGGCTATCAGGACGCCATGAAGGCCGGCGGCATGACCGTGGTCGGCGTGCAGTCGGGCCAGTGGGAAATCGACAAGGGCAACACCGTGGCCGCCGGCATGATGCGCGAGCACCCCGACCTGAAGGCCCTGCTGGCCGGCAACGACAGCATGGCGCTGGGCGCCGTCGCCGCCGTCAAGGCCGCGGGCAAGACCGGCAAGGTGCTGGTGGTGGGCTACGACAACATCGGCGCCATCAAGCCGATGCTGAAGGACGGCCGCGTGCTCGCCACCGCCGACCAGTTCGCCGCCAAGCAGGCCGTGTTCGGCATCGAGACCGCGCTGAAGGCCATCGCCGACAAGAAGAAGCAATCGGAAATGCCGGCCGAAGTGAAGACCGACGTGGTGCTGGTCACCAAGTCGTCCAAGTAAGCCGCTCCGCTCCCCCTAAAAAGAAGAAGACCTCGTTTTGACTGCCGCACCCGACGCCGCCATGAATCCGCCCTTACCCACCGCCGTGCTCGCCCTGAGCACGGTCGGCAAGGACTACGCGGCGCCGGTGCTCGACGACGTCTCCCTCGAGCTGCGCGCCGGCGAGGTGCTGGCGCTCACGGGCGAGAACGGCGCGGGCAAGAGCACGCTGTCGAAGATCGTCTGCGGGCTGGTGCAGCCCACGCGCGGCGGCATGCTGCTCGATGGCCAGCCCTTCGCGCCAGCCTCGCGCCGCGATGCCGAGCGCCTGGGCGTGCGCATGGTCATGCAGGAACTCGGCCTCGTCACCACGCTGTCGGTGGCCGAGAACCTGCTGCTCGACCGCCTGCCGCACAAGAGCGGCTGGATCCGCCGCGCCACGCTGTACGAGCTGGCCGAGCGCCAGCTCGCCAAGATCGGCCTGGACGGCATCGACCCGGCCACGCCGGTGGCGCGGCTGGGCATCGGCCAGCAGCAGATGGTGGAAATTGCGCGCAACCTGCAGGACGACACGCGCGTGCTGGTGCTCGACGAGCCCACCGCCATGCTCACGCCGCGCGAAACCGCCCACCTGTTCGAGCAGATCGAACTGCTGAAGCTGCGCGGCGTGGCGATCGTCTACGTGTCGCACCGCCTCGAAGAATTGCAGCGCATCGCCGACCGCGTGGCGGTGCTGCGCGACGGCAAGCTGGTCGACGTGCGCGCCATGGCCGGCGTGCGCGAATCCGAACTGGTGCAGCGCATGGTCGGGCGCGCGGTGCACGAGCACGAAGGCCGCGCGCGCCGCGTGGCGGGCCCGGTCCTGCTGAGCGCGCGCGGCATCGGCCGGGCGCAGGTGGTGCGCGACGTCGATCTCGAACTGCGCGCGGGCGAAGTCATGGGCCTGGCCGGCCTGGTCGGCTCGGGCCGCACCGAGCTCGTGCGGCTGCTGTTCGGCGCCGACCGCGCCGACCGCGGCGAGGTCGTGCTGCACGACGGCACCCCGGCCGCGCAGCCCGTGCGGCATGCGCGCAAGGGCTGGCGCTCGCCGATGCAGGCCATCCGCGCGGGCATCGGCCTCGTCACCGAAGACCGCAAGTCGCAGGGCCTGCTGCTCACGCAGCCGATCCGCGTCAATGCCACGCTGAGCGACCTCGGCGCGATCTCGCATGCCGGCTGGCTGCGCCGCGCCAAGGAGCGCCAGATTGCGCGCCGGCTGGTGGAGCTGCTGCGCATCCGCTCGCGCAGCATCGAACAACCCGTATCGACGCTCAGCGGCGGCAACCAGCAGAAGGTGGTGTTCGCACGCTGGCTGCACCGCGAATGCAAGGTGCTGCTGCTGGACGAACCCACGCGCGGCGTGGACGTGGGCGCGCGCGCCGACCTGTACGCCGAACTCGACCGCATGACCGACGCCGGCAAGGCGCTCCTGATGGTGTCCAGTGACCTGCGCGAGCTGATGGCCATGTGCGACCGCATCGGCGTGATGAGCGCCGGCCGGCTGGTCGCTGTGTTCGAACGCGGCGAGTGGAGCGAACAGTCGCTGCTCGCCGCCGCCTTCAGCGACGCCACGGGCCGCGTGCCCGGCTCCCCGGCGGATTCCGCCCCTTCTTCCGCAGCCTCCGCCCCGACTTCCGCCGACGCCTGACGACCATGAACGCAGCCTCTCCCTCTTCTCCTGCTTCCGCCGCCGCCGGCAAGCCGCCGTCCGCGCTCAAGGGCCAGCTCGGCACCTACCTGGGCCTGACCGTCGTGCTGCTGGGCATGATTGCGCTCTTCGGCTCGATGAGCGAATACTTCCTCACGCGCGAGACCTTCATCTCCATCGCCAACGAAATCCCGGCGCTGGCCGTCATGGCGGTGGGCATGACCTTCGTGCTGATCATCGCGGGCATCGACCTGTCGGTGGGCTCGGTGCTCGCGCTGAGCGCGGCCGTCACGGCCGCCGCCATCCTCGAATGGAAGCTCTCGGTGCCGCTGGCCGCCCTGCTCGGTCTGGCCACCGGGCTGGTCTGCGGCACGGTGACGGGCGCGGTGTCGGTCGCGTGGCGGCTGCCGAGCTTCATCGTCTCGCTGGGCATGCTCGAAGCCGTGCGCGGCGGCGCCTACCTGGTCACCGACTCGCGCACGCAGTACGTGGGCGACGCCATCTCGGGCCTGGCCGCGCCGTGGATCGGCGGCATCTCGGCCGCCTTCGTGCTCGCCGTGGTGCTCGTCGCCGTGGGGCAGCTGGTGCTCACGCGTTCCGTGTTCGGCCGCCATGTCGTGGGCATCGGCACCAACGAGGAAGCCATGCGCCTGGCGGGCATCGACCCGCGGCCGATCCGCATCATCGTGTTCGCCGTCACGGGCCTCTTGGCCGGGCTCGCGGGCCTGATGCAGTCGGCCCGCCTCGAAGCGGCCGACCCGAACGCGGGCGTGGGCATCGAGCTGCAGGTGATCGCGGCCGTGGTCATCGGCGGCACCAGCCTCATGGGCGGGCGCGGCTCGGTGGTCAACACCTTCTTCGGCGTGCTGATCATCGCCGTGCTCGAGGCCGGCCTGGCGCAGGTGGGCGCGAGCGAACCGAGCAAGCGCATCATCACGGGCGCGGTGATCGTGGTGGCCGTCATCATCGACACCCTGCGCCAGCGCCGGGCCGATCGTCGACTGGCCTGAGCCTCCACAGGAACAAGGACAACCATGGCCACCATCAAGGACGTCGCACTCCAGGCGGGCGTTTCCGTCACCACCGTGTCGCACGTCGTCAACGACACGCGCCACGTGAGCGCCAAGGTGCGCGAGCGCGTCGAGCTTGCCATTCGCGAACTGGGCTACGTGCCCAACGCGATGGCGCGCAGCCTCAAGAGCAACACCACCTCGACGCTGGGCATGCTGATTCCCAACAGCTCGAACCCCTACTTCGCCGAGATCGTGCGCATCGTGGAAGACCGCTGCTTCGGCGCCGGCTACACGCTGGTGCTGTGCAACACCGACGACGAGCCCCGGCGCCAGAGCGTGTACCTGCAGGTGCTGGCGGAGCGCCGCATCGACGGGCTCATCGTGGTGTCGACCGGCGCCGACGAAGACGACTCGCTCGCCACCCAGCTGCGCGGCCTGCGCATTCCCACCGTGCTGGTCGACCGCGAGATCGCCGACCCCGCCTGCGACCTGGTGGAAACCGCCCACATGCAGGGCGGCCTGCTCGCGGTGCGGCACCTGCTGTCGCTGGGCCACAAGCGCATCGCCTGCATCGGCGGGCCGGTGGGCGTGACGTCGAGCGAGCAGCGCATCGAAGGCTGGCGCATGGCGCTGGCGGAGACCGGCTCGGCACCCAACGCCGACGCGCTGCTGTGGCGCGGCGGCTTCACCAGCCAGGGCGGCTACGAGGCGATGCACGCCATCCTGCGCACCGAGCAGAAGCCCTCGGCCGTGTTCGTGTGCAACGACCTGATGGCCATCGGCGCGCTGCGCGCCGCGCATGAAAGCGGCGTGCGCGTGCCCGACGAACTGTCCATCGTGGGCTTCGACGACATCGAACTGTCGGCCTACACCAGCCCGCCGCTCACCACCGTGGCCCAGCCCAAGGAGCGCATCGGCGCGCTGGCGGTCGACATGCTGCTGGAGCGCATGGGCGGCAAGCGCCGCGACGCACGCAAGGTCGTGCTGCAGCCCGAGCTGCGCGTGCGCGCCTCGACCGCGCGCCACGCGGGCTTTCGCGAAGCCGGCGTGACGCCTGCCCCTTCCACCACCGCCACACCTTCCAAGTCCCGCACCTCGTGAGCCTTCAGCCTCTTTCTTCCTCCAAGCCGCCGCGCATCGTGGTGCTCGGCAGCCTGAACATGGACATCGTGCTGCGCGTGCCGCACGCGCCGGCCGCAGGCGAAACCCTGCTGGGCCGCTCGATCGACGCCATCCCCGGCGGCAAGGGCGCCAACCAGGCCGTGAGCTGCGCGCGCGAAGGCGCGCAGGTGCAGATGATCGGCTGCGTGGGCGACGACGCGCATGGCGCGGCCCTGCGCGATGCGCTCGCGCGCGACGGCATCGACACCGCCGCGCTGCGCACCGTGGCGGGCGAACCGACCGGCACGGCGCTGATCCTCGTGGAAGACAGCGGCCAGAACCGCATCGTGATGATTCCCGGCGCCAACGCGCGCGTCGCCATCGACGAGGCCTCGCTGACGCAGCGGGTGCAGGGCGCGGCCTTCCTCGTCGCGCAGTTCGAGACCCCGATGGACCAGGTGACACGCGCCATCAATGCCGCGCACGACGCGGGCTGCGCGGTGATGCTCAACCCCTCGCCGGTGCAGGCCATCGCCGAGGCGCTCTGGCCCCGCATCGACACGCTGGTGGTCAACGAGATCGAGGCGCAGACCCTGTCGGGCCAGAACGCCGACAGCCCCGAAGAGGCAGCGCAGGCCGGCCAGGCGCTGCGCGCGCGCGGCATCGCCCGCGTGGTCGTGACGCTGGGTTCGCGCGGCGCCGTGGCCATCGACGCCGACGGCGCGCGCCACCATCCCGCGCCGAAGGTGCAGGCCGTCGACACCACCGCCGCCGGCGACACCTTCCTGGGCGCGCTTGCCGTGGCGCTAGGCGAAGGCCAATCGTTCGACGAGGCCGTGCGCCTGGGCATCCGCGCCGCCGCGCTGTGCATCCAGCAGCCCGGCGCCCAACCCTCCATTCCGCTGCGCGACGCCGTGCTGCGCAGCCCCCTGCCCCCCGACTGGATCACGCTGTGAAACGCTCTCCCCTGCTGCACGCCGAACTCTCCCACGTGATCGCCTCGATGGGCCACGGCGACATGCTGGTGATCGGCGACGCCGGCCTGCCCATTCCCGACGGCCCGCGCCGCATCGACCTGGCCGTGGCGCGGGGTGTGCCGGGGATCAGCGATGTGCTCAAGGCGGTGCTGTCGGAGATGCAGGTGGAAAGCGCACTCATGGCGCGCGAAGCGCTGGAGCACTTGCCTGCCGGCACGCTGCCCGCGTGGTGCGAAGGCCAGCTGAGCGTGGTGCCGCAGGTCATCTCGCACGAAGAACTGAAGCGCGTGAGCGCGCGCGCCAAGGCCGTGGTGCGCACGGGCGAATGCACGCCCTACGCGAACATCATCCTGGTCGCGGGCGTCGCATTCTGAATGGGCCTCGACGCCTCGGTCCGCTGCAACTGCTGGGAACGTGGCCTGACCCGGCCGACGCCCCTGGCATCGCGCATCGCCATCGACAAAGAGGGCTACCCCGCGCTGAAGGACGAGGACGACCCGGACTTCGGCGTGTTCTGGGAGTGGCTTCAGACATGCTGCGTCCACCCGAGCATGGAACAAGCCTGCGAGCACCTCGCGAACTGGTACGGCTATCGGGAGTTTCAGCACGCATTGCACCAGGCAGGCGGTGCCGAGCGCTTTCCGACGCTGTTCGACAACCTGCCAGAGGCGAATGGCGGTCTGGCACCCGCCGCCGTGGCACCGCGCATGCTCGCGGAGCTGTCGGATTTCGAACAGTCCGCGCGCTTCGGCCAACGCTTCGTGCTGTTGGACTCGACCTCGGGCGATGAACTGCGCAGTGCCTCGGCGTCGCACCAGTTTGTGCTGACGTCCGAACTGCGTCTGGGCGTCGATGCCGAGGGCTTCTTCGTCGTGTCGGGAGACGCCGACGTGCTGTTTCGCAGCAAGCGCTTCACGCAGGCCCTGCTGGCGCCTGAAGGCTCAGACCCGGTCAGGTCGGGCCCTGCGCTTTTGACTGATCTGGATTCAGGCAGGAGCTTTCGCTGCGCGCTTGCGATGCCCGGACCCGACATTGCCTGGCCCGACGGTCGCATGCAGAACGATGCGGGTCAGTGTCGCTCCAGCTACCCGACGGCGGTTCATTTCGAGATGCGCGACCGCACGAGTGCCGACTTCAACTACATCGTCGAGCCGCTTCAGGTCTTGTGCAGCGCAGCCATCGAAACGGGAAATCCGATTCGCTGGTCGTAGAGACCACGGCGCTTACTCGAACCTGTAGTTCGCGCCCACCACCTGCCCCACCTTGAGCATGTGCTCCACGCCCTGCACCACGATGCAGTTCATGCCGAAGGTGATGCCGCCGTCCACGCGCGCGTCGGCGCGGTAGGTGCGCAGCATGTCGCCCACCTCGGGGCTGCTGAGCGCGGTGGCCGGGTCGATGTCGGGAATGGGGCAGCGCGTGCAGGGCTTGACCGGGCGCAGCTCGGCTTCGCCCTCGCCGGTGGTGACGTGCAGCGCGTCGACCCGGTCTTCGTCGTGCGACTCGATGCCGGCCAGCACGATGTTCGGGCGGAAGCGCTCGATGCCGACCGGGCCGTGGCCGGCCGCCGCCAGACGCTCGTTGAGTTCGGCGATCGAGCCTTCGCTGGCCACCAGCAGCGGGAAGCCGTCGGCGAACTGGTTCAGCGCCTCGACGCCGTCGGTCCACTTCAGGCTCGACAGGCGCTGGTGCTCGGGGTCGAAGCGCACCAGGCGCAGCGTCTGCGGCTTGCCGGGCTCCGAGAGGAAATCGCTGAACCACTGGGCGGCGATGTCGCCCATGTCGTAGGCCGCGACTTCGTCCTTCCACACGCGCACGCGCACCGGCTGCTCGACGCGGTCGAAGGCCAGGTGCAGCGCCAGCATGCCGGGCGCGCGCAGCACGACCTCGGTGTGCTTCATCTGCGGCTGGACGAGCGCCATGCGCGGCAGTTGCCGCTGGGTAACGAACTCGCCCTGCGCATCGACCACCATCCAGGCGCGGTCGAACTCCAGGCCGGTTTCGGTGAGCAGCATCTCGTCGAGCTCGACGCCGGCGCACGACTTGACGGGGTACACGAACAGGCGGGCGATGGTGGCCTGGAGATCGAAAGCGGGCGGCTGCGACACGGTGGGGTTCCTTTGAAATCGCTGGCCATTCTCCCGCATGAACGGGTATCGGCGCCCGTGCGCGAGGCAACTCCTACAATCATCCGATGGCTCTTTCTCCCGAAGTTTGTATCCGCGGCGCCGGCATCGTCGGCCGCACGCTGGCGCTGCTGCTGGCGCGCGAACGCGTGCGTGTCGCGCTGGTGGTGCCGCCGGCCCCTGCGGGCAAGGAAGACATCCGGGCGTACGCGCTCAACGCGGCGTCCCGCACCATGCTCGAATCGCTGCGCGCCTGGCCCGACACGGCCCATGCCACGCCGGTGCACGAGATGCAGGTCCACGGCGACGACGGCGGCCGCGTGCAGTTCAGCGCCGCGCGCCAGAAGGTCGAGGCGCTGGCCTGGATCGTCGACGTGCCCGCGCTCGAACAGCAGCTGGCCGACGCGGTGCGCTTCCAGCCCCTGATCGACGTGGTGACCGAGCCCGTGGTCGCGCCGCTCACGGTGGTCTGCGAAGGCAAGGCCAGCGCCTCGCGCGCCGCGCTGGGCGTGAGCTACGAGGTCACGCGCTACCCGCAGCACGCCATTGCCGCGCGGCTCGAGGCCGCGCACACGCACGACGGCATCGCACGCCAGTGGTTCAACGACCGCGGCGAGGTGTTCGCCCTGCTGCCGCTGGGCGGCGTGCACGGCAAGACGCTGGCGCTGGTGTGGTCGGTCGACCAGCTGCGCGTGCCCGAGCTGGTCGCGCAAAGCGTCGACGAATTCAGCGCCGCCGTGAGCGAAGCCAGCCACGGCGAGCTGGGCTCGCTGCGGCTCACGAGCGAACGCGCCGTGTGGCCGCTGTCGCGCGCCATCGCCGACCGCTGGTCCGGCACGATGCCCGGCCAGCCCACCCAGTCCTGGGTGCTCGCGGGCGACGCCGCGCACACGGTGCATCCGCTGGCGGGCCAGGGCCTGAACCTCGGCCTGGCCGATGCGGCCGCGCTGGCCGACGTGATCCGCACCCGCGACTACTGGCGCAGCGTGGGCGACGCCCGGCTGCTGCGCCGCTACGAACGCGCCCGCCGCGCCGACGTGCTGCAGATGAGCCTGGCCACCGACGGATTGCAGCAACTTTTCTCGCACAACCTGGGTCCATTGCCTGCGTTGCGCAACTGGGGCATGCGCGGTTTCGACCGCACGCGCTTCGTGAAGCACTGGATCACCGCACAAGCCATGGGCCTGAAGTCCTGACGCCCCGCGCCCACCAGCCCTCCACCTTTTTCCCGAAACCTTCCCGATGACCTTCGTCCGCCACCTTCTCGTCGCCGCCTGCGCGCTGCTCACGCTCTCCACCGCCGGCGCGGGCGAGGCCGAGATCCGCAAGAACCTGCCGACGCACATCCCGCAGCTGCCGCCCATCGAGGAAGTCACCAAGACGCCCGTGCCGGGCCTGTACGAAGTGCGCGTCAACGGCAGCCAGATCCTGTACACCGACGAGCAAGGCGGCTACCTGCTGCAGGGCAGCCTGATCGACGCCAAGACCCGCCGCAACCTCACCGAGGAGCGCGTCGAGAAGCTCACCGCCGTCGCCTTCGACAAGCTGCCGCTGAAGGACGCGATCAAGATCGTGCGCGGCAACGGCAAGCGCAAGGTCGCGGTCTTCGAAGACCCGAACTGCGGCTACTGCAAGCGCTTCGAGAAGGACATGAAGAAGGTCGACAACGTGACTGTCTACATGTTCCTGTACCCCGTGCTCGGCCCCGATTCGACCGCCAAGTCGCGCGACATCTGGTGCAGCAAGGACCCGGGCAAGGCCTGGGCCGACTGGATGGAAGGCAACGTCAAGCCCGCCGCCGCAGCCACCAGCTGCAACGTGACGGCGCTGGAGCGCAACGTGGAGTTCGGCCGCAAGTACAACATCACCGGCACGCCCACGCTGATCTTCACCGACGGCAGCCGCGTCCCGGGCGCGATTCCCGCCGAGCAGGTCGAGAAGCAGCTCGCCGCCGCCAACTGATCCGATGGCGACGACCTCCGCTTCCCGGCGCGCAGCCGCGGCTGCAACCGCCACGCCCGCTGTGCATTGCCGCGTCGAGTGCGCCGACCTGCATGCGCGCCTGTTCGCAGTCACGCTGACCATCGCCGCGCCGGCCGCGCAGCAGCGCGTGGCGCTGCCGGTGTGGATTCCGGGCAGCTACCTCGTGCGCGAGTTCGCCAAGAACCTGCAGGGCCTGCGCGCCACGCAGGGCCGCCGCAAGCCGGTGCTGACGCAGCTGGACAAGTGCAGCTGGCAGATCGATTGCGTGCCGGGCCAACCGCTGGTGCTGCACTACCAGGTGTGCGCCTACGACAACTCGGTGCGCACCGCCTGGCTCGACGCCACGCGCGGCTTCTTCAACGGCACCAGCGTGTGCCTCCGCGTCGAAGGCCAGACCGAGGCGCCGCATGCGCTGGAGATCGTGCCGCCCACGCTGCCGGCCGACGCCGCGCGCTGGTCGTGCGCCACCGCGCTCGTGCCGACGAAGGCCGACAAGCACGGCTTCGGCAGCTACCGCGCCGCCGGGTACGACGAACTGGCCGACAGCCCGGTCGAGATGGGCGCCTTCTGGAGCGCCGAGTTCGACGCCTGCGGCGTGCCGCACCGCTTCGTGATCGCGGGCGCCGCGGCCTCGTTCGATGGCGATCGCCTCATTGCCGACACCAAGGCCATCTGCGAAGCCGAGATCCGCTTCTGGCACGGCGACAAGGCCGGAAAGCGCGGCGGCCCCAAGCTGCCGATCGACCGCTACGTGTTCATGCTCAATGCCGTGGACGACGGCTACGGCGGGCTCGAGCACCGCCATTCCACCGCGCTCATCTGCAACCGCCGCGACCTGCCGCTGCGCGGCGAAAAGAAGAAGCAGCCCGAGGGCTACACCACGCTGCTGGGCCTCATCAGCCACGAGTACTTCCACACCTGGAACGTCAAGCGCATGCGCCCGGCGGAGTTCGCCAGCTACGACTACAGCCGCGAGAACTACACGCAGCTGCTGTGGTTCTTCGAAGGCTTCACGAGCTACTACGACGACCTGCTGCTGCGCCGCGCCGGCCGCATCGACGACGCCGCGTACCTGCGCCTGCTCAACAAGACCATCAACCAGGTGCTGCAGACGCCCGGCCGGCTGGTGCAGCCGGTGGCCGACGCGAGCTTCGACGCCTGGGTCAAGTACTACCGCCAGGACGAACAGACGCCCAACAGCACCGTCAGCTACTACACCAAGGGTGCGCTGGTGGCGCTGTGCTTCGACCTCACGCTGCGCCAGGAAGGCAAGGGCACGCTCGACGACGTGATGCGCCACCTCTGGACGCACAGCAACGGCGGCCCGATCAGCGAGGCCGACATCGCCGCCGCGCTCGAAGCGGTGGGCGGGCGCTCGTACGCCCCGGAACTCGCACGCTGGGTGCATTCGACCGACGAACTCCCGCTGGCCGACCTGCTGCGCGCGCACGGCGTGGCCACGCTCGACGACCCCTCGCAACCCGCGCAGGCGCTCGGCCTGCGCGTGGCCGAGAGCGGCGGCAGCGTGCAGATCAAGGTGGTGCTGCGCGGCGGCGCCGCCGAAAAGGCCGGTTTCTCGGCCAACGACGAATGGATCGGCATCGAACTGCCGGCCGTCGGTGGTCGCAAGGGCGCGTCGCAACCCGCGCAGGCCTGGCGCCTCACCAAGCTCGACGACCTGGCGCTGTACCTTGGCGATGCCAGCAAGTGCACCGCCCTCGTCGCGCGCGACCGCCGGCTGCTGCGCCTGCCGCTCACGCTGCCGACGGGCTCGACCACATGGCGGCTGTTCTCGCACGACGCGGCCAAGATCACGGCCTGGCTCGCAGCCAAGCCGTAATTTCTTCTCAGGCCGAGTGATCGACGGCCGCCGCCAGCGGCGGCCGCACGAACAGCATCGGCTGCGGCTCGCCCACCAGCACGCAGGGCTTGCCGGTGCGGCGGCAGTGGTCCTGCACGCGCCAGTAGGCGCCGTGGCTCACGCAGCCGGTCTGGCAGATCACGAGGTCGGCGGCGCGCAAGCCCGCCTCGAGCGCCGCGGGGTCGTCGGCCTCGTCGCCGCCGTCGTGGTGCAGGTAATGGCCGCCGGCAATCTCCACGAGCTGGCGCGCCAGCGAAGGCGCCTCGGGCGTCGCTTCCGAACGGCCGACGCACAGCACCGACTTGGCCCGCAGGTCGGCCGGCACCTGCGGCCCCGGCGGCAAGGCATGGTGACGCCGGCCACCCGGCGCCAGCAGCGCATGCAGGCGCTGGGGCAAGGCGCTGCCCTTGGCGGCGCGCGCCGCCAGTTCCTCGCGCACGATGGCAATCGCCGAGTCGCGCGCCACCAGTGCACCGCGCAGCCGCACGATCTGCGCCTCGAGCCGCTCGACCCGGGCGGCCTGCTCCACCAGCAGGCGCGAGCAACGCTCCTGCACCCGGGCATAGGCCCGCAGCAACACGGCATGTTCTTGCATCGGGAAGTCCATGGCGGCCATTCTAGATGAGAACAATTCTCAAATGAAACGCCCGCGCGTCAGCGGGCCCGAAGCCTGGCTGGGTATAGTGGGACGCGTTTTTTTCCCCACCTCCCCCGGAGACAGCGACACCATGAGCTACGAAAACATCGACGTGCGGACCGAAGCAGGCAAGGTCGGCATCATCACCCTCAACCGTCCCAAGGCCCTCAATGCGCTGAACGACGCGCTGATGACAGAGCTGGGCCAGGCGCTCAAGGCCTTCGACGCCGACGACGCCATCGGCTGCATCATCCTCACGGGCAGCGAGCGCGCCTTCGCGGCCGGCGCCGACATCGCGGCGATGGCCAAGTACAGCTTCATCGACACCTACAAGGGCGACTACATCACGCGCAACTGGGAAACCATCCGCTCGATCCGCAAGCCGGTGATCGCGGCCGTGAGCGGCTTCGCACTGGGCGGCGGCTGCGAGCTGGCGATGATGTGCGACTTCATCATCGCGGCCGACAACGCCAAGTTCGGCCAGCCCGAGATCAAGATCGGCGTGATCCCCGGCGCCGGCGGCACGCAGCGCCTGCCGCGCGCGGTGGGCAAGAGCAAGGCCATGGACATGGCGCTCACCGCCCGCATGATGGACGCCGCCGAAGCCGAGCGCGCGGGCCTCGTGAGCCGCGTGGTGCCCTACGAGAAGCTGGCCGACGAAGCGCTGGGCGCCGCGCTGATCATTGCGGGCTTCTCGCAGATCGCCGTGATGGCGGCCAAGGAATCGGTCAACCGCGCCTTCGAGAGCGGCCTGAGCGACGGTGTGATGTTCGAACGCCGCCTGTTCCACGCGCTGTTCGCCACGCAGGACCAGAAGGAAGGCATGGACGCCTTCCTGGCCAAGCGCCAGCCGGATTTCAAGAACGCCTGATCCACCTGATCGTCGCGGGCCCGGCGACTGCGACAGTCGCCGTCAGCGGGCTCGCGACAGCGCCGTGCGCAGCGCCTCCAGCGCCTGCGCCGGCGGCGTGCCGATGGAGGCGGGGCCGCCCGGCTGCGGCGTCCACCGCACCTGGTCGCCCGCGATCTCGAGCACGGCCAGCAATACGCCGTCGCGCCGCAGTTCGATGCGCGCCTCGACCGGCGCACTCAATTCCCCGCCCGCCACGGTGGCCGCGCGTGCCACGGTGTTCACCAGTGCCGCGAGGCCTTCGGTGTCGCCGCGCGCCTGGCGCGTGGTGGCGCCGGCGCGCGTGATGTCGAGGGCGGTCCAGCGGTCCAATGCGGTGAAGCCGCCGGCCGCGACGGCCTTGGCGGCGGCCGACGCAGGGGCCGGCGCGGCTTGCACCGGTGCGGCCCGACGCTGCATGCCGGCGACATTCGCGCTGGCACCGCCTTGCGCGGCGAGCGATGGCGCCGTGTCTGCGGACTCGCGCTGCATCGGCGCTGGCGCTGCAGGCGCTGCAGGTGCTACGGCCGGCGCCGACGGTGCGGCTGCGTAGGGCATCGGACTCTGGCCGACATCGGCCATGGGCGGCGCGGCCGGCATGGGCGCAGATGCGATGGCCGGTGCGGCGGGTGCAGGCGCAGGCATGGGCGCCGGGGCTTGCACCACCGGGGCCGCGGGCGCTGCCTTTTCCATCGTCCGTGCTTCGTCCTTCTGGACCGACGCCGCAGCAGCAGGGGCTTCGCGCCGACGCGACGCTTCACGCGTTGTTTCCTGTACGTCGCGCTGCTTCAGGGTTTCCTTCGCATCGCGCGCCGCTTCGCTGCGCTGCGCAGCGGGCGGTGTCATGTCCGCCGTTGCGGACGGCTCGGCGGCAGGCGCAGGTGCTGCGGCCACTGCCGGCGCTTCGGCGGATTGCGCAGGCGGTGCCGACGCGGGCGCGGGCGCTCCGGCCACTTGCGCCTCGCCATCGAGCCGCGCGTCGGGCACCGGTTCGCGATGCCACAGCACGGTGACGAAAGTCGCCACGAGCACGGTCGCGAAGGCCGCATTCCAGGGCATGCGCGAGCGGGGGCTGCCGCCGCCGAACAGGCGGCGCCACCACGGCGCGGCCTGAACCGCAGGGCCGGCCGCCGGCGCGGAGGCCGCGGCGAGGTTGTGCGCCATCTTCAGGATCGCCTCGCGCGTGTGGGCCGCGGGCACGGCGTCGCGATCGGGCGCGTGGTCCAGCGCGCGACGCAGCCGCGCGTCGTGCAGGTCGTCGTCGTCCATGCCGGTGCTCATGCCCGCTGCTCCAGCACCGACAGGTAGCGTTCCATGCAGCCGCGCAGCTTCTGCAGCCCGTAGCGCAGACGGCTGCGCACGGTCTCGAAGCCGATCTCCAGCCGGGCCGCAAGCGCGTCGACGGTGAGGCCGTCTTCATGGTGCAAGAGAAAAGCGGCGCGTTGCTCGGCCGGCAGTTCGTCGAGACAGGTCAGCAGCCGACGGCCGGCGGCGCGCCAGAACGCCAGCTCTTCGGCCGACGGATGCGCCGACAAGTCGGTGGCCCCGTGCACGCCGCGGTCAAGCGCGGGCACGGCGTCGCCATCGTCGTCGGTCGCATGGCCATCGAGCGTCACCTCGCGCCCGCTCACGCGCAGGCGGTCCATCGCGAGGTTGTGCGCGATGGTGAAGGCCCAGGTGCGCCAGGTAGCGCCCTGCGGCGAGAAGCTGTCGCGCGCCGAGATGATCCGCACCCAGGTGTCCTGGAACACCTCGTCGGCCTGCGCGGCCAGCCGCGCGCCGAGCAGGCGCTTGACGAAGCGGAACAGGCCGCCTTCGTGGCGCGCATAAAGCACGTCGAAGGCGGCGGCGTCGCCGTGGGCGTAGGCCAGCATCAACTGATCGTCGGGCATGGCGTCGCGCTCGGTGGCGGTGCGGGCAGCAGCAGAAGGGGCGCGTGGCAGCGCAGACATCGCAGGATTGTCACCCGAGCTTGTACGGCGCACGGAGGCGATCGGGGTTAGGTCGAAACGCGATCCGACGCATTCGATCGCAGAAAAATCGACCTGAAAACGCCGGGAGTTGAACTGGGCCCAAAGCCTGGGCTATAATTTTGGGCTCGGTGCTGAATTGCACTGACGGCTCTTTAGCTCAGTCGGTTAGAGCGATGGAATCATAATCCACAGGTCCGCGGTTCGAGTCCGTGAAGAGCCACCAACACAGCCTCCCCGCCCCGGCGGAATGGCTCAAAAAGCCCTAAGTTTTCAACGACTTAGGGCTTTTTTCGTTCAGGCCTGCAATGGGGTCTCGCCCACCGGCACCCGGTCCAGCCGGAACGCCTCGGGCTCGCAGTGCACCAGGCGCCAGCCGTGGGCGCCGTGCAGCTGCAGTTCGTCCATCACGTCCGTCAGGGTGCCGATGAGTTCGTTGCCCCAGAACCTGCGCGCGCCGCGCACGGGGTTGAGCATCTGCCGCAGCCGCGGAATCGACAGCACGCGTTCGGCGTTGAAGAAGAACTCCAGCGCGAGGTCGAAGGTGACCGGGTCGACGCGCTGCGTGCGGCCCGCGAAGCTCACGCTGCGGTCCATCGGCTGGAAGCTGTAGGCGCCCCACACGAGCGGCGTTGGCATCGCGCACGCCAGGCCGCGCGTTCGGAGCGACAGCAGGATGGTGCGGTAGAAGTCGTCGAACGCCGGTGCCGCTACGGGCGGGCGCCCCCGCAGGTGCCGCGTGGGCGCGGGCGCCTCCTGCGCCAGTGGAACGATCTTCGTCCCCATCAACGACAGCACGTCCGGCGCCTCTTCGCTCGCCGCCTCGGGCACGTCGGCCAGGAACAGCAGGTTCAGGCGGTCGCCCAGCGTCGCCAGTTCGTCGATGCTGGTGAACACCAGTGGCGCCACGCCCAGCGCGCGCAGCACGCGCCGCGCGTACTCGCGCTCGCGCAGCGCATGGCCGAGCACGCCGATGCGGCGGGCGGGGCGCGCCAGGGGCTCCGAGGGTGCGGCGAAGAAGCGGCTCATGCGCGAGCGGCCTCGCGGTTCGCCGTGGCGCCAACGGCTGCAGGGCAATGCTTTCGGGGGCTCGGGCCGCGGTTCGCGACCCCGGTGATCAGGACCGGCATGGGTGCTCGAAATTCTCAAAAGAATGAATGAAGCCGCGTCCGCTGCGCCCGCGCTTCATGCCGCATGCGATGCGGCACAAGGCAGCGGGCCCACTGAGGCAACCCGGCGCTCACCCATCCTAGGAAGGCCCGCCCGGCCCGTACATAGGACTGTTCCGAAAAGCCGCGCCTTTCGCGCGCCTCAGAGCACCTTTGCGCCGCGCAGCCAGTCCAGCAGCATGGCCGAGTCGGCGCGCATGCGCAGGTCGGCCTTCGTCTTCTTCGTTGCCATGTGATTCCTAGTGCTTGCTGAATGAAAAACGGGACCGCAGCGGCACGCGCACGCGCGGCGCCAGCTCATACGGTTTGTTGACCGATGACTTTAGGAAGACGGTCCCGTTCCATCCATCGGACGAGTCCGAAAGCGGGTGCGACAAACATAGGCACAGGGCGAAACTGTGAACAAAGCCCCCAGGAGTTCGTACAAAGCACAAGGCCCTCGCGAGTCAGCGACTCGCAAGGGCCTTGAAGAAGACAGCGCCGCAGCGCGAAGCGGTCAGCGTCCGAGGTCTTTGGCGGACACGCCGCCGATGCCCCAGTTTTCCTTGGGCATGTCGTGCAGCCACACGCGCACGTTCTCCTTCGGCGCGTCGACGGCCTCGACGATGGCGCGGGTCACTTTCTCGATCAGCGCGCGCTTCTGTTCTTCGGTGCGGCCTTCGATGAGGTAGATCTGTGCAAAGGGCATTCGTGTACTCCGGTTCAGTAGTTCAGTGCTTGATGCAGATCAGACGAAGCGCAGGCCCACGCTGCCCATGCCCTGCACCTTCAGCGTGACGGCATCGCCGGCCTGCACGGCCACGGCCTCGGTGATGCCGCCCGACAGGATCAGCGTGCCCGCCGGAATCTCCTCGCCGCGCGCGCCCAGGTGGTTGGCCAGCATCGCAATCGCCGCGGCCGGGTGGCCGAGCACCGCGGCGCCCGCGCCGAAGGCCACGGGCTGGCCGTTCTTCTCGAGCACGATGCCCACGGTGCGCAGGTCGACCTCGCTCGCGGGCACGGCGCGCCCGCCCACCACGAAGCGCGAGGCGGAGGTGTTGTCGGCCACCACGCTCTTCAAGTCGAACTTGAAGTCGCGGTAGCGGCTGTCGATCACCTCGATGCCCGGCAGCACGAAGTCGGTGGCCGCGAGCACGGCGCCGATGTGGCAGCCCGGGCCGCTGAGCGCGCGCTTGGTGACGAACGCGATCTCGGGCTCGACCTTCGGGTGGATGAGCTCGCTCACCTTGCATTCGCCGCCTTCGGGCAACGCGTAGTTGTCGGCCATGAAGCCGAAGACCGGCGTGGTCACGCCCATCTGCTTCATCTTGGCGTGCGAGGTGAGCCCGGCCTTCAGCCCGATGATGCGGTGGCCGCGCGCGAGCTTGCGGCGGCGGATCTCGTTCTGGATGGCGTAGGCGTCGTCCCAGTCCATGTCGGGATGTTCGTCGGTGATCTTGGGCGTGTCGCGCGCTTCCAGTTCGCAGGTCTCCAGGTGCTCGGCGAGCGCGGCGATGGTGTTCTTGTCGAGCTTCATGCCGCGACTCCTTCCTGTTGCTGCTGCACGGCCTGACGCGCGCGGGCCAGCGTGATGGCCGTGTCCTCGATCATGTCTTCCTGCCCGCCGACCATGCCGCGCCGCCCCAGCTCCACCAGGATCTCGCGCGCGGGCACGCCGTACTTCTTCTCGGCGCGCTTGGCGAACAGAAGGAAGCTCGAGTACACGCCCGCATAGCCCAGCGTGAGCGAGTCGCGGTCGACGCGGATCATGTGGTCCATGATCGGCACCACACGGTCCTCGGCCACGTCCTGGATGCGGAACACATCGACACCGGTCTCGATGCCCATGCGGTCGCACACCGCCACGAACACCTCCATCGGCGTGTTGCCCGCGCCCGCGCCCAGGCCTGCGGCGGCAGCGTCGATGCGGTTGGCACCGGCGGCGACGGCTGCGACCGAGTTGGCCACGCCCATCGCGAGGTTGTGGTGGCCGTGAAAGCCCAGCTCGGTGTCGGCCTGGAGCGCCGCGCGCACCGCGCCGATGCGCGCCGTGACGTCGTCCGGCAGCATGTGGCCCGCCGAGTCGGTCACGTAGATGCAGTTGGCGCCGTAGCCTTCCATGAGCAATGCCTGGTGCACCAGCGTCTCGGGCGAGGCCATGTGGGCCATCATGAGAAAGCCCACCGTGTCCATGCCGAGCCGGCGCGCCATGGTGATGTGCTGCTCGGACACGTCGGCCTCGGTGCAGTGCGTGGCCACGCGCACGGTGTGCACGCCCAGGCCGTGCGCCATGCGCAGGTGGTCCACGGTGCCGATGCCCGGAATCAGCAGCGCCGACACCTTGGCCTGCTTCATCAGCGGGATCACGGCGCCCAGGTACGCCTCGTCGGAATGCGCGGGAAAGCCGTAGTTGACCGAGCTGCCGCCCAGGCCGTCGCCGTGCGTCACTTCGATCAGCGGCACGCCCGCTTCGTCGAGCCCGCTGGCGATGTGCATCATCTGTTCGAGCGTCATCAGGTGGCGCTTGGGGTGCATGCCGTCGCGCAGCGTCATGTCGTGCAGGGTGACGCGACGGCCCTTCAGATTCGTGTTCGTCGTGGTGGTCATGGGGGTGCTCCTAGGCCACGGCGGGCTCGGGTTGCGGGAGGCTGGCGAGCATCGCTTCGGCGAACATTTCGGCCGTGCGCGCCGCGGCGGCTGTCATGATGTCGAGGTTGCCGGCGTACTTGGGCAGGTAGTCGCCCAGGCCCTCGACCTCCAGGTAGATCGACACGCGGTGGCCGTCGAACACCGGTCCGTTCACGAGCTTGTAGCCCGGCACGTACTTGCGCACCTCGGCGATCATTTCGTGCACCGAGGCCGTGATGCGCGCCTCGTCGGGTGGGCCTTCGGTGAGGCAATGCACCGTGTCGCGCATGATCAGCGGCGGCTCGGCCGGGTTGACGATGATGATCGCCTTGCCCTTGGCCGCGCCACCCACGCGCTCGACCGCACCGGCCGTGGTGCGCGTGAACTCGTCGATGTTCTTGCGCGTGCCCGGGCCGACCGAACGGCTCGACACGGTGGCCACGATCTCGCCGTAGGCCACCGGCTGCACGCGCGACACGGCCGCCACCATCGGGATGGTGGCCTGCCCGCCGCAGGTGACCATGTTGACGTTGGCCGGCCGCGCGCCACCCGCCATGAGCAGGCTCTTGAGGTTGACCGGCGGCACGCAGAACGGGCCGATGGCCGCGGGCGTGAGGTCGATCATGAGCACACCGAGTGCGTTGAGCTTGGCGCTGTTCTCGGCGTGCACGTAGGCGCTGGTGGCGTCGAACGCGATCTGCACGCCGTCGGCCTGCACATGTGGCAGCAGGCCGTCCACGCCCTCGGCCGTGGTCTTCAGGCCCATCTCGCGGGCGCGCTTCAGGCCGTCGGACTCGGGGTCGATGCCCACCATCCACACGGGTTCGAGCACCGGGCTGCGCTGCAGCTTGGCGAGCAGGTCGGTGCCGATGTTGCCGGGGCCGATCAGCGCGCACTTGATCTTCGTTGGGGTCGTCATGGGGTTGTCTCCTTCAGTGGAAGCGCACCGAGCAGCCGCCGAGGCCGCCGATCGAGACGCGGAAGTTGTCGCCGGCCTTGGCGGGGAACATCGCGGCGAGCGCGCCCGACAGAATCACCTCGCCCGCCTTGAGCCCGATGCCCAGCGCACCGAGCGTGTTGGCCAGCCACGCGACCGCGTTCACCGGCGAGCCGAGCGCAGCGGCGCCCGCGCCGGTGGCGATGATTTCGCCGTTCTTCTCCAGCACCATGCCGCAGGTCGCCAGGTCGATGCGGCGCGGATCGACCGCGTGGTCGCCGAGCACGAACACGCCGCACGAGGCGTTGTCGGCCACGGTGTCGGCGATCTGGATCTTCCAGTCGCGGATGCGCGAGTCGACGATCTCGAAGCAGGGCATCACGCACTCGGTGGCAGCCAGCACGTCGGCGTTGCCAATGCCGGGGCCCATGAGGTCGCGCTTGAGCAGGAAGGCGATCTCGCCCTCGGCCTTGGGCTGGATGAGCGTGGTGCTGTCGATCGACTCGCCCTCGCCGACGACCATGCCGTCGAGCAGGTAGCCGAAGTCGGGCTGGAACACGCCCAGCATGTTCATCACGGCGCGCGAGGTGACGCCGATCTTCTTGCCGACGACGCGCTCGCCGGCGTCGAGGCGGCGCGCGATCATGCGCTGCTGGATGCCGTAGGCGTCGGCGATGGTGATGCCTGCGTGCCGGCTGGTGAGCGGCTCCACGACGCTGCGCTCGCGCAGCGCGTCGTAGAGCTCGTCGCCGAGCCGCTGGATGAGGGTGGGGTCCATGGTGGGTTCTGTCCTTTGCTCTGTCTCGGGTGAATCAATCAATCGGTCGATCGGCTTCGTCCAGGAAGTCGCCGACCAGGCGGGCGAAGCGCGCGCTGTGCTCGATCTGCGTCCAGTGGCCGCAGCGGCCGAACACATGCAGCTGGCTGCGGGGAATCCACTGGCTCAGCGTGAGCGAGGTGGCCAGCGGGATCACCTGGTCTTCGCGGCCGTGGATCAGCAGCGTCTCGTGCGGCAGTGCACGAATGTCGGCTTCCGGGCTCGCCATGGCATCGACCCAGCGCTGGCGCGGCGCCGGGAACATCGCGCCGAAGGTCTCCTGGAAACCGGGCCGCATGCTGGCCTCGTAGCGCAGCTGCGCGAGCTCGTCGGTGACGAGGGCGCGGTCGAACGCGAACACGTCCATGATCCGGCGCATGTTCGCGAACGAGGGCGTGTAGCCCCACACCGCGTCGAGCCCCGGCGTGATCGCGAAGGGCACGCCCACGCTGCCCATGAGCACCAGCCGGCGCACGCGGTGCGGCGCGCGGATGGCCAGGGCCAATGCCAGCGCACCGCCGAAGGAGTTGCCCACCACGTCGGCGCGTTCGATGTCGAGCGCGTCGAGCAGGTCGAGCGCCTGCTGCACCCACGCGTCCATGGTGTAGGCCGCGCCGGGCACGCGCTCGGTGAAGCCGAAGCCGGCCATGTCGGGCGCGATCACGCGGCGCGTTTGCGCGAGCACCGGCAGCACCAGCCGCCAGTTGGCCCACGCACTCACGCCCGGGCCCGAGCCGTGGATGAAGAGCACCGGCGCGCCCTCGCCCAGGTCGTGGACGTTGGTGTGGAAGGCACCCGTGCGGATGCTGTTCGCGATTTCGGGGTTGCTCACCGCGGGGCCCTCACAGCTTGATGCAGACGTTGCGAAGTTCTGTGTAGAACTCCAGCGAGTGCACGCCACCTTCCCGGCCGATGCCCGACGACTTGGCACCGCCGAACGCGGTGCGCAAATCGCGCAGGAACCAGCTGTTGACCCAGCAGATGCCGACCTGCACCTGTTTGGCCACGCGGTGGGCGCGGCCCAGGTTCTCGGTCCACACGGTGGTCGCCAGGCCGTAGTCGGTGGCGTTGGCCAGCGCAATGGCTTCTTCCTCGGTGTCGAAGGGCGCGATGTGGCAGCAGGGGCCGAAGATTTCCTCGCGGATCACCGAGGCCGTCTCGGGCAGGCCGGTCCAGATGGTGGGCTGCACCCAGTGGCCCTCGGCCAGCGCGCCGGGCATCGAGGGCACGCCGCCGCCGGTGACGACGGTGGCGCCTTCCTTCACGGCCTTCGCGTAGTACGACAGCACCTTCTGCTGGTGCTCGCGCGAGATCAGCGGGCCGATGCCCACGCCGGCTTCTTCCGACGGGCCCGGCTTGAGCGCCTCGGCCTTGGCCTTGAGCGCCGCGACGAAGCGGTCGAAGATCGGCCGCTGCACGTAGACGCGCTCGGTGCCCAGGCAGACCTGGCCGCAGTTCTCGAAGGCCGAGCGCGTGATGCCGGCCACGGCCTTGTCGAAATCGGCGTCGGCGAACACGATGCCGGCGTTCTTGCCACCGAGTTCGAAGGACACGGGCCGCACGCCCTTGGCGGCCGCGCCCATGATGGCCTCGCCGGTGCGCGTCTCGCCCGTGAAGGTGATGCCGTCCACGCCCGGGTGCGTGGTGAGGAATTCGCCGGCCGAGTCGGGCCCGAAGCCATGCACCACGTTGTAGACGCCCGGCGGGATGCCGACCGCGTTCATCACCTCGCCCAGCAGCGTGGCGGTGGCCGGCGTTTCTTCCGAGGGCTTGACCACCACCGTGTTGCCGCAGGCCAGCGCGGGCCCGACCTTCCAGGTCATGAGCAGCAGCGGCAGGTTCCACGGGCACACGACGCCGATCACGCCCAGCGGCGAGCGCACCGCGTAGTTCAGCGCCTGCCCACCGTCAGGCGTGGTCATCTCGAAGCTCTCGGTGGGCACGTTCTTCACGATGTCGGCAAACACCTTGAAGTTGGCCGCGCCGCGCGGGATGTCGACGTGCGAGGCCAGCGCGTGCGGCTTGCCGGTGTCGGCCATCTCGGCCGCCAGGAAGTCGTCGAAGCGCCGGTTGATCTCGTCGGCCACGGCGTGCAGCAGCTCCGTGCGGCGCGCGACGCTCATGCGGCCCCACTCGCCGTTCAGTGCCGCACGTGCGGCGCGCACGGCCGCATCGACCTCGCTGCGGCCGGCCTCGTGCACCTTGCCGATGACGCGGTTGTCCACCGGCGCGCGGTTGTCGAAGGTCTTCGTCGTGGCGACGAACTCGCCGCCAATGAAGTTCATGAACTGTTTCATCGCACCGTCTCCTTCAGGTCACCACGCTCAGGAAGTTCTCGTTGAGCTTGCGGTCGTGATAGAAGATCGCGCGCCCGAGTTCGTCGTCGGTCCACACCAGCGGCGGCTTGTCGGGGTAGAAGATGTAGCCGCCCGAGAACACCTCGTTGCGGTTGCCGCTCGGGTCGAAGAAGTAGATGGTTTCGCCGCGCGTGATGCCGTGGCGCGTGGGGCCGATGTCCAGCGACACGCGCTTCTTGGTGATGATGTCGGCCGCCTTGAGCACCTCGCCCCAGTTGTCGAGCAGGAACGAGGCGTGGTGGAACTTGTTCCTCTCGGGATGGCGGATGAACGCGATGTCGTGCGGCTTGGTCGAGCAGGTGAGGAAGGCCGCGATGTACATGCGCTCGGGGCCGGCCACCACGCTCTCGGCGAGCTGGAAGCCCAGCACCTCGGTGAACAGCTTCATGGTGCCGTCGAGGTCGTCGCCATACAGCAGGCAGTGGTCGAAGCGCGAAGGCGCCATGCCCTTGAGGTCGTCGGGGTAGACCTCGGGGTTTTCATACGGCATGCCGTTGCCGACTTTTTCTTTCTCGGCGAAGAGCTCGATGGCATGGCCGGTGGGCACGGTGAAGCGAAAGCGTTGGCCGGTGCGCAGGTGCTCGCCGGCTTCGATCCACTGCATGTCGGTGGCCAGGCCGCTGGCCTTCAGGTCGGCGGCGAGTTGGTCGAGCGTGGCGGGCGAGTCGACGCGAAAGCCCATGAAGTCCATGCCGGCCTCGTCGGCTTCGCGCAGCACGACGCTGTGGTGGTCGTGCTCGTCCCAGGCCTTGAGGTAGATGCGGCCCTGCGCATCGCGCCCGGTTTCGATCAGGCCCAGCACGTCGCGGTAGTGCGTGAGGGCGGCCCCGAGGTCGAGCACGCGCAGTTGCACGTGTCCGGGGCGAATGACGCCAGTGAGTGCCATGGAAGTCTCCTTTGGTGGGTGAGGGAAAGGTTCAGGTGGGGGAACGGGGAACGGCGGGCTGCGACGCGGCCAGGCGCCGCTCGATGCAGCGCGCCAGCCTCTCGACGGCGCGCAGGGCCAGGTCGCTCTGCGGGTACGCGCGGCAGGCCAGCACGTAGCCCTGGGCTTCTTCTTCGGCGCTGACGTGGCAGCGGCTCATGCGCTCGCGGCGCACGGCGCCCGACTCGATGCGCACCTTGCACACACCGCAGCCGCCGCCGCGGCAGCCGACCGGGATGCCCTTGCGGCCGAGCTGCTCCATGCCGCCGAGCAGGGTCTGGTCGGCGCGGCACACGTAGTGCTCACTGGTGTTGCCGATGGCGACGGAAAAGCGCATGACCGAGTTCACGTCACAGTGCCTTGAACAGCGGGCTGCGCGGCGCGGCAGAAGCGGCATCGGCGGCGGTGAAGAATTTCTCGGTGTAGATGTCGCGCTCGAACAGGCGCCCCTGCATCAGCGTGGCGATGCAGGCCTCGGTCATCGGCGGCGGTCCGCACAGGTAGGCCTTGTGGCCGCGGAAGTCGTTCGCGAAGTGGGCCTTCAGCGCCTCGTGCGCAAAGCCGCGCGCCCCATGCCAGTCGCTGTCGGCCGGCAGGTCGGACAGCACGGGCACGTAGGTGAAGTTGGGGTGCCGCTCGGCGAGCTGCTCGAAGAGCGCGCGGTAGTACAGCTCCTCGGTGTTGCGCGCGCCCTGCACCAGCGTGATCGGCAAGGTGCAGCCTTCGGCCAGCAGGTCGAGCACCATCGACTTCGGACTCGACAGGCCCGAGCCGCCGGCCACGAAGATCATCGGCAGGCCGGCCGACTTGCGCACGAAGAAGCGGCCGTTGGGTGCGGTGAAGCGCAGCCGCTGGCCCACCTGCAGTTCGTCGTGCAGCCAGCCCGTGGCTCGGCCGTTGGGCACGCGGCGGATGTGCAGCTCGACGAGGTGGTCGTCGGGTGCGTTGGCGATCGAGAAGGCGCGTGCGCCCTCCACGCCCGGCACGTGCAGCATCACGTACTGGCCGGCCTGGAACGGCGCCGGCCGGTCGGTGCGCAGCCACAGGCCGCGGATGGTGGGCGTGAGCATGCGGGCCTCGACCAGCTCGGCGTCGAAGTCTTCCAGAGGCAGGAACTGCGCGTCGGGGTCTTCGTCGATCTCGGCCTCGATGACCAGGTCGGCCTGCGCCATCGCGCAGCACGCGAGGATCTTGCCGTCGTCGCGCTCGAAGTCCATGAGCGCGAAGTTGGACGCGTCGCCATGCTCGCACTCGCCTTCGAGCACCTGCACCTTGCAGGTGCCGCACACGCCGTGGCCGCAGGCGTGCGGCAGCCACACGCCGGCGCGCAGGCAGGCGTCGAGCACGGTCTGTCCGTCGCGCGCCGCCACGGCCTGGCCGAGCGGCTCGATCATGATCTGGAAGCTCATGGCAAGGCCCTCCGGTACTCAGCTGAACGAGCCGCCGATGCCCGTGAGCCCGGGCGTGCGAAAGCGCAGCGCCGACTTGTGGACCAGGCCGTTGTCGGCCAGCGACTTCGCCGCGTCGGGCGCGAAGGGCTTGCCGGAGTCGAACCATTCGACCTTCGACCAGTCGACCTTTTCGAAGTCGGGGTGGCTGCCGTACACGCCGGGCAGCACGTCGCTGACGAGCGCGCCGAAGGGCATGGCCGCGGGCAGCGGCAGGCACACGGGGGCACAGAAGAGCAGGTGGTCTTCCCAGCCGATGTAGAGCAGGCGGTTGCCGTGGAAGCGGTCTTCGCTGTCCATGACGGTGCCGGTGTAGCCGGGGGCGAGTGCAACAACAGACATGTCGGTCTCCTTGTTTCGGGGTGAGCGCCGCCCACGCCGTGCGTGGGGCACGGCGGGAGCGCGGGGGTCGATGAGGGGTGGTGGGGCCTGGGTGCTCAGGCCACCTTGGGCTCGGCCGCCGACAGGTCCTGCCCTGTCCAGCGTTCCCAGTTGGCCTTGTCGGGCGAGGTGTTGAACTCGCCGTTGTCGGCGCCGACGTTGATGTGGTAGTAGTCCAGCACGGCCGCCAGCGGGTTGAAGCCTTCCACCGTCGGGTCGGTGCCCTCGGGGAAGCAGTTGCCCTGGTAGATCTGGTGCACCGGCAGCCAGGCCTGCACGTACTTCTCGGGCTCGCCGTCGAACACGTCCTTGCAGCCGTCGGAGCAGAAGTGGTACTTCATGCCGTGGTAGCTGCTCTCGCGGTAGCAGATCTTGGTGGGATCGTCGGGCTCGGTGAAGGCCATCGGGATCTGGCAGGTCTGGCACAGCATGGGCAGCGTGTTGTTGAACCAGCGCTTGCCCTGCTTCTCCTGCTCGGCCAGCCACTCGAAGCGCGGGCGATACAGGCTGTCGAAGGTCTCGGGGTACTTCTCGGCCAGCCAGGTCATCTCGTCGGGCTTGGGTGCCCAGACGTTGAAGTTGGCGGCGTGGCCGTAGTTGTTGAAGATGGCCCAGGCCTCGTGCGAGATGCGGCTCTTTTCCTTCGAGGCGACCTCGTGGTACTTGGGCATGCGGATGCCGTAGCGCGCGAGGTCTTCGAACAGCGCGCCGCCGTTCTTCTCGAAGTACATCTCCCAGGCCTCGGACCAGCTCATGACGCGCTTGGGCAGCATGTAGTCCATCATCATCGCGACCAGCGTGAGCAGGCGGTAGCCGCGCCAGAACCACTTGTCGACCCACTTCTGCACGATGGGCACGTTGTCCGGGTCCTGCTCGAGGATGAACTTCACCACCTCCAGGCCCAGCGTCATGTGGCGCGACTCGTCGCTCTGCGCCGAGAAGCCGAAGGTGACGGTGGCCATGTCGCCGTTGTAGGCGGCGCCGCTCATGAAAGGCATGAACAGCAGGTTGGTCAGCACGTACTCGAAGGAGAACGAGATGGCGGTGATGAACTCGAAGGGCCCCGCGCTCATCGCGTCCTCGAAGTAGCTCTTGGGCACCGACAGGTACCACACGCGGTCGTGCATGTGCTGCGGGTCGTGCAGGCCGTGGAAGTACTTGTTGAAGTGACTGATGGTGTGGAACTGCGTCTGCGCATGGCGCAGCTCGTCGATCGACTGCATCTGGCAGGCCACGCGCGCGCCCACGCCGCGCAGCGAACGCCCGGCCATGGCATAGCCGCGGTGCGCCGCGTACTCCAGCGGCGAGACGCCGGTGAGGAACAGCTTGAGCGTGTTCAGGTAGCGCGGGTCGCTGATGTTGAACTGGCCGTTGTTCTGCTGGAACGCATCGATGATCGCGTAGAGCTTCTTTTCCTTCTCGCCCTGGAACTTCCAGTAGGCGTCCATCGTGAGGCGGAACGGGTCTTCCCACTGATCCCAGTCGTGGATCTTGATGCCCTCGAACTTGTCGAAGGGAAACACGTCGTCCATCGACTGGTAGGTGGTCTCCCAGCCGAGGCCGCGCGTCATCATGGCGTAGCGTTCCTTCAGGCCGAGGCGCGGGGTCGTGGAGGTCTTTGCTGCTGCTTGGGTGGTCATGGCGTTGTCCTTGGTCGTGATCCGGTGAGGCCTGTGCTCAGGCGCCCCAATGGAGGGTGAATTCGTCGTCGGTCTCTTCGATGCTTCCGGACAGCGAGATCAGGCTCAGGTGCAGTTCCTGCAGGTCCCAGCGGCGCCCGACCAGGGCTTCGACGCTCTCGCGGCGGATCACGAGGCGGCCGGGCGCATCGATCTTCACCATCGCGGGGTACTCGGTGACGGTGGCCCCGGGGTTGTCGGCCACGATGGCCTCGACGATGGCGCGCGCGGCCTCGCCGGTCTGCAGCGCGATGAAGACGGGCGGTCGGGACACTTCGGCGGTGGCGGTGGTCATGGGAGGGTCTCCTTGGTTCGATCGATTCGGTCGTCAGGCGGCGGCGCCCGTGCGCACCAGCCGGGCCACGCGCGCATCGAGCGCGGCGTGCAGCGTCTTGAGCACCTCGGCGCCCTGCGCACCGAGCGCAAGCGCGGCCAGCGGCGCCAGCGCCTGCACGGCCTGGTCACGCCAGCTCGCGTACCACTGCGCGAGCAGCTCGGCGTTGGCGGGCGACTCGTCGGCGGCGGTCTTCAGCGTGGCGTCGACCCAGCGCACGTTCTCGTCGAACCACTCGTTCATGAACTCGGTCAGCATCGCCAGCGCGTTGCCGGTGGCGGCGCTGTGCGCGTTCACGTAGTGGCGGTAGACCAGCGGGTACAGCAGGCCGTCGAGCACGAGGTTCTGCGCCACGAACACCTCGAACCAGTCCTTGGTGACGAAGAGGTTTTCCATCAGGCGGCGCACGCCCTGCCAGGCCGGGTGCGCGAGCCAGGCCTCTTTGCCGGCGTCCAGCGCGCGGCCCGAGTTGGCGTCGATCTGCAGGCCGACGCGCGAGAGGTACTGCGCGATGCCCAGGCGGTCCATGGCCGCGTAGATGAAGGGCTGCGTGATGGCCGTGCCGTAGCCATAGCCGCAGCAGTAGCTGTGGTTCATGTTGGCGCCCCACTCGTAGTGGCGCAGCGGCACCAGCACCTGCTGCAGCGACTCGCGCACGCCCGCATCGGCCTGGGCCAGCAGCTGGCGCTTCTCGGCGAACTCGAACTGGCGGTCGGCGCCTTCCCCCTGGCGCGCGCGGGTCATGGTGTACACGCCGTAGTAGTAGTGGCGCGGGTCCTTGAAGCTGTACCAGTCGGCCATCACGAGCGCCGTGCGGCGCTTGTCGTACAGCGCATGCTGCGGGTCCCACAGCGGCCGGTAGTGGAAGTTGGCGGTGGGCTGCATGTCCAGCGTGGCCTCCTGGTAGCGCGAGGCCGGCTTGTCGCCGAGCCGCCGCGCCACATGCGAGAAGGTCTGGCGGATCGGCCGGATGTCCGAGGTCTTGATGTCGACTTGCACGGGGTGTCTCCTTGGTTGTCGCGGGAAAAAAATGCGGGGTCGTCAGTGGTCGATGCCGGGTGCGCCGAAGCGCCACTTCATGCGCTCGAAGTCCAGCCGCGCGCCCTCTTCGGTGCTCAGGTGGCGCACCGCGTGGCGCGCGCAGAACTCGCGGAACTGGTCGAACTGCAGCACCAGCTCCACGGCCAGTTCGGGGTCGCCGATGGCGAACTCGAACTCCACGAAGCGGGCGTTGCGCGTGCCGGTGACGCGCACGAAACACGGCTGGCCGGTCATCTGTCCGGCGCTGCCGCTGCGGGGGTCGGGCTGCATCGAGGGCATCACTTGTTCAATCCATCAACAGGTGGACGGCACCAGCGCCGCCCGGCCTGATAAGGGCAACGGACGTGCCAGCGTGGCTAAGTGATTGATTTGCATGGGCCCGCTGCGCCTGCGGGCCCGAAGCACCGGGAAGTCCCGGATGCTGGTTTGATCATTTGCTGCGGTGCAGCTTGATCAAATGGTGAAAACCGGAAAACGCCGGCCGGCGTCCGCTCAGGACGTCGGCAGGCCTTCCTTCTTGAGCCGGTAGGCCAGCTGCGGGCGCGTGATGCCCAACAGGCGCGCGGCCTGCGACAGGTTGCCCTTGGCGCGCTGCATCGCGGTCTGCATGAGGCGCTGCTCGAGCGATGCGATGTCGATGTTCTGCTCGAGCACGCGCTGGCACAGCGCGTCGAGCTCGCTCGCGTCGGCGCCCGAAGCCGAGGCCCCCGTGGCGACCTTGCCGCTGGCGTCGAGCTGGTTGTCGGGCGGCGCGCCCGGCGGCTGCATCCACAGGTGGCAGGCCTCGATGTCGCCGTGGTCGGGCGCCAGCAGCACGGCGCGCTCGATCACGTTCTCGAGCTCGCGGATGTTGCCGGGCCAGGCGTGCTTGTGCACGTCGAGCGCGGCCTTGTCGGTGAGGCCGCGCAGCTTCTTGCCGTACAGCGCGCTGTACTTCTCGACGAAGCGCGCCACCAGCGCCGGGATGTCGGCGGTGCGCTCGCGCAGCGGCGGAATCTGGATCGGGAAGGTGTTGAGCCGGTAGAACAGGTCGGTGCGGAACTTGCCCGCCTGCATGGCCTGCTGCAGGTTGACGTTGGTGGCGGCCACGATGCGAACGTCGACCTTCGTCGGCTGCTCGGCGCCCAGGCGCTCGACCTCGCCGGTCTGCAGCACGCGCAGCAGCTTGACCTGCGCGGCCAGCGGCAGGTCGCCCACCTCGTCCAGGAACAGGGTGCCACCGTGGGCGCGCTCGAAGCGCCCGGCGCGCGCATGGTGGGCGCCGGTGTAGGCGCCCTTTTCCACGCCGAACAGCTCGGCCTCGATCAGGTCGGCCGGGATCGCCGCGCAGTTGACGGCAATGAAGGGCTGCTTGCCGCGCGGCCCGTTGTCATGCAGCCAGCGAGCGAACACTTCCTTGCCGACGCCGGTCTCGCCGAGCAGCAGCACGGTGATGGCACTGTCGACCGCGCTGCGCATGAGCTCGAAGGCGGCACGGAAACCCGGCGACACGCCGACCAGCTTCTGGTCGTACTCGCGGCGCGGTTGCAGGCGGCGCAGGTGCTGCAGGCCGAGGTTGAAATCGATGAGCTTCTCGGCCACATGGTGCTGGCGGAAGTACTCCAGGTAGTGCTCGTCGTTCCACGCCTCGGCGGCCTGGCCGACGATGCGGCAGCGGCTGTCGCCCATGCTGGTGCATTCGACTTCCTTGAACACCACCAGCCGCCCCATGAAGGCGGTGGTGTAGCCCGAGGCATAGCCGATCTGCGACCAGCACTGCGGGTCTTCCCCGTAGCCGAAGTCGGCCACGTGGGCTTCGCATTCCCAGGAGTTCTCCCAGAGGAATTCGCCGTAGAAATGCTTGGTGGCCACGTCGAGGTCGACCTGCACTTTCTGCACCGAGACGATGCCCTCGATGGAATGCAGGCGCGGCCCGAGCATGAAGGCGTCTTCGGCGCGCATGCCGGCAAGGCGCTCGCGCACGGCCACCTCGCCGTCGCGCAGGCCGGAAGCAAAACCCATGCGCACCAGCAGGCCGCGCGCGCGCTCGACGCCCAGCGAGTCGAGCAGTTCGCGGCGCAGTTCGGCGAAGGCCCGGGCATGCATGAGCAGCATGCGCTGCTCGTCCAGCCAGATGTGGCCCGAGCCGGCGCTGAAGCGCAGGAGAGAAAGAAGTTCTCCCACCATGTCCCCTTTACTTGTCTGGAATCCGTTCCTCCTACATTCTCCTGCAAGGACGGACGACAAGGCTGCTCAATCAACAGGCAACGTGGTGCGAAGCCGCGCCAATGCTCGCTCTGCGGGTCCGCCTCCTCAAGCAACCCACAGAGTTATGCACAGAAAGAACGAACAACTGTCATCAAGTTGACTTGGCCGCGACGTAGCCCTTGAACTGCTCGCGCAGCTTGGTCTTCAGCAGCTTGCCGGTGGCTGTATGCGGCAGGCTGTCGACGAAAGCCACGTCGTCGGGCAGCCACCACTTGGCCACGCGCTGTGAAAGAAAAGTGAGCAGTTCCTCGCCCGTGACCTCTGCGCCTGCACGCTTCACGACGATCAGCAGGGGCCGCTCCTGCCACTTCGGATGCGCGATGCCGATCACCGCCGCCTCGGCCACGGCCGGGTGCGCGCTGGCGGCGTTCTCCAGATCGATCGACGAGATCCACTCGCCGCCCGACTTGATGACGTCCTTGGCGCGGTCGACCAGCTGCACATACCCGTCGGCATCGATGTTGGCCACGTCGCCGGTCGGGAAGAAGCCCTCGGCATCGAGCACGTCGCCGCCTTCGCTGCGGAAGTAACCGCTCGCAATCCACGGACCGCGCACATGCAGGTGACCGAAGGCCACGCCGTCGTGCGGCAGGCGCTGCCCGTTCTCGTCGACGATCTTGAGCTCCACGCCCCACACGCCGCGGCCCTGGCGCATCTTGACGGTCGTCTGCTCATCTTTCGGGAGCGCGAGGTGCTTGGGCAGCAGGTTGCCGATCACGCCGATGGGGCTGGTCTCGGTCATGCCCCAGCCTTGCACGAAGTCGGCGCCGAAGTCGCGCTCGAAGCGCTCGATCATGGCGCGCGGCGTGGCGGCGCCACCCACGCCGATGCGCTTCAAGCCGATGGCGCGGGTGTCGATCTCGGGGTGGGCGTCGAAGTACTGGAACAGCATGAGCCACACGGTGGGCACCGCCTGCGAGAAGCTCACCTTCTCGTCGCGCATGAGCTCGTACAGGCTCTGGCCATCCAGGTGCGGGCCGGGCATGACGAGCTTGGCGCCCACCATCGGCGCCGAGTACGGCATGCCCCAGGCGTTGGCATGGAACATGGGCACGGCCAGCAGCAGCGTCATCTGCGAGCACACGCCGAAGGTGTCGGGCGCGCATTCCATCAGCGAATGCAGCACGGTCGAGCGATGGCTGTACAGCACGCCCTTGGGGTTGCCCGTGGTGCCGGACGTGTAGCAAAGCGACGAGGCGGTGCGCTCGTCGAACTCGGGCCAGGTGTAGTCCTCGCTCTGCGCGCCGATGAGCTCGTCGTAGCACAGCAGGTTCGGCACATCGATGGCCGGCATGTGCGCGCGGTCGGTCATGGCGACGAAGGCGCGCACGCTCTTGAGCTTGGGGGCGAGCTTCTCGACCAGCGGCGCGAAGCTGGTGTCGAAGAACAGCACCTTGTCCTCGGCGTGGTTGACGATGTAGTCGATCTGCTCCGGAAAAAGCCGCGGGTTCACCGTGTGCAGCACCGCGCCCGAACCCGACACGCCGTAGTACAGCGCCAGGTGCCGGTAAGTGTTCCACGCCAGCGTGCCCACGCGGTCGCCGGGCGCCACGCCCAGCGCCTTCATCGCATTGGCCACCTGCTTGGAACGCCGCTGCACCTCGCGGTAGTTGGTGCGGTGCACCGGGCCTTCGACGGTGCGCCCGACGATCTCGACGTGGGGGTGGAAAGTGGCCGCGTGGTCGATCAGCGACGAGATCAGCAGCGGGCGGTCCTGCATCAGTCCGAACATGGTGTGTGTCTCCTGTGGTTCTTTTGAGCGTGCTTCTTGCGAAGGCTACTTCACGGCGATCGAATCACCCATGGGCTCGAACTCCTTGCCATTGAACTGCACCAGCTGCAGCGTGTTGAACGGAAAGTAGTCGGTGGCAGAGGTGTTCAGCGCAATGCCCGGCAGCAGCATGCCGGTCCGCATGTTCTTCAGCGTGGTGGCCTGCTTGAGCACGTTCTCGCGCGTGAGGTTGTCGCCCGAGGCCTTGAGCACGGTCTCCATGGCCTGCGCCACGCCGTAGCCGTACACGCCGGCGGCGTTGTTCACGTCTTCGTTGGGGGCGTACTTCTTCATGAAGGCCAGGAACTCCTGCGTGGCCGGGTCGTTGGCCCAGCGCGGCTGCGCGGCGTCCTTGAAGAAGGCCATGGCCATGATGCCCTTCGACTTCTCCAGGCCCGCGGGCTCCAGCGTCATCTTCACGTAGGCCGACACGTAGGTGAGGTACTGCTGCTTGGGCTTCCAGCCGATGTCCCAGGCCTTGCGGATGGCCTGCGCGGCGAAGCGCGCGGTGGCGAAGTTGACGAACACGTCGGCGCCCGACGACTGCAGCTTGATGATCTGCGAATCGACCGTCGGGTCGGCCACCTCGAACGAGGCCTCGGCCACCACCATCGAGGCCTTGTCGCCCAGGCCCTTCTTCAGGCCCTTGAGCAGGTCCTTGCCGAAGTCGTCGTTCTGGTAGAGCACGGCGATCTTCGCGTTGGGCATCGTCTTCAGGATGTTCTTCGCGTAGAGGCTGCCCTCGCCCTCGTAGCTGGGCATGTAGGGCGTGGTCCAGGGGTAGGTCTTGGGGTCGTTGAAGCGGTCGGCGCCCACGCCCAGGAACAGGTGCGGCACCTTCTTGGCGTTCATGTAGCGCTGGATCGCGGCATTCGATGCCGAGCCCAGGTTGCCGTACACCGCGAGCACTTCGTCCTGCTCGACCAGCTTGCGCACCACCTCGGTGGTGCGCGGCGGCGTGTACTGGTCGTCGTAGCTGATGAGCGTGACCTTGCGGCCGTTGATGCCGCCCTTGTCGTTGACCATCTTGAAGTAGGCCTCGTTGACCTTGCCCACGATGCCGTACGACGACACCGGGCCGCTGTAGGGCATGGCCATGCCGAGCTTGATCTCGGTGTCGGAGGCGCCGGTGTCGTACTTCTTCTGCGCGAGGGCCGCGCCGGCGGTGAACAGGAGGGCCGCGCCGCCCAGGGCGGCGGCCAGTCGAACGATGGAGGTCATGGAAGCTTCAGTGGAAAAACGAAAAGGGGGAAGACATCAAGAACGAGGCGCTCAGTCGCCGAGCACCTTGCCGAAGGGCTCGTAGCGCGTGCCGTTGAAACGCACCAGCTGCATGCGCTCGATCGGATAGAAGTCGGTCGGCGAGGTCTTCACCTCGATGCCCGGGTAGAGCATGGGCGGGCTGTACTGCAGGTTGGCCGCCACCTTCATGATGTTGGCGCGCGTGAGGTCGTCGCCCGCCTTGCGCAGCACCTGCTCCAGCGTCTGCGCCGACGAATAGCCCAGCACGTTGAGCGAATCGCTCAGGTCGCCCGAGGGGTAGTACTTGCTGAACCAGGTTTTGTAGTCCTCGTACTCCTTGGAACCCTTCCACATGTCGTCGGCCGGGTCGCGCAGGTAGGTGGCCGAGATCACGCCCACCGCGTTCTCGGGGCCGGCCGGCTTGATCACCGCCGACACCGACACCGACACGCTCGACAGGTATTGCGTGGGCTTCCAGCCGATGTCGGCCGCCTTGCGGATCGCCTGCGCCGCGAACTTGGGCGTGGTGATGCTGAAGAAGGTGTCGGCGCCCGAGGCCTTCAGGTTGACCATCTGGCTGTCGATGGTCGGGTCGGTCACCTCGTAGGTCGACTGCGCCACGATCATCGTCTTGGCCTTGTCGCCCAGCGCTTCGAGGAAGCCCTTCAGGAAGTCCTTGCCGAAGTCGTCGTTCTGCATGAGCACGGCGATCTTCGCGTTGGGCTTGGTGGAGAGAATGTGCTGCGCGTAGATCTTGCCTTCGGTCTGGTACGTGGGCTGCCAGCCCATGGTCCACGGGAAGGCCTTCGGGTCGCCGAAGCGCGTGGCACCCGTTGCCACGAACAGCTGCGGCACCTTCTTGGCGTTCATGTAGCGCTGGATCGCCAGGTTGTGCGCCGTGCCCAGCGGGCCGAAGAGCACCAGCACCTCGTCCTGCTCGACCAGCTTGCGCGCCTGCTCCACCGTCTTGGAGGGGTTGTAGGCATCGTCCAGCGAGATGAACGTGACCTTGCGGCCGTTGATGCCGCCCTCGGCATTGAGCTTGGCGAAGTAGCCCGCCGCCGCCTTGCCGATGGTGCCGTAGGCCGACACCGGGCCCGAGTACGGGACGATGTGGCCGATCTTGATCTCGGTGTCGCTCGCGCCCGGGTCGTAGCGCTTCTGGGCCTGCGCCGTGAAGGCCGTGGCGAGGCCGAGCGTGGCCGCCAGGCCGGCGCCCAGCAGGCGGCGGCGCGTGCCGGGGCGGGCGGAAATGAGGGAACGTGTCATGGTGTTGTCTCCGTCGTTCTCGTGAAAAAGAAGCTGCGGCCGCGGGCCTCTTGCCGGCCTCGTATCGGTCTCTTGCGGACCTCGTGCGGCGTTCGGGCTGGATGGTAGGCAGCGCCCCCTGCGCGTCACATCGTCGGAACGGACGATTGAGAGCGGCTGAGGGTTGCCCCTAGCATGGACCTCGACACGGAGACACACCCACCGCCGCGCAACGCGGCGGGCACCGAAGGCAAGCACCGCATGGACCTCACGCTCAATCCCCGCTACGAAGCCTTTCGCGACGAGCTGCGCGCGTTCCTGGCCACGCACGGCCACCGCTCGGCCTTCGCGCGCACCGCCGAGCGCCCCGACGCCGACGCCCTCGCGTGGCAGCGCCTGCTGCTGGACCACGGCTACGCGGGCCGCACCGTGCCGCGTGAGTACGGGGGCCACGGCGCAGCGCCCGACGTGATGGCGTCGCACCTCATCACCGAGGAGTTCGCGCGCGCCGGCGTGGCGCCGCCGCTGGGCAACCAGGGCATCTCGATGCTGGTGCCCACCCTGCTCGAGCTGGGCACCGAGGCGCAGCGGCGCGAATGGATCGGCCCCACCCTGCGCGGCGAGGTGGTCTGGTGCCAGGGCTACTCCGAGCCCGGCGCGGGCTCCGACCTGGCCTCTCTGCAGACGCGCGCCACCGAAGACGGTGGCGACTTCGTCATCAACGGCCAGAAGATCTGGACCTCGACCGCGCACGTGGCCGACATGATCTTCTGCCTCGTGCGCACCGAGCCCGGCGCCGCGAAGCACGCGGGCATCAGCTACCTGCTGTTCTCGATGAAGACGCCCGGCATCGAGGTGCGCCCGCTGAAGACCATGACGGGCCACGCCGAGTTCAACGAGGTCTTCTTCACCGACGTGCGCGTGCCGCAGCACCAGATCGTGGGCCAGCGCGGCGACGGCTGGAAAGTGGCCAACGCCACGCTCAAGCACGAGCGCGGCTCGCTGGGCAACCCCAACCTCACGACCCAGCGCTACCAGGAACTCGCCACGCTGATGCAGGCCGAGACGGTGGACGGCACGCGCCTCATCGACCAGCCCGTGCTGCGCGACCGCCTGATGCGGCTGCAGGGCCAGGTGCTGGCGCAGAAGTGCCACGGCCTGCGGCTGCTCACGGCCGCGGCCACCGGCGAAGACCCGGGCCTGGCCGCGCTGGTCGTGAAGCTGCAGGGCTGTGAACTGCGCCACCAGCTGGCCGCGCTCGCCATCGACGCGCTGGGCGAACTGGGCCTGCTGATGCCCGGCAGCGCGCACCTGCGCGCACAGGCGCTCTGGCAGGAGCGCTACATGTTCGACCTGGGTTTGATCATCGGCGGCGGCACCGCGCAGATCCAGAAAAACATCATCGCGGAACGCGGGCTCGACATGCCGCGCGAACCGCGCCTCGCCTGATCGGTTGAAAGAAAGCACGCCATGGAATTCGCCCTCTCCGCCGACCAGAAGCTGCTGCAGGACAGCCTGCGCCGCGCGCTCGAACGCGCCTGTCCGCTCGACCGCGTGCGCCGCGTCGCGGCCGACGACCTGCCGCTGGACCGCGAGGTCTGGCGCACGCTGTGCGAGGTCGGCGTGCCGGCCCTGCTCGTGCCCGAGGCCTTCGGCGGGCTCGGCCTGTCGCTGCTCGACGCCGCGCTGGCCGCAGAGGAATTGGGCCGCCATGTCGCGCCCACGCCCTTCCTCGGCACCGCCGTGCTCGCACCGCTCGCGCTGCGCGAAGCCGGCAGCGCCGCGCAACAGGATGAATGGATGCCGCGCCTGGCGGCCGGCGAATGCATCGCCGGCGTGGCCATCGCCGAGGCCGTGGCCGGCGCGCGCGATGGCGCGGGCGTGACGGCCAATGCCAACGGTACGCTCGACGGCAGCGCGCTCTTCGTGCTCGACGCGGGCGCCGCCGATGTGTTCATCGTCGCCGACCGCGCGGGCGGCCTGCACCTCGTGCGCGCCAATGCACAAGGCCTCACACGCGGCGCACTGCGCAGCATCGACGCCACGCGCCCGCTCGGTGAGCTGCACTTCGCGCAGGTGAAGGCCGAGCGGCTTCCCAACGCCAGCCCCGCCACGCTCGCGCGCCTGCGCAGCGCGGGCTGGGCCCTGCTCGCCGCCGACACGCTCGGCGCGGGCGAAGCCATGATCGGCCAGGCCGTGGCCTACGCCAAGGAGCGCCGCCAGTTCGGCCGCGTGATCGGCTCCTTCCAGGCCGTGAAGCACCTGTGCGCCGAGATGGCCGCCGCGCTGGAACCCGGCCGCGCGCTCGTCTGGTACGCGGCGCATGCCTTCGACGCATTGCCCGAAGAAGCCGCGCTGCTCGCCGCGCACGCCAAGTCACACCTGAGCGAAACCGGCACCTTCGTCGCCCGCACCGCCACCGAGGTGCACGGCGGCATGGGCATCACCGACCTGCTGGGCCTGCACTACTGGTTCAAGCGCATCGGCTTCAACCGCCAGTTGCTCGGCGGACCCGAGCGCGTGCGCCATCTCGCCGCCGAGATGCAGGGCCTCGTCGCCGCATGACCTCCCAACAAATGACCACACCATCCGCCGCCCCCCGCATGCTCGAAGGCCTGCGCATCGTCGACCTCACCACGGTGATCTTCGGCCCCTACTGCACGCAGATCCTCGCGGACCTCGGCGCCGAGGTGGTCAAGGTCGAGCCGCCCGAGGGCGACAGCATCCGCATCATCGGCACGCCGCCCGTCACGCCGCTGATGAGCCCCGTGCACCTGCGGCTGAACCGCGGCAAGCGCTCGGTCGACTGGGACCTGAAGCGCGAGGACGGCCGCACCGCGATGCGCCGCCTCATCGAGACCAGCGACATCTTCATCCACAACGTGCGCAGCGACGCCATCGCGCGTGCGGGCCTCTCGTACGACGACGTGCGCGCCATCCGCCCCGACATCGTCTACGTGCACTGCACCGGCTTCGACCAGCGCGGGCCGTACGCCGCGCTGCAGGCCTACGACGACATCATCCAGGCGGCTTCGGGCATCGCCTCGCTGCCGCCCAAGGTCGACGGCAACCCGCAGCCGCGCTACGTGCCGATGACCATGGCCGACAAGGTCTCGGGCCTGCATGCGGCGTATGCCGTGCTCGCCGCCGTGGTGCACCGGCTGCGCACCGGCGAGGGCCAGCAGGTGGAGGTGCCGATGTTCGAGTCGCTCGCCAGCTTCAACCTCGTGGAGCACCTGTGCGACAAGACCTTCGTGCCACCCACCGGCCCCGCGCTGTACCCGCGCCAGATCGACCCCATGCGCCAGCCCATGCGCACGCGCGACGGCTACATCGCCATTGCGCCCTACCTGGACGACCGCTGGCTGCGCTTCTTCGAGGCCACCGGCCACCCCGAAGTGCTCGAGGCGCCCGAGCTGGCCGACAAGGCGCTGCGGCGCAAGCACATGAGCCGCATGTACGAGGCCGCCGCCGCGATCCTGCCCGAGCGCACCACGGCCGAGTGGCTCGACATCCTGAAGAAGGCCAACGTGCCCGCGATGCGCGTGAACGACATCGCCGACCTGCCCGACGACCCGCAGCTGCAGGCCGCCGGCCTTTTCCGACAGCGCACGCATCCGACCGAAGGCGCGTATCTTGAGGTGCGCCCACCGGTGCGCTTCTCGGGCTATGCCTACGCCGACCTGTCGCACGCCGCGACACCCGGCCAGCACAGCGCCGAAGTGGCACGCGAGCTGGGCGTGACCCTCATGAACGAACGAAAGAACGCCGCATGACCATGACTGTCTACGACGCCGTCGCGAGCCGCCGCTCGGTGCGCGAATTTCTCGACCGCCCCGTGCCGGCCGACACCATTCGCCGCGTGCTGCAGGCCGCGCTGCGCGCGCCCTCGGGCGGCAACCTGCAACCGTGGCACCTGCACGTGGTGGGCGGCGAGCGGCTCGATGAGCTCAAGGCCCTCATGCGCACCCGCGTGCAGGAAACGCCCGGCGGCGAGGGCAGCGAGTACGACATCTACCCGCGCGAGCTGGTCGCCCCCTACCGCGACCGCCGCTTTGCCGTGGGCGAGGCGATGTACGCGCGCCTGGGCATTCCGCGCGAGGACAAGGCCGCGCGTTTGAAATGGTTTGCGCGCAACTTCCAGTTCTTCGGCGCGCCGCTCGCGCTCTTCTGCACGGTGGATCGCCGCATGGGCCCGCCGCAGTGGTCCGACCTGGGGATGATGTTGCAGAACGTCATGCTGCTGCTGCGCGCCGAGGGCCTGGACAGCTGCCCGCAGGAATGCTGGGCCATCTACCCGCAGACCATCGGCCGCTTCATCGACCTGCCGCCCGAACGCATGCTCTTCACCGGCATGGCCATCGGCTACGCCGACCGCGACAAGCCCCTCGACGCCCTGGAGACCGAGCGCGCACCGCTGGACGACGTGGCCGAGTTCATCGGCATCTAGGAAGGCAATCACCCATGGACGATTGGGAAAGCGCCTGGGCGCCGATGGTGGCGCGCGTGGGCGAAGACTTTGCGAACGGCGTGATCCGCTGGGGCGCCGACGTGATCGAGGCCGGCGCCGTGCGCCGCTATGTCGAGGTGCTGGAGTTCGACTGCCCGCTGCATCACGGGCCCGACGCCGTCGCGCCATCGACCAGCCTCGCGAGCCTCACGCTGCCGCCCATGTGGGCCCCGGGCCAGCCACCCGTGTTCACCAGCGACGCGCGCAACGCCGAACCCGAACGCAGCCCGCTCAAGGGCACGCGCCCCGAAGGCATGCCGCCCACCACCGCCTACATGGCGACCGACTACGAGGTCGACTACCTGCAGCCCGCGCGCCTGGGCGACCGGCTGGGCCGGCGCGGCAACCGGCTCGTGCGCTGCGAACCCAAGGCAACAAAGGTGGGAAAAGGCGCCTTCACGACGTGGGAGTACGACATCGTGAACCAGCGCGAGGAGGTCGTGGCGCGCTGCCGCTTCGGCATGTACCACTACCTGCCGCACTAGCGAACAGCCCCCGATTCAGTGCGGCTTCCCGCACTGGCGCGCTGCCACCCGTGCACAGGGCACTGGGTGCTTCCCGCAGCGAAATCAAGGAGGAGGCCGCAGGCCGGGGGACATTCGCGGAGGGAAGTACCCGGTGGCCTGGGCACGCGCCCTGAACAACGAAAGCAGAGCAACAAGATGAACTGGCAAGAACAACGCCACTGGAACGAAGTCAACGAGGGCGACACCTTGAACCCCGTGCCCTTCCCCCTCACCGTCTACCGCCTCGTGATGGCCGCCGGCGCCAACCGCGACTTCAACGCCATCCACCACAACACCGAACACGCCCAATCGACCGGCGCCCCCGAGATGTACGCCAACGTGATGCTGCTGCAGGGCATGTGGGAGCGCGCGATTCGCGAGTACATCGGCACGGCCGGCGTGCTGCATGCCATCCGCGGCTTTCGCATGAAGTCGTTCAACACCGCGGGCGACACCGTCACCGTGCGCGGCCAGGTTGAACGCAAGTGGATCGACGACAGCGCCGATGCCGCGCACCGCCACCGCCTCGACCTGCGCCTGTGGAGCGAGAACCGCCACGGCGTGTCCGTCGGCCCCGGCATTGCTGTCGTGAGCCTGCCGCCCTGACATCGCACCCAGACAGAAAAACCATCGGAGACAAGACAGACATGCACAGCAGCAGATTCACCCGCCGCCACGCCCTCGCGCTGGCAGCCGCCCTGGCCACAGGCAGCGCCTTCGCGCAACAGCCAACGACCACCTGGCCCGACAAACCCATCCGCATGATCGTGCCCTACGCCGCAGGCGGCGGCACCGACGTGTTCGCGCGCATCGTCGCCGAGGGTCTGGGCAAGCGGCTCGGCCAGAGCGTCATCGTCGACAACCGCCCCGGCGGCAACGGGCAGATCGGCATCACCGCCGTGCAGCGCGCACCGGCCGACGGCTACACCGTGCTGTTCTCGCTCACCTCCATCATCCAGAACCCGCTGCTGTACCCCAACGCCGGCTTCGATCCGTTCAAGGACTTCGTGCCCGTGTCGGAAGCGGGGCGCCTGCCCATCGTCTTCACCGTGAGCAACAAGCTCGGCGTCGACACCCTCGACGGCTTCGTCAAGCTCGCGCGCGCCGCGCCCGGCAAGTACTCGTACGGCTCCTACGGCAACGGATCGAGCGCCCACCTGTACGCCGAAGTGCTGCAGGACGCCGCGGGCATCCAACTGCTGCACGTGCCCTACAAGGGCGAGGCGCCGGCCATCACCGACCTGCTCGGCGGCACCGTCGATGCCGTGTTCGTCTCGGCCAAGGGCGTGGGGCCGCACGTCGCGGCCGGCAAGGTCAAGTCGATCGCCGTGGTCGGCACCGCACGCGCCCCGCTCGCGGCCGGCGTGCCCACCTTCAAGGAGCAGGGCTTCGCCGGCATGGAGTCGGTCGGCTGGTTCGGCATCTACCTGCCCGCGGGCACGCCGCAGCCCATCGCGCAGCGCCTCTCGACCGAAGTGGCACAGGTGGTGCAAAGCCCCGAGCAGGCCGCGCGCATCGAAGGCCTGGGCGTGATCCCGGTCGGCAGCACGCCCGCGCAGCTCACCGCCACCATGCGCGCGGACCATGCACGGTGGAAGCAGGTGATCCAGGCCAAGAACATCAAGCTCGATTGAGACCGCACGCCACATGACACGTCTTTCTTCCTCCACGCTCGGCCTCGGGCTCGCGTTGGCTGCCTTGTTCGCCCTGCCCGCCGCCGCGCAACAGCCACCGGCCGACTACCCCTCGCAACCCGTCACGCTCGTCGTGCCCTTCCCCGCCGGCGGCATCACCGACAACATCGCGCGGCTGGTCGCGCAGGAACTCGGCACCGCCTGGGGCAAGCCCGTGGTCGTCGACAACCGCGTGGGCGCCAGCGGCACCATCGGCGCCGCCGCCGTCGCACGCGCCCCGAAAGACGGCCACACCGCCCTCTTCACCATCACCACCCACGTGCAGATGCCCGCGCTGCAGCGCAAGCTCTCGTACGACGCGGTGAAAGACTTCGCGGCCGTGTCGCAGATCGGCATCTCGACCTCGGCCCTGGTCGTGACGCCCGACGTGCCCGCCAAGACGCTGGCCGAACTCGTCACGCTGCTCAAGGCCGAGCCCGGCAAGTATTCGTACGGCTCGACCGGCGTCGCGACCACCTCGCACATCTACGGCGAGCTGTTCAAGAAAGAGGCCGGCGTCGACATGCCGCACGTGCCCTACAAGGGCGCCGCACCCATGGTGACCGACCTGCTCGGCGGCCACATCCGCGTGGCCGTGCTCGACACCGGCACCGCCTTGCCCTACCTGCAAAGCGGCAAGCTGCGCGCGCTGGCGGCACTGGGCACGCAGCGCTCGGCCACGCTGCCGCAGGTGCCGACCTTCCAGCAGGCGGGCTATGCGGGCTTCGAGCCCTATGCGTGGATTGCGCTGTTCCTGCCGGCCGGCACGCCGCAGCCGCGCGTGGACAAGATGTCGAAGGCCGTCGCGGTCATCATTGCCAAGCCCGAGGTGCAAAAGAAGATGCGCGACATGAACATCGAGCCCGTGGGCAGCACGGCGGCCGAGTTTGCCGTGGTGCTGCGCCAGGACGCCGACACCTGGAAGCGGGTGATCGACAAGACCGGCATCCGCCTGGAGGACTGACCGATGACGCTCCCTCCCCTTTTTCGCGGCGCCCTCGAAGGCGTCAAGGTGCTCGACCTGTCGTCGGTGGTGCTCGGCCCGCTGGCCAGCCAGATGCTCGCCGACATGGGCGCCGACGTCATCAAGGTCGAGGCGCCGCAGGGCGACCTGGCCCGCTCGGTCGGGCCCGCGCGCCACAAAGGCATGTCGTCGCTGTACCTGTCGTGCAACCGGAACAAGCGCAGCCTCGTGCTCGACCTGAAGCAACCCGCCGCGCGCGAGGTGCTCGACACGCTGGTGCGCGGCAGCGACGTGCTCGTGCACTCGGTGCGCACCGACGCAGCGGCGCGCATCGGCATCGACGCGGCGCGGCTGCTGGAACTCAACCCGCGGCTGGTGAGCGCGCACGTCAAGGGCTTCTCGGACGAGGGCCCCTATGCGGGCCTGCCGGCCTTCGACGACATCATCCAGGCTGCGTCGGGCCTGGCGCAGCTGCAATCGATCTACACCGGCGAGCCGCGCTACATGCCCGCGCTCGTGGCCGACAAGACCACCGCGCTGTATGCGGCGTACGCCATCGTCACCGCGCTGTTCCACCGCGAACGCAGCGGCCAGGGGCAGGCGGTCGACGTGCCGATGTTCGAGACCATGACCGCCTTCAACATGGTGGAGCACCTGTGGGGCCACACCTTCCAGCCGCCCATCGACGACATGGTGTACGGCTCCATCCGCTCCGGCGTGCGCAAGCCCTTTCGCACGGCCGACGGCTACATCGCGCTGGTGCCCTACACCGACGCGCAGTGGCTGCGCTTCTTCGAAGTGGTGGGCCGGCCCGAGCTGCGCGAGGACGAACGCTTTGCCACGCTGGCCGCGCGCGTACGCAACCACACCGTGGTGTTCGGCGAACTCGAACGCGCCACCGGCGCGCGCACCACGGCCGAATGGGTCGCAGCTTTCCGCCAGGCCGACATCCCGGCGATGCCGATCCAGACACTGCAGCAGCTGCCCGACGATCCGCAGCTGAAAGCCAGCGGCCTGTGGCACGACGCCGAGCACCCGACCGAAGGCACGCTGCGCTTTCCCGGCGTGCCGTTCACGCTCTCGGCCACGCCGGGCGGCGTGCAGCGGCTCGCGCCGTCGCTGGGGGAGCACACGGACGAGGTGCTGGGGGAGTTCGGGTTCGAACGCGCGGCGGTCGATGCGCTGGTGACCGCCGGCGTGGTGGCGCGGGCCTGAGGTCTATTCAAGCTTCAGGTTCATGTCCTTGATGAGCCGCGACCACAGCAGGTTCTCGCGCCTTACCGCTGCCATCAACTCCCCCGGCCCTTCGCCCGAAGGCTCCAGCCCCAGCCCGATCATGCGTTCCTGCAGATCAGGCTGCGCCACGGCCTGGCGCACCGCGCCGGCGAGCTTGTCGATGGCCGGTTGCGGCGTGCCGGTGGGCGCGAAGAAGCCCCAGAAGCCGCCGTGCTCGTAGCCCTTGAAGCCCTGCTCCGTGAAGGTGGGAATCTGCGGCGCGAGCGGCATGCGGCGCGTACCGAACACGCCCAGCAATTTCGCGCGGCCCGACTTCGCGTGCGGCAGCGCCTCGCCCATGGTGACGAAGCCGCCCTGCACCTGGCCGCCGAGGATGTCGATCATCAGCGGCGCGCCGCCCTTGTAGGGCACGTGCGTCATCTGCAGGCCCTCGTCGCGCATCAACTTCTCGCCGTAGAGGTGGCCCGACGAGCCCTGCCCCGCCGAGCCGAAGCTCAGCTTGCCGGGCTGCGCCTTGGCCATGGCGACGAACTCGCGCATGCTCTTGGCCGGCACGCCCTCGCCCACCGCGAACACGAGCAGGCCGTAGTTCGACAGCGACACGGGCGCGAAGTCCTTGAACACGTCGTAGCCGGGCTTGGCCATCAGCAGCGGCGCGAGCACGAAGGAGTTGACGGCGAACAGCAGCGTGTGGCCGTCGGCCGGCGCCTTGGCCACGAAGGACGCGGCGATGGCGCCGTTGGCGCCGGGCTTGGGGTCGATGAGCACCGGCTGGCCCAGCGGCTTGGCGATGCGTTCGCCGATGGTGCGCGCGATGCCGTCGACCAGCCCGCCGGCGGCCGACGACACGATCACCTTGATCGGCTGGGTCGGGTAGGCGTCGGCCGCCTGCGCCTTCGGCAAGGCACCGAGCGCGGGGGCCAGCAGTCCGCTCGCGCCCCATTGCGCGAATCGACGTCGTTGCAGCATGAAGAGGTCTCCTGTTGGTTTTCTTGACGATGAAAGTCGTTCAGCCCGCCGCGCCCCACACGGCCAGCGCATCGAGCGCCTCGACGGTGCGGCCGTCCACCCGCAGCGGGTTGACTTCGAGCGAGACCAGTTCGGGGCCGAGCGCGAGCGCCGCGTTGCCGATGGCGGCCACGGCCTCGGCGATGGCGTCGCGGTCAGCCGCGGGCGCGCCGCGCCAGCCGTCGAGCAGGCGCGCACCGCGCAGCTCGGCCAGCATGTCCTTCACCTCGGCGGGTGTCACGGGCAGCAGGCGCAGGCTGGTGTCGCGCAGCGCCTCGACCCAGATGCCGCCGAGCCCCACGGCCAGCGCCGGGCCCCACTGCGGATCGCGCACGGTGCCGACGAACAGCTCGAGCCCGCCCTGGCGCATCGGCGCGACCAGGATGCCGTCGATCTCGGCCTCGGGCCGCGCGGCGCGCACGCGCGCATCCATCGCCTGCCAGGCGGCACGCACCGCGTCGGCGCCCTGCAGGTTCAGCGCCACGCCGCCGACCTCGGTCTTGTGCGCGATCTGCGCCGAGGCGATCTTCAGCACGACCGGGCCGCCGAGCTCCTGCGCGAAGCGTGCCGCCTCGTCGGCGCTGCGCGACAGCCGCACGGGCACCACCGGCACACCGCGCTGCGAGAGCCAGTCGAGCGTCTCGCGCTCCGATCGCAGAGGCGACGCGGGCGGCGTGGCCGATACCGCGGTGGCCATGACTTGCGCGCCCTGACGCCGGCGCAGCGTTTCCGACCAGCGGCGCACCGCACCCGCCGCGCTCATCGCGTGGTGGATGCCGCAGGCGATGTGGCGGATGCCGGTCTCGGCGATGAGCTCGCGCGACCGCTCGCTCACCTGCATCACGTAGTGGCTGCAGACGATGGCGGGCACCGGGCTGGCGGCCAGGCCGCGCGCCACCTGCGCCAGCACGGCGCGGTTCAGCGGCGTGTCGTTGGCCGGCGCGTTGGGCACGTCGGCCACGACGATGGCGGCGCCCAGCGCGGGGTCGCGCACCAGCGCTTCGAGCGCGTTGCCGAACAGCTCGGGCTGCAGCATGGCCGCGCCGGTCACGTCCAGCGGGTTCTGCGGCGTGCCGTAGCCCGGCAGCACCTCGCGCAGCGCGGCCTCGGTGGCGGGCGCGAGCGGCGTGAGCGCCAGGCCTTCTTCTTCGGCGCGCTCGGCAAAGATCTCGCACATGCCGCCCGACATCGACACCGCCGCCAGCCCGCCGGCCGCGAAGGGCCCGGTCATGCTGGCGAAGGCGGCGGTGAACACCAGGTCTTCGATGGAACGCACGCGCATCAGGCCCAGGCGCTGGCACATGGCGTCGAACACGCGGTCGTCGCCCACCAGCGAGCCGGTGTGGGCCTGCGCGGCCTGCGCCGTGATCTCGCTGCTGCCCATCTTCAGCACCACGATGGGCTTGGCCACGGCCAGCGCGCGCTCGGCCGCGGCGGCAAAGCGCTGCGGGTCGCGCACGGTCTCGGCGAACACGGCGATGGAACGCGTGTGCTCGTCGTCCACCAGGTAGTCGATGACCTCGGCGATGTCGATGTCCGACTCGTTGCCGGTCGAGACCATGCGGCTCAGGCCGATGCCGTGCACCTGCGCCATGAACGACAGCTGCCCCGCCAGCGCACCGCTTTGCGACACGATGCCCAGCGTGCCCGCCGGCAGCGGCTCGCGCAGCGAGGCGGTCCACACGGCCGAGCGGTCGACGTAGTTGACGAAGCCCAGGCAGTTCGGCCCGAGGATGCGCAGGCCGCGCGATCGCGCCTTGGCCGTGAGCTGGCGCTGGCGCTCACGGCCTTCCTCGCCGGCTTCGGCGAAGCCCGAACTCAGCAGCACGGCGTTGCCGATGCCCGCGCGCTGCAGGTCGGCCAGCGCGTCGTCGAGCGCGTCGGCCGGCACCATGAGCAGCGCCGTGTCGACCGGCTCGCCGATGGCCTCGGCCGAGGTGGCGGCCGCGATGCCGTGGAAGCTGCCGCCGCGCCGGTTGACCGGGTAGAGCTGGCCCGCGTAGCCCAGCGTGCGCAGGCTGGCGAGCGCCGCGTTGGACCACACCGAGCGCTCGGTGGCGCCGACGAAGGCGATGGCCTTGGGGTGGAGGAAGCAGTGAAGAGAAGAAGAAGAGGAAGAAGAAGTCATGGCAGCAGGAAGGAAGGTCGGGTTCAGTCGTCGAGCTTGATGCGCAGGTCGCTCACGAAGCGCTTCTCGTCGGCGTAGGTCTTGTGCGCCCAGGCCGTGTAGGCGGGGCTGTCCATGTAGAACCGGACGTAGTCGTTCAGGTCGAGCGTGCGCAAGAACTCGGGGTCGTCCACCGCCTTGCGGAAGGCCTCCTGCAGCGCCTGCACCACCTTCGGGTCCATGCCGCGCGGGCCGGCGATACCCCACGAGCCGTTGGCCACCACGTCGTAGCCGAGTTCCTTCACGGTCGGCACGTTCAGCCGCGTGGGCGAGCGCGCCTCGTTGAAGGTGGCCAGCAGGCGCACGCGCCCACCCGCCACGGCGGCGCCGAAGCCGGCCTCGGAGACCGCGTCCACATGGCCGCCCATGAGGGCGTTGTACAGCTCGGCCGCGCCCTTGAAGGGAATGAAGTTGAACTTCACGCCGGCCAGCGCGGCCAGCCGCTCCATCGACACGTGCGAGGTGCCGCCGCGCCCAGTGGTGCCGTACGACACCTCGCCCGGCTTGGCCTTGGCCGCGGCCAGCAGCGCGTTCAGGTCTTTCCACGGCGCGTCCTGGCGCACCGTGATGCCCAGCGTGGCGGCCGTCACGTTGGCCACGTAGGTGAAGTCGGTGGCCGGGTCGTAGCTCACCTTCTGCAGATGCGGCAGCCGGTACAGCGAACTCAGCATGAGCGACAGCGTGTAGCCGTCGGGCGCGGCCTTGCGCGCCATGGTGGTCGGCGCCAGCGTGGCGGCCACGCCGGGCTGGTTGAGGATCACGATCTGCTGCTTCAGCTCGCGCGAAGCCGCCAGGGCCAACGCGCGCGCCTGCACGTCGGTGGCGCCGCCCGCGGGGTACGGCACCAGCAGCGTGATCGGCTGCTTGCCGAACAGGCCCTGGGCGCGCGCCAGGAAGGGCAGCGCGGTGCCCGCGGCGGCGAGTGCGGCGCCGTGGATCAGGCGGCGGCGCGCCGGGTCGGTCGGGAAGGAATGCATGGCTTGTCTCCGGTCGGTCGAACAGTCGAATCGTTCGTTCTGCGGCGATGGTCGCGCGCAGCCCTGTGCCGGTCACCGTCGCTTCGGACGACTTTGGCCGCTGCAGCGCTTTCGATCCCGTCGCTTCCGACGATGCCGGCGCGGCGCGTCCCTTCCATACTCGGCGCACAACAACGAACCGACCGACGGAGACCGCAGTCCATGGACCTCACCCAGCCCCTGCACAAGGCCCTGCAGGAACGCCCCGGCGCCACCGCCCTCGTGTGCGGCGAGCGCCGCAGCACCTTCGCCCAGTTCGTCGACCGCGTGGCGCGGCTGGCGGCCGTGCTGCAGTCGCTGGGCCTGCAACCCGGCGACCGCGTGGGCCTGCTGGCGCTGAACTCCGACCGCTACGTGGAGTACCTCTACGCCACCTGGTGGGCGGGCGGCGTGATCAACCCCGTCAACATCCGCTGGAGCGCGCGCGAGGTCGCGTACTCGCTGGACGACTGCGACACGCGCATCCTGCTGTCCGACGCGCACTTCGGCGCCGTGGCGCAGCAGCAGCGCGAGCTCTCGCGTTCGCTGAAGACGCTGGTGCATTTCGGCGACGGCCCCGCGCCCGACGGCATGGCCGACGCTGAAGCCCTCATGGCGCAGGCGCAGGCGCAGCCCGTGCCAGACGCGCGGCGCGGCGGCGCCGACCTGGCCGCCGTGATGTACACCGGCGGCACCACCGGCCTGCCCAAGGGCGTGATGCTCACGCACGGCAACCTCTACACCGGCCAGCTCTCGGCCAACATGGCCGCCACGCGCCCCGCTGAAGCCGTGGGCCTGAACATGGCGCCCATGTTCCACGTGGGCGGCACCGGCCTCACGCTGCAGCTGATGATGCGGCTGTGCACGCAGGTCATCATCCCGGCCTTCGACGAAGTGAAGGTGCTCGAGGCGATCCAGAACGAGCGCGCCAGCGAGACCTTCATGGTGCCCACCATGCTCAAGCGCCTCATCGAGCACCCGCGCTTCGACGAGTTCGACACCACCCCGCTACAGCTGGTGCTGTACGGCGCCGCGCCCATCGACGACGCGCTGCTGCTGCAGGCCATCGACAAGCTGCCGCGCGCGGGCTTCTGCCAGCTCTACGGCATGACCGAGCTGTCGCCCGTGGTCACCGTGCTGCCCACCTGGTGCCACCACCCCGACCAGCCGGCCGCGCGCCGCCGCTCGGCCGGGCGGCCCGTGCCCATCGCCGAAGTGCGCATCGTCGATGCCGAGGGCCACCCCGTGCCCCACGGCACCGTCGGCGAGATCGCCGCGCGCGGGCCGATGGTGATGGCCGGCTACTGGAACAAGCCCGAGCAGACCGCCGAAGTGTTGCGCGATGGCTGGATGCACACCGGCGACGGCGGCGTGATGGACGCCGACGGCTTCGTCTACGTGGTCGACCGGCTCAAGGACATGATCGTGAGCGGCGGCGAGAACATCTACTCGGCCGAGGTCGAGAACGCCATCACCCAGCTGCCGCAGGTCTCGATGTGCGCCGTGGTCGGCGTGCCCGACGACCAGTGGGGCGAGCGCGTGCATGCCGTGGTCGTGCTGCGCGCCAGAGAAAGCCTGAGCGCCGAGGCGCTGGTGGCGCACTGCAAGACGCTGATCGCCGGCTACAAGTGCCCGCGCAGCGTGGAGTTTCGCGAAGAGATTCCGCTGTCGCCGGCGGGGAAGATGCTCAAGTACAAGCTGCGCGAGCCGCACTGGGAAGGGCGCGCGCGCAAGGTGGGGTGACGCGCCGGCGAGTGTGTCTGGGTGTGTACGGGTGTGTTTCACCTGCTTGGGGTATGGTGGCGGGCCGCCACCTGCACCCACTGCGACATGCACCGCCGCCTCCTCGCTCTCGCCCTGCCCTGCTTTCTGCTCCTTGGCCTGTCGCCCGCCTTTGCGAACGGCAGCCTGCAGTGCGACGGCCGGCCGTACGCGGTCGAGATCCAGTTCAGCCTCTCGACCGGCCAGCTGACCGAGCTGATCGTGGCGAACACCGCCTCCGGTGCCGACGAGACCGAGCGCTTCAGCCTGCAGCAGCGCTTCGTCGACCATCGCCGCCAGTTCATGCGCGCGCGCGGCACCGGCCTGGACCGTCCGCAGGTGGCCGTGGCGCTGCGCGTGGCCGGCGCGACCGGCACGCTCAGCTACCGCGGCACGCAGTACGAGCTGCGCTGCAACTGGACCGCGCTGGGTTGACCCACCCTGTCGTGCGTTCACGCTTCGCATGCCGCAAGACCGCACCCTTCTCTATGCCGGACGCGGGTTCGAGGTGGCGCATGTGCGCCTGCACGCGCCACAGGGGCTCGCGTGGAGCGACCTGTACACCGTGGCCTCGCCGCGCGTGGTCTTCCCCATCGGGCGCACGCGGCTCGACGTGCGCTCGGGCGAGCACACCTGGCTGACCGACGCGCTCACCGCCATCCGCTTCGGCGATGCCACCGCCTACCGGCTGCGGCCCGAGACCGCGACCGTGCGGCACAGCCTCGTGGTCAGCGGCCACGCATCGGTGAGCCCGGCTCAGGGTGCAAGCGCTGTGGGCCTGAGCGTCTGCCTGCTGACGCCGCAGACGCTGTACCGCATGCATGCGGCACGGCGCCAGCTGCCTGACACCGACAGCGCACAGGCCGCGGCCCTGGTGGCCGCGCTCGTCGCCGAACTGGGCAGCGCGCCGCACCAGGCGCCCTGGCATGGCGCCGTCGCGCGTGCACGGCAACTGCTGCTGTCCGAAGGTTGCGGCCCGGGCGCGCGGCCTGCTCTCTCGCTGGACGAACTGGCCGAGGCCGTGTCGCGCTCGCCCTTTCACCTGGCGCGGCGCTTTCGCCAGCAGACCGGCCTGAGCCTGCACCAGTACCGCCAGCACCTGCGGCTGGCCTCGGCGATGGAGCGGCTGGCCGACGGCGAACGCGACCTAGCCGGCCTCGCGCACGACCTGGGCTACTGCAGCCAGAGCCACCTGGGCGCCGTGTTCCGGCGCGGCGTGGGCGTCACGCTCGGCGAGGCCCGCCGCGTGCTCGGGCCGGCCGGCGCAGGCGCACGAATCTGATAGCTTTCGCGCCGGCCGGGCCACAGACTGGCCCGATGACGACATCGCCTCGCACCCTTTGGACCGGCGCGCTCGCCGCGCTGGCCGCCGCCCTCATCGGCAGCGCCTGGCAGCTGCTGTCGCGCCACGGCGTGACCGCCACCGCGCTCGGGCCGATGGACCTCGCGCTGCTGCGCTACGGCATTCCCGCGCTGCTGCTCAGCCCGCTGTGGCTGCGCGGCAGGCTCGTGCCGCCGGGTGCATCGCGCGGCGCGCTCGTGCTGCTCGTCGTCGGCAGCGGCCTGCCCTTCGGCCTGCTGGTGCTGGCTGGCGCGCAATGGGCGCCCGCCAGCCACATGGGGATCTTCATGGCCGGCAGCCTGCCGCTGTTCACCGCGCTGGGCGCGTGGGTCTACCGGGGCGAGCGCGTGCACGGTCTGCGCCTGCTCGGGCTGGCCGGCATCGCCGTCGGCATGGCCGTGTTCGCGGCGGGCAGCTTCGGCGAGGGCCTGCGCCAGCAGCACTGGCGCGGCGACCTGCTCTTTCTGCTGGCGGCCCTGCTGTGGACCGTCTACTCCCTGGCCTTCGGCCGCTGCGGCATGAGCGCGTGGCAGGGCGCGGCCTTCGTCAACGGTGCGTCGACCCTGCTGCTGTTGCCGCTGCTGTGGCTCGCCGGCCCGCCGCGCCTGTTCGCCGCGCCATGGACCGACATCGCGATGCAGGCCGCAGGGCAAGGCGTGGTCGCCGGCCTGCTGGGGCTGGTGGTCTACGGCGTCGCGATCACGCGGCTGGGCGCCGCACGCGCCGCGCTGTCGTCCGCGCTCGTGCCCGTGCTGACCACACTCGGCGCGGCGTGGTGGATGAACGAGCCCGTCACGCGCCCCGCGTTGCTGGCGCTGTCGTTCGTGGTGCCCGGCGTCGTGCTCGCGAGCGGCGCGCTGCGGTGGCGGGTGGCCGCGCCACGCGACAGCGAACGGCAGACCCCGGGGCAGAATGCGGCGGCGTCCCTGCCCACTTCCGAAAGCACTCGCCCATGAAGAAAAAGATGAATCGCCTTCGCACCGCCGCGCTCGTGGCCGCCTCGTTCGCGTCGCTCTTCACCCTCAGTGGCGCGAGCTGGGCGCAGCGACCGGAGCCGCAACAACAACAGCCGCAGGTACAGCAGCAGCCACTGCAACGCAGCGTCGTGCGCGTGCCCACGCCCTTCGTCGAGAACGGCGCGCCCGTCACGCTCGAGATGGTCATCTACAAGCCCGACGGCGCCGGCCCGTTCCCCACGGTCGTGTTCAACCACGGCTCCACCGGCATCGGCAACGACCCGGCCTTGTTCAAGCAGACCTGGGCCCCCGAGCGAACCGCCCGCTGGTTCACGCAGCGCGGCTGGCTCATCGCCTATCCACAGCGGCGCGGACGCGGCCAGTCGGACGGCCTGTACGACGAAGGCTTCACCGCCAAGCGCGAGCACTACAGCTGCGAGCCCGCCATCGCCCTGGCCGGCTTCGACCGCGCCGTGGCCGACCTCGACGCCGCCATCGCGTGGCTGCAGCGCGACCCCGACGTCGACACCCGCCGCATGGAAATCGCAGGCCACTCGCGCGGCGGCATCCTTGCCGTGGCCTACGCGGGCCTGCACCCCGACATGTTCCAGGGCGTCATCAACTTCGTCGGCGGCTGGATGGGCGACAAGTGCCCCGGCAACGCCGCCGACGCCATCAACCCCGCCACCTTCCGCCGCGGCGCGGCCTTTGCCAAGCCCACGCTGTGGCTCTACGGCGAGAACGACCCGTTCTACGCGATGTCGCACAGCCGCAAGAACTTCGAAGCCTTTCGCGACGCAGGCGGCAAGGGGCGCTTCGAGAGCTTCACGCTGGAGGCCGGCATGAACGGGCACGGGCTGATTGCGCAGCAGGGGCTGTGGGGGAAGACGGTCGAGGCGTATCTGGCGGCACCGTGAAGTAGTGCGCCAGCGGTGATCGGGAGCGCCTGCGCTGCGGCCATGTCCGTGGCTATACTGCGCCGATCACGTCCACACAGGGCGTGATCGGGATTGGCGTCCCGATGAAATCACTGCGACGTAAAAGCCGCAGCCACCCCGCAGGGTCTGCGGCTTTGTCGTTCGTGCCTCCTTCCTGTTTAGGCGGCTCGATGGGCGGGCGCGAGCCCGGCCGGTTTCACGCAAGTGGTTTCCCGGTACGCCAACCCGTCGAGCTGCCGCCCTCAATTGGCGTTGGGTGCGTCGGTTTCAGCAAATCGAAACCCTTGGAGGCCATTCATGGCTGCATCTGCATCTCCCCGCGCATGCGCGCACGCGTCTTCGCTTTCTCCATCTTCCGAAACCGCCAGTGCCGAATCGCTCGCGCTGCAGGCGTGTGATGACGTCGACAGTCTTCATGCAGTGCAACGGGCCTACGCGTGTATTGAGAAGCTCATCGTTCCGCAGCGTGTGGGGGATACGGAAGAGGTCTTTCCGACGCGTACGGAGTTGGGGGCGTTGGTGCGGTTGGTGAATGAGGAACTGCAGCGGCGAATCGAGGCCGCCGATGTCACGACGCAGTCGCTGCGTGCGGCCCTTGGTGAAGGCGGCGTGCAATGAGCGCCTCGCACGATTCATCCCTCTTCGAATCGGCTCGAAACGGAGGCTGAAAGACCCAGCGGCGCGCCGACGGGCCGGGGATAGCCCACTTCGCTCAGGATTTCGTCGAAGTTCAGACGCAGCAGTTCGACAAGCTTGTCGATATCCCGCAGTTTCATGGTCCCGTTCGCTATCAAGTTTTGTGCACGCTGCTCTGACGTGCCGAGCGCACTCGCCACGTCGCCGAGGGTGAAACCGGCAGCAGCAAGCTCTCTTCGAAGAATGGCGAGTAAATGCGGCGTTCCGTGCATCGCTGGACTGGCAGTAGTGATGCCCGCGCTCGAATCGCGCGGAGCTGTTCCGCGCGATTGTTCCGAGCATGGCGATGATCGCGGCGTGTTATCCGGGAGGTAGCGCCTCCTGCCACTCCGGGTATCCCGGTATCGCGGACCCGCGCAGGGCCTTTTTGCTTCATCCTGCCCGGCTTCACCTGCCGGAATTTCGGGACGGAGGCGGAGGGCAAAATGCGCCTGAGCGACCGCCCGTCGATGCTGTGAACTTGTTGCAAGCGACTTGGCCGCACCTCTTCGCGCCGTCATCGGGCGATCCGTGCAAACGACATGCAGGGACATCTACGAAATGAAAGACATGAAAACGCCTCTGCGACGGCAGTTGAGTGGCGATCTGCTCCTGGCAATGAAGGCGAAAGATTCCGTCGCAATCTCGGCATTGCGATCCGTTCTTTCCGCGTTGGACAACGCTTCGGCCGTTCCGGCAAGCACTGTCCCCGTTCCAGTCTTCGGTCTGAATGGCGACGTTCCCAGAAGAGAGCTTTCGGACATGGATTGCCAGGAGATCATCGGCGCCGAGATAGGCGCCTGGTCTTTGGCGGCCCAAGAGCATGAGCGCCTTGGGAATGGCGATGAAGCGGCCCTCTTGCGTGCGCAGAAAGCTGCGATCGAGCGCTACATGGGAACCGGTGAGCGCACCCCACGGGCCCTTTCAACCGATCGTGACGGAAACGCCGCTGCTGGTGAGCGGTGAGGTCAGGCGCCGGACGTGAGTGAAGCGAGGCGGGCCGCGTCAATCAGCACTGCGAAACCTCTTCAGGCTTGCCTGCACGACGCCGCCTCCATATCACGGCGTCCGCCAAGTAGTGATGGAAGTTCAAGACGAAGTGCGCAATAAGAACCGTCGGAAGCCCCAGCCAAAGAAGGCTCTCTCCCACATGATCGGCGGCCACGAACAAGGCAGCTCCCCCGATGGAACACGTCAGAAAAAATGTCGCTGGCGATTTCAGAACCTCAACCAACGACTTGCGTCGCACCGAAGCACTGTCTGATTCTTCGCTGCTTTGTCCCGTCATGACTTCGGTCCGCCGTTGGCGATAGACGAATATCAGGTACTGGATGTTGTGCCAGACGTTGACCACCAACCAGCCCACCGTGATGTCGCTGATCCAGACATAGCCAACCAACGAAATCACCAGGTGCGAGAGCACGAAGCTGTTGAAGGGCTCATTCGCCGGCTTCTCGCTCCTGGCCTGCATCATCAGGCGAGCGAACCAGAACAATGCGCCGGCGATGGCCGCGATGCCCACTGCAAAGGTCAACTCCTGCGGAACGGGAGGAAACCAGATGGGGTACCCCAGGAAGCTTTGGGGCGCCTGCGCGCTGCGATGCAGGTACCCCCACGCGGGAAACAAATAGACCAGCAAATAGGGCAGCTTCCGGAAAGGCACCTGAAGCCGCCGGTCATGACGTCTGGCGATTCCATAGCTTTGGCGGGCAACATGGAACGTCTGAAGCACGAAATACAGGGCAAGCAACCCGGCCGCTTCATAGGCCAGCGCAATGACCGTCAAAGCCGCCAATATCAAGAGAGGTGCGACAACGATCAGGACCCAGCGCAGGCGAAGGTGCGAATAGATCGCGCCGATGCGCGTGTAGGTCGCAACCAGATGAGGATTCGCCAGCAGCCATACATTGATATAGAGAATGGCCAGCATCATCGGCGCGGACCACGATGCCAGCGCGCCGGCCGTCAGCGCTGCGAACAGGTTGCCAAAGATGAGCCAATGCTCCTGGCGCATCGCGGTGTTGGTGCCGCTCCCAGCCGCAAGCTGCGCCTGGGCGGTCATGTCGCCGCAACCGGCATGGGCGGAGGACGTGGCGACCCGAGGGGCGCTGGTTTGGGCGGCACCGAGAACACGGAGCGAGGTCGCAGATAACGTCCGAGGTCGGCACGCATGCTTTCGTATGCCGCATTCCGCGCTGCCGTGAATCTCGACTCGAGGCTCGCACGGCTCACGACGCCGGACAGACCCGCCGGGGGAAGTTGCTGGTGCGGATCGAAGTATTCAATGACCTCGCAGGGGTAGCAATGGCCGTCCGCGTCGTACTGGCTGAGGACCTTCACCTTGTAGACCACCCCGCCCTCCTTGGCCGGATCCACGGGAAAACTGAAAGCCAGAATGAGCTCGGGGGCCTTCGGAGGAGCCTCGCCTTCAATGGGCTGGAAGCCAGCGCTCTGGTAAGCGCGAACAATGTTCTCCTTGAGGCTGGGCAAACGGAGGCCAACGAAGGCGTTGCCGAACAAGGTCTTTTCCCCTTCCCATTGCCGCTTGTAGTCGAACCGAAACGCAGGGTCGATATGTTCGCGCCCGGCAGACTCGATCGTCGCGTACGCGTTGTCGATCGCCGGCAAGAGCCGCGCGCTCAGGTCGTACTGAGCCATCCACGGAAGCGCCTTGACCTCTGGCGCGTTTTTTATCTCGAAGAATCTCAAGTAGCATGGATTGCACTTCTTCTTTCCATCGAGCAGCTCCTCGGCAGATACGAGAACTGTCGGCACGAACCGCCACTTTGGATCGGCATTGAATTTGAACTCGAAGATCGTCGACTTGTTCTTCTGCTGGCCCACAGCCACAAGAGAGAAGTCCGACTTCTGGAACGCCTTGTTCACCATCGACCTGAATTCCGCCCCGCTGATATTTCGGTAGGCGGCGACCGGAAGAGCGGGCCTTGCGCTCTTGTAGCTGAGATCCAGAACGCTTCGATACAGCTCCGGCTGGGCGAATGCGGTCAGCCCGACCAGCAAGAAGCATCCGCCAAGCAAAGCTTTGCGAATGCCGGAAGTAAATGCCATGTGTGCTCCCTGTAACAGCGCCCGTGTGTGCGTGGACTCGCCATTGGCGCAAATTGTTTTTTTGACGAATGTCCAATACCGGCCGATAACGCGGCCCCGAATCGTCGCATGGAACCTCTCTGCGAGATAGGCACGGCCTTGGTTAAACGCCTCAGACAAGCATCCATCGGCACGATGGAATTCGGCGTTTAGCGAAAAAGTTCCGAGACCCATTGGGGGCTCAAACATCTGTTGCCCGCAAACGACGGCTTCCGCCTACAGAGCGCCCCCTCCATTTGTGTCCCCAAATTGAGCACAATCCCCCCATGCCAAACATCGCCTCCATCCTCAAAGCCGAAATCTCCCGTGTCGCTCGCAAGGAAGTGCGAGCGGAGATCGAAACCCTCAAGAAAGCCTCCGTCGCACACCGCGCATCGATTGCCGACTTGCGCCGTCAGGTGAGCGCGCTTGAAAAGGAATTGCGCAAGGTCGCCAAGGGCTCCGCGCGCCAGGCGCCGGCCGCCGCCGGTGCTGCGGGCGATGACGCCGACGCGGGCGGTCCCAAGCGCCGCTTCAGCGCCAACCGGCTGGCCGCGCACCGCGCCAAGCTCGGGCTGTCCGCGGCGATTTATGGGCAGCTGGTCGGCGTGTCGGGCCAGACGATCTATCACTGGGAACAAGGCAAGGCGCGCCCGCGCGCGGCGCAGCTGGAGCGACTGGCCACGGTGCGGGAACTGGGGGCGCGCGAGATCGCAGAGCGGCTGGAAGCACAGTAAGTAGGTCACGGGCCACGCACCATGAAACTCGGCTACACCATCGTCTACGTTCCCGACGTCGCCCAGTCGCTGAAGTTCTTCGCGCAAGCCTTCGGCCTGCCCACGCGCTTCCTGCACGAATCGGGCACTTATGGTGAGCTCGAAACTGGCGAGACCACGCTGGCGTTCGCCGCGCACGCGCTCGGCGATTCCAACTTTCCGGGCGGGCATGTCGCCGCCTCGGAATCCGCGCAACCGCTGGGCATGGAGCTGGGCCTCGTGACGCCCGATGTGCCCGCCGCGCACAGCCGCGCGCTCGCGGCCGGCGCCACGCAGCTGTCGGCACCGGTGACCAAGCCCTGGGGACAAGTCGTCTCGTACGTGCGCTGCCCCGACGGCACGCTGGTCGAGCTGTGCTCGCCCATCGGCGGCTGACGGGCGCCCTGCCCGGCTAGCTGGTCAGCCGGCGCCTACCGGACATAGCTACCGATCCACGTGCCGGCCTTCGTGATGTAGCCACGGACGCCCTCACGCACGACCTCCAGCACCTGCGGATCGAACGACAGATCGATGTCGTCGTACATGGGGTCGATGACCACCTCGCCCGCGGCATCGATGCATCCCCATTTATTGTTCGTGTGCAGAAAAACGGCGAATCCTGCGTAGCAGAAGCTCGACAGGTCGTCGAAGACGGGGTCGATTGCCACATTCCCGGCCGTGTCGATGAAGCCCCATTTCTCCCCGATGCGGACTTTGGCCAGTCCGTTCTTGGCGAAGCCGGCAGCCTCCACATAGCGGGCCGGAATTCGGGGTTCACCGCTCGCGTCCATGTAGCCATGGCGATGGTTGCCTCCCTTGAAGGTCGCCAGCCCGCACGCATCGAACTCATCGAATGTCTTGAATGCCGGGCGCAGCACTTCCTTGCCGGTGACGTCGATGAATCCTGTGAAGTCGGCGCGCCTGGCCTTGGCGAGACCATTGACGGCGAATGCACCGATCCCGTCGTAGAGGGTCGGAACCACCAGTTCCCCTCGGACATCGATGCATCCGCAGGTGCCTTCCGGGGTCCGGATCATCGCGAGGCCCGAGTCGTCGAACGAGCGGGCGTATTCAAAAACCGACGCGAAGACCTTGCGGCCCTTGGCGTCCACAAAGCCGTTCTGAAACAGCTGTTCCCGGTCGAGGATCACCTTGGCGATGCCCTGGCTGGAAAAATCCTCGGCCTGATGGAACGACGGGCCGACCACGGTGCGACCCGTTCGATCGATGAACCCAATGCCGGTTTCGCTTTCGAGATCCAGCCGCGCAACCGCAAGTCCGTTCGTGGCAAAAGGCCCGACGTCATGGAACTGCGGAGGAACAACGACCTCCCCTCCGAGATCGATAAATCCGAAGAGGCCGCTCGTGGCGGATCTGATGAGAAGCATGGACTCTTTCGCTGTGCCGAAGGACAGTCGAAATGATACGGAGGCTTCTCAGGCGCAGATTTCTAGTCGATCAACGCCACCGCCCGCCGCGCAAACCCCGCGGCCTGCGCGCCCACCTGCACCGCATCGGCCGCCGCCGCGCTGCCGCTCTTCGCGCGCGCGGCGATGCCCTCGAGGATCACGGCAAAACGGAACAGCGAGAACGCCAGGTGGAAGTTCGTCACCGGCTCGGCGCAGCCGCCGGCCTGCTGGTAGTGGGCGATGTACTCGGCCTGCGTGGGAATGCCTTCGGCCGCGAGGTCGATGCCCTGCATGCCCTCGAACTCGTCGGCGCCGGTGTGCCAGGCCATGCAGTTGTAGGCCACGTCGGCCAGCGGGTGGCCCAGGGTGGACAGCTCCCAGTCGAGCACGGCGATCACGCGCGGCTCGGTGGGGTGGAACATGAGGTTGCCGAAACGGAAATCGCCGTGCGCGATGGTGGTCTGGTCGCCCGGCGGCAGGTTGACGGGCAGCCAGGCGATGAGGCGCTCGATGTTGGCGTCTTCGCGCGTGCGCGAGGCCTCCCACTGCCGGGTCCAGCGCGCGATCTGGCGCTGGAAGAAGTTGCCGGGGCGGCCGTAGTCGGTGAGGCCGACGGCGGCAAGGTCGACCGCGTGCAGGCGCGCCAGGGTCTCGGCCATGGCGAAGTAGTAGGCGCGGCGCTCGGCGGGCGCGATGCCGGGCAGCGCGTAGTTCGACAGCACGCGGCCTTCGAGCTTCTCCATGACGTAGAAGGGCGTGCCCACCACGGTGCGGTCGTCGCAGTACAGCACGGTGCGCGGCACGGGCACGTCGGTGGCGGCCAGGGCGCGCAGCACGCGGTACTCGCGGTCGACGGCGTGGGCCGAAGGCAGCAGCTCGCCGGGCGGCTGCTTGCGCAGCACCAGCGCGCGGTTGTCGAAGTCGACGAAGAAGGTGGGGTTCGACTGCCCGCCGCCGATGCGCGCCAGGCGCATCGGGCCTTCGAGCTCGGGCAGCGCCTGCCGCAGGTGGCGCTGCAGGCGGTCGGCGTCGAACTCGATGCCTGCGGTGGTGGCGTCTGCGGCTGCGCTCATGGCCGGCGGAACACGGGCTCGCGTTTCTCCAGGAAGGCTTTCACGCCTTCGGCGAAGTCGGGCCGGTCGATCAGCTCGCGCTGGCGCTCGGCCTCGTGGCGCATCTGACCGACGAGCGACTGGCTGGCGGCCGATTCGTACACGGCGCGGATCTCGTGCGCCGCATGCGCGGGCAGGCGCGCGAGCCGCTGCGCGACGGCCACGGCCTGGGCGCGCAGTTCGGCGTCGTCCACGCAGGCCCACACGAGGCCCCATTGCGCGGCCTGCTCGCCCGACAGGCGCTCGCCGAGCAGCGACATGCCGACGGCGCGCGCGCGGCCCACGAGCCGCTCGAGGAACCAGGTGGTGCCCAGGTCGGGCACGATGCCCAGGCGCGGCATGAAGGGCAGGTAGAAGTAGGCCGATCGCGCCACCAGCACGACGTCGGCGGCCAGTGCCACGCCCACGCCGGCGCCCGCGGCGGGGCCGTTGATGGCGCTCACCACGGGGAAGGGCATGCTGCGCAGGTCTTCGATGAGGCGGTTCGACATCGCCTCCATCGCGTCGGCCGTGCGCTGGCCCAGGCTGCCGGGCGCGCTGGCGTCCATGCTGCCGAGGTCGGCGCCCACGCAGAACGATTTGCCGACGCCGGTGAGCACCACGGCGCGCACCTCGCCTTCGTCGCGCAGCTGTGCGAGCCGCTGGCGCAAGGCCTCCTGCAGCGGCTGGGTGAGCGGGTTGAGCCGCTTGGGAATGTTGAAGCTGAGGATGGCAACGTCGCCGTCGCGCTCGTACAGAAGGGGGTCCTGGTCGTCAGGCTGGCTCATGGGTGGGCTCCGAAGGGCGTGAGTAGGCAAAGGGGGTTCACTTCATGTTCAGCGCGGGCCCGACCGGGTCGAGGTCCACGCCGTTGAAGCGCACAGGTTGCATCGATGCATAGGCGTGCAGGTCGGCGGCCGAATTGGCCATGGCCACGCCGGGCAGCAGCATCGAGATGCGTGGGCTCTTGAGGGTGCTGGCGGCCACGCGCACGCTCTCGCGCGTGGGGTTGGCGCCGGCCTCGCGCAGCACGTGGGCCATGAGCTGCGCCACGATGTAGCCCGACACGCCGCTGCCGTTGCTCGGGTCGACGCCGCTGGCGTGGGTCTTGAGCAGCTCGAGGTACTCGAGCACCTCGGGGTCGCGGCTCCAGCGCGGGCTCATGGGCTCCTTGTAGACGGCGAGCGCGACCACGCCCTTGGCCTTGTCGGCGCCCGCGGGCTCGAAGGCCATCTTCACGGAGGCGGCGGCAAAGTTGAGGTAGCGGTCGGGCGTCCAGCCCACGTCGGCGACCTTGCGGATGGCCTGCGCGGCGGTGCGCGCGGTGGCGGCCATCACGAGCACGTCGGCACCCGACGACTTGAGCTGCACCACCTGCGAATCGACGGTGGGGTCGGTCACCTCGAAGGTGGCCTGCGCCACGATCTTCGCCTTGCCCTGCTTCGACAGGCCTTCCTGCAGGCCCTTGAGCACTTCGCGCCCGAGGTCGTCGTTCTGCATGAGCACGGCGATCTTGGCGTCGGGGCGGTTCTCGATGATGTGGCGCGCGAACACGCGGCCCTCGCCCTGGTAGCTGCCGAGAAAGGGCACGGTCCACGGGTACTTGGCGGCATCGTCGAACTGCGAGGCGCCCGACTGCACGAACAGCTGCGGCACTTTCCTGGCGTTCATGTAGCGCTGGATCGCCATGTTGGGCGCGGTGCCCAGGTTGCCGAAGATGGCGAGCACCTGGTCTTCCTCGACGAGGCGGCGCGCCACCTCGACGGTCTTGGGCGGCGAGTACTGGTCGTCGTAGATCAACAGGCGCACCTTGCGCCCGTGGATGCCGCCTTGCTCGTTGAGCTTCTTGAAGTAGGCCTCGGCCACCTTGCCGACCACCGAGTAGCCCGACACGGGCCCCGACAGCGGCATGGGCATGCCCAGCACGATCTCGGCGTCGCTCACGCCGGCTTCGGGCTTCTTCTGGGCCAGGGCCGGCAGGCTGATGCAGAGCGTGGCAAGGCCGGCCACCAGGGCGGTGCGGCGGGAAAGCGGATGAACCATGTCGCGTGTCTCCTTCTGTGTTGCTGAGTGGCCGGATGGCCTGCGTCGTCAGTCGTCGTCGGAAAGCGGTTCAGGCGGTGGTGGCCCGGTTCGGCCCCATGTAGCCGAAGAGGTGGCCCGCCACCTTGCGCATCTGGATCTCTTCCGAGCCCTCGGTGATGCGGTAGCGGCGGTGGTGGCGGTAGATGTGTTCGAAGGGCTTGTGGCGCGAATAGCCGATGCCGCCGTGCACCTGCATCGCGCGGTCGGCGGCCTCGCACACGAGGCGGTTGGCCCAGTAGTTGCACATCGAGACCTTGTCGGACAGCTGCTTCTCGACCTGCGGCTTGGGCATCTGGTCCATCTGCCACGCAGTCTTTCGGATGAGCAGGCGCAGCATCTCGACCTGCGTGGCCAGCTCGACCAGCGGAAACTGGATGCCCTGGTTGCGCGCCAGTTCCTCGCCGAAGGGCTTGCGCTCGCGCGCGTACGTCACGCTCTCGCGCACGCAGTAGTCGGCGGCGCCCAGGCTCGACGCGGCCTGGCGGATGCGGTTCTCGTGCACGAAGTGCTGGGCAATGGCCAGGCCGCCATCGAGCGGGCCGAGCACGGCGTCTTCGGGCACCCACACGTTCGTGAAGCTCACGCGCGGGTGGTCGGTGGGCATGTTGAAGGTCCAGAGGTACTCCTCGATCTTCACGCCCTCGGCCTTCGCGGGCACGAGCAAGGCGCTGATGCCGCGCGCGTCGCCGTCGCGCCCACTGGTGCGCGCGAACAGCACGCAGTGGGTCGCCGTGTGCATGCCGGTGGTCCACATCTTTTCGCCGTCGATGCGAAAGCCGGCGCGGCCGTGGCGTGCCTCGGGCACGGCGCGCGTTTCCATGTGGGTGGCGTCGGAGCCGTGCTGCGGCTCGGTGAGGCCGAAGGTCAGGCGCACGCGCTCGTCGAGCATGCCCTGGATGAGTTCGTCGCACTGCGCGGGTGAGCCGAAGTCGCGAATGGCGAGCACGAAGGGGTTGTTGGCGACGATCGAATGCTCGTTCTGCAGGTCGTTGTGCAGGCCCAGGCCGCGCGCGGCAAAGTGCTCGCGGATCACGGCCATCCAGAGGTTGCTGCCGTCGCGCCCGCCGAATTCGGCGGGCAGTGCAAAGCGCAGGTGGCCCGCGCGGTCGGCGCGGTGGCGCGCCTCGGCCAGCAGCGCTTCCCACTCGGGGCGCGGCAGGCCGCCGTTCTCGAAGTCGGTGCGGGCCCATTCGCGGCGGTGGTCGAAGAAGCGTTCGTTGTCGTCCTGCGCCTGCAGCGGCGCGATCTCGCGGTCGATGAAGGCGTCGAGTTCGGCGAGGTAATCGACGAGGTCGCGGGGCAGGTCGAAGTCCATGGCTCAGTCTTTCTTCTTCGTGCCGGCGGCATAGCCGGGCTGGTCGATGGCGAGCTTGTCGCGCGTGTTCTGGCGCAGGTGGTCGATCAGGCCGGGGGTGGCGGCGTCGAGTTCGCCCGAGGCGATGCGGGTACAGAGCAGGCGGTTGGCTTCGGCCAGGTCGGCGGGTGCGCCGGGGCCCAGCAGTGCGACCAGCCGCGCCAGTTCACTTGCTTGCGCCGTGGGGCCGAGTTTCACTTCGCGCCGCACGATGTCGAGCGTGTTCGCCGCCACGCGCGCGTGGAATGCGACCTGCCCTTCGGTGGCCGGCACCACCTGCTCGCGCAGGAAGGCGGCAACGGCCTCGAGCAGTTCGGCGACGTCGGGGCGGTCCTGCATCAGGCGGCCTCCTCCTCGGGGGCGAGCAGCGCCAGCAGGTCCGACTCGGCCTCCGACGCACGGCGGCCGATGGCGGCCTTCTCGACATCGCGCTCGCGGCCGCTGAGCCAGGCATGCACCATGGCTTCGCAGACGATGCCCCACTTGAGCGTGCCCAGCACTTCCCACCAGCGCACGCGCCCGGCATCGACCTGCCCGCCTTCGGCCGTGTAGCCCTCGAAGAGTTTCTCGCGCGTGCCGAAGCCGCCCACGGGCAGCACGCCGTGGCCGAAGCGCCAGGAGCGCACGCACATCCAGCCGAGGTCTTCCATCGGATCGCCGAAATGCGCGAGCTCCCAGTCGAGCACGGCGCGCAGGCCCTCCTCGCCGACCATCAGGTTGCCGTTGCGGAAGTCGCCGTGCACGAGCACCGGCGCGGGCACGTCGGCCGGCGCGTTTTCGCGCAGCCAGCGGAACGCGAGTTCGAACACGGGGCGCGCGGTGCCGTGGCTGCGGTGCAGGCCGATCTGGAAGTCGAGCTCCGCGCGTGCGGCGGCCGTGCGCAGCGGCGGCAGCTGGTGCGCGGGCAGGCGGTGGATGCACGCCATGGCGGCGCCGCACTGGCGCGCCAGCACGCGGCGCGCGCCGGCCAGGCGCTCATCGCGCACGATGCGGCGGCCCAAGGTCTCGCCCTCGATGCGGTCCATGACGAAACCTTCGCCGAGCCCGTCGGCCGGCTGCAGCACATGGCGCACGCCGGGCACGGGCACGCCGCCTGCGCGTGCGGCCTCGATGAGCTGCGCTTCCGCCGCCAGGCCCGCGGTGCCCAGGGCGCGCGCGCCGCTGGCATCGGCCGCGCGGCGCAGCACCAGCGGATGGGCTTTGCCCGCGCCGGTGGTCGTCACATCGAAAGCCCAGGTCTGCTGGCTGGCGCCGCCCGAGAGCCGGCGCACGGCCTGCACCACATGGCCGCCGGGCACGAGCCGCCCGGCCAGCCGCTGCAGTGCGTTCGCGATCAGCGTCGCGTCATCGTGCACGGGCGAAGCGTGCCTGGAGCTTGCGCAACAGCCCGACCACGCCGCCGGGCATCGCGAACATGAAGGCGATCAGCACCACGCCGTACACCGCCCAGGGCGCGGCCTTGGAGACCTTCTCGGCCAGCGAGGGCACGAACATGATGAAGATGGCGCCGAAGATCGCGCCGTACAGCGTGCCCACGCCGCCCACCACGATGCCCACCAGCAGCGAGATCGACAGGAAGAGCGTGAACGAATCGGGCGCCACGAACTGCACCGCAATGGCCGACAGCGCACCGCCCACGCCGGTGTACGCGGCCGACACGCCGAAGGTCATGGCCTTGTAGTGGCTGTTGTCCACGCCCATCGCCTCGGAGGCCATGGCGTGGTCGCGGATGGCGCGCATGGCCCGGCCGCTGCCGCTTTGCAGCAGGTTGTGGGCAATGAAGAACATCACGACCGCGACGAACAGCGAGAACAGGTAGAGCCACTGGTCTTCGTTGAGCGGCAGGCCGAAGGGCGCGGCGGGCTTCATGAGCACGATGCCCTGCACGCCGCCGGTCCAGGCCTCGAGGTGCTTGTACTTGAGCAGCTGCGGCATCGCCACGCCGAGCGCGAAGGTGGCCAGCGCCAGGTACAACCCTTCGAGCTTGAGCGCGGGCCGCCCGAACAGGTAGCCGACGATCAGGCACACCACGGCCGCCGCCGGCACCGTGAGCCAGTACGGCACGCCCGCGTGCTCCATGAGGATGCCGGTGGTGTAGGCCCCAATGGCATAGAAGGCGCCGTGGCCCAGCGAGATCTGCCCGTTGTAGCCCGTGAGGATGTTCAGGCCCAGCAGCGCAATGGCATACGAGATCACCATCGTCGCCTGGAACAGCTGGTAGCCACGCGCCACGAAGGTGATGCCGATGGCCAGCACGATCAGCAGGCCGACCCACATGAGCGGGGAGCGCGAGGGCTTGGCGGCGCGTGCGTTGGCCGGCGCGCCGAGCGGTGCCATGGCCGTCGGCAAGGAAGAGGCTTGAGGGGAGTTCATGCGATCAGACCCGGGTGACCAACTTGCGGCCCATGAGGCCGGAAGGCTTGACGATGAGCACGCCGACGATCAGCACCAGCGCCACCGACAGCTTGAGTTCGGTGCCCACCACGTAGGTGCCGATGAGGTTCTCGAGCACGCCGACGATGAAGCCGCCGAGCACCGCGCCCACGGGGCTGTCGATGCCGCCGATGAGCGCGCCGGCAAAGGCGTAGAGCAGCACGCCGGTCATCATGTGCGGGTCGAGAAAGACCACGGGCGCGACCATCATCCCGGCCACCGCGCCGATGGCGCCGGCCAAGCCCCAGCCCAGCATGAGCATGCGACCGACGTTGATGCCCACCAGCCGCGACGAGGCCGCGTTCTGCGCCGCGGCGCGCATCGCCAGGCCCAGCGGCGTGAAGCGGAAGAACGCGAACAGCAGCAGCACCACCAGCAGCGTGACGCCGATGGCGCCCATCTCGTGCGCCGACATCATGGCGCTGCCGAACCACGCGTCCGACGGGAACGGGCTCGGGAACTGCTTGATGGTGTAGCCGAAGAGCCAGCCCGCCAGGCTGTGGAAGATCACCAGCAGGCCGATGAACACCACCACCACCGACAGCGCCGGCTTGTCGTGCATGGGCCGGATGACGGTGAACTCCACCACGGCCGCGAGCACGAAGGACAGCGCCACGGTCGCCACGAAGGCGGCCCAGTACGGCAGGCCGGCCTGCATGAGGCTCCAGGCGATGAAGGTCGAGAACATCGCCATCTCGCCCTGCGCGAAGTTGATGTGGTGCGTGGCCTGGTAGATCATCACCAGCGCCAGCGCAACGCTGGCGTAGATGCCGCCGGTGGCCAGGCCCGCCAGCAGTTGGTGCAGGAATGCATTCATCGGTGTGTGGCCCTTATTCGCCCAGATACGCTTTGCGCACGGCGTCGTTGCGGCGGATGTCGGCGGCCGTGCCCGAGAGCACGATGCGGCCGGTTTCCAGGAGGTAGGCCGAGTCGGCCAGGTCGAGCGCGAGCTTGGCGTTCTGTTCCACCAGCAGGATCGACACGCGCTCTTCCTTGTTGATGCGCCGCATGATCGAGAAGATGTCCTTCACGATGAGCGGCGCGAGCCCGAACGAAGGCTCGTCGAGCAGCAGCAGGCGCGGCTTGCCCATGAGCGCGCGGCCGATGGCCAGCATCTGCTGCTCGCCGCCCGACAGCGTGCCGGCCTGCTGGGCGCGGCGCTCTCGCAGGCGCGGGAAGTAGTCGAACACGCGCTCCATGTCGGCGTCGATGCCGTCCCTGCTCGCGCGAGCGTACGCACCCAGGCGCAGGTTCTCCTCGGTCGTGAGGCCCAGGAAGGTGCCGCGCCCGTCGGGCACGTGGCCCACGCCGGCCTTGGCGATCTGCTCGGTGGAGCGGCCGTCGATGCGCTGGCCGGCCAGCATGATGCGGCCTTCGGTGCTCACCATCATCTGGCACAGCGCGCGCAGCGTGGTGGTCTTGCCGGCGCCGTTGGCGCCCAGCAGCGCCACGACCTGGCCGGTGGGAATGTCGAGGTCGATGCCCTGCAGCACGCGCGTCGGGCCGTACGCCGCATGCAGCCCGCGCACCTCGAGGATGTTCGTCGTCATGCCATCGCCTCCGCTTCTGCTTCCTCGCCCAGGTAGGCGCGGATCACCTCGGGGTGCGCGCGCACCTTGGCCGGCGTGCCCTCGGCGATCTTCTTGCCGAAGTTCAGCGCCACCACCTTGTCCGACACGCCCATCACGAGGCTCATGTGGTGTTCGACCAGCAGCACCGTCACGTTCAGGCGGTCGCGGATGTCGCGGATCAGCGTGCCCAGGCTTTCGAGTTCTTCGTGGTTCAGGCCGCAGGCCGGCTCGTCGAGCAGCAGCAGCTGCGGCTCGGCCGCCAGTGCGCGTGCCAGCTCGACGCGCTTTTGCGTGCCGAACGGCAGGTCGGCCACTTCGCGTTCGGCCACGGCCTCGAGGTCGAGAAAGTGGATCAGCTGGTCGGCCCGCGCCCGCGCCTGCGACTCGATGGCCGCCACGCCGGGCAGCCGGAAGGCGTTGCGCAGGAAACCCGCGTGGTGCTTGCTGTGGCAGCCCACCAGCACGTTGTCGCGCACGGTCATCGTGCGAAACAGCGCCAGGTTCTGGAAGGTGCGCCCGATGCCCAGGCCCGCCATGCGGTGGCGCGGCAGGCGCGTGAGCGGATGGCCGTCGAACTCGATGCGGCCGGCGCTGCACTCGTACAGGCGCGAGAGACAGTTGAACAGCGTGCTCTTGCCCGCCCCGTTCGGCCCGATGAGGCCGCAGATCTGGCCCCGCCGCACGTCGAACGAGACGCCGTCGAGCGCCACGATGCCGCCGAAGCGCACCGACACCGCGTCGATGCGCAACAGGGGGGTGTTCTCTTTGTCTCCGCGATCGGTGTCATGAATCATGCGTCGATCTCTTTTTTTGAGGGAACGGAAAAGGTCAGCGCCGCCCCCGCGGGCGCTGCCAGGTGGCGGCGCAAGGGCCGCCCGGCTTCGTCAGAGCCGCTCTACGATCGTGACGTTGGCCATGCCGCCGCCTTCGCACATGGTCTGCAGGCCGTAGCGCTTGCCGCGCTGGCCCAGGGCGTTGACCAGCGTGGTCATCAGCTTGGTGCCCGAGGCGCCCAGCGGGTGGCCCAGCGCAATGGCGCCGCCGTTCACGTTGATGCGGGCCGGGTCGGCGCCCAGCGCCTTCAGCCAGGCGATGGGCACGGGCGCGAAGGCTTCGTTGACTTCGTACAGGTCGATGTCCTCGATCTTCATGCCGGCTTTTTGCAGCGCGCGCTGCGTGGCGGGCAGCGGGGCCTCGAGCATGATGACCGGGTCGTGGCCCAGCACGCTCATGTGGTGGATGCGCGCCAGCGGCTTCACGCCCAGCGTCTTCAGGCCGCGCTCGTTCACGACCATGAGGCCGCTGGCGCCGTCGCAGATCTGGCTGGCGGTGGCCGCCGTGCAGCGCCCGCCTTCGGCGATGAGCTTGACGCCGGCGATGCTCTCCAGCGTGGCGTCGTAGCGGATGCCTTCGTCGGTGGTGTGCAGCTCGCCGGTCTCGGTGCCGTCGGCCATGCGCACGGCCACGGGCACGATCTCGCGCTCGAAGTGACCGGCCTTGGTGGCGGCAATGGCACGGTGGTGGCTTTCGAGCGCGTAGCGGTCGAGCGCGTCTTTCTCGATGCCGTAGTTGCGCGCGATCATCTCGGCGCCGGTGAACTGGCTGAACTGGATGCCGGGGTAGCGCTTTTCCATGCCGGGGCTCACGTAGAAGCCCAGGTTGTTCTTCAGCGGCAGCGTGGTGGGCAGGCCCATGGGCACGCGGCTCATGCTCTCGACGCCGGCGGCGATGACGATGTCCATCGTGCCCGACATCACGGCCTGTGCCGCGAAATGCAGCGCCTGCTGCGACGAGCCGCACTGGCGGTCGACCGAGGTGGCGGGCACCGACTCGGGCAGGCGCGAGGCCAGCACCGCGTTGCGCGCCACGTTGGAGGCCTGCTCGCCGGCCTGGCCGACGCAGCCCATGATGACGTCCTCGATCAGGGCGGGGTCGGCGTCGGTGCGCTCCACGAGGGCGTTGAGCACCTGTGCGGCCAGGTCGGCCGGGTGCCATCCGGCAAGGCGGCCGTTGCGGCGGCCGCCGGCGGTGCGCGCGGCGGCGACGATATAGGCTTCGGGCATGTGAAATCTCCGGTGATGGGTTCGGTTCGACAGTCCAGCGCATTGTTGGCGCCGCGCCGCCGCACAGCGTCGTCGGAACCGACGATTTTGGGCGGCGGCGCCTTGCGCCCCTACGCTCTCAGGCCTTGGCGAGGCGCTTGGCCATGCTCCAGCGGTGCACCTCCGACGGGCCGTCATAGATCCGGAAGGCCCGCATGTCGCGGAAGATGCGCGCGGCCACGGTCTCGTCCGATACGCCGCTCGCGCCCAGGATCTGCACCGAGCGGTCGACCACGCGCCACTCGGCCTCCGAGCACAGCACCTTGGCCACGCTCGACTCGTGGCGGCCCTTGCCGCCCTGGTCGAGCACCCACGCGCAATGCCAGATGGTCAGGCGCGAGACGTGCAGGTCCATCTCGTTGTCGGCCAGCATGAAGCCCACGCCCTCGTGCTCCACCAGCGCATGGCCGAAGGCCTGGCGGCGGCGCGCGTAGTCGGCAGCAAGCTCGTGCACGCGGCGCGCGGCGCCGAGCCAGCGCATGCAGTGCGTGAGGCGCGCGGGCGCCAGCCGCACCTGCGCGTAGCGAAAGCCCTCGCCGATGGCGCCCAGCACGTCGGTGGCCGGCACGCGCAGGCCGTCGAAGCGCACCACGCCGTGGCCGCCGGTGAAGCAGCTGTCGAGTGCGTCGATCTGCCGTTCGATCACGATCTCGGGCTGATCCATGTCGGCCAGGAACATGGTCGACGAGCCGTCTTCCATGCGCGCCATGATGATCGCGAAGCCCGCGCCGGTGGCGCCGGTGATGAACCACTTGCGCCCGGTGATCACGTAATGGTCGCCGTCGCGCACGGCCACGGTCTGCATCATCGACGGGTCGGAGCCGGCGCCGGGCGGCGGCTCGGTCATGCAGAAGCACGAGCGCACGTGGCCGTCGATGAGCGGCTGCAGCCAGCGCGCCTTCTGCGCCGGCGTGGCCACCACTTCCATCAGGTGCACGTTGCCTTCGTCGGGCGCGTGGATGTTGAGCGCCACCGGGCCGAGCGGCGAGTAGCCCGCCTCCTCGAACACGATGGCCTTGTCGACGTGCGACAGGCCCAGCCCGCCGTGTTCCTTCGACGCGTGCGGCGTGAGCAGGCCGGCGCTGCGTGCGCGCGCCACCAGCTCGTCGCGCAGCGCCTCGGCGGGGCCGTGCGAATCCTGCCGGGGGTCGGATTCGAGCGGAATCACCTCCTCGGCGATGAAGCGGCGCGTTCGTTCCTGCAGGTCGAGCTGGGCCGGGGTGAGGCTGAAGTCCATGGTGGGACGCTCCTTCTTTCTCTCAGTGGATTCAAGGACGGATTGAAGACAATGCGGCGCATGGTGCCGACGCGGGCGCGGGTTTCGAGTCGTGAGCGGGACAAGCCTGCCGGATTCGTCCGTTCCGACGATGCCGCGGCCCGGCCTGCGCCCAACACTGACACGCCATGAATACATCTGCATCTGACGACGACATCCTGTTGCTCACCCGCCCGCAGGACGGCTGCGCCTGCCTCACGCTGAACCGCCCGCAGGCCATGAACGCCCTGTCGCTCGCACTGCGGCGCGCGCTGGTGCGCACGCTCGACACGCTCGCGCAGGACGACAGCGTGCGCGTGCTCGTCCTCACCGGCGCAGGCCGCGCCTTCTGCGCCGGCCTGGACCTGCGCGAGATCGACCCGGGCGCCATCACCGGCGACGCCGGCACCGACGTGGCCACCGCGCTCGCGAACTTTCCGCGCCCGGTGATCGGCGCCGTGAACGGCGCGGCCATCACCGGCGGCCTCGAGGTGGCGCTGGCCTGCGACCTGCTGATCGCCTCGAGCGAGGCGCGCTTTGCCGACACCCACGCGCGCATCGGCGTGATCCCGGGCTGGGGGCTGTCGCAGCGGCTGTCACGGCTCATCGGCATCGCGCGTGCGAAGGAGATGGCCTTCAGCGGCAACTTCGTCGGTGCCGAGCAGGCCGAGCGCTGGGGGCTGGTCAACCGCGTAACCACGCCCGAACAGCTGATGCCCGAGGCGCTGGCCCTGGCCGCCGACATCGCGAGCGCGCTGCCCGAGATGCTGCCGGTCTACAAGCGCCTGATCGACGACGGCCATGCGCGCAGCTTTGCCGAAGGCATGGCGCTGGAGCAGGCCGCCACGCGCGACTGGGCCGCGTCGCTCACGCCCGAGGTGCTGCGCGCGCGGCGCGAGGCGGTGCAGGCGCGGGGGCGTGCGCAGAAGGGCTGACGCCCCGCCGCCCCGGCCTCAGCGCGGTGCCATCCGGATCGCGCCGTCCAGCCGCACGCTCTCGCCGTTGAAGTAGCCGTTGGTGATCATCAGTTCGGCCAGCGTCGCGTACTCGGCCGGGTTGCCCAGGCGCTTGGGGAAGGGCACCGAGGCGGCCAGCGCGGCCTTCACGTTGTCGGGCGCGCCCTGCAGCAGCGGCGTGTTGAAGATGCCCGGCAGGATGGTGTTCACGCGGATGCCCTCGCCCATGAGGTCGCGCGCGATGGGCAGCGTCATGCCGACCACGCCGGCCTTCGAGGCGGTGTAGGCGGCCTGGCCCATCTGGCCGTCTTGTGCCGCGACCGAGGCGGTGTTGACGATGGCGCCGCGCTCGCCGTCTTCCAGTGCATCGAGCGTGAGCATGCCGGCCGCCGACTTGGCGATGCAGCGGAAGGTGCCCACGAGGTTGATCTGGATGATGCGGTCGAAGTTGGCGAGCGGAAAGTGCTTGATCTCGCCCGAGGCCTTGTCGCGGCTCGCGGTCTTCACCGCGTTGCCGGTGCCGGCGCAGTTGACCAGCACGCGCTCCTGGCCGTGCGCGGCGCGGGCCTTGGCGAAGGCCGCGTCGACCTGCTCTTCCGACGTGACATCGACCTTGCAGAACACGCCGCCCAGCTCCTTGGCCAGGGCCTCGCCTTGCTCCACGTTGAGGTCGAACAGCGCGACCTTCACGCCGTGGCTGGCCAGGCGGCGCGCGGTGGCGGCTCCGAGGCCCGAGGCGCCGCCCGTGACGACGGCGGCAATGCTGGAATCGAGTTGCATCTCTTGTTGTCCTTGGATAGAGAGAGGAAGGAAGAAAGAAAACCGAAAACGCCTGCCGTTCAGACCGGGTAGTAGCGCAGCTTGCGCGCCGCCATCTCACGCATGCGCGCCGTGGGCACATACGGCGCGCCGAGCGCCGCATGTTTGTCGCACAGCGCGACCACGCGGTCCAGCCCCAGCCAGTCGGCGTACTTGAGCGCGCCGCCCGCATAGGCCGGAAAGCCCACGCCGAGCAGCAGCGCCATGTCGAGCTCGGCCGGCGTGGCGACCACGCCGTCTTCGAGCGCGTGCGCGGCCTCGACCACCATCGGCAGCATCATGCGTTCGACGATCTCCGCGTCGGCGAAGTCGCGCCGCCCCTGCGGCTGCAGCGTGGCGACCAGCGCATGCGCCTCGGGCGCGGCCGACTTGCGCGGGCGGCCCGTGGGGTCGTTCTCGTAGCGGTAGAAGCCCGCGCCGTTCTTCTGGCCGTAGCGCTTGTTCGCCACCATCAGCTTCACGGCATTGCGCTCCAGGGTCGGCATGCGCTGCGGGTAGCCCGCGGCGATCACGTCGCCCACGTGCACGCCCACGTCCATGCCCACCACGTCCTGCAGGTAGGCCGGGCCCATGGGCCAGCCGAAGGCTTCCATCGCGCGGTCGACCGCCTCGAAGTCGGCGCCATCGGCCACCAGCTGCGCGAAGGCATTGATGTACGGCGTGAGGATGCGGTTGACCAAAAATCCCGGGCAGTCCTTCACCACGATGGGCGTCTTGCCCATGGCCACGGCATAGCCCACGGCGGTGGACACGGCGGCATTGCTGGTCTTCGCGCCCTGGATCACTTCCACCAGCTGCATCACCGGCACGGGGTTGAAGAAGTGCATGCCGACAAAGTCCTCGGGCCGCGCAAGCGGCTGGGCGATGTCGTCGATGCGCAGGCTCGAGGTGTTCGAGGCGATCACGGTGCCGGGCTTGACGCTGCGCTCCAGCGCGGCCAGCACCTTGCGCTTGACCTCGAGGTTCTCGACCACGGCCTCGACCACGCAGTCCACCGTGTCGAAGCCGGCCTCGTCGAGCTGCGGCACGATCGACGCTTGAATGGCATCGGCTTTTGCCTGCGCGAGTCGGCCGTTCTTCACCTGCTTGGCGAGCTGCTTGCCGGCCTCGGCCATGCCCAGGTCGAGCTGCGGCTGCGCGATGTCCTTCATGCGCACCGGCGTGCCGCGCAGCGCGCTGGTGTAGGCGATGCCGCCGCCCATGATGCCGGCGCCGAGCACGGCCGCCTGCTTCACGGGTCGCCCTTCGCGCGCATGGCGCTTGTAGAGCTTCTTGAGCGCCTGGTCGTTGAGAAAGGCCTGCACCAGCGAGGCGGCGGCCTGCGTCTTCGCGACGCGGCCGAAGGCGGTCGACTCGAGGTCGAGCGCGCCCGCACGGTCGCGGCCGGCGGCCTCGGCCATCATCTCGAGCGCGATGAGGGCGGCGGGCTGGTGCTTGCCGCTGCGCGCCGCCACCTGCGTGCGCGCGGTCTCGACCAGCGCACCAGCCTCTTGTTTCGACAGCGCCAGCGGCGCGCGCTTGCGCTGCTGCGCCGCCTGCCAGTCGATCTCGCCGCGCACCGCGCGCTGCAACAGTGCGAGCGCGCGCTCGCGCAGGGCCTCGGGCGCGGCGACCTCGTCGGTCACGCCCGCGGCCAGCGCGGCCGGCGCCTTGGCCGGCTTGCCGCTCGCCACCCAGTCGATGGCCGTGGCCAGGCCTGCCAGGCGCGACAGCCGCACCGTGCCGCCGAAGCCGGGGAACAGGCCGAGCTTCACCTCGGGCACGCCGACCTGGGCCGTGTCGGCCATCACGCGCAGCGGCGCGAGCATCGCCAGCTCCAGCCCGCCGCCGAGCGCGAAGCCGTTGATGGCGACCACGCTGGGCACGGCCAGGTCTTCGAAGGCGTTGAACAGCTCGTTGCTGGCGCGCACGCCGCGCGCGATGTCGGCCTCGGCCTGCTGGAAGGTGGCGCCGAACTCGGTGATGTCGGCACCGACGATGAACACGTCTTTCGCGCTCGTCACCAGCACGCCGCGCACATCGGGCGAGGCCGCGATGCGCTCGGTGGCCTGGCGGAACTCGTCGACGGTGCGCGCGTCGAGCTTGTTGATGGCCTCGCCGCGCCGGTCGAAGCGCAGCTCCACCAGACCGTCCTGCAACGGCAGGACTTCGATACTTTCGCCTTGGAACAAAGGGGGTCTCCTCGCGGCCGGCGACGCGCCAGCCTGTGGGAAAAAGTTTAGGGACGCGCCCTGCGCGCAGGCATCGTCCGAAGCGACGATTACAGGCGGCCGCGCGCCTGCAGGTAGTCGCGCACCGCCTCGGCGGCGGGGTCGCCGACCACGGCGAACTCGTCGGTGAAGAAGATCGGCGAGGCCGCCAGGTCGATGAAGCGACGCTCGTCCGTGAGCAGCTCGGCGCTCGCGCGGCGGGCTTCTTCGCGCCGCGCGCCGGTGCGCGCCTCGAGGCTGTCCCACCACAGCTCGGCCACGCCGTCGAAGGGCGCGGGGCTGCTGCGCGGCACGGCCAGCGGCTGCACCAGCGCATCGTCGAGCGTGTGCGACTGCACGTAGCGGCGCAGGCCCAGCACCTCCGCGCGTTCGGCGACGAGCGGCGCATGCACGTGTCGCCAGTGGTGCTGGAACTGCGCGCGGTCCAGGTGCGGCAAGCGCCGCAGGCAGAAGACGAGCTTGATCATCGGCGCACCCGGATCAGCCCTTCCTGCGCGACCGAGGCCACGAGCCGGCCGGTGCGGTCGAACAGCGCGCCACGGCAAAAGCCCCGCGCATGCTCGGCCGAGGGCGAGTCGGCGTCGTACAGCAGCCAGTCGTCGCAGCGGAAGTCGCGGTGGAACCACATCGCGTGGTCCAGGCTCACGCCCTGCACGCCGGGTTGCTGAAACGCCAGGCCGTGCGGCTGCATCGCCACGCCCATGAAGCTGTAGTCGGAGGCATAGGCCTGCATGGCCTGGTGCAGCAGCGGATCGTCGGGCAGCGCGTCGGCGGTGCGCAGCCAGAGCTGGCTGTGCGGTGGGCGCGGGCCGGCCGTGACCGGGTCGCGCGGATCGACGTAGCGGAACTCGATGGGCCCCTCGACGCGCACGCGCGAGCCGGCGCGCGGCGTGAGGTCTTCGGGCGGCGGCGCCTCGGGCATCGCGCACTGGTGCGACACGCCTTCCTCGCGCCGGTGGAACGAGGCCGACATGTGGAAGATCGGCTCGCCGTGCTGGATGGCGACCACGCGCCGCGTGGTGAAGCTCGCGCCATCGCGGATGCGGTCCACGTCGTAGACGATGGGTGCGGCCTTGTCGCCTGCGCGCAGGAAGTAGCCATGCAGCGAATGCGCCGCATGCCCGTCGACCGTGCGGGCCGCGGCCATCAGCGCCTGCCCGAGCACCTGGCCGCCGAAGACGGCGGGCGCACCGATGTCGGTGCTGGTGCCGCGAAACAGGTTCTTCTCGAGCTGCTCGAGCTGCAGCTGCGCGACCAGCGACTGCAGCGCTTGCGCGCGGCCTGTACTCACGCGGCGTGCTCCGCGGGATAGAACTGCGTGTTCGATTGCGCGCGCTGGCGCAGTGCGGCCGTAGGCTTGAAGCGCTCGCCGTGGCGCTCGGCCAGCGCGTCGCAGCGCGCGACGAAAGCCGAGAGGCCGACAGTCTCGATGTACGAGAGCGTGCCGCCGGTCCAGTCGGGGTAGCCCAGCGCAAGCACGGCGCCGAGGTCGGCCTCGACCGGCTGCTTCAGCACGTCTTCTTCGAGGCAACGCACTGCTTCGAGCGCGAGCAGCGACAGCAGGCGTTCGCCGACGGCGCGTGCGTCGGGTTGCGACGCAGTGGCTTGTTCCGCCGTTGCATCGGCGGTCAACGGACTCTCGCCCAACCCGGCCTGCCGCGCAGCGTTCGCGATCAGCGCAGGCGACACGCCCTCGCTCAACAGCGCCGCACCTTCACTGCGGTACAGCTGACGCAGCCGTTCGACATACGCAGCGTTGACCGCACCCAAGTCGCCCTTGCGCCGCAGCGCCGCGCCCCGGCTCACGAACAGCGTGCGCATCAGGTTGCGCGCCACCGGCCCGGCCAGCAAGGGGCCGAAGCACTGCGCCTCGACCGCCAGGCCCGCGTCCATCGGCAGCTGCGTGCCTTCGTACACGGCCGACAGGATGGCCAGCGGCGCCGGCAGCTGGTCGTGCGTGTCGCGCCGCACCTGCGCCAGCGTGGCGCCGAAGCTGGCCCCCGCATGCGGTGCGAGCGCACCCGCGCCGCCCGGCACCTGGAAGCCCTTCACGTCCCACGGCTGCTGGCCGGCGTCGGGATGGTCGAGCACCCAGCGACGGGCCACGGCCACGAGCTGGTCGGCCGGCGCGAGCGCATCGACCATGCCCAGCGCCAGCGCTTCGGCCGGCGCCACGTGCCGGCCCGACAGCAGCAGCGGCAGCGCGCGCGCAATGCCGATGAGGCGCGGCAGCCGTTGCGTGCCGCCGCCCACGGGCAGCAGGCCGACCGTGACCTCAGGCAGCCCGACCACCGCGCGCGGCTCGTCGAGCAGCACGCGGTGATGGCAGGCCAGTGCGAGCTCGAACCCGCCGCCCAGCGCCACGCCGTTGATGGCCACCGCCACGGGCTTGCCGCAGCGCTCTAGCTCGCGCAGCGCGCGCCCGCCGGGTGCGATCGCCTCGATGGCCTCGGCCGCGCCGCCGCCCGTGGCATGAAAGCCCACGAGGTCCTTCAGGTCGGCCCCGGCCATGAAGCCGCTGGCCTTGCCCGAAGTGATGACGGCGCCGCGCACGTCGGCGCGCTGCGCGATCTGCGCCACGGCCTCGCGCAGTTCGGCCGTGAAGCCGGGCGTGAACACGTTCATCGGCCGCTCGGGCACGTCGAGGGTGAGGAGCGCGACGCCGTCGGCATCGACCTCGAATCGGATGTGGGAAGGCATAGGAAAAAAGGAAAGAGAAGACGTGCTGCTCAGACGCGTTCGATCACCAGCGCGGTCGACTGCCCCGCCGCGGCGCACAGCGTGACCAGGCCCAGGCGCGCGTCACGCCGCTCCAGTTCGTCGAGCAGCGTGCCCGTGAGGATCGCGCCGGTCGCGCCCAGCGGGTGGCCCAGCGCGATGGCGCCGCCGTTCACGTTGATGCGCGCGGGGTCGATGTCGAAGTGCCGCGCATAGCGCATCGGCACCACCGAGAAGGCCTCGTTCACTTCGAACAGGTCGATGTCGCCGATGCTCAGGCCGCAGCGCGCCAGCAGGCGTTCGGTGGCGGGCATCGGGCCGCCCAGGCTCAGCAGCGGCTCGTCGGCGCACGAGGCGCTGCCGACGATGCGCGCGCGCGGCTTCAAGCCGTTGCGCGTGCCGTAGTCGCGGTTGCCCATGAGCACCGCGCAGGCGCCGTCGACGATGCCGCTCGAGTTGCCGCCCGTGTGGATCGGCGCGATGTGCGACAGCTGCGGATAGCGCTGCAGCAGGATGGCTTCGTAGCCCTGCGCGGCCACGCCGGCGAAGGCGGGCTTGAGCTTGGCGAGGTCGGCCATCGTGGTGCCGGGGCGGTTGGCCTCGTCTTTCGCAAGCACGGTGCGGCCGAGCCGGTCGCGCACGGGCACGAGCGAGCGGTCGAAGCGGCCCTCGGCCTGCGCCACGGCGGCGCGGCGCTGGCTTTCGACGGCGTAGGCATCGACCGCCTCGCGGTCCACGCCGTCGAGCATGGCCATGAGGTCGGCCGCCACGCCGTTGGGGATGTAGGGGTAGCGCTGGCCCACGGCGGGGTCGGTGTAGACCGCGCCGCCGTCGCTGCCGATGGTCACGCGCGACATCGACTCCACGCCGCCGCCGATCACCGCGTCGGCCTGGCCCGAGGCCACGAGGCCGAAGCCCATCTTCAGCGTGTCGAGCGCCGAGGTGCAGAAGCGGTTGAGCTGGAAGCCCACCACGCTGTCGCCGTAGCCCGCCGACAGCAGCGCGACGCGCGCGATGTCGGCGCCCTGCTCGCCCACCGGCATCACCACGCCCAGGCCCACGTCCTCGATCTGCGCGGGGTCGAGTGCATGGCGTTCGCGCAGCGCCTGCAACACCTGCGTGGCCAGCTGCACCGGCGTGATGGGGTGCAGCGCACCGTCGGCGCGGCCCTTGCCGCGCGGCGTGCGCACGTGGTCGTAGATGAAAACGTCGTCGGTCATGGGCAGGGCGCCGCCCGGGTGCGCAAGGCCACCGGATGCAGGGGAATTCAGTTTGTCTGCGGCCAGTTTAGGAAGCAGAATCGGTTGCCGGAATCGTCGGAAGCGACGGAATTTCCAGGCACTCACTCCCCCTTCGCGATGCCTGCTCCAGCCCCCGTTCCCCCTTCTTCGCTCCGGATTCTCGAGACCAAGCTGAACCCGCCGGCCTTCGTGGCCACGCAGGTGCCGCGCACCGCCATCAGCGAAGAGATCGCCGCCGCCACCGTCAAGCTCGTGCTGGTGCGCGCGCCCGCCGGCTTCGGCAAGACCACCGCCATGGCGCAGATCCGCGAGCGCATGGACGCGCAGGGCATCGCCACCGCCTGGCTCACGCTCGACCGCGCCGACAACGACGTCTCGCGCTTTCTCAACTGCCTGGCCGAGGCCGTGCAGCGCATCGGCGTGGACGAGCCCGCAAGCCACGCGCCCTTCGACGCCGTGGCCGCGCTGGCCGCGCACGACTCGCCCTTCACGCTGTTCCTCGACGACTTCGAGGTGGTTCAGGAGCCCGCCGTGCTGGGCCTCGTGCGCGAGCTGGTCGAACACCTGCCGCGGCGCGGGCAGATCGTGATCGGCTCGCGCAGCCTGCCCGACCTCGGGCTGGGCCGGCTGCGCGCGCGCGGCCAGCTCATCGAGATCGACACCGACCGCCTGCGCTTCACGCTGGAAGAAACCAGCGCCTTCATCGGCCTGCGCCAGGCGCACACGCCGCACGCCGCCGCGCAGCCGCCGCAGGCGCTGCCGGCCGACCTGCTCTCGCAGCTGCACCGCAAGACCGAAGGCTGGGTGGCGGCCATCTGGCTGGCGTCGATGGCGTTGGAGCGGCACGGCATCGAGACCGGCTTCATCGAACGCTTCTCGGGCTCCGACCGCGCCGTGGCCGACTACCTGGCCGAAGACGTGCTCGCGCACCAGCCACCCGAGATCCACGACTTTCTGCTGCGCACCAGCATCCTGCGCCAGCTCGACGCCTCGGTGTGCCAGGCGCTCAACCCGCGCGGCGACAGCGCCGTCATCCTCGAGCAGCTGGCCGCGGCCAACCTGTTCCTCACACCCGTGAGCGGCGACGCCGGCGGCGAAGTGCGCGCGTGGCGCTACCACAGCCTCTTTGCCGACTTCCTGCGCGCGCAGCTGGCGCGCGAGCGGCCGGGCGAGCTCGCGCGGCTGCACCTCGCGGCTTCGGGCTGGTACGAGTCGCACGGCCGGCCCGTGCCCGCCATCGACCATGCCATCGAAGGCGGCGACCACCCGCACGCGCTCACGCTGCTCGACAGCTACGCCGAGCAGTTCCTCGAGCAGGGCCGCATGCGCATGCTGGCGCGCTGGTTCTCGGCCATCCCCGAACACCAGCTGCGCGAGCACCCGTTCCTGCAACTCATCGCGCTGTGGGCCACCTGCTTCACGCACGGCCCGTGGGACGCGATGCGGCTGCTCGAACAGTCGGGCTGCCTCGACAGCCCCATTCCCGAGGTGCGCGCCAACGCCCACACGCTCATTCCGCTGCTGCTGGCCATGGAAGACCAGCACGACGCCGCGTATGAAGCCGGCCGCGAAAGCCTCGCGCGCCTGCCCACCGGGCTGGCCTTTGCCGAGGGCGTGCTGCTCAACGCGATGGCCCACATCCTCGCGGTGCGCGGCGACCAGCGCGAGGCGCAGCGCCTGCTCGAGGCCGCGCGGCGCGAGCAGGGCAACAGCACCTTCAACCGCATGTACACCGAGTCGCTGGCGGGCCTGTTCGACCTCACCGAAGGCCGTCTTCGCCAGGCCACCGCGCGGCTGCGCATGGCGGTCGACTCCACGCATGCCGTGTCGTACAACCACAGCCACGGCAACGCCTGGGCCGGTGTGCTGTACGCGGGCGCCGTGTACGAGACCAACCAGCTGGTGCAGGCCGAGCACCTGCTGAACGTGTACCTGCCGCTGGCGCGCGACGTGGGCCTGCCCGACCACATGATCCTGAGCCACGTCATGCGCTCGCGCATCGCCTTCCACGCGGGCGACATCGACGCCGCGTTCCAGGCCCTGACCGAACTCGAGTACCTGGGCCACCACCGCCAGCTGCCGCGCGTGGTGGCGGGCGCCAAGCTGGAGCGCGCCCACATGCTGCTGCTGCAGGGCAACGGCCCCGCCTCGCGCGACGAGCTGCAGCGCGCCGACGACCCCGAGCTGTGGGAGCGCGAGCGCCGCCAGCGCCTGCCCGCGCACGACCTCGACTACCTCGCGCTCGCGCGGGCGCGCTGGGACATCGCCTTCGGCGACGCGCGCGCGGCCCTCACCGTGCTCGACGCCGAGCTGCACGCCGCCGTGGCCGCCAACCGCAACCGCCGCGCGCTCAAGCTGCGCGTGCTGCGTGCGCTGGCGCTGCAGCGCGCGGGCGACCTCGCCACCGCCATCGAGGAGATCGGCGCCGTGCTGCAGGCCGCGAGCCAGGAAGGCTTCGTGCGGCTGATCCTCGACGAAGGCCCGGCCGTGGGCACGCTGGTGCACCGCTATGCCGCAGCGATGCAGCAAGAAGCGGGTGCCGTGGCGCCCGTGCTGCGCAGCGACCCGATATTGGCCGACTACCTGCAGCGGCTGCTGCAGGTGCTGGGCCCGCCGCCGTCGCCGATCGACGCCGAGGCGCCTTCGGGCGACGCCACCAAGGAGCCGCTCACGCGCAAGGAAATCCGCGTGCTGCAGCTCCTGGCCGAGGGCTACTCGAACAATGCGATGGGCGAGAAGCTGTTCGTGTCCGAAAGCACGGTGCGCACGCACCTGCGCAACATCCACATGAAGCTGGGCGCGAAGCGGCGCACGGAGGCGGTGGCGATTGCGCGCAAGCTCGGCGTGATCCGCTAGCCCGAAAAAAAGGGCCCGCCCGCCGACACATGGCAGACGGGCCCCAACCTTCGCCTTTCGTCAGAACGACACGTTCAGATTCGCCTTCACCGACTGGTCGCGCGCCTTGCCGCCGAACTGCCCGCCATACGACACGCCGAAGGTCGCACGCGGCGAGAACGCGAAGTCCATGCCGAGTTGCAGCACCGCCGCGTTCTTCGCGACCGCCACACCCGCGATGTCCGAGAAGCCGGTGGCGCCCGGCAATGCGACGCTGGTGAAGGGCGTCAGGTCGCCGTAGGCACGGCGCCAGCCGACCATGCCCTTGAGCGTGGCGTCGACGCTGCCCAGGCGCACCGCGGTCGATGCGCGCAGGCCCAGCGTCGACAGGCCGACGTTCGCGCTGCCGCTGCGCGCCTGCAGCGCCGCCCACGTGCCGCGCTCCGAGAACGCGTCGGTGTGCAGCGTGACGTGCGCGAGGTTCGCGAAGGGCTCCAGTGCCACCTCGCCGGCCGCCAGGCTGTAGCCCACTTCGCCGAAGACCTGCGTGGTCGATACGTCGTGGTTGCTCTTGAGCGAATCCGACAAGCCTGCCACGCGCGCCTGGCGCGTGGTGTCCACGTCGTGCCGCGCATAGGCCGCGCCGGCGCGCAGGGCCCACGCACCGAGCGTGGTGCCGCCGTACAGGCCCAGGTGGTAGCTGGTGGCATCGCCCGAGGACGAACGCGCGTCCACGTCGACCTTGCTGCGGCTGTAGCCGCCGGTCACGCCCAGGCGCGCGTTGTCGCCCACGCGGGTGTCGCCGCCCATCAGCAGGCCGTCGACCGAACGATCGAACCGCGCGGCGTTGCCGTCGCCGCGCGCACGGCCGGTCGAGTGCAGGGCCTGGCTCCAGAAGACGCTGTCGCGTGTCGTCGGGTCGACGCTGTGCGAGCGGCCGGCGCCGTCATTCACCTTGACCGGCGCCGTGGATGCGCCCGCCGTGCCGGCCGAGGCACGCAGGCGCTCCATCGCGGCCTCGCGCACGAAGCGGCTGTCCTCGATGAGCGCGGTCTTCGCGGAGGCATGCACTTCGCCCGACAGGCTGTCGAAGGCCGCGCGTGCGGCCGGCACGCTCTCCAGCTGCAGCGCGGCGGCCAGCGCCGGGCTCCATGCGGCGGCGCCATCGAGGTTCGCCCCTATCGCGCGCTGGTTGCCCGACTGCGCGACCGACGCGAACGACACGCTGTTGCGCATGGCCTCGGTGTAGACCTGCGTCGCGGTGTAGCCCAGCTTCGGCGAGAGAAAGAGGTAGTCCTTGGCCACGCTGAAATCGGCGAAGGTGCCGCTCACGCCGCCCTCGGCGTTCAGCAGCGTGTATCGCGCGCCCAGAACGTAGCCGCCGAGCACGCGGACCGTGCCACCGTCGAGCGTGGCGTGGCCGCTGACGTCGAGCCTGTCGGCCTGTGCGTCGGTGCCGCTCAGTTCGGCCTCGAAAGTCGAGCCCGGCGCGAAGCGTGCATTGCCGGCCACGTGCAGCGTGCCGATGGAGTTGCCCGGTGCCACGACACCGCCGGTGGCGACGGTCGTGCTGCCGACCGTGCCGGTGCCCTGCAAACGCCCGCCCGACAGCACAGCCATCGTGCCGCCCAGCGTGCCGTTGACCGACAGCATGCCCTGCGCCACCGAGGTCTTGCCCGTGAAGCCGCCGGAGTCGCCAGTGAGCTCGAAGCGGCCCGCGCCCGCCTTGACGAGGCCGCCGCTGCCGCTGAAGCGGCCCGCGAACTGCGTCGAACGGTCGTTGCCGCCGGTGGTCAGCGTGCCGGTGCCCACGGCGACGTCGCCCGCGCCGGCCAGCGAGCCGATGGTGGCGTCGAAGCCGTTGAGGTCGAGCCTGGCCTTGCCGGCCACCGTGAACTCACTGGCGTTCGACAGGCCGGTGGCCGAGCCCGCGCGCAGCGTGCCGCCCTGGACCCAGGTCGCGCCGCTGTAGCTGTTGGCGCCGCTCAAGGTGGTGACGCCTTCGCCGGTCGTGCCGCCCGTGGTGCGCAGGTCGCCCGCGCCGGTGATGTTGTAGGTGAAGTCGTAGGCGTCGCCGCGGTCGATGGCGAAGCTGGCGCCCGCGTCGATGGCCACGTGGCTGGTGATGGAACCGGTGGTACCGCCCTCGCCCAGCGCGAGCTCGCCGGCCTGGACGTGCGTGTCGCCCGAGTAGGTGTTGGTGCCCGTGAGCACCAGCCGCCCGGCACCGGCCTTCACGAGGCTGCCGCGGTAGTCGGCATCGGTGCGGGTGCGCAGGTAGGCCACGTGATCCGGGTCAGGCGTTGCTTCCTCCACAAGCCTTTCCACGATGGAGGTGAAGCTCTCGCGGATCTTCGCAGCATTGAGGAAAAAATCCCTCATGACACTACCCGGTTTCAAGAATGGGAGAGTCACCTCGAAGTCCGCGAGTGCGACCTTCGCGATGGGGTTGGCATTCACGGCCGCCAACGCTGCGGTGTAGTCGTTGCCGGCAATGGCTGCATCCAGCACGGCCTGAAGCAACCCCCGCGCAGCATCGGCTGCCGGTTTCAAACTCTCAGCGGTGACCGGGCTCTTCGTCCAGGCACTGAGGTGCGCAATCTCGGCCGCTTCTTCCTTCTTTCGCTGGATCAGCCCTGCTTCGGAGATGTCATTGCGCCACGTGTCGGACGTGCCGCCGGGCATGTCGATGACCGTGCGCTTGAGCAGTTGCCCCGGCCCCTTCATCGCGTTCTCGAGGTTGATGAGGCCCCAGCCTATTTCTTCATCGGGCGCCATCTGCCGCGTGCCGTCGAACTTCGTGGCGGTGGTGAGCAGCACTTGCAAGGCTTGCTCGTTGGTCATGTACGGGTAGCGCTCCATGACGATGCCCAGCGCGCCTGTGGCATGGGGCGCTGCCATGGACGTTCCGCTGAAGGAGCCGTACGCGCCGTCGAGCGTCGTGCTCAGGATGTCCCCTCCGGGCGCCGCCACACACCAGTACTTGGCCACGCCGCACTGGTTGAATTTTTGATAGTAGCCCCCCTCGCCGACATGCCCGACACCGGTCACCGTCAGCCAGTGCCCCTCGACCTCGGGCCGGAAGTACGGCAATGCACCTCGCACACTCGGTTGCGGCTGAAATTGATTGTCGGAAACGAACACCTGGATAAGCCCTTCCCTCCCGTCGGCGGTGGTCTTGGTGGCGTCGATCGCGGCATCGAGCCAGGATGACTGCGTCAGGAATTCGGCGTAGGCTTTCCTTACTCCAGAAATATCGGCGGAATTCTGCGACGAGTGGGGATTGCCCCAGCTGTTGTTGACGACCCGCACACCCGCGTCGCGCATGCCCTGGTAGAGATTCCGAAAATTCTCGTTCGACGCATTGGGAGAGGCCTTCGGGTCGAGTCCAGGCAACGAATACAGACCATCGGGCGCATTGGTGTTGCCCACGACCACGCTGGCATTGAACGCCACGCCGTGCATGTTGTTCTTGATGTCCTGCCCATCCCGGCTGGCGCCCACGGTGCCGGCCACGTGGGTGCCGTGAAAACCGGTACCCGACGCTGGACCATTGAGCCTGGAACCATCCGCCGCGAACTCGCTGTACGCCCCGTTGGACGTCGCCGTCACCAGCGCCGTGAAGCGCGTGAGCGGCAGCTCGCGCGTGTGGCGCACGTCGAAGCCCGAATCGATGACGCCCAGCTTCACGCCCTTGCCCGTGAACCCCGCCGCGTAGGCGTACTCGGTCTTCATCGCCCCGAGCCCCCAGTCGGCCAGGAACTCCTTCGTGCGCCAGCTGGCCGGGTCGCCGATCATGCCGGGGTCGCCCGGATAGGCCTGTGCACCGGCCGCGGAGGCCAGCATCGAACCCAGCACGCACACGGCGGCGCGGGCCACGGCCCTGCGCTTGAACTTCGGTGATCTCGTCATGACGGAACGAACCCTCTCTGTCTTGGAATGGAATGAAAAGACCGTCGCCCTGCCGGTGAAGCCACGTCGTGAAGACGTCGCGCACGGGCCGGTTAACGGTCGTTAAATTCTGGAAAGAGGGGTCGTTCTTTGTGATCTCGTCGGTGCTTGTTCCGATACTTTGGAATCCAGACGCTGAAGTTTTTCCCTAGGTTGCAGCGCTTCAGGCCGCCAGCCGCTGCCGCTTGTCCTGCGCGTCGCGCCCCGCGATGTGCTCCCGCGCGCGTTTCCAGTCCTCGTCCTGCCATTGCGACATGCGCGAGAAATTCCCGCCCGTGGCCTGGAACTGCGCGCCGTCGATGGCGATGGTCTGGCCGTTGACGTACTCCGAGCCCGGGCCCAGCAGGTAGGCCGCGAGGTTGGCCAGCTCGGGCATGCGGCCGTTGCGCTCCATCGGGTTGCGCTCGGCCTTGTGCTCGCCGCCGCCGGGATTCAGCCGCGCACTCATGCCTTCGGTGGGGAACAGGCCCGGCGCGATGGCGTTGAAGCGGATGCCGCGCCCGGCCCACTCGACCGCGAGCGACTGCGTCATGGCGTGCAGCCCGGCCTTCGACATGGCCGAGGGCACGGTGAAGGGCGAGCCGTTCCACACCCAGGTGGTGAGGATCGACAGCACCGACGCGGCCTTGCCTTCGGCCAGCCAGCGCTTGCCGCATTCGAGCGTCATGCAGAAGCTGCCGCGAAAGACGATGCTCGAGATGGCGTCGAAGGCGCGCGGCGACAGGTCTTCGGTGCGGCTCACGAAGTTGCCCGCGGCGTTGTTGACCAGGCCGTCGAGCGCGCCGCCGTCGGCCCAGATTTCGTCGAGCATCTCGGTGATCTGCGTGTCATGGCGAATGTCGCAGGTCTTGGGCGTCACGCGCCCGCCGTGCCGGTGCATCAGCTCGGCCGCGGTTTCTTCGAGCACCGGCGCGCGGCGCCCGCAGATGTAGACGTGGGCGCCGAGCAGCAGCAGCGCCTCGCTCATCACGCGGCCCAGGCCGCTGCCGCCGCCGGTCACGAGGTAGCGGCGGCCGGCCAGCAGGCCGGGCTTGAACATCAGGTCGTCGAGGGTCATGAAAATCCTTGTGTGCGGTCCGTTGAAATTCGGGATGAAGCTCAGCGCCCCGTGTAGACGGGCGCGCGCTTCTCGAGGAAGGCGTTCATGCCTTCGCGGAAATCGCGGGTCTGGGTGCACAGCACCTGGTTGCGGTCTTCCATGGCGACGACCGCTTCCATGCTGCCGGCGTCCACGGCAATACCGAGCGCCTCCTTGGTCAGGCGCAGCGCCACGGGCGTCGCGTTGAGCATGTCGTCGGCCAGCGCCTGCGCCTCGGCCTGCAGCGCGGGCAGCGCGTCGACGCGGCTCACGAGGCCCAGCGCGCAGGCGCGCTGCGCGTCCATGAAGCGGCCGGTGAGCATGTACTCGGCGGCGACCGAGCTGCCGACCATGCGCGGCAGGAAGTAGCTCACGCCCACGTCGCAGGCCGACAGGCCGATGCGGATGAAGGCGGCGTTCATGCGCGCGTCGGGCGTGGCCAGGCGCACGTCGGACGCCAGCGCGAGCGCAAAGCCGCCGCCGCTGGCCGCGCCCTGCACCACGCTGACGATGGGCTGCGGGCAGCGCCGCATGGCCAGCATGATGTCGCGGATGCCCTTCTGCTGTTCGAGCATGTCGGCCACCCCGAGGTCTTCGCCGCCCACCTGCTCCTTCAGGTCGAGCCCGGCGCAGAAGGCGCGGCCCGCGCCCTGCAGCACGACCACGCGCTCGGGGCTGCGCGCGCTGAGGCCTTCGAAGTACTCGCGCAGCGCGCGCACCAGCGCCGGGTCGAGCGCGTTCAAGCGTTCGGGGCGGTTCAGCGTGAGCCAGGCGACCTCGCCGCGCCGCTCGACCTGGAGCACCTCGTTCATCGCCGTCACAGCGCGCGCGAGATCACTTCTTTCATGATCTCGTTGGTGCCGCCGTAGATGCGCTGCACGCGCCCGTCGGCGTACATGCGCGCGACCATGTACTCGGTCATGAAGCCGTAGCCACCGAACAGCTGCAGGCATTCGTCGACCACGCGGCCCTGCGTCTCGGAGGCCCAGAGCTTGGCCATGGAGGCGGTGGCGGTGTCGAGCTTGCCGGCCACGAGGTCTTCCACGCAGCGGTCGATGAAGGCGCGGCCCACCTTGATCTGCGTGGCGATCTCGGCCAGCTTGAACTTGGTGTTCTGGAACTCGGCGATCGGCTTGCCGAAGGCCTTGCGGTCGCGCACGTAGTCGAGCGTGGCCTGGTAGGCGCCTTCCATGGTGGCCAGCGCGTTCACGCCGATGATGGTGCGCTCGTACGGCAGGTCGCTCATGAGCTGGAAGAAGCCCTGCCCCTCCTGGCCGCCGAGCAGCGCGTCGGCCGGCACGTGCACGTCGTCGAAGAAGAGCTCCGAGGTGTCCTGCGCCTTCATGCCGATCTTGTCGAGCACGCGGCCCACGCGGTAGCCCTCGCAGCCCTCGGTCTCGACGATGAGGATCGAGGTGCCCTTGGCGCCCTGCGTCGGGTCGGTCTTGGCCACGACCAGCACCACGCCCGCGAGAAAGCCGTTGGTGATGAAGGTCTTGGAGCCGCGGATGCGGTAGCTGCCGTCGAGCTGCTTCTCGGCGCGCGTGCGCACGCCCTGCAGGTCGGAGCCGGCGCCAGGCTCGGTCATGGCGATGGCGCCGACCAGCTCGCCGCGCGCCATGCGCGGCAGGTAGCGTTGCTTCTGTTCCTCGGTGCCGTGGTTCAGGAAGTAATGCGCCACGATGGTGTGCACCGAGCTGGCCATGCCGCTGAGCGCGCGGCGCGCCTTCTCCTCGTAGAACACGGCCTCGTGGCGGAAGTCGCCGCCCGCGCCGCCGTAGGCCTCGGGGATGTCGGCGCACAGCAGGCCGAGCGCGCCGGCCTTGCGCCAGACCTCGTGGCCGACGTGGCCGCGCTTGCGCGCTTCTTCGTCGTGCGGAACGACTTCGGTCTCGACGAAACGCACGACGTTGTCGCGGTACAGCTCCAGTTCTTCGTCGCTCCACGAGCGGCGGAAATCGATGGGCATGGGGTGTCCTTCAGTGTCTTGGAATTGGGGGAATGGGGTCAGCCGACGCGGCGCTCTTTACCGGCCCAGAAGGGTTCGCGAAGCTGGAACTTCTGCAGCTTGCCGGCGGCCGACAGCGGCAGCGCATCGCGGAACTCCACGCTGCGTGGGCACTTGTAGTTGGCGATCTGGTCGCGGCAATGCGCGATGACGTCGTCGGCGGTGAGCGGCATGCCTTCGCGCAGAACGATCACCGCGTGCACGCGCTCGCCCCACTTGTCGTCGGGCACGCCGATGACGGCGGACATCAGCACCTGCGGCATCTGGGCGATGGCGTTCTCGACCTCGGCCGAGTACACGTTCTCGCCGCCGCTCACGATCATGTCCTTCATGCGGTCGACCACGAACAGCAGGCCGTGCTCGTCCATGTAGCCGCCGTCGCCGGTGTGCATCCAGCCGCCGCGCAGCGCGGCCTCGGTCTCGGCGGGCTTGTTCCAGTAGCCCTTCATGACCATCGGGCCGCGCGCGACGATCTCGCCGACCTGGCCGGGGGGCAGCTCGTTGTCCTCGCCGTCGACGATGCGGATCTCGGCCACGGGCACCGGCGTGCCGGCCGCGCGCAGCAGGCGGTTGCGGTCGGGCCCGGGCAGGTGGAAGTGCGGCATCAGCACGGCCACGGTGGGCGACAGCTCGGTCATGCCGTAGGCCTGCGAGAAACTCGTGGCGGGCAGCGCGGCCATGGCCTGCTCGAGCAGCGCCACGTCGATGGGCGCGGCGCCGTACAGCAGCATCTGCAGGCTCGACAGGTCGAACTCGGCAAAGCGCGGGTGCTCGATCACGCGCTTGATCATGGTGGGCACCAGGAACATCTCGGTGGCGCGCGCGGCCTGGATGGCCTGCAGGATCGCCACCTCGTCGAACATCGGCACCACGTGCTGCGGCACCAGCCGCAGGATGCTCTGCAACGACAGCCCGCATCCGGCCACGTGGAACATGGGCACGGCGATGACCACGGCGGCGTTGCGCGTCTCGCGCGGCACCGCGGCCACCGAGCTCAGCGCGTTGATGTAGAGGCTGCCGTGCGTGAGCATCACGCCCTTGGGCCGGCCGGTAGTACCGCCGGTGTACATGATGGCGGCCAGCTCGTCGGCGCTGTGCGGCGCGTCGTCGATGGGCTGCGCGCCGGCCAGCAGTGCCTCGTAGCCGACCATGCCCTCGGGCACGGGGCCGTCGCCGCAGTACACCACGGTGCGCAGCGAGGTCGAGAGCTTGCGCAGCTCGCCGGCCATGGGCGCGAACAGGTCGTCCACCAGCAGGATGCGCGTGTCGCAGTCGTCCAGCGAGTAGGCGACCTCCTTCGGATTCCAGCGGATGTTCACCGGGTTGATGACGCCGCCGCCCCACCAGGTGCCGAAGAAGAACTCGACGAAGCGGTGCGAGTTCAGGCTCATCATGCCGACGCGGTCGCCGCGCGCCATGCCGAGCTGCTGCAGAACGGCGCCCAGGCGCGCCACGCGGTCGGTGAGGGTCGCGAAGTCCAGGCGGTGGCTGCCGCAGACCACGGCGGTCTCGCGGGCCTTCTCGCGGCGGCCCTTGTGCAGGGGCTGGGTGAGGAACATGGTGTCGTCTCCTTGGTGGTTTTTTCGTCAGGCAACCCGGCGTGCGTGGCCGGCCCAGTGCGGCTCGCGCAGGCGGTACTTCATGACCTTGCCGGCGCCCGAGATCGGCAGCGCGTCGACGAACGCGACGCTGCGCGGGCACTTGTAGCCCGCGATCAAATCGCGGCAGTGGACGATGAGCGCGTCGGCATCGGCTTCGGCGCCGGGCTTGCGCACCACCACCGCATGCACGGCCTCGCCCCAGCGCTCGTCGGGCACGCCGATGACGGCGGCGGCGGCCACGGCGGGGTGGCGCGCGAGCGCGCCCTCGACCTCGGCGCAGTAGATGTTCTCGCCGCCGCTCACGATCATGTCCTTGTAGCGGTCGACGATGAAGACGAAGCCGTCGTCGTCCATGCGGGCGGCGTCGCCGGTGTGCATCCAGCCGCCCTGCAGCGCAGCGGCCGTCTGCTCGGGCAGGTTCCAGTAGCCCTGCATCACGCACGGGCTGCGCACCGTGAGTTCGCCCACCGTGCCGCGCGGCACCTCGCGGCCGTCGCCGTCGCACACGCGCAGGTCGATGCCCGAGAGCGCCTGCCCGGCCGAGGCCAGCTTGCCGAGCTTGCGGCCTTCGGGCGAGTGGTAGTGGCGCGTGAGGTAGCTCACGCCGGCCGACAGCTCGGTCATGCCGTAGCCCTGCGCGAACTCGGCCTGCGGGAAGGTGGCGAAGGCGCGCTCCAGCAGCGCCTCGGTGATGGGCGAGGCGCCGTAGCCGACGAAGCGCACGCTCGACAGGTCGGCCTGCGCGGTGCGCGGGTCGTCCACCAGCATCTGCAGCATCGCGGGCACGGCCATGAGGTTGGTGGCGCGGTCGCGCTCGATGGCGGCGAGCATGCCGTCCACCGAGAAGCCCGGCAGGATGATCTGCGCGCAGCCCATGAGCACGCCGCGCAGCAAGAACGACAGCCCCGCCAGGTGAAAGAGCGGCGCCACCTGCAACAGCCGTGCGCTGTCGTCGAAGAAGGCGCCGAGCATCGACACCTGCGCGTTGATCACCAGCGCCGCGTGGCTGAGCATCACGCCCTTGGGCCGGCCGGTGGTGCCGCCGGTGTAGAACACGCCCGCCAGGTCGTCGCCGCCGCGCAGCGCGTCGGGCACGGGCTCGCGCTCCCGGACCAGCGCTTCGTATTCCGTCATGCCCGTGGGCGCCTGGCGCTCGCCCATGTAGACCCAGGTGGTGACGGCGCGCGCGGCGGCGCGCAGTTCGTCCGCCGTCGCCAGGAACTGGTCGTCCACGAACAGGATGTGCGTCGCGCAGTCGTCGAGCGAGTGCGCCATCTCGGCCACGCTCCAGCGCGTGTTGACCGGGTTGACCACGCCGCCGGCCCACCACACGGCCAGGTAGTACTCCAGCGTGCGGTCGGCGTTCAGCGCGAGCACGCCCACGCGGTCGCCGGGCTGCACGCCCAGGCGGCGCAGCCCGCCCGCCAGGCGCGCGACGCGCTCGCCGAGTTCGCCGTACGTGCGCGTGCGGCCCTGGAACACGGTGGCGACGGCGCGCGGGCTGCACTGCATGGCGCGGTGCAGGGCCTGCGTGAGGTACAGCGGCGGTGGCGTGGTGGGCATGGACAAGGCTCCTGTCGGTGCGGTGCGGAAATGCCATGCATGCGCGAACGCGCATGCCCGGAAAACAAGGACGTCAGCGTGCTTCGGCCACGGGCGCTGCCGCGCCCCAGCGCTTGAGCAGCGCGGGCCCGTCGTCGGGCGACACGGCCGGCGGCACGACCGGCGCGGTGCGGCTGAAGCGCGGCGCGGGCGCGGGCTGCACCACGCCGCCCACGGTGGCGAAGGTGCCGCGCGCCACGTTGTGCGGGTGCTGCGGGGCCTCGTCCCAGTCGAGCACGGGCGCGAAGCAGGCGTCGCTGCCTTCGAGCAGCACGCACCACTCGTCGCGCGTGCGGGTGCGGAACACGTCGGCCAGGCGCAGCTTGAGCAGCGGCCAGCGGTCGGCGTCCATCTGGGCGTCGAAGGCGGGGTCATCGACCAGGCCGCAGCGCTCGCGCAGCAGCGCGTAGAACTGCGGCTCGATGGAGCCGATGGCCACGTACTTGCCGTCGGCGCAGGCGTAGGTGTCGTAGAAGTGGGCGCCGCCGTCGAGCAGGTTCTCGCCGCGCTGGTTGCTCCACTGGCCGGCCGACTTGAAGCCGTACATCATGGCCGACAGCAACGCAGCGCCGTCGGTCATGGCGGCGTCGACCACCTGGCCCTGGCCCGAGGCCTTGACCTCGTGCAGCGCGGCCAGCAGGCCGAAGGCCAGCAGCATGGCGCCGCCGCCGAAGTCGCCCACGTAGTTCAGCGGCGGCACGGGCGCCTCGCCCGAGCGGCCGATGGCGTGCAGCGCGCCGCTGATGGCGATGTAGTTGATGTCGTGGCCGGCCGCGTGCGCCAGCGGGCCGTGCTGGCCCCAGCCGGTCATGCGGCCGTAGATCAGGCGCGGGTTGCGCGCCAGGCATTCGGCCGGGCCCAGGCCCAGGCGTTCCATCACGCCGGGGCGGAAGCCCTCGATGAGGATGTCGGCGCGCGCGATGGCGTCGAGCACCGGCGCGGCGGCGTCGGGGGCGCGCAGGTCGACCTCCCAGGTGCTGCGCCCGCGCGCCAGGATGTCGTGGGAGTCGCGCCGCGTGCCGGGGCGCGTGATGCGCAGCACCTCCGCGCCCATGTCGGCGAACAGCATCGCGCAAAAGGGGCCGGGGCCGATGCCGGCCATCTCGACGACCCGAAGTCCTTTCAGGGGTCCTGCCATGTGTGTCTCCTCTGGCGCGCACCCGGCGGCCTGTTGTGTGAAGGCATCTTGGCGCGCGGGCGCCGGCGTCGCATCGTCGGAAGCGACGAAAGCGCGGAAAGACGTTTCAGCGTCCCGTGAAGACGGGCGCGCGCTTGGCCGCGAAGGCGGCGGCGGCCTCGCGGAAATCCTCGGTTTTCAGCGCCAGCACCTGGGCGCGGTTCTCCACCTCGAGCGCGGCATCGAGGCTCGGCGCCTCGAGGTTGGCCCACATGAGCTGCTTGGTGTGGCGCGTGGCGTAGGGGCTGTTGCGCAGCACGTCGGCGGCCAGGGCGAGCGCGCGCGGCAGCAGGGCCTCGTCGTCGACCAGCGCGGCGACGAGGCCGATGCGCTCGGCCTCGTCGGCCGGCACGGGGCGGCCCGTGAGCATGAGCTCGAAGGCGCGCGAGGCGCCCACCAGCCGCGGCAGGTGGTAGCTGATGCCGCACTCGCCGGCCGTGAGGCCGATGCGCACCGCGCCCACATGGAACGACGCCGAGCGCGCGGCCACGCGGATGTCGGCGCCCAGCGTGAGCGCAAAGCCCGCGCCCACGGCCACGCCGTTGACGGCGGCGATCACCACCTTGTCGAGCGCGCGCAGCCGCCGCACCATGCCGGCGAACAGCTCCTGCCCCGCCATCAGGTCGGCCACCGAGGGCTCGCCGTCGAGCGGCTGGTCGTCGCGGCGCGTGAGCGGCGTCGTGAGGTCCCAGCCGGCGCAGAAGCCGCGCCCGGCGCCGGTGAGCACCAGCACGCGCACGCCGTCGTCCTGCGCCAGTGCGTCGAGCGCGGCGCACAGGCGCCGCACGGTGGGCTGGCTCAGTGCGTTGAGGCGCGCCGGGCGGTTCAGCGTGAGCAGTGCGATGCCGGCGCGGCTGCGGTCGATGAGGATGTCGTCTGCTTCGCTGTCGGGCATGGCTGTCTCTTTCTTGTTCAGCGACCGGTCCAGCGCGGCGCGCGTTTTTCGATGAAGGCGCGCGGGCCTTCCTTGAAGTCTTCGCTCGCGGCCACGCGTTCGAAGGCATCGCGCGTGAGGGCGCGCAGCGCGGCCTCGTCGAGCCCGCTGTTCGCCTCGCGCGCCACGCGCAGGCTCTGGCGCACCGCCACCGGGCCGTTGCGTGCGATCTCGGCGGCCAGCGCCAGCGCGGCTTCGCGCAGCCCGTCGACGTCGGCCACGAGGCGGTTGACGAGGCCAAAGCCGTGCGCGCGCTCGGCATCGAGCTGCCCCGCCGTGAGGATGAGTTCGAGCGCGATGTTCGGTGGAATGGCGCGCGGCAGCCGGTACAGCCCGCCCGCCGCGGCGATCAGCCCGCGCAGCACCTCGGGCAGGCCGAACGCGGCCTGCCGCACGGCCACGACGAGGTCGCAGGCCAGCACGAGCTCGGTGCCGCCGGCCAGCGCCTTGCCGTTGACGGCGGCGATCCACGGCTTGCTGCGCTCGCGGTACACGAAGCCCGCGAAGCCGCCGCGCTCGGTGCGCAGCGCGCTGCCGCGGCCGGCCGACACTTCCTTCAGGTCGGCGCCCGCGCAGAAGGCCTCGCGGCCCGCGCCGGTGAGCACCACGGCGCGGATGTCGTCGTCGGCCTCGGTGGCATCGACGGCGGCTTCGAGCCCCGTGGCCACATCGCCGTTGACCGCGTTGCGCGCCTCGGGGCGGTCGATGGTGACGAGGGCGACGTGGCCCGGCAAACGTTCGACGGTGACTGCGCTCATGACACGCTCCAGTTCAAGAGATCGTCCGCACCGGCCGTCACCGTGCCGCTGCCACCGACGGGGCTGCGGTCCAGGTCGGTCAGCACCTTCAGCGAGGCCGTGTCCGTGGCCTCGACACGCGCCATGAGCCGTTCGCCGGCCGGCGTGCGCGCGATCACGATGCCCTGCGAAGGCTGGCCGTCGCGGCCGTAGACCACGGTGAAGGTCTCCAGCGTGGCGACGCCCGCGTACTGCAGCACCAGCGGCGGCACCGGGCCGCGCCGCGCATCGGCGGCGGCCTGCACGTCGTAGTCGGGCTTCGGAAGCCCTTGCGGCGGCGGGCTGGAGCCCAGCACCAGCGCATGGTGCTTGGTGACGTACTCGCCCTGCCCGTAGAGCAGTGCGGCCTTGCCCTTCGGCGCGGCGCGCAGCGCGCGCACCAGGCCGGCGGCGGCATGCGTCATGTAGTCGTTGAGCGGCGCGCCGAAGAAGCTCAGGCCGCCGGTGGAGGTCATGCGCGCCTCGGGTGCCAGGCCCAGCGTGCGGCGCGCCATCTTGGGCACGATGGGGAAGCAGCTGTACAGCTCCAGCATCTCGAAGGCCGAGGCGTCGCCGCCGACCTGCGCGAGCACGGTTTCCATCACCAGGTCCTGCGCGTGCGAGCGGTGGTACTGGTCGCGCTGCAGGTAGTCGCGCGGCTCGCGCGCGGCGGCGCCGTCCCACACGTAGACCCAGCGGTCTTCGGGAATGCCGAGTTCGCGCGCATGGCCCACGCTGGTGAGCAGCACGGCCGCGCCCATGTTGACCAGCGGATTGGCCACCATGTGCTTGGTGTACGGCCAGGCGATGAGGCGGTTGGCCGCGTCGACGCGCGCGATGTCTTCGGGCGTGAAGGGCTTGCGCAGCCAGGCATAGGGGTTGGCGGCGGCCACCTCGGAGTAGCGCGCCCACAGGCGCGACGACTCGTCCTGCGCCTGGCGCGGCGTCTGGCCCCAGTGGGCGAGCGCGGCGTTCTCGTAGAACGGGTAGATGGTGGTCGGCATGGCCGCGCCAAGCTGGATCGCCACGGGGTGGCAGATGTCGGTGCCGCGCACCAGCTTCACGCTGTCGTCGCGCGGGGTCCAGTCCAGCGGCGTGCCGAGCTTGGCGGCAGCGTCCACCGTGTAGCGCGCCTCGGCGCCGGTGATGGCCGCCACCTTGCTCTCGCCGCGCGCGATGCGCAGCGCGGCTTCGTGGATGTAGCGCACCGGCGCTTCGCCGCCGGTGACGCCGTAGACGCTGCGCGCCGGGTTGCAGCCCAGCCGTGCGTTGAGCAGCGCGGGCGCGTCGGTGTAGGGCCACGAGTACTCGCAGACGACGTCGAGCGAATCGAGGCCGGCCAGCAGCGCGGCGGCGCCGCTGTCCTGTGCGGCGGCGCGCATGGCGCGCGCCATCAGCTCGATGGGTTCGAGGCCTTCGGCGGGCTCCTTGGTACGGTGCGTGATCTCGCCGACGCCGACGATGACCGGCGTGCGGTCGTCCAGTGCTGTCATGGGGTTAGTGCTGTGAGAGGGGTTGTTGTTGCTGCAGCTGCGCCACGCGGCGCAGATGCCACGCGGACGGGCCGAACTGGCCTTCGATGAGGGTGGCGCGGCGCACGTAGTGGCCCACGGCAAGCTCTTCGGTCATGCCCATGCCGCCGTGCAGCTGCACCGCGCCCTGCCCCACGGCGCGGCAGGCCTTGGCGACCGCGACCTTGGCGGACGACACGGCACGTGCGCGCGACGCCGCGTCGGGGCCCGCAGCCAATGCCTCGCCCACGCTGGCGGTGAGCGCGTCGGCCTGCTCGAGCGCCATGTGCATGTCGGCGAGCCGGTGCTGCAGCACCTGGAAGCTGGAGATCGGCACGCCGAACTGCTTGCGCTGGCGCACGTAGTCGAGCGTGTCGCGCATCAGCCGGCGCAGGATGCCGATGGACTCGGCGCAGACCGCGAGCGTGGCTTCGTCGAGCGCCTGCTCGATCTGCGGCAACGCTGCGCCTTCCTCGCCGAGCAAGGCATCGGCGTTCAGGCGCACCGCGTCGAAGGCGATGTCGGCGGCGCGGCCGCCGTCGCGCGTCCGGTAGGCGCGCAGCTGCACGCCGGGTGCGTCCTTGGGCACGACGAGCAACGACAGGCCCTTGTCGCTGCGTGCCGTGACGATGACATGGCTGGCCCACGGCGCGACCTGCACCACGGCCTTGCGGCCGTCGAGCCGCAGCCGGCCGTCGGCCTCGCGCACGAGCGTCGTGCGCACGTCGTCGCGCGCGTGGCGGCTGTGCGGCTCGTCGTGTGCGAAGGCCAGCACGGCCTGCCCGGCGACGACGCGTGCGAGCAGCGCATCGGCCTGCGCGCCCGGGTGGCGCTGCAGCAGGCCGGCGCCGATCACCAGCGTGGACAAGTAGGGCTCAGCCGCGAGCGCGCCGCCCAGCGTGGGCAGCAGCGCGAGGTGCGCGGCCAGGCCGAGGCCCAGCCCGCCCTGCGCTTCGGGCAAGGCCGCGCCCAGCAAGCCGAGGTCACTTGCCAGGCCTTGCCAGAACGGCGGCGGTGCATCGTCGGCAGCGGCCAACGCATGCAGGCGCTGCTCGAAGCCGTGCTGGTCGTCGAGGTAGCGCGCGAGGCTGTCGCGCAGCATCGCGAGGGTGTCGTCTTGGTCGGTGAGGGTGGTCATGGCAAACGGGCCTCAGCGTGATTGCAGCAACTGCGCCGCGATGATGTTGCGCTGCACTTCGTTGGAGCCGGCGTAGATCGACGCAGCGCGGTCGTTGAGGTAGGCCGACATCGAGAACACCGCCTCCTCGGGCACGGCCAGCGCGCCCTGCAGGCTGTCGTCCAGCGGCAAATCGGCCGCCGCGTAGTGCGCGGCAATCTCCACGCCGAGTTCGGTCAGGCGCTGGCGCAGCTCGGAGCCCATCACCTTGCCCATCGAGGGCCGGATGCCGTGCGGCTCGCCGCGGGCCTGGGCGCGCAGCGACTGCAGCTCGGTGGCCTCGACCGCATCGATGGCGCAACCCATCTCGGCCAGGCGCAGCGCCATTTCGCGCGCCTCGTCGGCGGCGGTGTCGCCCGCGGCGGCGAAGGCACTGTCTGCGGCGGCGCGCAGCCGGCGCAGGCGCGCGCGCAGCATCGGCGCCCAGGCCCCGCCGCGCTCGTGCTGCAGCAGGTACTTGGCCACCGTCCAGCCCTGGTTCTCCTCGCCGATGAGGCCACTGGCGGGCACGCGCACGTCGTCGAAGAACACCTGGTTGAGCTCGTGGTCGCCCGAGATGCTGATGATCGGTCGGATCGTCAGGCCGGCCTGGGGAATGTCGAAGCACAGGAAGCTGATGCCCTGCTGCGCCTTGCCGCCCGAGGCGGTGCGCACGAGGCAGAACATGCGGTTGGCGTACTGCGCGTGGGTGGTCCAGATCTTGGTGCCGTTGATGACGTAGTCGTCGCCGTCACGCACCGCCTTGCACTGCAGCGACGCCAGGTCGGAGCCCGACTGTGGCTCGGAGTAGCCCTGGCACCAATAATCTTCGCCCGAACGGATGCCCGGCAGCCAGGCCTGCTTCTGCGCCTCGGTGCCGAAGGCGATGATCACCGGCGCGACCATGCCGGGGCCCATGGGCGCGCGCGGCGGCGCGTCGGCCGCGGCCAGCTCGCTGGCGAAGAGGTAGTGCTGCATCGGCGTCCAGCCGGTGCCGCCGTGTTCCACCGGCCAGTGCGGCACGCTCCAGCCGCGTTGGGCCAGCACGCGGTGCCAGCGGTTGCCGTCGGCGTAGTCGGTGAAGATGCCGGAGCAGCGACGCCCTGCGGCGCGCAGCTCAGGCGTCAGCTCGCGCGCGAGAAAGTCGCGAACCTCGTCGCGAAACGCGGTCTCCGCCGCGCTGAGGGTCCAGGCCATGGTGTTGTCTCACAGGGTTCACACCCGGCAAGTGTGCGGCGCGCGGGCCGGCGCGGCATCGTCGGATCGGACGAACGTGGGCGCCCCACCGCGGCGGTGAGCGCTTTTTTCTTCAGTTGAGGCCCATGCCGGGCCGAACGTTCAGGCCGCGACCGCTTCGCGCGCCGGCACCGCTTGCGTCCCGACGGGCATGTGCTGCGCCCAGTCGATGATCTCGAGCGTGCCGTCGGCATGCTCGGCCAGCGCGGTGAGGCTTTCCACCCAGTCGCCGTCGTTGCAGTACAGGATGCCGTCGATGTCGCGCATCTCGGCGTGGTGGATGTGGCCGCACACCACGCCCTGCGCGCCGCGGTTGCGGGCCTCGCGGGCCACGGCGTTCTCGAAGTCGCCCACGTAGCTCACGGCGCGCTTGACCTTGCCCTTGAGGTACTTCGAGAGCGACCAGTACGGCAGCCCCATGCGCGCGCGCAGCGAGTTGAGGTGGCGATTCAGCTTGAGCGTGAACTCGTAGAGCGAGTCGCCCACGTAGGCCAGCCACTTGGCGCACTGGATCACGCCATCGAACAGGTCGCCGTGGATGATCCACAGCTTGCGGCCGTCGGCGGTCTCGTGAATCCACTCGTCGGCCACGTCGATGCCGCCGAAGTTGTGGTTGAGGTACTTGCGGGCGAACTCGTCGTGGTTGCCCGGGATGAAGATCACGCGCGTGCCCTTGCGCGCCTTGCGCAGCAGCTTCTGGATCACGTCGTTGTGCGCCTGCGGCCAGTACCAGTGGCGCTTGAGCTGCCAGCCGTCGATGATGTCGCCGACCAGGAACAGCGTCTCGCACTCGGTGTGCTTGAGAAAGTCGAGCAGCGCCCGGGCCTGGCAGCCGGGCGTGCCCAGGTGCAGGTCGGAGATCCAGAGGGTGCGATAGCGCAGCGCCGGACGCGCCGCATCGTCGTCCTCCGGCTCGGGAGGCTGGATCGCGGTGTCGCGCCAGGCGCGAAGGAAAGCGTCGTCGCGTTGCATGGTCCGGCAGGTTCGCAGCCGCGCGTGACCGCGCGATGGCGACTCCGTGACATCCCGGTGACGCGTGGCACCGGGGCAACGCCACAATCGGACGATGCGCTCTGGCCAGATCATCATTCTCGTGTCCCCCGTGTTCTTTTTGCTGATCGCGATCGAGTTCGCGGTCGGCCGCGCGCGCGCCCGGCGCGGCACCGGGCAGGACACCTACCGCCTGGCCGACGCCGTGAACAGCATCGGGCTGGGCATGCTGAGCCAGATCAGCGCGGTGCTCACGGGGCTCTTGCGCATCGGCATCTACACCGCCGTGTATTCGGCGGTGGCGCTCTTTCCGCAAGAGGCGGCGCGCGAGTTCTGGACCACCTGGTACGGCTGGCTGCTGGCGCTGGTGTTCTACGACTTCTGCTACTACTGGCTGCACCGCATGGGCCACGAGTCGGCCGTGCTGTGGGCCGCGCACGTGGTGCACCACCAGAGCCAGCACTACAACCTGTCGACCGCGCTGCGCCAGACCTCGAGCGGCGCGCTGCTGGGCTGGCTCTTCTACCTGCCGATGGCCGTGGCCGGCGTGCCGCCGCTGGTGTTCGTCGTGGTGGCGCTCATCGACCTGCTCTACCAGTTCTGGGTCCACACCGAACAGGTCGGCAAGCTCGGCTGGTTCGACCGCTGGTTCTGCTCGCCCTCGAACCACCGCGTGCACCACGCGGTGAACGACACGTATCTGGACCGCAACTACGGCGGCGTGCTGATCGTGTGGGACCGCCTCTTCGGTACCTTCCGCGAGGAGGACGAGCGCTGCGTGTACGGCACGCGCGGCGAGCTGAAAAGCTGGGACCCGCTGTGGGCCAACGCCGAGGTCTACTGGGCACTCGCCAGGGATTCATGGCATGCGCGCCGCTGGTCCGACAAGCTGCGCGTGTGGTTCAAGCCGCCCGGCTGGCGCCCGGCCGACGTGGCGGCGCGCTACCCGAAGCCGGCCTTCGACATCGCGAAGGTGACGCGCTACGAGCCCGTGGTGAGCCGCGGCGTGCAATGGTTCGCGGGCCTGCAGTTCCTCGCGCTGCTGGCCGGCGTGACGGTGTTCCTCTGGTACTCCGACGCCGTGCCGCTGCCGCAGGCCGCCGTCTGGCTGGCCGCGCTGACGGCCGGGCTGTGGGCCGTCGGTGCGGTGCTGCAGGGCCGGCTCTCGGTCACCGAGGTGCTGCTGGTCGAGGCCGCCGCGCTGGCCACGGCGAGCGCGGCCTTGGGCATCGGCTGGCTGCACCTCCTCTTCAAGCCATTGGCCCTGACCATCGCCATTGCCTTCGCAGCCCGCCGCGCGCAACGCCAGCCCGACGGCCTCACGCGCTTCGATGCACTGCTGCTGACCGGCCTGGCCTTCTCGCTCGCGGGCGACGTGCTGCTGATGGGGCCGGCGAACCTCTTCGTGCCTGGGCTCGTGTGCTTCCTGCTCGCGCACCTGGCGTACATCGCGCTGTTCCGCATCGGCGTCGGGCTGTTTCCGCGCCCCCGCGCGCTGGCGGCCACGCTGCTGATCGGCGCAGGCATGTACGCCTTCTTGTGGCAGGGCGGCCTGCCGGTGGCGCTGCGCATCCCGGTCGGGTTCTACGTGGTGGTGATCGCCTGCATGGCGGCGCAGGCCATCGGGCGGGCGGCAGTGCTGCGTTCCAGCGACCCGCCCGCGCTGTGGGTGGCGGTGGGCGCCTGCTTCTTCATGCTGAGCGATGCGCTGCTGGCGATCAACCGCTTCGTGTCGCCGCTGCCGCTGGCGTCGCTGTGGGTGCTGGCGACGTACTACACGGCGCAAATGCTGATCGTGCGGCACGTCCGGCGGCCGACGGCCTGACTTTCTCCCTCCCACAGAGGGGAAGGAGCAGGCCCTCGACCTAGTCAGCGCAGCGCTGAATCTCCACCGTCGAGTGCCGGATCTCCTCGTGCATCGAGAAGCACGCCCGCACCTGGTCGGCCGTGAGCGTGGCCGAATGCGTCACCACCGTGAGTGCGCAGGCGTACGCATCGCGGCCGACGCGCCAGACGTGCAGGTCGGCCACGCGGGTTTCGGAATCGGCCAGCATCGTCTCGACGCCTTCGCGGATTTCGGCGGTGACGGGGTGGTCCATCTCGCGGTCGAGCAGGACCTTGCCGGTTTCCTTCAGCAGGCCCTTGGCCCAGATGGCGACGAGCACGGCGCCGACGATGCCCATGGCCGGGTCGAGCCAGGACCAGCCGTAGAACCAGCCGCCCAGCAACGCCGCGATGGCGAGCACCGAGGTGGCGGCGTCGGCCACCACGTGCAGGTAGGCGGAGCGCAGGTTGAGGTCGTGGCCGTGTGCGTGGTCGTGGCCGTGGTGGTGGTCATGCGCGTGCCCGTGGTCATGGCCGTGATGGTCGTGCGAATGCCCCAGCAGCCGCGCGCAGACCAGGTTCACCGCCAGCCCCAGCACCGCGATCGAGATGGCCTCGGGGTAGTGGATGGCCACGGGCGACCACAGCCGCTCCAGCGAGCCGACCACCATGAGCGCGGCGACGCCGAGCAGCAGCAGCGCGCTCGCGAAGCCGCCGAGCACCTCGATCTTCCAGGTGCCGAAGGCAAAGCGCGGGTCGCGGGCGTAGCGCCGCGCGGCGGCGTAGGCAAAGGCGCTCAGGCCGATGGCCAGCGCGTGCGAGCTCATGTGCCAGCCGTCGGCCAAAAGCGCCATGGAGTTGAACCACCAGCCGGCGCCGATCTCGACCACCATCATCGCGGCGGTGATCCACATCACGAGGCGGGTGCTGCGTTCGGCGGCGGCATTGCCGGCGCCGAAATGGTGGTCGTGCTGCCAGGCGCTCAGGTCGTGGGTGTGCATGGTTTTCTCTTCAGGCGCCGAACAGGTCCGGGCCGTCGGCGCGGCCCGAGGGCGGCACCACGCCCAGGTGGCGGTAGGCCGCGAGCGTGGCGATGCGCCCGCGCGGCGTGCGTTGCAGGTAGCCCTGCTGGATGAGGTAGGGCTCGATCACGTCCTCGATGGTGTCGCGCTCCTCGCCGATGCTGGCGGCCACGTTGTCCAGGCCGACCGGGCCGCCGTCGAAGCGGTGGATGACGGCCTCGAGCAGCTTGCGGTCCATGAGGTCGAAGCCCTGCGGGTCGACGTCGAGCATGGCCAGCGCCTTGTGCGCGATGTCTTCGGTGATGCGGCCGTTGCCCTTGACCTCGGCGTAGTCGCGCACGCGGCGCAGCAGGCGGTTGGCGATGCGGGGCGTGCCGCGCGAGCGGCGCGCGATCTCGAAGCCGCCGGCGGCGTCGGTCTCGACCTTGAGCAGGCCCGCGCTGCGGCGCACGATGAGCGCCAGCTCTTCGGGCGTGTAGAACTCCAGCCGCGCGACGATGCCGAAGCGGTCGCGCAGCGGGTTGGTCAGCATGCCGGCGCGGGTGGTGGCGCCCACCAGCGTGAAGGGCTGCAGGTCGAGCTTGATGCTGCGCGCCGCGGGGCCCTCGCCGATCATGATGTCGATCTGGTAGTCCTCCAGCGCGGGGTACAAAATTTCCTCGACGACCGGGCTCAGGCGGTGGATCTCGTCGATGAAGAGCACGTCGTTGGGCTCGAGGTTGGTCAGCAGCGCCGCCAGGTCCTTGGGCTTTTCGAGCACGGGGCCCGAGGTCTGGCGCAGGTTGACGCCCAGTTCGGCCGCGATGATGTGCGACAGCGTGGTCTTGCCCAGGCCCGGCGGGCCGAACAGCAGCACGTGGTCGAGCGCCTCTTTGCGCTTGCGCGCCGCGCCGATGAAGATCTCGAGCTGCTCGCGCACCTTGGCCTGGCCGACGTACTCGTCGAGCAGCTTGGGCCGCAGCGCCCGCTCGATCGCCTCCTCGTTGGGCGAGGCGGGGGCGGCGGACACCACGCGTTGCGGGGCGGGGGCGAAATCGTCGGTCTGGATGGTCATTGGGGGTGGGTCTTCGGGGGCAAGTTTAGTCCCGGCGCTGCGCCGGGCCGCCCCCAGCGAGCGAGCGCCCCCTCGGGGGGCCGCGAGAGCGCGAAGTGCCGAGCGTGGGGGCCATGTTTCACACTGGCAGAATGCCTGCAGAACATAACAAGAGAGGGAAGTCAGAACGTGTCCATCTACGAACTGAAACCGCGTTTCCAGGCCTTGCTGCGACCGCTCGTGGTCCGGCTGCATGCGATGGGCGTGACGGCCAACCAGGTGACGCTGGCGGCCTGCGTGGTGTCGGTCGGGCTCGGGCTCTGGCTGTTCTTCGCCGCGCCCTCGCTGGCGGCCTTCGGCCTGATCCCCGCCTGGATGTTCCTGCGCATGGCCTTCAACGCCATCGACGGCATGCTGGCACGCGAGCACCACCAGCAAAGCCGGCTGGGCGCCTTCCTCAACGAACTCACCGACGTGGTCTCCGACGCCGCGCTCTACCTGCCTTTCGCGCTGGTGGCGCCGTTCGCGCCGTTCTGGGTCGGCACGGTCATCGTGCTGGCCGGGCTGAGCGAATTCGCCGGCGCGCTGGGCCCGACGGTGGGCGCCTCGCGCCGCTACGACGGGCCGATGGGCAAGAGCGACCGGGCCTTCGTGTTCGGCGCGCTCGGGTTGTATGTCGCCCTCGGCGGGCCGCTGCCGGGCTGGACCGCCCTGCTGATGCCGCTCGTGGCCGCGCTGGTGGCCTGGACGGTCGTCAACCGCATCCGCCGCGCCTTGGCCGAGGCTGAAGCGCCGGCCGTCTGAAACACCCCCATACAAATAAATAAAGAAGAACCTTCTTCATGACCCTTTCCACACCCCGCGTCGCCGCCGAACATCACTTCCGCACGCACGACGGCGAATCGCTGTTCTACCGCCACTGGCCGGCCACGGGCGCCGCGCGGCGCGGCGCCGTGCTGCTGTTCCACCGCGGCCACGAGCACGGCGCGCGCATGGCGCACCTGGTGGACGAGCTGAACCTGCCCGACTTCGACTTCTTCGCCTGGGACGCGCGCGGCCACGGCCTGTCGCCGGGCCAGCGCGGCTACAGCCCCAGCTTCGGCACCTCGGTGCGCGACGTGCAGACCTTCGTGCAGCACATCGCCGCCGCCCACGGCGTGCCCGAGCACGACATCCACGTGGTGGCGCAGAGCGTGGGCGCGGTGCTGATCGCCACCTGGGCGCACGACTACGCACCCAAGGTGCGCGGCCTCACGCTGGCCTCGCCGGCCTTCAAGGTCAAGCTCTACGTGCCGTTCGCGCGGCCAGGGCTGGCGCTCATGCACAAGCTGCGCGGGCTGTTCTTCGTGAACAGCTACGTGAAGCCGAAGTTCCTCACGCACGACCCCGCGCGCATCGAGAGCTACAAGAACGACCCGCTGATCTCGCGCCCGATCGCCGTCAACATCCTGCTGGGCCTGTACGAGGCGGCCGACCGCGTGGTGGCCGACGCCAACGCGATCACGCTGCCGGTGCAGCTGCTCATCTCGGGCGCCGACTGGGTGGTGCACCACAAGCCGCAGCACCAGTTCTTCGATCGGCTGGGCAGCGCCGTGAAGACGAAGACGGTGCTGCCGGGCTTCTTCCACGACACGCTGGGCGAGAAGGACCGGGCGCCCGCGGTGGCGTCGATCCGTGAATTCATCCTGCAACGCTTCGACGAACCGGCCGTGCCGGTCGACCTGCGCGAGGCGCACCTGCGCGGCAACACGGCCGACGAATCGCGCGCGCTGGCCGAACCGCTCTCGCCCCTGTCGCCGCGCGGCGCCTACTGGGCGATCACGCGCGGCGGGCTGCGCGTGGGCGGCGCGCTGTCCAGCGGCATCGCGCTGGGCCACGCCACGGGCTTCGACTCGGGCAGCACGCTCGACTACGTCTACCGCAACCAGCCGCAGGGCAAGGGCGCGCTGGGCCGCTCGGTCGACCGCACCTACCTCGACTCCATCGGCTGGCGCGGCATCCGCCAGCGCAAGATCCACGTCGAGGAGCTGCTGCGCATCGCGATGGAGCGGCTGGTCGAGATGCACCGCGAAGTGCGGCTCATGGACATCGCGGCCGGCCACGGCCGCTACGTGCTCGACGCGGTGCTGGCCAGCCCGGTGAAGGCCAGCTCGATCCTGCTGCGCGACTACAGCGACATCAACGTGCGCGACGGCACGGCCCTCATCGCCGAAAAGGGCCTGGAAGACGTCGCCCAGTTCGTGCAGGCCGACGCCTTCGACCGCATCAGCCTGGCGAGCGTGACGCCGCGGCCCACGCTGGCCGTGGTGTCGGGCCTGTACGAGCTGTTCCCCGACAACGAGATGGTGCGCCGCTCGCTCGCGGGCGTGGGCGACGCGGTGGAAGACCGGGGCTACCTGGTCTACACCGGCCAGCCCTGGCACCCGCAGCTCGAAATGATCGCCCGCGCGCTCACCAGCCACCGCCAGGGCGAAGCCTGGGTGATGCGCCGGCGCACGCAGGCCGAGATGGACCAGCTGGTCGAGGAGGCGGGCTTCCGCAAGATCGACCAGCGGGTGGACGAGTGGGGCATCTTCACGGTGTCGCTGGCGGTGCGCGTCGCGCAATGACCGCCCGGCGCGCGCCCCGGCCGTGGAAACGCGCCGCCGCGTGGCTGGTGTTTCTGGGGCCGCTGTTCTACGCGACCTACGGCTTCGCCAACTGGTGGGCCACCACGCGCGCCAGCGTGCCCTCGATGGCCTTCGACTGGGAGCGGCAGGTGCCCTTCTGGGCCTGGACGATCTTTCCGTACTGGACCATCAACGTCTTCTACGCGCTGTCGCTGTTCCTGGCGCGCGACCGCCACACGCTCGACCGGCATGCGCTGCGGCTGGTGAGCGCCACGCTCATCGCCTGCACCTGCTTCATCCTCTGGCCGCTGCACTTCAGCTTCGGCCAGCCGCCGGTGGAGGGCGCGCCGGCCTTCCTGTTCAACGCGCTGCGCGGCTTCGACCAGCCCTACAACCAGGCGCCCTCGCTGCACATCGCGCTGGCCGTGATCCTGTGGGACTGGTACCGGCGCTTCATCCGGCCGCTGTGGGCGCGGCTCGTGCTGCATGTGTGGGCCTTCGCGATCTGCGCCTCGGTGCTCACGACCTGGCAGCACCACTTCATCGACATCCCGACCGGCGCGCTGCTGGGCATCTTCTGCGTCTGGCTGTGGCCGATGGCACGCCAGGTGTCGATGCTGCGCGCATGGCGCCTGGCGCGCGATCCGCAGCGGCTGAAGCTCGCGGGCTTCTATGCCGTGGGCGCGGCGCTGTGCCTGGGCGCAGCACTGGCGACCGGCGGCGTGGCGCTGTGGCTGGCGTGGCTGGCGGCGGCGCTCGCGCTGGTGGCGCTCAACTACCTCGGCTTCGGCGCGCGCGGCTTCCAGATGGACGGCCACGGCCGCATGGGCTGGGCGGCGCGCTGGCTGTTCGCGCCCTACCGCCTGGCCGCGGCCTTCAATGTGTGGCTCTGGACGCGCAAGCTGCCGGCCTCGGTCGAGGTGGTGCCCGGCCTGCGCCTGGGCCGTCGCCCCACGCAGGCCGAATGGCTCGCCGCCGGCCAGCCCCGGCTCGTGAGCCTGTGCGCCGAGCTGCAACTGCCGGCCGGCGTGCCGCCCGCCCGTGCGCGCTGCGTGCCGCTGCTCGACCTCGTGGTGCCGCCGCCCGTGCGCCTGCGCCGCGCCGCGGCCGTCATCGAAGGCCAGCGCCGCGCGGCGGCGGCCGACGGTTCGGCCGTGTGGGTCTGCTGCGCGCTGGGCTTCTCGCGCAGCGCCGCCGCCGTGATCGCCTGGCTGGGCCGCGACCACGGCCTGGCGCAGGCCGAAGACGCCGTGCGCCGCGCCCGCCCGCAGATCGTGCTGCACGCCGCCTGGCGTGCAGCGCTCGCCCCCATCCCTGACTCAGCCCCTTCGCGCCATGACTGACAACGAACGCGCCACCTGCACCACCCTGGCCGGCCTGCTGCGCGCGGCGGCCGTGCTCGCCTTCCTGGGCCTCGCGCTCACCTGCATCTCTGCGCTGGTGCTGGCGCTCACGCTCCGTGGGCTCTCCAACACCGCCATCCTGGCCTTTGCCGCGGTGATGGTGCTGGGCGTGCTCGAACGCTACTTCGCCTTCCGGCTGCGGCTGGACCAGGCGCTGTTCGAAGGCCTGGCCAACGGCCAGATCGCTTCGCTGGGCGCGATGGACAACGCCCTGTCGGTGCTCGGGCTGCGCGACCCGCCGCCGCAGCCCAACGCCCGCGCGCTCGCCGACCGCGTGCAGGGAACCCGCCAACTGATGCAGCGCCACGCCATCGTGATCGCCTGCCAGAACGCGCTCTTCCTGCTCGCCCTCATGACACAGGAACTCGCTTGAACAACGACAACGGCAACAACAAGAACGACAGCAGCAACAGCGACGGCAACGACAGCGCCCGTCCCGGCGCCATCGTGCGCCGCGGGCTCGCGGTGGTGGCGGGCCAGCTCATCATCGGCGCGGCCGGCCTCCTGACCGGCGTGCGCGCCATCTGGTCGGGCACCACGCCCAAGGCCGAGCAGACGCTGTACTTCGCCAACCACACCAGCCACGGCGACTTCGTGCTGCTGTGGGCCACGCTGCCCTCCGACCTGCGCGCGCTCACGCGGCCCGTGGCCGGCCAGGACTACTGGGAGGCCTCGAAGCTGCGCAACTTCATCGGCAAGGACGTGTTCAACGCGCTCATGATCCGCCGCGACGGCTCGGGCCAGGGCGGCAACCCGGTCGACCAGATGAAGGAGGCGCTGGAAGGCGGCGACTCGCTCATCATGTTCCCCGAGGGCACGCGCAACACGGGAGACGACATCCTGCTGCCGCTGAAAAGCGGCCTCTTCCACCTGGCGCGCGCCTGCCCCACCGTGCGGCTGGTGCCGGTGTGGATCGAGAACCTCAAGCGCGTGCTGCCCAAGGGCACGCTGGTGCCGATCCCGCTGGCCTGCACGGTGCGCTTCGGCGCGCCGATCCAGCTCGAGGAAGGCGAAGACAAGGTGGCCTTCCTTGCCCGCGCACGCACGGCCATGCTCGACCTGCGCCCGGAGTACGACCGCATCGAACAAAACGGAGGGACCGCCTCGTGATCGAAATGTCCCCCTTCGCCTGGACCACCTTCAAGCTCTTCGGCGGCGTCTTCGGCGTGCTCGTGCTGGCCTCGGCCATCGGCGCGCTGCTCAAGTGGCGCGTGGCGCACGGCCAGCCGCACTCGGTGATCGACAACCTCAACTCGCGCGTCAACGCGTGGTGGGTGATGGTGGCGGTGATCGGCCTGGCCTTCGCCTTCGGCAAGGGCGGCGTGATCGTGCTGTTCTACCTGATCTCGTTCTATGCGCTGCGCGAGTTCATCAGCCTGGCCTACACGCGGCGCGGCGACCACGGCGCGATCGCGCTGGCTTTTTTCGTGGCGCTGCCGGGCCAGTACTTTCTGATCTGGATCGACTGGTACGGGCTGTATTCGATCTACATCCCGGTCTACGCCTTCCTGCTGCTGCCCATCCTGGCGGCCGTGGGCGGCGACACGCAGCGCTTCCTGGAGCGCACCTCGAAGATCCAGTGGGGCCTGATGGTGTGCGTGTTCTGCATCAGCCACGTGCCGGCGCTGCTCACGCTGCAGATCCCGGGCTTCGAGGGCCGCAACCTGCTGCTGATCGCCTTCCTGGTCATCGTGGTACAGGGCAGCGACGTGCTGCAGTATGTGTGGGGCAAGCTCTTCGGCAAGCGCAAAGTGGCGCCCGAGCTGTCGCCCTCCAAGACCTGGGAAGGCCTGATCGGCGGTGTGGCCAGCGCCACCGCCATGGGCGCGGCGCTGTATTGGGCCACGCCCTTCAACCCGTGGCAGGCGGCGCTCATGGCCTTCATGATCTGCCTCTTGGGCTTCTTCGGCGGGCTGGTGATGTCGGCCATCAAGCGCGACCGCGGCGTGAAGGACTGGGGCTCCATGATCGAAGGCCACGGCGGCATGCTCGACCGGCTCGACTCGGTGATCTTCGCGGCGCCGATCTACTTCCACGCACTGCGCTACTGGTGGGTGCCGTGAGCCCGGCGGCGAAGAAGACAGCGGCCAAAGTGGACCGCATCGTCGACGACACGCCGCTGGAATGCGCCGACGCCGCCGCGCTGCTGCGTTGGTACAAGAAACACCATGCGAGCCACGCCGGCGTCTGGCTGCGCATTGCGAAAAAAGCCAGCGGCATCGCCTCCGTCGACCACCCCGAGGCGCTGGAGATCGCGCTGTGCTTCGGCTGGATCGACGGCCAGCGCAAGAGCCAGGACGCGCAGTTCTTCCTGCAGCGCTTCACGCCGCGCACCGCGCGCAGCATCTGGTCGAAGATCAACCGCGACAAGGCGCTGAAGCTCATCGACGACGGCCGCATGCAGCCCGGCGGCCTGGCCGAGGTGGAGCGCGCCCGCGCCGACGGCCGCTGGGAGGCGGCCTACGACGCCCCGAGCGTGGCCACCGTGCCGCCCGACCTGCAGGCCGCGCTCGACGCCAACCGCAAGGCCAAGGCCTTCTTCGCCACGCTCGATGCGCGCAACCGCTTCGCCGTGCTGTTCCGCACCCAGGGCGCGAAGAAGCCCGAGACGCGCGCCCGGCGCATCGCGCAGTTCGTCGAGATGCTCGCCAAGGGCGAGAAGATCCATCCCTGAGCCCGCGCGCCGCTCACTGCGGCCCGGTGCCCGTCGCGATGACCGCGAGCTGGTCGGGGTCCACGATGCGGATGCGCTTGTAGCTCATGTCGATCACGCCTTCCGCGACCAGCCGCCCCAGCTCCTTGTTGATGGTCTGGCGCGACAGCCCGAGCATCGCCGCGAGGTCGTTCTGCGACAGCCGCACCGGCAGGCTCGCCGCCGCCTCCACCTGCATGCCGTAGAAATGGATCACGCTCATCAGCGTGGCGGCCACGCGCCCGCGCACCGAGTTCAGCATCTGGTTCTGCAGCAGCACCACGCTCAGCCGCTGGCGCTTCAGGCCCAGCCGGGCCACGCCGCGCCACAGCGCGGGCTCGGCGTCGAGCACCGCGATCACGGCGTCGCTGGGCAGGTGGACGATCACCGAGTCTTCGTGCGCGTGGTAGTCGTAGGGCAGCGGCACGTCCTCGAGCAGGCGCACCAGCGGCGCCACCTGGCCGGGCCCGAGCAGCGCGTTGACGTACTTGCGCCCCTGCGGGCTCATGCTGCTGATTTCCAGGCAACCTGACACCACCGCCAGCAGCTCGCGCTTGTGGCGGTCGCGCGCCAGCACCTGCGTGCGGCGGCGGTAGCGCACCAGCCGCGCCGACTTCATGAGCTCGGCGCGGCGCGCGTCGGGCCATTGGGAAAACAGCTCGTTCCAGCGCAGCGCGCGGTCGAGCAGCTCGGCGCTGTCTTCGGCGTCGGGAGGGGTGGTTGCAGGTGGTCGGGTCAGCGGGTTCTCCCTGCCCTGGTGTTCACGAATCTGTCAAAGCGTTGACAGATTCGGGGGCCCTTCATTTCTATCGTAAGCCCCGGACATCGACAAGCACACAGGCGGCACCGCCCTGCACCCGCAGGCGACCGGCCACACCGGAGACAACCCAAATGAAGAAGACAGCCACCGCGGCCCTCGCGCTCGCGGCCTGCGCCCTTGCGTCCGCGCAAAGCACCGTGAGCGTCTACGGCACGCTCGACCTGTACGTGGCGCACGCCAGGTCGGGCCCCGCCTCCTCCACGCGGCTGGAGGACGGCGGCCAGACCGCCTCGCGCATCGGCTTTCGCGGCACCGAGGACCTGGGCGGCGGCCTGGGCGCGCACTTCACGCTGGAGAGCGGCTTTGCGCCCGACACCGGCAACGGCACGCTGCCCGGCCCCGCGATGTCGTTCAGCCGGCAGTCCTTCGTCGGCTTCTCGGCGCCGTGGGGGCAGATCGACGCGGGCCGCATGTACACGCCGATGTTCTATGCGCTGTTCAAGGCCGACCCCTACGGCCTGAACTCGGTGTTCTCGCCTATCAACCTGGTGGCGGCCACCGACGCGCAACCGGGCCTCACGCCCTTCGCGGCCCGCGCCAGCAACATGGTGCGCTACCGCACGCCGGCCAGCATGGAGTTCTTCGCCGACCTGGCCTACGCGCCCGGCGAATCGAGCGCGCCGAGCCACCAGAGCGGCAACGTCTACGGCGGCAACATCGGCTGGGCGCGCAAGCCCTACTACATCGCCTACGCCTTCCAGCGCGCGCGCTCGGGCTCGGCGGCGGCGCCCGTGGCCTCGCCCGCCACCACGACCTACCAGGCGCTGACCGGCTCCTACGAGCTGCCCTCCATCGGCCTGCAGCTGTACGCCAGCTACGTGCGCAACGCCTCGAGCCTGCCCCACGTGCCAACCGCGAAGCTCGTGAACCTGGGCGCCACCTACAACGTGACGCCGGCCTCGAACCTGATCTTCGGCGCCACGCAGCGCAAGGTGGCCGAGAGCGAACGCTCGCAGCTGGCCTGGACGCTGGGCTACGACTACTACCTGAGCAAACGCACCGTGGTCTATGCGCGCTGGCTGCGCCTGCTGAACCGGCACGGCGCCTCGGCCTCGCTCGCGACCATCGCCGTCACGCCGAACAGCGGCAACGACGTGCGCGTGCTGGCCACCGGCATCCGCCACAACTTCTGACTTCCGAACCCTCCGCCATGCCCATGGACCTCTTTTCTTCGCAAGCCGAATCCCTCTCGGCGCTGTTCGCGCCGCGTGCCATCGCGGTGGTCGGCGCCTCGTCCAACGCGCAGAAGATCGGCGGCATTCCCGTCGACTACCAGCGCCGCTTCGGCTTCGAGGGCGCGCTGTACCCGGTCAACCCGAACGCCGACCGCATCCAGGACCTGCCGGCCTACCCCAGCCTGCGCGCCATCGGCCAGCCGGTGGACCTGGCCATCCTCGCGGTGCCGTCGGCGCTGGTCGACGGTGCGCTCGACGACGCCATCGCGGCGGGCGTGAAGGGCGTGGTGCTGTTCTCCTCGGGCTTTGCCGAAGTGGGCGCCGAGGGCGCCGCGGCGCAGGCGCGGCTGGGCGACAAGGCGCGTGCCGCCGGCGTGCGGCTGGTCGGCCCCAACTGCCTGGGCTTCATGAACATCGCGCGCCACGTGTACGCCACCTTCTCGCCGGCGCCCGGCGTGGGCCGCGTGATGCCGGGGCGCATCGGGCTGGTGAGCCAGTCGGGCGCGTTCGGCGCCTATGCCTACGCGATGGCGCGGGCGCGCGGCGTCGGCCTGTCGCTGTGGGCCACCACCGGCAACGAGGCCGACGTGCAGGTCGCCGACTGCCTGGCCTGGCTCGCGCAGGACCCCGACACCGACGTGATCATGGCCTACATGGAAGGCTGCCGCGACGGCCCCCGCCTGCGCGCCGCGCTGGCCCTGGCGCAGGCCAACGGCAAGCCGGTGGTGATGGTCAAGGTCGGGCGCACCGCGCTGGGCGCCGAGGCCGCGGCCTCGCACACCGCAGCGCTGGCGGGCGACGACGCGGTGTACGACGCCGTGTTCCGCCAGTACGGCGTGCTGCGCGCGCGCAACCTCACGGAGTTCTTCGACCTGGCCCACAGCGCGGCCGTGGCGGGCCGCCCGCGCGACCGCTCGATCGGCCTGTTCACGCTCTCGGGCGGCGTCGGCGCGCTGATGGCCGACGAGGCCTCGGCCCAGGGCCTGGATGCCCGGCCGCTGAGCGAGGCCGCGCAGGACACGCTGCGCCGCTGGGTGCCCTTCGCGGCGCCGCGCAACCCGGTCGACATCACGGGGCAGGTCACCAACGACATGACGCTGATCGATCGCACGGCGCGCGTGATGCTGGACGACCAGGGCTTCGCCTCGTGGATGGGCTTCCTGGCCGCCGCGGGCGCATCGGACGCGTTCTGGCCCGTGCTGCGCTCGTTGGTGAGCTCGCTGCGCGAGGCCTATCCCGACACGCTGCTGGCGGTGAGCACGCTGCTGACGCCGCAGCGCCGCGCCGAACTCGAGGCCATGCGCTGCCTGGTGTTCGCCGACCCGTCGGATGGCATCCGCACGATCGCCGCGCTGGCGGGGCTGAAGCCTGCGGCGGCGGCGGCTGCGGCACCCGCGTCGATCCAGGCGCCGTTGACGCTCGCGCCCGGCACCCTGTCCGAGCCCGATGCGCTCGCGCTGCTGGCCGACGCCGGCGTGCCCGTGGTCGCGCACCGCGTGGTGCGCAGCGCCGACGAAGCCGCGGCCGCCGCCGAGGCGCTCGGCGAGGCGGTGGTGGTGAAGATCGTCAGCGCCGACATCCCGCACAAGTCGGACGTCGGCGGCGTGGCGCTCGGGCTGCGCGGCGCGGCGCAGGCGCGCGCGGCCTTCGAGCGCACGCGCGACCTCGCGCGCACCGCGCGGCCCGAGGCGCGACTCGACGGCGCGCTGGTGGCGCGCATGCTGACCGGCGGCGTCGAATGCATCGCGGGCGTGCACCGCGACCCGGTGTTCGGGCCGGTGCTGATGTTCGGCCTGGGCGGCATCCACGTCGAGACGCTGCGCGACGTGTCGCTGCGCGCGCTGCCGATCACGCGCGACGACGCGCTGGCCATGGTGCGCGAACTGCGCGCCTTCGCGATCCTGAACGGCGCGCGCGGCCGGCCGCCGGTCGACCTCGATTCGATCGCCGACGCGCTGTGCGCGCTGGCCGACTTCGCGCAGCGCGCAGGCGACTCGCTCGACAGCGCCGAGATCAACCCGCTGATCGCGCGCCCGCAGGCCGAAGGCGGCTGCGTGGCGGTCGACGCGCTGGTCGTCGGCCGCGCGCCCTGAAGCACAACAACCACCGGAGACATCGCATGACGACGACATCGAAGAACGGACTCGGGCACGCACTCGGCGCGGGCGCGGCACTGGTGCTCGCGGCAGGCGCGGCGGCTACGGAAGCGCCCTTCCCTTCCAAGCCCGTGCGCATCATCGTGCAGTACCAGGCGGGCGGCTCGACCGACATCCTCGCGCGGCTCGTGGCCGAGGGGCTGTCCAAGCGGCTGGGCCAGCCGGTGGTGGTCGAGAACCGCAGCGGCGCGGGCGGCATCATCGGCACCGACTACGTGGCCAAGAGCCCGCCCGACGGCCACACGCTGCTGCTCACGGTGCCGGGCCCCGTCACGGCGAACCTGGTGCTCTACAGCAAGCTGCCCTACGACCCGCGCACCGACCTGCGCATGGTGTCGGACATCGCCACCACGCGCACCGTGCTGGCGGTGCACCCTTCGGTGCCGGCGACCGACTTCAAGAGCCTGATCGCCACCGTGAAGGCCGCGCCCGGCAAGTACTCGATGGGCTCGTGGGGCCCGGGCACGCAGCCGCACCAGGTGCAGGTCTACATGGACAAGGCCTACGGCCTGCAGACGATGCACGTGCCCTACAAGGGCGAGAGCCCGATGGCGATCGACCTGATCGGCGGCGTGATCCAGATGACCGTGGGCTCGGTTACCACGCTGCAGCCGTACATCAAGGCCGGCAAGCTGCGCCCGCTGGCCGTGGCCGGCCCCCGGCGCGCCCGCGCGCTGCCCGACGTGCCCACCTTCGCCGAGCAGGGCTACGCCGACGAGGTCTACGCCATGACCGGCCCGACCTCGCTGATGGCGCCGGCCAGGACGCCCGACGCCATCGTCGAGCGCCTGGGCCGCGAGGTCAGCGCGGTGGTGCGCCAGCCCGAGGTGAGCCGGCGCATCGAGGAGCTCGGCGCCGAGCCCGTGGGCAACCTGCCGCCCGAGGCCGCCGCGGCCTACAAGGCCTTCCTGCCCGTGACGCTGAAGCTCACGCAGGCCACGGGCGTGAAGCTCGACTGAACCGCCTTCCCTTCTCCTTTTTTCGAACCCCGAGGTCTTTCCCATGAACGCTCCCGCTCCCGTGCCCGACATCGCCGCCGCCCGCAAGGCGCTCGCCCGTTCCATCGGCCTGGCCGCCTTCGTCTACGGCTACCCGCTCACCGAGACCTACCGCACCTGCGCCCTGCAGACCGCGCCGCGCGCCGAACGCCGCAGCGGCGCCTCGGCCGGCTCCGACGTGCGCGCGCCGCTGAACACGCTGCACCACGCGCCGCGCCCGTCCACCCACGAAGACCGCGACGTGGTCACGCCCGCCAACGACCTGCTCTACACCATGGCCTGGCTGCACCTGGCGCACGGGCCGATGCTGCTCACCGTGCCCGCGTCGGCGCGGCATCCGGGGCGCTACTTCGTGCTGCCGCTGTACGACGCCTACACCGAGAACTTCGAGAACCTGGGCCCGCGCAACTGCAACCCCGAGGGCGAGACGGTCGTGCTCGTGGGCCCCGGCGGCACCGTGCCGGAATCGCTCGCCGGCCACCGCGTGGTGCGCTGCCCGACCGACCTGGTCTGGCTCATCGGCCGCATCCTGGTGGGTGATGAAAGCGACTGGCCGGCCGCGCGCGCGCTGCAGTCGGAGATCCAGCTCCAACCCGCACCCGGCACCGTGCTGCAGGGCCGCCCGGCCGCCATCGAACAGTGGGCTGGCCCGCACGAAGACGCCATGGCCGCCGCCTTCGAGCACGGCGAACCGGCCGCAGACGTGGCGCCGCGCTTCTTCACCAACGTGTGCCACGCGCTGGCCGAGGCGCCGGGCCGCGTGGAAGACCGCGCGCTCGTGGCGTGGTTCGGCCAGGGCGGGCTGCTGGCGAATGCCGCGTTCTCGTGGGACGCGCTCGAAGCACCGCTGCGCGAAGGCCTCATCGAAGGCTTCGCCGAGGGCGTGCAGCTGGTCGGCGCCGTGGGCCGCAACCGCCGGCCCAAGCCCTGGTCGATGACGCCGGCCACCGGCCGCTACGGCAACGAATTCCTCGGCCGCGCGCGCACCGCCTACCTGGGCCTGGGCGCGCTGGCCACCAGCGAGGCGGTGTACGCCGCCGCACACCACGATGCCACGCAGGAGCCGCTGGACGGCCAGCGCCGCTACACGATGCGCTTCGAGGCCGGCGACCTGCCGCCCGCGGACGCCTTCTGGTCGGTCACGCTGTACGACACCGACCGCTTCCTCTACCCCAACGACATCCGCCGCCACGCCATCGGCGACCGCACGCCCGGGCTGAAGCGCAACGCCGACGGCAGCCTCGAACTGGTGGTGAGCCACGCGCGCCCCGCCGATGCCGCCAACTGGCTGCCCGCGCCGGCCGGGCGCTTCTACCTGATCCTGCGCATGTACTACCCGCGCGAAGGCGTGCAGAGCTGGCGCATCCCGGCGCTGCAGGCACAACAGGGCTGAGCACGATGCAACCGCACACCGACGCCACCCTGCAAGCCCTGGCCGAAGAGGCCGTGGTCTACGCCTACCCGCTGTACGAGATGTGCCGCATGCGCGCGGCCACCTCGCCGCAGCGCACCGACGCCGCCGGCGAGGCGCCCAAGCCGCTGCGCTGGTGCAACGTGTTCACGCACGCGCGCCAGCTGCTGGGCGCGGGCAAGAGCCGCGTCGTCACGCCGAACAACGACACGCTCTACACCAACGCCTGGCTCGACCTGGGCGAGGGCCCGCTCGTGATCGACGTGCCCGACACCGCCGGGCGCTACTACGTGCTGGGCCTGCTCGACTTCTTCACCAACCCCTTCGCCCACCTGGGCCAGCGCCTCACGGGCACGGCGGCGCGCGCCTTCGTGCTCACGCCGCCGGGATGGCGCGGCACGCTGCCCGCGGCCTTCGACGCACCGGGCGCGCGCATCGAGGCGCCCACGCGCTGGTTGTGGATCATCGGGCGCCTGCTGGTCGACGGCCCACAGGACGTGCCCGCCGTCAACGCGCTGCAGGACGGTTTTCTCGTGCGCACGCTGGCCGACTGGGAAGCCGGCCGCCGCTCGGCGCCGCGCGCCTTCGACCCGGCCTGCGATCCGAAGGCGCCGCTCACGGCCGCGCACTTCGCCGCGCAGGTGAATGCGGCGCTGCGCGACAACGCACCGCCGGCTGGTGATGCCGCGCAGCTCGCGCGCTATGCATCGCTCGGCATCGGGCCCGGCGCGGGTGCGCTCGACGACGGCCAGCGCGCCGCGCTGCAGGCCGCGCTCGACACCGTGCTGCCCCGGCTGCGCGAGGCGCAGTCGGGCCGCACCACGGCCTCGGGCTGGGTGCAGATGCCGCTCGTGGAAGGCTCCTTCGGCGACGACCACCTGGCGCGCGCGCTGATCGCGCTCAAGTACATCGGCATGCTCGAAAGCCGCGAGGCCACCTACCCGATGGCCTGGCACGACGCCGCAGGCGAGCCGCTCACCGGCCAGCGCCGCTACACGCTGCGCTTCGCGCCCGACGCACTGCCACCGGTCGATGCCTTCTGGTCACTCACGATGTACGACACGCGCGACTACATGCTGGTGGACAACCCCATCGACCGCTACGCCGTCGGCGACCGCACGCCGGGGCTGCGGCGCGACGCGGACGGCGGGCTCACGCTGCACATCCAGCATGCGCGCCCCGAAGGCGAGGCCGCGCGCGCCAACTGGCTGCCCGCGCCCGAAGGCCGCTTCTACCTGTGCCTGCGCGCCTACGTGCCGCGCGCCGAACTGCTCGACGGCCGCTACCAGCTGCCGCCCCTCACCGTCACCAAGGATTCCGCATGAGCGCCACCGCTGAAAAACCAAAAGCAACCGAAGAAGAAAAACCCTTCCTCATCGTCGGCACCGGCACCGAGACCGTCGCGCCGGGCCTGCACATCCTGCGCGGGCAGGGCCAATCGTTCGTGGCCGAGACCAACGTGGGCCTGGTCGTGATCGACGCCGGCCCGGGCGGCTCGGTGACGCAGGGCATGATCGACGCGCTGCGCCAGCTCAGCGACGCGCCGGTGCATGCGCTGTGCTTCAGCCACGGCCACATCGGCTACAACGCCGGCGTGCCGATGTGGCTGGCCCATGCCGCCGCGCGCGGCGATGCGCCGCCGCGCATCATTGCGCACCGCAACGTGCCGCGCCGTCTGGCGCGTTACCGCGAGACGCTGGCCCTGCAGCACCGCATGGCCGAGATCCAGTTCAACCGCCCCGCCGGCTTCTTCGACCACCGGCTGGTGACGCACCCGCCCACCGAGACCTTCGACGACGTGCTGCAGATCGGCAGCGGCGAGCGCCGCATCGAGCTGCGCTGGGCGCCCTCGGAAACCGACGACGCGATCGCGCTGTGGAGCCCGGCGCAGCGCGTGCTGTACGGCGGCGCGGCGCTGATCGACTCCATTCCCAACATCGGCACGCCCTTTCGCACGATGCGCGACACGGTGCGCTGGGCCGACACGCTGGAAGCGCTGGCGGCGTTGAAGCCGCGCAAGGCGGTGCGCGAATTCGGCGCCACGCTCGAGGGCGAAGACCAGGTGCAGCACGTGCTCCTGCACACGGCCCGCGCGCTGCGCTGGGTGCGCGCCGAGGTGGTGCGGCTCATGAACGAGGGGCTCAACGAGCGCGACATCCTGGCGCGCATCCGCTTTCCCGACGAGCTGTTCGCGGTCGAGTGGATGAAGCCCACCTACGGCGACCCGGGCTACATCGTGCGCGACATCTACCGCTCGGAGAACGGCTGGTGGGACCGCAACCCGACCTCGCTGCACCCGGCCGCGCCCGAGGCCATCGGCCGCGCGGTGGCCGACGCCATCACCGACAAGCGCGGCGTGATCGACCAGGCACGTGCGCTGGCGGCGGGCAGGCAGTGGCAGCTCGCGCTGCACGTGATCGACCTGCTGGCCACCGCCGAGGGCGAGGCCAGCGAGATCGCCGAGGCGCGCTCGCTCAAGGCCGAATGGCTGCGCGAGCGGGCCCGCGAAGTGCCCAGTTACGTCTCGCGCAACCTGTATCGCGTGGGCGCGGACATGATCGAACAAGGCACGCAGGCGCGCTTCGGCATCCGCTGAGGCCTTTCCATCGGAGACACGGACCATGACAACCACAACACCATTCCGCTTCGGCCTGCGCCTGCTGGCCGCCTGCTCCCTGGCCGCACTGGCAACGGCCAGCCACGCACAACAGGCCGACAGCTACCCCGACAAGCCCGTGACGCTGGTGGTGCCCACCGCGGCGGCCGGCGGCACCGACACCATCGCGCGCCTGATCGGCGACGGCCTTGGCAAGATCCTGAAGCAGCCCTTTGTGGTCGACAACCGCCCGGGCGCCAACGGCATCCTCGGCAGCGAGGTGGTGGCGCGTTCCACGCCCGACGGCTACCGGCTGCTGTTCACCTACGCCGCGACGATGGTGGTGAACCCCAGCCTCTACAAGAAACTGCCCTACGACCCGCTGAAGGACTTCATGCCCATCGCCCAGGTCGGGCGCGGCGGCAACCTGCTGCTGGTGCGCAAGGACCTGCCGGTGAAGACGATCCAGGAGTTCGTCGCCTACGCCAAGGCCCGCCCCGACAAGCTCAGCTACTGCTCGTGGGGCAACGGCTCGGGCGGCCACCTGGCGATGGAAAGCCTCAAGAAGCAGGCCGGCCTCGTGATGACGCACGTGCCCTACAAGGGCAGCGGCCCCTGCGTGCAGGACCTCGTGGGCGGCCAGGTCGATGCGGCGTTCGCCGACATCTCGTCGACCGTGGAGATCGTGCGCGCCGGGCGCATCCGCGCGCTGGCCAACAGCGGCCCCTCGCGCATCCCGATGCTGCCCGACGTGCCGACCATGACCGAGAGCGGCTACCCCTTCACCACCTACGCCTGGTACGGCCTGCTGGCGCCCGCCAAGACGCCGCCGGCCGTCGTGAAGAAGCTCAACGAGGCCGTGAACCAGGTGCTGCGCGACCCCGCGGTGGTGCGTCGCATGTACGAGCTGAACTTCAACGACCTGCCACAGAACACGCCCGAGCAGTTCACCGCCACCATCCGCAGCGACCTGCGCGACTGGGGCGCGCTGGTGAAGGACATCGGCCTGACGCTCGAATGAACGCCTGAGCGACCCTGACCAAGGGTAAGCAACATGGTCGGCCGGCGGCGCTTCCCACACACTGCGCCGTGACAGGCACGGTTTCTGCTCATCGGCTGCGCGATGGCGACCGCGCCAGCGCGCACCATGACCGAGCTTCTTCACTTCAGCCGACAACTCACCGCCGAAGCCCAGGCGCAGGCCTCGGGCGTGGGCGCCTGGGACCAGCACTACGAGCAGCTGTCCAACGGCCGCTTCGAGGGGCTGGCCGAAGACCTGCACCTGGACTTCGTGCAGGTCTTCCACGAGCGCGCCAACCAGACCGTGCTGCAGCGCGGCCGGGGCCGCCCCGGCGCCATCGCCTTCGCGCTCACCGAGACGGCCGCCCCGGGCAGCTGGTACTGCGGCCACGACCTGGGCGGGCGCCAGCTCAGCGCGCTGCCGCCGCGGGGCGAGTTCGAGCTGCTGGCCGGCGCCGGCATGGACCTGATGGCCGTGTGCGTCGACACCGAACCGCTGGCGAAGCTGGCCACCACCCTGTTCGGCCCCGACTTCGAGCTGCGCATGCCGGCGCCCGCGCCGGTGCAGCACCCCGGCTTCGACGAAACCGCCTTCACCCGCCTGCTGGGCGCCGCCCTGTCGCTGGCGCGCGACAACCTCGCGCAGCTCGAACAGCCGGCCGCGCGCCACATGCTGTCGCTGTCGCTGGCCGACGCGGTGCTGCAGTGCATGGGCTCGAAGGCCTTCGAGGCCCGGCTGCCCGCCAGCACAGCGGCGCGCCGCCACATCGTGGCCAAGGCGCGCGAGTACATGCAGGCGCACGCCGACGAGCCCATCAGCGTGCCCGACCTGTGCGCGGCCACCGGCGTGTCGCGCCGCTCGCTGCAGTACGCCTTCGAGGACGTGCTGCACCTGAGCCCCGTCACCTACCTGCGCGTGATGCGCCTGAACCGCGTGCGCTGCGAGATGCAGGCCTGCCGCGAGGACACCATCGGCGACATCGCCGCGCGCTGGGGCTTCTGGCACCTGTCGCGCTTTGCCATCGACTACGCGCGCCTGTTCGGCGAGCTGCCGTCCGCCACGCGCGCGCGGTGGTTTGCCAAATCTTGATAACGCCCGCGCCAGCAGCGCTCTTACCTTCGCGGTTGTCCACCACCACACGCGAAGAAGGATGCAGCCATGCGCAGCAGCTACCACCGAACGCCCGGCCGCGGCGCCGCACGGCGTCTCCTGGGCACCGCCCTGGCCTCTGCCCTGGCGCTCGCCCTCGGCCCCCTGAGCACTGAGCCGGCCCGGGCCCACGGCGGCGCGGCCCACATGGTGCCGCTGAAGAAGACGGTGGAAGACTTCGGCGGCACGCTGCGCTGGGACAGCTTTGCCAACGTGTTCACCGTGGCGCGCAACGGCACGCTGGTGCGCCTGAAGCCCGGCTCGAAGACGGCGCTGGTCAACGGCCAGCCGATGCAGCTCGATGTGCCCGTCGTCATGCGCAAGGGCGCGGCCTACGTGCCGCACGACTTCGTGAACCAGGTGTTCCAGTCCAGCCTGGACAAGACCTTCGTGGTCGAGCGCGTGCCCAACCCTCTGAACCCGCTCACCGAGGCCGAGATCCAGGCCACGCTCGAGGTGCTGAAGGCCTCGGGGCGCCACAAGGCCGGCCTGCGCTTCACCGAGATCAGCGTGAAGCGCCCGCCCAAGGACGAGGTCTGGAACTTCGCGCTCACCGGCCAGCCCGTGCGCGCGCCGCGCCAGGCGGCCTTCGTGGCGCTGGACGGCAAGAAGGTCATCGAGGGCACGGTCGATCTCGCGGCGCGCACGCTCACCGCATGGAAGCCGATCGAGGGTGCGCACGGCATGGTGCTGCTGGACGACTTCGCGACCGTGCAGAGCGCCATCGAGGCCAGCCCCGACTACGCCAAGGCCCTCGCCACGCGCGGCATCGCCGACGTGAAGAAGGTGGTGGCCACGCCGCTCACCGTGGGCTACTTCGATGGCAAGGATTCACTGCGCCAGGAAGACCGCCTGCTGAAGGTGGTGAGCTACCTGGACGTGGGCGACGGCAACTACTGGGCGCATCCCATCGAGGGCCTGGTGGCGGTGGTCGACCTGGAGCAGAAGAAGGTCATCAAGATCGAGGACGGCGGCCTGGTGCCCGTGCCGCTCAAGCCCACGCCCTACGACGGGCGCGACCGCGCGGCCACGCCCGCGCCCAAGCCGCTGGAGATCACCGAGCCCGAAGGCAAGAACTACACGATCACCGGCCACACGATGCACTGGCGCAACTGGGACTTCCATGTGCGGCTCGACTCGCGCGTGGGCCTGGTGCTCTCCACCGTCACCTACAACGACAAGGGCACGAAGCGCAAGGTGATGTACGAAGGCTCGCTGGGCGGCATGATCGTGCCCTACGGCGACCCCGACACCGGCTGGTACTTCAAGGCCTACCTCGACTCGGGCGAGTACGGCATGGGCACGCTCACCTCGCCCATCGAACCGAACAAGGACGCGCCGCAGAACGCCGTGCTGCTGGACGCCACGCTGGCCGACTACACCGGCGCGCCCACCAAGGTGCCGCGCGCCATCGCCGTCTTCGAGCGCTATGCCGACCCCGAGTTCAAACACCAGGAAATGGGCAAGCCCAACATCAGCACCGAACGGCGCGAGCTGGTGGTGCGCTGGATCAGCACGGTGGGCAACTACGACTACCTGTTCGACTGGGTGTTCGCCGAGAACGGCACCATCGGCATCCACGCCGGCGCCACCGGCATCGAAGCGGTGAAGGGCGTGAAGTCGCGCACCATGCAGGACCCCACGGCCGCCGAGGACACGCGCTACGGCACGCTGCTGGACCACCACATCGTCGGCACCACGCACCAGCACATCTACAACTTCCGCCTCGACCTGGATGTGGACGGCGAGCAGAACACGCTCACCGAGGTCGACCCCGTGGTGCTGCCCAACACGCGCGGCGGCCCGCGCACCAGCACCATGCAGACGGTGCAGCGCACGGTGCGCACCGAGCAGCAGGCGGCGCAGAAGTTCGACCCGTCGACCATCCGCCTGCTGAGCAACCCGTCGCGCAACAACAAGGTCGGCAACCCCGTGTCCTACCAGCTGGTGCCGTACGCGGGCGGCACGCACCCGATTGCCAAGGGCGCCAACTTCGCGAAGGACGAGTGGATCAACCACCGCCTGAGCTTCATGGACCGCCAGCTCTGGGTGACGCGTTACGACCCCGAGGAGCTGTTCCCCGAAGGCAAGTACCCGAACCGCTCGAACAAGGACACGGGCCTGGGCCAGTTCACGGCCGACAACCAGGAGATCGTGAACACCGACAACGTGGTGTGGCTCACGACCGGCACCACGCACGTCGCGCGCGCCGAGGAGTGGCCGATCATGCCGACCGAGTGGGTGCATGCGCTGCTCAAGCCCTGGAACTTCTTCGACGAGACGCCGACGCTGGGGCTGAACCGGCCTGCCGCGAAATGACTGCCGCGAACGACGAGGCCATCGGCCGCTACGAAGACCTGATGACGCTGGCGCCCGCGCTGCAGGCGCCGACCTACCGCCAGATGGACCGGCTCTACGCGACGCGCGCGATCCGGCGCGGCACGCACGTGCATCCGCTGCCCGAGGGCACGCCGATCGATGCGCAGCGCTTCGGCATCGACGGCTTCATGGCGCGCAACCACACGGCCGGCCTGCTGGTGATCAAGGACGGCCATGTCGTGCTCGAGCGCTACGCCATGGGCAACGACGCGGCGACGAAGTGGCTGTCGTTCTCGGTCGCGAAGTCGCTGACCTCCACGCTGGTCGGCGCGGCCGTGAAAGATGGCCACATCGCCAGCCTCGACGACCCGGTGGTGCGCTACCTGCCCGCGCTGCGCGGCTCGGCGTACGACGACGTGACGGTGAAGCAGGTGCTGCAGATGAGCTCGGGCGTGGCCTGGAACGAGGACTACCTCGACGCCGGCTCCGACCGGCGCCAGCTGATGCGCGTGCAGCTCACGCGCGAGAAGGGCGCGGTGCTGAAGTTCATGGCACAGCGCCCGCGCGTGGCACCGGCTGGCACGCGCTTCAACTACAGCACCGGCGAGACCTGCCTGGTCGGCGAGATCCTGGCCAGCGCGATCCGCCGGCCGATCAGCGACTACCTCTCGCAAAAAATCTGGGCGCCCTTCGGCATGGAGGCCGATGCCTACTGGCAGCTCGATGCGGTCGATGGCCAGGAGTTCACCGGCAGCGGCGTGAACGCCACGCTGCGCGACTTCGGGCGCTTCGGCCTGTTCGTGCTCGGCGGCGGCGTGGCCGGCGGCCAGCAGGTGCTGCCCGACGGCTGGGTGGCCGATGCCACGCGCGTCGATGCAACCAGCCACCTCGGGCCCGGCACGCTCGCGGGCTTCGAGCCGATGGGGTACGGCTACCAGTGGTGGACCTTCCCGACCGGCGCGAAGGCGCTGCCCGAACTCGACGGCGGCCTGTTCGCCGCGCTCGGCATCTTCGGCCAGCAGGTCTACATCCATCCGAAGGAACGGCTCGTGGTCGCGATCCACAGCACGTGGCCGGCGCCGATCCATCCGCCGAGCCTGGTCGAGACCGATGCGCTGCTCGGCGCACTGACCGCCGCGCTGCGCACCTGAACAGAGCGTGGCGCACGCCACGCCCTGCACTGCGTCAGGAAAAGATCACCTGCGCGTCGGTGTACTCCTTCAGCCCTTCTTCCGCGAACTCCACGCCGAGCCCCGAGGCCTTCACGCCGCCGAAGGGCGCGTTGGGCTGGATGGCGCCGTGCTTGTTGATCCACACCGAGCCGCACTCCAGGCGCGAGGCGATGCGCTTGGCATGCTCGATGTCCTTGGACCACACGGAACCGCCGAGGCCGTTCTCGCTGTCGTTGGCGGCGCGGATGGCCTCTTCGACGTCGGTGTAGCGGATGACGGGCAGCGCGGGCCCGAACTGTTCTTCGTCGACCAGCGCATCGCCGTTCTTCAGGCCCGCGACGATGGTCGCGGGGAAGAACAGGCCCTCGCCCGGCTCGCCGCCGGTGAGCACCTGGCCCTTCTTCTTCGCGTCGGCCACGAGCCGTGCGACCTTGTCGAACTGCATGCGGTTCTGCACCGGGCCGAGCACGTTCTTCTCGTCCATGCCGTCGCCCATCGGCACCTGCTTCGCAAAGGCCGCGAGGTGCTCGCACACCTCGTCGTGGATGCTGGCGTGCACGTACAGGCGCTTCATGGCCGCGCAGGTCTGGCCGTTGTTGAGGAAGGCGCCCCAGAACAGGCCTTCGGCAATGGCCTTGGGGTCGGCGTCGGGCAGCACGATGCCGGCGTCGTTGCCGCCGAGTTCGAGCGTGAGCCGCTTCATGGTGCTGGCGGCCGACTGCATCACCTTCTTGCCGGTGGCGCAGGAGCCGGTGAACACGATCTTGCGGATGACCGGGTCGCTCGCCATGTCGGCGCCGAGGTTGGAGGTGCGGTCGTCGCAGCTCACGCTGTTGACGACGCCTTCGGGCAGCACCTCGTTGAGCAGCTCGACAAAGCGCAGCGTGGTCAGCGGCGTGTAGGGCGAGGGCTTGATGACGACCGTGTTGCCCGTGCGCAGCGCCGGCAGCACGTGCCACACGGCGATCAGCACCGGGAAGTTCCACGGCGTGATCGAGCCGACCACGCCCACGGGCTTGCGGAAGATCTCGACGTGGCCCTGCGCGTTGTCCTGCAGCACGCGCGGCGGCAGCGACAGCGCCGCGGTGGCGCCGGCCCAGGCCGCGGCGCCGCCCAGCTCCCAGCGCGAACCCAGGCCGTTGAGCGGCTTGCCCTGCTCCAGCGTGAGCAGGCGCGCCAGCTCTTCGGCGTGCGCGCCGATCTTCTCGGTGACGGCGCGGCAGGCGGCGGCCAGTTCGTCGTCGGACTTTCGCGACCAGCTCGTAAAGGCTTTCTGCGCGGCGGCCACGGCGGCGGCGAGGTCGTCGCGCGAACCGTTCGGCGCGGTGCCGATCACCTGGCCATTGGCGGGGTTGCGCACTTCGAAGGAGGCCGTGCCTGGCACCGCGCGACCGCCGATCGTCATTCTTGTCTCTTGCATTGCTTTGTCCTTATGGGTTGACGCTGGAACGCGCCGCCGCAGGGCGGGCGCGCCCGATCAATGTAGGAAAAGCAGGGGCCGGCGTCTTGGAGCCAGGCGTCAGCGAATGGACTCAGGCGTCAGTCAGTGCGCCAGGGGTCCAAGTGCCAGGCGCCCCGGCGGCACGCCGTAGCGCTTGCGGAACTCGCGGTAGAAGAACGACAGGTCGTTGAAGCCGCAGTCGTAGGCGACCACCGCGATGGCCGGCGCGGGGCCGCCCTGCCGGGCCGCCGCGTCGAGCGCGGCGCGCGCCGCCGCCAGCCGGGTGTCGAGGATGTGGCGGCTCGGCGAAACGCCCAAGGCCTCGAAGGCGCGTTGCAGCAGCCGCGGCGACACGCCCAGGTGGCGCGCCAGTTCGCCCGCGTGGAAGGCCGGGTCGTGGAACTGCAGCGCCACATGGTCCATCGCGCGGCGCAGCACGCCCTCGCCCGCGTTGCGCGACAGCAGCGCAGGCGCCTGCCGCGCGCGCTCGACCAGCACCGAGCCGAACACGCCGAGAAAGGCCTCGACCAGGTGCGCGTCGTCGGACTGTCCGCTGTCGAGCAGGCGCGCGAGGATGGCGCGCATCGCGAAGCCCAGCGCGTCGCCGCGTCGCACGCACACGCCGCCCTGCAGCGTGGGGCCGAAGCGCGCGAGCATGTCGGCGCGCGGCAGGTGCACCGACACCTGCTGCGAGCTGGCGCCGTCGTAGACGAATTCCGAAGGCCGCGCCGAATCGATCAGCACGATGTCGCCGGCCTGCACCGCGATCTGCTGCGCGCCCTGGCACATGAGCGCGCCGCCATGGTCCTGGAACACGAGGAAGAAATGCTCGCGGTCGTCGCGCCGGATGGCCTGCGCATCGCGGTGCACGCGCTGCAGGTTCTGGCCGATGAGCGCCACGTCGACACCGCCGGCGCGCCGCACCTCGATGCCGCCCGAGACGGTCTGCTGGCGCGGCATGGGCACGGGCGTGAAGTTGCCGCACACGGCCTGCAGGCGCGGGCCGACGAGCTCGAACGGCATCTCGGCGCGCATCCGCGGGGTCAGCGGGCCGCCGCTCAGGTGCGCGGGCGAATCGAAGAAAGAAGCGCTCACAGAGGGTGTCTCCTTGCAGGGCGCCGGGCCAGCGCTCAGTCCTCGTCCATGACCCGCGAGCGGCCGAACCAGAAGCCGAGCACCAGGCCGACCGTGCCGGCACCGATGCCGCCCCACAGGCTCAGGAAAGTGTAGACGTTGTAGCGCCCCGGATGCTGCGCGAGCGCACTCGCCAGTGCGGGTTCATTGAGGCCGCCGAGCCCGCGCGCGGCGGCGTAGTCGAAGCCCGCGGCGCCCAGGAAATGCGGTGCCACGAGGATCGGCAGCGCCGTGAAGAACGGAAACCACGCGCCGCGCATCCGGCGCCAGCGCATGAAGATCGCCGCGACGAGCAGCACCGCGCCGACCGCGACGGTGCCGAGCGCGAAGGGCTGGCGCGCGAGCGGCAGCAGCCAGGGCCAGATCCACGGCAGCGGGTACAGCGGCCATTCGGCGCGCGGCGCCAACCCACCCGGCCGCGCGACGACCGACCAGCCCAGCGTGTCGAGGCCGCTGAACACCAGCGCCGACACGCAGGCCACGGCCGCGACGAGCAGGCACACGCTGCGAAACGGCGAGGCGCTGCCTTGCAGGAAGCCGGGCGACGGCTCGGGCGGCAACGCCGGCGACCGGGGCCAGCCCGACTGCCAGTGCCGCACGACGATCGACGTCGGCACCGGCGGTGGCGCCACGTCGCCGCGCACCAGCCAGTCGATGAACAGGATGCCGACCGCGAACGCCATGACCGCCGTGAGCCACGCGCAGACGCCCGGCATGTCGACGAAGCCGGCCGGCGTCAGCATCGGCAGCTGGCCGTAGGCCACGCCCGCGAAGCCGTAGAGCCAGATGATCGGCACCGACAAGGCCATGGCCGTGTGCATCAGCACGGCGTCGGTCTCGGCCGACTCGTGGCGCAGCGCCTGCGCGCGCGACCACGCCTCGCGCCAACTCACTTCGCCAGGGCTTTCAGTGCCATCTTGATGCCGTCGCTCACGCTCGCGTCCTTCGGCAGCGCCTTCAGCGCGAGCGCGGCTTCCTTGTCGCTGTAGCCCAGCGCCACCAGCGCCTGCAGGATGTCGGCCTGCGCGTCGGACGCGGCATGCGCCGGCAGGCCGATGTCGGCGCCCAGCTTGCCCTTGAGCTCCAGCAGCAGCCGCTCGGCGGTCTTCTTGCCGATGCCCGGGATCTTCACGAGCCGGCCCAGCTCCTGCGTGGTGATGGCCTGCGCCAGCTCGCCCACGCTCATGCCCGAGAGCAGGCCCAGCGCGGTGCGCGGGCCCACGCCGGTGATCTTGATGAGCTGGCGAAACGCCGCCCGCTCCTCGGCGGTGCCGAAGCCGTAGAGAATCTGCGCGTCCTCGCGCACGACGAAGTGCGTGAGCAGCGACACCTTCGCGCCGACGTTGGGCAGGTTGTAGAACGTGCTCATCGGCACGTCGACCTCGTAGCCGACGCCGTTGCAGTCCACCACCACCTGCGGGGGGTTGCGCTCTGCGAGCGTGCCGGTCAGTTTGCCTATCATGGGTGCCCTTTTTCCTTGAAATGTCCGGCGTGATTCTGCGACACACCTTTACCCCCCTGAACAATTCGCGCCTCGGCCACCTGTGCGGCCCGCTGGATGCGCACCTGCGCCGCATCGAGGACGCCCTGGGCGTGAAGATCGCGCACCGCCACGAGCAGTTCAAGGTCGACGGCCCCAAGGCCCCGGCGCAGCGGGCCATGGAGGTGCTGCAGGCGCTGTACGAGATCGCCCAGCGCGCCATCGACCCGGCCGTGGTGCAGCTCACGCTGGCCGGCGACGGCTCGATGAGCGACGAGGACGCGGCCATGCTCGTCACGCGCCGCGCCGACCTGCGCGCGCGCACGCCCACGCAGGCGCTGTACCTGGACAACATCGCCAAGCACGACATCACCTTCGGCATCGGCCCGGCCGGCACCGGCAAGACCTACCTGGCCGTGGCCTGCGCGGTCGATGCGCTGGAGCGCGCGGCGGTGCAGCGCATCGTGCTCACGCGCCCGGCCGTCGAGGCCGGCGAGCGCCTGGGCTTTCTGCCGGGCGACCTGACGCAGAAGGTCGACCCGTACCTGCGCCCGCTGTACGACGCGCTGTACGACCTCATGGGCTACGAGAAGGTGCAGAAGGCCTTCGAGCGCAACGTGCTCGAGATTGCACCGCTGGCCTTCATGCGCGGGCGCACGCTGAACAACGCCTTCGTGATCCTCGATGAGGCGCAGAACACCTCGGTGGAGCAGATGAAGATGTTCCTCACGCGCATCGGCTTCGGTGCCAAGGCGGTGGTGACGGGCGACGTGAGCCAGATCGACCTGCCCAAGCAGCAGCTGAGCGGCCTGATCGACGCCGAGCGCGTGCTCAAGCGCGTGGCCGGCATCGCGACCACGCACTTCACGAGCGCCGACGTGGTGCGCCACCCGCTGGTGGCGAAGATCGTCGATGCCTACGACGGCCAGCGCAAGCGCTCGGGAGGCCACTGACATGGCGGCCTCCTTGCTTCCGGCCCTGTCGCTGTCGCTGCAGTTCGGGCGCTTCAAGGGCGTGGAGCGCCACCGCGCCGCGCTGCCGCGCCACAGCGTGAACCGCTGGATTCGCCATGCGCTGGACATCGACGGCGAGATCACCGTGCGCATCGTCGATGCCGAGGAGGGCCAGCGCCTGAACCGCGAGTTCCGCGGCAAGGACTACGCCACCAACGTGCTCACCTTCGACTATGCGCAGGGCCCGGTCGTGATGGCCGACCTGGTGCTGTGCGCGCCCGTGGTGGCGCGCGAAGCCAAGGAAAACCGCAAGACCCTCGCCGCGCACTACGCGCACCTGCTGGTGCACGGCACGCTGCACGCGCAGGGCTGGGACCACGAGACCAGCGAGGCCGACGCGGACGAGATGGAAGCGTACGAAATCGAGATCCTCGCGGGCCTGGGCATTCGCAGCCCGTACGGGCGCTGAGCGGAGGCCGCGGCGGTGTCGGACACCGATCCCTGGCTGCCGCGCTGGCTGCCGCTGCTGCGCGAATGCGCCGGCGACGGGCCGGTGCTCGAACTGGGCTGTGCGGCCGGTCGCGACACCGCCACGCTGGTCGACGCCGGCTTGCGGGTGTTGGCGGTCGAGCTGTCGTCCGATGCCCTGGCGCAGGCGCGGCAACGCGTGCCGGCAGGCGCCGAGTTCCACTGCGGTGATTTCCGCGACGCCTGGCCGCTGGCGGAGGGCGCCACGGTCGGCGCCGTGCTCGCCAGCCTGTCGCTGCACTACTTCGCGTGGGACGAAACGCTGGCGCTGGTGCGGCGCATCCACCGCGTGCTGCGGCCCGGTGGCGTGCTGTTGTGCCGCCTCAACTCGGTCAACGACCGGCATCACGGCGCGCGCGGCCCGTCGGCCAGCGAGCGGGACGAGGATTTTTTCTACACGGTGGACGGCATTCCCAAGCGCTTCTTCGACCGCGCCGCGGTCGAGCGGCTGTTTGCCGACGGCTGGCAACTGCAGCACCTCGAGGAGGTGCGCGTGCTGCGCTACGACGAACCGAAGGTGGCGTGGGAAGCGGTGATCCGCCCTGCGCCGTTCACGCCGTCATCTGCAGCGGGATCGTGACCGGCCCGTCGTTCAGCAGGTGCACCTGCATGTCGGCGCCGAATTCGCCGGTCGCCACCACCGGGTGCGCGCCGCGCGCCTGCGCCACGAAGTACTCGTAGAGCCGGCGGCCCTCGTCGGGCGGCGCCGCGAGCGTGAAGCTGGGGCGGTTGCCGCCGCTCACGTCGGCGGCCAGCGTGAACTGGCTCACGACCAGCAGGCCGCCGCCGATGTCCTGCACGCTGCGGTTCATCTTGCCGGCCTCGTCCGAGAAGATGCGCAGCTTGAGGATCTTGGCGAGCAGGCGGTCGGCCACGCTGTCGCCGTCGCCGCGTTCGGCGCACAGCAGCACCAGCAGGCCGGCCTCGATGGCGCCGACGGTCTGGCCCGCGATATCGACGCGGGCGTGGGCGACGCGCTGGAGCACGGCTTTCATGAATGGTGGTCCTCGAGTCGGGTGGCGCGCGCTTCCATGGTGAGCGGCAGCAGTTGAATGGTCACGCGCAGGCCGGGCACGGCGTCCATCAGGGCCTGCTCCAGTTCGTCGCGCAGGTTGGCGGCGCGCTGCAGGGTCCAGTCGCCGGGCACGTGCATGTGCAGGTCGGCAAAGCGGCGCTGGCCGGCGCCGCGCGTCACCATGTCGTCGAAGCGCAGGCGGTCGCCCTCGGCATGGTTGGCGGCGAAGGCGTCGAGGGTGGCGCGCACGGTGGCGAGCGTCTCGGCATCGAGCGCCTCGTCCATCAGGCCCTGCGAGGAGCGCCACACGAGCTTGAAGCCCTCGCGCACGATGTTGAGCGCCACGCCGATGGCGATCAGCGGGTCGAGCCAGAGCCAGCCGCTGAAATGCACGGCCACGATGCCGACCAGCACGCCGACCGAGGTCCACACGTCGGTCATCAGGTGGCGCCCGTCGGCCTCCAGCGCGATGGAACGGTGCGCGCGGGCCGCCCGGAACAGCACGAACGCCAGCGCCGCGTTGAAGCCCGAGCTGATCACCGACAGCGCCAGGCCCCAGCCCAGTTGCTCCAGCGGCTGCGGCGACAGCAGCCGCAGCACCGACACCCACAGGATGGCGACGGCGGCGGCCACGATCAGCAGGCCCTCGAAGCCGGACGAGAAGTACTCGGCCTTGTGGTGGCCGTAGGGATGGTCCTCGTCGGCCGGGCGCTCGGCGATGGTCACCATGGCCAGCGCGAACATGGCGCTGGCGAGGTTGACGCAGGACTCCATGGCGTCCGAAATCAGGCCCATCGAGTTCGTCAGGTAGCCGGCCCATCCCTTCAGGAGGATGGTGATCAGGGCCACCGCGACAGAGACGCGAAGCAGCGTTTTAGGGGTCAACGTCATGCAGAAAGAACAAGATCAGGTAAAAAGGGCCTGTGCGGGCGGGCATTACGTCGCAGGAATCGGCTGAATTATCAGCCGCGTGACCATATGTAACGCCTTCGCCTTAATATTTGCGCTCATTGCGAAGCAATCAGTCACAGAGAGGCAAATGATGAAGAAATTTTTGACCGCCGCCCTCGGGCTCGCCATCGTCGGCGCAGCCACCCTGGCCCAGGCCCAGGCACCCGCTGCGGCGCCCGCAGCAGCAGCACCCCAGCAGGCCGGGTTCGTGAAGACGGTGCGCGGCAACGTCCAGCTGCTCGACAGCGCCGGCGCCACGCGCACGGCCGCCCCCGGCGACGCGCTGGGCGCGGTCGACCGCATCGTGACCGGCCCGGATTCGTCGGCGGCCGTCGTGCTGCGCGACAACACCACGCTGATGGTCGGCCCGTCCTCGCGCATGGACCTCAAGGAATTCCACTTCGACGGCACCACCCGCGACGGCGGCATGCTCGTGTCGCTGCTGCGCGGCTCGATGCGCATGATCACCGGCCTCATCGGCAAGACCAACCCCGACGCCGTGCGCGTCGAAACCCAGACCGCCACCATCGGCATTCGGGGCACGGACTTCATCGTGCAGACCGACGGCCAACCCTGAAAAGATGCAGACACTGTTACGCCGCTCCTCCCTTCTTCTCGCGACCACGGTCGCCCTGTTCCTGGCCGCCTGCTCCTCGCCGGGCACGCGCGTGGTGCTCCTGCCCCAGGCCGACGGCACGCCCTCCGCCGTGGTGGTGCGCGCCAAGGACGGCGAAGAAGTGCTCTCCAAGCCCTACCAGCGCGCCACGGCCGCAGTGGGCGCGAGCGGTGCGCCGGTGGTCGACCAGGCCGACGCGGCCAAGGTCCAGGCCGAGAACAAGCCCCTGTTCGACATGCGCCCGCCGCTTCCGCAGCGCTACACGGTGTTCTTCGAAGTGGGCACCACCACGCTGACGGCGGCGTCGCAGCAGATCATGACCGAGGCGCTGGCCGCCGCGCTGGCCCGCAGCGGCGGCGACATCGTGGTGACCGGCCACACCGACACCAAGGGTGCCGGCGAGCAGAACGACCAGCTGTCGCGCCGCCGCGCGCAGGAAGTGGTGCAGCTGTTCGTGGAGCGCCAGTTCCCGGCGAACCGCATCGAGGCCGTGGGCCGTGGCGAACGCGACCTGGCCGTGCCGACCGCCGACGAGGTGGACGAGCCGCGCAACCGGCGCGTGACCATCGAGGTCCGCTGACCCCGCCGCGCTGCCCCCATTGAAAAAGGCCCCGAGGGGCCTTTTTTTCTTGCGATCAGCTCAGGGTCACCCGCGCGAACTTGCGCTTGCCGACCTGCACCACGTAGCTGCCCGCGGGCAGCTTCAGGCCCTTGTCGGACACCACGACCGAATCGATGCGCACGCCGCCGCCGTCGATCAGGCGGTTGCCCTCGCCCGACGACGACGCCAGGTTGGCCTGCTTGAGCAGCTGGCCAATGCCCAGCGGGGCGCCGCCGAGCGCCACCTCGGGAATCTCGTCGGGCACGCCGCCCTTGCTGCGGTTGATGAAGTCCTGCTCCGCCGCATCGGCCGCCGCCGCGCTGTGGAAGCGCGCAGTGATTTCCTTGGCCAGCGCCACCTTGGCGTCCTTCGGGTTGCGGCCGGCCGCGATCTCGGCCTTCAGCGCCTCGATCTGCGCCACCGACTGGAAGCTCAGCAGCGTGTACCAGCGCCACATCAGCGTGTCGGAGATCGACAGCACCTTGGCGAACATGCTGTTGGCGTCCTCGCTGATGCCGATGTAGTTGCCCTTGCTCTTGGACATCTTCTCGACGCCGTCGAGCCCTTCGAGCAGTGGCATAGTGAGTATGCACTGCGGCTCCTGGCCGTATTCCTGCTGGAGGTGACGGCCGACGAGCAGGTTGAACTTCTGGTCGGTGCCACCCAGTTCGAGGTCGCTTTGCAAAGCCACCGAGTCGTAGCCCTGCATCAGCGGGTACAGGAACTCGTGCACCGAGATCGACTGGCCGGCCTTGAAGCGCTTGTTGAAGTCGTCGCGCTCCATCATGCGCGCCACCGTGTACTTGGCCGCCAGCTGGATCATGCCGCGCGCGCCCAACGGGTCGCTCCACTCCGAGTTGTAGCGGATCTCGGTCTTCGATTCGTCCAGCACCAGCTTGGCCTGGGCGAAGTAGGTCTCGGCGTTGGCGCGGATCTGCTCGGCCGTGAGCGGCGGGCGGGTGCTGTTGCGGCCGGAGGGGTCGCCGATCAGGGAGGTGAAGTCGCCGATCAGGAAGATCACGCGGTGCCCCAGGTCCTGGAGCTGGCGCATCTTGTTGAGCACCACCGTGTGTCCGATATGAATATCCGGTGCGGTCGGGTCCAGGCCCAGCTTGATGCGCAGCGGCTTGCCGCTGGCTTCCGCCTTCTGGAGCTTCTTGACCCACTCGTCCTGCGGCAGCAACTCGTCAGCGCCGCGGAGGGATATTTCGAGGGCTTGTCTTACACCATCGGAGAGGCTGGTGGATGTAACAGATTCGGCGTTCATGGGCTTTTTTGGCGGTTTTTCCGGTGGCCGAAGCTATACTCAGCCCGACTTTTCAAGCGCCGGATTCTAAGCGGCGCTTTTTTTCCGCACCGTCTCCTGCCGCCCTGAACGCACTGGGCCTTGCAGCACGGACCTGCAGAACCTGAGTTGGAATCCACAGTTTGATCAACGGCATCCTTGCCGCCGAGGAGCTTCTCGCTTCCCGCGTGGCGTACACATTCCGGACGTACCCCAAGCAGATCACCGCAGCGATCGCTGCGATGCTGCTCAGCGCCGGCACCCTCGCGGTCGCCTCGCTCGGTCCCGACGCGTCCGACCTCCCCATCCAGCAAGTGCTCGAAGCCACCGCGCCGGTGTCTTTCGCCGACCAGTCGGCGTCGCTCGAGAACTTCAGCTTCACGCTGTTCCGCACCGACGTCTCGCGCTCCAGCGACACGGCCGAGGCGCTGATGAAGCGCCTGGGCATTTCCGACCCTGCCGCCACCGCCTTCGTGCGCGGCAACGCCGAAGCGCGCATGGCGCTGTTCGCGCGCGTGGGCCGCACCGTGACGGCCGAAGCCACGCAGGAAAACCAGCTGCAAAAGCTCAGCGCCCGCTGGATTCCCGACGCCGACGGCGGCTTCAAGCGTTTCGTCGTCGAGCGCACGCCCACCGGTTTTGTCGCCCGCACCGAGCGCGACATGCTGACGCCGGGCACGCGCCTGGCCAGCGGCACCATCCGCAGTTCGCTGTTCGCCGCCACCGACGACTCGCGCATTCCCGACGCCGTGGCGAGCCAGCTGGCCGACATCTTCGCGGGCGACGTCGACGTGCGCTCGCTGCGCAAGGGCGACCGCTTCGCCGTGGTCTACGAGACCTTCGAAGCCGACGGCCAGGCGCTGCGCAGCGGCCGCGTGCTCTCGGCCGAGTTCGAGAACAACGGCAAGGTCCACCAGGCCGTCTGGTTCCAGCCCCCGGGCGCGGGCCAGAAGGGCAGCTACTACCGCCCGAACGGCGACAGCCTGCGCAAGGCCTACCTGGCTTCGCCGGTCGAGTTCTCGCGCGTGTCCAGCGGTTTCGCGATGCGCATGCATCCGATTTTGAACAGCTGGCGCCAGCACAACGGCATCGACTACGCGGCGCCCACGGGCACCGCGGTGCGCACGGTCGGTGATGGCACGGTCGATTTCGCCGGCACGCAAAGCGGCTACGGCAACATCGTCATCATCAACCACCGCAACAACCAGCAGACGGCCTACGCCCACCTGAGCCGCATCAACGTGAAGGCCGGCGAGAGCGTGAGCCAGGGCCAGACCATCGGCGCCGTCGGCTCCACCGGCTGGGCCACCGGCCCGCACCTGCACTTCGAGTACCGCGTCGGCGGGGCCTACCAGGACCCGACCACGATCGCACAGGAAGGCGGCGCCCCGATCACCGCCGCCCTGCGTCCGGCCTTCGAACGCATCGCCGTGGGCGCCCGCACCGAGCTGGCCGCCGCCTTCTCGGTGATCCAGGCCAGCGCCGACTGAGCCTCGCTCCCCTGGGCATGGCCGCCGCACCGCAGCCGCCGCAGCAACGCTTCATCGGCCTGATGTCGGGCACCTCGCTCGACGGGGTCGACGGCGTCATCGCCGATTTCTCCGACGACGGCCACCTCGCGGTGATCGGCCACGCCAGCGCCGACTTTCCCGCCCCGCTGCGCGCCGAGCTGCTGGCGCTCAACACCCCCGGCGACAACGAACTGCACCGCGCGGCCCTGGCCGGCAACGGCCTGGCGCGGGTGTACGCCGACGTGGTCGCGCAGCTGCTGGCCCGCACCGGCACCGCCCCGACAGCCGTCGCCGCCATCGGCGCCCACGGCCAGACCGTGCGCCACCGGCCGCTCGAATTCGACGGCACGGGCTACACGCTGCAGGTCAACAACCCCTCGCTGCTGGCCGAACTGAGCGGCATCGACGTGGTCGCCGACTTCCGCAGCCGCGACCTCGCGGCCGGCGGCCAGGGCGCCCCGCTGGTGCCGGCCTTTCACCAGGCGCTGTTCGCCCGGCCCGACGCGCCCGTCGCCGTGCTGAACCTCGGCGGCATCTCCAACCTGAGCCTGCTGCCGGCCACGAATGCGCCCGCGGGCACCGCCCCCCTGCTGGGCTTCGATTGCGGCCCCGCCAACGCGCTGATGGACCACTGGTGCCTGCGCCACCTCGGCCAGCCCTTCGACCGGGGCGGCCAGTGGGCGGCCAGCGGGCGCGTGCTGCCCGAACTGCTGGCCCGGCTGCAGGCCGAACCGTATTTCGCCAAGGCGCCGCCGAAGAGCACGGGGCGCGATTTATTCCATCCGGACTGGCTGGCCGGCCACCTGGGCACGGCCGCCTGGGCGCCTGTCGACGTGCAGGCCACGCTGGCAGAACTGACCGCCAGCACCTGCGCGGCAGCGTTGCGAAGCTATCAAAAAGAGAGCGCGTTGCTGATCGTCTGCGGCGGCGGCGCGCTCAACGACCACCTCATGGCCCGCCTGCGCGCCCTGCTGCCCGGCGTGCAGGTGCAGGCATCGTCCGAACACGGCCTACCGCCCCAGCAGGTCGAAGCGGCCGCCTTCGCGTGGCTGGCCCGGCGCACCGTCCGGCGCGAACCCGGCAACCTCGCGAGCGTGACCGGCGCGCGCGGGGCACGGGTGCTCGGCGCGATCTACCCCGCCTGAACTGCGTCAGCCCTGGCCGGAGACTTCCGGCTGCGCAGGCTGGGCCGCGCGCACTTCTGCGGGCAGATGCCAGAAGATCAGCGCCGAAGCCACCGTGATGAGCCCCATGGTCGCGAACGTGGCCTGGAACGCATCGAGCGTCTGCATCGGCGTTGCCGTGCCGAACACGCCGTTGTAGCCCGCCAGCACGGCGCCGGCTGCGGCCACGCCCAGGCTCATCGCGAGCATCTGCACCATCGACAGCAGGCTGTTGCCGCTGCTGGCCATGCCGCCGTCGAGGTCCTTCAGGGTGATGGTGTTCATGGCCGTGAACTGCAGCGAATTGACCGCGCCGAACACCAGCAGCTGCAGCAGATGCAGCGCCACCGGCTGCCCCGGCGCCGTGAGGCCGAAGCTGGCCATGGTGCAGCCCACCAGCACCGTGTTGGCCACCAGCACGCGGCGGTAGCCATGGCGCGTGATCAGCGGCGTGGCAAAGCGCTTCATCGCCATGCCGGCCAGCGCCACCGGCAACATCATCAGCCCCGCGCGCACCGGCGAATAGCCCATCGACACCTGCAGCAGCAGCGGCACCAGAAAGGGCATGCAGCTGCTGCCCAGGCGCGAGAACAGGTTGCCCAGCAGGCCGATGCTCAGCGTCGGAATGCCGAACAGCGCGGGCGAGAACAGCGGCTCCGGCGTGCGTGCCGCGCGCAGCCAGTAGGCGACCACGGCGGCGAAGCCGAAGATCAGCACCGCCATCACCCCGCCTTGGCGCAGCCCGAGCCCCGACACGCCGTCCACCGCCAGCGAGATCGCCACCATGCCGAAGGCCAGCAGCGCGTAGCCCACGCCGTCGAAGCGCTTCTGGAGCGCGCCACGCAGGTCCGGCATGTAGCGTAGCGTGGCGATGCAGCCGGCCAGCCCCACCGGCACGTTGATCAGGAAGATCCAATGCCAGGAGGCGTACTGCACCAGCCAGCCGCCCAGCGTGGGGCCCAGCAGCGGCCCGATGAGCCCCGGGATGGCCACGAAGCTCATTGCCTGCAGGAACTCGCCGCGCGGCACCGTGCGCAGCAGCGCCAGGCGCCCCACAGGCAGCAGCAGCGCCCCGCCCAGGCCCTGCACCACCCGCGCCGCCACGAGCTGCCCCAGCCCCTGCGAGAGCGCGCACAGCACCGAGCCGGCGGCGAACAGCACGATGGCGCAGAAGAAGACGCGCCGCGTGCCGAAGCGGTCAGCGATCCAGCCCGAGGCCGGGATCAGCATCGCCATGGTGAGCGCGTAGGCCACCACCACCGACTGCATGCGCAGCGGGCTCTCGCCCAGGCTGGCGGCCATCGCGGGCAGCGCCGTGTTGATGATGGTGGCGTCCAGCGTCTGCATGAAAAAGCCCACGGCCACGAGCCACAGCAGGCTCTTGCGGGCGGGATCGACGGGGACGGCGGTTTCGGGGCTCATCGGGAAGGCGTGGACTCGGAAAAACGACAGACAGCAAAAAACCGCCCGGAGGCGGCTTTTTCGAGGGGGCTGGTCAGCAGCATCCAGGCATCAGGCCGAGAAGCTGGAACCGCAGCCGCAGGTGCTGGTGGCGTTCGGGTTCTTGATGACGAACTGGGCGCCCTGCAGGTCTTCCTTGTAGTCGATCTCGGCGCCGAGCAGGTACTGGTAGCTCATGGCGTCGATCAGCAGCGACACACCGTTCTTGGTCATGGTGGTGTCGTCTTCGTTGGTGATCTCGTCGAAGGTGAAACCGTACTGGAAGCCCGAGCACCCGCCGCCCTGCACGAACACGCGCAGCTTCAGGTCGGGATTGCCCTCTTCGGCGATCAGGTCGGCGACCTTGGCGGCCGCGCTGTCGGTGAAGACGATCGGCTCGGGCATCTGGGTCTGGATGTTTTCGGCAACAGCGCTCATGGGGTGAAACTCCTTGGGGGGCCGCTTGGGCGGCCAATGGGACGGATGCTACTGCAATGCCGCAATTTCGGCAGGCCGCATGCGGCGAGCACCCATCGCAAGTGGGGTCGGGCGCCGCATCCACCAGGGGCACCTAGGGGACGCGGCCACGAAAAAGCCGCCCGAGGGCGGCTTCTTGTCTCGCAACGAGCAGGGGATCAGCGCTTGCTGAACTGCTTGCGGCGACGGGCGGAGTGCAGACCGACCTTCTTACGCTCGACTTCACGTGCGTCACGCGTCACGAAGCCGGCTTGGCTCAGGACGGGCTTCAGCGAAGCGTCGTAGTCGATCAGGGCACGGGTGATGCCGTGGCGCGTGGCGCCGGCTTGACCCGATTCGCCGCCGCCGTTCACGTTGACCATCACGTCGAAAGCTTCGAGGTTGTTGGTCAGCGCCAGGGGCTGCTTGGCGATCATGATCGAGGTTTCACGGCCGAAGAACGCTTGGATGTCCTTGCCGTTGACCGTGATCTTGCCGGTGCCTTTTTTCAGAAACACACGGGCGACGCTGGATTTGCGACGGCCGGTGCCATTGTTCCATTCACCAATCATTCTCAAGGCTCCTTACAGTTCCAGCACTTTGGGCTGTTGGGCGGTATGCGGGTGCTCAGCACCACCGTACACCTTGAGTTTCTTGATCATCGCGTAACCAAGCGGGCCCTTGGGCAGCATGCCCTTGACAGCCTTTTCCAGGGCGCGGCCCGGGTGCTTGTTCTGCATGTCGCGGAAGTTCGTCGCCGTGATACCGCCCGGGTAGCCCGAGTGACGGTAGTACACCTTGTCGATCGACTTGGCGCCGGTGACGCGCAGTTGCGCGGCGTTGATGATGACGATGTAGTCACCGGTATCGACGTGAGGCGTGTAAATGGCCTTGTGTTTGCCGCGCAAACGGAGAGCAACTTCGCTGGCTACTCGTCCGAGGACCTTGTCGGTCGCGTCAATCACAAACCACTCGTGCGTCACGTCAGCGGGCTTGGCGCTGAACGTTTTGGTCATGAGTTTTTCTCTTGAAAGAGGGTTTGGCGAGCCCTTTTCCACGGTCGGCGTTCCTCTGATGGGAATCTCTTAGGTGGGTTTTCACGCCTTCCGCCCAATGAAAGGGCGGCTGGCATGCCTTCGCCGCGGGGCTACAAAAACGCTGCGAAGCCCGCGATTATATGAAGAAATGGCCAAACGGCCAATTTCCGGGCTTCCGGGGGCCTCAGCGCTGGATGCGGACCAGTTCCAGGGTCTCGCTGGTCACGGCGGCATAGCCGCGTCGGTACATGGCCTCGAAGTTGACGATCCGCCTCAGCTCGGGGCTGTAAAGAACGGCCGCCTTGAAGGGCGTGCCAACGGGCGCAGCGCCGGTGCCATAGGAGACGTAGATCCAGCCGTCATAAGCGATGCGCACCACATTGAGCTCCACGCCGTCCACGCGTGCCGTGTGTTCAGCGCCCACCGAGGCGTTGAGTTCATGCCGCAGCCGGTCCTCGGTGGTCGCCACATAGTCGAGGTGCCAGCGCATGCCCGGCTGGACGTCGTCCTTCGGCGCCCAGCCGCCCGGCGGCGATGCGCTGTCGAACAGACCGCCAACCGACGAAGTGAGGGTCACCACCTGCCCGTTCGTCTTTTCGATCCGGCTGCCCGCGTTGAACGACACCTCGTCGCCGTTGACCCGGTCCACCCGATAGATCACCGGCGTGCGGTTGCCCGTCAGCCGGTCGGTGCGCACGTACTCGAGCGCGTCGCCGGCGCGCAGCGGCTCCGCCAGCGCCACGCCGGCGCTGCGGCGGGCGCCGCCTTCGGGCTCACGCGCCCGAGCCGCCAGCTGCGCCTGGGCGCGGGCTGGCAGTTCCGCCAGGAACTCGGCCGGCATGGCGAAATTCAGGTTGCCGCCGTCGCGGGCGGCGAAGGTGGTGATGCCCAGCAGGCGGCCGTCGCTGTCGAACAGCCCGCCGCCGCTCGACCCGGGCGCAATCGCCGCCGTGGTCTGCAGCAGCCGCGCCTCGCCGTCGCCGCCGCGCAGGCCCGACAGCAGGCCTTCGCTGAGCGTGTTTTCCAGCCCGCGCGGGTTGCCGATGGCGTACACGCGCTGCCCCACCCGCGCGGTGCCAGCAGGCGCCAGCGCCACCGGCGGCGCCGTGAAGTTGGCGACCTTGATCTGGCACAGGTCGCGCCCCGGGTCCGGGTATTCGAGCGTGGCACCGTAGGTGACGTTGTCGCGCTTGACCACGAAATTGCTGGCCTTGGCGAGCACATGGCAGTTGGTGACGAGCCGGCCGGGCGCGATCACCACGGCGCTGCCGGCGCGCAGCGGACGCTCCTGCGCGTCGAAGGTGCGCACGGCCCAGACGCTGCCGGTCAGCTTGGCGAACAGGGCGTCGGGCTCCAGCGCGGCGGCGGGGCCGGCAGCCAGCAGCGCGCCCGCGGCGCATAGCCACGGCGCGGCGTTCTTCCAGATCGGCTTCACGGCTTGGCGGGCAGCAGGCCGCGCAGGTCGTCCATCGAGACGCGGGCGTCGGGCGCGGCGGACGGCGCCGCAGGTGCGGGGCGCGCCGGAGCGGGCGGCGCGACCGCCACGGGAGGCGGCTGTGGCGCGACCACGGCCGGCGCGGGCGCAGGCACAGGCGCTGCCACGGCCGTCTTCGGCGCCGGCGCGGCCGCCATTTCGGTCGTGCCGATCTTCATGCCAGTCGTCGCCTCGTCCCCGGTCTGCGCGCTGCGGTCGAAGCTGCGCACCTCGCCGAAAATCAGCTGGATCCAGCTCGGGTAGTTGAAGCCCGCGCCGGTGCCGGTGTCGATCGCCACGCCGACCAGGCCGCCGATCATCACGTTGCCGACCAGGCCCACGTTGACGCGCGAAATCGCCTGGCCGCGGGCTGGCGGCAGGCCGGACTGGGTGCATTCGATGTTCAGGTTCTCGCCCGAGCGCCGCACGGGCAGGGTCAGGCCGGAGCGCACCACCGCATCATTGCGGTCGTTGGAGACCCGGCAGCGGGCGCCGTCGACCACCTTGCCCTCGGGCGACAGGGTCTCGACCTTCACGTTCTGCGTGGTGCCGTGGGTCACGGAGGCGCAGCCCGTCAAAATAGACAAAACACCCGCGCCGACGCACAGGCCCCAAAATCGCCATCCGGCTCCTCGCATTGCTGCCCCTCGTTGTGTTTTGTAAATCAATGTAGCGCCGCGCGAGTCTAGCGCTCCCCTTTCCACTTTTTCAGGCCTCATTCCATGTTCAGTTACCGCCACGCGTTCCATGCCGGCAACCACGCCGACGTGCTCAAGCACACGGTCCTGATTGCCACCCTCGACCACCTGCTTGAAAAAGACGCCGCGCTGACCGTCGTCGACACCCACGCCGGCGCCGGCTTGTACCGGCTCGACGGCGACTACGCCGGCACCAGCGGCGAAGCGGCCGACGGCGTGCTGCGCTTCTTCGCCGCGCCGGACAAAGCCCCCGACACGCCCGCCCCCGCCGCCAAGTCGACGGGCAAGAAGCCCGCAGCCCCCGCCGAAGAAAAGCCGGTCGCCGAAGCCATCGCCCGCTACCTGAGCGTGATCCACGACTTCAACCCCAAGGGCGGCGCCCGCGTCTACCCCGGCTCGCCGTTCATCGTGCAGCACCTGCTGCGCGACCACGACAAGCTCAAGCTGTTCGAGCTGCACCCGACCGACGCCCGCACGCTGGACGCCAACATCGCCCAGCTCGAGGCCGGCCGCCGCATCGCCGTGCTGCGCGACGACGGCTTCGGCAGCGCCACCAAGTTCCTGCCGCCGCCCTCGCGCCGCGCGCTGGTGCTGATGGACCCGAGCTACGAAATGAAGACCGACTACGGCCGCGTGCTCGACTTCGCGGCCGAGGCGCTCAAGCGCTTCGCCACCGGCACGTATGCCGTCTGGTACCCGATCATTCCGCGCCCCGAGGCGCACGACCTGCCGCGCCGCCTGAAAACGATGGCGACCAAGGCCGGCAAGCCGTGGCTGCACGCCACGCTGACCGTCAAGTCGAGCAAGATCACGAAGGACGCCGCCTCGGGCGAAACGCAACGCCCGGGCCTGCCGGCCAGCGGGATGTTCCTGATCAACCCGCCCTACACGCTGAAGGCGCAACTGGCCGAGGCGCTGCCCCAGCTGGCCGAGCGCCTGGCCCAGGACCGCAACGCCGCCTACTCGCTCGAGAGCGGCGGCTGAGGGCAGCCGCTCAGCGGCGCTTGCGCGGCGGCACGATCACCCGCTTGCGCGCAGGGGCCGGCGCACGAACGCGCGACGTCGGCGCCTCGGGCAACAGCGCGGGCTGCAGATCTTCCGCCGCCACGGCCTGGCCGCCGCAGCGCATGCCCTCGCGGTCGATGACCGACAGCGCCACCTGCTTGATGCCCATGCTCGTGAGACCGATGCGGTCGGCCGCGGCGCGGCTCAGGTCGATGATGCGGCCCGGCGTGAAGGGCCCGCGGTCATTGACGCGCACCAGCACCTCGCTGCCGTTGACCAGGCTGCGCACGCACACGCGGGTGTTGAAGGGCAGCGTCTTGTGGGCCGCCGTCATGGCGCCCATGTCGAAGCGCTCGCCGTTGGCGGTCTTGCGCTGGTGGAACTGGATGCCGTACCACGAGGCGCCGCCGCGCTCGAAGATCTCGCGCGGCTCATCGCCGGGCACGCCATCGTCCAGCGACTCGCCGGTGCCCGACACCGCGAGGTCGTAGCGCACCGACGGCACGGCCGAGCGCGGGGCGGCGCCGGGCGGCACGGCCAGGCCGCGTCCCAGCGGCTGCAGCCGCTTGCCGGACGCCGCCGCGGCGGTGTCCGCGTCTTTCTCCTGCGTGGCAGGCGGCATGGTGCACCCTGCGAGCACGCAGGAGACCGCGACGGCGACCGCGCGCAGCCCTCTCAATCCAGGCGCTCCAGAATGGCCAGCGTGGCCGCCGACTGGTTCATCGTGTAGAAGTGGATCGCGGGTGCGCCGCCTTCTTGCAGGCGCGCGCACAGGTCGGTCACCACGTCCAGGCCGAAGGCCTTGATGGAAGCAGTGTCGTCGCCGAAGCCCTGCAGCCGCAGGCGGATCCAGCGCGGAATCTCGGCGCCGCAGGCGTCCGAGAAACGCATGAGCTGCGTCGAGCTCGTGATGGGCATGATGCCCGGCACGATCGGCGTGTCGAGCCCCAGCTTGCGCGCGTCGTCGACGAAGCGGAAGTAGGCCTCGGGGCTGAAGAAATACTGCGTGATGGCCGAGTCGGCCCCGGCCTTCATCTTGGTCGCGAAGGCCTGCAGGTCGGCTTCGGGCGAGCGCGCCTGCGGATGCACTTCGGGGTAGCAGGCCACCTCGATGTGGAAGTCGCGGCCGGTCTCCTCGCGGATGAAGGCGACGAGGTCGCTCGCGTACTGGAACTCGCCGCCGATGCCGTAGCCGCTGGGCAGGTCGCCGCGCAGCGCGACGAGGCGCTTGACGCCCATGGCCTTCAGCTCGGCCAGCTGCTCGCGCACGGTGGCGCGCGTGGCGCCGATGCACGAGAAATGGCTGGCAGCGTCCACGCCCTCGGCCAGGATCTCCTGCACCGCACCGAAGGTGCCCTGGTGCGTGGAGCCGCCCGCGCCGTAGGTGACGGAGCAGAACTGCGGCTTGCGCGCATACAGCTGCTGGCGCACGGCGCGCAGCTTGACCGCGCCTTCGGGCGTCTTGGTCGGGAAGAATTCGAAACTCAGCGGAAGGCGCACCTGCGTCTCCTTAGGAACCGTCGCCCGCCTTGGCAGCAGCACGAACGGCGTGAATGAAAAACTCGCGGTTGCCGTCGCCCCCGGCGATCGGGCTGTCGAACCAGCGCAGCACCTTCAGCTCGAGCGCCGCGCAGGCGTCGTGCAGGCGCTTCTCGACCACAGCGTACATCGCCTCGTCGCGCACGATGCCGCCCTTGCCGACCTGGCCGGGCTGCAGCTCGAACTGCGGCTTGACCAGCATCAGCAGCTGGCCGTCGTCGGCCAGGAACTGCACCACGGCCGGCAGCACCAGCGTGAGCGAAATGAACGACAGGTCGCCGACGATGAGGTCGAAGCGCGGCTCGGCCGGGGCTTCGACAACTTCGAGCGCCTCACCCACCTCGTCGTCCTCGCCCTCGTCCACCTGCAGATCGGCCGGCGACAGCGCCCGCGCATTGACGCCTTCGATGGCGACCACGCGTTCGTCCTCGCGCATGCGCGCATGCAGCTGCCCGTGGCCCACATCGACGCCCACCACCTTGGCGGCGCCGTGCTGCAGCAGGCAGTCGGTGAAGCCACCGGTCGACTGGCCGACGTCCAGGCAGAGCTTGCCGGTCGGGTCCACGCCGCTGGTCTTCAGCGCACCTTCGAGCTTGAGGCCGCCGCGCGACACGTAGCGTGCCTCGGCGGCGTCGGCGAGCTCGAGCTCGGCCGACTCGGGCACTTCGTCCTTGTTCTTGGCGACGTTGCGCCACGCGTCGCCCGTGCCCGCGTCACGCCAGCGCATGCCGCCGGCGATGAGCCGCACGGCTTGCGAACGCGACGCGGCCAGGCCGCGCTCCACCAACAGTTGATCGGCGCGCACGCGGATCAATAGCGGTAGGTGTCCGGCTTGTAAGGGCCGTTCTTGTCCACGCCGATGTAGGCGGCTTGCGAGTCGGTCAGCTCGGTGAGCATGGCGCCGACCTTCTTCAGGTGCAGGCGCGCGACCTTCTCGTCCAGGTGCTTGGGCAGCACGTAGACCTTGCCGGCCTGGTAGGCGTCGGGCTTGGTGAACAGCTCGATCTGCGCGATCGTCTGGTTGGCGAACGACGACGACATCACGAAGCTCGGGTGGCCCGTGCCGCAGCCCAGGTTCACGAGGCGGCCCTTGGCCAGCAGGATGATCTTCTTGCCGTCCGGGAAGGTGATGTGGTCCACCTGCGGCTTGATCTCTTCCCACTCGTACTTCTCGATCGACGCGACGTCGATCTCGTTGTCGAAGTGGCCGATGTTGCAGACGATGGCCTGGTCCTTCATGGCGGCCATGTGCTCGTGGCGGATCACGTCGCGGTTGCCGGTGGTGGTCACGAAGATGTCGGCCTTGTCGGCGGCGTACTCCATGGTCACGACCTTGTAGCCTTCCATGGCGGCCTGCAGGGCGTTGATCGGGTCGATTTCGGTGACCCACACCTGCGCCGACAGTGCACGCAGCGCCTGGGCCGAGCCCTTGCCCACGTCGCCGTAGCCGGCCACGCAGGCCACCTTGCCGGCGATCATCACGTCGGTCGCGCGCTTGATGCCGTCCACCAGCGATTCGCGGCAGCCGTACAGGTTGTCGAACTTGCTCTTGGTGACCGAGTCGTTCACGTTGATGGCGCGGAACAGCAGCGTGCCCTTGGCGCTCATCTCGTTCAGGCGGTGCACGCCGGTGGTGGTCTCTTCGGTCACGCCGATGATCTCGGCCGACTTGCGGGTGTACCAGGTGTCGTCCACGGCCAGCTTGGCCTTGATGGCGGCGTAAAGAATGCGCTCTTCTTCGCTGGTCGGGTTGGCGAGCACGCCCAGGTCCTTCTCGGCGCGCTGGCCCAGGTGCATGAGCAGCGTGGCGTCGCCGCCGTCGTCCAGGATCATGTTCGGGCCTTCGCCCTTCGAGCCCTTGGGACCGAAGTCGAAGATGGCGTGGGTGTAGTCCCAGTAGTCCTTCAGCGACTCGCCCTTGATGGCGAACACCGGCGTGCCGGCGGCGGCGATGGCGGCGGCGGCGTGGTCCTGCGTCGAGAAGATGTTGCACGAGGCCCAGCGCACTTCGGCGCCCAGGGCTTGCAGCGTCTCGATGAGCACGGCCGTCTGGATGGTCATGTGCAGCGAGCCCGTGATGCGCGCGCCCTTCAGGGCCTGGCCCTTCGAGAACTCTTCACGGATGGCCATCAGGCCGGGCATCTCGGTTTCGGCGATCTTGATTTCCTTGCGGCCCCAGGCGGCAAGGGACAGGTCGGCAATCGCCTGGTCGGCGGTCGAGACGGGGGTGGGCTTGAGTACAGCGCTCATGTGAACTCCAAAACTGGTTTGAAAGATGCCACTGCGTACGGGGAAGAAAGACTCACCGCGAGAACAGCGGGTGAGCGTGGTTGCGATGTGGTCCGAGCCTCACGCCTGACGGCGCTGCAACGCTCCTCGGAGCGCCGGATTGTAGTCGCGGCCGCCCGGCCCGCCAATCGACCGGGGCATCCCACATCACGGAAAGCGCGGACACCCGCCAGGCCGGGCCGTGCCGCGCGGGCCACCCCGGGAAACTCCGCAGGCAAATCCGCGCTTGGAGCGCCCTGAGCCGCGCCGGCCCGGCGTATCGTGGCGGCGGGCCCCGGCCGCCCGGCCGCTGCCTGCATCCACCCGTTCGATTGTTTTCATCACCCGACACAGGAGATTCCGCACCATGGCCACTGCCAAGAAAGCCGCCGCGAAAAAAACCACCGCCAGCAGCGCCGGCGCGAAGCAGGCGGCGCCGTCCGCCGCGGACATGCTCGATCCGATGAAGAACCTCAAGGGCATGGCCGAGCGCCTGCAGAACCTGAACCTCACCGGCGGCGCCGGCAAGCTGCTCGACAGCGGCCGCAAGGACCTGCAGGCGCTGATGCAGGCCAACGAGAAGTCCTACCAGGGCCTGCAGACCGTGGTGCAGCGACAGACCGAGATGATCAAGACGGCCATCGCCGAATGGCAGACCGCCGCCAAGGCGATGCCGGGCAAGGACCCGAAGGAAAACCTCGCCAAGCTCGACGAGCTGGGCCGCCAGTCGTTCCAGCGCGCCGTCGACGACATCAAGGAGCTGGCCACCCTGGCCGCCAAGTCGCAGGCCGACGCCTTCGATGTGGTGCGCCAGCGCATCCAGGCCAACGTGGACGAGGTCACGAAGCTGCTGCAGCGCAAGTAACAGGAAGCAAAGAAAGGCCCGCATGACCGCCGTCGCGCCCCGCACCGAACGGCGCACCCGCGCCAACGGCATCGAACTGGCCTGGGACAGCTTCGGCGACCCCGAGGCGCCGCCGCTGTTGCTGGTCATGGGCCTCGGCGCCCAGATGGTCGCGTGGGACGACGCGTTCTGCGCCGCCCTGGCGCAGGCCGGCGGCCACTACGTGATCCGCTTCGACAACCGCGACATCGGCCACTCCACCCACCTGCCGCACGCCGGCGTGCCCGACATCCAGGCGCTGATGCTGCAGGCCATGGCCGGGCGCCCGCTGCAGGTGCCCTACACGCTGCGCGACATGGCCGACGACTGCGCCGGCCTGCTCGACGCGCTGGGCATCGCGCGCGCCCACGTCGTGGGGGCGTCGATGGGCGGCGCCATCGGGCAGGAGATGGCCATCCATCACCCGGGGCGGATGCGCTCGCTCACCAGCATCATGTCGAGCACCGGCGACCCGGCCCTGCCGCCGCCCACGCCCGAGGCGCTGGCGGTGCTGTTCGCGCCCGCGCCGACCAGCTTCGAGGCCTACCTGCCGCACCACGCCAAGCTGTGGCGCGTGCTGCGCGGCCCCGACGCCTTTCCGCTCGACGAGGCGCGCGACGCCGAGCGCGCGCAGCTCGCCTTCCTGCGCGGCCTCAACCCGGGCGGCGTGGCGCGCCAGCTGGCGGCCGTGTTCGCGTCGGGCAACCGCAAGCCGGCACTGCGCGCGGTGCAGGTGCCCACGCTGGTGATCCACGGCGATGTCGATCCGCTGGTGCCCGTGGCCTGCGGCATCGACGTGGCCGAGGCCATTCCCGGCGCGACGCTGCTGCGCATCCCGCGCATGGGCCATGCGCTGCCGATCGCGATGTGGCCGCAGATCATCGAGGCCATCGCCGCGCACACCGCACGGGCGGCGCGGCGCGACGATCACTGAAGAAAAAGAGACAACGACAAGAAACCCAGACGGAGGTGTTTTTCATGAGCCAGTTTCCGTCCCTCGATCCCATGGCCCTGTGGCGCGAGCTCACGGCCCAGTGGGAAAAAAGCACCAACGAATTCGCCAACGAAGCCATGGCCTCGGACCCGTTCCGCCAGGGCATGCATGGCGGCATGAACGCCTCGCTCACCGCGCAGAAGGCGGTGGGCGACCTGATGGCGCGCTACCTCACGCTGCTGAACCTGCCCACGCGCGCCGACCTGCAGGCGCTGGGCGAGCAGCTGCACCGCATCGACGACCACCTGGCGGGCATCCGGCGCGCGCTGGAAGGCGGAGGCGGACCTGCCGCGCGGACTGCCGATGCGGCCACCGCCCCGCCCCGACCGCGTCGCACCAAGCAGCCGCCCACGGCGGCGGCAGCGCCCGCACCGGCCGCCAAGGCCGCCGCCCCCAGGAAACGCCCCGCCGGAAAGCGCCGCCCATGAGCGCGCCGCCCGACACCTTCCAGCTGCCCGACATCCGCGGCGAGATCGAGCGCACGATCCAGCGCAACATCAAGGGGCTGGACTTCCTGACCTCGACCGCGCCCGCCGTCGGCCTCACGCCCAAGGACGAGATCCACCGGCGCGGCACGCTGAGCCTGTACCACTACCGCCCGATGGTCGACGAGATCTACCGCGTGCCGGTGCTCATGGTGATGGCCACCACCAACCGCGCCTACATCTTCGACCTCGCGCCGGGCCAGAGCATGGTCGAGTACCTGCTGCTCAAGGGCTACGACGTCTACGTGATGGACTGGAACGCACCGCGCCCCGACGAGAAGCGCCTGCGCATCGAGGACTACGTGCTCGACTTCATTCCCGACTCGATCCGCCGCGTGCAGGAGGACTCGGGCGAGGACGACGTGACCATCGCCGGCTACTGCATGGGCGGCGTGCTCTCCACGCTGTACGCGGCGCTGCACCCCGGCGGGCCGATGAAGAACCTCGCGCTCTTCACCACGCCGATCGACTTCAGCCGCATGAAGCTCTTTCATGCGTGGTCCGACCGGCGTTTTTTCGACGTCGACCGCCTCATCGACACCGTGGGCAACGTGCCGCCCGAGATGCTGTTCGCCTCCTTCGACATGCTGCGCCCCGCCGGGCGCGGCGCCGGGCTGGTGCAGCTGTGGGACAACATGGCCAACGACGAGTTCGTCAAGTCGTACCGCATGTTCGACCGCTGGGGCGCCGAGATGCTGCCGCTGGCCGGCGAGTACTTCCGCCAGACGGTGAAGGAGCTCATGTGGGACAACAAGCTGCACAAGGGCGAGCTGGTGCTCGGCGGGCGCCCGGTGCTGCTGAAGAACATCACCGTGCCGGTGCTGCACGCGCTGGCGCAGCACGACCACATCGTGCCCTACGAGGCGGGGCAGCCGCTGATCGCCGGCATCGGCTCCACCGACAAGGAAGAGGTGGTGCTCAAGGGCGGCCACGTGAGCCTGGCGGCCGGCACCAACGCCGTGCGGCGGCTGTGGCCCAAGCTCGACGAGTGGCTGGGCGTGCGCTCCACCTGACGAAGACAACCATCGAACACCTTCCCATGACCGCACCTTCTTCCCGCACCTACCCGCGCACCGTTTCCCACGCGGACGGCGACATCGCCCTGCGCCTCATGACCGGCGCCGACGCCCCCGCCGTGCTGTCCTTCGCGCAGGCGCTGCCGGCGCACGACCTGCTCTTTCTGCCGCGCGACATCACCGAGCCCAAGGTGATGGCCGCCTGGGTCCGCGCCATCGAGCGCGGCGACATCGACAGCGTGCTCGCCGTGCGCGACGGCGCCGTGCTGGGCTGCGCCGCCGTCATCCGCGACCCGCATTCGTGGTCGGGCCATGTCGCCGAGCTGCGCGTGCTGGTGTCGCCCGCGCTGCGCGGCGGCGGCCTGGGCCAGCAGCTGGCGCAGGAAGGCTGCGCGCTGGCCTTCGCGCACGGGCAGGAAAAGATCGTCGCCCAGATGACCGTCGACCAGCGCGGCGCCATCGCCGTCTTCCAGGCCCTGGGCTTCCGGCCCGAGGCCCTGCTCACGCGCCACGTGAAGGACCGCGAGGGCAAGGCGCACGACCTCGTGGTGCTGAGCCAGGACGCGGCGCAGGTCGAGGCGCAGATGCGGGCGTACGGGGTGACGGAGGCGTTTTAGGCCTACAGCCCGGGGTTGGCGGGGCGGCCTCCTAAAATCGGGGGATTCCCCTGCAGATTGCCCACCTTGTCTTTTCTCGCCGAAACCCGCCGCCGTCGCACCTTCGCGATCATTTCCCACCCTGACGCCGGCAAGACCACGCTGACCGAAAAACTGCTGCTGTTCTCGGGCGCGATCCAGATCGCCGGCTCGGTGAAGGCGCGCAAGGCCTCGCGCCACGCCACCTCCGACTGGATGGAAATCGAGAAGCAGCGCGGCATCTCGGTGGCCTCGTCGGTGATGCAGATGGTGTACCGCGAGCACGTGATCAACCTGCTCGACACGCCCGGCCACAAGGACTTCTCGGAAGACACCTACCGCGTGCTCACCGCCGTCGACTCGGCGCTGATGGTGATCGACGCCGCCAACGGCGTGGAAGCGCAGACGCGCCGGCTGATCGAGGTCTGCCGCCAGCGCGACACGCCCATCATCACCTTCGTCAACAAGATGGACCGGGAAGTGCGCGAGCCGCTGGACATCCTGGACGAGGTGGAGCGCGAGCTCGGCATGCCCTGCGTGCCCATGACCTGGCCCGTGGGCCAGGGCAAGAGCTTCCGCGGCATCATGAACCTGCGCACGCAGGCGATGACGGTGTTCGAGTCGGGCAGCGAGCGGCTGCCGCACGACTTCGAGACCATCCCGCTGAGCGAACGCGACACGCTCGTCAAGCGCTTCGGCGCCGACTTCGAGCACGCCATGGAAAGCATGGAACTGGCCACCGGCGCCTCGCCCACCTGGGACCGCGAGGCCTTCCTGGCGGGCAAGCAGACGCCGGTGTTCTTCGGCTCCGGCGTGAACAACTTCGGCGTGATGGAAGTGCTCGACGCGCTGGTCGACCTGGCGCCCTCGCCGCAGTCGCGCACCAGCACCACGCTGGTCAACCGCCAGCCGGTGGTGAAAGAGATCCAGCCCGAGGACAAGGACTTCGCGGGCGTGGTCTTCAAGGTGCAGGCCAACATGGACGCCAACCACCGCGACCGCATCGCCTTCGTGCGCATGGCCTCGGGCAAGTACACGCCGGGCATGAAGCTCAAGGTGCAGCGCACGTCGAAAGAGCTGCGCCCCACCAGCGTCGTGACCTTCATGAGCCAGCGCCGCGAGGCGGTGGAAGAGGCCTACGCCGGCGACATCGTGGGCTTCACCACGCACGGCGGCGTGCAGCTGGGCGACACCATCACCGACGGCGCGAACCTGCAGTTCACCGGGCTGCCCTTCTTCGCGCCCGAGCTGTTCATGACCGTGATCCTGAAGAACCCGCTGCGCACCAAGCAGCTGCAGCAGGGCCTGGCCCAGTTGGGCGAGGAAGGCGCGATCCAGGTGTTCCGCCCCGAGGTCGGCGGCCCGATGCTGCTGGGCGCGGTCGGCCAGCTGCAGTTCGAAGTGGTGCAGCACCGCCTGAAGGCCGAGTACGACGCCGACGTGCGGCTCGAAGGTTGCCAGTACACGGGCGCGCGCTGGATCACGGCCGACACCCCGGCCGAGCTGCGCGAGTTCGTCCACGCGTACCCGGTGCGCATGGCCAAGGATGCGGCCGACACGCTGGCCTTTTTGTGCACCTCGCCGTACGACGTGCGGCTGGCGCAGGAGCGTTTTCCGAAGATCCACTTCCATCCGCTGCGCGAGCACGCGGGGCTGGCGCTGCAGAGCGCGGGCTGATCGATCGATCGGATGACCGTCGGGCGCGTCAGCTGCCCGACGAGGTGTAGTGGCGCAGCCCGAGGCGCCACGCACCGAACGCCGCCGCGAGGAACACGAAGCCCGCGAGCGGCGACACCCACCCCACCCAGGCCGGCGCGCCCAACGGATCGGGCTTGCCCAGGATCGCCAGCACCGGGTAGTACGCCACGCAGGCCAGCGGCACGATGAAGGTCAGCACGCGGCGGAACCACTGCGCATAGAGCGCCAGCGGGTACTGCGCCGCCTGCACGCCGCCGTAGGTGAGCACGTTGGCGATCTCCAGGCTTTCGACGGTCCAGAACGACAGCGTGCCCTGCAGCACGAGGATGCCGAGGAACAGCGCGATGCCACCGGCCAGGGCGAACAGTGCGATTGCCAAGGCGCTGGGGGTCCATGCGATGTCGGCCTGCACGGTCGCGAAGGCCAGCACGAGCAGGCCCTGCAGCAGACGGCCGAGGCGACTGATGCGCACGTCGTGGCCCATGAGCTGCAACGCGAGCGGACGTGGGCGCAGCAGCAACCGGTCGAAGGTGCCGGTGCGCAGGAACTCGGTGCCCAGCACGTCGAAGCCGCGGCCCAGTGCATCGGCGAGAGCGAACATGCAGTTCACGAGGCCGTAGAACAACGCGACTTCGCCGATGCCCCAGCCTTGCACATCGCCGAAGCGATGGAACAGCGCCCAGACGGCGACGACCTCGATGCCTGTGCCGAGGAACTGGCCGAGGGTGAGCAGCAGTGCGGACGCGGGGTACCTGGCCTGGCCGCTGATGGAGGCGGCCATGAGGCGGAAGAAGAGAGGGAGGGCGCCCATCTTCAATGGCCCTCGCGGCCTGTATCGCCGTGGTTCAGGGCGCGTGCACAGGCCACCGGGTACTTCCCTCCGCGAATGTCCCCCGGGCTTCGCCCTCCTCCTTGATTTCGCTGCGGGAAGCACCCGGTGTCCTGCGCACACCGAGCGCGGTCGTGGTGCGGGTCGGTCCACCGCTGTGCGGATTGCGTCATGCCGCTCATTGCTCGTAGCAGATGTCGAGCCTGATCAATGCGCCGCGGGCATCGATGCGGTCGGCTCGGAAGTAGAAGCGGCCGCGGTAGCTGTCGAGGTGAAGGGGCACGGTGACCGGGTCGCCCCAGCTCGTCACCGAGAAGCCCTGCCCTTGCAGCCATCGCAGCAGGGCGTCCAGGCGCTGCGGGTCGGCGTCGACGTGGATGTCGGCGTCTGCGGGCGGCGGGCCCTGTGGGTCCTGCTGCCAGCCCGCGAAGCTGCCGAACAGCGTGAAGTCGTGTCCTGCGGCGCGCATGGCATCGAGCAGCGCGGCCGTGTCCGGCAGGTCGATGCGCTCGCGCTGCTTGCGAAAGACCAGCGCGTGTTCGTGGCGCCGGTCGGTGCGGGCATCGGCGTCGTTGTCTTCCGCGTTGTGCGGATAGACCAGCACGCGCTCCTCCTCCATCGTGAAGAGCGAACCCAGGATGCGCGCGAGATCGAAGGCCAGCGGCAGCACGCGATCGCCGATCCGGAGGTTCTCCACCATCGCGATGCAGGCGCCGCCCTCGCGCAATCCGGCGCGCACGCGGTGGAAGACATTGCGCAGGCCATCGAGGTGCTGCGCGTAGCTGGGGCTGTCGTAGAGCTGGGAGGATGCCTGCGCACCGGTCCAGCGGCAACCGAAGTAGGGGACGTTCGTCAGGCACAGGTCGAAGGGCGGGAGCGCGGCGTCTTCGAGCGCATCGCACGAGGCGTGCAGGAGCGTCGTGCCGTGGGCGAGGCCGTGGCGTTCCAGCCGCTCGCGGATGAGGTCGATGCGGCCTGCATCGACTTCGCAGCCCAAGGCCTGGCGCTGCTCGAGGCGCGCCGCGAGCAGCGTCGTGCCGAAGCCGGCGAACGGATCGAACACCGTGTCGCCCGGTTGCGAGAACCGACGCACGAAGGGCAGCATCTGCTCAAGCCATCCGCAATCGCGCCCGCCCATCGGGTCCCGCGCGCGCAGGTCGTCCGGCAGCCGGTAGCGCGGCGATTCATGGTCGAGCATCAGCCAGCTGTGACTGCTCATGGGCAGGCCTTCGCGGTGCGCGTGTCGAGCAGCACGTCGTGCCCCGGCTCCCAGCCGGCGCAGAGCTGTCCGTCGGCAAAGTAGACGAGCTTGTAGACGTCGCCGGTCGCGTGGCGCGCGTGCATGGCGCCGTAGTCGGCGCTTTCGAAGACGACCGTCAGGCCGCTGTCGGTGCGCAGGCGCAGGTTCCAGAAGTAGTAGCCCTCGGTGAGGCTTTCGAGGGTCCACCCGCGCGAGATGTCGGGAGCGTCGAGGCAGGCCGTCAGCAGCGCGTCCATCGAGACCCGCTGCGTGCGCAGATAGCGCGCGGTGGCGTTGTCGCGATAGCCGTCGTCGAGCCGCGAGAACTCCCGGAAGACGACGGTGCCGGCGCCGCATTGCCGTGCCCACGCGAGGTACGCGGCCACGTCGGTCGGCTGCGCGACGCCGCCGCGCTGGAGGATGCACACGAGCCGCAGCGCCACCGCATCGGCGAGCTGGCGCGCGGTGCGCTCGAACACGACGGGGTCGCCGATGGCCACCTCGGGCCGGAATCGCATGATGGCCTGGTTGACCGCGCCGTCGTGGTGGTGGCGGGACAGCTCCAGCCAGCTCATTCCGAAGCCTTGCAGCGCGCGCCGCAGCACCTTGCCCTGCGGCCCGGCAAAGCCTGCGCCGTTGGTATAGAGCACACGGTCCTCGACCACCGGGCCTTCGCTTTCGCCCGCGGCCAGCGTGTGCAGCAGCCGGAGCATCCAGTCGGCGTCGTCGCTCGTTTCCAGGCCCGAGAGCGACCACGACAGCGGCACGCCGCGCAAGGCCCGCAGCGCGCGGGACAGGCCGTCGAAGTAGTCGGGCGTCGGACGCAGCCGGGACGCCGAGGTTCCGCCGTCGGTCTTGCGCAGGTTTTCCGAGCAGAAGCCGCAACGTGCCGAACAAGGCTTCACGGACGCGTACGGTGTGAACGTGAGGGGCAGCGCAAAGCGTCGCTCAATGCCGCCGATCGTGTGCGTGTGCCAGCGCGCGGCCTCGTTCGAAGGCGGCGTGCGAAGGGTCACCCCGCGCACGGAGCGGCGAAGGCGTTCGAAGAGCGGGGAACTCGCGCTGCGCGGCAGATCGGCCACGGCGATCTGGTCAATCGCGCAGGTCACGGCCCGCACGGCGAGAGGCGTCGGCGCATCGGCTTCAACGGGAATGACGGGGCGCATGGCAGGGGCGGGGTTGTCGCACCCGCCACCATACGACAGCGCTGCCTCCGAGGGCGGGAGTGGCTCCCTGCGCGCGTCCGTCACCCTAGCCACCTTGCACCTGCAGACTGCGCATCGTGCGCCCCATCGCCATCCGCCCGAACGCGACCAGCGCGACGATCCAGAAGCACTGCAGCCCCAGCGCGGCCAGCGCATGCCAGCCGCTCAGCTGCCCGAAGTACAGCCGCGCCGGAATGTCGAACAGCCCCGCCAGCGGCTGCACCAGCAGCGCGGTCTGCCAGGCGTCGGGCAGCAGCGCCAGCGGCAGCAGGTTGCCCGAGAACACGATGACCACGGGCGTCGCCACGGCCTGGATGCCGCGCTCGTTGAGCGCCGCCGTGGTCGCCACGTTGAGCAGCATCACCATCGCAGTCGAGAGCAACAGGCCCAGCACCACCGACAGCAGGAACGCCGCGCCGGCCAGCGCGTTCGCGGGCAGTTGCCAGGCCCAGTCGCCGAGCCCCACCAGCGGCAATGCGACCGCCGCGAAGGCCGCCATCAGTGCCACGCGCGGCAGCAGGCGCGCGGCGATCCAGCCGGCGGTGCGCGCGAACCACAGCGCGTAGGCGTCCACCGGGCGCAGCCGGTCGTAGGCGACCGCGCCGGTGCGCGCGGCCTGCGCCACCTCGGGGTCGCCGAGCCAAGGCATCAGCACCAGCAGGCCTTGCGCAAGCCAGGTGTAGGTGATGGCCTGGGCCAGCGACATCGACGAGGCCGCGCCCGCGATGGCGCTGCCGCTGTAGAACGCGGCGAACACCATCACCTTGATGCCGCCCCACCAGCACTGCGTGGCAAAGCCCGCGAGCGCCGCGGTGCGGTACTGCAGCATCTGCAGGAAGCGCGAGACGAACGCCGCGACATACGGCCGGGCGAGGTCGCGCGGGCCCATGGCCGGCCTCACGCCTCGGCCGCTCCGTGCATGGCGTAGAAGCGCGCGATCACGGCTTCGATCGCGAGGCCTTCGAGGCGGATGTCTTCCACGGCATGCGCGCCGGCGATGCGCGCGATGAGCGCGGGCGCGGGGGTCTGCTTGGGGTCGAAGTCGAGCACCAGCGTCTGGCCGTCGCGCGAATGCACGGTGGCGCCGTCGACCTGCGCGGGCAGCGTGGCATCTTGTGCAAAGTCGACCACCAGCCGGCGCTCGGCCATCACCTGCGCGCGCAGCGCCTCGACCGGGCTGTCGGCCAGCACGCGGCCGTGGCCGATGACGATCACGCGCTGGGCCAGGGCCTCGATGTCGTGCATGTCGTGCGTGGTCAGCAGCACGGTGGTGCCGCGCTCGCGGTTGGCGCGGCGCACGAAGTCACGCACGGCGAGCTTCGAAGGCGCGTCGAGGCCGATGGTCGGCTCGTCGAGGAACAGGATGTCGGGCTCGTGCAGCAGCGCCGCCGCGATCTCCGCGCGCATGCGCTGGCCCAGCGAGAGCTGGCGCACCGGCTGGTCGAGCACGCGCTCCAGGTGCAGCAGCGCAACCAGCTCGTCGCGCGTGCGGCGGTAGCGCTGCGGGTCGACGCGGTAGATGTCGCGCAGCAGGTCGAAGCCGTCGCCCACGGGCAGGTCCCACCACAGCTGCGTGCGCTGGCCGAAGACCACGCCGATGCGCGCCACGTGCCGCTCGCGGTCGGCAAAGGGATCGCGGCCGTCGACTTCCACCCGCCCATCGTCGGGCCGCAGGATGCCCGAGAGGATCTTGATGGTGGTCGACTTGCCCGCGCCGTTCGGCCCGATGAAGCCCAGCAGCTCGCCGCGCTCCAGCGCGAACGACACGCCCGACAGCGCCTCCACCGTGCGGTGACGGCGCTGCAGCAGGCCGCGCAGCGCACCGCGCAGACCGGGGTCGCGCTCGGACACGCGGTAGGTCTTGCGGAGGTTGTCGACGAGGATGTGAGGCATGGTGAGAAGCGCCGCGCCGGCCCGAAAGCGCGGCGGGGGCGGGATGCTACACGAAAGCGCCGGTACGATCACGGGCCCTTTCGAGAATCCTGTCCATGTCTTCGCCTCCCCTGCCCGCCTCGCCCCACCACCTGTTGCCGCTCGTGCGCTGGCCCGCCGACGCGCGCGCGGCGCTGGTCGGCGTGTTCACCGACATCGACGACACGCTCACCACCGACGGCGCGATCACGCCCGATGCGTTGAAGGCGCTGGCCGACCTGAAGGCCGCCGGCCTCGCGGTGGTGGCCATCACCGGCCGGCCCGTGGGCTGGAGCCTGCCCTTCGTGAACAGCTGGCCGGTCGACGCCATCGTGGCCGAGAACGGCGCGGTGGCGCTGCGCCCGGCAGCCGATGGCGACGTCGAGAAGCGCTACCAGCAGGACGCCGCCACGCGCGCCGCCAACTTCGCGCGCATGCAGGCCGTGCTGGCGCGCATCGAGCACGAGATTCCGGGCGCCGGCCGCGCCACCGACTCGCCCGGGCGCGAGACCGACATCGCCATCGACCACAGCGAGTTCGTGACGCTGAGCGACGACACCATCGCGCGCGTCGTCGCGCTGATGCGCGGCGAAGGCATGCACGCCACCGTGAGCAGCATCCACATCAACGGCTGGTACGGCGACAACGACAAGCTCGAGGGCGCGCGCTGGATCGTGCGCGAGCTGTGGGGTCGCACGCTCGACGACGAGATGGACCGCTGGGCCTACGTGGGCGACTCCACCAACGACCAGCTGATGTTCCGCAGCTTCGCGCACAGCATCGGCGTGGCGAACGTGGCGCGCTTCGTGCCGCAGCTGGAGCACCTGCCGCGCTACGTGACGCAGGGCGAGCGCGGCGCGGGCTTCGCGCAGGCCGCGCAGGCGGTGCTGTCGGCGCGCTGAGCCGCGCACGAAAAAAAGGCCCGCGCAGGGCGGGCCGAATGGACCGGTTGAACGACCCTTGGAGAAACTTGCAGCGGTGAGGGTCGCGCGATGCGCGACCCTTCAGGACATCAGAACGTGTGGCGGATGCCGAACTCGTAGCCCATCGAGCTCTTGGCCTGCAGCGCGGTGCGGTTGAACGTGGTGGCGTACGACGGGCCTGCACCGACCGTGAGCGCCGCGCCGTTCTTGTTGCTGACGCGCGCGACCGTGCCGTACAGCGCGGTGCGCTTGGACAGGTTGTGCACGTAGCCCAGCGCGAGCTTGCTGGCCTTCGGGTCGGCGTTGTTCACGCCGAAGACCGGCACGCGGTTGAAGTCGTACTTGACCTGCGAATACGACGCGCGGATCACGCCCGGGCCGACCGGCACGGTCACGCCCAGCAGGTAGCCGGTGAGGTCCACGTCCTGGCCGGGCGTGAAGATGTTCAGCGCGTTGCGCTCGTCCTTCGAACGCGAGATCTCGCCGAACAGCTTGGCCACGCCGAAGTCGTAGGTCGCGCCGAGGTTGAAGGTCTTGACCTTGCCCGGGCGTGCCACGGCGGCGGCGCCGCTGCCGGTCGTGAAGCTGGTGTCGTTCTGCGCGTAGCTGGCGGCGATGTCGAACGGACCCGTCGTGTAGCCCAGGCGACCGCCGATGTGGCGGCCGGTGTTGGTGCTGGCGGCGGTGTCGGGCGACAGGCGCGTCTGCTCGGCCAGGCCGTAAGCCACGTTGCCGTAGAAGCCACCCAGGCGCGGCAGGAAGTACTGCACCATGTTGCTGGCGCGCTTGTAGGTGCCGTTGCTGCCGTAGCCGCTGCCCGGCACGCTGGCTTCGTTGGCGTCGATGATCAGCGAGCCGCCGATGCCGGTGTCGCCGAACGGGTCGAACTGTTCTTCGTTCATCACCGTCGCGGTCTTGTCGCGGCCCAGGCGCAGTTCGCCGAAGCTGCCTGCCAGGCTCACGGTCGAGCGGCGGGTGAAGTTCGACACGCCGGTGGCGCCGTCGTCATTCGTGATCGGGGCTTCGAGCCAGAAGCTGGCCGACAGGCCGCCGCCCAGGTCTTCCACGCCGCGGAAGCCGAGGCGGCTCGAGCTCAGGCCCGAATTCGCCAGCTCGGTGCGGCTGGCCTTCACGCTGTAGGCGGGGCCAAAGGGGGTGGTCGAAACGCTCTTGTTCGCTACGTTGCGGTAGGCGGCATCGACCACGCCGAACAGGGTCACGGTCGATTGCGCCGACGCGGCGCCGCAGGCTGCGATGGCAGCCAGAACAAGCAGGGATTTTTTCATTGGTGTCACTCCAGGAGGGGGATGTCGCTGCGCCGAGACCGGGCGCGACTTTGGGACGTCCGGGCCTTGTTGCCGCGAGACTGGGTCCGAGTTTTCCTTCACTGGAAGACAAAGGGATTACATAGGGTTAACGCCTAGATTACGGAGGGATATAGGGGGTGAGTTCAGGACAGCGGTCTCGGATCGGGGTAGGCGCCGCGCACGCCTCCCCTTTTCCGGCGGGCGCTTACTTCTCTTTCGCCAACCCCAGCTTGTCGATGATCACCTTCTCGCGCACCACCGTGTCCTGCGCGAACTTGGTGTACGTGGCCGAGCTCATGTAGTTGGGCAGCATGTCGTAGCGGCCGAGCGAGGCCACGTAGCTCGGCTCTTCCATCGCCTGCTTGAAGGCGTCGTGCAGCTTCTTCACGACCTCGGGCGGGGTGCCCTTGGGGGCGCCGATGCCGAAGGGCGAGTTCTGCACCACGTCGTAGCCCAGCTCTTTCAGCGTGGGCGCGTCGGGGAACTTGGCCAGGCGCTTCTCGCCCCAGGTGTTGAGCACGCGCAGCTTGCCGGCCTCGACCTGCGGCGCGAAGCCGGTGCTGTCGGCCGCGGCCATCAGTTGGCCGCTGACCACCGCCAGCATCAGGTCGGCGCTGCCCTTGTAGGGCACGTGCTGCAGCTGGATGCCGGCCTTCTGCGCCACGATCTCGGTCGTGAGGTGCGGGCTGGTCAGGTTGCCGGTCGAGCCGTAGGTGAGCTTGCCGGGGTTGGCCTTGGCGTAGGCGACGAAGTCGGCCCAGGTCTTGAAGGGGCTGTCGGCCGGCACGACGATGCCGAAGGCATAGCCGGTGACGTTCAGCACGTAGGTGATGTCCTTGAGCGGGTCCCAGTTGATCTTGGTGGTGTAGCCCAGGCGGAACACACCCAGCGGAATCTGCGCGACGGTGTAGCCGTCGGGCTGCGCGGTCTGCAGCGCCTGCGCGGGCAGCGTGCCGCCGGCGCCGGGCTTGTTGTCGATGATCACGGGCTGGCCCAGGATCTTGCTGGCGTTGTCGGCCAGCTGGCGCATGGTGATGTCGGTCGGGCCGCCCGCGGGAAAGGCGATCACGAGCTTGATGGGTTTCGCGGGAAAGGCCTGTGCAAGCACCGCCAGCGGCGCGGCGAGGCCGCAGGCGGCCAGCGTGGCGGCACGGAGAAGGGAACGGCGAAACATGACGGAAGGCTCCTGAAGCGTGGATCGAGCCGCGCATTGGGCCCTGCCCCGCCCGGTGCAGCAATCGGGGCTCACCCGACTGCTGTCGCCGAAGCAACTCCGCCTTCAGCCCGCGGCTTGCGCGAAGCCTTCGAGAACGTTGACCGCGTTCACACCCACCTCGGCCACCGCATAGCCGCCCTCGAACACGAACACGGTGGGCAGGCCCGCGCGCGCGAGGTCTTCGCCCATGCGCAGGTAGTCGTCGCTCTTCAGTTTGAAGCCCGAGATCGGGTCGCCCTCGAAGGTGTCGACGCCCAGCGAGACCACGAGCGCGCCGGCCTTCACCTTCGCGATGCCGTCGAGCGCCGTCTTGAGCGCTGCGCGCCAGGCCGTGAAATCGGTGCCGCGCGGCAGCGGCAGGTTGTGGTTGAAGCCCTCGCCTTTACCGGCGCCGCGCTCGTCGGCGTGGCCCAGGTAGTACGGGTAGTCGGTCAGCGGGTCGCCGTGCAGGCTGGCGAAGTGCACGTCGCTGCGTTCGTAGAAGATGGCCTGCGTGCCGTTGCCGTGGTGGTAGTCGACATCGAGCACGGCCACGCGTTCGACGCCCGCATCGCGCAGCGCCTGCGCGGCCACGGCGGCGTTGTTGACGAAGCAGTAGCCGCCGAAGAAGTCGGCGCCCGCATGGTGGCCCGGCGGACGCGTGAGTGCGAAGGCGCTGCGCTGGCCGCCGATGACACGCTGCGTCGCCGTCCACGCACAGGCCGCGCCGTGGCGCGCGGCGGCCCAGCTGCCGCCCATCAGCGGCGTGCCGGCGTCGAACGCAAAGAGGCCCAGGCGCGCGGGAAAGCTCTGGGGCAGCACATCGGTGCGCATGCCGCGCGTGGGCCAGTACGAGGGCAGCGCGTCGCGCGTGGCGTTGGCGGCATCGAGCGCCACCCACTCGTCCCAGGCATGCGCGATGAAGTCGAGGTAGCGCGGTGCGTGCACCTTCGCCAGCAGCGCTTCGTCGAACGCGTCGGGCGCCTGCAGCGGGCCGAGGCCGCGCCGCTCGAGTTCGTGCCTCACATGGTCGACGCGCGCGGGCACCTCGAAGCAGGGCACCAGCTCGCCCCGGAACATTTCGACTTGGCCTTGGTGCAGGGCGTGCTGGTCGTTGTAGATGGTGAGCATGAAGCGGCGAAGGGCGTGACGACAGGGCCTGCCATCATGCCGCACGCCGCAGCACCGCCCGGCGCCGCCCCGAGGCGGTGAGGCCGAACAGGTCCTTCGGATCATCGAGCTCGGGCACCAGCGCGATCTGCCGGCCCACGCCGCGCTCCAGCGCCAGCTGCTGGATGCAGCGCAGCGCCGTGTAGTCCTCCAGCGCGAAGCCGACCGAGTCGAACACCGTCACCTGCTCCGGCCGCTCGCGGCCCGGCACTTCGCCCAGCAGCACGCGCCACAGCTCGTGCACCGGGAAATCGGGCGCCAGCTGCTGGATCTCTCCCTCGATGCGCGTCTGCGGCTCGTACTCGACGAACACGCGCGCGCCGCGCAGCACGTCGGGGTGCAGCTCGGTCTTGCCGGGCGAATCGCCGCCCACGGCGTTGATGTGCATGCCGGGCTCGATCATGTCGGGCGTGAGCACGGTCGCGTGGCCCTGGTAGGCGGTGATGGTGGTCACGATGTCGGCGCCGCGCACGGCCTCGGCGGTGGAGTCGGCGCGCACGATCTCCATCGGCGTGCAGGCCGCGAGGTGGCGCACCAGCTTGTCGGTGGCGCGCGGGTCGATGTCGAACACGCGCACCTGCTCGATGCCCAGTAGCGCATGGAAGGCCAGCGCCTGGAACTCGCTCTGCGAGCCGTTGCCGATGAGCGCCAGGCTGCGCGCGTCGGGCCGCGCCAGCGCCTTGGCGGCCATGGCCGAGGTGGCGGCCGTGCGCAGCGCGGTGGTGAGCGTGAGTTCGGACAGCAGCACGGGGTAGCCCGTGTCGACCTCGGCCAGCACGCCGAAGGCCATGACCGTGGGCAGGCCGACCTGCGTGTTGTGCGGGTGGCCGTTGACGTACTTGAAGGCATAGGCGCCGTCGTCGGCCACGGGCATGAGCTCGATCACGCCCAGGTGCGAATGGCTGGCCACGCGCGCCTTCTTGTCGAACTCGCGCCATCGCAGGAAGTCGTCGCGCAGCGCGTCGGCCAGCGTGACGAGGAATTCCGGGACGCCGGTCTCATCCACCAGGCGAACCAGGCTGTGAACATCGATGAAGCGGGTCATGGCGCGGCTCCTTGCGTAGCCCCCGGCACGGCGCTTCATCCCTTCTACGGCTTTGCCTTCAAACGCAGAACCGCGTTGGGGTGCCTTGCCGTGCTAATGCACTGTCTGCGGCACCCCGCCTTGTTCTGCGCTTGAACGCCAAGCCGTATTTCACGGTCTCCACCATGGCTGATTCAGGATGCGCCTGCGCCAAGGGTTCAAGCCATTGTGCGCCTGTGCGCGTCAACGTGCCAACACGGCCTTTAGAGCTACGCCAGTGTGCGTACCCAATCGCACCACCTCCTCCGGCGGCGCCGCCGCCACGATGCGTCCACCGGCGTTGCCGCCCTCGGGGCCGAGGTCGAGAATCCAGTCGGCTTCGGCGATCAGGTCGAGGTCGTGCTCGATCACGACCACGCTGTGGCCGCCGTTCACCAGCCGGTGCAGCACGTGGATCAGCTTCTCGACGTCGGCCATGTGCAGGCCCACGGTCGGCTCGTCGAGCACGTACAGCGTGTGCGGCGCCTTCTGGCCGCGGCGGGTGATGTCGTCGCGCACCTTGCTGAGCTCGGTCACCAGCTTGATGCGCTGCGCCTCGCCGCCCGACAGCGTGGGCGACGGCTGCCCCAGCGTGAGGTAGCCCAGGCCCACGTCCTTCAGCAGTTGCAGCGGGTGCGCGATGTTGGGCATGCTGGCGAAGAACTCCACCGCCTCGTCGACCTCCATCTTCAGCACGTCGCCGATGCTCTTGCCGCGCCAGCTCACGGCCAGCGTCTCGGGGTTGAAGCGCGCGCCGTGGCAGACCTCGCAGGGCACCTTCACGTCGGGCAGGAAGCTCATCTCGATGGTGCGCACGCCCGCGCCTTCGCAGCCCGGGCAGCGGCCTTCTCCGGTGTTGAAGCTGAAGCGCGCCGGGCCGTAGCCGCGCGCCTTGGCTTCGAGCGTGTCGGCGAAGAGCTTGCGGATGGTGTCCCAGAAACCGATGTAGGTGGCGGGGCAGCTGCGCGGCGTCTTGCCGATGGGCGTCTGGTCGACCTCGAGCACGCGGTCGATGACCTCGTAGCCGTCGACGCCGCGGCAGCCGACCCAGGCCGGGCGCTTGCCCGCGGCATCGGCGTCGCGGCCGGCCTTGGTCATGCGCTGCACCACGATGCCCTGCACGCTGGCCAGCAGCACGTCGCGCGCCAGCGTCGACTTGCCCGATCCGCTCACGCCCGTGACCACCACGAGGCGGTGCAGCGGCAGCGTGGCGGTCACGTCCTGCAGGTTGTGCAGGTCGGCGCCGTGCACGGTCAGCCAGTTGCCGCTGTCTTCGGCCTTCGGATCGGGCGAGGGAATGAGGCGGCGCGCCTGCAGCGGGTGCTTGATGGCATCGCGCAGGTAGCGGCCGGTCTGCGAATCGCCGGCCTTCTGGATGTCGGCCACCGTGCCCTCGGCCACGAGGCGGCCGCCGCGCTTGCCGGCGCTGGGGCCGATGTCGATGATGTGGTCGGCACGGCGGATGGTGTCTTCGTCGTGCTCCACCACCACCAGCGTGTTGCCCTTCTCGCCGAGCTTGTGCAGCGCGTTCAGCAAGATCTGGTTGTCGCGCGCGTGCAGGCCGATGGTCGGCTCGTCGAGCACGTAGCACACGCCCTGCAGGTTGCTGCCCAGCTGCGCCGCCAGGCGGATGCGCTGCGCCTCGCCGCCCGAGAGCGTGGGCGCGCCACGGTCGAGCGTGAGGTAGCCCAGGCCCACCTCTTCCAGGAATTCGAGGCGGCTCTTGATCTCGGGCACGAGGTCGCGGGCGATCTCGGCTTCGCGGCCGTTGAGCACCAGCCCCTCGAACCACTGGCGCACCTCGGTGACGCTCATGCGCGCCAGCTGCGTGATGCCGATGCCGCCCGAGCCGTCGGCCGCGGTGCCGAAGCCCACGGCGCGCGCGGTCGCGTTCAGGCGCGTGCCCTCGCAGGTCGGGCAGGCCACGTCGGCGAGGTCTTCCACCTCGGGCTCGGCGAAGGTCTGTTCGCGGCCCTTGCTGTCGTCGTCGCGGATCGAATCGTCGAAGACCTTGCGCTGGTCCTTGCTGAGCTTCACGCCCGTGCCCACGCAGTCGGGACACCAGCCGTGCTTGCTGTTGTAGCTGAACAGGCGCGGGTCGAGTTCGGCATAGCTGGTGCTGCACACCGGGCAGGCGCGCAGCGTGGAGAACACCTGCACGCGGCCGATGCCCACGGCGGACACGCCGGCCATCATGGCGGCGCGCAGGCCGTCGAGTTCGCTCAGCACATGCACCACGCCCTTGCCGTGCTCGAGCGCCTTGGTGAGCGCCGCGCGCAGTTCGTTCTCCTGCGAGGGCAGCACGTCGAGGCTGGCCACGGGCAGCTCGATGCTGTGTTCCTTGAAGCGGTCGATGCGCGGAAAGCCCGTGGTCGGCAAAAAGTCGCCGTCCACGCGCAGGTGCGTGAAGCCGCGCGGGCGCGCCCAGTCGGCCAGCTCGGTGTACACGCCCTTTCGGTTGCTCACCAGCGGCGCGAGCAGGCCGATGTGCTGGCCCTTGAAGTTGCGCATCAGCTGCGCGGCGATGCTGTCGGGCGTCTGCGGCTGCACGGCCGCGCCGTCGTGCACGCAGTGCTGGATGCCCAGCTTCACGTACAACAGGCGCAGGAAGTGCCACACCTCGGTGGTGGTGCCCACCGTGCTCTTGCGCCCGCCGCGCGACAGGCGCTGCTCGATGGCCACCGTGGGCGGAATGCCGTACACCGCGTCCACCTCGGGCCGGCCCGCCGGCTGCACGATGCTGCGCGCATAGGCGTTGAGCGATTCGAGATACCGGCGCTGCCCTTCGTTGAAAAGAATGTCGAATGCCAGCGTCGACTTGCCCGAGCCGCTCACGCCCGTCACCACGCTGAACTTGCCGCGCGGAATGTCGACGCTGAGGTTCTTCAGGTTGTGCTCGCGCGCATTGACGATCTCGATGGCGTTGCCGCCGGGCGCGGTCTTCGCATTGGCGATGTAGCGCCGCGCGGCGCGCTCGGCCACCTTGTAGGCGCCCGGGCCGACGGCGAGTTCGTAGTCGGCCAGCGCCGCGCCGGTGAGCGAGGCGCGGTTCTCGCGCAGTTGCTCGGGCGTGCCTTCGGCCACCACCTGGCCGCCGGCGTCGCCGCCTTCGGGGCCGAGGTCGATGAGCCAGTCGCTGGCGCGGATCACGTCGAGGTTGTGCTCGATGACGATGAGCGAATGGCCCGCGTCGAGCAGCTTGCGCAGCGCGCGCATGAGCCGCGCGATGTCGTCGAAGTGCAGGCCGGTGGTCGGCTCGTCGAACAGGAACAGCGTGCCCTTGCGCGCCACCATCTGGCGGCTCGCGGTCGCGCTCTTGGCGGCCTCGGCCAGGAAGCCCGCGAGCTTCAGGCGCTGCGCCTCGCCGCCCGAGAGCGTGGGCACGGGCTGGCCGAGCTTCACGTAGTCCAGGCCCACGTCGACGATGGGCTGCAGCACGCGCAGCACGTCGCGGTCGGTGTCGAACAGCGCCGCGGCCTCGGCCACGGTGAGCTCCAGGATGTCGGCCACGTTGTAGCCGCGGCCCTTGCGCTCGATCTTCACTTCGAGGATCTCGGGCCGGTAGCGCTTGCCGTCGCAGTCGGGGCAGCGCAGGTACACGTCCGACAGGAACTGCATCTCGACGTGCTCGAAGCCCGAGCCGCCGCAGGTCGGGCAGCGCCCGTCGCCGGAGTTGAAGCTGAACTTGCTCGCGGTGTAGCCGCGCTGGCGCGACAGCGCCGCGGTGGCGAAGATCTCGCGGATGGCGTCCCACGCGCCCACGTAGCTGGCGGGGTTGGAGCGCGCGGTCTTGCCGATGGGCGACTGGTCGACGAACACCACGTCGCCCAGGTGATCGGCGCCGAGCATGCGGTCGTGCGCGCCCGGCGTCTCGGTGGCCTTGCCGAAGTGGCGCATGAGCGCGGGTGCCAGCACGTCCTGGATGAGCGTGGACTTGCCCGAGCCGCTCACGCCGGTCACGCACACGAGGCGCGCGAGCGGAAAGTCGACCGTGATGTTCTTCAGGTTGTGCTCGCGCACGCCTTCGAGGATGAGCCGGTGCGTGTTCTCGCTCACGAGCCGCTTGAAGCCCATGCCGATCTTCTTGCGCCCGCCCAGGTACTGGCCGGTGAGCGTGTCGGCGTCGCGCAGCTGGTCGGTGCCGCCGTCGAACACGATCTGCCCGCCGCGCGCGCCGGGGCCGGGGCCCATGTCGATCACGCGGTCGGCTGCGAGCATCACGGCCGGGTCGTGCTCGACCACCACCAGCGTGTTGCCGGCATCGCGCAGGCGCAGCATGGCCTCGGTGATGCGGTTCATGTCGCGCGGATGCAGGCCGATGCTGGGCTCGTCGAGCACGAACAGCGTGTTCACCAGCGAGGTGCCCAGCGCCGTCGTGAGGTTGATGCGCTGCACCTCGCCGCCGCTGAGCGTGCGGCTCTGGCGGTCGAGCGTGAGGTAGCCGATGCCCACGTCGTGCAGGTAGCGCAGGCGCGTGGTGATCTCCTCGAACAGCAGCTTCAGCGCCTGCGCCTCGCCTTCGCTGGCGGGACTGCCGTTGCCATGGTGCTCCACGCGGTCGAAGAACTTGCGCAACCGTTCGATGGGCAACAGCATCAGGTCGTGCAGGCACAGGCCGGGCAGCGCCTCGAGCTGCGCGCGGCTCCACTTCGCGCCGGTGGGCAGGAAGCGCTTTTCAGGCGGCAGCACGGCGTCGGCGTCGTCCTTGCTGCCGATGCGCCACAGCAGCGGGTCGAGCTTCAGGCGCGCGCCGCTGCACACGGGGCACGGCGTGTAGCTGCGGTACTTCGACAAGAGCACGCGGATGTGCATCTTGTAGGCCTTGCTCTCCAGGTAGCCGAAGAAGCGGCGCACGCCGTACCACTGCTTGTTCCAGTTGCCTTCCTTGTAGTTGGGCGTGCCCTCGATCACCCAGTGCTTCTGCTCCTCGGTGAGCTTGTTCCACGGCGTGTCGCGCGGAATGCCGGCGGCCTCGGCGTGGCGCATGAGGTCGTCCTGCGCCTCTTTCCACGCGGGCGTCTGGATGGTCTTGATGGCGCCGGCGCGCAGCGTGAGCTTGTCGTTCGGGATCACGAGCCCCAGGTCGACGCCGATCACGCGGCCGAAGCCGCGGCAGGTGTCGCAGGCGCCCACCGCCGAGTTGAACGAGAACATCGACGGGATGGGGTCGGTGTAGCGGATGTCGCTCTCGGGGCAGTGCAGGCCGGTGGAGAACTTCCACACATCGGTAGGGGCGTTTTCCTCGGCGCCAGTCGCATGCACGGTGACGCGGCCGCTGCCGCGCTTGAGCGCCACCTCGATCGCTTCGACCACGCGCGCGCGCTCCGCGCTCGAGATGCGGAAGCGGTCGGCCACCACGTCGAGCACCTTGCGCGGACCGGTGGGCGTGGCCACCTCGCGCTCGGCCTGCACGCGCGTGAAGCCGCTGGCCGACAGCCACTGCGTCACTTCGTCCGCCGTGGTGCCGGCCGGCAGCTCGACCGGGAAGGTGATGACGATGCGCGGGTCGCCCGCGGCCGCCGCCCGCTCGGCGATCTGCGCATAGATGCTGTCGGGCGAGTCGTGGCGCACCGGCAGCGCGGTCTCGCGGTCGAACAGCTGGGCTGCGCGCGCGTAGAGCAGCTTCAGGTGGTCGTTCAGCTCGGTCATCGTGCCGACCGTGGAGCGCGAGGAGCGCACCGGGTTGGTCTGGTCGATGGCGATGGCGGGCGGCACGCCCTCCACCTTGTCGACGGCGGGCTTGTCCATGCGGTCCAGGAACTGGCGCGCGTAGGCGGAAAAGGTCTCCACGTAGCGGCGCTGGCCTTCGGCGTAGAGGGTGTCGAACACGAGGCTCGACTTGCCCGAGCCGCTGGGCCCGGTGACCACGGTCATCTCGCCGGTGCGGATGTCGAGGTCGAGGTTCTGGAGGTTGTGCTGGCGCGCGCCGCGAATCCGGATGGAGCCCTGTGTCATGAGTGCCTTGGGGGGTGGGGCAAACATTCTAGGGAGTGCTTCGTGACGCTTCGGCCCACGCCGGCGCATGGGCGGCGCCCGCGCAGGGGTTTGTCTGGATGCGTCCAAAGACACTTTATGAAACAAATGCGACATTTGTTTTCACAATTGTTCAGCGAGTCTCCCGAAGGCTCCGAAAGGCTTTCATGACGAAGAAGAAAGTGGCAGGTTCACGGCACGCGCTCGGCGTGGCCGCCCTGCTGGCGCTGTGCGCGATGGGCGCCTCGGCCCAGATCGTGATCGGCCAGACCGCGGGCATGACCGGTTCGGTGGCCGCCAGCGTCAACGAGACCATCGGCGGCGCGCAGCTGGTGATCGACGCGGCCAATGCTCAGGGCGGCATCCACGGCGAGAAGATCGAGGTCATCCGCATGGACGACGCCTTCGACGTCAAGCGCGCGGGCGATAACGCGCGCGTGCTGATCGAGGACAAGAAGGTGCTCGCGCTCTTCATGAGCCGCGGCACGCCGCACTCGCAGGCCATCATCCCGTACCTGGACAAGAACGAGGTGGCGCTCATCGGCCCCTCGACCGGCGCGATGGTGCTGCACAAGCCGCTGCAAAAGCACGTGTTCAACGTGCGCGCCACCTACCAGCGCGAAGCCGAGAAGGCGGTGCAGCACCTGCTGACCATCGGCCTCACGCGCATCGCCGTGGTCCACGTGACCGACTCGTTCGGCGCCGACGCGCTGCAGGGCGCGATGAACGGCTTCACCAAGGGCAAGGCCCAGCCGATCGCGACCGTGCCGGCCGACCGCGAGAAGCCCGACTACAAGACCATCGTGCCCGCCATCATGAAGGCCGACGCGCAGGCGGTGGTGTGGATCGGCTCGGGCGTGGCGGTGGTCGACGGCATCAAGGCGCTGCGCGCCGCGGGCTCGGCGGCGCAGGTGGTCACGCTGTCGAACAACGCCTCGTCGGGCTTCATCAAGCAGCTGGGCGACGCCAGCCGCGGCGTGATCGTGACGCAGGTGTTCCCCAGCGAGCGCTCGATGGGCCAGCCGATGGTGAAGGAGGCGCTGACGCTCGCCCGCGCCAAGGGCCAGGGCGAGCTGTCACCGGCTGCGCTCGAGGGCTTCGCCTCGGCCAAGGTGCTGGTGGAGGCCTTGCGCCGCGCAGGCCCCAAGCCCACGCGCGCCAAGGTGCTCGCGGCGCTCGAAAGCCTCAAGGGCTACGACCTGGGCGGCGGGCTCGAGGTGAGCTACTCGCCGCAGGATCACAGCGGCATCGACTTCGCGGACCTCGCGATCATCAGCGAAGGCCGCTTCAAGCGCTGACGCGCGCCCCGTTGCGTTACTTCGCGGCGGAGGCCGCGGCAGCCGGTGCCGATGCGCCAGGCGCCGGCGTGGCCGCCGGTGCGGGGGCGTGCGTCGTGTCGCCGCCGTGCTTCTCGCCGGACATGTCGATCTTGTCGCCGCCCATCGAAATCACATACAGGGCAATGGCGGCGAAGATGACGAAGCCGACAACGATTTTCCACATGGGTACTGTCTCCTGAGAAGGTGAAACGGGGGATGAAGAGGGTTCAAGAAAAAGGCCTCATGCCGCGGGGCATGAAGCCTCTTTGTTGAACGGAGGGCAGCCGCCGCGCGGCCCCCTCCAGATGCCGCCGATCAGTCGTTGGCGTAGATGTCCACGTCCTTGGTCTCGCGGATGAACAGCGTGCCGATCACCAGCGTGATGCCCGCGATGATGATCGGGTACCACAGGCCGTTGTACATGTTGCCGGTCGAGGCCACGATGGCGAAGGCGGTGGTCGGCAGCAGGCCGCCGAACCAGCCGTTGCCGATGTGGTACGGCAGGCTCATCGAGGTGTAGCGGATGCGCGTGGGGAACATCTCGACCAGCATCGCGGCGATCGGGCCATAGACCATGGTCACCAGCAGCACCAGCCAGAACAGCAGCACGATGGTCAGCACCTTGTTGATCTTGGCGGGGTCGGCCTTGGACGGGTAGCCGGCGACCTTCAGGTCTTCGGCCACGCCCTTCTTGAAGGCGGCGATGGCCTTGACGCTGGTTTCGTCGAACTTGGAGTTCGCGACCACGCCGGTGGGCGCCTCGACGGTCTTGTCGCCGATCTTCACGACGGCCGCGGAGCCGGGCGCGCCGGCCACGTTCTCGTAGCTCACCGAGTTCTGCACGAGGTAGCGCTTGGCGATGTCGCACGAGCTCTTGAAGTCGATCTCGCGGGCCACCGGGTTGCCCTGGAACGAGCAGGTCTTCGGGTCGGCCGTCACGGTGACGCCGGCCGTGGCTTGTGCGCGGGCCAGGTCGGGGTTGGCGGCTTCGGTCAGCATCTTGAAGACCGGGAAGTAGGTGACCACGGCCAGCAGGCAGCCGGCCATGATGATCGGCTTGCGGCCGATCTTGTCGGACAGCGTGCCGAACACCACGAAGAAGGGCGTGCCCAGCAGCAGCGCGGCGGCGATCATCAGGTTGGCAGTGGTCGCATCGACCTTGAGCTGCTGCGTCAGGAAGAACAGCGCGTAGAACTGGCCCGAGTACCAGACCACGGCCTGGCCGGCCGTGAGGCCGATCAGCGCCAGGATCACGATCTTCAGGTTCTTCCACTGGCCGAAGGATTCGGCGAGCGGTGCCTTCGAGGTCTTGCCCTCGGCCTTCATCTTCTGGAAGGCCGGCGACTCCGACAGCGTCAGGCGGATCCACACCGAGATGGCCAAGAGCAGGATGGAGACCAGGAACGGAATGCGCCAGCCCCACTCGCCGAAGGCCTGCTCACCGAGCCAGGTGCGCACGCCCAGGATCACGATCAGGCTCAGGAACAGGCCGAGCGTGGCCGTGGTCTGGATCCACGAGGTGTAGGCACCGCGCTTGCCGTGCGGCGAGTGCTCGGCCACGTAGGTGGCGGCACCGCCGTACTCGCCGCCGAGCGCCAGGCCCTGCAGCATGCGCAGCGCGATCAGGATCACCGGCGCCGCGACGCCGATGGTCGCGTAGCTGGGCAAGAGGCCGACGATGAACGTCGACAGGCCCATGATCAGGATCGTCACCAGGAAGGTGTACTTGCGACCGATCATGTCGCCCAGGCGGCCGAACACGATGGCGCCGAACGGACGCACCAGGAAGCCGGCGGCAAACGCCAGCAGCGCGAAGATGAAGGCCGCGCCCGCATCCAGGCCGCTGAAGAACTGCTTCGCGATGATCGCGGCGAGCGAACCGTACAGATAGAAGTCGTACCACTCGAACACGGTGCCGAGCGAGGAGGCGAAGATGACCTTCTTCTCCTCCGCGGACATGGGCCGGGGGGCCGGATGCGGCACTCCCCTTGAATCTAGCGTGGCTGCCATCGTCGTCTCCTGGTGTGTATGTATGCGTCCATCGGTTCCCGGCATTCGGGACCGTGGGGCATTCTTGGAGGCGCGACTGACCCGAGGCTTTCGCGAAACTGAACGGGCGCTTACGGTTTAGGGTGAAACCCGCGCTGCTCGTTTCAGCTTGTAAGAAACAAGGACCCTGCGCGGGTTTGTCCTCAGTCCTTGCTGCGAAGCAGCAAAAAAGCCTCAGCTCTTGCGCAGCAACGAGGGCCGCTGGTCGGCGCCGGTCCATTGCGGACCGTCGAACCAGGCATCGCCCTGCAGGTAGGCGCGCAGCATCGCGAGGCCGTCGAAGCCCCAGAACAGGCGCCCGTCGACCACGTAGCAGGGCACGCCGAACACGCCCTGCGCCACGGCCTCGTCGGTGTTGCGCTTGAGCAGGGCCTTGTTGTCGTCGCCGTTCACGTCGCGCTTCGGCTGCAGCTGCGCCGTGAGCGCGGCCAGCCGCGTGGCATCGCCGGCTTCTTCGCCGCCGCGCCACACATGGCGAAAGAGGGTCTCGGCTGCCAGGCGGCTGATGCTGCCGTCGTCGCCCGTGGCCACGGCCAGGCGCAGGTGCGGCAGCGGGTTGTAGGGGTGCGAGGCCGGCATCTCGATGGGGATGCCGTGCGCCTGGCCCAGCCACAGCACGTGGCGGTAGGTCCAGCTGCGCTTGGAAGGAATCTCGGCCGGCCCGAGCTGGCCGTGGTGCTTGAGCAGCGCGCCCAGCAGCACCGGCTTGTAGGCCACGCTCACGCTCAGGCCTTCGAGCGCCTCGGGCAGGTGCTCGAACGCCAGGTGCGCGTAGGGCGAGATGAAATCGAGATAGAAGTCGATGTGCTTCATGCGTCGTGGTCTCCTGTGGTGGGTTCGGGCACGCGCCAGATGCCGGCCTGGGCCCGCAGTTCGATCGCGCGCCACACCTGGCGGCGGCTGTCGTCTTCCATCTTGCTCCAGCCGGCGATCTCGGGGATGGTGCGCAGGCACCCTTCGCAAAAGCCGCTCAGGCGGTCCATGCGGCACACCGACGAGCACGGCGAGGGCACCTCGCCGTCCATGCGCTGCACGGTCCCGGCGCGCTCGGCGAGCGCATGCGCTTCGTCGAAGTTCACACCACGTCGGCCACCGGCGCGCCGGTGAGCTTCTCGAGATCGGTCGGGTGCAGCTGGAACACGGCGTGCGGATGGCCCGCGGCGGCCCAGATTTCCTCGAAGCGGAACAGCTCGCGGTCGATGAGCACCACCGGCTTCGTCACATGGCCCACCGGCGACACGCCGCCGATGGTGAAGCCGGTGCGCGCCTTCACGAAGTCGGCGTCGGCGCGGCCGGTCTTGCCGACGATGGCATCGACCTTCTTCTCGTCGACGCGCTTGTCGCCCGAGGTGATGACCAGCACCGCCGCCTCGTCGCTCTTGCGGCGGAAGATGATGCTCTTGGCGATCTGCCCGACCGAGATGCCGAGCGCGTCGGCGGCCTGCTGCGCGGTGCGGCAGGCGTCGTCGAGCATGCGGGGCGCATGGGGATGGCCGGCGTCCTGCAGCACGCGGGAGACGCGCTGGACACCTTCAGGGAGGGAATGGAGTTCGGAGCCGCACATGGCAAGTTCTTCGGGGTTCGTGGGGGGCGTTCGCCCTGCGTTGCAAGGCCCCGAGCATACGGAAAAGCCCCGCGCACCGGCGCCGCCGCCGCCTTGCGCCCCTGCACCCCGGCGCACCAATGCGGAGAGCGCCGGCGCACGACGCCCGTGCGCGGCGTGCCGGCCCCGGTCCGTTTTCGGTGCGCCATCGGCCGATGAGGCCCGCCACACGGGCTTTTGAGCGCGGCACGCTTATTGCTGAACACGGTGGCGACCCACCGGCCTCTGCGGCGGGTTCGCAATGCCTCCGCTAACGACGGCGGGGTTCAAGCGCACCGATGGCCGCCCGCCGCCGGTTCGTCTGCTCCAACCCATTTCGCATCCGTTCCGTCGCGGGGGCCCCAACGACGCTGTCTGTTCGACAGCGGCTGAGGGGGCGCCTTCCAGGGCCGGTTGCGTGCAGGACCCCCAATGAAGATCGCAGTCATCGGCCACGGCATGGTCGGCCACAAGTTCCTCGAGCAACTCCACACGCTCGGCATTCCCGGCGCACAGGTCACCGTGCTGTGCGAAGAGCCGCGCCCGGCCTACGACCGGGTGCACCTGTCCGAGTACTTCTCCGGCAAGACGGCCGACGACCTGTCGCTGGTCGAGCCCGGCTTCTTCGAGCGCAGCGGCTTCACGCTGCGCCTGGCCGCGCGGGCCGTGGCCGTCGAACGGCGCAACAACACCGTGACCACGGCCGACGGCGAGGTGATCGCCTACGACAAGCTGGTGCTGGCCACCGGCTCCAACCCCTTCGTGCCGGCCGTGCCGGGCCGCGACCGGCCGAACTGCTTTGTCTACCGCACCATCGAGGACCTGGACGCCATGAAGGCCTGCGGCGCCAAGTCGCGCAGCGGCGTGGTGGTGGGCGGCGGCCTGCTGGGCCTGGAGTGCGCCAAGGCGCTGCGCGACATGGGCCTGGAGACGCACGTCGTCGAGTTCGCGCCGCGCCTGATGGCGGTGCAGGTCGACGAAGGCGGTGGCCGTGCGCTGCGCGGCAGCATCGAGGCGCTGGGCCTGCACGTGCACACCGGCCGCAACACGGTGGAGATCGTCGACGGCGCGAGCGCGCGGCACCGCATGGTGTTCGCCGACGGCACGCACCTGGAGACCGACATGATCGTGTTCTCCGCCGGCATCCGCCCACGCGACGAACTGGCGCGCCAGAGCCTGCTGGCCGTGGGCCCGCGCGGCGGCGTGGCGATCGACAGCCACTGCCGCACCAGCGACCGCAACGTCTACGCTATCGGCGAATGCGCGTCGTGGAACGAACAGACCTTCGGCCTCGTCGCGCCGGGCTACGACATGGCGCGCGTGGCCGCCCGCCACATCGCCGGCCAGGACGACGCGGCCTTCACCGGCGCCGACCTGAGCACCAAGCTCAAGCTGATGGGCGTCGACGTGGCCAGCATCGGCGACGCGCATGGCAAGACGCCGAAGTCGCGCGCCTACCAGTACATCGACGAGCGCAAGCAGGTCTACAAGAAGATCGTGGTGAGCGAAGACGGCAAGCAGCTCTTGGGCGCGGTGCTGGTCGGCGACGCCAGCGAGTACGGCACGCTGCTGCAGCTGGCGCTCAACGGCATCGCACTGCCCGACGAGCCCGAGTTCCTCATCCTGCCGTCGAGCGACGGCAAGGCCAAGCCGGGCCTGGGCGTCGAGGCCCTGCCCGACAGCGCGCAGATCTGCTCGTGCAACAGCGTCACCAAGGGCCAGATCTGCGAGGCCGTGGGCCAGGGCGTGTGCACGCCCGCCGAGATGAAGGCCTGCACCCAGGCCGGCGCCACCTGCGGCGGCTGCGTGCCGCTGGTCACGCAGGTCATGAAGATGGAAATGGGCAAGCGCGGCATGGCCGTGAACAACCACCTGTGCGAGCACTTCCCGTACTCGCGCCAGGAGCTGTACCACCTCATCCGCGTGGGCGAGATCCGCAGCTTCGCCGACCTGCTCACGAAACACGGCAAGGGCCTGGGCTGCGACATCTGCAAGCCGACCGCCGCGAGCATCTTCGCCTCGTGCTGGAACGAGTTCGTGCTCAAGAAAGACCTGGCCGGCCTGCAGGACAGCAACGACTACTTCCTGGGCAACATCCAGAAGGACGGCACCTACTCCGTGGTGCCGCGCATGCCCGGCGGCGAGGTCACGCCCGAGGGGCTGATCGCCGTGGGCCAGGTCGCGAAGAAGTACGGCCTGTACACCAAGATCACCGGCGGTGCGCGCGTGGACATGTTCGGCGCGCGCGTGGAGCAGCTGCCGGCCATCTGGGAAGAACTCATCGCCGCCGGCTTCGAGTCGGGCCATGCCTACGGCAAGTCGCTGCGCACGGTGAAAAGCTGCGTGGGCTCCACCTGGTGCCGCTACGGCGTGGACGACAGCGTGGGCCTGGCCGTGGAACTGGAGAACCGCTACAAGGGCCTGCGCGCGCCGCACAAGATCAAGTTCGGCGTGTCGGGCTGCACCCGCGAATGCGCCGAGGCGCAGGGCAAGGACGTCGGCATCATCGCCACCGACAAGGGCTGGAACCTCTATGTGTGCGGCAACGGCGGCATGAAGCCGCGCCACGCCGAGCTGCTGGCGAGCGACCTGAGCAAGGCCGACCTCACCCGCATGATCGACCGCTTCCTGATGTTCTACGTGCGCACGGCCGACCGCCTGCAGCGCACCAGCACCTGGCGCGAGAACCTCGAGGGCGGCCTCGACTACCTCAAGGGCGTGCTGCTGCAGGACACGCTGGGCCTGGGCGCCGAGCTCGAGGCGCAGATGCAGCACGTGGTCGACACCTACCAGTGCGAATGGAAGACCGCGGTGAACGACCCCGCCACGCGCCAGCGCTTCCGCTCCTTCGTGAACAGCGAGAAGCCCGACGAGCACATCGTCTTCGTGCAGGAGCGCGGCCAGAACCGCCCCGCGCGCCCCGAAGAGCGCCGCGAGACCAGCGAAGCCTGAGCGACCCACAAGGAAGAAAACCCACCATGACCACAGACACCCAGACCTGGACCGCCGTGTGCGCCGCCGGCGACATCCTCCCCGACACCGGCGTGTGCGCGCTGGTCGACGGCGTGCATGTCGCGATCTTCCGCGTCGGCCAGGAGCCCTCGCTCTTCGCCATCGACAACGTCGACCCGAAGGCCGGCGCCAGCGTGCTCTCGCGCGGGCTGGTCGGCAGCCTGGGCGAGCGCATCGTCGTGGCCTCGCCGCTCTACAAGAACCACTTCGACCTGCGCAGCGGCGAATGCCTGGAGGCGCCCGAGCACTCGGTGCGCGCGCATGCGGTGCGCGTCGAGGACGGCCGCGTGCTCGTCGCGCTCGCCTGACGCCGCCCTCTTCTCTTTTTTCTTCAGCCTCTCTCAAAGGACTCCGAATGGCCTACCTCGCCCCTGCCGAATTCGTGACCAAGATGGTCGACGCCGGTGAATCCAAGCTGCTGATGTCCACGCGCGACACGCTGATCCGCTCGTACATGGCCGGCGCCATCCTCGCGCTGGCCGCCGCCTTCGCCGTGAGCATCACCGTGAACACCGGCAATGCGCTGGTGGGCGCGATGCTGTTCCCGGTCGGCTTCATCATGCTGTACCTGCTGGGCTTCGACCTGCTCACCGGCGTGTTCACGCTGGCACCGCTGGCCGTGCTCGACAAGCGCCCCGGCGCCACCTGGGGCGGCGTGATGCGCAACTGGAGCCTGGTGTTCGTGGGCAACTTCGCGGGCGCGCTCACGGTGGCGGTGTTCATGGCGATCATCTTCACCTTCGGCTTCAGCGAAGCGCCCAACGCCATCGGCGAAAAGCTCGGCCACATCGGCGAAGGCCGCACCGTCGGCTATGCGGCGCACGGCGCGGCCGGCATGCTCACGCTGTTCATTCGCGGCGTGATGTGCAACTGGATGGTCTCGACCGGCGTGGTCGCGGCCATGATGTCGACCACCGTGTCGGGCAAGGCCATCGGCATGTGGATGCCCGTGATGGTCTTCTTCTACATGGGCTTCGAGCACTCCATCGTCAACATGTTCCTGTTCCCCGCCGGCCTGATGCTGGGCGGCAAGTTCACCTTCATGGACTACCTGATCTGGAACGAACTGCCCACGGTGATCGGCAACCTCGTCGGCGGCCTGACCTTCGTGGGCCTCACGCTGTACGCCACGCACTACAAGACGGCGGCCAAGCGCGTCGCCAGCTGAACCGCAGCCCCACGGTTCGCATGCCCGCGCCGCCGCGCAAGCAGCTGCGCGTGACGCTCGGCCAGCATTCGCTGGCGGGGCTTCACGCGCCGGTCAACCAGGACTTCCACGGCGCCATGCTGCCCGAGGGCGCGCTGCTTCTTTCCAAGGGCATCGCCGTGGCGCTGGCCGACGGCATCGGCTCCAGCCACGTGAGCCAGGTGGCGAGCGCGGCGGCCGTGCGCGGCTTTCTCGACGACTACTACGCCACCTCCGACACCTGGTCGGTGCAGCGCGCGGCGCAGCGCGTGCTGGGCGCCACCAACGCCTGGCTGCATGCGCAGACGATGCGCAGCGACGCGCGCTTCGACAAGGACAGCGGCTACGTCTGCACCTTCAGCGCGCTGATCCTCAAGGGCCGCGACGCGCACCTGCTGCACGTGGGCGATGCGCGCATCCACCGGCTGCATGCCGGCGCGCTCGAACAGCTCACCGAGGACCACCGCGTGCGCGTGTCGTCGGTCGAGTCGTACCTCGGGCGCGCGCTGGGCGCGGGCGCCCATGTGGAGATCGACCACCGCTGCTGGCAAGCCGAGGTGGGCGAGGTCTACCTGCTGGCCACCGATGGCGCCTACACGCACCTGGACGCCGCCGCCGTGCACGAGGCGCTGGCGCTGCATGCCGACGACTTCGACGAAGCAGCGCGCTGGCTCGCGGAAACCGCGCGCACCCGGGGCAGCACCGACGACATCACGGTGCAGCTGCTGCGCATCGACGAACTGCCCGACGCCGCCGCGCCGCCCGCGCAGCTGCAGCGCGAAGGCCTGGCGATGCCGCCGGCGCTGGCGCCGCGGGCCCGCTTCGAAGGCTTCAGCCTCGTGCGCGAGCTGCACATGAGCGCGCGCAGCCACGTCTACCTGGCCACCGACGACGCCACCGGCCAGCCGGTCGTGCTGAAGCTGCCGTCGGTCGACCTGCGCGACGACCCCGGCTACCTCGACCGCTTCGTGCTCGAGGAGTGGGTGGCGCGGCGCATCGACAGCCCGCACGTGCTCAAGGCCAGCGCCGTCGAGCGCCCGCGCGCGCACCTGTACGTGGCCATGGAGTACGTCGACGGCCACACGCTCGCGCAATGGATGGTCGACCACCCCCGGCCCGACCTGGACAGCGTGCGCGGCATCGTCGCGCAGTTGGCGCGCGGGCTGCAGGCGCTGCACGGCAAGGAGATGCTGCACCAGGACCTGCGGCCCGAGAACGTGATGATCGACCGCACCGGCACCGTGAAGATCATCGACCTGGCCGCGACCCACGTGGCCGGCCTGGCCGACGGCAGCGGCGAGGCGCGCGCGCTCGCCATCGAAGGCACGCTGCAGTACACCGCGCCCGAGTACTTCACCGGGCACGGCGGCAGCGCGCGCTCCGACCTGTTCTCGCTGGCCGCGATCGTCTACCAGATGCTGTGCGGCCAGCTGCCCTACGGCCTGCAGGTGTCGCGCATCCGCACGCAAGCCGATGTGGGGCGCCTGCGCTATGTGCCCGTGCGCCACCTGCGGCCCGAGCTGCCCGCGTGGGTCGATGCCGTGCTGCAGAAGGCGCTGCACCCGCAGGCCGCGAAGCGGCAGCAGGCGGTGTCGGAGTTCGCGCACGACCTGCGCGCGCCGGGCCCGGAGTTCTGGAGCGCGCGGATGCCGCCGCTGATCGAGCGCCGCCCCGTGCTCTTCTGGCAGTGCACCACCGTGCTGCTGGCCGCGGCGGTGGTGGTGCTGCTCGGGCTGCGCGCCTTCGGGCGCTGAGAAGAAAGTAGGAAGGCTCAGCCCGCGCGCTTGGTGCGGATCGCCTTCGAGGCGCGCGAGTTCGGTTCGCGGCCCAGCGCTTCGCTGATGTACACGCCCGCGTCGATGAGCTTGTCCAGGTCGATGCCGGTGGCGATGCCCATGCCGTGCAGCATGTAGACCACGTCCTCGGTCGCGACGTTGCCCGTCGCGCCCTTGGCGTAGGGGCAGCCGCCCAGGCCGGCCGAGGACGACTGGAAGTTCCACACGCCCAGCTCGAGCGCCGCCAGCGTGTTGACCAGCGCCTGCCCGTAGGTGTCGTGGAAGTGGCCGGAGATGGCGTCGACATCGAAGTGCGCCAGCGTGGCCTCCATGGCCGCCTGCACCTTGCGCGGCGTGCCCACGCCGATGGTGTCGGCCACGTCCACGCGCTGCACGCCGATGCCCTTCATCAGTTGCGCAAGGTAGCCGACCTTGGCCGGCGCGATCTCGCCTTCGTAGGGGCAGCCCACGGTGCACGACATGGCGCCGCGCACGGCGATGCCCTTGGCGCGCGCCGCCTCGACCACGGGCGCGAAGCGCTCGATGCTCTCGGCGATCGAGCAGTTGATGTTCTTCTGGCTGAAGGCCTCGCTCGCGGCGCCGAACACCACGATCTCGTCGGGCCACTCGTCGCGCGGCGCGGCAATGGCGGCCTCGAAGCCCTTCATGTTGGGCGTGAGCACCGAGTAGAGAACGCCCGGCTTGCGCGTGATGCCGTGCATCACTTCGGCGTTGTCGGCCATCTGCGGCACCCACTTGGGCGAGACGAAGCTGGTGACCTCGATCTCTTTCAGGCCGGCGTCCTGCAGGCGGTGCACGAGGCCGATCTTGACCTCGGCGGAGACGGGTTGCTTTTCGTTCTGGAGGCCGTCGCGTGGACCGACGTCGACGAGCTTGACCTGGGCGGGGAGTTTCATGGGATGTCTCTGGTGTCGCTGTCGCGGGAGGGTGATGAAAAACCGGCTTCGATTGTCTGACACATGGGCTTGCGCTGCTTGGTACACAAGTCGCGGAAGGTAGCAATGCGCGCCTGTGGGGTTGCAAATGGTGCCAACCGGTCGGCCCCGCAGGAAAACAGCCGCTAGACGGTCTCGCGCTGCGCGAAGCCGTCGGGCAGATCGCTCGCGGCTTCGGCCTCGCTCACATCGACCGCCGCCACGCGCGCACCGGCCGGCCCCTGGCGCGCCCAGTGCACCAGCGCCTCGACCGCATCGGCCTGGCCGGCCACGAGCGCTTCGACCTTGCCGTCGCGCCGGTTGCGCACCCAGCCGCGCACGCCGAGCCGCTGCGCGGCCTGCACCATCGACCAGCGATAACCCACGCCCTGCACGAGGCCGTGGACGACGAGATGGCGGGTGATGGTGGCGTGTGGGTTCATGGGCAGTGGTCAGTACGACTTCGGCAGCCCCAGTGCCTTCTCGGCGATGAAGTTCAGGATCATCTGCGGGCTGACCGGCGCGATGCGCGGGATGTAGCTCTCGCGCAGCAGGCGCTCGACATGGTATTCCTTCGCGTAGCCCATGCCACCCAGTGTGAGCACGGCGTTCTGGCAGGCGTCGTGCGCCGCCTCGGCCGCGAGGTACTTGGCGGCGTTGGCCTCGATGCCGCAGGGCTCGCCCGCGTCATACAGCGTGGCGGCCTTGAGCATCATCAGGTCGGCCGCCTCCAGGTTGGCCCAGGCGCGCGCGAGCGGATGCGCCACGCCCTGGTTCTGGCCGATAGGCCGGCCGAAGACGACGCGCTCCTGCGCGTACTGCGAAGCGATGCGCAGCGCGGCGCGGCCGATGCCGATGGCTTCCGCCGCGATCAAGATGCGCTCGGGGTTCAGGCCGTGCAGGATGTATTCGAAGCCCCGGCCTTCCTCGCCGATGCGGTCTTCTTCGGGCACCTCGAGGCCGTCGATGAAGAGCATGTTGGAGTCGACCGCCGCGCGGCCCAGCTTGTGGATCTCGCGCACCTCGACCTTGCTGCGGTCCAGCGCCGTGTAGAACAGCGTGAGGCCCTGCGTGGGCTTCTTCACCTGGTCCAGCGGCGTGGTGCGCGTGAGGATCAGCATGCGGTCGGCCACCTGCGCGGTCGAGATCCAGATCTTGCGGCCGTGCAGCAGGTAGCTGCCGTTCGGCTGGCGCACCGCCTGCGTCTTGAGGCTCGTGGTGTCGAGCCCCGCGTCGGGCTCGGTCACGGCGAAGCAGGCTTTCTCGGTGCCCGCGATCAGCGGCGGCAGGAAGCGCTGGCGCTGCGACTCGGTGCCGAACACCACCACCGGGTTGAGGCCGAAGATGTTCATGTGCACCGATGACGCGCCCGACATGCCCGCGCCCGACGCGCTGATGGCGCGCATCATCAGCGCCGCCTCGGTGATGCCCAGCCCCGCGCCGCCCTGCGCCTCGGGCATGGCGATGCCGAGCCAGCCGCTGTCGGCGACGGCGCGGTGGAACTCGTGCGGGAACACGGCGCGGTCGTCGTGGTCGCGCCAGTAGTCGACGGGGAAGTCTTCGCACAGACGCTCGATGGCCGCGACGAGCGAGCGCTGGTCTTCGTTCAGGGAGAAATTCATTCGCTGTCTTTCAGGAGGTCCGGCTGCAGCGTGACGCCGCGCGCGAGCATGCGGTCGATGGCGTCGTCCGCGTAGCCCGCTTCGCGCAGCAGCTCCACGCTCTGTTCGCCGATGCGCGGCGCGGGCCGGCGGATGGCCGCGGGCGTGGCGCTGTAGCGGCCGACAGGCGCGAGCGTGCGGATGCGGCCTTCGCTCGGATGGTCGAACTCGGGGAAGAAATCGACGGCGCGCAGGTGCGGGTCGTCGAGCAGGCTCTCGGTGGTGTGCAGGCGCGCGACGGGGATGTCGGCGGCTTCCAGCAGCGCCATCCATTCGTCGCTGCCGCGCGTGGCCATCACCTCGGCGACGAATGCGTAGACCGCGCCGATGTTCGCGGCGCGCGCCGTGTGCGTGCCGAACATCGGCGAGCTGCGCAGCTCGGGCCGACCGATCACGTCGAAGAAGGCCTGCCAGTGCTTGTCGTTGTAGATGAGCACGCCGAGGTAACCGTCGGCCGTGGCGTAGGGCTTGCGGTGCTCCGCGAGCAGGCGCGCGTAGCCGGTGGGACCGAGCGGCGGCTCGAAGCTGTGGCCGCCGAGGTGGTCGCCCATGACGAACTGCGAGAGCGCCTCGAACATCGGCACTTCCACCGCCTGGCCTTTGCCGGTGCGCTGCGCACTCAGCACGGCAGCGAGCAGCGCGATGGCGGCCTGCAGGCCCACGGCGCGGTCGGCCAGCGTGACGGGCGCGTAGCGCGGCGCGCCGCCGCTTTGCTGCGCGAAGAGCGAGGCGACACCGGCCGCGCCCTGGATCAGGTCGTCGTACGCGGGCTTGCCGGCGTAGGGGCCTTCTTCGCCGTAGCCGAAGGCGCCGAGGTAGACGATCTTCGGATTGACCGCAGCCACGGCCTCGTAGCCGAGCCCGAGCCGCGCCATCGCCTGCGGGCGCGTGTTGTAGATGAGCGCATCGCAGCCGGCCGCAAGCCGCAGGCAGGCCTCGCGGCCTTCGGGCTGCTTGAGGTCGAGCACGATGGAGCGCTTGTTGCGGTTCAGGTGCATCGCCATCGCGCCCATGCCGGCATGGCGCATCGGGCCGACGGCGCGCAGGTTGTCGCCCGACGGCGGCTCGACCTTGATGACGTCGGCGCCGAGGTCGCCGAGGGTCTGCGTGGCGTACGGGCCCATCACCACGGCCGTGAGGTCGAGGATGCGGATGCCTTCGAGGGGGCCGAGAGAACCGGTCATGCTCATTCGGGTTGGATGCCCGCGGCCTGGATCAGCTTCTTCCACTTCGCCAGCTCGGACACGGTGAAGGCGCCGAGTTCTTCCGGCGTGCTGCCGAACGCATCGAAGCCCAGCCTGCTCACGCGCTCGCGAAAGACCGTGCCGTTCGCCATGTCCGCGAGCGCCTTGTTGAGCTTGAGCACGACATCGCGCGGCGTGCCGGCCGGCGCGAACACGCCGTTCCACGACGTGATGTCGAAGCCTTTCAGCTCTGGCGTGTCGGCCAGCGGCGGCAGCTCAGGGAAGAGCTTCGTGCGCTCCTGCGTGGTGACCGCAATGGCGCGCATCTTGCCGGCCTTGACCGTGGCGAGCCCCGCGGCGAGGTCGACCACCATCATCGACACCTGCCCGCCGATGAGGTCGGCGATGGCCGGCGGCGTGCTCTTGTAGGGCACGTGCAGCATCGGGATGCCGCTCATGCGCGACAGCGTGGCGCCGCTCACGATGCCGGTGCTGTTGCCGCTGGCGTAGGTCAGCTTGCCCGGATGCGCGCGGCCCCAGGCCAGCAGCTCGGCCACGCTCTTCACGGGCAGGTCGTTGTTCACCACCAGCATGAACGGCAGGTTGCCCATGCGGCTGACGGGCGCGAAATCTTTCACCGGGTCGTAGGGCAGCGACTTCATCAGGCTCGGGTTGGCCGAGTGCGTGGTGTTGGTCGTCATGAAGAGCGTGTAGCCGTCGGGCGGCGCCTTGGCCACCAGCTCGGCCGCGATCACGCCGCTGGCGCCGGCCCGGTTGTCGACGATCACCGAGGCCTTGAGCGCCTCGCCCAGCATCTGCGCGGTGATGCGCGCCACCGCGTCGGTGCCGCTTCCGGCCGCGAAGGGCACGACGAGCTTGATCGGCTGCTTCGGATAGCCGCCGTCCTGCGCGAAGGCCCAGGGCGCGGCGCCCACGAGGCCCGCCGCAGCGCCGATGGAAATGAAACGGCGGCGGCTTTCCACCGCGACTGTTTCTGTCGCGTTCTTCGTCTGCATGGTTGTGTCTCCGGGGGTTGTCGTTCAGGGCCGGATCACGCGCTCCGGCGATTCCTCGTACGGCGGGCTGTAGATCACCAGCACGCGCACCGGCTCGTCGCTCACCACCGTGAAGGTGTGCATCGCGTCGGCCGGAAAAAAGCAGCTGTCGCCAGGATGCAGCTCCTGCCGCTGGCCGCCCACCTCGGCGACCGCACGGCCTTCGAGCATGTAGCAGACCTGTTCGATGCCCGGGTGCGCATGCGGCAGCGCGCCCTTGCCCTTCTGGATGTGGCCCACCAGCACCTCGAGCTGCTTCGCACCCACCGTCTCGGGACCGATCAGGCGCTTGTTCAGCGTGCCGGTGTGGTTGGCGGGGTGGTAGCCGGTGATCTCGTCCTCGCGGACGAAGTAGCGCGCAGCGGTGGCAGTCATCGGGGGCTTTCTGTCTTGGGTTCGATCGCGAGGCACGCCGAGCGCAGCATCGCCGCGATCTCCTCGATGCGCGGCTCCATGCGGTAGCGCGGGCCGGCCACCGAGATCGCGTAGGCCTCGCCGCCGATGCGCAGCGGCCAGGCCAGGCCGATCAGGTCGGGAATGCTTTCGCCGAGGTTGCCGTACCAGCCGCGCGCGGCGCCGCGTTGCAGCTCGGCCTCGATGGCATCGGCGGTGGTGAGCGTGGCGTCGGTGAGGGGCGCGAGCGTCATGCCCTCGAGCAGCTTGCGGCGCGCCTCGGGCGCGAGCGTGGACAGCAGCGCGCGGCCCAGCGAGTTGGCGTACGCGGGGCGTGTTTCGCCCGACTCGGCCGTGTAGCGGATGCGCTGCGGCGCGCTCAGCACGTCGAGGTACACGACGTGCTCCGCATCGCGGAACTTGCCGAACACCACCGTTTCGCAGGCGGCGTCGCGCAGTTCCTCGAGCGTGGCCTTCACCCGGTCGAGCACCGGGTCGTGCGCGGCGATGACCTGCGCCATGGCCAGCAGCCGGCCCGTGGGGTAGTAGCCCTGGCGGCGGCCGGTCTCGTACATGTAGCCCTGCTCTTCGAGCGTGCGAATCAGGCCCAGGCAGCTGGACACCGGCATGTCGAGCAGCCGCGCCATCTCGGACAGGGCCAGCGGCTGCTTCTCCCGGGCGAAGAGCTCGACGATCTCGATCACGCGAAACGCTGTTTTCACAACCATGAAGAAATTTTCTCGTATGTGAAAAACAAAAGCGTCGGGGTTTTCCCCCGCCGGCCGCGTGTCAGCCGGTTCGTCGCCGTCGGCGCAGGGCCGTCAGTAGCCGCGGACGGGATCGACGATGCCGGCGATCGGCAGGCCCTGCTCCATCGCGCGGATCTTCCCGGCGATCTGGGCGATGGACTCCTCGCGCAGCGTGCGCGCCGAGCCGTGCGGCGTGACGGTGATCTTCGGGTGGCGCCAGAAGGCGTGGTCGGCCGGCAGCGGCTCGACCTGGAACACGTCGAGCGTCGCGCCCGCGAGCTGGCCGGCGTCGAGCATCGGGATCAGGTCGTCTTCCACCAGGTGGCCGCCGCGCGCGATGCTGATGAGGTAGCCCTCGGGCTTGAGCTTGCCCAGCGTCGTGCGGTTCAGGATGCCGCGCGTGGCCTCGGTCAGCGGCAGCAGGTTGACCAGCACGCGCGTGGAGGCCAGGAACTCGTCGAACTGTGCTTCGCCGCTGAACACCTGCACGCCGTCGATGGCCTTGGCAGAGCGGCTCCAGCCGAGCACCGGAAATTCGAACTGCGCCACCGCCTTGGCCACGCGCTCGCCGAGCACGCCCAGGCCCATGATGCCGACCGGGAAGTCGCGCCGCAGCTTCGGCTTGCGGTAGCTCCACTTGCCCTCGCGCGCATCCGCTTCGTACACGTCGAACTCGCGGAAGTGGCGGATGAGCGTGTGGCACACGTACTCGGCCATCTGCACCGACATGCCCGCGTCGTCCAGGCGCACGATGCGCGTGTGCGCCGGCACCTTGAGCTTGAGCAGCGCATCGACGCCCGCGCCGATGTTGAACAGGCCGCGCAGGTCGGGCTGCTCGTCGAGGAACTGCTGGGGCGGCGCCCACACCACGCCGTGGTCGGCCTGCGGCGCGCCGGGCGTCCAGGCTTCGATGGTGGCTTCGGGGAGTTCGGCCTTCAGGCCATCGATCCAGGGATCGGGACGGTTGTCGGTGAGGTAGACGGAGATTCGCATGGGCGCCATCTTAGAAGGCACCGGCTTGTTGCGTCGCGCGCCATCTCCTATGCTCGACCGCATTCAGCCACCCAGGAGACACCTTCCATGATCAAAGTCAGCGTGATGTACCCCCACACCCCCGGCGCGCGGTTCGACCACGACTACTACCGCGACCAGCACATGCCGATGCTCAAGGCCCGCATGGGCGACGCCTGCCTCTCGTACACCATCGACAAGGGCCTGGGCGGCGGCGCACCGGGCGCGCCGCCCACGTATGTCGGCATGTGCCACGTGTTCGCCGAATCCGTCGAGTCCTTCCAGAAGGCCTTCGGCCCGCACGTGAAGGAGATCATGGGCGACGTGAAGAACTACACCGACATCGCGCCGGTGATGCAGATCAGCGAAGTGGTGGTGGGCTGACGCACCACTTCGCTTCTGACCGGACTCAGGCCTTGCCGGTCCGGCGGCGACGCCACAGCACCCGCACCAGCCACCCCACGGGCAGCACCACCAGCAGCAGCCACGGCAGCGCCGCGGCCACGAAGGTGATGAGCGCGCCCACGCTTTCGGCCAGCACGTCGCCGGCGTTGCGCAGCGCGTGCGCCATCGGGCTGTAGCCGTCGCTGCCGCTGACCAGCGCGCGCTTGGGCGTGAACTGGATCTGGATGTGCTGCTTGCTGGTCTGCTGCGCCAGCACCTTGCGCTGGGTGGCGATGGCGTCGAGCTCGGCCTGGGTGTCCGACAGCGTGCGCTGGATCGCCAGCAGGTCGGCCATGGTGCGCTTGGTGACGGTGTCGCGCAGCATGACGCGCAGGCTGTCGCGGAACTCGGTGCGGTTCTTGATGCGGGCCTCGACGTCGATCACCTCGGAGGTCTTGTCTTCGCTGGTGGTGGTGTGCGAGACCACGTTCGCCACGCCGGCCAGGCCGCCGAGCAGCTTGTCGACGTCGGCAGGTTCCACGCGCATCTCGAGCAGGGCGTTGCCCGGCTGCTGCGCCGCCTCGCGCAGCAGCGAAGACGACAGCAGCTCGCACTTCAGCGTGCCGCACAGGTCGCGCACCTTGCCCCAGGCGTCGGCCAGCTGTTCGGCCGGCACTTCGACGTTCAGGTCCTGACGCACGGCCAGGAAGCGCTGCAGCGCGGTCTCGCTACTGCCGCCCCGCGCCTCGTCGGACTGCGACGCGGCGATCTCGGCCTGCGGTGCACGCGCCCTCTGTTCCTTCATGGCCATGCCGCCGCCGTAGCCCATCGGCGGCGCCTGCATGGGCGCAGGCGCGGAGGCCGGCGCAGCCGACTCGGCACTGTGCTGGCGGTCGCAGCCGGCCAGCGACAGGGCGGCCGCCAGGGCCAGCAGGACAGCGCCTGCGCGGTGGCGCACGGCGGCGCGGGGTGTCGACATGGAAAGGGTGCGGCGGATCATCAGGACTCCTTGAAAAGAATGACTACCACCGCTGATACGGGCCAACGGCCCGAACGGGGTTAAGCGGCCGCCGCCATTCGCAACAATTCGTCGCCTTCCGCCACCTGCTCGCCCGGCGCGAACATCAGTTCCTCCACCGTGCCGTCGGCCGGCGCGGCGATGGTGTGCTCCATCTTCATGGCTTCCATCACGGCCAGCGGCTGGCCGCGGCTGACCTTGTCGCCGGCCTTGACCGCGAAGGACACGACCTTGCCGGGCATCGGCGCCGTGAGGCGGCCGCCTTCGGCGTGGGTGTCGCCCGCGTGGGCGAGGCGGTCGATGGCCGTGAGGCGCGTGGCGCCCTTCGCCGCGAACACGTGGGCGGTGGCGCCGTCCAGGTGCACGTCGAGGGTCTGGCGCGTGCCGGCGAACTCGAGCTCGAACTCGCCCGTGGGAAAGCGCCCGATGGTGAGCGGACCTTCGACACCGCCCACTTCGAGGTGCAGGCCGCCGTCGCGGCGGTAGGTCAGCAGCGCACTGTGCTCGGCGCCGCGGAACTCGAAGTCGAAGCGGCGCTTGTACTCGCCATGCGCACGCCAGCCATCGCGGCGCTCGAAGGGGTCGGGCAGTTGCGTCGGCCACTCGGTGACCAGCGTGCGCGTGATGGCGGCGGCCGCGGCCAGCGGCAGGCCCAGCGGCTCGCGGTCGAACAGCACGGCGCGCTCGCGCTCGATGAGCGCGGTGTCGAGGTTGGCCTTCGAGAACGACTCGGTCGCCAGGATGCCGCGCAGGAACTGCACGTTGGTCGACACGCCCACGATCTGCACCTGGGCCAGCGCGGCATCGAGCCGGGCCAGCGCCTCGGCGCGCGTGCTGCCGTGCACGATGAGCTTGGCGATCATCGAGTCGTAGAAGGGCGAGATCTCGCCGCCCTCGCGCACGCCGTCGTCGATGCGCACGCGGCTGCGCTGGAAGGCGGTGGCCTGCGGCTTGCGGTACACGCGCAGCGTGCCGGTGGCGGGCAGGAAGTTGTTGTCGGGGTTCTCGGCACAGATGCGCGCCTCGATGGCGTGGCCGTGGATCTGCAGTTCCGATTGCTTGGCGGGCAGCGGTTCGCCCGACGCCACGCGCAGTTGCAACTCGACGAGGTCGAGGCCGGTGATCGCTTCCGTCACCGGGTGTTCGACCTGCAGGCGCGTGTTCATCTCCATGAAGAAGAAGTTCATCTCGCCGCCTTCGCGCTGCTCGACGATGAACTCCACCGTGCCCGCGCCGACGTAGTTCACGGCGCGCGCCGCGGCCACGGCGGCCTCGCCCATCTGCTTGCGCATCGCCTCGGTCATGCCGGGCGCGGGCGCTTCTTCCAACACCTTCTGGTGACGGCGCTGCACCGAGCAGTCGCGCTCGAACAGGTAGACGTAGTTGCCCTGCGTGTCGCCGAACACCTGGATCTCGATGTGGCGCGGGCGCTGCACGTACTTCTCGATCAGCACCGCGTCGTCGCCGAAGCTGTTGATGGCTTCGCGCTTGCACGAGGCCAGCGCGGCCTCGAAGTCGGCGGCCTTGTCGACCGCGCGCATGCCCTTGCCGCCACCGCCGGCGCTGGCCTTGATGAGCACCGGGTAGCCGATGCGGTCGGCCTCTCGCTGCAGCAGCGCCGGGTCCTGGTCGGCGCCGTGGTAGCCGGGCACCAGCGGCACGCCGGCCTTTTCCATCAGCTGCTTCGACTCGGCCTTCAGGCCCATGGCCTTGATCGCCGAGGGCGGCGGGCCGATGAAGGCCAGGCCGGCGTCGGCGCAGGCCTGCGCGAACTCTTCGTTCTCGCTGAGGAAGCCGTAGCCCGGGTGCACGGCTTCGGCGCCTGTGGCCTTGGCGGCCTCGAGGATCTTTTCCCAGCGCAGGTAGCTGTCCTTCGGGGCGCTGCCGCCGAGGTACACCGACTCGTCGCAGGCGCGCACATGGTTGGCGTGCGCGTCGGCATCGGAGTACACGGCGACGGTGCGAACCGCCATGCGGCGAGCAGTTGCGGCCACGCGGCACGCGATCTCGCCACGGTTGGCGATGAGGATCTTCTTAAACATTCGGAGTGTCTCCCGGAGGATTCTTTTTCAGTTGAAAGGCGGACGTGACGCCCGGATCGGGCCGGCCACTGAAGATGCGTGCCACGCGGCTGAACAGCGCGCGCAGAAAACGCCAGCTCTTGCGGATGAGCCACACGCTGAGCACGAGCACGAAGACGAACAGCACCAGAAAGACCAGCGGATGCGCCACCGCGAGCCACAGCCCGGCCGGCACCATCGAGTCTTCGACCAGCGACGCACCGACGTTCGAGAACGGCTCGGGCGAGGTGTTGATGGCCGCGCGCGTGGTGGCCTTGGCCGCATGCGCCGTGGCCGCGAAGCCGCCGCCCAGCAGCGCCGCGACGACGGCCATGGCGCCGTGGTCGGCACCGAACACGCTGGCCGCAAGCGCCGCGCCGGCGGGGATGCGGATGGCGGTGTGCACCACGTCCCAGAGCGAGTCGAGGCCCGGGATCTTGTCGGCGAAGAACTCGACGAACACCATGAAGCCGCTGACCGCGAGCACGATCGGATGCGCGAGCATCTGCAGCCCCGCGGGCAGCGGCACCCAGCCGAAGTAGCCGACCAGGCCGGTCAGCAGCACGACGAGGTACAGGCGCACGCCGCTGGCCCAGCCGATGGCGGCGGCCAGTGCGAGCAGTTGCGGCATGTCGAGTGCGTTCATGGCGGTCCTTGGTGGGCTGTCAGCCGGCGAGCCAGGACGGCTTGCGCTTCTGCAGGAAAGCCTGCACGCCCTCGCGGCCTTCGTCGCTCGCGCGGATGTCGGCGATGCCTTCGACCGTCTTGGCGATGAGTGCGCTGTCGATCTCGCGGCCGGACACGTCGGCGATCAACTGCTTGCAGGCGCGCACGGCGGCGGGGCTGGCGCCGGTGAGGGCCTTCAGCAGCTCGTCGACCTTGGCGTCGAGCGCGTCGGCGGCCACCACTTCATGCACGAAACCGATGCGGTGCGCCTCGGCGGCGGTGAAGCGCTCGGCCGTGAGGAAGTAGCGCTGCGAGGCGCGCGGGCCCATGGCACGCAGCACGTACGGGCTGATGGTCGCGGGCACGAGGCCGATCTTCACTTCGCTGAGGCAGTACCACGCGGTGTCCACGCTCACGGCCATGTCGCACGCGGCCACGAGCCCCATGCCGCCCGCGTACACGTCGCCCTGCACGCGCGCGATGGTGGGCTTGGGGCACTCGGCGATGGTGCGCAGCATGTCGGCCAGCTTGCCCGCGTCGGCGAGGTTCTCGCCCCGCGTGTAGTCGGCCATGCGGCGCATCCAGTTGAGGTTGGCGCCCGCGCAGAAGGCCGGGCCGTTCGCGCCGAGCACGACGGCCTTGACCTGCGGCGCGGCGCCGGCTTCGAGAAAGGCCTGCGTCAGCTCGGCGATCACGACGTCGTCGAAGGCGTTGCGCGCGTCGGGCTGGTCGAGCCAGATGCGTGCGACCGCGCCGTCGATGGCGAGGTTCAGCTTGGTGTAGTCGCTCATGCGGTTCACCTCACATGCGGAAGATGCCGAACTTCGGCTCGGGGATCGGCGCGTTGCGCGATGCGGCCAGGCCCAGTGCGAGCACGCGGCGCGTGTCGGCCGGATCGATGATGCCGTCGTCCCACAGGCGTGCGGTGGCGTAGTAGGGGTGGCCCTGGTCTTCGTACTGCTGGCGGATCGGTGCCTTGAAGGCTTCTTCTTCGTCCGCGCTCCAGCTGCCGCCCTTCAGTTCGATGCCGTCGCGCTTCACCGTGGCGAGCACGCTCGCGGCCTGCTCGCCGCCCATCACGCTGATGCGCGCGTTGGGCCACATCCAGAGGAAGCGCGGGCTGTACGCGCGGCCGCACATGCCGTAGTTGCCGGCGCCGAAGCTGCCGCCGATGATGATCGTGAACTTCGGCACGTTGGCGGTGGCCACGGCCGTCACCATCTTGGCGCCGTGGCGTGCAATGCCTTCGTTCTCGTACTTGCGGCCCACCATGAAGCCGGTGATGTTCTGCAGGAACACCAGCGGGATCTTGCGCTGGCAGCACAGCTCGATGAAGTGCGCGCCCTTCTGTGCCGACTCGCTGAACAGGATGCCGTTGTTGGCGATGATGCCGACCGGCATGCCCTCGATCTCGGCGAAGCCGCACACCAGCGTGGCGCCGAAGCGGGCCTTGAACTCGTGGAACTCGCTGCCGTCGACGATGCGCGCAATGATCTCGCGCACGTCGAAGGGCTTGCGCGTGTCGGTGGGGATCACGCCGTACAGCTCTTCGCGCGGGAAGTCGGGCGCGCGCACCGTGGTGCCTTGCGGCGTGTCGGCGGCCTTCGCGTTGAGGTTGGCCACCGCCGAGCGCGCCAGCGCCAGCGCGTGCAGGTCGTTCTGTGCCAGGTGGTCGACCACGCCCGACAGGCGCGTGTGCACGTCGCCGCCGCCCAGGTCTTCGGCCGACACGACCTCGCCGGTGGCCGCCTTCACGAGCGGCGGGCCGCCCAGGAAGATGGTGCCCTGGTTCTTCACGATGATCGATTCGTCGCTCATCGCCGGCACGTACGCGCCGCCGGCCGTGCACGAGCCCATGACCACCGCGATCTGCGGGATGCCCTGGGCGCTCATGTTGGCCTGGTTGTAGAAGATGCGGCCGAAGTGCTCGCGGTCGGGGAACACCTCGTCCTGGTTCGGCAGGTTGGCACCACCCGAGTCCACGAGGTAGATGCAGGGCAGGCGGTTCTGCTCGGCGATCTCCTGTGCGCGCAGGTGCTTCTTGACCGTCATCGGGTAGTAGGTGCCGCCCTTCACCGTGGCGTCGTTGCACACGATCATGCAGTCGACACCGTTCACGCGGCCGATGCCCGCGATGATGCCGGCGCCGGGCGCCGACTCGGCCCCCTTCGCATCGAGGTACATCGCATGCGCGGCCAGCGGCGCGATCTCGAGGAAGGGCGTGCCCGGGTCGAGCAGCTCGGCCACGCGGTCGCGCGGCAGCAGCTTGCCGCGTGCCGTGTGCTTGGCGCGCGCGGCCTCGCCGCCGCCCTGCTCCACCTTCGCGAACTGCTGCTGCAGGTCGTCGACTAGCGCGCGCATGGCGGCCGCATTGGCCTGGAAGTCGGCCGACCGTGCGTTGAGTTTGGTTTCGAGTTTGCTCATGCTGTCTTTTCTTGGCTGAGACCGAGCTGCTCGGTCATGGCGTCGCGGATCTTGAATTTCTGGATCTTGCCGGTCACCGTCATCGGGAACTCGGAGACGAACTGGATGTACTTGGGCACCTTGTAGTGCGCGATCTGCCCCTTGCAGAAATCGCGGATCTCGGCATCGGTGGCGCTCTGGCCGGGCTTGACGATGATCCAGGCGCACAGCTCTTCGCCATACTTCTTGTCGGGCAGGCCGACCACCTGCACGTCCTGCACCTTCGGGTGGCGGTACAGGAACTCTTCGATCTCGCGCGGGTAGATGTTCTCGCCGCCGCGGATCACCAGGTCCTTGATGCGCCCGACGATGTTCACGTAGCCCTCGGCGTCCATGGTGGCGAGGTCGCCGGTGTGCATCCAGCGCTCGGCGTCGATGGCTTCGCGGGTCTTGGGCTCGTCTTCCCAGTAGCCGTGCATCACCGAGTAGCCGCGCGTGCACAGCTCGCCCGACTGGCCCGGCTGCATGATCGCGCCGGTCTCGGGGTCGATGATCTTCACTTCGAGGTGCGGCTGCACCGTGCCCACGGTCGACACGCGGCGATCGAGCGGCGTGTCGGTGCTGCTCTGGCAGCTCACCGGGCTGGTCTCGGTCATGCCGTAGGCGATGGTGATCTCGCCCAGGTGCATCTCGTTGACCACGCGCTTCATCACCTCGATGGGGCACGGCGAGCCGGCCATGATGCCGGTGCGCAGCGTCGACAGGTCGAACTCCTTGAAGCGCGGATGGTCCAGCTCGGCGATGAACATCGTGGGCACGCCGTGCAGGCCCGTGCACTTCTCGGCCTGCACGGTCTCGAGCACGGTGAGCGGATCGAAACCGTCGTTCGGGTACACGATGGCCGAGCCGTGCGTGAGGCAAGCCAGGTTGCCCAGCACCATGCCGAAGCAGTGGTACAGCGGCACCGGGATGCACAGGCGGTCGGCCGGTGTGAGCTTCATGCACTCGCCGATGAAGAAGCCGTTGTTCAGGATGTTGCGGTGCGTGAGCGTCGCGCCCTTGGGAAAGCCCGTGGTGCCGCTGGTGAACTGGATGTTGATCGGGTCGGTGGCCTTCAGCGTCTTCTGCGTGGCGGCCACGCGCGCGTCGGCCGCATCGCCGCTGGCCAGCAGCTCGCTGAAGCGGCGCATGCCGGGCTGCTCGTCGCCCTGGCCGGGCTTGTCGATCCAGAAGGTGTGCTGCAGCAGCGGCAGCTTGGCCGGGCCCAGCTCGCGCAGCATGCCCAGGTAGTCGCTGGTCTTGAACTGCGCCATCGTCACCAGCGCCTTGCAGCCGACCTTGTTGAGTGCGTACTCGAGCTCCGAGGTGCGGTAGGCGGGGTTGATGTTCACGAGGATCAGGCCGACCTTGGCGGTGGCGATCTGCATCAGCACCCAGGGCACGTTGTTGTGCGACCAGATGCCCACGCGGTCGCCGGGCACGAGCCCCAGGCTCAGCAGCGCGCTCGCCAGCTTGTTCGACGCGGTCTGCAGTTCGCGGTAGGTGAAGCGCTGGCCTTCGTGGCGGCTGACGAGGGCTTCGCGTTCAGGCTGCTTTTCGACCATGTCGTCGAAGAAGTCGCCGATGGCTTGCTCGATGAGGGGGACGTCGGTGGCGCCTTGGGCCAGGCTCTGCGTCAGTGGCATCGTCTTGTCTCCTTGTCTGGCGCCCTCTCCCTGCGGGGAGAGGGTGGGGTGAGGGTGTGCAGCGCGGCTTATGCGGTTTCGGAGAACAGCTCGCGGCCAATGAGCATGCGGCGCACTTCGCTCGTGCCCGCGCCGATCTCGTACAGCTTGGCGTCGCGCCACAGCCGCTCGACCGGGAAGTCCTTGGTGTAGCCCACGCCGCCCAGCGTCTGGATCGCCTCGCCGGCCATCCAGGTCGCCTTTTCGGCCGAATACAGGATGGCGCCGGCCGCGTCCTTGCGGAAGGTGCGCGCATGGTCGTTGCGGTCGCAGGCCTTGCCCACGGCGTACACGTAGGCGCGGGTGGCCTGCCAGGTCGAGTACATGTCGGCGATCTTGCCCTGCATCAGCTGGAACTCGCCGATGCTCTGACCGAACTGCTGGCGCTCGTGGATGTAGGGGATCACGGCGTCCATGCAGGCGGCCATGATGCCCAGCGGGCCGCCCGAGAGCACGGCGCGCTCGTAGTCCAGGCCGCTCATCAGCACCTTGGCGCCCATGCCTTCGCCGCCGAGCACGTTCTCTTCGGGCACTTCGCAGTTGTCGAAGAACAGCGGGAAGGTGTTGGAGCCGCGCATGCCGAGCTTGTCGAGCTTGGTGCCGGCCGAAAAACCTTTGAAATTCTTCTCGACGATGAAGGCCGTCATGCCGCGCGCGCCCATTTCGGGTTCGGTCTTGGCGTAGATGACCAGCGTGTCGGCGTCGCCGCCGTTGGTGATCCACATCTTGCCGCCGTTGAGCACGTAGTAGCCGTCCTTCTTGTCGGCCTTGAGCTTCATGCTCACCACGTCGGAGCCGGCGTTGGGCTCGCTCATGGCCAGCGCGCCCACGTGCTCGCCGCTCACCAGCTTGGGCAGGTATTTCTTCTTCTGCGCGTCGCTGCCGTTGCGGTGGATCTGGTTCACGCACAGGTTGGAGTGCGCGCCGTACGACAGGCCCACCGAGGCCGAAGCGCGCGAGACTTCTTCCATGGCCACGATGTGGGCCAGGTAGCCCAGCTCGGTGCCGCCGAATTCTTCCTTCACCGTCATGCCGTGCAGGCCCAGCTCGCCGAGCTTTTGCCACAGGTCGTGCGGGAACAGGTTGTCGCGGTCGATCTCGGCGGCGCGGGGCGCGATTTCGTTGGCGGCGAAGTCCTGGATCGCGCTGCGCAGCGCGTCGATGTCGTCGCCCAGGTCGAAGTTGAGGCCGAAATCGTGCATGAGTCTTGTCTCCTCTGAAGGGGTCGGCGCGCAGGGCTGCCCGCGCGGATGGCGCTTGAAAAAACGCAGCTTACGCCTCGTGGCGCCGCAATTGGCGCCACAATGGTTGCAAATTGCGCCACGACCGATGCCCTCCACCACGTCGTCCCCCGCCTTCCTGCGACCCGCCCGCGCCGTCACGCCGATGGCCTTCGTGCGAGCCATCGTGCAAGGGTATGCCCGCTACGGCAAGGACCCGGCGCAGGCCCTGCAGGCGGCACAGATCGCGCCGCGCGAGCTGGCCCGCCCGGGTGCCCGGGTGACGGCTGCGCAGTTCGAGGCGCTGTCGGGCCACGCGATGCAGGAGCTGGACGACGAGGCGCTGGGCTGGTTCTCGCGCCGCCTGCCCTGGGGCAGCTACGGCATGCTGTGCCGCGCCTCGCTCACCTCGCCCGACCTGGGCGTGGCCATGAAACGCTGGTGCCGCCACCACCGCCTGCTGACCGAGGACATCACGCTCGCGCTGGAGGTGGCCGGCGGCGTGGCCACGCTGCGCATCACCGAAAACCGCCCGCTCGACCCGGCGTTCCGCGAGTTCTGCCTGGTGACGAGCCTGCGCTTCATGCACGGGTACGTGTGCTGGGCCATCGACTCGCGCATCTCGCTGCGCCAGGCCACCTTTCCGTTCGCGGCGCCGCCGCACCGCGACGCCTACCCGCTGATGTTCACGCCCGACGTGCACTTCGACGCGCCGCAGGCCAGCATCAGCTTCGACGAGCGCTACCTCGCGCTGCCGCTGCTGCGCGACGAGCGCGCGCTGCGCACCATGCTCAAGCGCGCCCTGCCACTCACCGTGCTGCAGTACCGCCGCGACCGCCTGCTGGGCCAGCGCGTGCGCGAGCTGCTGCGCGCGCGTGCCGGTGAGGCGACCACGGCCGAGGCGCTGGCGGGGTTGCTGAACGTGTCGGGGCGCACCCTGCACCGACAGCTGCATGAAGAGGGCACCTCGCTGCAGGTACTGAAGAACGAGGTGCGGCACGAACTGGCGGTGGAGCAACTGCGCCGGACCACGCGGCCGATCAAGCAGGTGGCGCTGGCGGTGGGCTTTCGCAACGAAAAGAGCTTTTCGCGTGCGTTCCTGCAGTGGACGGGGCACGCGCCTCGGGACTTTCGGCAGCTGGGGTTGTAGGGCGCCCGTTCAGGGCACGTGCACAGGCCACCGGGTACTTCCCTCCGCGAATGTCCCCCGGGCTTCGCCCTCCTCCTTGATTTCGCTGCGGGAAGCACCCGGTGTCCTGCGCCCGCTGAGCGCTGTCGTTGTGCTGGCCATCAACAGCCGCACTGCCCAACGCTCACGTCGATGGGGTGCCTTGCGCAGCGAAATCAAGGGGGAGCCCGAAGGGCGGAGGACATTCGCGGAGCAAGGCTCCCCGTCGGCGGGAGCGTCGCCCTGAATAGCGAAACTCAGGCCGGCGAATCGATCAACGCCAGCGCATCGGCGATCGACTGGCTGTCTTCCGGCCGCACCAGCTTCGCGACCTGTTGCCCGTCGCGCATGAACACCAGCGTGGGCCACAGCCGCACGTTGAACGAGCGTCCCAGCGGGCGGCCGCTGCCGTCTTCCACCTTGATGCGGCGCACGTTCGGGTACTGGGCAAAGGCCTCGGCAATGTTCGGCTGCGCGGCCTTGCAGATGCCGCACCAGTTGGTGCCGAACTCCACCACGGCCGGGCCCTGGAGCGCGTCGATCTCGCTGCGGTCGGGTTGCTCGGTCTGGTACTCGGAGGTCATGGGCGGGGTCCTTGCGAATTCGTGGGAAGGAGCGCGTGCAGGCGACGGGCGCGCCACACGCTGACGGGCGTCATTGCACCAGAAACTCAGGCCGCCTGCAGGCCGTAGCCGGCGAGCAATGCGGGCAGCCCGGTCATGTCGCTGAACACGGCCACGGCGCCCGCGGCGCGCAGCGCGCCCGGGCCGCTGTGGCCCGATTCGCCCGTGCTGTAGCCGAACACCGTGGCGCCTGCGGCCACGCCGGCCATCGCGCCGGTGACCGTGTCTTCGACCACCGCGCAGCGCTTCGGGTCGACACCGAGCGCTTCCGCCGCGGCCAGGTACACATCGGGATGCGGCTTGGAGCGCGGCATCTCGTGGCCGCTGAAGATGCGGCCCTCGAAGCAGTCGAGCAGGCCGACCTTGGCCAGCTGCAACTCGACCTTGTGGCGGTCGGCGCCCGAAGCACAGGCGATGCGGCCCTTGAGGCGCGCGTGGATCTCGCGGATGGCGGCGGGCGCATGGGGAATGGCGACGAGGTCGCGGTCGAGCGCCTCGTTGCGGCGGGCGCGGAAGCCGCGCAGCCAGTCGTCGGTGATCTTGAAGCCCGTCTTGGCCTCGATGAGCGCCGTCTCGTCCTTCACGGCCTTGCCGGTGAAGATGTTCATCGATTCCTCGGCCGTGAGCTGCCAGCCGAGCTCGCCGAGCATGTCGGCGAGCACGCGGTTGGTGATGGGTTCGGAATCGACGAGCACGCCGTCGCAATCGAAGAGAACGGCGGAAAAGGGGAAAGGGGTCATTGCGAGGCTGGAGTTCAGGGGTCTGGCCCCATGGTAGCAACGCACCCTTTCCGCACGGGGAGACTCAGGCTATCTCAGGCGACGGGACGGATCGGGATGTAGATCTCGCCGCCGCCAGCCATGAATTCTTTCGACTTCTCTTCCATGCCCTCGGCCATGGCAGCCGCCTCGGCCACGCCCTTCTTGGCCGCGTACTCACGCACCTCCTGCGTGATCTTCATCGAACAGAACTTGGGGCCGCACATCGAGCAGAAATGCGCCACCTTGCTCGAATCCTTCGGCAGCGTCTCGTCGTGGAATTCGCGCGCCGTGTCGGGGTCCAGGCCCAGGTTGAACTGGTCTTGCCAGCGGAACTCGAAGCGCGCCTTGCTCAGGGCGTCGTCGCGCGAGCGCGCACCCGGATGGCCCTTGGCCACGTCGGCCGCGTGCGCGGCGATCTTGTAGGCAATGATCCCCTGCTTCACGTCGTCGCGGTCGGGCAGGCCCAGGTGTTCCTTGGGCGTCACGTAGCAGAGCATCGCCGTGCCGGCCCAGCCGATCATGGCGGCGCCGATGGCGCTGGAGATGTGGTCGTAGCCCGGCGCGATGTCGATGGTCAGCGGGCCGAGCGTGTAGAACGGCGCTTCGTGGCAGTGCTTGATCTGCTCGTCCATGTTGGCCTGGATCATGTGCATCGGCACGTGGCCCGGGCCTTCGATCATGGTCTGCACGTCGTGCTTCCAGGCGATCTGCGTGAGCTCGCCCAGCGTGCGCAGTTCGGCGAACTGGGCCTCGTCGTTCGCGTCGGCACCCGAGCCGGGGCGCAGGCCGTCGCCGAGCGAGAAGCTCACGTCGTAGGCCTTCATGATGTCGCAGATGTCTTCGAAGTGCGTGTAGAGGAAGCTCTCCTTGTGGTGCGCGATGCACCACTTGGCCATGATCGAGCCGCCGCGCGACACGATGCCCGTCATGCGGTCCGCCGTGAGGTGGATGAACGGCAGGCGCAGGCCCGCGTGGATGGTGAAGTAGTCGACGCCCTGCTCCGCCTGCTCGATGAGCGTGTCGCGGTAGATTTCCCAGGTGAGGTCTTCGGCCACGCCGCCCACCTTTTCGAGCGCCTGGTAGATCGGCACCGTGCCGATGGGCACCGGCGAGTTGCGCACGATCCAGTCGCGCGTGGTGTGGATGTTCTTGCCGGTCGACAGGTCCATCACGTTGTCGGCGCCCCAGCGGATGGCCCACACCAGCTTCTCGACCTCTTCCTCGATGCTCGAGGTGACGGCCGAGTTGCCGATGTTGGCGTTGATCTTCACCTTGAAGTTGCGCCCGATGGCCATCGGCTCAACCTCAGGGTGGTTGATGTTCGCGGGAATGATCGCGCGGCCGCGGGCCACTTCGTCGCGCACGAACTCGGGCGTGATGATGCGCGGAATGCTCGCGCCCATCGGGTTGCCCGCCACGCGCTTGGCGCGCTCTTCGTTGGCCAGGTACTCGGCCATCCACTCGCGCTTGCCGTTCTCGCGCAGGGCCACGTATTCCATTTCGGGCGTGACGATGCCGCGGCGCGCGTAATGCATTTGGGTGACGTTGGCGCCCGACTTGGCGCGGCGCGGCGTGCGCTGCAGCGCCGAGGCACCGGCGCGCAGCTCGGCCAGGCGCTGCGCGTCGCGGTCTTCGTTCTTGGCGCCGTCGTCCAGCGCGTGGTGCGTGCGGCCTTCGTAGCTTTCGGTGTCCCCGCGCTCGATGACCCAGGCGCTGCGCACGTCGGGCAGGCCGCGGCGCACGTCGATCTCGACCTTCGGGTCGGTGTAGGGGCCCGAGGTGTCGTACAGGGAGACGGTTTCGCCGTTGGTCAGCGCCACGTCGCGCACGGGCACGAACAGGTCGGGCCGGCTGCCCGGAATGACGCACTTGTGCGAGGCGGGAAAGGGTTCGCGCGTCAGCGACAGCAGCGAGGTGAACTTGTCGGGGGCATTCATCGGAGGCACTCCTTGTTGAGGGAAAGGGTGCTCCGCAATCGCTCAGTGGACCTCGGGAGGCCCGCCACCAGAAAAGGGAGTGACGGACCGAAGTCAGGGAGTGCAGCTCTTCTTACGCCGGTATGACCCGGATCAAGTTCGCGGGTCGGCAGCTTTGCCATCTCAGCACGCCACATGCGTGCACCCCGGAGCGGGGCCGATTGTGCGGGCCGAAGCCCGCCGCCGTCAACCCGGGGGCTGGTGCAGGTCGCCGTCGACGTAGAACCAGCGCTCGTCCTCGCGCACGAAGCGGCTGCGCTCGTGCAGGCGGAACGCCACGCCCGTCGCGCCGCGCTGGCGGGCGACGAACTCGACCTCGGCGTGGTCGGCGTCGAGCACCGAACGCGAGCGGATGTCCAGCCCCAGCCATTTGACGCCCGGCTCGAACTCGACCGAGGCTGGCCGCTTCGACGCATGCCAGGTGGCGAGCAGGTAATCGGCACGCGCCAGCACGAAGGCCGAGTAGCGCGAACGCATCAGCGATTCGGCGTCGGGCGCCGGCGTGTTCTCGAAATCGTCGAGGTAGCGCCCACAGCACAGGGCGTAGCCAATGGGCTTGTCGCGACGGTCGGTGCGGCCGCAAGGGCAGGGGCCGGGAGTGGGGTCGGTGGCGCTCATGAAGGGCTCTATTGGAACACTTGGCGCGGCGGGGGCTGAAGGGGGGCTTCCGGGCATGCCCGCTTTGCGAGGACCTGCCGGGGCCAAGGGCGCCGGGGCCTCTTGCGCCAATGGCTTGTGCCGCTAAAGTCGTCCGGCGTTTCGCTCCTTCAAGCTGAACACCAAAGCATGCTTTTGCGACTCCTCAAGCTGTTCTTTCTGCTCGCTGCGACCCTCTCCTTGGGCGTCTTCGCCTTTCTGCACGGATTCGACGCATGGCGCGCCGGACAAATCGTTGTCACGCGAAGGGGACGCGAACCCTTTGTCGCAAGCGCCGATGGTGCATTTCCCGTCACGTTCAATATGGAAGTGTGGGGATGGATGATCATCGGGGGCGCTGTTGCCCTTTGCGGCATTGCAGGCGTCGTCAAGCTCCTCATCAACACGCCGGACCAGCGACGCACGATGCTGACCCGTATGGATGGCGTCTCGCGTCGCGAGCGCAGTGACATGGACATTCCATGGTCGGTTGGGCTTGCCATCGTCGGGGCGGTTGTGGCGTTTTTTCTCTACTTGGGATTTAGAGTTCACGCGCAATAGGTTTGTCTGCCTGCAACCGGCCAAGAGCGGATAGTCGCGAGTGACGGCTAGGCATTCGTGCGTCCCGAAAGGCTACGTGCGCGGCTTTAATTTTGGACGCACGAACTGCAGTTCTGTTGCGAGCCGCCCAAGATAGTCACGAAACTGAGGGTCGTTCAGAGCCTTTCGAATTCCAGTAGCGCGAATGGCTGCGGGCTCGCCGCCGCGCTTAAGTCGCTCTTGGTAGATTTTGTCCACTGGCGTTCCTGGCAGAATGGTCGCGCTGGCTGCGATCTCAAGTGACATCAGTCGAATCCACTTACGAGACGTTGCGTCGAGCTGGCCAAACGATTCTTTAAATGATGCCGAGAGGCTTGCTGCCAATGTCAGCACTCGCACCACGGAGGGCGGGTGGCGAAGCCTCGGCACGCCCTCCCATTCGATCTCTCGTGGGACGACGCGCAGAACGGCGGCCATAGCACCGACGGCAATGAGCACGGCCAGCACGCGTTGATAGGACTGCTGCTGTGCTGGGCTGAAGCTACCAACTTCACAAAGTTGCATGAGAAGTTTGGTCATGCCCCTCCTGGCTAGATCCAGACCGATCAGGTCGGCGTCCTGTTCCAGTGCTTGTGCCCTCAGCCACGCGCTGTTCTCCAGCATGTCTGACGTGTTCGAATGTTCCGCGTGAGCGCCTTTGACGAAATGTCCATCGTGGCCCGACAGGTGATGCCCCGCTTCGTGGCCGGCGAAGAACGCGATCGCACCAAAGTAGATGAACGATCCGAGTGTCGTTCTGAATCCTGGCAGCGAATTTTTCTGGAGCAGGCGTTGCATCAACTCGGAATGCATCACTTCCGGAAACGCCGCAGCGATGCGGTCACCGAGGTTGTCTGCACCGCTCTGAAGCCGCTCCATTAGGCCGTAACTGAGAACAATCCAATCATTCCGCGAGCTGCTCCACACCGCCAATGCATTGGCTTCTGTCGAGGCTGAAATCGCAGCGACCAGTCTTTCGGGGTTGCTTGCATACCTCGATCGAGCGTCCTGAATGACCCAAGTAATGATGTCGGCTGTGGATGAGGCCAGCGTGGAGGTCGATGGAAGTAAGAGCTTGTCTGTCAGGAGGTTTTTGATGAGTTGGTACTTTAGATCTTCATCGCGCTTGGCCAGTTCGAAACTGGCCACGAAGTCGTGCATAGGCGTTGGCATGAAATGGCTCTCGTTCTAGCAAATATCCCTAAACCAGAGAAAGCCGGAGGGAGCGCAAACAGATGTCCGATTTCGAACGCTCATTTCCTACTTTCCCAAAGTCCCTTTTGGGCCCATAGCAGTCACCGGACGGGTCCTAAATCAGACACTCAACGTGCAAGCTCAGTGGTGGGCGAAGCCATCCGCTGCAGCAAAAGGTTAGACCGCATTCGCTGTACTCCACTGCGCATTGAGTAGAGCGTACTGCAGGAGGTCGTGGTGCCGGCCCGCCCAGTGCCCAGCTTCCCGCTGCCGCCCCTCTTGTAGGAACCCGAGCGCCTCGAGTAAGGCCAGAGATGCCGTGTTGTCAGGGTGTACCTGCGCCTCGATTCGATTCAACTGCACCTCTCGGAAACCCCAAGTGATGATTGCTTTTAGAGCTTCTTTCGCGTATCCGCGGCCCTGATGCGCCGGAGCGATTTCGTAACCGATGATGCAGGATCTCCAGTTTCGATTCCAGCGAAACAAGCCGCATGTACCAATCAGTCCTGGCTGGTCTCTCAACTCCACGGCCCAACGTGCACCGGAAACCGGCTCTTTCCGCCAACTGGCAAACGTAGCGACCAACTTCGCGGCGCCGTCAAGATCGCGAAGCGGATCCGATCCGAACCATCTCATGTACTCGGCGTCGCCATGAATTCGAAGAATATTCTCCGCATCCGATTCCACGATCTCACGCAGCGTGAGTCGGGATGTCTCCAGCGCTGGAAAATCGACCATAAGCTACCTCCAGTCAAACTTTGATGTATCTCGCACTTCTGCGAACTTTGTAGACCGCCTGCGGGATCACATTGGCGGCAGAACTCCTGAATGTCTTTCATAGTCAATGCCTTAGAGCGATGTACTGCATGAACGTACGGGCATAACAGATTTCGACAAAACCGCCGACCGCCGTTCGGCTGAGACGCGCATTTGACCGCTAGCGGCAACGACCGCTTCTGGCCGACTGTAGCCACGCGGGATGCGAGCGCAAAGAACCGACGAGGATGGGAGCGCGCCGGACATGAAGGTGAACGGTGTTGCGGATGTCCGTCGAACCCGCCGCACAGAACACCGCTCTTGGTAAAAAGCCTGAGGGCACGGTGTCAATGCTGCATCTATCCTGCGTCGCGGGTCGCGCCCATGCGACCGATACGTTGAACACCATCCTCATCCCATGACCCCATTTCCCACTTCGAGAACCATCGCCAACTTCAGCTCATTGCGCGTTGCCCTGTGCTTCCTGCTGGCGATGTTCATCCTCTCGGGATGTGCCGTCCATCCCCAGATCGCAGCGGACAAGGTGCGCGGGAAGAGCACCGTCACCATCATCGAAACACCACCGCTCAAGAACCTGGCATTGATCGGTGTGATGGCGCCCTACTTCGACTTCCATTTTTCAAGTCGATCGGACATGTTCTTTTCCAATGTCGACTACACGCTGCGCGGCGACTATGCGGGCGATGCGATTGCGTCCACCCTGGCCCAGCAAACGGCGTCACCGCCTGTGAGCCGAAGTGCCGGAGCCTCGTCCTTGGTGGCTGCCGGCCTTGTGGGCGCATTGATTCAGGCCAGCGCGGACGACACGCAAAGAAAGGCGCAGGGCTTCGACCGCGAAGTGCGAAAGCTCTTCCCAGATTGGAACCCGCAGCAGGAGTTCATGGATGCCTTGCTGCCCGCACTGCGGCAGCGAGGAATGCAGCCCGTCATCGCCAGCAGAAAGACCAACACATTGCTCTGGCCTGCAAGCAAGGAAGACGGCGAGCGCTATCACTCAGGCTCGTTGGATGATGCCGAACCCACCGATTCGGAAATGCTGCTGCAGATCAGCCCGATCGCGTTCTGGAACGCGCCGGCCCCCCTGAATGAGTACCGCATGAACGTCTCCGTGGGAATGGCCATGTATGACGCGAAGACGAAGGCCTTTCTGGGACGCCAGACCATCATCTTCGATGGCCCAAGCGGAAAGATCTATCCCTTCTACACAGGCCTTGTCTCGGACTTGGCGTCGGCGCAGCCCAGGTTGAGGCTTGCGCTGCTGTCTCTGGCCCCAAAGGTCGCAGATGTGGCGAGCGGCAAGACAGCCGACTGATGTCACGCGGCGCGAGCTACTCGGCCAACGCCTCGCACTGCGCTTCAATCCGCGCATGCAGAAGTCCCAGTGAGACCGCAAGAAACCGCTGCAGCGAACTGCGCCGGCCTGCATCGAAAAGCGGAGCTGCATCTGCATCAAGAGAAGCGGCGTCGCGCCGGTCCTCATCCCATTCGAGCAACTGAACCAGCGTCTGCGCGCCCTGCACCACATCGCGCGCCTCGTTGAGAAACGCCGCGTGGCTTTGCAGTGAAGGAGGGAGCCGTTCGCCTTGCACCCATTCGAAGGGCTTGAACTGGGCGTTGGAACGGGAAGACACACAGGAACAACCGGCGTCGGTGACTGCGCTTGAAGCATTGGCCATAGGCCTCCAAGGATTGCTACGCAGGATGTCAGCGGGACGCCAATCCCGACCCCGCTCATCACGAGGCGACGGCAATGTTCGCGGCCTCCACGACGCCCGTCAAGCGCCCACGCACCACCCTACCGAAACATCACCCACTCAGGCCGCATGTTGAACCGCACCGGCAAGATGCTCACGCCAAGCCCGCTGGTCACGTACATGCGCCTGTGGTCCTTGTGCGCGATCCAGCCATAGGCCCACTCACGCGGCGCACGCCCGGGCACCACCAAGGCGCCGTAGCCCGGCACACTGATCTGCCCGCCGTGCGTGTGCCCCGCCACCACGAGCCCCTGCGTGCGCGGCATGCCGGCGAAGCTGAAGGGGTCGTGCATCATGACCAGCGTGGCGGCGCCGGGTGGCACGCCTGCCAGGGCCTTGTCGGGCTGCGAATGGCCGGTGGAGTCGTCGCCGATGCCGACCACCCAGAGGTCGTGCCCCGGCAGGCGCGCCGAGGCGTTCTCCAGCACGCGGATGCCCTGCGCGGACAGGGCCTTGGCGGTGTGTTCGCCGTCGTGCCACCAGTCGTGGTTGCCGAGCACCGCGTACACGCCCTGCAGCGCCTTCAGGCGGCCGAGCACGGCGGCCATGGCTTCGATGGAAAAGTCTTCGTCGTCGCCGGAGCCCGCTAAAAAGTCGCCGGGCAGCAGGATCACGTCGGGCTGCGCCGCGTTGATCTGGTCGACAATGGCCGCGGCGCGGTCGGCGCTGGTCACGCGCCACAGCGAGCGCGTGCTGAGGTGCCAGTCGCTGGCCACGGCGACCTTCAGGCCGGCCGGGGGTTGCCACTGCGCCGAGCCCAAGGGCTCGACACGCGCGGCCACCCAGCGCGGCTCGATGACGACGCTCCAGGCGGCCAGCGCCGCGAGCACGAGTGCCGCAGCGATCGAGCCCCAGGGTCGGCCGCGGCGCCGGCTCACGTGATCGATCAGGCGAGCGCGCGTTGAATCAAGAGCTTCTGGATGTCCGACGTGCCTTCGTAGATCTGGCACACGCGCACGTCGCGGTAGATGCGCTCCAGCGGAAAGTCGTTCACGTAGCCGTAGCCGCCCAGGGTCTGGATGGCGGCGCTGCACACGCGCTCGGCCATCTCGCTGGCGAAGAGCTTGGCCATGGCGGCTTCTTTCAGGCAGGGCCGACCGGCGTCGCGCAGGCTGGCGGCGTGCCAGATGAGCTGGCGCGCGGCTTCGATCTGCGTGGCGCATTCGGCCAGGCGAAAGCCCACGGCCTGCTGGTCGAAGATGGCGCCGCCGAAGGCCTGACGTTCCTTGGCGTAGGCCACGGCCACGTCGAAGGCGCTGCGGGCCATGCCCACGCTCTGCGCGGCGATGCCGATGCGCCCGCCTTCGAGTGCGCCGAGGGCGATCTTGTAGCCCTCGCCTTCGGCGCCGATGAGGTTCTCGGCCGGGATGCGGCAGCTGTCGAAGTTGATCTGCGCGGTGTCGCTGCTGTGCTGGCCGAGCTTGTCTTCCAGGCGCGCAACGTTGTAGCCCGGCGCGTCGGTGGGCACGATGAACGCGCTCATGCCGCGCTTGCCGGCGCCCTTGTCGGTCACGGCGATGACGATGGCGACCTGGCCGTTCTTGCCGCTGGTGATGAACTGCTTCACGCCGTCGATCACGTAACCGTCGCCGTCCTTGCGCGCGGTGGTGCGCAGGCTCGAGGCATCGCTGCCGGCCTGCGGTTCGGTGAGGCAGAAGGCGCCGAGCATCTGGCCCTGGGCCAGCGGCTCGAGCCACTTCTTCTTCTGCTGCGCGTTGCCGTAGCGCATGAGGATGGCGTTGACGGGGCAGTTGGTCACGCTGATGGCGGTGCTGGTGCCGCCGTCGCCGGCTGCAATCTCTTCGAGCACCAGTGCGAGCGTGAGGTAGTCGAGGCCCGCGCCGCCATGCTCCTCAGGCACGCAGATGCCGTAGGCGCCCAGCGCGGCCAGGCCCTGGTGAACTTCCTTCGGAAAGCTGTGGTCGCGGTCCCACTTCGGGGCGTTGGGCCACAACTCGGCTTGCGAAAAATCGCGCACCGCGTCGCGGATGGCTTCCTGGTCTGCGCTGAGTAGCATGGCGTTGTCTCCAGTTCTTTCTTGTCGGTGGGTGCGAGGCTTACTTGCCGGCGCCCAGGTCCATGATCAGGCGCGCGGCCATGTACAGGCGGCGCGGAATCGCGCTGATGTCGACGTACTCGGCCTTGTCGCTGTGGTAGCCGAAGCCGGGCAGGCCCAGGCTTTCGATCACGGGTTTGCCCGAGAGCGCCGCGTAGGCTGCGTCGGTGCCGCCGCCGGTGCGCTCTTCGACGCCCACGGTGCCGCCGGCTTCCTTGTAGAAGCCCACGGCCTTGTCGACCAGCTTCTTGCCGCCCTCGCCCGCGTTGAAGGCCGGACGGCCGCGCGTGACGAGCACCTTGACGTCGGCCTCGGGCAGCTTTTTCTGCTGTGCCTTTTCTTCGAGGGTCTTCATGGCGGCGTCGAAGTCCTCGTTGCGTGCGTAGCGCACGTCGGCGTTCAGCGTGGCGCTGGCGGGGATGATGTTCGACACGTTGCCGGCCTTGGCGATGGTCCAGTTGAAGCGCAGGTTCTTCGACTTGTCGTCGATGCTCATCGTGCGCAGAACGAGGTCGGAGGCCTCGACCAATGCGTTCACGCCCAGCTCGGGCGCAGCGCCCGCGTGCGAGGCCTTGCCGGTGATGTTGACCTGCACGTAGGCGATGCCCGAGGTGCCGAGCGACATCTTTTCGTCGCCGGCGCTGGTGGGCTCGAACGAGAGCACGTAGTCGGCCAGCTTGGCTTCTTCCTGGATCAGGTCGCGCGAACCGAAGGAGCCTTTTTCTTCGTCGGTGTTGAACAGCACGGTGATAGTGCCGTAGTCGCGCACGCCGTAGTCTTTCAGCAGCTTGAGCGTGTGCAGGATGACGGCGTTGCCGCCCTTGTCGTCGGCGATGCCAGGGCCGTAGGCCTTGTCGCCTTCGATGCGGAACGGCGCCTTGGCGAGCGTGCCCTTGGTGTACACGGTGTCCATGTGCGACATGAGCAGCAGGTTCTTGCCGCCGCGGCCCTTGAGCTTGCCGACGATGTTGTCGCCGACCACGAGGCCGGCCGACTTGCTGCGCGTGACGGTGAAGCCGAGGTTCTTGAGTTCGCCTTCGAGGTACGCGCCGGCGGCGGCCATGCCTTCGGCGTCACCGGTACCGGTCTCGATGTTGACGAGCTTCTCGAGCGTCTTGATCACCGCCGGCTGCTCGTCGGTGGCGGCCTGGAACAGCACGTTGTCGCGCTTCTGGGCCCAGGCGCCACCTGCCACGAAGGCGGTAGCGAGCACGGCGGCAACGGCGGTACGGTGAATAGATGGGCGCATGAAATCTCCTGCTCTACGCATGGTTTTGTTTGAACTGTCCGGGGTGGAAACCAGCCGACGCCCTCTCCCGGGCGCCGGCGGCTCCTGGCGTTATAGCAATTCGAGCGCGACCGCGGTGCCTTCACCGCCGCCGATGCACAGCGTGGCGACGCCGCGCTTCTTGCCGCGCGCCTTCAGTGCGTGCAGCAGCGTGACCATGATGCGCGCGCCGCTGGCGCCGATGGGGTGGCCCAGCGCGCAGGCGCCGCCGTTCACGTTGACGATGTCGTGCGACACGTCGAGCTCGTGCATGAGGGCCATGGGCACGACGGCGAAGGCTTCGTTCACTTCCCACAGGTCGACGTCCTTCACGCTCCAGCCGGTCTTGGCGAAGAGCTTCTGCACGGCGCCGACCGGCGCGGTGGAGAACCACTCGGGCTGCTGCGCGTGCGTGGCGTGGCCGACGATGCGCGCCAGCGGCTTGGCGCCGATCTTCTTGGCGTGCGACTCGGTCATCATGACCAGCGCGGCGGCGCCGTCGTTGATCGACGAGCTCGATGCGGCGGTGATGGTGCCGTTTTCTTTCTTGAACGCGGGCTTGAGCGTGGGGATCTTGTCGAGCTTGACCTTGCCCGGGCCTTCGTCGATGGAGATGACGGTGTCGCCGCCGCGGCCCTTCACGGTGACGGGCGTGATCTCGTCCTTGAAGGCGCCCGATTCGGTGGCGGCCTTGGCGCGCTGCACGCTGGCGATGGCGAAGGCGTCTTGCTGCTCGCGCGTGAAGTTGTACTTGGCGGCGCAGTCTTCGCCGAAGGTGCCCATGGAGCGGCCCGGCTGGTAGGCGTCTTCGAGGCCGTCGAGCATCATGTGGTCATAGATCTTGTCGTGGCCCATGCGGTAGCCGCCGCGGCCCTTGAGCATCAGGTAGGGTGCGTTGGTCATGCTTTCCATGCCGCCCGCCACGATGACGTCGTGCGTGCCGGCCAGCAGCAGGTCGTGCGCGAGCATCGCGGCCTTCATGGCCGAGCCGCACATCTTGCTGAGCGTGACGGCGCCCGCGCTGTCGGGCAGGCCGCCCTTGTAGGCCGCCTGGCGCGCCGGGGCCTGGCCCTGGCCGGCCATGAGGCAGTTGCCGAACAGCACTTCACCCACGCTCTCGGGCGCGATGCCGGCGCGCTCGACGGCCGCCTTGATGGCCGCGCCGCCCAGGTCGTGCGCGGAGAGGGACGAGAAATCGCCCTGGAAGCCACCCATGGGGGTGCGGGCGGCGCCGACGATGACGATGGATTCGGACATGGAGGTCTCCTTCAGGAATGTGAAAGTGAAGTCAGGAACAAAACGAAAACAGAAATCGGGAACGGGCGGTCAGAAATGCGTCGCATGGCCTTCGTGCTGGAAGCGTTGCGACTCTTCGTACGGGAACACGTCGAGCATCTGGCCGGCCTGGATGCGTTCCTTGTGGTGCTGCCAGAAGGCGGCGTCGAGCAGGTCGGCGTGGTGCGCCATGAAGGCAGCGCGCACGTCCTTGTTGCCCAGCAGAAAGGGCTCGAAGGTCTCGGGGAACACGTCCTTCGGGCCGACCGAATACCAGACCTCGCCGCTCATCTCGTCTTCTTCGTTGCGCGGCGTAGGCACCTTGCGGAACTTGCAGTCGGTGACGTATTCGATTTCGTCGTAGTCGTAGAACACGACCTTGCCGCCGCGCGTGACGCCGAAGTTCTTCCACAGCATGTCGCCGGGAAAGATGTTGGCGGCCACCATGTCCTTGATGGCGTTGCCGTACTCGATGACCGCGTGCTCCAGCTGGTCCTTGGCGCGCCGGGCCTGGGCCGGGCTCTCGGGGTGGGCCAGCGTGTCAAAGGCTTCCTGCAGGTAGATGTTCAGCGGGATCATGCGGCGCTCGATGTAGACGTGCTTGAGCACGACTTCCATCTCCCCGTTGCCGTCGCGGTCGCCGATCTCGAGCTGGCTGGGCGCGAACTTGCGGATCTCTTCGATGAGCTCGGGCTCGAAGCGGTCGAGCGGAAAACCCACGTTGCTGTACTCGAGCGTGTCGGCCATGCGGCCCACACGGTCGTGCTGCTTCACGAGCATGTACTTGCCCTTGATCTGCTCGCGCGTGGTGTCCTTCTGCGGCGGATAAAAGTCCTTGATGACCTTGAACACGAAAGGGAACGAGGGCAGGTCGAACACCAGCATGACCATGCCCTTGATGCCGGGCGCGATGCGAAAGCGATCGCTCGAGTAGTTCAGGTGCGAGAGGAAGTCGCGGTAGAACAGCGTCTTGCCCTGCTTGGCCAGGCCGAGCGCGTTGTAGATCTCGGCGCGCGGCTTGCGCGGCATGAGCGAGCGCAGGAACTGCACCCAGGCCGAGGGCACCTCCATGTCGACCATGAAGTAGGCGCGTGCAAAGCTGAACAGCATCTGCAGGTCGTCCTCGCCGAACAGCGCCGCGTCGATGTAGAACTTGCCGTGGGTGTCGTGCAGGATGGGCAGCGAGAACGGGATCTCGGTGAAGCCGTTCATGATCTTGCCGACCACGTAGGCGCCCTTGTTCCGGTAGAACAGGCCCGACAGCACCTGCAGCTGGAAGTTGGCGCGCAGCTTGACCTGGTGGAAGCGGTTCAGGATGACGTGCGCCACGCGCTCGGCGTCGCGCCGCTTGTTGGCGTAGCTGCCCTGCAGCGCGAAGTCGTCGAGCATCTGCTCGATGATGTCGGGCAGCGTCGCCTGCGAAGGGTAGTACGGCCGGTAGGTGGGTGCGCCGCGCGGCTCGATGTACTCGGTGCTGATGGCCGGGCGCACGAAGATGAAGTCGTTCTGGAAGTAGGCCCGGTGCAGGATCTTCGTGGTGACCGAGTTGAAGAAACTCTCGGCCAGCTCGGGCTGGTGGTGGTTCACCAGCAGGCCGATGAAGTGCAGCTTGACCTGGTGCCAGACCTCCATGGGCTGGTCGCCGGCCTTGAACTCTTTTTCGAGCCGGGCCACGGCCTCGTTCACGCGCAGGTCGTAGAACTCGATGCGCTCACGCTGCGCCCGCTGCTGGCCGTGCCAGTCGGCGGTCTCGAAGCGGTGCTTGGCGCGCGCCGATTCGGCCCGGAACAGCCGGTAGTGCCGGTTGAACCCGTCGATCATCGCCTTCGCGATGTCGTAGGCCAGCGGGGAATCGAGGCGCTGCGGGAACATGGCGACAGGACCGGCGATGGCAGCGGCGGGTTCGCTCAGGCGGCTGGCGGGGTCTCGGTGCCTTCGGTGCCGTCGGCACCCGCCTGCGCCGACGGCGAGGCGCCGGCCGGCTTGCTCCACTTGTAGCGGATGCGCTGCACGGCGGCCTTGTAGATGGCGTCGAGCGGCTTGTCGCCCTCGACACTCAGGCCGAGGTCTTGCAGCAGGCCGTCGTGCACGCCGAAGGTCCAGCCGTGGATGCGCACCTTCTGGCCGCGCGCCCAGGCATCGACCATGACGGTGCTGACGGCCACGTTGACCACCTGCTCGGCCACGTTGAGCTCGCACAGCGCGTCGACGCGCACGTCTTCGGGCAGGCTGTCGAGCATCACGCTGTGGCGGTCGCGCACGTCCTGGATGTGGCGAATCCAGTTGTCGGCCAGGCCGATGCGCTTGCCGCTGAGCGCAGCCTTCACGCCGGCGCAGCCGTAGTGGCCGACCACCATGATGTGCTCGACCTTCAGGTGCTCGACCGCGAACTGGATCGCCGAGAGCGCGTTGAGGTCGGAGTGCACCACGATGTTGGCGACGTTGCGGTGCACGAACACTTCACCCGGCTCCAGCCCGGTGATCTGGTTGGCGGGCACGCGGCTGTCGGAACAGCCGATCCACATGTAGCGCGGCGTCTGCTGCTTGACAAGGCCGGTGAAGAAGCCGGGCCGGTCACGCTCCATCTGGGCGGACCAGGCACGGTTGTGGGCAAAGAGGTCGTCGAGGTTGTCGGAGGGCATGGTGGTCTATTGTCAGTGAGTCGTCGTGTCGGGCGTGTTTTCGCCACCTCGGGCGTCCTGGACGGCCTTGGCGGCCTTCTGCGCCCTGGTCAGGGTGGCGCGACCCTTTTTCTCGTGCTCGCGCACTTCGGCGAGGTTGGCCTGCAGTTCGGCCAGCTGCGCCTCGAGCTGCGCGCGGTGGGCGCCGAGCACGCCCAGGAATTTTTCCAGCTGCGGCACGGTGTCGCGCGGGCTGTCGTACATGTCGAGGATGTCTTTCGCCTCGACCAGCGTCAGGCCCAGGCGCTTGGCGCGCAGCGTGAGCGTGAGCCGTGCCCGGTCGCGCGCGCTGTACACGCGCTGCAGGCCGGCCCGCTCCGGCGACAGCAGGCCCATGTCTTCATAGAAGCGGATGGCGCGCGTCGTGAGGTCGAACTCCTTGGCGAGCTGGCTGATGGTGAAGGTCTGCGCGGGCATGGGCGGCAAGGGTTGCGGGGGCGACAGCAGGTTGGCGGCGCATTCTCTACAATGATGCCTCAACCCATGACGTTTACGTAAACGTCAATCATACATGAACCTCCTCGAACGCGAACTCCACTACCCCCTGGGCGACACCCTGCCCGCCGCCGGTGAAGCACTGGAAGTCGCGCCCGGCGTACGCTGGATCCGCATGCGGCTGCCCTTTGCGCTGGACCACATCAACCTCTGGCTGCTGCGCGACGCGATCGACGGCGTCGAGGGCTGGACCGTGGTCGACTGCTGCATCGCGCACGACGAGGCCCGCGCGCAGTGGGAGCAGATTTTCGAGACCCAGCTGCAGGGCCTGCCGATCCTGCGCGTGATCGTGACCCACATGCACCCCGACCACATCGGCCTGGCCGACTGGTTGTGCCAGCGCTGGAACGTGCCGCTGTGGATCAGCGCCACCGACTACCACGTGGCACGCGTGCTGTGCAGCGCCGGCGACACGCTCGCGGGCGGCGATGCGGCGGCCGACTTCTTCGCCTCGCACGGGCTGACCAACCCCGAGTCGATCGCCAAGATCCGCGCACGCACCAGCTACTACACCAACATGGTGCCCAGCGTGCCCGCCCGCTACGTGCGCATGATGGACGGCGACATCGTCCGCATCGGCGGGCGCGACTGGCGCTGCATCAGCGGCTACGGCCATGCGCCCGAGCACATCGCGCTGTACTGCGCCGAGCCGAAGCTGCTGCTGGGCGGCGACATGATGCTGCCGCGCATCTCGACCAACGTGAGCGTGCACGCAGGCGAGCCCGAGGCCAATTCGCTGCGCCTGTTCCTGGACAGCATCGACAAGTTCAAGGCCCTGCCGGCCGACACGCTGGGGCTGCCCTCGCACGGCAAGCCCTTCACCGGCATCCACCGCCGCGTCGACCAGCTGCAGGAGCACCACCGCGACCGCCTGGCCGAGCTGCTCGAAGCCTGCCTCGCGCGCCCCATCACGGCATCGGAGGGCCTGCCGATCCTGTTCAAGCGCGAGCTCGACCTGCACCAGATCACCTTCGCCATGGGCGAGACCGTGGCCCACCTGCACCTGCTGTGGTTCTCGGGGCAGGTGAAGCGCACGCTGGATGCCGACGGCATCTACCGCTTCGGCGCAGCCTGAGGCCCCCCGGCTTTTCACTTCGCTTCGCTGCGTGTAACTCCACCCCCCGAGGGGGAGGCGCGGCTCGCCTTGGGGCGGCCCGGCGGCGGCCGCATAGACTCTGGGAATGACAATGTCGAACACGCTGGCTGAGCTGCGCGCCGGCCGGCTGGCTGGCGCACGACGACTGGACCTCTCGTGCGGACTCACCGAGTTCCCGCGCGAGATTTTTGCGCTCGCCGACACCCTCGAAACGCTGAACCTCACGGGCAATGCGCTCAGTGCGCTGCCCGACGACCTCGGCCGGCTGCACCGGCTGCGCGTGCTGTTCTGCTCCGACAACCGGTTCACCGCACTGCCGGCCTCCATCGGCCAGTGCCGCAAGCTCGACATCGTGGGCTTCAAGGCCAACCGCATCGCCCACGTGCCCGCCGAGGCGCTGCCGCCCTCGCTGCGCTGGCTGATCCTGACCGACAACGCGATCGAGGCACTGCCCGACACCCTCGGCGACTGCACCCGCATGCAGAAGCTGATGCTGGCCGGCAACCGCCTACGCGCCCTGCCGCCGTCGGTGGCCCGCTGCCGGCAGATCGAGCTGCTGCGCCTGTCGGCCAACCGCTTCGAGGCGCTGCCCGACTGGCTGCACACGCTGCCGCGCCTGGCCTGGCTGGCCTGCGCGGGCAATCCGTTCGACGCGCCGACCGAAGACGCCGCCATCGACGCGCCCACCGTGCCGCACGTCGACTGGCGCGACCTGACGCTCGGCCCGAAGCTCGGTGAAGGCGCCTCGGGCGTGATCCACCGTGCCACGCTGGCCACACCCGATGGCGCTACACAGCCCGTGGCGGTGAAGCTGTTCAAGGGCGCCGTCACCAGCGACGGCTGGCCGCACAGCGAGATGGCGGCCTGCATCGCGGCCGGCGCGCACCCGACGCTGATCGCCGCACAGGGCCGCATCGACGGCCACCCCGACGGCACCGAAGGCCTGGTGATGGCGCTGGTGCCGCCCTCGTTCCGCACCCTGGCCGGCCCGCCGAGCCTGGCTTCGTGCACCCGCGACGTCTACGCCGACGATGCGCGCTGGACGACCGGCACCGCGCTGCGCATCGCGCGCGACATCGCCGCGGCCATGGCGCACCTGCATGCGCGCGGCCTGCTGCATGGCGACCTGTACGGCCACAACATCCTCTGGCACGCGCAGGACGGCGGGCGGCTCGGCGACTTCGGTGCGGGCTGGATGACCGGCGCGCTCGATCCGGTGCACGCGAAGGCGCTGCAAGGCGTGGAGATGCGCGCCTTCGGCTGCCTGCTCGAAGAGCTGGCGGAGCGCTGCGACGATGCGGCTTCTTCGCCCTTGACCACGCTCGCGGCGCGCTGCCAGCAACCCGAAGTGGCGGCGCGGCCATCGTTCGCCGAGGTGCTATCGGTGCTGGACGCCGCCGCGCCATGACGCGCCCCCGCTTCCCCGTTCCGATGCCCACGCGCGACGGCGTGAGCCCGAGTTGTGTCTCGCTGCCTTACGGCCCCTGGCCCACCATCGCCGAGTTTCTGGTCGAGCGTTTCCCCGCCATCTCGCGCGAGGCCTGGCTCTCGCGCATTGAAGCGAACGACGTGTGCGACGAGCACGGCGTGCCCATCACCGCCACGCGGCGCTACGAGTCGCCGCTGCGCGTGTACTACTACCGCGCGCTCGACGCCGAGGCGCCCATCCCTTTTGAAGAGTTGGTGCTGCACCAGGACGACGACCTCGTGGTGGTCGACAAGCCGCCCTTCGTGCCCGTCACGCCCACTGGCAAGTACGTGCAGCAGAGCCTGCTGGTGCGCCTGAAACGCAAGCTCGGCCTGGACGACCTCGTGCCGCTGCACCGCATCGACCGCAACACCTCGGGGCTGGTGCTGTTCTCGGTGCGCCGCGAGACGCGTGGCGCCTACCAGGCGATGTTTCCCGAGCGGCGCATCGACAAGCACTACGAAGCCGTCGTGCCGTGGCACGAGGGCGTGTCGTCGGTGCCCGCCGTGTACCGCAGCCGGCTGGTGGACGACGACCACTTCATGCGCATGCGCGAAGCGCCCGGCGAGCCGAATTCCGAGACCCGCATCGTGCTGAGGGAGGCGCGCGACGGCCATGCCCTGCTGGAACTCTCGCCCGTCACCGGCCGCAAGCACCAGCTGCGGGTGCACTGCCAGGCGCTGGGTTTGCCGATCGTGAACGACCCGTTCTATCCCACGCTGCAGCCGGCGGGGAACGACGACTTCGACAGGCCGCTGCAGCTGCTGGCGCGGTCGCTGGCTTTTGTCGACCCGCTGAGCGGCGCCTTGCGCACCTTCGAGAGCCCTCGCCGGCTGGCGCTGCCTTCTGCTCCTGCTGCTGCCGCCTAGGTGACGCGGCGCGGGCGCGTCGCGGACTAAGCTTTCTCCTGACGGGAATTGAACTTCCTCTCTTCCACCACTCAGGAGACAAACGCACATGGACACCACCCAACTCTTCTCGCTGAAGGGCCGCAGCGCCTTGATCACCGGCGGCTCGCGCGGCATCGGCCGCATGATTGCCGAGGGCTTCCTGGCGCAGGGCGCGCGCGTGTACATCTCGGCGCGCAAGGCGGCGGCTTGCGATCAGACGGCGAAGGAGCTGTCGGCTTTTGGGCATTGCGTTTCGCTGCCGGCGGATGTTTCTACTGTGGAAGGGGCTCAGGCGCTGGTCGATGCTTATGCGAAGCATGAAGGGTCGCTGGATATCCTGGTCAACAACGCGGGGGCTGCCTGGGGGGCGCCTTATGAAGAGTTTCCGGAGAGTGGCTGGGACAAGGTTGTCGACCTGAACTTGAAGACGCCGTTCTTCCTGACGAAGGCGCTGACGCCGATGCTCAAGAAGGCGGCTACGGATCATCTGTCGAAGGTGATCAACATTGCTTCCATCGACGGGATTTCTGTGAATCCGCAGGAGACTTATTCGTATGCGGCTAGCAAGGCGGGGTTGATTCAGTTGACGCGGCGGATGGCGCTGCGGCTGGCGCAGGATCGGATCGTGGTGAGTGCGATTGCTCCGGGGGCGTTTGCTTCGGATATGAACAAGGATGCGCGGGATCATGGGGATGAGGTCAAGGGACGGATTCCTGCTGGGCGCATTGGTACGCCTGAGGACATGGCTGGTGCCGCCATTTACCTGGCTTCGCGGGCTGGGGACTATGTGATGGGGTCTACGCTGGTGGTGGACGGGGGCGTTACGCACGCTCGCTGATCTTCTTGAGTTCCGAGGCCGGGTCTCGCCCCGGCAGGCGACCTACTTTTCTTTGCTTCGCCAAAGAAACGTAGGCAAAAGAAAGGCGACCCTGCTGTCTGCGTCCCTCCGCTTCGCTGCGGGCAACCTGCGGTGCTCGCGTTTCGCGGGGTCTCGCCCAAACTCGCTTCGCTCAAACAAGGGCGAGCCCTGATCCGCGAAACGCTGCGCTCCTCGGCGCATACAGAAGGGATTGGGGAACCCCTCGGGCCATCGCTTCGCTCGGCCAGTGGGCCGCAGCAGGCGCTGCGCGCCTGCTGCGGCTGGGATTGGTAGCGGCGTTGGTTGGAGCGCGAACGCGGGCGCAGGCGCGAGCGAGTGCAGATGTGCCTACGAGCACCAGCACCAGCACCAGCACCAGCACCAGCACCAGCACCAGCACCAGCACGGGCACGGGATTCGGCTGTTGGAAATTCCCGGGCCGAGCGAAGCGACGGCCCGCCCGGTATCAAAGCCCCTCTGGCTGCGCCGAGGAGCGCAGCGTTTCGCGGATCAGGGCTCGCAGCTGTTTGAGCGAAGCGAGTTCTGCGAGACCCCGCGAAACGCGAGCACCGCAGGTTGCCCGTAGCGAAGCGAAGGGTCGCAGACAGTGGGGTCGCCTTTTCTTTGCTTACTTTCTTTTGGCGAAGCAAAAGAAAGTGAGTCGCCCGCCGGGGCGAGTCCCGGCCCCGGGAAGCAAACAAACAAGGTCAGCCCCACCGAGGCACAGCCTCATCCTTCAACTGCTGCCTAAGCACCCCATAGTCAGGCACCACGCTTTCAACGGTCTCCCAGAACCGATGCGAGTGATCCATCACCCGCAGATGCGCCAGCTCATGCGCCACAACGTAGTCGATCACCGGCAGGCGAAAGTGAATCAACCGCCAGTTCAGCCGAATCGACCCATCCGCACTCGCACTCCCCCACCGCGTAGCCGCATTGGAGAGCGACAGCTTCTGCCATGACACCCCCAGCAGCGGCGCAAAGTGATCCAGCCGCTCGATGAACAGCCTCCGAGCCTGCCGCATCAACCAGGCCTGCGCCGCATCCCGAATCTGCGAAGGCGCGGCGTTCTGCGCCACAGCCAACCGCAGCGTCCGCGGGCCACCGCCTTCGACAGCGGGGTCGAGCGTGCCGCCAACGCTGGCGAAACCGTGCTTCGGATCGAGCCGGATCACTACCAGCTCGCCAAGAAAAGGAAACTCCGCCCCATCTTCCCAGGCAATCCGCGTCGCCTCGACCCGCGCATTGCGCTGCTGCGTCTCCGCCAGCTTGCGCAAAATCCAGTCGGCCTTCTCACGCACCGCTGCATCGACATCACGCAACGTGACCCACCGCGGCGCACGCACCGACAAACCTTCGGCACCCACAAGAAAACCGATGGTCTTGCGCTGCCCCCGCTTGAACTCGTAGGCCACCCGCGCCGACCCCAGAACCACTTCACGCGTGGCCTGCGGATGTGTGAAATTCGCGAGCGTCAGTGTGTCAGCCAACGGCACCGCAGGACGCGGATCAACGGGTCCGACAGGTGAAGGCGCGACAGCCACCACCGGCGCGGGAGCAGCAGGTGGCACAGGCGCTGGCGCCTTCTTCCGCGGCCGCCGCGGCGGCGCAGCAGCAGGCGCCGGCGTGCTCCCCAGCCCCTCGAAGAGGTCCATCGTGAACTGCAGCATTCCCCGCATGTCGGGCCTGGGTCTGAGGGTGGCGCGTCAGCCCGCTTCGCGCGGCAACGTCTGCTGCGGCTGCGCCGGGCTGTCGCTGTAGGCCTCGGGGTCGAGGCGGCGCATCTCGGCCTCGATCCAGGCTTCGACTTCACGCATCAGCTCGTCGGGCTTGCGGCCCACGCTCGAGATCGCCGGGCCGATCGACACATCGACCACGCCGGGGCGCTTGATGAAGGCCTTGCGCGGCCAGACCTTGGCCGAGGTGACGGCAATGGGGATCACGGGCACGCCAGTCTCGCAGGCCAGGCGCGTGCCGCCGCTCTTGTAGGTGCCCTTCTGGCCACGCGGAATGCGCGTGCCTTCGGGGAACATGATGATCCAGATGCCCTGCGCGAGCAGCTTGCGGCCCTGATTCACCACCTTGTTGAACGCCTGCGCGCGCTGGCTCCGGTCGATGTGGATCATGTCCAACCGCGCCATCGCCCAGCCGAAGAACGGCACGTAGATCAGTTCCTTCTTGAAAACGAAGGCCAGCGGGTGAGGCATCAGCGTGGGCATGAGGAAAGTCTCGAGCGTGGACTGGTGCTTCACCAGCAGCACCGCGCCTGCGAGTTGGTCGGTCGGCAGGTTTTCCATGCCGGTCACGCGGGTCTTGATGCCCAGCAGCACGCGCGCGCCACCGATGGCCCAGCTGAGCCATTGCTCGGCCATCCAGTACAGCGGAATGCCGCGCTTCCAGAGCGAGCTGACGCACATGATGATGCCCCAGGGCACCACGGTGACAAGCATCCACAGGGCGTGGAGAACGGAACGGATAAACGCCATCAGACAGCCACCTGCAGTGCAGCCCGCGCTTCGCGCGCGAGCAAGAAGTCGACAAAGGCGGCGAGGTCTTCATGCACCCTCGTGTCCGCCGGATATTCGGAAGGCAGCGGGTGGACCCCGCGGCACGCCGCGCCCATGCCCGTGAGCAAGAGGTGCGGTTCGCAGCCGGCAGCAGCGCCGGCCTGCAGATCGCGCAGGCTGTCGCCCGCCGTCGGTACGCCCTTCAGGTCGATGCCAAAGCGGTCGCCGATCTGAAGGAACAGCCCTTCCTTGGGCTTGCGGCAGTCACAGCCTTCGTCGGGGCTGTGCGGGCAATAGAACACCGCATCCACCTTGCCGCCCACGGCCGCGAGCATCTTGTGCATCTTGGCGTGCATGGCATTGAGCGAGGCCATGTCGAACAGCCCGCGACCCAGGCCCGACTGGTTCGACGCCACCACCACGTGCCAGCCCGCATGGTTCAGGCGCGCCACGGCCTCGAGCGCACCGGGCAGCGGCGTCCACTCGATGTCGCTCTTGACGAAATCTTCGCGGTGCACGTTGATCGTGCCGTTGCGGTCGAGGATGACGAGCTTCATGGCGGAACCGCTCCTGGTGGAGGGATGGGGCACGGGGTCAGACAGCCAGCCGCTCGAGCTGCGCCACGCGGTTCATCGCGCTGTGCAGCGACATCAGCAGGCCCAGGCGGTTCAGCCGCAGGTCGGCCTGCTCGGCATTCACCATCACGTCCGTGAAGAACGCATCGACCGGTTCGCGCAGCGCGGCGAGCGTCTGCAGCGAGCCGGTGTAGTCGCCCGCGTCGAACTGGGCGTTGGCGGCGGGCACGACCTGCGCCATGGCGGCGTGCAGCGCCTTCTCGGCGGGCTCCTGCAGCAGGAGTTCGCTGACGTGCGCGTCGGCCTCGGGCGCCTTCTTCAGGATGTTGCCGATGCGCTTGTTGGCGGCGGCCAGTGCGGCGGCGGCGGGCAGTGCGGCAAAGGCGCGCACGGCCGCCAGCAGCTTGGGCACTTCGCCCAGGCGCTGCGGCAGCGGGGCCAGCACGGCGTCGACTTCCTGCGCGCTGGCGCCCTGCTCGCGCAGGCTGCCGGCGAGGCGGTCGAGGATGAAGTCGCGCAGCTCGACGGTGGCCTTGCTGCTGTCGAAGCCGTCGATGGCGCTGAACTGCGCGGTGGCGTCCTGCAGCAGGGCGTCGAGCCCCAGCGCGAGGTCTTTCTCGATCAGCATGCGGATCACGCCCAGCGCGTGGCGGCGCAGCGCGAACGGGTCGCGGTCGCCGGTGGGCAGGTTGCCGATGCCGAACATGCCGACCAGCGTCTCGAGCTTGTCGGCCAGCGCGACCACGAGGCCCACGCTGTTGCGCGGCAGCTCGTCGCCGGCGAAGCGCGGCTTGTAGTGGTCTTCGATGGCGTCGGCCACGGCGGCGTCGAGGCCGTCGTGCAGCGCGTAGTAGCGGCCCATGGTGCCCTGCAGCTCGGGGAACTCGCCGACCATGTCGGTCACGAGGTCGGCCTTGGCCAGCTGGGCGGCCTGCGTCGCCTGCGCGGCGAGCGTGGCGTCGCCGAGTTTTTCGGCAATGCCGCGCGCGATGTGCATCACGCGCTGCACGCGTTCGCCCTGCGTGCCGAGCTTGTTGTGATAGACCACCTTGCCCAGCGACTCGACGCGCGAGGCCAGCGATTTCTTGCGGTCCTGGTCGAAGAAGAACTTGGCGTCGGCCAGGCGCGGGCGCACCACACGCTCGTTGCCGCCGGTCACGGCGCTCGCGTCGTCGGGGCTGATGTTGCTGACGACGAGGAACTTGTTGGTGAGCTTGGCTTGCGCGTCGAGCAGCGGGAAGTACTTCTGGTTGGCCTTCATCGTGAGGATGAGGCACTCCTGCGGCACTTCGAGGAACTCGCGCTCGAAGCTGCAGACCAGCACGTTGGGGCGCTCGACCAGCGCCGTGACTTCGTCGAGCAGCGCGTCGTCGTGGATCGGCACCGAGCCGCCGCCCACCGTCACAGCGGCGGCCGCGAGCTGGCGTGCGATTTCGGCGCGGCGCGCTTCAAAGCTGGCGATGACGGCGCCGTCGTCCTGCAGCTGCAGGGCGTAGCTGTTGGCATCGCGCAGCACCACGGGGTCGACCGCCGCCTCGAAGCGGTGGCCGTGCGTCTCGCGGCCGGCCTTCAGGCCCAGCGCCTCGATGGGCACCACGGTGTCGGCATGCAATGCCACGAGGCCGTGCGCGGGGCGCACGAAGCTCACGCTGCTCCAGCCGGGCAGCTCGCAGCCGCTTTCGAGCTGGTAGCTCATGACCTTGGGGATCGGCAGCTTGGCGATGGCTTCGGCCAGCGCCTTCTGCAGGCCCTCGGCCAGCGTGGCGCCCTTGGCGGTGCTTTCGTAGAACAGGGCTTCGGCCTTGCCGTCCATGGCGCGCTTCAGGCCGGGCACGGCCGAGGCATCGGCGCCGAGCGCGGCCAGGCGCTTGAGCAGCGCGGGCGTCGGTTGGCCCGAAGCGTCGAGCCCCACAGCCACGGGCATGAGCTTTTGCGACACGGCCTTGTCGGCGGCGCGCTCGGCCACGTGCGTGAGGTGCGCGGCCAGGCGGCGCGGCGACGCATACGGCGTGAGCACCGAGCCGGCTTCGGCCAGGCCTTGGGCCACGAGCTGGTCGCGCAGCACGCCCGCGAAAGCCTCGCCGAGCTTCTTCAGCGCCTTGGGGGGCAGCTCTTCGACAAACAGTTCAACCAGCAGGGAGTTCTTGTTGTTCATGGGGGTCGTCATCGCTCAGGCGGCTTTCTTCGGGGGCATCTGCGCCACCCACTCACGTGGGGCCATCGGGAAGCCCAGACGCTCGCGGCTGTCGTAGTAGCTCTGCGCCACGCTGCGCGCGAGGTTGCGGATGCGGCCGATGTAGGCCGCGCGCTCGGTCACGCTGATCGCGCCGCGCGCGTCCAGCAGGTTGAAGCTGTGCGCGGCCTTGAGCACCTGCTCGTAGGCCGGCAGCGCGAGCTGCTCGGTCATGAGGTGCTTGGCCTGCTTCTCGTGCGCGGCGAAGGCGGTGAAGAGGAATTCGGCGTCGCTGTGCTCGAAGTTGTAGGTCGACTGCTCGACCTCGTTCTGCTTGTAGACGTCGCCATAGCTCAGGCCGTCGGTCCAGGTCAGGTTGTAGACGTTGTCCACGCCCTGCAGGTACATGGCCAGACGCTCCAGGCCGTAGGTGATCTCGCCGGTGATGGGCTTGCAGTCGATGCCGCCGACCTGCTGGAAGTAAGTGAACTGGGTCACCTCCATGCCGTTGAGCCAGACCTCCCAGCCCAGGCCCCAGGCGCCGAGCGTGGGGTTCTCCCAGTCGTCTTCCACGAAACGGATGTCGTTCTTCTTCAGATCGAAGCCCAGGGCTTCGAGGCTGCCGAGGTAGAGCTCGAGGATGTTGCTGGGCGCGGGCTTGAGCACGACCTGGTACTGGTAGTAGTGCTGCAGGCGGTTGGGGTTCTCGCCGTAGCGGCCGTCCTTGGGGCGGCGGCTGGGCTGCACGTAGGCGGCCTTCCAGGGCTCGGGGCCGAGCGCGCGCAGGAAGGTGGCGGTGTGCGAGGTGCCCGCGCCCACTTCCATGTCGTACGGTTGCAGCAGCGCACAGCCCTTGTCGGCCCAGTACGACTGCAGTTTGAGAATGATTTGCTGGAAGGTCAACATGAAGCTGGCCGGCGTCGGGGGCCGGACATTGGACGGGACGGTGGCGCGGCACACGCCGCGAAAGGCGACGATTTTACGTTCGCGGGAGGGCATCTCTCCCACAGCCGCTCGGGATGCCGGCTGCCGCGACAGCCCGCGCGGCTGTGGGACAAAGCCCGGCCCCGCACGCTTTTTTGCGTTTCCCGCCGCTTTCGGCACTTTCCTGCGCTTTCCCCCTCTCTCACTGCATGGCATCGCCCCACATCGGCCCCGACACCCCGTTTTTCATCGTGCTCAACGCCGGCTCCGGCAGCGAAGACGCCGCGCAGGCCCGGCAGGTCATCGACGACGCCTTTGCCGCGGACGGCCGCCGGCACCGCGTGTTCCTCGTGGACGGCCCCGGCCGCGTGCAGGCGCTGGCGCGCGAGGCGGTCGAACGGGCCCGGGCCGTGGGTGGCGTGGTGGTGGCCGCGGGCGGCGACGGCACCATCAACGCCGTGGCCCAGGCCACGCTGGGCAGCGGCTGCCCCTTCGGCGTGCTGCCGCAGGGCACCTTCAACTACTTCAGCCGCACCCACGGCATCCCGCGCGACACGGCGCAGGCGCTGCAGGTGCTGCTCACGCAGCAGCCCCGGGCGGTGCAGGTGGGGCTGGTGAACGACCGCGTGTTCCTGGTGAATGCCAGCATGGGCCTGTATGCCGACCTGCTGGAGGAGCGCGAGAGCCACAAGGCACGCTTCGGCCGTCACCGCTGGATCGCCTTCTACTCGGGCCTGCTGACGGTGCTGCGCGGACGCCATCGCCACTGGCAGCTGCGCATCGCCTCGCACGGCCACGAGCGCGACATCCGCACGCCCACGCTGTTCGTGGGCAACAACCCGTTGCAGCTGATGCAGGCGGGCGTCGACCACGCCGAGGCACCCGAGCAGGGCCGGCTGACCGCGGTGGCGCTCAAGCCGGTCGGCCTGCTGTCGATGCCGGGGCTGCTGGTGCGCGGCGCGCTCGGGCGGCTGGGCGATGCCGACGAGGTGCTGAGCTTTCCCTTCGAGTCGATGACGGTGAAAGCCGGCCGGCTGCGCACGCCGCGCCGCGTGAAGATCGCCACCGACGGCGAGATCGACTGGGTCGACATGCCCCTGCTGTTCCGCGTGGCGCCCGACCCGCTGTGGCTGGTGCGGCCCGACAGCGCGCCCGAGCTGGAGGCGGCACGGCCATGAGCTGCCTGCTGCAAGTGTCCGACCCGCACTTCGGCACCGAGCAGCCCGAGGTGCTGCAGGCGCTCGAACGCCTGGCGCACGCGCTGGCGCCGCAGGCGGTGCTGCTGTCGGGCGACATCACGCAGCGTGCCACGCGCCGCCAGTTCGCGGCGGCGCGCGCCTTTGCCGAGCGGCTGGCGGCGCCGGTGGTCGCGATTCCGGGCAACCACGACATCCCGCTGTTCCAGCTGGCGGCGCGCGTCTTCTCGCCCTACGGTCGCTACACAGAAGCCTTCGGCCCCGACCTGGAGCCGGTGTTCGCCTGCGACGACTGGCTGGTGGTCACGGTCAACACGACGCGCTGGTACCGGCATGAGGACGGCGAGGTGTCGCCCGCGCAGGTCGAGCGCGTGGCGGCGCGGCTGGCCCAGGCTTCGCCCCGGCAGGTGCGCGTGGTCGTGACGCACCAGCCGGTGCTGGTGACGCGGCCCGAAGACCGGCAGAACCGCCTGCACGGGCGCGCGGCGGCGGTGGCGCGCTGGACGGCGGCGGGCGCCGAGCTGATCGTCGGCGGCCACATCCACCTGCCTTTCGTGCGCCCGCTGGACGAGCGCTTTCCGGGCTGCCCGCCCACGGCCTGGGCGGTGCAGGCCGGCACCGCCGTGTCGACGCGCGTGCGCTGGGATGCGCCGAACTCGGTGAACGTGCTGCGCACGGAAGCGTCCGTCGACGGCGCGCAGCGCATGTGCGTGGTCGAGCGCTGGGACCATTCGGCGGCCGACAAAGCCTTCACGCGCGTCGACCTATTGCGGCTTCCGCTTGCCAGCCGCGCGACGGCCCCTTAGGGTTGCGCCGCATGCCTCCTGCGGACACCCTCCTTCTTTCTTCTTCAGCCCCCTTGGTTCTTCTTGCACAACAGCTGGGCGAACACGCCCTGGCCTGGTTCGCGCTCGCGCTGACCGTGTCGGCGCTCGGCGCCGGCCTCGCCTGCCGGATGCTGCAGCGACGCCATCCGCTGCCCGACACCGGCGAGCCTGACGAATCGCGCCTGGCGCTCGGACTGGGACTGGGTTTCGTGCTGATCCTTGCGGCGGCGGTGCTGGTCGCGTGGATCGCCTCGCACCTGGGCGACGGCCGCACCATGGGCCGCGCCGACCAGGCGCTGGCCGACGCCATCGCCGCCCATGTGCCGTGGGGCGCGCTCGTGAGCTTCAGCTGGCTCACGCACCTGGGCGACGCGCAGCTGCTCGCGCCCGTGTGCGGGCTGGTCGCGCTGCTGCTGTGGCGCAACGCGCATCGTGGGCTGGCGCTGGGCTGGGTGACCGCGCTCGGCGGCATCGTGGTGCTGAACCCCGCGCTCAAGCACATCTTTGCGCGGGCCCGGCCGGTGCACGACCACGGGCTGGCGCTGGAGACGAGCTTCAGCTTTCCCAGCGGCCACAGCGCGGGCGCGATCGTGAGCTACGGGATGCTGCTGTACCTGGCGCTGCGGCTGCTGCCGGCGCGCTGGCATGTGCCGGCCGCCATGGCCGCGGTGGCGGCCATCGTCACCATCGCCTGCAGCCGGATCTTCCTGCAGGTGCACTTCGCGAGCGATGTCGCGGCCGGCCTGCTGACCGGCCTGGGCTGGCTGCTGGTGTGCGTGAGCAGCCTGGAATACGCGCGGCACCGCAAGCGCCGCACCGCGCGCTGATCGTCGATCAGTACTCCCAGAAGATGCGCTGAAGCTCTTTGGTGTTGTTGGTCTTCGTGAGGGCCACCATCGCCAGGATGCGCGCCTTCTGCGGGCGCAGGTCGTGCGCCACCACCCAGTCGTACTTGTCGTCGGGCTGCTCGGCGTTGCGGATCACGAAGCCGTCGGGCACGCGCGAGCTGCGGATGACGACCACGCCGTCGGTGCGAGCCTTCTGCAGATTCGGCACGATGCGGTCGGCCACCGAGCCATTGCCCGTGCCGCCGTGGATCAGCGCCTTGGCGCCGCTCTTGGCGATCGCGTCGATGGCCACCGAGGACACGCCTTCGTAGCCCATCGCGATCTCGACCGGCGGCAGCGCGGTGATGCTGTCGATGTTGAATTCCGAGTTCGTGGTGTGGCGCTTGACCGGTGCACGGAACCAGTAGTTCTTGCCCTCGACAATCATGCCCAACGGACCCCACTGGCTGGAGAACGCGCTGGTCTTGATGTTGACGTTCTTGCTCACGTCGCGGCCGGTGTCGATGTTGTCGCCCATCGTCACGAGCACGCCCTTGCCCATCGCGTCCTTGCTGCCCGCCACGTTCACCGCGTCGTACAGGTTGAGCGCGCCGTCGGCCGACAGGGCCGTGCCCGGGCGCATCGAGCCGACCACCACGATCGGCTTGTTGGTGTGCACGGTGAGCGTCAGGAAGTAGGCAGTTTCTTCCAGCGTGTCGGTGCCGTGGGTGATCACGATGCCGTCCACGTCCGACTGCTTGGACAGCGCCGAGACGCGCTTGGCCAGCGTCATCAGGTTGTCGTTGGTGAGGCTTTCGGAAGCCACCTGGAACACCTGCTCGCCGCGCACATTGGCGACCTTGGCCAGCTCGGGCAGGCCGGCGATCAGCTTCTCGACGCCGACCTTGGCGGCCGCGTAGGTGGCGCTGTTGACGGCCGACGCGCCGGCACCGGCGATGGTGCCGCCGGTTGCCAGGATCACCACGTTGGGCAGCGCCTGCTGGGCCTGCGCGAGCGCGCTGGCCGCGAGCAACGCGGCACCGGCCGCAAAGGCACGGAAATGGGTAGAAAAGTACATACGGGCTCCTTGGTTTGAGGATGATTTCTCGAGGCGGCGAGGAAGATACATGAACCATGCCCGCATGCCATGCCGCTGCATGCCGGCATGGCATGCGGTCATGCGCCGGCCTTAGAGGGCCAGCAGCCAGCCCGCCACCGCCGCCAGCCCGACGACCCACACCGGCGACAGGCGCGCGTAGACGAGCAAGCCGAACGCCGCCAGCGCGAGCCCGAAATCGGCTTTCGAATGGATGGCGCTCGTCCACACCGGGTCGTAGAGCGCGGCGAGCAGCACGCCGACGACCGCCGCGTTGACGCCCGCCATCGCGCGCTGAACGCCGTCGCGCTGGCGCAGCGTCTCCCAGAACGGCAGCGCACCCGCCACCAGCAGGAAGGCCGGCAGGAAGATGGCCAGCAGCAGCGCCAAGCCGCCCACCCACCCGCCGAACGGCTCCGGCATGGCGGCGCCGAGGAAGGCCGCGAAGGTGAACAGGGGCCCCGGCACCGCCTGCGCTGCGCCGTAGCCCGCCAGGAACACATCGTTCGAGACCAGGCCCGTCGGCACCACGCCCGCCTGCAGCAAGGGCAGCACGACATGGCCGCCGCCGAACACCAGCGCGCCCGACCGGTAGAAGGACGCGATGACGGACAGCGGTGGCCAATCCGCCGCCGCGGCCAGCATCGGCAGTGCGACGAGCAGAACGGCGAACAGGCCCAGCAGCGCGGCGCCCGTTGCCTTGCTCACGCCGTGGTCGCGGTGCTGCGCCGCGGGAAGGTGGCCCAGCTGCAGCGCCCATCGGCCGACGACGCCCCCGGCGACGATGGCGACGATCTGCCCCATGGCCGAAGGCACCGCCAGCACCAGCAGCGCCGCGACGATGGCCACGCCCGCGCGCAGCCGGTCGGGGCACAGCGACTTCGCCATGCCCCACACCGCCTGCGCGACGACGGCCACCGCGACGACCTTCAGCCCGTGCACCGCGCCCGATTGCGCCAGGCCCGCCCAGTGCGTGACGCCGGCCGCAAAGAGGATGAGCGCCACGGCGGACGGCAGCGTGAACCCGAGCCACGCCGCCAGCGCCCCGCCCCAGCCCGCGCGGCCGAGCCCCAGCGCGATGCCGACCTGGCTGCTTGCGGGCCCGGGCAGGAACTGGCACAGCGCCACGAGGTCGGAATAGCGCTTGTCGTCGAGCCACTTGCGGCGCTCCACGAACTCCGTGCGGAAGTAGCCCAGGTGCGCCACCGGTCCGCCGAAGGAGGTCAGGCCGAGCTTCAGGAAAGCGAGAAAGACTTCGAGCACCGAGCCCCTGGCGCGAAGGTCGCCTGTGCCATCGACCACGGATGGCGCGGCGGGCTTGGGGCGGTGGTGGTGCTTCATGAACGACGACGTCGAATGCGCATCCGCCGGTGCGCCTCAGCCTTGGGTGCGCCCGGGCCGGAAGAAGACCGCGCCCAGTGCGACGATCGCCAGCGCCGCGATCCACAGCGGCCACAGGCCGAAGGGCGCGACCCAGCGCGCGAAGGGCGTGAGCCCGCGACGGCCTTCGACCGGCGCTTCGAGCACGCCGCGCGTGAGGCGCGGCAGCTGGTGCGTGACGCGGCCCGCGGCGTCGATCACCACGGTGGCGCCAGTGTTGGTGGAACGCACCATCGGCCGCGCGAATTCGAGCGCACGCATGCGCGAGATGGCCAGGTGCTGGTCGATGGCGACCGAGTCGCCGAACCAGGCGATGTTGCTGACGTTGAGCAGGACCGTCGGCGCCGTGGCCTCGTCGCGGAAGTTGGCGCCGATCTCGTCGCCGAACAAATCTTCGTAGCAGATGTTGGGCGCAATGCGCTGGCCCTGCCAGACGAAGGGCGCCTGCGCCAGCCCGCCGCGCTCGAAGTCGCCCAGCGGGATGCTCATCATGCGGATGAACCAGCGAAAACCCGGCGGAATGAATTCGCCGAAGGGCACGAGGTGGTGTTTGCTGTAGGCGTAGGGCTGCGCCGCGCCACCGGGCATGAAGCCGAGCACGGCGTTGCGGTAGGTGCCCGGCCCGTCGCCGAGCGGCAGGCCGACGATGGCCGCCTGCTGCGTGCCCGGCTGGCCGTAGCGTTCCTGGATGGCGTCGAGGTAGCCGGCGGGCAGCTGGCGCGGCAGCAGCGGCAGCGCCGTTTCGGGCGTGACCACGAGCTGGGCCTTGGCGTCGCGCAGCTGTTCGGCGTACCAGCGCAGCGCGGTCTCGATGCCGCCGCCCGGAATGAATTTCTCGTCCTGCGGGATGTTGCCCTGCAGCAGCGCGACCTGCAGCGTGCCGGCAGTGCCCTGCGCGCCGCGCGCATCGGCGGGCAGCGGCGAGACAACGTTGGGCAGCACGAAGACCGCGGCGAGCAGCACGGCGGCCAGCGCCGTCGGCGCCACGCCGCGCAGCGGCAGGCGTCGCGCGACCAGCGCCACGGCCAGTGCCGCCGCGGCGCCGATGCCGTACACGCCGACCCACGGCGCCAGCGCGGCCAGCGGGCCGTCGACATGGGCGTAGCCGCCCGCGCCCCAGGGAAAGCCGGTGAACCAGCTGCCGCGCACGAGCTCGGCCAGCGTCCACAGCGCCGCGAACACGAAGGCACCCGCGACGCGCCCTGCCGGCCCGCGCACCACGAACCAGGCGCAGGCCACGGCGTAGTAGAGCCCGAGCGCCGCCGCCAGCGCGAGCACGGCGATCACCGCCAGCGGCGCCGGCAGCCCGCCGTAGGTGTGCATCGAGATGAAGAGCCACCAGAAGCTGCCGGTGAGCCAGGCGGTCGCGAACACCCAGCCGTGCAGGCCGGCGCGGCGCCAGCCCGCGCCTTGGGCGCGCAGGCCGTCGAGCAGCCAGACCAGCCCCGCCAGCGACAGCAGCTGCAGCCACCACAGCGGGCGGCCATCACCCGGCCAGGCAATGGACAGGGCCTGCGCCACGCCCGCCAGGCCGAAGCCGAGCAGGCGCAGCAGCCCGGAGGCGGCGGAGGAAGGGGGAGAGGTGGGCGAGACGCGGGCCGGGGCCGCTGCTGCGGGCGCCGGCATCAGTCGGCCGCGTCGCCGCCGCGCGCCGGCGACACCCGGAACCAGCGCACCGCGCCGCCCTTGGTGTGCAGCACGACGAAGTCGAAGCCGCCGATGGCATGGTGCTCGCCGCGCTTGGGCACGTGGCCCATCTCGTGCGCGATGAGTCCGCCGATGGTGTCGAAGTCTTCGCTCAGCTGTTCTTCGTTGAAGACGATGCCGAAGGCCTCCGCCACGCGCTCGATGGGCGTGTCGCCCGAGACGCGGTAGGTGTGGTCGGCCAGGCCGAAGATGTCGCCCTCGTCTTCGGCGATGTCGAACTCGTCCTCGATCTCGCCGACGATCTGCTCGAGCACGTCCTCGATGGTGATGAGGCCCGCCACGCGGCCGAACTCGTCGATGACGATGGCCAGGTGGTTGCGGTTGCCGCGGAATTCGCGCAGCAGGTCGTTCAGGCCCTTGCTCTCGGGCACGAAGGTGGCCGGGCGCAGCAAGGCGCGGATGTTCAGGCCCGGCGCGCGCTGCAGCTTGAGCAGGTCCTTCGCGAGCAGGATGCCGATGATGTTTTCTTTTTCGCCCTCGTAGACCGGAAAGCGCGAGTGCGCGGTCTGGATCACGGCGTGCAGCAGCGCGTCAAAGGGCGCGTCGATGTTCACGAGGTCCATGCGCGGCGCCGCGACCATCACGTCACCGGCCGTCATGTCGGCCATGCGCAGCACGCCTTCGAGCATCACGCGCGATTCGGCGCCGATCACCTCGTTGTCCTCGGCGTCGGCGAGGGTTTCGATCAGCTCGTCGCGCGAATCGGGGCCGGGGTGGATGAATTCGGCGAGCTTCTGGAGAAAGCCACGCTTGTCTTCCCGTTCAACGGGAGCGCGTTCAGGGTGAGGGTCGGCCACTGCGGGAGGGCGGAGTTGAAGAGAGACAAGGATAACGGATTGCGCATGACAGGCTCTACCGTCCGGCCGGCATAGGCCGCCCTCGCCCGCTCACGGCGCCGATTTGCTTCTTGCGTCGCGCATGCCGCTGCGCACTTCCTGCAGGCTCGCCAGGAAGGCCCAGAACTGCTTGGCGCGGCTCTTGAGCGCGAAATCGACCGCGGCGTAATGCTCCAGCGCGATCTCGCTCATGCGGCTGTCGAAGGTGGCGGTGGGCAGCTGCAGGTGGGCTTCCGACTCCGAGCCGCTGCGCACCACGGTGGCGCCAGCGTTGCGGGCGATCTTGAGCATGGCCGCGTTTTCGCTCAGCGCATGGATGAAGAGCATGCCCACGCCTTCGTTGCGCGCGGCGACCACGGCGCGCTCGAACAGGCGCGCGCCATAGCCGCGGCCGCGGGCGTGCGACGACACGGACACGCCGAACTCGGCGCAGTCGCTGTGCTGGTCGCCGGGTGCGTAGGCCACGTGCGCCATCGCGATCAGGTCGAGGCGGCGGTTGTAGATGCCGAACAGTTCGTCGCGATCGAAGTCCAAGCCTTCGACATAGCGCAGGACCTGCTCGTCGGCCGCGGCATAGCCGAAGCGCAGGTAGCGGTCGTGCGGCGTCAGGTCCAGCAGGTGGCGCGCGATGCGTTCGCGCTCGCGCGGGCCGATCGAGCGGATCGGCACCATGACGGGTGGGGGCGCGCTGACGGCGCGCGGTTGCGCCTCAACCATCGGCGCCTTCAGGAAAGAGCCGAGGCCGAGAGACGCTTTGAGGAGGGTCTTGGCGGTAAGCATGGCTCCAATGTAAGGGTTTTCCCTTAATCACCAAGCCCGCAAGGACACTTTCTGGACGCATTCGTGACTCGATACCAGAGTCCGTGGTGTTTCCGCAACCAATTTGTGGTTAAACGGGCACAGATGTTGTGGCTTTGACACGATCGAGCACGAAGCTGGTCTTGCAGTCTTCGACGCTGGGGTGCTTCAACAGGGTGTCCATGATGAAGCGGCTGTAGTGCGCCATGTCGGCCACCACGACGCGCAGCAGGTAGTCCATGTCGCCGGTGAGGGCCGCGCACTCGACCACCTCGGGCCAGGTCTGCACGCTGGCGCGGAACAGGTCCATCGGGTTGCGCTTGTGGCTTTCGGTGTGCTTTTCGAGCCGCACGTTCAGGTAGGCCGTGAGGCCCAGGCCGACCGCCTCGGGTTGGACCAGGGCCACGTAGCGGTCGATGACCTTGTGCTCCTCCAGCCGCTTGACCCGCCGCAGCACGGCGCTGGGCGACAGGCTGACCTGCTCCGCGATCTGGTCGTAGGTGGCGCGGCCGTCTGCTTGCAGCATGCGCAAAATAAGCCGATCTATCTTGTCGAGTGCTTCCATTTCGTCATTTTTGCAGTTTTACTGCGTCATGGCTACTCAGGGCGCCCAGAAACGCAGAAAACCTGAACGCCTTCCGCCCTACAGTGCAGCACGGCCCGAATCCGGGCCTTTGTTTTCCTTTCTGCACAACTTCCCCACTTTCCGGAGACAGCACCCATGAGCCACGCCGACGCCCCCGCCTTCACGCCCTGGGAGAACCCGATGGGCACCGATGGCTTCGAATTCATCGAGTACGCGGCACCCGATCCGGTCGCGATGGGCAAGGTGTTCGAGCGCATGGGCTTCGTGGCCATCGCCAAGCACCGCCACAAGAACGTGCTGCTGTACCGCCAGGGCACGATCAACTTCATCCTGAACGCCGAACCCGATTCGTTCGCCCAGCGCTTTGCGCGCGAGCACGGCCCGAGCGTGTGCGCCATCGCCTTCCGCGTGCAGGACGCCAAGCAGGCCTACGAGCGCGCCACCGCGCTGGGCGCCTGGGGCTTCGCCGACAAGGCCGGCCCGGGCGAGCTGAACATTCCCGCCATCAAGGGCATCGGCGACAGCCTGATCTACCTGGTGGACCGCTGGCCCGGCAAGAACGGCGCGCAGCCGGGCGACATCGGCAACATCGGCTTCTACGACGTGGACTTCGAGGCGCTGCCGGGCGTGTCGTCGCAGGACGCGCTCGCGCGCAAGGGCAACGGCCTGACCTACATCGACCACCTGACGCACAACGTGTACCGCGGCCGCATGGACGTGTGGGCCAATTTCTACGAGAAGCTCTTCAACTTCCGCGAAGTGAAGTACTTCGACATCGAAGGCCAGGTGACGGGCGTGAAGAGCAAGGCCATGACCAGCCCCTGCGGCAAGATCCGCATCCCGATCAACGAAGAAGGCAAGGAACAGGCCGGCCAGATCCAGGAGTACCTGGACATGTACAAGGGCGAGGGCATCCAGCACATCGCCATGGGTTCGGACAACCTGTACGAGAGCGTCGACGCGCTGCGCGCCAACGGCGTGACGCTGCTGGACACCATCGACACCTACTACGAGCTGATCGACAAGCGCATTCCCGGCCACGGCGAAAGCGTGGCTGAGCTGAAGAGCCGCAAGATCCTGATCGACGGCAAGAAGGACGCACTGCTGCTGCAGATCTTCAGCGAGAACCAGCTGGGCCCGATCTTCTTCGAGTTCATCCAGCGCAAGGGCGACGACGGCTTCGGCAACGGCAACTTCAAGGCGCTGTTCGAGAGCATCGAGCTCGACCAGATGCGCCGGGGCGTGCTGAGCGCCGCAAAATAAGGCGCTTCACCACTGCCCTGGAGCCCGGCATGCGCCACGCGTCTTCTTCGACTGTCGTCACTTCCTTCGTCGCGGCAGTTGCCGCTGCTGTCGTGCTCTCGGGCTGCGCTTCGGCGCCGCCCGCGGCCGGCCCGGGTGCCTCGCACCTGGACACGGTGCAGAAGGCGGCGGTGCTGCGCATCTGCACGCCGGGCGACTACCGGCCCTTCAGCTTCCAGAAGGCCGACGCCTCGTTCGAAGGCATCGACGTTGACCTGATGGCCGGCTTCAGCGCCAGCCTCGGCGCCAAGCCCGAATGGGTCAAGACGACGTGGGCCAACCTGCTGCCCGACCTGGCCGCGGGCAAGTGCGACATCGCCGTGGGCGGCGTGTCGGTGACCACCGACCGCCAGAAGCGTGCCTTCTTCAGCGCGCCCTACATGGTCAACGGCAAGACGCCCATCGCGCGCTGCGCCGACGTGGCCAAGTACCAGAGCGTGGCGGCCATCGACCAGCCGTCGACCCGCGTGATCTTCAACCCGGGCGGCAGCAACGAACGCTTCGCCCGCACCAACTTCAAGCAGGCCAGGCTCACGCTGCACGGCGAGAACGTCACGATCTTCGACGAGATCCTGGCCAACCGCGCCGACGTGTTCGTCACCGAATCGGCCGAGGCCATCACGCAGCAGAAGCTCAAGCCCGGGCTGTGCGCGGTGAACCCCGACAAGCCGCTGCAGTACGGCGAAATGGCCTGGATGCTGCCGCGCGACGACGTGGCTTTCAAATCGTATGTCGACCAATGGCTGCACCTGCAGCAAGCCGGCGGCGACTTCCAGCGCGTGATGGACCGCTGGCTCAAGTAACCCGAGAAACCGAACGCCCCATGGATACCCCCGCCGCCGTTGTCACCCCCGCCGTCTATGGCGCATCCGATCGCCCGCCGCGCGGCGACTACTCGCGCGGCGGTTCGGTGCAAGCCGACTACACCTGCCCGCAGGACTGGGCCAGCTACACGGCGGCTGACCACGACACCTACAAGCGGCTGTACGAACGCCAGGCCGCGCAGCTGACTGGCCTGGCCTGCGACGCCTTCATCAAGGCGCTGCCGCTGCTCGGCGTGAAGGACCGCATCCCGCGCTTCGAGGAACTCAACGAGCGCCTGCACCGCGCCACCGGCTGGGAGATCGTCGCGGTGCCGGGGCTGATTCCCGAGCTGCCCTTCTTCACGCTGCTGGCGAACCGCAAGTTCCCGGTGACCGACTGGATCCGCAAGCCCGAAGAGTTCGACTACATCGTCGAGCCCGACGTGTTCCACGACCTGTTCGGCCATGTGCCGATGCTGTTCGACCCCACCTTCGCCGACTACGTGCAGCGCTACGGCCAGGGCGGCATCAAGGCGCACGAGCTGGGCGCGGGCGAGAAGCTGGCGCGGCTGTACTGGTACACGGTCGAATTCGGCCTGATCCGCCAGCCCGAGGGCCTGCGCGCCTACGGCGCCGGCATCCTGAGCTCGGTCGGCGAACTGCAGCACGCGGTGCGCAGCCCCGAGCCGCACCGCCTCCCGCTCGACCTGCTGCGCACCATGCGCACGCGCTACAAGATCGACACCTACCAGGCCAACTACTTCGTGATCGAGAACTTCGCACAGCTCTTCGATCTCACGGCACCCGACTTCACGCCGCTGTACCGCGCGCTCGAGGTGCAGCCCGACATCCCGGCCGGCGTGCTGCTGCCGGGCGAATCCGGCAACGCCTGATCGCATTGCAGTGACCCGGGCGTGCACGGCGGCTATCGCCTGCGCGACACCGGGTATGCGCCCCTAGGACAAGCCCGCTGGCGGGTGGGAGGCATTGGCTCCCACAATCCGCGCCAAAGGAGCTTGCATGCAGACATCCGCGCGACAGAACTACCCGGCCGGCGTGCCGCACGAGATTCATCCGGAGCAGTACCGCTCCCTGCCTCACATGTTCGACGAGGCTTTCGGCCGCTACAAAGACCGTCCGTTCTCGGTCTGCATGGAGCGCTGGATGTCGTACGGCGAGCTCGACACGCTCTCGAAGGCGATGGGTGCCTGGCTGCAATCGCAGGGCCTCGCGCCCGGTGCGCGAGTGGCGATCATGCTGCCCAACGTGCCGCAGTTCGCGGTCACGATGTGCGCCGTGCTGCGCGCGGGCTACACCTGCGTCAACGTCAATCCGCTGTACACGGCGCGCGAACTGGAGCACCAACTCAATGACTCCGGCGCCACCGCCATCGTCATCCTCGAAAACTTTGCCGCCACGCTTGAACAGGTGATCGAGCGCACGCCCGTCAAGCACGTGGTGATGACCGCGATGGGCGACCTGCTCGGCGGGCTGTACGGCACGTGGATCACGGTGGCCGTGCGCCACCTGGCCAAGATGGTGCCGCCCTACAAGCTGCCGCTGAGCGACGGCCGCACGGTCACGCCGTTCAAGCAGGCGATTGCCGAAGGCCGCGGGCGCACGCTCGGGCCCGACCAGAGCACGCTCGATTCGATCGCTTTCCTGCAGTACACGGGCGGCACCACCGGCCTGTCGAAGGGTGCGGTGCTGACCCACCGCAACATCGTGGCCGCCACGCTGCAGGCCGAGGCCTGGTTCACGCCCGCTTTGGCGCGGGCTGGCGACCTGGCGAAGGTCAACAGCATCGCCGCGCTGCCGCTGTATCACATCTTCGCGCTGACGCTGTGCCTGCTGGTGATCCGCCAGGGCTCGCACATGACGCTGATTCCGAACCCGCGCGACTTCAACAAGTTCGTCGCGGTGCTGAAGAAGCGCCCCTTCCACATGCTGCCGGCGGTGAACACCTTGTTCAATGCTCTGCTGATGCACCCGGAGTTCAAGACGGTCGACTTCTCGACGCTGTTCGTGTCGCAGGCCGGCGGCATGGCCGCTTCCGAAGGCACGGCGCGCAAGTGGTTCGAAGCCACCGGCTGCCCGATGATCGAAGGCTGGGGCATGAGCGAGACCTGCGCGATCGGCACCAACAACCCGGTGTCGAACACGAAGTTCACGGGCACCATCGGCTTGCCGTTGCCGAGCATTGAGATCGCGATCAAGGACGATGAAGGCCAATCGCTGCCGATCGGCCAAGCGGGCGAGCTGTGCATCAAGGGCCCGAACGTGATGACCGGCTACTACAACCAGCCCGCCGAGACGGCCGCGGCCTTCACGGCTGACGGCTTCATGCGCACCGGCGACATCGCCGTGATGCAGGAGGACGGCTACAGCCGGATCGTCGACCGCAAGAAGGACATGATCCTCGTGAGCGGCTTCAACGTGTTCCCCAACGAGCTGGAGAATGTGATCTCGCTGTGCCCGGGCGTCGTTGAATGCGCGGCCGTGGGTGTGCCGGACGAGAAGCAAGGCGAAGCCATCAAGGTCTTCGTGGTCCGCAAGGACCCGACGCTGACGGAAGACGCCGTGCTCCAGTACTGCAACGGACAGCTCACCGGCTACAAGCGCCCGAAGCACATCGAGTTCCGCGAGTCGCTGCCCAAGACCAACGTGGGGAAGATCCTGCGGCGCGAGCTGCGCACCAGCACCGGTGCCTGAGCGCGTGGGGCGCCACGGGGAAGCCAGCGCCGGGCTGCCGACGAATGTCGTCGTGTTCGAGCGGGGCTGGCTGTCTTCGAACAACATCCTCTTCGTCGGAGTCGAGGAAACGACGCTGGTCGACACAGGCTATGCCACGCATGCCGAGCAAACGTTGGCACTGGTCGAGTCGGTGCTGGGCGAACGTCCGCTCGATCGGGTGCTGAACACGCATCTGCACAGCGATCACTGCGGGGGGAACGCAGCGTTGCAGCAGCGTTATCCATCGCTGCGGACGGACATCCCGCCTGGAGAGGCGGCGCTGGTTGAACGATGGGATGCGCAGGGTCTGAGTTTTCTTGCGACGGGGCAGAGTTGCCCGCGCTTTGGCTTCACTGGACTGCTCGAGCCAGGCACTGAATGCCTGCTGGGAGACAGCGCGTGGCAAGTGCATGGGGCTCCAGGTCACGATCCGCACTCGGTGATCCTATTCGACCCGGTGTCGCGGACTCTGATTTCAGCGGACGCGCTCTGGGAGAACGGGTTTGGCATCGCCTTTCCGGAGCTGATGGGTGAGCCCTCGTTCGGGGACATTGCGGCAACGCTCGATTTGATCGAGAAGTTGGCGCCGCGGCAGGTGATCCCGGGGCATGGTGGCGTCTTCACCGATGTCGAGCGCGCGTTGCATACGGCGCGCAAGCGTTTAGCTGGCTTGGAGCGCGATCCTGTGAAGCACGCGCGTCACGCGATGAAGGTGCTGATGAAGTTCAAGCTTCTGGAATTGCATGCGGTGTCGCACGCTGAGTGGGATGCGTGGCTTGGCGGGACGCCCTACTTCGAGCTGATTCGAGCTCGATTCTTTGCGGATGCGTCGCTGGAGGCCCTGACGACGGACCTGCTTGCAGAGCTGATTACGGCCGGCGCAGCACAATCCGATGCTTTGGGAGTACGCAACACCTGATTGGTGGATGTTCGCCGCAATAAAAAAGCGCTGCTTCTTTCGAGTCAGCGCTTTTTATGCGTTTGGCGTTTTCTGTGCGCAAAGCAAAAAACCCCAGTCATTGCTGACTGGGGTTTTCTGGGCTGTAAGAGCCTGACGATGACCTACTTTCACACGGGAACCCGCACTATCATCGGCGCTGAGTCGTTTCACTGTCCTGTTCGGGATGGGAAGGAGTGGTACCAACTCGCTATGGTCATCAGGCATAAAGGGTTGTCCGATTGATCACACGATCAATCAAACGAATTCATAGAGTTTGGAATCAGCTTTTGGCGAATTATTTTGAATGCGTCAACTTGGCATAACACCTTGATCAGATTGATCAAAGTTATAGGGTCAAGCCGCACGAGCAATTAGTATCAGTTAGCTTAACGCATTACTGCGCTTCCACACCTGACCTATCAACGTCCTGGTCTTGAACGACTCTTTAGGGGGCTCAAGGCCCCGGCAGATCTCATCTTGAAACGAGTTTCCCGCTTAGATGCTTTCAGCGGTTATCTCTTCCACACTTAGCTACTCGGCAATGCCACTGGCGTGACAACCGATACACCAGAGGTGTGTCCACTCCGGTCCTCTCGTACTAGGAGCAGGCTTCCTCAAATCTGCAGCGCCCACGGAAGATAGGGACCAAACTGTCTCACGACGTTTTAAACCCAGCTCACGTACCTCTTTAAATGGCGAACAGCCATACCCTTGGGACCGGCTACAGCCCCAGGATGAGATGAGCCGACATCGAGGTGCCAAACACCGCCGTCGATATGAACTCTTGGGCGGTATCAGCCTGTTATCCCCAGAGTACCTTTTATCCGTTGAGCGATGGCCCTTCCATACAGAACCACCGGATCACTATGTCCTGCTTTCGCATCTGCTCGACTTGTCAGTCTCGCAGTTAAGCACGCTTATGCCATTGCACTATCGTCACGATGTCCGACCGTAACTAGCGTACCTTCGAACTCCTCCGTTACGCTTTGGGAGGAGACCGCCCCAGTCAAACTGCCTACCATGCACTGTCCCCGATCCAGATAATGGACCTAGGTTAGAACCTCAAACACACCAGGGTGGTATTTCAACGTTGGCTCCACAAGATCTAGCGACCCTGCTTCAAAGCCTCCCACCTATCCTACACAGATCTGTTCAAAGTCCAATACAAAGCTACAGTAAAGGTTCATGGGGTCTTTCCGTCTTTCCGCGGGGAGATTGCATCATCACAAACATTTCAACTTCGCTGAGTCTCAGGAGGAGACAGTGTGGCCATCGTTACGCCATTCGTGCAGGTCGGAACTTACCCGACAAGGAATTTCGCTACCTTAGGACCGTTATAGTTACGGCCGCCGTTTACTGGGACTTCAATCAAGAGCTTGCACCCCATCATTTAATCTTCCAGCACCGGGCAGGCGTCACACCCTATACGTCCACTTTCGT